>CAVXOG010000032.1:0-143259 GCA_963763395.1 Candidatus Acidiferrales bacterium | reverse complement strand
GAAAGCCGGACGACGCTTTCACGAACTCGATTGGCAGGAGAAGAGTTTGCTCGGCCAGATTGTCGAAAAAATTGTCGAACATGCCGCGTAGGAAGCCCCGCGGTGAAACGCTGGCGGCCGCTGGCGAACGAATTGCGAAGAGTTGAGGGGTTATGCGTCTGTGATAGCAAATTTGTCCGACCGAGTCGGTTGAACAAAGTACCAATAGGAGCAACTTCCGTGTCAAAGCAAACCGACGGAAATTAGCACCTGATTTGTTTGAAAAGTTGGGTCGAAACAAGAGAGCTGCCCGACTCGCAGGCAGTTCTTCCTATTCACTTGATGGCCGGGGCCTAACCTCCCGTGGTGGCATCACTCTGGACAAGACGTCCTAAGTCCTCTTCGGGAATGGTAAATTCCGTTTTCCCGCAATTGAGGCACACCAATAGTTCAGGAAAGACTAGGACGGGGAGCAAGTGTACATTTCTCAGTCCTTGAAAATGGAAGCTGACCTCTGCCAAAAACCTTTCCTGATTTTCTGCTCTGCAAGAGTTACAGGCCATGCATTTTGCCCCCATCGCTAGTTTACTAATCTCGATGCTATTCGTTTCACTGGACGACTGGCCAACTGATTAATCCGGTAGCGCGTCAATCAGGCAGTGACCAAGAATTTGGAAGCTGTTCTAGTGCGGTGGACATTCAGATTTTCCCGTAGATTTGCCCAACTCTTAAAACCATAGCGCCGTGCAATTATGTACTGGGCGTCGAGAAGTCTCACATGGGAACTGCTCTCTAGGAGATCAAAGGGGCGGTATCGTTCTGCTGTAGCGACATCGCTTTGTCGCAGGGCACGCAACAATTTTCTCGCTTCCTTCTGGATTGCTTCTAGATTTGCACCGATGGGTAAAGCACGATACTTCATAGTGTATTTTCTTCTTCCCCTAACCCTGAAGACAAGTTGGCTTCAGATGGTTAAGTTGGCGTCTTGCATAAAGATTCGTTTGGCCTCTGTCCAGTGTCGGAGTCCGCGCCACCCACACATTAGGTTGGCACAAGCTAAATGCACGGTAGTTTCTGGGTCCTTGCCGCGGAATTGCGAACAAATGTTTTGGCTACACATCTTGCATTCGAAAACAAAAACATAGATTGGCTTAGGGATACTTTCTTGCATTGTCCTTTTCCGCGCCTCCTTTTTCTAGGCCATCGTGTCAATTCTTTGAAAGTGAGAATAAGACGACGCTGATTATCCAGGTCGCCTGAGCGAACATCTCTGGCGGACCCTGGTTTAGCGACTCCCATGTAAATCGGGAAACAATTAAGCCCAGAATGAAGGCGGGCCCACTAGTGAGCAACCCTGTGCCGTTTTGGGATTCTCCGCCCGAGAATTCCCAAGGCCTTGCGGCCAACAGAAAAACGAGCATTTTGATTCAGTGGCACGGCAAGTTCTGCAGTACGGGATTGCCCACTAGTGAGCCCTGGGGTGGAGCGCCGGTCGGGGGGCACTAGGTAAGTCGACTAACACAAACAGCACTCAGTTCATGTAATAGCCACGCTAGAGTCGCGCACATTCAATGTCAACTGTCAGAAGTTATAGTTCTCGGATGAGTTATTCAGTAATACGCCTGAAACAAATCTTTAATCTAACCCACCCCGAACCACGTCGATTCAGAAAGGCACCTATGCGAGCAACGGCCCCTTTGAGCGTCCTGATGTCGGGCAGGGTAACCGCAAAGTGAGTATCAGTTGATGCGGCTGGTGGGAGAGGGGCGAGTACAACGTGCGGCACCAATGGCTTGGAAGAACGAATGCCTGAGGGATCGCAAGTCGGTTTCTCGGCATCTGTTGGGAGTTCCACCACCGCTAATGCATTGCTCGCTTCCCCGAATGCCAGTGAGGGGCACTTGTCCGCGTACCCCACTATCAGGAATTCGCACTGGCAAACCCCATGGGTTCACCTGCTCAGAGCCCGCCAACCGCTTTGCTCCTTTTGTCCTGATACATGAGTGAATCCACCTTTGCCAGCAGCTCTTCAAGGGAAGATTGCGTTGTCGCGTCGCATGGCAGGACGCCGATGCTGAGCGAAAGGCGGTACGTTCGATTGGGCTCCGAGTTGGCTGCCGCCAATTTTTCCTTGATATGAGCCAGCAGCGCAGCTTCAACCGAGGCCGACGTGTCGACGGCCAGCACAACAAATTCGTCTCCGCCAAAGCGAGCCAAAATGTCACTCTTCCGAAAGCAAGAGCGAAGGATGTCCGCCGTTTCGATAATTGCTCTGCTGCCCGCTGCATGGCCCAAAGTGTCATTTATATTCTTTAATCCATCGACGTCGAGAAATATCAACAGGAAAGGGGAACAATTCCTTCTACTAACCTTCATTTGCTGTTCGGCTAGCACCAAAAAACCTCTGTGGTTGTGCAGGCTTGTGAGATCATCGAGAAGGACGAGGCCGCGGAGCGATTCTTCGGTCCGTTTCAGGTGGTCGATTTCGGTGCAAGTTCCAAACCACTTGACAGTCTTGCCGGTGACATCTCGTAGCGGCACTCCCTTCGTGAGGAACCAGCGATAACTGCCATCGGCCGCCCGCAGACGGCATTCGATCTGATAGTTGCCGCCGGTCGCTACCGCGCGGTTCCAGGCGTCCCAGGCGGGCTGCTTGTCGTCGGGATGGAAGGGAGTATTCCAGCCTCGCCCATAGCTCTCCTCTAAAGTCAGTCCGGTATAATCCACCCATCGCTGATTGAAGTAGATGTTCAGACCATCGGGCAGACACATCCACACCAACTGCGGCACGTTTTCTGCCAGAGTGTGAAACGCCGTCTCACTCTCCTGCGATGCCAACTCCGCCTGCTTGCGCTTGGTGATGTCCAGGGCTACTCCACGGAGGGCCGTGATAGCTCCGTTCAGATCCCGTACCGGTTCGCCACGTGCCAACATCCATCCCCTGCTTCCGTCGTGGCACACCGTCTCTAATTCCAGTTCGTAAGGCACCCCCGTGCGTACGGTATGATCCAACGCGGTAGTGAACCGCGCCCAGCTCTCCGGCGCGAAGATGCGCGCCTCCTCGGAAAACGGAATAGCCGGTAGCGATGGCTCGAGGCCCAGCATGTGATACATCTCTTCGGACCATGCGACCTGGTCCGTCTTCAGATCCAGTGTCCATGCCCCGAGACGGGCAACGCGCTGCGCTTCCTTCAGATCCGCGGTGCTCTGGCGCAACGAATCCTCCACTTGCTTACGCTCGCTGATGTCTCGAATGTCGCTGGAGACCAGAACTCCCTCATCCGTCTTGAGCGGGCTAAGGCTAATCTCCACCGGAAACTCCGTTCCGTCTTTGCGGCGAGCGTAAAGTTCTAGACCCTGCCGCGTGCGGGGGTCATAGAAAAAGCCTGCACGGCTGGCGGTATGCCCTCTGCGAAACCGTTCTGGAATCAGAATTTCAACGGGGTTGCCCACCAACTCTTCGCGTCGATAGCCAGTGAGTTTCTCGGTCTGTGCGTTGACGAGTACGATTTTGCCTCGATCGTCGGCAATTACCATTGCGTCGGGCGCGCTCTCGAGCAGACCGTGGAATTTACGTTCGGCGACGGCGCGTGATGCCATCGCCACATAAAGAAACAGCAACAGAAGGATGACATCCAGGGTCGCATCAATCACTGCACCTGCTTCAGTGCCATACCATCCTGCCTGCTGTCCCTTCAGACGAAGCCATCCGCCAATGATCGGGCCTGCAATGGCAATGGGGAGAAGGCGGCGCACCAGCGTTCCGACGGGCCCTTCCTGGCTGAACATATTCATCGTGCCAGCGTAAGGCCTGGCGAATAGAAGACCGAGGGAGAGAATCAGCAGAGTGATAGCGGTATGGACGGCCATGTTCGCATACCCAGCGATTCCATAAAGGGCTCTGACGTCATAGGCATACCCTATGCACGCAGCGAGCGAAGTGGCGGCCGAAGAGAGCGCGCACAGTTGGCTAGGCCGCCAGCGGCCGACCTGCAGATTCATGAACACCAAGGAAAGACCGACCAGAATCAGGCAGACTGCTGTGTTCGGAGACATTTGAACAGACAAGAAGGTGCCCCCCACGGGGAGTGGCCCGAAAAGAAGATTTTCATCAAGGTACGGCGGTAAGACTCCGACCAAACGTAGGAGCGTAGCAGCGCCCATCATGATCGCCAGCACAGCTCCGCCGGTTCCAAGCCGTCGGATCCTCCGGTTGGAAGACGCGTCCCGCATGGCAAGGAGCGAGGCTCCGCTCAGGATCAATGCAAGAGCCGTGCTTCTAGCCATGCCTTTGCGATTGCTGCCAGCGGTTATCACCATCACGATAGCGAGTTTCCACGCCACCAGCACAAGCATGCCGACCAGGATGCTCAATATCGCAGACGCCCGCGAAAACCACTTCATGAGGGTTTCAATATTTGACTGCTGCGATGAGATTCCTGCCTGCGAACGCATCGGCTCTCCATCGTCCAGATGATTGCTTAAAGTCCGTCCAGTACCGAGAGGAACCCTGATACCAAAACAACTACCCCCGTGTGTTAAGTAGCCGTGATTATAACCCCGGAGAAGCCTTCGTCGGGGACCACTAGCCCTCAAGTGCCCCCGGCGGAGCAAGAAAAGAAAACGGACTAGGGTTACGTGACGGGCAAGGAAAAAAGCGCAAAATGGGCGCAAAACCTCGCCATGTGAACTAACTGAGCGATTGCGTAGCTCACGGACTGGCCGTTGCGGTTGTAGCTCGTGAGCGTGCCGTCGAGCAACTCGAATTGTCGGCCGTGACCGTCCAGCTTCTTCTGCAGCTAAAAGTTTTTGTCTTTCAGCAGCATTTCGGCAGACTCACGTCCCAATTCCGTGAGCAGTTCGACTGGGAATTTGGTTATTGGCATGTGCCCAGCGTGGTGCAGGGGCGGGATTTCCCCCTCATCGAGTCGTGCTCCGCTTGGAGTCTTTCTTGTTCTTCGCGGTGCTTGCGCCAGTACTGGCCGTATCTCCCCTTCCTTCTCTCTTCGGCGGCCTTTACTTTGTCAGCGTCCACTTCGGACTGTGATCGTGCGCGGCAGTCCATGTGAACGTGAAGCAGGAGGCATCAACTCGCCCGATTTTTTTCCGAAACACGTTTTCGCCGACTGGACAAAAGTGGACAATTCCCCATGGCTAAAGCGAAGGAAAGATTCCGCGAACAGGCCATTTCCGCGCTGCTGGCCTCGCGGTCGGTCGAGGTAGCAGCGAAGAAAGTGGGAGTGAGCGCCAAGACTTTGAGCCGCTGGCTGAAAGACGAGGAATTTCGCGCCGAGTATCAGGCCGTCAAGAAAGATTTGCTGCGCGCCGGAATCGCCAACCTAGCCCGCAAAGTCTTCGATGCCGCCGAGGTGTTGGGACAAGTCGCCAAGAGCAAAGGGAAACCGTATCAGGCGGCACGAGCGCACGCGGCGACCGCCATCATTCGCTTGAGCCTCGACGCGGACGTCATCGACGACATCGAGGCGCGGATTCGCAAACTGGAAGGACAAAAGAGCGATGCGCTTTGAACCAATTAAACGGCGACTGGGAAAACTAGAGCATGGTGCCACGACGGCTGACGCGGTGTTGCACTTCGCGGACGCATCCACTCGCGCCGTCACCATCCGGCACCCTCTTCAATTATTTTGCGCGGCTTGTGCGCGCATACATTTTTATCTCGCCTCGAATCCTTCGCCGGATTCGCCGCTGACGACCGGCGAGCCGCCGAGGCTAGAGCTGGTCAAGCCCGTGTCTCCCTACGACGAGTTGATTGATCTCTTCGGCCTCGCCGTCGACATCGAGAGCGACAATCGCTTTCTGTTTTGGATTGCGGGAATTTGCCAAGATGCGCGAGCAGAGGCAGAAAAGGCCGAAAACTTGCACTCAGGAGCCACCTAGGCGAACGAACGAGCAGCGCGGCAATTAGCGAGCAGGTTTATTAGTTTGGCTTCGCTGCGGGGTCGTAGACAATTTCTCGCCTTTTGCTCATTGGCAAACATCTTTTGCCATTCCATTTTGCCCGGCCCTCTGTCCCTCACCATGTAGTCAAAGAGGGGAAGCCATAGGTTGCGAATTTCGTAGAACTCCTCCCGCGCTTCATGTCGAGTTAGAAATGCAACCATGTCAGCCGCTTGCAGTGCTGGGAAGAACTTGTCGTCAGCAAAGCTAATGGAAGCGGTTTTCTCCCTCACTCTTGTCGAGGCTCGGCGAATTCCCCGATAATGCCGGTAGGAATCCCACGCGGACTCTTCATCATGGTCACAGATCAGGCTCAGGACGTCGTCTTCCCCCGCATGATCCGGGAAGTCAAGAAGCGCCCTAGCAAAGGCTAGATAGTACGGGTCTTGTGGATTGCCGATTTTGTTTCTTGCCTGCGCTGGAATA
The DNA here is from genome assembly GCA_963763395.1 of Candidatus Acidiferrales bacterium. Classification (GTDB taxonomy): domain Bacteria; phylum Acidobacteriota; class Terriglobia; order Acidiferrales; family UBA7541; genus Acidiferrum. Next base: position 136,896 of record CAVXOG010000032.1, on the reverse strand, counting down.
GCTTTAAATCCTTTCACGTCCCATGCCTCGATTAGACCGAATTGCAGGTTTTCTCCCATGCAGTCTGCGAATGGTTTTAAGCCTTCGATTCTTTCTTCTACCGTCTGTTTGGGGAGAGTTCCCCAACTCCGCTTATAATCGGAGGCTCGCTTCATGTGAAGGTCGGAGACACTATGCTTCTCCAACAAGGCCCGCCAGTAGTCGTCGAATTTGTTCATCTGAGCGGACGTCCCGCACACACAACACACCGCAATCAGCGGATGGTCACTTTGCTTCCCGCTCTCATCGAAGAACGCTTGTAGGACAGTCATCTGTTCTCTCGTTCTAGGGTTGTCTGAACGGCCCTAAGAAGTGCCGGAAATTTCGCAATAGGGAGCGCGCAGACGAACGAACAAGGCGCGCGCCGATCTTGACACGGGCCGGAAAACGGCGCGCACACCGGTGTTCGCGCTAAACAAGGCGTAAACCTGCACCGACACTCCGAGTCCAAGCCAACGAAATGGTCAATGTTTTGGTGGACGTGACAGGGATCGAACCTGCGACCTCATGCTTGCAAAGCACGCGCTCTCCCAGCTGAGCTACACGCCCACTTGATGATCGTGATAAATACAGCATACCGCGGTACTTACGGATGCTGCAACTGGGTCTTAGGGTCCAACTTCCCATGGTGTGGACGAAAACGGGCAAGTGTTCCTCTTCGACGCAGAAGGAAAGGGCCACAAAACCCATGGGCGCTCGTCGCCAGAGTCCGGGAGACAATCAACAGGGGCATCAAGGCGTGGGATCCTCAGGCCAAGAAAGACTGAACTTTAGAAGGCAGAATCGTCCCAACTTTAGTCCCAGACACGGCTAAGTCCAAGATCCTCTTACTCTTGAGCCGGTGACAACTGAGTAGGGGCTCAGCGGTTAAGAGAAGCAATCCATGTCCCCAGATCCAATCGCTATGAACTGGAGAGCCACAATTCGGGCATTCTTGGAAAATGGGTAAGCCGCGAGTTGCCAATAGACTCTCCGAAAACCGTGCTGTTACTTGGCACGACCCCGTTTCTGGACCACGGCCTCCAGATTAACTTCGGCCTACCCCGCCACCAAATCGTGTCCAGGCCTATTTAGAAGGGCGGTGGGAATGGGGTGTGGGCGGAAAGCCCACCGCTCGTCAGAAGTACTCGACTAAGCTGGAACCGTCATTGCTAGCTTAATAAGGTAGCGGTTTTCCCCGCTCTATCTCCGAACGGCGTTATGAACAAGCTGCGGTGGCGGATGCTACAACGCGCTAGACGGGTGAGGAGCTATTTCTTTTTGCCGAAGAAGGCGGCGATCAATTTCTTTTTCTTTTGGAAGATACCTCCCACATCGGCGGTGATGTTCGGGTCCTCGGGTGTCCCAATGACGCGTAGAGGCACGCCAGTCATATTTTCTACAGTCCCGTTTGAACCATTTAACTTCGTGAGTAATCCCGCGCCGACTTTGCCCATGCCTTGCGCCGAGTCGATTCTTACGACTAAGTTAAAGTCCAACCCATCAACGGAAGATATTGTCCCGCTCCCAGTAAGTTCGCCCATTGCCGGGATCACTGCGTCGATCCTATCGACAACAACGATTCCGTTCGTAATGAGTACGTTTACTTGTAACTTTTCAATCTTTGTCGTATCTCCGATTTTCAGGCCGTTCTCTGCAGCAATGCCGTGAATCTTAGAACCGACGTCAAAGCCGACGAGACGTGTGTTGTCGAGTGCGATCGACCCGCTGGTGACTAGTGATTTTGTCGGGCCAATAATGACAAGGCTCAAAGCGAGCGTTCCACCCTTCAGAACCGCACCGTTCGGCAGACGAACGCCGGCCGCAGTCATCAAATGTTGGAGATTATCGATCGGCAAGCTTTGCCCAATTAGCTTCAAATGTAACCGTGGATCACCCGCGCCAATAACGATGGGCTGATATGTTCCGCTCACGTGGATCGCGGCGTCGCCGATTTTTGCCATGGCGTCCTCGATCTGCACAGTGTTTTCCTTCAGTAGACGGGTGCAACTGTACGTGAAGTCTAGCGGCTCGTGCATGGCGGCGGCGTCTTTGCGAAGCTTTAGATTCTGGATACGCATGGTGCCAGTGGAGGTGAGGATGTGGCCGTCGGAAGCGGAGCGCATTTCGAGGTCTACGAGGAGTGAGGGACCCGCATTTTGATCAAGAAACCCAGCGGCGACTGGGTCCAGCCGTTTGACGGAGATTTGCGCGTCGGCGGGGCTGTTTGCCGCGTCGTCACGATTCACCGGCCCGAGGTGGCCTCTGACCTCGGCAGTGCCCCCGGCGGGCAAGTTCGCACTTAACTCGAATGGAAACTGTAAGTCAAAAGAAAAATCGCGCACCCAAAGATTCATGTGCTCATACACGCTTGGTTGGCCACAAGCGGGAAGGCATGCGATCACGGCGCGACCGTCTTCGATGACGATGCGGCCGATGGTAAGAACTGGGAGCTCGATCGCAGAACTTTTCCAAATTCCCGAAGTTGCGCCCGTGACAGCGACGCTAGCAGGGATACGACCTATGCTTGAAAAATTCCACGTGCCGTTCGCCGCGCGAATCAGCGTGATTTGGGGAGATTTAATCTGCACACTTTGTAAATTCACGTTATGCGAGAAAATCAATGGCCGCAGCAAGACACCGATTCGGATCGCCTTCGCCGTCAAAAACGGGGCGGAATTAAAGTCGGGATCGTCGGCAACACTGAGGTCTTTGGCGATCAGGCTGGCAGAGAAGAGCGACAAGCTCAGGTCTCCTAATGTCACGCGGCGGCCAAGCGCGGTTGTGAGTTGCGTTTCGATGCTGGGGCGAAACGTGTTTGCATTGACGGCAAAAGGAATCGATGCAATTCCCAAGCCGACGATACCAATTAGTATCAAAAGAACTTTCGTCCAACGTTTCACGGAGAACCTCAGCGCGCTGGCGTCCATGCACCAGCGAACTTCAACATTCGGATTTTGCTCGGGAGCCAGCCAGAAGTCCTAGTTTGAGTCCGGTTCGAAGAAGCGAACTGTCGTTAGACACCAGCAATCGGCCACAATGGTCCCCGGAAATCTGTAGCCCTCAGACTAACTTTCATCATGCTAGTGAGGCTAAGTTTTTGTTTCCATTCCATGCGGGTTTTAAACCTAGTCGTTACTTGCTGCCATGGATCCCCTAGCGATTTCATAGGATTGCACGCAGTCAAGTCGCTTCTTGTGCGCGAATTGCATCACGGAACTATCCCACCAGGAATAGATATTTAGGACTGCGAGGTGAGAAATACTGTCCGCCCGGCCCTTGTATTCACCGACCTTGCGAATCCGTCACGGGATTTTAGTGAACAGCAAGTGCAATCGCTGGACAGATCGCTTGGTTTATCGACGCCACTGCGTCCGGCCGCGGTTTCTGAGAGGCGTACTAGAAGAGATCGCTCTAAAGAATACAAATGAAGAGGACGGTGAGATGACAGATACTTTCCGACCCGCCCAGACCGGTCAATATCACTCTGTCTCACCGTCCGGCCACATCTTATAAATTGCACCAGACGGGCGCTGTTCACTTTTGTACAGCTCGCGGAGATCTCTCTCCCAAAAAGGAGTCTAGCGATCCGATGCTGTCATCGACGCCATTCTTGCTACTTCCCCAGGGTCTTTTCCAGTTGGCCGAGGTTCTTCTGGACCTTTCCACGAATGTTCTCGACCTGCCCTTCGACCTCTAACCGACGATTCTTTGTGACTTGCCCGACCTTTGCTTTCACCCCACCTTTCACTTCGTGAATCGTTCCTTGTGCCTTGTCCTTTATGCTTCGCTTCATGATTTGCCCCTTTAACGAGATTGGTTAGCGAGTAACAACCAAGAACATTTAACGATTACATCTGCAAACGTGTTTCCCTGGATCTTGGTTTGATTTTGATTAGTTCATCGCAACGCGCCGAGGAAGTACAACACCAACGCTATGACTACGACTGTACCGACTATCCCGAGCCCCCCGCCCGTCCCCCATTTGGAATATCCGTAATAGCCACCACCTCCACCAAACAACAGCAATAGGACTATAATTAGTAAAAGCATTGATATCCTCCTTTTAGGATTTCAGATTTGCCGATGCCAGCTTGAATGCATCACGGTGGCCCATCTCGTCGTTGCGAATTTCCTCAAACCGATCGGCCGCAGCCCTGTCTCCCGCAGCCTCGGCAGTCTGCGCGAACTCGAGATACATAATCTCAATTTCGTATGACTCCCCTTTGATGGCATCTTTCAAATTGTCAGCATCGTTGCCAATTAACCCAGCGAGTGTTGCTTCTTCGGCGAAATGCTCAAACCGCTCAACCTTGGCGGTCTTTTCGAACAATTCGGCGAGTTCTTTGTTGCCGTTCTTCCGGGCATGCTCCGCATAGAGCAGGTATTTCACATACGCAAATGCTTCGCCGTGCATCGCAGTTAAGAGATTGTCCATTGTCTTCTGGTCAAGTGCTTGTTTGGGCGAAGCGGTTTTCTCTGTTGTCGCAGTTTCTTTCTGCTGTCTGGCGGCAGTATTCATATGTATCTCCTTAGCAAGAATGTTTGCCTTGATCCGAAAAGCGCCTCATGGCCATTCGCAACCCAGGGTGATTTGTCCACCCTGGGCCACTTCAATGGAGTAGTGCTCTATGACTCGCTAGTCCGCATAGACGTTTAGGGAAATACGATCCTGTGGATACCTGCGGTTGTAAAGGTAGTAGCCGTCACCAGTGTTGTCGATGTACATGTCATCGTTGTCGTACCAGTTGTCTGACCAGTATTCTGGCCACGGGTCAACGACGCTGAAGGAAAAGCCACCATATTGGAAGCGTGGATACCCGCTGACCATCGACACCGGATAGCTGCTCATCCGGAACCCGTGATCTGGACCAAAGTACCCACGATAACTATTCTCGGGAATCTGGTAGCCGTGGTAGCCGCCGCGTTGCTGCCAGTCGCGATGCTCATCCTGCCAGTTGTGCGCGCGGTGCTGCTGCCATGCCACTCCCCATCCACCATTTTCGCCGCCGCCTAAGTTGACACTAATCGCGATGCGATCTCGCGGATATCTGCGGTTGTGCAGATAATAGCCACCGGCGTAGTAGTCGACATACACGTCGTCGTTCGCGTACCAGTCGTTTGACCAGTATTGTGGCCATGGGTCAACCACATTGAAATAATATCCACCGTACTGGAAGCGCGGATATCCGCCAACCACCATCACCGGGTAGCTGTACATGCGGAACGCGTGGGACGGGCCAAAATAACTGCTGTAGTGGTCCTGTGGGATTCGGTCACCTTTGTAGCCACCGCGTTGCTGCCAGTCACGGTGTTCGGACTGCCAGTTCGTTGCACGACGCTCCTGCCAAACACTCCGCTGTTCAACCTGCTGCTGGCGTTGCGCCTGCGGAGTCTGCATTTTGACTTGCTGCTGGCGGTACTGCTGCTGCTTATTCAGATTCTGTTGTTGTTGAGCATGCTGTTGTTGCTGCTTTTCAGTCTGAGCCTGCTGCGCGTGTTGTTGCTGCTGTTTCTGTTGCTGATCCTGCTGACCCTTGGCCTGTTGCTGAGCGTGCTGTTGTTGCTGCTTTTCAGCCTGGGCCTGCTGCGCGTGTTGTTGCTGCTGCTGTTTCTGTTGCTGATCCTGCTGACCCTTGGCCTGTTGCTGAGCGTGCTGCTGTTGCTGCTTTTCAGCCTGGGCCTGCTGCGCGTGTTGTTGCTGCTGCTGTTTCTGTTGCTGATCCTGCTGACCCTTGGCCTGTTGCTGAGCGTGCTGCTGTTGCTGCTTTTCAGCCTGGGCCTGCTGCGCGTGTTGTTGCTGCTGCTGTTTCTGTTGCTGATCCTGCTGACCCTTGGCCTGTTGCTGAGCATGCTGCTGTTGCTGCTTTTCAGCCTGGGCCTGCTGCGCGTGTTGTTGCTGCTGCTGTTTCTGTTGCTGGTATCCTGCTGACCCTTGGCCTGTTGCTGAGCATGCTGTTGTTGCTGCTTTTCAGCCTGGGCCTGCTGCGCGTGTTGTTGCTGCTGTCTGTTGCTGTTGCTGATCCTGCTGACCCTTGGCCTGTTGCTGAGCGTGCTGCTGTTGCTGCTTTTCAGTCTGAGCCTGCTGCGCGTGTTGTTGCTGTTGTTGCTGTTGCTGATCCTGCTGACCCTTGGCTTGTTGCTGAGCGTGCTGCTGCTCAGACTTGGCCGACTGCTCCTGTTTCTGCGGTTTCTCTTGTGGGCTCTGCCGGGCATTCACCGAGGCAGTAAATCCCAGAAGCAGAAACGCTGTTGCCGCACTAAAAACTCCCATTAATCTCATCTTGTCATCTCCATTACTGCTTATTCGTGGCCACATCTGTGAATATCTAAGGCGGTTCGTTTGCCGACGACTAATTTTGAATTTCGAATCGCAGCCCTCGGCTGAGCATCCTCAGTGTTTACGTTCCCAAATGCATATGAGGGAACGAATGAAATACCCCGAAAACGCTCAGGAGCCATAAAACCACGCAAATAACTACGACTGCATTCAGGATGGACTTAATCGTTCCCTGCATTGGTAGATAAGTATTGACCAGCCAAAGCAGAACACCCACCACCACCAGAACAATGAGAATTTGAAGTAAAGGCATAATCGATTGACCTCCTTCTCCTCGCGGTCAGACACACCCTATCGCCCAAAAGGGCAAGCCATTGATCCGTATTTGTGGAACAAGCTGCTAAGAGACTGTTTGTTGAGACATGGACGCGCTCCTTTGAGCTTGGTCCCTTAGTTAGGTCAAATGTTCTGAGGACAAATGATCAACCAGAACTTAACAAGTTCTTCCGCTCACCGCTGTACAGAAACGAACAGTCATTCCATCGCCAACGTCGTGCGCTGTGGAATTCGGCAGAGGAACGTATTGAACAGAAACTAGATCAGGCTGGACAGTTCCATTCGGAAGACAAAAACAATCAGGCTTCCTTATTGAACAGCTCCTGTTTATGAGCAGTTTGAAGTCGCGGTCAATCCCCGGACGACAGCGCGAATTCCGACCAAGTAGAGAGCATGTTGTGGAAACAGCTCTATGGGCAGCTACTCAGTTGTCGAAAGGGGACCAAGCGTGGCTCGCGTGTGCTTGACCGCTACACACGCCTTGAGTCCGGCATACGATACTCCTTGTGGGTAACAGTCGTTCACTTGACGTGGGGATCCGAATGCGACGCTTGCGCGATTGCCTTGTATTTTGTCTAAATGGCGATTCTGAACAAATGCCGCAGGTATGCACTGATTCCCAACCCGCTTAATCCCACCAAGAGGAGCATTTTCGAGCCAAGTTCAGGAACGGGAACCGGAGACCAGCCTCTGTCCGTGTTATCTCCAATACTACCGCCGTGTGGCAATCCAAACTCAGGGATACTCTCTTTGTGGTCCGCAGAGCCTGTTTCTACGATTAATGGCATATCCGTCATGGAATTAGCCGAGTTTTCCGTGAAATTAGAAATTTGCACCACATCGTTCCCTGCACGAAAGACCTTTCCCTCTTTGAATATGCGCATATCGGATGTGCGTGTAAACGATGCATTCTGTAAAGATCCCTGTTCTACGGAACATTCGGGCGAGGCAAATTCTCGGGCTCCAGCCTTGGAATCTGTACCAATGTGATCGGCAAATGCCGGCCCGGCAGTAGCCAAGACGAATGCCAGGAAGAACGAACTCTGTTTGAATTTCAAGTGACTTCTCCGTATTTCTAACCGGTTGGATTAGTTCCAATGGTTCGACCATAGTATGGGCCACCAACGTCTTTCGCTGTCCAATTCTGCACACATGTTTCAGGCTAGAGAGATTCCACAGCTCGCGGCAGCTCCCTCGTGCTTTCTTTTTAGAAGGCGTTCTGCCAATGGATAAAACGGACGGTTTGCTTTCCACGCGCACTTGCGCAAAGCAAAGCTAGTTCAAATAGTCGGATCCTGGGAGGAAATTACTCGGCAAGAGATTTGCGGTCGGCGTGTGAGAATCGGGCCGAGGTTTTGTTTCGTATTCAAGCTGGATGGCAACCGCTGCCAGACAGGTCGCTCGCTCTATCAATTGAAACTCTCTGGCCGATGGACTTCTTCGATCGTATCCATACATCTCCAAATATCCCAGTTGTTCCCTGGACTCCGAAAAAACCATCTGCGTGCAGAAATTCGACAGTCCGAAACTAGCCGCCTTCATTGCAATTTCTGAAAGTTCACATTCCTTGTCCCAGGGGAGGGAGAAGAACGAAACCACGTTGCCAATCTGGCAATCGAGAGCACTGCATATTCCGTTCAGGACAACTTCAAGTGGCGCCCGCATGGTTACGGATTGCAAGATGTATTCTTCCTCTCTCATCAGATACCCGCTGCGCCCATCTAAATGACACAGAGGCAATTGGCTTTGCCAATCGTCGCGATCGATCAAGCGCATCCTACTCATGCGTAGTTCCGCTTGGTCGAGACGTTTTGCTCCGGATCCCGGTTTTCGGCAATTTCTACAATCGAATCCTCAAGCTGAAACTCCGAATCTTCATTTGACCGCACCAGATGTGGCTTCAGGGATTTCATCGCATACAGTGCTCTGTCGGCGGCGTAAAGAAGTGTCCCAATGCTATCCGCTTCGCGCGGACAACCGGCAATTCCCAGACTCACTGAAAGTGCTGGTTCTTCCTCGTCCTTTTCCAGCATTTCGCAGATCCGCCGCGCGACCAGGGTAGCTGCGGCAATTCCCGTCTCTGGCAATACCACGGCGAACTCGTCTCCTCCGTGTCGTGCCGCAGTATCAATGGAGCGGCAGCAGTCTCGAAGAATCTGACCCAAACGGCAAAGCGCCCGGTTTCCCGCGAGGTGACCGAATTGGTCATTAATCCTTTTCAGGCCGTCGAGATCCAGTAGCAGAATTGAAAATTCACGTCCAGTGCGCTTGGAGCGGTGGAGTTCGTTCTGGAGGACTTCGAACAGATGACGGTGATTTGCCAAACCGGTCAACGGATCGCTTGAGGCTTGATGACGTAAGAGGTCCTCCAACGCCCGCTGGTCGGTAATGTTATCGACGATGATTTCACATCCGTTGAAATGCCCTCGCTCGTCAAAGGCATCGAGTCCACTCAACCGGACCTTCAGGAGCGTTCCATCTTTTCGCTTCCATTCCGTCTCAATAGGCTCGATTGGGGTGGTCAGATCCGAGCTTTCGGGCAATGGCCTTCCGTTTCCCAAATCCAGGGCAAACTTCAAAGCGCGGCTCGCTACAAGTAGCTCTTCTTTATCGTCATATCCCAGCATCTTCACCAACGTCTGGTTGACGTCGATAAACTTTCCGGAAGCATCGGACCGGCAGATTCCGTGTACTGGATTGTCGGCCAGTGCACGGTACAGTGACTGCGAATGGCGTAAGGCTCTTTCCGCCTCTTCCAGTTCCGTCCGCAGATTCCTCTCGTTCAAAACACGCCGGACGGTCCTTGGCAGCTGGGCGATATTTTCGCGCGCAACGTACTCGATTGTGCCCCGCACACTCAAATCCTCAACTGATTCTGTGTGGACGGAGTTCGTCAACAACACAATCGGGATGTCACGCTGTGCCTGATGGAGCAGTTGCCAGAGCTGCGATTTTTCAAAGAAAGGGCTTGGATATTCAGCGAGCATCACATCATAGGGATGGGTTAGGAGTAGCTCTTTGCAAGTGTCCAAATCGGAAGCAGTATCGAAACCAGCTTCGAATTGCCCTTTTCCCAGCTCTTCCCTATAAGCATGGACTGATTCGGGCTGACATTGCAGGAAAAGAACGCGAATGGACCGGTGTCTGTGTGACGGCGGACGATCTGCATACAGCTTCCACAGATCAGATCGGAATTCGTTCTGCGACAGTTCTGCCATTAGATATTACACCTGGAGACATTCGACGGAACTTCTAGAGCCTTTATGTGGGCTGGCAGGGAGGGTGCCACGTGCACAGTCTACGGTGCTAGCAAGGTGGTGTCTGTTCTCTATTGCACGTTAGCCATGGTTGGCCTGTTCCGCGAACGACAACGCTATGCAGCCACCGCTGGGATAGGCAAAGACGTTCCATCAATTGGGAGCGAACGCACCCTGTTCAAAAGGAGACAGACGAAGCTGTCTTTCTGACCAAGAATCATACCCTCATTGGGTATGCAGTCGGGATCTGGAGAATGGAAATGACAAGTTGTCCAGACTGTGGCAGTCGAAAACTTCATCAGTCCAGACGCAAGGGAATCATCGAAAAGACATTCCTGGCGATGTTCTTCGTCCGTCCTTTTCGTTGCGAGATATGTGATTCCCGATTCTACCGTTTGACCTTCGCATCGCATCCAAGTTCCTCACGAACGGCGACAACCCATTCATAAAGACCGGCTCATCCGCTCGCTATTCCTATAGAGGACGCCATGCAGCACGTCCATGCAGAATCGGATAATTCGCAGAATCTTGATAATTTCTGTTTAGCTGTGTAGAACCACACTGAGGAGGGAATCGTTTACCCGGATTTCGCCATTGTATTCGATATAGCCCAACTTCCTGAATTTGTTCATGAAAAAATTAATCCGCGCACGCGTTGTGCCAACCATCTCTGCCAGTGTCTCTTGCGAGACCTTCGGAAGCTTCTTTAGGGACTGTCCTGGCACGCCATAACGTGCCAACAGCAACAACGTACGCGCCAATCGTTTCTCGCTGGAATTAAAGAGCTGGTCGATCAAGTCCTCCTCGACGCGAAGGTTCCTCGAGAGCATATGCGCGATAAAACGATCTGAAAACTCAGGCTCCCTGTGGAGCACGCGGAACATTTCGTCTTTCTCGATGATCATCACCGTGGTAGGTGCAATAGCAACCGCCGTCACCATATATTTTGCCTGGCCTGCCAGGCAGCCTTCTCCCAGAAAATCGCCTGGCCCTAGGAATGCCACGACACCTTCTTTTCCGGACTCATTCACCACGCAAAGCTTCACGCTACCTTCCTGTATGTACATCACATTCCTGGCGAGATCGCCTTGCGCGAACAGTGTCTCTCTTGGTTTGAACTCGAGAATCTTTCGTCCCAAGCCGGTTGTTTTGAGAAAGGACTTCACATTGAAGTCACGGGATTTTGAGTCCGCTTTTAGAGGAGAACTGCGGAGGGAGACACCCCTTCGGCTTGGGGCGGTCGGCGTCATACGTGTGCTCGGATTATACGCCCCGTGTGCGCCTCCTGTACTGTTCAATATTGAACAGTTGCACAAAACCTGGCCACGGCCCCAGGCTTTGCCTAGCCCTTTTGATTCTTGTAGTAAGTGTCTATTCCTGAAGAGACTAGAGTGCTTCTTTCAACGACTGCCGTACTTCCAGTCCCCCATCGTAGTCGATGTAGCCCAACTTCCTGAATCGATTCACAAAAAAGTTCACTCTGGGGCGCGTGGTGCCCACCATTTCGGCAAGAACTTGGTGACTCAGGACAGGTATCTCAGCGACTGGTGGACTCCTTCTATCTAAGTGGGCCAGCCGCAGAAGTACGCGCGCGAGCCGTTGTTCCGCCGAAGAGGTCAACAGGTGTCTAACGTGTTGGTGGTAGTGTTTCAGGCTGGAGAGCAGATAGGCTACCAAAGCATTGGACATTTTGTTCTGCTTGTGAAGCATTCTCAACATGTCTGTCTTTTTGATAGTTCGTATCGAACTCGCGGTCAGAGAGACAGCGGTTGACATCCGAAGTGGATAGCCGGCGAGGCAGAGTTCACCGAAGAAATCACCTACCCCGAGTATGGCGGTCACCGCCGGAGAATGATCTTTAGACCGTTCAGTTAGCTTTACGCCCCCTTCTTGAATATAAAACAGGGTAAACGCGGGCGTCCCCTGCCTGTAGATATTTTGTTGGTTCCGGAACTCCGAAACCGTGCCACCTAGATTCTTTCCGGACGAAAACGGCGTAAGGTGGCCACGATTAGAATTCCTTCGTTTCTTCGGCTGCCGCATTCCAAAATTGTGGCCCGGCACGTTAGGACCTTCCAGCGGTGTTCGAGGATTTCCGTTCGGCTTCTTGCGACCAGGCGAACGATTTGTTCGCATATTCAAGGGCCTGCTTGGAATGCTCGTGTCCGGTCTGATGATCTTCCTTGGTGTGATGTACGGCGGCGGCGCGGTGTGCATGCGCGGCAAGTTCGTGAAATTCTGCGGCCCTTTGATGCGACTCGTTGGGCATGTGGCCCCCTTTCAGCAGTTGCGTCAGCACTGTAGCGTCATTTGGCCTTAACTTCTGCTCCATAAGTAACACTCGCTTTGTTCTGTTGTTGGGCGCAAGGATAAACGGGCTCCCGCGCCCGAAAGAGAACAAGTACGCATCACTCGCGGACTTCTAGCGTCTTCCTATGTCAGCCGCGTGCGCGCTTTGATGCGCTGTCTCTACTCGGACAGAGTTAGACATGCGAGGTTCCGCCATTTCCTTCTTCAGTAGGGCGATAGCCTGCCGGTCGAGTGCCTGCTTGGTTTTCTTTTTGCGCATTAGGAAATTGTGACCCGGAATTTCGGGCAGAACAGTTCAATCTGGGACATCACCACCGCAAAGCTTTGGTGTGGCCGCGGAATCCTTACACAGTGTCTCCTGTGTCAAACATCTGCCATGAACGCTGTATTCGCGATTAACTGTCGCCCTACCTTTACTGCTTCCTTAAACCGCGTTTAATATTGGCCGCCCATACCACCGCCATAACCACCGGCAGCGGCGGCTGTCTTGACATCGGCCTTTTCGTCTGCGATTAGGACTTCTGTCGTCAACATCAATGAAACGATGGAGGCGGCATTCTGAAGTGCTAGGCGAGTGACCTTCGCTGGATCAATCACACCTTCTTTCACCAGGTCGCCGAACTCGCCAGTCTCCGCGTTGAAGCCGAAGTTATTGTCTGTGGACTCGCGGACACGCCCTACGATGACTGCGCCTTCGTGCCCAGCGTTCAAGGCAATCTGGCGCAAAGGCTCTTCCAGTGCGCGCTTAACGATATTCACGCCGATAGCTTCATCGCCTTGAAGCTTTAGTTTGTCCAAGGCTGGCAAACAGCGAAGAAGTGCGGTCCCGCCTCCTGCCACGATGCCTTCCTCAACGGCCGCGCGGGTAGCGTGCATGGCGTCCTCGACGCGCGCCTTTTTCTCTTTCAACTCGGTTTCGGTTGCCGCGCCAACCTTGATCACAGCGACACCGCCGACGAGTTTAGCGAGACGCTCCTGAAGTTTTTCTCGGTCGTAGTCCGAGGTAGTGTCCTCGATCTGCATGCGGAGTTGCTTGATGCGGCCTTCGACTTCGCCAGGCTTGCCAGCTCCGGCAATAATGGTGGTGTTGTCCTTGTCGATGGTCACCTTCTTGGCTATGCCGAGTTCTTCGAGTTTCACGTTTTCAAGCTTGAGGCCGAGATCCTCGGTAATGGCCTTACCGCCCGTGAGGATGGCGATGTCTTCCAGCATGGCCTTGCGGCGATCCCCAAAACCGGGAGCTTTGACGGCCGCGCATTGGATGGTGCCGCGAAGTTTATTGACGACAAGTGTGGCGAGGGCTTCGCCTTCCAGATCTTCCGAAATGATTAGCAAAGGCTTGCTGAGTTTGGCGGTCTGCTCAAGCAGAGGCAGAAGATCCTTCATCGAACTGATTTTCTTTTCGTGGATGAGGATGCGAACGTCATTCAAGACACATTCCATGCGTTCGGGGTCAGTGACGAAATAGGGTGAAAGGTATCCGCGGTCGAACTGCATGCCCTCGACGATTTCGAGAGTGGTGTCCATGGTTTTGGACTCTTCGACGGTAATGACACCATCTTTGCCGACCTTCTTCATGGCTTCGGCTATGATAGAGCCGACTTGTTTGTCTGTGTTGGCACTGATGGTGCCAACCTGGGCGATCATGTCGCCCTTGACGTCGCGCGAGAGGCGTTTGATTTCTGCCACGGCGACTTCGACTGCCCTGTCGATACCACGCTTGAGCGCCATCGGGCTTGCTCCCGCAGCGACTGTCCGCACACCTTCACGAAAGATTGCCTGTGCGAGCACGGTGGCAGTGGTAGTCCCGTCGCCAGCTACATCAGAAGTTTTGGAAGCAACTTCGCGTACCATTTGCGCACCCATGTTTTCGAGCGCGTCTGGCAAATCGATCTCTTTCGCGACGGTTACGCCGTCCTTTGTGATAATCGGAGAACCAAATTTCTTCTCAATTACTGCGTTGCGCCCCTTAGGGCCGAGCGTGATCTTCACGGCATCAGCCAAGATATTAACCCCACGCAAAATAGCCTGACGAGAATCTGCACCAGTTACAATTTGTTTTGCCATAAGACTTCACCCTCCCGGGTGATACCAAAGTCCCGCCCGAAATCTTCGGTTGGGGTGAAAGCTACTTTTTGCCGCCTGCTGCTTTCGCAATTTCATTAATTTTGGCCAGGATATCTTCTTCACGGAAGATTAGATATTCCTGTTCGTCGATTTTGATTTCGTTTCCAGAATATTTTCCGAACAAGATACGGTCTCCGACTTTCACGTCGAGTGGGACACGATGGCCCTTTTCTACCTTGCCAGCACCGACCGCAACTACTTCTCCCTCTTGCGGCTTTTCCTTTGCTGTGTCTGGGATGATGATCCCGCCTTTTGCTGTATCTTTCTCTTCCAGTCTGCGGACGAGTACGCGGTCATGTAGAGGAGTAATGTTTACACTCATTTCTATGATCTCCATTCAATTTAGCCCAATCCAAACGAAAGCCATTATTACTCGAAGCCACTTCACGGGCAGAATCTGCCACATTCACTTCTACCAACTCGAAGGATTCAACCAGTTCCGCTTTGGGCTGTCTGCAGGCACTTTCAAGTGCAATTCAGCAGGAGTGAGTTCGACCACTCGCCATACCACCCCCATCCAGTTGAGGGCATAACTTCCCGCGTAACCCGCTAATATGGTCACCAAAATTGCCAGCACAAACGTCGCAAGCAGCAAGGTAAAGATCAGCCAGCAGACAAGGAGTTCCCGGACTAAATAGGAAGACAGACTTATTCCGACGACCAGGCCAGATAATTGCGAGACAAGATAACTTTCTCGTAATGGATCCACGGACTCCTCAGTCTCTTTCACCGTGATAGCCAGGCTGATTATCCAGCGTTCCGATATTTGAAACTGCTAGAGGTGGGATAGCGTCCAGTATCCGGCCAATTCGCCGATGTAAAAATCACTCGCTGTCCAGTTCTGATCTTAGCCGGTGAGTAGGGTGCGCGCTGTGCACTATTGGACAATTCCGCCCGTAAACTACGGAGATATTCCAACCGTGGCGCACTCTCTCAACGGTGCGATTTCTCATCTGGCCCCAACTGGAGGCTGCACAAGGAAAACTCCTTTTGCAGATCACTACGGCATGGCGCGAAAGTTTTTTCTGCCGCGGACCAATCAATTTCTGCCGTGCCAAATGGACGCCCTCGGCGTTCCCAATATTCATAGGCGAGCCTTGTGAGTGCTTCGTTTAAATCAATTGAAGCGGAATAATGCATTACACGGGGAGAGCGGGCGAGCCGAAAGAGACAGAAATGCCGAATTGAGCGAATGAAGAGGCAGATAGAACCATTAACATGACTGCGAAGAGCAACGAACGAATTGCGACAAGAATACGCATTGTGATTCCTTCTTTCTGCTCATCCACTTTTTGCCCTGTACAGTACGTCACAGCAGGGTGCGGATTTAAGAGGTGGGTTTTCTAACCTCGGGACTGAAGTATCTAGCTTTGTGAAGCCCTATGCTGTTCGATAGTGCACAACGCGCTTTTCGGAAACATCAATCAGTCCTCAATCACTCAATTCTCGTACCTCCCCAGAAAACAAGCTCGCGAGAATTTCAACTACTTCTTCGGGATCGCCCCCCAGTTTGTCGGATTGCCTAAGCCCGATCTTGAAGATTGATTCGGTTTAGACCCATTCCCAGCATCCGTATTTCTTTTTTGATAAACGTACACAATCGAACAGTATCGTGATCTGACAACGGTAATACTCGGTCTCGAAGTCTTAAGAAGGAGACTCATGTTCAAGATATCGAGTATCACGTTGGCAGTCGTCATGACCCTTTGCGCATCGTCGATTGCTCAATCGCAACCCCAGACCCAAATGCCCGGGCACTCCGTCAGTCCAACACCGTCTTACCGGATCAATGTGGTGAGCCGTACAACCCCCGCGGTGAGCTATAGACATCGCAGTGGAGCCACAAAGATCAATTTCCAAGGTACCGAATTGATGCCTTCTGCAGCAGGAGAAGCAAAGGTCGAGAGCAAGCGCGGAGCGCTGGAAATTGAAGTCGAATTTTCCGGACTAGATCGGCCAACGAGCTTCGGCACCGAATACTTGACGTATGTGCTGTGGGCAGTTTCGCCGGAAGGCCGGCCTGTGAACATCGGTGAAGTGCTTGTGGGCGAGAACCACCGCAGCAAACTGGATGTCACCACGGACCTTCAGTCTTTTGCGCTGATCGTAACCGCGGAACCTTATTATGCAGTCCGTCGCCCCAGCAACGTTGTTGTCCTCGAGAACTCCATTCGCAGAGACACCGACGGCGCTGCCGAAGTCGTGGATGCTAAATTTGAATTGATTGATCGCGGCGGGTACATTCCTACGGGTTATAAGTTCGATCCCGTGGTCCTGAACGCAAAATTGCCGCTTGAGTTCTTTGAAGCACGCAACGCCCTGCGCATCGCACAATCCGCCGGAGCCGAAACATACGCCGCCTCAAGCTACCAGAAGGCCGTGAACCAGATGAATGAGGCCGACGCAGTCGCCACGACCAAGCACGAAAACAAGAAATCCCTGATTGCCTTATCACGTGAAGTTGTGCAGACGTCAGAAGACGCGCGCGAAATCGCCGTAAAGCACATCGACGAAGAACGCGCCGAAGCCGAACGCAACGCCGGAGCAAATCGTGAAGCCGACGCCAAGGATCGTGCAGACGCCGAATCCCAACGTCGCCGCACCGCCGAAGTCGCGACCGCTGACGCTGTTCGTCAGCGCAATGAGGCAGACCGCCAGAATCTGAACGCCCAGGTAACCGCTCAAAAAGCCGAAGACGCCCAAGCGAATGCCGAACAGGCTCGTAACGACGCACAGCAACAGCAGCACATCGCCGAAGCGGATTCAGATCGCAATCGCGCCGCCGCCGATTCATCCGATGCGCAACTTCAACAGGCCGTTCATGACCGTGAGGACCTTCGCGCCCGCCTCCTCCAACAATTCAACCTAATACTGGAAACTCGTGATACCGCCCGCGGACTAGTAGTCAACATGTCGGACGTCCTTTTTGACTCAGGCAAATATACGCTCCGTCCGTTGGCACGCGAAAAGTTGGCCAAAATATCAGGCATCGTGCTTGCTTATCCGTCTCTCATTCTGGCTGTCGAAGGAAACACCGACAGCGTTGGCACCGAGGCTTACAATCAGGAACTTTCCGAGCAGCGTGCCGAAGGCGTCCGCAGCTACCTAACCCAAGAAGGTGTTCCCGAAACTTCGACCACGGCAATTGGTTTCGGTAAAACCAGGCCCATCGCGTCAAACGATACCGCGGAGGGCCGTCAACAGAACCGTCGCGTCGAGTTAATTGTCTCGGGCGAAGTGATCGGCACCAAGATCGTCTCCATCAGCCTGCAGCCCGTCGCCACCGCGACGTCTCCTCAGTAGTCATGCCCAGGAAAGAGCCGACTATTCTTAAGTCGGCTCTTTTTTTTGCTCTCTGTTTCAGGAATACGAAAGAGTATGCCTGTGGAAGTAGAAGTCCAGTCAAAGAATTGCGTGATTCTCGACCCACAACCCGACCCACAGTGAGATGTCGCGGCCATTTCACTGGCATGGTGTAAGGTGGGGATTCGCGGTGCTGATTGTCCTTGCACTCACTTCCTGTGGTGGTGGGGGTGGTTCCTCTTCTGGTCCGCCACCTCCCCCCTCCACGGCAACGGTTGTGAAGTTTCAGGTCCAGGCAGTTTCCGCCCGTGTGACTCGGACGTCGGGCACAATTACTATAACCATCCCCTGATCGACAGCATTCAGCACCCGAACCTTGAGGCTAGTTTATGGGCAGGATCATCGAGCCATTCTCTACCATCCAAATTCGATGCTTCCAGAATTGAGTGGGACGAATCTCCTCACGAGACCCGCCCCATCCTTCGCTCTAATCGCTCTCTCTATTGAACAGTCAACGTAATATGCGTCGAATGGCTGATTGTTCCAGACGTCGCCGTAACAACCAGCGTCGACGTTCCCGGCTGCGTCCCGTTGTTGTTGCCGCTCGAGTTGTAACTTCCACAACCTCCAAGTGAAAGCAGCGGAGCACTCAGCAGCAGAAAGCTGGCGGCACCAAGAAGCACAAGCCGCAACGTCTTGCGACGCTTGAACAGATCCTCGAATCGCGTCTTCACACTGAGCAGTAGTCCCGCAAGCAGCAGCGAGATTGCCGCCACCAGTGGTCCAACCCCACTCGGTTGTCGCGGCCCATCGAACACTTGTCCGTAGATCCCGCCAGGCATGCGCGTCGCAACTGTCAGTGTAGTCGTCGCTCCTTGTCCATTGGTGGGGGTAACACTCGAAGGAGAAAATGTGCACTGCGAATTGGCAGGCTCGCCCGAGCAGGTGAATTGCACCGCGGACGCAAACCCATCCAATCCGTCCACCGTGATCTGCAGGGAAGTGCTCTGTCCGATGTTCACCGTCGCAGTCGTCGCCGAAGGCGTCACCGAGAAATCCGCGCCGCCGGTTCCTGCGCCGGTATTCGGCACAATCGATGCGAACAATCCGTGCTGCTCATTCGCCAGTCCCGCCGTGATGTACATGGTGTTCGGATCTCCGGAAGCACCGCCGCCGCCGAAAACCATGTCCCATAGCGACGCATTCACGATCAGCGCTCCGGTCGAGTCCTTCATCTGGTCGATAAAGTTGCCGCTCGTGAAATCGAATACGCTGATCGTTCCATCGCCGAAATTCCCGATCAGCAGCTTTGTGCCAAACGCGCCGAAGCTTGCCGGAGCGATCACCGCGCCCCACGGAGCGTTCAGCGTCCCTTGCGAGGCAACGCGGCGGATAAAGTTCCCGTCCACATCAAACAGGTTCACGTATCCCGCGCCCGCCTGATGGACCGGATCATGCTTCGCCTGATCTTGCAGCGCATAAGTCACCAGCACTTGTCCGTTCACCACGTGAATCCCGAATGGCGCGTAACCTGCCGGCAGAGACGGATCAACGAACGCGCCAGGAGGCGCCACAGGACTGAATCCTTCTGTGAACACTTCCACGTTGCCGGAATTGAAGTTGGTGGCCAGAAGAAATGTCCCTGACTCGTTAATGACCATCGCCAATCCCTTGTAAACCGCTCCAAAACGCGAATTATCTACCTTCAGCGTCACGGGATCGATTCCGTTCCAGCCGGAGATCGTTCCATCTTCTGTGTCGAAGATGAATTGGCTCGGCATTCGGTTCACCGTGAATCCAGTCAAGCCAAGGTTCGCAACGATTCCTGTTGGCGTGGAAGTGTGTGTACTTCCCATCGGTCCCGGAACCAGGAATTGCCCGGAAGGAACGCCATTCTGATTGTATAGAGTGGAAAATCCAGAGTTATTGTCCGCGATCCAGAACGGCTGGTTCGGAAAGTACGCAATTCCCCAGGGATTGATCAACATGGGATCGACGTTCGCCGCTGCGCCCGCTGTGTCCGAAGTCAGATTCGTCTGCTTGTAGGAATTGCTCTGCCCTTGCGCGCTTGCAATTCCCAAAAACGTGCTGAGCACGAATCCGCTCAGCAACGCGAAACACCTTCTGTAATGCATCGCTTTACCTCCAGTAAAGTCACAGAGGTAAGCGTAGATAATTGCCCTGCAAGAGTTGTCAGTAACGAGTCAGAGGAAAGTCAGAAGTTCGTCATCATCGTTTACAAATCTTTTTGCAACTTCAAATTCCGCCCGCCCATCAATTACTGCACGCCTTTCAACACAGCCGATCCCGCCTTCGACACTTCCACGTCGTCTTCGCTCTTCCCGCCGCTGAACGCCGCAATCACATATCCATTTTTCGCGTGCGCAATCACTCCGCCCTGCCACCCATACTCCCCCGTCATCGGCGGCCGCACTCCGCTTCCGCTGTCCTTCAGCGTGTCTGCCATCTCCGCCGCTTTCGTGTACGCAATTCCCAGCAGATTCGCGCCATTGTTTCCTGTCGACGGCTCATCCTTCCGCTTCCCCACCACCAGCATCTTCGAGCTCCACGCTTTCACCTCGTCGCCCTCGAAGTACGCCACCACCGCCACGCCGCCAATCTTCAACTCTCCCGCGCGTTTCTTCATCGCCGCCAACGCGTCGTCCGCCAGCGCATTGAATCCGTGCCCGCTCTTATCCGCCAACTGCGCCGCGCGCACCTGGTTCCGAATCAATCCCGCTCCCGCCACACTCAACAATCCAACAGCCACCAGCACCAGCAACCTCTTCACCGAAGTCGTCTTCATGTCGATCCTTTCCGAGTCCTCAGGGGCTGGACCCCATTTCTTGCGCGCTGAACGTCAGAGCTGAAGCTCCGAACTCCTAAAAAGCGCTACCAGTCATCAATCCCACTTGTTTTAACACCACTCTATTGAAAGATCCCGCCCTTCTCCTGCCGCACCGGCTCTTTCTTCGCCGAGTCTTCCACCTTCCCCAACAGCTTCGCCAGCTCCGCCCGCGAAAAATACCTTCCGTTGAACACTACCGTCGCGATCTTCTGCGTATTCGCAATATCCTTCAGGGGATTCTCGTCCAGCAGCACCAGATCCGCGTACTTCCCCCGCTCCACTGTCCCGTTGGTCTCCTCAATCCCAAAAAACTTTGCCGGATTAATCGTCGCTGTCTGCAGCGCCTCCAGCGGACTAAATCCCGCCGCCACAAATCGTTGCAACTCCTCGTGCAAACTGAATCCCGGGAACACATACACTCCGGGAGGCGTATCCGTCCCCGCCAGAAATCTCACTCCCGCCTTGTGCAGCATCCCCACCACTTCCAGTTCCTTCTCCACAAACCTCTTCCGCGTAGCCAGATCGTCCTCTCCAAATCCCCCCACAACATCCGCCGTCATCTTCTTCCAGGTCTGCTCTTTCCAATACCGAGGCACATACTTCGCCCGCGCATCTTTCACAAAATCCGTCTCATCGATCAGATTCCCGCCGCGCTCCCACACCAGCGTAGGACACTGCCACGTCCCATTCTTCGCCAGCAGCTCCGCCAACTTCCCCGCTCGCGCCGCATCGTAGCTCGCCAGAAATTTCCCTTCGCTCTTCCCACCCTTCAGGAATTCGCTTTCCTGCGCGCGCAGGTGCGCTCCCCTCAAATATCCCAATCAAATGTTCAAAGCTCTTCATCCCTGCATTCGACATGTCCGCCGCGCGCACCGCATCCGGCACATGCCCTTCAAACGGTATCTCTTCTTTCTTCGCTTCCTCCGCCACCGCCATCACGCTCTCCGCCGTCATCAGCGATTGCAGCTTGATGAAGTCCGCCCCTCTCCTCTTCAACTCATCCACCGCCCGCCGACCTTCTTCGGGAGTGGCAATCGCCAACGAACTCGGAAACCTCGGCTTCGCTCCATCGAGCATCGGCCCGCTCGTCATGATCCGTGGACCGATCAACGATCCATACTCGATGGCATTCCTCCACGCCTGCACCACCTCCAACTCGCTCCCCATATCCCGCACGCCCGTCACGCCATTCGCAATAAACAGCGGCAACGAAATCTGCTCCGCGTTCGGGAACCAGTCTCCAAACGCCAGATGCACGTGCATGTCCCACAATCCCGGTATCAAGTACCCGCCCTTGGCATTCACGCTGGGAGCGTTCCGCGGATACCGCACATCTTTCCTCCCTCCCGCCGCCGTAATCCGGTTCCGTTCGATCACCACCACCTGGTCTGCCCGCACCTCTCCCGTCCGCACATCCACGATGTTCACATCCGTTATCACCAGAGTGTCTTCCAGCGACCAGTGCTGCGCCGCTACCAGCGAAGGCATCGCCGAGAGCAGGGCCAGCAACACAAAGAAGTGCAGTGTACCGCTGGCTTTTATGCCAGCGCCGTTGCCTACTAACACACCAAGCCGAATCTGAAGACTGGGAAGGAGTCTCATGTCCAGATTGTATAGAGAATTCTCAGAATTAGGTCCGTCGTTGATCATGAAAGTAGCCAATCTCCAACATGTAGCGCTGGCTTTTATGCCAGCGTTCTAGGCTTTTTCTGGCGCCTGACTCTTGCTTTTCGATTCCTCTGCCAGGCGGTGCCCACAACTTCTCTGGGTAATTTGCCCCTTCCCAATCCGTTCCAAACGGCCCCAAACCCTCGACGAGGAATCCATACGCTCCGGCTACCTCGGCTGCCAATCCCCCGCCACCCGTTCTCTCCCGCCTTTGTGAGGACTCCTCTCATGCGAGCGAAGCAAACTAAATCCGTCATCGTTCCTCCGAACCCGTGGTCACTCCTCCGTCCTTGGAGTATAGTGCCCTCCATGAACACCCCACGCCCTCTCACACTCTCTCGCTGTTTACTTCTCATCGCCATCCTCGCCGCCGTGCAGCCGCTCATCTCGGCCGCTCCACAACAACAAACCGCCTCTCCAGCGCCGCCTGCCGCCATGGCCGCATCCACACCAGCGCCACCGCCCGCCGCAAAAATCACCAGCTATACCTTGACGCCAGAGGGCTACCGCAAAGCGCACACTCTCTATCAGACACGCTTCACCACCCGCGTGATTTCCACGCTCTATGGAATTTTTGTGTTTTGGCTGGTGCTGCAAACCAGGTGGTCCGCAAGATTCCGCGATTGGGCAGAGGGGCTCAACCGCCGTCGCTTCATCCAGGCATTGATCTACACCCTGCTGTTCGTGTTGGCCATCGCGCTGCTTCAACTTCCCATCGATCTGTTCAGCCACTGGCTCTCCAAGCACTATGGCATTTCCGTGCAAACCTGGGCTTCGTGGTTCGGCGATTGGGGCAAGGAACAGTTTCTGACCATTCTCATCGGCGGCATTCTGGCCTGGCTGCTCTACGCCATCATTCGCCGCAGCCCGCAACGCTGGTGGCTCTATTTCTGGGTGATCTTGCAGCCCATCTTCATTTTCATCGTGTTTCTATCGCCCTATGTCATCGATCCCATGTTCAACAAGTACGAACCCCTGATTTCCAAAGCGCCGCAACTTGTCCCGCGACTCCAGGAAGTCAGCCAGCGCGCCGGCCAGGATATTCCGTCAGAACGAATGTTCTGGATGAAGGCCAGCGACAAGACCATAGGCACCAACGCCTCCGTCAACGGTTTCGGCGCTTCCAAGCGCATCATCATTTGGGACACTACGCTTCAGCAGGAAACGGACGACGAAGTGCTCGCCGATTTCGGTCACGAACTCGGCCACTACGTCCTGGGCCATATCTGGAAAGACTTTGTGTTTTTCGCCGTGTTCTCGTTCATGATGCTGTTTCTCGGCAAGCTTTGCGTCGGCTGGCTGCTGGCGCGATGGGGCGCTGCCTGGGGCATTCGCGGCCTGGACGATTGGGCCTCGCTGCCCGCGCTGATGCTGCTGGTCAGTGTCTTTGGCATCGTAGGTTCTGCAGCCTCCAGCACGGTCAGCCGCTATATGGAAAATCAAGCCGACGTCTACGGCCTCGAAGTAACGCACGGAATTGTTCCCGAAGCCGGACAAGCCGCCGCGCGTTCCTTCCAGAAGTATGGAGAAACCGTGTTCGTCGAGCCCAATCCTTATCCCATCGACGTGATTTTCTTCTTCGATCACCCGCCGGTGCGCGATCGGATTCAACTCTGCGTAACCTACGATCCGTGGAGCAAGGGCGAGTCTCCGCAGTACGTGAAATGAGCTTGTGCGGGAAAGTAATACTCGCGGGACTTAACAACATGGTTACTATAGACATGCGCTCACCTCATGGAGCCAGAAGCTTCCCTCTCTTGGCTGGCGTTGACCATGACCCCGGGAATCGCCGTCCGTCTCTCGGCGCGCCTGCTGTGCGAGTTCGGTTCCGCCGATAAGGTCTTCCGCGCTTCGCACCACCGACGTCGGCGGCAGAGCGAGCGGCGTGCTGGGCACGGGAATCGACGTTTGCTACCCGAAAGAAAATGAGAAGCTCTCCGAAAAAGTCCTGGAACGTGGAGCAATCATCAGCGAGTTCCTCACGGGCTGGCATCTCGCACCCGAAAATTTTCCTGTGCGCAACCGCATCATCGCCGGCATGCCGGTCGGCGTCGTAATTGTAGAGGGCAAGCAATACAGCGGATCGCTGATTACCGCGCGCCTGGCAACGTGACGCAGGATATGAGCTTTGCGCCGAACCAGTTGATCAGGCAAGGAGCGAAGCTGGTGCAAGCGGAACCAGTGGAAGCGGAGCAGCGGAATCTGCTGGTGAACGAGGGCCTAACTGATACGGAGAAAAAGCTTTATGGTCTGCTGAACTCGGAAGAAGCGCAGCCGATTGATTACCTGGTGGAAACAAGTGGCTTGAACTCCAGCGAAGTTCTGGCTACGCTCTTCCCTCTGGAGATGAAAGGCGTGGTGAGGCAGTTGCCCGGAAAGCAGTTGACAAAAGTTTTGTTATGAGAAGATTTGTTGCAAAGAAAGAGAGTTAGCTCCCGCGCGAACCGCGCAATGCATCCGAAGCGGGGTGCGCAGCATCTGGGAGAGTGCGGGAGAGATAAAAAGCGGTGCGATACTAATATTAAGGATACGGACAAAAGCGAGGTAGCGAATCGCTCGGTAATGCTGAGCGAAAGGTAGCGAGAAGGACACAAGCCGCCCGGTAGTCCCTTCCAGAAGTCGAATCCGAGTTACAAAGGAAAGCATGGCACGTTCACTGGTTATCGTCGAATCGCCGGCAAAGGCGAAGACGATTAATAAATATCTAGGGAAAGGTTACACGGTCAAGGCGTCCATCGGGCACGTGATGGACCTGCCGAAGAAGACGATAGGGATCCGTCTGCCTCAAGACGCGGAGAAACCGAAGAAGAAGAAAGCACGGAAAAAGAACGGGAAAGTGGTGCCGCCGAAGCCGCTGAAGAAAGAGATTTTGATCGACGACCCGAAGATTTTCGAGCCGACGCTGCAGGTGATCCCCGGTAAAGGGAAAGTGATTAACGATTTGCGGAAGGCAGCGGCCGCTGCGGATATGGTGTACCTGGCAGGCGACCCGGACCGCGAAGGAGAGGCGATCTCCGCGCACCTGGCGATGGTGCTGTCGAAGCCGGCGAAGTTTCTGATTAATGAAGAAGATTTGAATGGAAATAATGGGTGGAAAAACGGGAAGAACGGCCTAAACGGTAAGGGCGAGGCCGCCAAGGAAGAACCGAAAGAAGAGGCCAAGGACGTAAAAGGAAACGGGAAGTCCCCGCTAAAGGTTGGCGCAAAAGGCAAAGCGGCGAAGAAGTCCGGCAGTAAGGACGAAATATTTATCGAACCAATCGATCCGAAGAAGATTTTCCGAGTGACGTTCAACGAAATTACACCCAAGGCGATTCGCGCGGCGTTTGAAAAGCCGCGGCAGGTGGATTCGCAGCTGGTGGATGCGCAGCAGGCTCGGCGCGTGCTGGATCGCATTGTGGGCTACAAGATTTCACCGCTGCTGTGGGACAAAGTGCGGCGCGGATTGAGCGCGGGGCGCGTTCAGACGGTAGCGCTGCGTCTGATTGTGGAGCGCGAGCAGGCGATACGGGCGTTTGTGCCGGAAGAATACTGGACGATCCACGCGATGCTGGATGCGGGCGAGCCGCCGATTTTCGAGGCGAGACTGTCGAAATACAAGGGCGAAGACATTGAGGTAAAGAATCAAGAAGCGGCAGACAAAGTTGTTGCGGCGGTGAATAAGGCAAAGTGGCAAGTAGCCACGGTGGCGTTGAAGGAAAAGAAACGGAACCCGCCACCACCGTTTACGACTTCCAAGCTACAGCAAGCTGCGTACAACCGGCTACGGTTTACCGCCAAACGGACGATGGCGCTGGCGCAACGGCTGTATGAAGGCATTGATTTGGGCGATGAGGGATCGGTCGCACTGATCACGTATATGCGCACGGATTCGGTGCAGGTATCGAACGACGCGCTGGAGATGGTGCGGACTTTTATTCCAGAACAATTTGGAAGCAATTACCTGCCCGAAAAGCCGAATTTCTATAAGTCGAAGAAGGACGCGCAGCAGGCACACGAAGCGGTACGGCCTACGGATGTGACGCGGACTCCCGAAGATGTGCGGAAATACCTGGAAGACGACGTTTTCAAGTTGTACCAATTGATCTGGCAAAGGTTTGTGGCGTCGCAGATGCTTCCTGCGATTTATGACCAGACGTCGATTGATATTACGGCGGGCGATTACACGTTCCGGACAACGGGATCAATCCTGAAGTTCGACGGCTATTTGAGAGTGTATTCGATACCGGTGTCTGGCGCAGACCGCGAAGACGACGAGAAGGATGATGAAGGCGAAGGCAAGACTCTGCCACGCGTAAGGGAAGGGCAGATTTTGAAACTGGATTTGATCCGGCCAGATCAGCATTTTACGGAACCACCACCTAGATACACAGAAGCGACTCTGGTGAAAGAACTGGAAGAAGACGGCATCGGGCGTCCTTCCACCTATGCAGCGATTATTTCGACGATTGTGGAACGGGAGTACGTAAAGAAGGATCAGGGCAAGTTCACACCAACAATGCTGGGTGAGCGTGTGTGCGTGCTGCTGATCAAGAGCTTTGAAGACGTGTTCGATGTGAAGTTCACGGCACGACTGGAAGAAGAGTTGGACGAAATCGAAGAAGGCAAGATGCCCTGGCGGGAATCGGTACGGGAATTCTGGGAAAAGTTCATCGTCGACCTGGATAAGGCGGGCGATGAAATGGTCTCCTATAAGGCCGGCATACCGACCGGAAAGAAGTGCGAGAAATGCGGGCAGGGCGAACTGCTGGAACGCATCAGCCGTCACGGATTCTTTCTGGGATGTTCGCGGTATCCCGAGTGCGATTTCATCCAGGACATGGCGGAAGAGATCGAAGTCGACGCAGAAAACAAGATCGAGTATTGCGAGAATTGCGGAAAAGAGATGGCAGTAAAGCGCGGACAGTTTGGGGCATTCCTGGCGTGCAAAGGCTATCCAAACTGCAGAACGACGCGGCGATTGATAGCCGGGACGCGGATTGCGCTGCAACCAGATGAGCCGCTGGAGGAGAAGTGCACACTCTGCGGAAACGGATTGATCAAGAAACATGGGCGGTTTGGAGACTTCATCGGTTGTTCAGGTTATCCAAAATGCAGATATACGCGCGCGATCACGCTGGGAATCAAGTGCCCGAAGTGCAATGAAGGCGAGTTCGTCAAACGTGCAAGCATGGGCCGTGGCGGACGTGGCAAGATGCGGTTTTTTTACGGCTGTTCCCGGTATCCGGATTGCGATTACACTTCGGCAAATATGCCGATTGCCGAACCGTGCCCGAAGTGCGGAGCACCGTTCATCGTTGAAAAAAACAGCAAAATTGGAAAGGTACACGCCTGCGTCAAAGAAGGCTGCGATTGGGAGAAATTGGCTCCCGAAGAAGAGAAACCGGCAGTGGCGACAGAAGAAGCGCCGGTCGCGGTAAAGGTATAAGCAAGGCACTCGCGGATGTAAGCTGGAAGGTGATGGTCCGCCGCTCACGACTTGCGATAGACGACCCAAGAAAAACCGATGTGTATAGAGGTGTGCCCGGACACAGAGTATGAGCTCGATTCAACAAACCACGGGACGTTTCCTGGAGTATCTGCGCTCGGTAAGGAATTCTTCGCCGAACACGGTGATTAATTACAAAAAGGATCTGGAGCAGTTTGTGTCGTTTTTGTCGCCTCCGGGAATGGCACCGCCGAAGCTGCCCGCAGTAAACCACAAAATCATCCGGGAGTTTGTGGGACACCTTCACGAAAATGGTCTGGAAAAGAGTTCGATTGCGAGAAAGCTGGCAGCGCTGCGGTCATTTTTCAAATATTGCGTGCGAGAAGGACTGTTGAAGGAAAACCCAGCACGGTTGGTGCCGACTCCCAAGCTGCCGAAGCGGATACCGATGGTGCTGTCGGCGGAAGAGATGAGTGGATTTCTGGATCAGATGGCGGGTTCCCGAGCTGCAGCGCCCAAACGAGGAAGTAAGAAGAGATTAAGGGGAATGCCTGTGGAAGCGGGAACAACAGCCGAGAGGATCGAAGATAGTCTGTTGTTGCCACGCGACCGGGCAATTCTGGAGCTGCTGTATGCAGCCGGGTTGCGCGTGAGTGAATTGACCGGACTGAATCTGGCGAACATGAACGAACGAGAACGGATGTTGAACGTGCGAGGCAAAGGGAACAAAGAACGCATCGTGCCTTATGGGGAGAAAGCCGCAGAGGCATTGCGGGAGTATTGGCCGGTGCGCGAGGGGTTGTTACGAGAGTGCGAGGAAAAATCCCGGCGTGGAAGTGTGGACGCAATATTCCTGAACTATCGCGGGCGGCGGCTTACGCAGCGAAGCATCGGAAGAATTGTGAAGAAATATACCCGGCTGGTGAATGTGAACTGGGATTTGCACCCGCATTCATTGCGGCACGCGTTTGCAACGCATTTGCTGGCGGATGGGGCGGACTTGCGGGCGATTCAGGAGTTGCTGGGGCATGCGTCGCTGTCGACTACGCAGAAGTACACGCATGCTTCGATACGGCAGTTGATGGATATATACGATAAGGCGCATCCGCACTCGTGAAATCGTTGAGATTTGGTGATGCTTGATCGCCGGTGATGTCGTTCAGGTTGAGATCCTTCGTCGCAAGGTGCGCTCCTCAGGATACGGATTGGCAAAGGGTGAAGAACCGGTCTAAAGACCGGCCACTACAAAGGCAAACTCCCTTCGCTCGCCTCGCCCAGGGCAAGAGGCCGAACTACAAAGATTAGAACGGCTGAGGCAGAAGCGCAGAAAGATGCATCGAAGGCTTGACGCGAAACTGTAGGACAATTGTTTGCGTCTGACGTTAAGGATGAGGATGCGAGTTCAACGAGGAATTGCGTTGGTGATTGTGTGGGTCGGAATGCACTGCTGGGCCGGGACGACCAGGGCTCAGGACAATTACGAGATACAGGTGTATGGAGCGGATACGGTAGAAAAAGGAAAGACGATGGTGGAGTTGCATAGCAACTTCACGTTTCAGGGGTCGAAGAGCACAACGGATGGAACGTGGCCGACGAATCATCAACTGCACGAGACTATTGAAATTACGCATGGATTTACGGCCTGGTTTGAGACAGGGTTTTACATATTTACGTCCTCGCAGAATGGATTCGGGGTCGATTGGGTGGGAGACCATATACGTCCCCGGGTGAAGGTACCGAAGAGATGGAATTGGCCAGTGGGAGTAAGCATCTCGCAGGAGATCGGATACCAGCGACGGCAATACTCGGTGGATACGTGGACGTATGAGCTGCGGCCCATCGTGGATAAACAGCTGGGGCGATGGTATTTTGCGTTCAATCCAGCGTTTGAGAAATCGATTCATGGAGTGAATCAGGATGCAGGGTTTGCGTTTTCGCCTAATTTCAAGGTGAGCTACGACTTCACGAAAAAAGTGACGGGCGGATTCGAATATTACGGCGCGCTGGGGCCGGTGGAGAGCTTCGATCCTATTTCGGAGCAACAACAACAGTTTTTCCCGGCGATTGATTTGAATTTATCGCCGAAATGGGAAGTGAATTTTGGGGTGGGAGTAGGAGTGACGCGGGGAACGGATCATCTGATTGGAAAGATGATTCTGGGGTATCGGTTTGATTTTTGAGGACTGAAGAAGAGTTCACCACAGAGGAGACGGAGAGCGCAGATGAAGGCAAGGAAACCCCACCGGGCGGTGTAACGCGCCACCCCTACAATGGCCGCTATTGGCGTGACAAAGTTGAGTTGAAGGCGGGAATTGATGCGTTGACGGTGTGGGTGGGAGAACCGTATAATTGGAGTTTGCCTTTAGTGCTATTGGAGGAGTGATGTACGCAGTGATACAGACCGGAGGAAAGCAGTACCGTGTCGCGCCGGGCGACACCATCCGCATTGAGCGGGTAGCAGGTGAAGTGGGCGAGCAGGTGAAGTTCGGGAAAGTGCTCGCAGTGCACACCGAGGACAAGAAGGTTTTGGCCGGGTCGGACGCATCAAATGCCACAGTAACGGGCAAGATCGTGGAACAGGGACGGGCGAAGAAGTTGACCGTTCTGAAGTTCAAGAAGACCAACCAGTACAAGATTCAGCGTGGCCACCGGCAGAACTACACTGCCGTGCAGGTCGCCGAAATCAAGCTGTAACACGTTTGGTATTAAAGGAAGATTTCTGGCCGATCTAAAGTTCGGCCACTACAGGAGATTGTGTCATGGCACATAAGAAGGGCGGCGGATCGTCAACAAACGGCCGCGATTCACACGGACAGAGGCTGGGAGTAAAAAGATTCGGCGGACAGTTGGTGAATGCCGGAACGATTTTGATTCGGCAACGCGGAACGAAGCACCGTCCCGGGGTGAACGTGGCAAAGGGCAAAGACGACACGTTGTTTGCGCTGGTTACCGGTTATGTGAAGTTCGAGGACAAGGGACGCGGGGGACGGTTTATCAGCGTGACACCGGCGGAGCTAGCCAAGGCCGCGAACTAAGGAAGAAGGGATTCGAGCGGCCCCGGTTGAAGATGCCGGGGCCGTTTTTTTTTGTGGAAAAGAAATGAAGCAAAGAAGTAAGTGCCTGTGCCACCAAAGAGGAGACAGGCTGAAGCCTGTATTACCAGG
This sequence comes from Candidatus Acidiferrales bacterium, assembly GCA_963763395.1. Classification (GTDB taxonomy): domain Bacteria; phylum Acidobacteriota; class Terriglobia; order Acidiferrales; family UBA7541; genus Acidiferrum. Next base: position 106,157 of record CAVXOG010000032.1, on the reverse strand, counting down.
GAAAGATTGAGAGAGTAACGTGTTTGTTGATGAAGCGAAGATTGCGGTGAAGGCGGGGGACGGCGGCAACGGTTGCGTGGCGTTCCGTCGGGAGAAGTATGTGCCGCGAGGCGGACCATCGGGTGGCGATGGCGGGAATGGCGGAAGCGTCTATCTGGAAGCGAATCCGAACGACAATACGCTGCTGCGTTACAGGTACAACCGGGAATTCAAAGGCGATCGCGGAAGGCACGGGGAAGGATCGAATTGCACAGGAGTTTCAGGAGACGATCTGATACTGAAAGTGCCGGTGGGAACGCTGGTGTATGACGAGGATGGGCACGAGTTGCTGGCAGATTTGAGCAAGCCGGGGCAGCGGGTGCTGGTGGCGGCAGGAGGCAAGGGCGGGCGCGGGAATCAACACTTCGCGAAGCCGTGGCATCAGGCTCCTCGAGAGAAGGAAGAGGGACAACCAGGGGAAGAGCGAAAGCTGAAGCTGGAGTTGAAGCTGCTGGCGGATGTGGGACTAGTGGGATTCCCGAACGCGGGGAAATCCACGTTGATATCGGTGATCAGCGCGGCGCGGCCAAAGATTGCGAATTACCCGTTTACTACCCTGGAGCCGAATCTTGGCGTAGTGAATGCGGACGGCGGCACGGGCGGGCACGGAACAGAGTTGGGGCGGACGTTCGTGGTGGCGGATTTGCCGGGGTTGATTGAAGGAGCGAGCCAGGGAGCGGGGCTCGGGATACGGTTCTTGAAGCATGTGGAGCGGACGCGGCTGCTGGTTCACCTGATCGATACGAGCGACATGGGCGAGCAGGACCCGGTGAAGGCGTTTGAGATTATTGAAGGGGAGTTGGCGGCGTTCAGTGAACGGCTGACGGGAAAACCTATGATCGTGGTGGCAACCAAGGTGGATGCGACGACGGACCGGACGAAGTTGGAGGATCTACGTGCGTTCTGCAAGAAAAAAGAGATGGAGTTCCATGCGATATCCGGGCCGACCGGTGAGGGCGTGAAGGAGCTGGTGCGATCGATTGCAGATGCGCTGGACAAGATTCCTCGGGAGACGCTCGAGGAAGAGACGGCAGAAGAAGAATCGGATGATGAAGGTGAAGCTGAGTTCGCGGAAGCAGAGGAATTTGAGACAGAGGATGAGGCTGATCTCGATGAAGGAAGCGAGACAAAACACTGAAAATTCGTGAGAGAATTGGAATGGGTCAACCAACGGGAGGCGCATTGACAACGGCGCAAGCGCACCGCACCGCGGCAAAACAGCATCCAAGAAGAATCGCGTTATTTGGGGGGTCGTTTGACCCGATCCATAGCGGGCACCTGGGGGTGGCAAGAGCGGCAGACCGGCGGTTTAATTTTGACGAGATGCACTTCGTTCCGGCGAGCCGGCCACCCCATAAGTTGAAGCAGCACCTGGCGCCATTTCCGCACCGGTTTGCGATGGTGGCGCTGACTTGCACGGAGCACCCGCATTTTGTGCCATCGCTGGCGGAGGCGGGGGAAGACTTCAGCGGGACGCAACTACATTATTCCGTGGATACCGTAAGGTACTTCCGTCATGCATTTAATGGTGTGGGAGACAGGCTGTTTTTCATCATAGGGGCAGACGCGTTTCTGGATATTCCGACGTGGAAGGAATACGAGACGCTGCTGGGATTATGCGATTTCATAATTGCGAACCGGCCAGGAATACGGCTGGAGGCGTTACGATTGGTGATACCGCCGCATCTGCATAGTGCGACGAATGGAAAGAAAGAGAAGGACGAGGAAGCGGTGGGATACGGGTCGCCGGTAGTGGCAAGATTGCAGAAGACAACAGTGTATTTGCTGGAGAACGTGTCGAGCGAGGTGAGCGCGACGGAGATTCGGAAGAAAGCGAACAAGGGCCAATCGATTCACGGAATGGTATCAGCACGAGTGGAGGAATATATCTTGAAACAAGGACTGTACCGTTGACACTGGAAAAATTAGAGCAATTACCACAGGGAGTACGACTGGCCGTGGAAGCGGCGCAGAACAAGCAGGCGGGCGGAATTACGGTGATCGACCTGAACGGACACGCGGCGTTTACGCAGTATTTCGTGATCTGCACGGGATTCAGCACGCCGCAGATCCAGGCGATCTGCGATGAAGTGGAAGGACTGCTGTACAAGGAAATGAAGCGCGAACCGGAGCACCGCGAAGGACACCGGTCGACGGAATGGGCGCTGCTGGATTTTGGCGGGTTCATCGTGCACGTATTTGGTGAGCAAGCGCGGAAGTATTACGACCTGGAGAGATTGTGGAGAGCCGCGCCAAAACTGGAGATTGCAGAAGATTCAGAGAGAGGCAGAAAGGAACTCTCAGAAAAGGTCAGTTAACCCCAGCCCGGAATGCTGCCCCCGGGAAACGTGGGCGGCCGGAGAAGTAAGGTATGTTAAGCGAGCGATTGCCATGGATCGGGCAAGACCCGGCGTCGCAAAAACTCTTCGAACTCGCCCAGCGAGCAGCCCCTGTTCCAACCACGATCCTGATCAGCGGAGAGAGCGGCACTGGAAAGAATCACCTAGCGCGATTGATTCACGAACTCGGACCCAGACGAGACACACCCTTCCTGAAAATGGACTGCACTGCGCTGCCAAGGGAATTGGCAGAGGCGGAGCTGTTTGGATACGAACGCGGAGGATTTCCCGGCGCGGGGGAGCGGAAGCTTGGCGCGTTTGAGCTGGGATTAAAAGGGACGATTGTGGTGGACGAGATCGCGGCGTTGAGCGCGAGCGCACAGGGAAGGTTGCTGCGCGTGCTGCAGGATCGAACGCTGGAACGGCTGGGCGGAACGGAGAGTGTGCCCGTGGAAGCTCGGCTGATTGCGTTGACCAGCGTGGATATGGGTGCAGCGGTGAAGGAAGGGCGTTTCCGCGAGGACCTGTATCAACGAATGGATATGGCGAAGATCTGGGTGGCGCCGTTACGAGAAAGAGCCGCGGACATACTTCCATTGACGGAACATTTTCTGACAGAGCTTCGCAAGGAACACGGAAAAGAACAAGTGCAGTTGAGCGATACAGCGAAGGCGGGTTTGCAAGGTTACCGATGGCCGGGAAACATAAGGGAGTTGCGGAGTATGCTGGCACGCGCAGTGATTTCCGCGCAAGGAGAGACGATTGATGTAGCGGAATTCCCTGCCGAGATCCAGCATGCGGCAAAAAAGAGCACGAATGGAAATTTGCGCGCGTTGGAAGAAGTGGAACGCGAAGCGATTCTAGCGACGCTGGAGGCGACGGAATACCAGATTGGACGGTCAGCGGAGATATTAGGGATCAGCCGGAAGACGTTGCTGGAGAAAAGAAAGAAGTTTGGGATGAGATAGGTCGAGAAGATTCTGCCTGCCTCGGAAGGCGGCGGCTAGACAATCTGAGAAGCACAAGCGATTGGTAGCCAAGAAGGCTATTTTTCGTAGATGAGGGCGAGAGAGTTGCTCAGGTGCGTTTGATGATGACCGCGGTCAGGTCGTCTTGCTGGCGGGTGCCACGCGAAAAAGTGATTACGGCTTCGTAGAGAGATTGCAGGATAGCTTCGGGTGATAGATTGCGGGCGGAGCGGACTACGTCCTCGAGACGAGCGGCGCCAAATTGTTCGCTGTCAGGATTTTCCCATTCGACAAAACCATCAGTAATAAGAAGGAAAAGGTCGCCCGGCTCAAGGTGAACAGGGGTAGAGGGCGCGGAGGTAAACTCCGGCAGAATGCCGAGAGGCACACCCTGCGAATCGATTTCCGTGAAAGTGTCTTTGGAAGCGGAGTAACAGAGGAGCGGCCCATGCCCGGCGGAGAGTACTTCCAGGTCGCCCGTGACCGGAGTGCAAGCGACACCGACGAAAGTGACAAAGCGGCCGGTATCGAGATCGCGTGCAATGGAATCATTGATGGCGGTGAAGGCGCCGAACATGGTTTTGTTGGAGCGAAAATTGGCTCGTGAATAAGCGCGACAAACGCTGGCGAGCATGGCGGGACCGATACCGTGGCCGGTAACATCGGCCAGAGTGACGATTAGACGGCCGTCGGGAACAGTTTTCCAGTCGTAATAATCCCCACCGGTTTCATCGGCAGGCTTATTCCAGCCAGCGATAGAGTAGCCGTCGATTTGAGGAGATTCGCGGGGAAGAAGCGCTTGCTGAATGTCGCGGGCGATCTGGAGATCGTGTTGGACACGGTCGAGCTGGCGTTTGGTTTCCGCTTCACGAACAGCGGCTTCAACGTGTTTGCGAATTTCCTTGGCGACATCGCCAGCCACGAAACCAGCGATCAGGAGGATTACGGCATATATAGAGACGTCGGTTTGCGTGGCGGGCGCTGGCCTGCCGAAAACCGGCAGGGTCCAACCGAGATAAACAGCAGCCGAGAGATAAGCTGCGGTGGCCGTAATACCCGCGAGCCGGCAAATCCACTGATTCAAGCGAAGAATGGAAAGAATGATGAAGACGAAGAAAAGAAGAGTAGCAGGACTGGCAAGCGGACGGTAGAGGGGGTCGAAGGCGGAGGTAGTAAAGAAGGCGAGTCCGATACCGGGCAGTGCGGTTTCAAGAACTGTGGTGGTGAACCAGAGAAATTTGGGAAAGTCTGAGCCGAGACGAATGCAGCGGTCGACAAGACGAAGCATGAGGTATTCATAGAGAGCCATGGTCCCGGCAAGAACGAAATTCCAACCGACATGAGAGGTGTAGAGAGTGGTGTGAAGAAGGAATATGCGGACGGTAAGGACGATGCCGACAATGAGAATGAAAACCAGAACGCCGAGGATACGGATGCGCTCGCTGCGAAGTTCGGCGAGGCGCAAGGCTTTCGATTGGAGTTCCCGCTGAGGCATGGGATGAACAGTGGCATGATACGGCCAAGACGGGGAATTTCCAAAAGGAATCGTGGGATAGACCAAATAGAAAAGTCCGGAAAGGAGAGGTAGACTCGCGAGATGAAGATTCGCTTGTTACTGCTTGGGAAAATGCGAAGGCCGGAACTGCGCGAGGTACTGGAAGATTATGTGAAGAGGATTGGGAGAGCGAACCCGATTGAAGTGAGCGAGGTACGGGATGGCGAAGCGGCGGTAAAGAAACTGGATGAAGACCGGGCGGCAGTGGCGGTACTACTCGACGCTGGTGGAAAAACCATGGATTCGACGGTATTTGCGAAGTGGTTGGGGGAACAGCGGGACCGTGGAATCAGGGAGATTGTCTTTGTGTGTGGAGATGCAGACGGATTTCCAGAAGTCGTGCGGGGACGGGTGAAGCAGAAGATGTCACTGAGTGCGATGACATATTCTCATGAGCTGGCTCGAGTGATGCTGGCGGAGCAGATCTACAGGGCGTTTGCTATTTTGTCGGGGAGTCCGTATCCGAAGTAGAGAATCTAGCTCTCCCGAGATGCCATAGAGCGTATGGTAAAGGTCGACCGTCACATTCATTTCACCGCGCCAGAGGCTGGCGATGTGCGGTTCGCGTCGTAATGTGTGAGAATGGGCGGCGGGAAAAACTATGAGGATTGCGGCAGATAAAGATCAACCTTCGGTAGCGATTGAGATTCCACTGAGGAAGCCATTACCGGATTACGATTTGGAGCAGATGGAACAGCCCACACCGAGAGACATCGATGCGCTGCTGGTATCGCAGGGTTTCCGCGATCTGGTGGATGATGCACGAGGAGTGCTGACGGAACTGGTGTCGAATCCGCCGACGCTGCCAAATACGGCGGGCCGAGTGGATCTGGATCTGACACAGATACCGGATTTCGAAATAACGCAGCTAACGGGAGCGATCTGCCCGGATGATGATCTATACCGGCCGGGATTGTGGATCATCTTAAAAGATAGAAAGTCGCAGCCGCACCATAGCCTGAACGAAGTGACGATGGAGCATGTGCGGGCGATCGTGCATGAATTCCAGAAGCGGCTGAATCTGAACTGAAGAGTTTGTGCGCATTAGTCGCAGCGAAATTCCTCCGGGACCAAAGCCCGATGCCTTAGAGTTCATGAATGTCGGAGCTAAAGCTGCGACCCCTAAAATGCAGCGAACAAACAATGCGCTAAGGACGGTAGATGGCGAACGAAAAAGGATTGTTGATCGTATACACGGGGCCGGGCAAAGGGAAAACTACCTGCGCCTTGGGGACTGCGTTTCGGGCGGTGGGGCAAGGGCTGCGCGTACTGATGGTGCAGTTCATCAAGGGTTCGTGGCACTACGGCGAGCTGGATGCGGCGAAAATGCTAGGCGATGACAAATTTGAGATTCGTCCTATGGGGCGCGGATTCGTGAAGGTGGGCGGAGCAGAAACCGATCCAGAAGATATTCGTCTGGCAGAAGAGTGCTGGGAATCGGGCCGCGCGGCGATTTACAGCGGAACGTACGATCTGGTGGTGCTGGACGAAATCAACTACACGATCAGCTACAAAATGCTGGACGCTGCGAAAGTGGTGGAGGCGTTGAAAGCGAGACCGGAGCAGGTGCATGTGATCTGCACGGGGCGGAATGCGCACCCGTTACTGGTAGGGGCGGCAGACCTGGTGACGGAGATGAAAGAAGTGAAACACCCCTACACGAAGGGTATACTGGCGCAACGGGGGATTGATTACTAATAGAAGCTCGTCGCCCGCAGATGGTAGTTTGACAGGGGCTAAAGGCCAGTTTTCCTGGCTTCCTTTGTGGGAGTTAAAGCTGCGACCCCGTTGGTGCTTCTTCAAAGAGCTTTTGGAGAAACAGGAATGGAATCGGAACTGCTGCCAAAAGGATAAGCAGATTACTTATGTCATGGTTCAAGAGAGATAAGAAGTCGATTGACCAGGCGACGCCGCCGGAAGAGCGGCGGGTGCGTACGGAAGGGTTGTGGATGAAATGCGAGTCGTGCCGGGCGATCGTATTTCGCAAAGACCTGGAAGAGAATCTGAATGTCTGCCCGAAATGCCAATTCCATTTCCGAATGGATGCAAAGCAACGGCTGAGACTGCTGTTGGACGGGCACTGGACGGAACATGATGCCGGGATGGTGTCGACCGACCCGCTGAAGTTCGTAGATAACAAGCCGTATGCGAAACGGATCAAGGATGCGCAGACGAAGTTGGGAGTGAATGACGCAATCATGATCGCCGAGGGGCAGCTGAACGGGCGTCCCGTGGTTTGCTGCGCGATGGAATTTGCATTTATTGGCGGATCGATGGGCGCAGTAGTGGGCGAGAAGGTGACACGCGCGATTGAACTGGCGATTTCGACACGGCAACCGCTGATTGTGGTGTCGTGCTCTGGCGGTGCCCGAATGATGGAAGGCACGATCAGCCTGATGCAGTTGGCGAAGGTGTCCGCAGCCCTGGCGCGACTGGATGAAGAGAAGCTTCCGTATATATCGGTGCTGACGGACCCCACTACAGGCGGCGTAACGGCGAGTTTTGCAATGCTTGGAGATTTGAATATTGGAGAACCGGGCGCGTTAATCGGGTTTGCGGGACCACGAGTGATTGAGCAAACGATCCGACAGAAATTACCGGAGGGATTCCAGCGGGCGGAATTTCTGCTGGAACACGGATTCCTGGACGCGGTGGTACACCGCAAAGATATGAAGGGCTTCATTGCGAATACGCTGGACCTGCTGATCAGCTGAAATGAATTACGAAAGCGCGGTGCGGTATTTGCTGACGCTGGGCCGAGAATTGGCGGCTCCCACACAAGCGGCAGCAGCAAAATTCAACCTGGAAAATATAACGATGTTGCTGGAACGGCTGGGGCGGCCGGAGCGGGCCTTTCCGTCGATCCATATTGCGGGAACGAATGGTAAGGGTTCGACGGCGGCGTTTGTGGAATCGATTTTGCGGCGTGCGGGATTCCGGACGGGATTGAACACTTCGCCGCATTTAGAAAGGATCAATGAACGGATCCGGGTTGACGGCGAAGAGATCAGCGATGAACTGTTTGCCGAAATATTTACGCGGATTCTGGAAGTGGTCGAGGAATTGCTGGCGGCCGGCGCACTGAAGGCTCATCCGACTTACTTTGAGTGCGTGACGGCGATTGCGTTTGAGGCGTTTGCGCGAGAGCGTGTGGATTTTGCGGTAGTGGAAGTGGGCCTGGGCGGACGCCTGGATGCAACGAATGTGCTGGAGCCGATAGTGTCTGTGATTACGAAGATTGATTTCGATCATGAGAACTTTCTGGGACATTCACTGCGAGAAATTGCCGGAGAGAAGGCAGGGATACTGAAGGAACGTGTGCCCGCGGTGATGGCGGGACAGGTCGATGAGGTGAGAGAGGTACTACTTGGAAGGGCTGCGGAGTTGCTGTGCCCGGTGGTGGACGTTGCGGGAGCATTCGTGGTGGAGAACGAAAATATATTGAATAGATGCGTGCGCGCGATGGTGGTGGAGAAGGCCAGTGAGACGAGGTTTGCGGTCGCTCCGCAGTTGGCCGGACGGTTTCAGTTGCAAAATGCACTGAACGCCATAGCGTGCGCGCGGGTGCTGCAATCGAAAGGGTACAAGATCGCCGATGTAGACATTGAAGAGGGGATTTCTCTGGCTCGATGGCCGGGACGGATTGAGAAATTGCAGTCGCGACCGGATGTATATCTAGATGGCGCACACAATCCGGGAGCGGCTCGAGAGTTGGCGCTATTTCTGGAGGAGAATTTTCGGGGGCGCCGGATTTACATGTTGTATGCGGCGATGAGGGATAAGGCGGTGGATGAAGTGGCGGGAGTGCTTTTTCCTCATGCATACGAAGTGATTTTTACAGAGGCACGGACACCCAGGGCGATCAGTGCAGCCCAGTTGGGAGAGATTGCGGGGCATCATGCGGAGAGGTTTGTGCTGATCGCGGATGCGGAGAAGGCGCTGCAATTGGCCCTGGAGAAGGCGCGGGCGGAAGATGCAATATTTGTTACGGGGTCGCTATATTTGGTGGGACAGATTCGGGCGGCTTGGAAGGCGCGGGTGGTTGAGAATTGAGCAGTGACGGTTAGAGACGGTGGAGTTGGCTGTGGTTGAGATGCTTCGTCGCAAACTGCGCTCCTGAGGATGACATCCTGCGAACAATGGGTGGATTGGGATAGAGTTGAAATGGGAACGAGGCGGTGTTTGGATGAGCGATGAATTGATGGGGACGGTGGTGGAGAAGGCGCCGCTGGTGGGCGTGATTATGGGGTCGTCTTCGGACTGGGAGACGATGGAAAACGCGGCGAACACGCTGCGAGATTTGGGAGTGCCGTTTGAGACGCGGGTCGTGTCGGCGCACCGTACGCCGGATTTGTTGTTTGAGTATGCGGCAACGGCGGAGAAACGCGGGATTGAGGTAATTATTGCGGGAGCGGGAGGAGCGGCGCACTTGCCGGGGATGGCAGCGGCAAAGACGGTGCTGCCGGTGCTGGGCGTGCCGGTGGAGTCGAAGGCGCTGAAAGGATTGGACTCGCTGCTGTCGATTGCGCAGATGCCAGGAGGAATTCCTGTGGGAACGCTGGCGATTGGGAAAGCGGGAGCGATCAACGCGGCGCTGCTGGCAACGGCGATTCTGGGGATTAAACATGCGCGGTATCGCGAGGCATTGAGAGCGTTTCGAAGCGCGCAGACAAATAAGGTGCTGGCAAATCCGAATCCAGCCAGTGCGGCAGCAAAGACGCTGGCGGTGGTGCTGAAGAAAGAGAAAAAGAAAAAGTGACAATCGGGATACTGGGCGGAGGACAACTGGGCTACATGCTGGCACTGGCGGGCTATCCGCTAGGGCTGCATTTTCGTTTTTTGGATCCATCGCCGGAAGCGCCCGTCGGACGAATTGCGCATCGGGTGACCGCGGAATATACAGACGAGCAGGCGCTGCAGCGGTTCGCGCAGGGACTGGAAGTAGTGACCTACGAATTTGAAAATGTGCCGGTGGAAGCAGCGCGGATGCTGGCAGAGCGCGCACCAGTGTATCCGCCGGTGAATGCGCTGGAAGAGGCGCAGGATCGACTGAGAGAAAAGACACTGTTCAAGAAATTGGGAATACCGACTACAGAGTTTGCGGCATTTGAAGCGCACGGAGATTTTGACAAGGCGGTGAAACAGATCGGGTTGCCGGCGGTGTTGAAGACACGGCGAATGGGTTACGACGGAAAAGGTCAGTGGATGCTGCGGACGCCGGAGGATGTAGAGAAGGCTCGGCGGGAATTGCCCGATGTGTCGTTGATCCTGGAAAAGTTTGTGGCGTTCACGCGCGAGGTATCGATGCTGGGAGTGCGGAGCCGGACAGGAGAAACGGCGTTCTATCCGGTGGTGGAGAATCATCATCGGGGAGGGATATTGCGGTTGTCGGTGGCTCCGGCGCCGAGGCTGACAAAGGAATTGCAGAAAGCGGCGGAAGAGGCAGCGAGGAAGGTGCTGGAGGAGTTGGGATACGTTGGCGTGCTGTGCATTGAGTTTTTCGAAGTGGAAGGGCGGCTGCTGGCGAATGAGATGGCTCCTCGAGTGCATAACTCCGGACACTGGACGATTGAAGGAGCGGTGACCAGTCAATTTGAGAATCACTTGAGGGCGATATTGGGAATGCCGCTGGGGTCGACTGCGGCGGTTGGCCATTCCGTGATGATCAATTTGATTGGGGAGATTCCGGAAGAGGCAGGCGTGCTAGGAGTGCCAAACACACACCTACATTTGTATGGGAAGTCGCCGCGGCCGGGGAGGAAAGTCGGGCACGTTACGGTCCGGGCGGATGTGACGGAGAAGTTGCGGGAGAGACTGCAGGAGTTGCCCGAGTTCTTCAGGAGGGCGGAGTATTGTTTGGATGAAGCGGCTGGGCGGAGGGTGGAGAGCCAGCGGAGCGGGTCCTAGAGGGTGTTCACGCACGAAGTGGAGATTGGGCTGGCATAGCGGTCCATGGTCGCAGAGAGCGGTCTTCAGGATGACCGGTTATTTGGCTTTGCGCGGAAGTACGGCCGCGTCACGATTCCTCTACTGCACTTCGCTTTGGTCTGGATGACAAATTCAAGGGAATTCTGCCCGTCTCCCTACCCGACTCCGGGCAGGCAGAAGGCCGCCGCTACACAAGCTAAGGACGTGTCTAAAGATAGAGCAAGCGGGAGCGGGGCTCCCGTACTCCAAGCGGGGCTGGTTGCTGGGGTTTGAGGTTCGATGCTAGGATGCTGGTTTCCATGACCGCTGGTACCCCCAACAGAGCGAGGATCGGCATCCCGTGGCGCACCTCGGGTGAGGAAGCGGCTGGAGACCGGCCAAAGATCCAAAACTACGAGGAAGCGGTGCAGGAGGCAGGGGCGGAGGCGGTATTGCTGCCGCTGAGTGACCCTGTTGAGCTGAACGAGCGGCTGGAGGGACTGGATGGGTTTGTGCTGCCGGGAAGCCCTGCGGACATTGAACCTGAGAAGTACGGGGCGAAGGACTTAGGGGTGTCTGCGGAGGCGGATGTGCCTCGGGAGTTGACGGATCGGGCGATTCTGGAGCATGCGTTTCGGGAGCATAAGCCAGTCCTGGCGATTTGCTACGGATGCCAGTTGCTGAACGTCTATCTAGGGGGAACGCTGGTGCAGGACGTGCGGACCGAGACGGGGACGAGCGTGGCTCACCGAAGGAAGGATATTACGCCGGAGCCGAAAGAAGACCCGGAGCACGAAGTGAGGTTTGAGGAAGGCAGCCGTCTGGTTGAGCTGAATGGGGAGGAGAGAGCGATTGTGAACAGCTCGCATCACCAATCGATATTGAAGCCGGGGCGAGAGCTGGAGATTACGGGACGGGCGAGCGACGAGATTGTAGAGAGCGTGGAATGGAACTCTGACAGGAACTGGGTGGTGGGGGTACAGTGGCATCCAGAGCGAATGAAAGGCGATGCCCTGTCACGAAAATTGTTTACGGAATTGGTTGCGGCAGCGGCGACACGTAGGAAGGCGTTGCTAAAGTCGTAAGCATTGGGGGTGCTTTGAAGGGGTGCATCACGAGGAAGACGGAAGCAATTCCTCAAGGGCTAAAGCCCATGTATAGGGCTTTTTAATGTCGGAGCTAAAAGCTCCGACCCTCTAGGGGGATTCTTTCAGCGAGCTGTCACTCGATAAGCAAACCAACCGCAGGACGGAATTCAGAATCACACTTGGGGGAGAGATGATTTCACTGGCAGGTAAAGCGGCACTGATTACGGGAGGTTCACGCGGGATTGGTGCGGCGGCGGTAAAGATGTTTGCGCAGGCGGGGGCGGATGTCGTGTTCAGCTACCACTCCGCGAAAGAGGCTGCGAAGCAAGTGGAGCAGGAAGCGGGAAAGCACGGGACGCGAGTGGAAGCGTTCAAAGCGGATGGCGGAAAACATCTCGATAACAAGAAACTCGTAGAACACACGATCGCGCGACTGGGGCGGCTGGATATCCTGGTGGCGAACGCGGGTGTGTGGAACGTGGAGGATTTGGGGATTGAGAAGATGAGCGAAAAGCAGTGGGACGACATGATACGGATTAATCTGAAAAGCGTGTATTCGGTAATTCATTACGCGGTGCCGCAGATGATTCAGCAGAAATCCGGGAAGATCATTCCAATCAGCTCCACGGCAGGACAGCGCGGGGAATCGTTTCACACGCATTATGGGGCGTCAAAAGGCGGCGTCATCAGCTTGACGAAAGGGCTTTCGACAGAATTGGCGAGACACGGGATTCTTGTGAACAGCGTGGCACCCGGATGGGTGGCAACGGACATGTCGAACCCGGTACTGGATACCAAAGCGGGGAAGAAAATGGCGGAGGCAGTAATTCCCATGGGGCGTCCGGGGACGGCCGAAGAGATCGCGGGGCCGATTTTGTTTTTGGCTTCGGACCTAGCAAATTTCATGACCGGCGAGATATTGAATGTGAACGGAGGCTCGGTGCTGTGCGGGTAGGCACGATAAAAAACTGGCTTTTGCTGGGACTGGGGGTGCTGGTGGTGTCGCCGGCGGTTCGGGCACAGCGCGCGGAATACATGGACCCGGAGGCGAGCGAGGCAAAGGCCAGGCAGGTGTTGCAGCAGTTGCTGAAGGCGTTGGGCGGGCAGAATTATCTGGATTTGAAAACATCGCAGTGTGAAGGGCGGCGAGCCCAGTTTGGGCATAACGGAGAGATGTCCGGTTATGTGCAGTCGAGGGTCTTTTGGAAGTATCCCGACAAAGTACGGAGTGAGTACGGAAAGAAAGGCAATATCGTAGACGTATTTGCGGGTGATCAAGGTTGGACACTGGATCGGGATGGAGTTTCGGAAGAGCCGGTGGGAGCAGTTTCTGACTTTCAGGATGCGTTGAATCGAAATGTGAATTACCTGCTTCGGAAGCGGATCAACGATAAGGGAATGCTGTTGCGGTACGGTGGAATTTCTGTCGCGGAATTGAAGGAAGTGGAGTGGGTGGAAGTCACGGATTCTGAGGAACGGACATTCCGGCTGGCAGTGGATCGTTCAACTCACCTGCTGGTAAAAACCGTGGTAAAGACGGTGGACAACGAAACGCAGGAGCGGAAAGAAGATTCGACGATCTATTCGAACTACCAACTGATTGGCGGCGTACAACTGCCCATGCAAGTGACAAGAGAGAGAGACGGACGTCGAACGAACCAGGATTTTTTTGGGAGTTGCCAGGCGAATCCGGACTTGCCTCCAGATTTCTTCACCAAAGAGTCGCTGGAAAAGCGATTCAAGGAAGTGGGCGGGAAGAAGAAGTAAGGCTAGAAAGATTATGCGCGAAGTGAAAAGAGAGTCTCTCAGCGGCTAAAGCCGCTATCTCCAGATGCGGAGGGGTTTTCGGCACGGCAGAAGGCGGGCCCTGACAATCCGGAAACTCAAGACTGCCCGCCTCTTTTGCTTTATCGGGCAAGCCCCTCGCGGCCCCCAATGAGCAGGAGGTGGCCGGTGCACAGGCACTGAGAGAGCCGGCCGAATTCAAAGGTGAATAATAACCCGGAAGTTAAGCCCTATCAGGAAGAATAGAAGCCTGATAGGTTAGAAAGTCCCAGCCAAGTGAGATAATCGACCTACACCGCTCCGCGGTGCGAGCGGATTGGTCTATGAAATCACGTAAAAAGTGGTTCCGTGAGGAGAGCGCGAATGCCAGAGGCTTCAGCCTGACGGAACTGGTCGTGACCATGGCCGTTGCGATGGTCTTGATGGGAATCGGGATGCCGTATTTCCTAAGGGCTTATCACGCGTACCAATTGACGAACGCAGCAGAGCAATTGTCGGATATATTGAGGCTGACACGGTATGAGGCGATCCGACTGAACAAACCTGTCAGCTGCCAGATACAACCGGATGCAGGCGATCCGACAATCACCGATGCATTTGCGGATAACAATGGAAACCTGACGCCTGATCCGACCGAGAAGATTGTCTTGTTGGGGATGGGCGGGAATCTGGCGGGAGGCGCGATACCTGGCACATCGGGAATGTTGACGGCAGCGAATGTGACTTCAGGGACAACCGTGGTGGCACCGGGAACTTCGGCAGTGCAGTTCGATGCGCGAGGTGCGGTGACAGTGGCGGGCGCGATTACCAACAGTGTTTATGTGTTTTATCTGGCCAGTCCCGTAGCACCTGAAGCAGGATATCGAGCGGTGTTGCTGATTCCTTCAGGATCCATACAGATCTGGACAGGCGATGTGAACGGAAACTGGGCACAGTTGCGTTAATTGAAACAGATGAAGAAGACGATGATCACCGGGATGAGAAAGCGCACAGAGCAGCGTGGATTCACGCTGATTGAGCTTCTGCTGGCGACCGTAATTATTCTGGTGGGATTAGTGGCCGTGGCGCAACTGGTGCCGACGTCGGTGCTTCTGAATTCGAATAATCGAAGCGATGCCACAGCGCTGGTGTTTGCGCAACATGTGATGGAAGGGTTGCGGAACCAGCCGATGACGACTGCTTCCTATCCGGGCACGCTCGGGGATTGGTGTCCCTCGGGGATCACCTGCGAGCTGGGTGACCCAGCACAGCCTTCTGTATTGGTGGGCAATACAGTGAATACGACGAGCGGGTCGCCAATTATCGATTTCTCGGCAGCACCGGTAGATGGCTACAGCTACACATACATCGACCCGAATGATCCGCTGGGCGCGACCTATGACGTGCGCTGGGCAGTGGTGACGCGAACGAGCGCGGGCGGGCTTGTGACCAGCAAGCGATTCATTCTGGGGGTATTCCGGCGCGGAATGAAAACGCCAACACTTCCTGTAACGCTGGACACAATGGTGTCCAAGTGATGGAGGAAGGGCAAAGGTTTGAAAGCGGATTTACGATTCTAGAGTTGTTGATAGCGATTGCGGTGTTTTTGCTGATCTGTGCGGCGATTTTCGGATTGTTGGAACTTTCGCAGAAAAATTTTACAAACGAGTCGCAGACCTCCGGAACATTCCAGGAGGCACGGCTGGCAGTGGATCAGATCGTGAGGGATTTCAACCAGGCGGGATATCCTTCGCTGGGGATGTTTTCGGAGACCTCTCCGGCAAGTGCAGCGAATTATACGGTTGCGCCAGTGGCTTGGGCTCCGGGGTATCCGTTGACGGCGTGTGCGATTGGCACGGCGGGCGGAGGAACATGCACGACACCGGGAGATTTTGACTTGATCGTGGAGGCAGATCCGGGAAGCGGAGTTAGCTGGATTCGGTACAAGTTGGTGAATGGGACACTGTACCGCGGGATAGTTCCGAAAGTGGCGGGAGGCGATCCAGTTGCGGCAACTTCCGCAGCAGGAGTGATGGGGCCACTCGTGAGCAACGTGCTGAATGTGCCGGGTGCGCAACTGACTGAAATCAATGCGACGTATCCGGGAATGTTTCCGGGGGGGGTGCCGGTGCCGCTTTTTCAGTACAGCTGCAATACGGGAGGGGGAACGCAGCCGTGCCCGCTTGCTGTGGGAGCCAATTCGCCCTATAACGTTGAAGATGTGGACATCACGTTAATCGTGGCATCGCCCGTGCGCGACACACAGACGGGGAGATTAAAGATCGTGGAATTGAACGGAAGAGGCCACCGTCTGAACCCTACGAATTAGGAGTTGGGGATAACAGTTCAAGTGGTTGATAGCGAATGGGGAGGAGTTGAGTGAATTCGCAGGGCAGTTGCGCGATGAAAAAGAACAGGAGCGAGGCGGGAGCGGCGCTCCTGATTGCAATCTTTGCGCTGCTGTTGATCAGCGTGATCGCGATTGCGCTGGTGGTGTCTTCTGGAACAGAAAGCGCGCTGCAGAGCAATTACCGGACTTCGACCGGAGCGTATTACGCGGCGCTGGCGGGAGTGGAAGAGGGGCGGGGACGCCTGCTGCCTAAGAATCCAGATGCGATCAACATTGCGCTTCCGAGTTATTTTCCGGACCCGGCAAATCCAACCATGCCGCTTTATAGCGCGCTTTACATCCTTAACCCCAACGTTGCGTTGGGAGAGACCGTTGACCCGACGGCGCTGGGAACTGCTTCGTCGTATCCGGATACTGAATTCCAGACTGAATTTGGGATGCCGATCACAGGAGCGACAGTAAATACAATCAATTCAGTTTCGGGCAATGGCGTGGGTACGGGGCCTTTGTATAAATGGGTGCGAATCACTGGAGCGACGGAAAAGTCGCTGTCGCTGGATGTAGATAACGATGGCGACAAAACAGACGGAACTACACTGCTTTACTATGATCCTTCGCACATCGGAGCCGGGGGCGTACCTAAACCCGGACTGGTAAAAGGATCCACGCCCACAGCAAAGCAAGCGCTGGAGATTACCGCGCTGGCGGTGTATCCACCCAATACCCAGAAGATGCTGCAATATGTGGTGGTGCCAAGTTCCATGAACCTGACATTTCCAGCAGCGCTGACGTTGGCGGGAAATGGGGTGAGCTACCACGGACCCAGTTCCACGATGTTCTATGTGAATGGAAACGATCCAAGTGCAGGAAGAAGTTGCGCACTGCCGCCGCTGGCTCCGGTGCCGGCCATCGGGTACACGAATGCGGGAGATCTGGCTGGGTTGCAGAGCGGGGTGGCGGGATATACAGACTACTACCGTGGATTTGGCTACGTCGCGGCGCCACCGCCACCCGCCACACCCAGTTTGGGGCTAATCACCATGCCGCCGAGCCTGCAGAAGGTGAGCGACTACGAATCGTTGATGCTGACGGTGAAGCAATATGCCGACGTCGTTTTGACACCGACTCCACCTTCAACTTCGGTGCCAAAATCGGCACTGCCTTCTTCCTCGCTAATGACACCGACGAATCCCATGGCGATATTCGTGGATGGCGATCTGGATTTGACGTCGTGGCACCAGACTGGTTATGGACTTCTGGCGGTAACCGGACAACTGACTTACGACCCGGATGCCTCCTGGGAAGGGATCGTTCTGGTGATTGGAAAAGGAATCTTCACCGGAGCATATGGCGGCAACGGACGGATTGACGGAGCGATGCTTATCGCACAAACACGCGACTCGAGCGGAACATTACTACCTGGACCGAACCTGGGGGCGTCGTCCGTATCGATTGCGCCTAGCATGGGCGGATACGGAATTTATTACAACAGTTGCTGGATCAATAGCGCGTTAACTCCCACCAAACTGCGCGTATTGTCCTTTCGAGAAATCAACTTTACAAACTGAGGGCAAAAGAAAATCCGCGGTGCCATGACGGGGTTGGGGCATCGCGGTATACTTATTGAATGGGACATTCGGGTGCAGCGAGAGATATGCACGGTACAACAGTGCTGTGCGTGCGCAAAGATGGGAAAGTAGTGTTGATCGCTGATGGACAGGTGACTATGGGCGATCACGTCTTGAAACATACAGCCAGAAAAACGCGGCGACTGTATAACGAGAAGGTGGTGGCGGGCTTCGCGGGATCCACGGCGGACGCGCTGTCTCTATTCGAGCGGTTTGAGGGGAAGTTGCAGGAGCATTCCGGGAACCTGCAGAAGGCTTCGGTGGAACTGGCTAAGGAATGGCGGAAAGACCGGGCGCTGCGGCACCTGGAAGCACTACTGATTGTGGCGGACGCGAAATCGACGTTTGTGCTTTCGGGAAATGGCGACGTGATTGAGCCCGATGACGGGATTTGCGCGATTGGATCTGGCGGAACGTATGCGCTGGCCGCTTCACGCGCGCTGATCAAGCATTCCAAGCTGGCGACGAAGGAATTGGCACTGGAAGCGATGCGCATTGCGAGCGAAATCTGCATCTATACCAATGAGAACTTTACGGTTGAAGAGGTTTAAGCGGTAGGAGCGGTCCGCCTCAGAAGGCGAGCCCTACCGGGGAAAACCCGAGATGCCGGGCTGAAGCCACGGCGCTACCGGGCAACGGAATTTGTTGAGACATGCGTTAGATTGAGAGCACATGGCGACCAGGACAGAAAAAGAGATTTCATTGTTTCCCGGGGGAAACGGCGCAGCGACCGGAGAGGATGAGGCGCTGCTGCCGGCCCTGGATGACATGACTCCGCGAGAAATCGTGGCGGAGTTGGACAAGTATATCGTGGGCCAGGCCGCAGCGAAGAGAGCTGTGGCAGTGGCATTGCGCAACCGCGTGCGGCGGCAAAAGCTTCCACCCGAGATTGCCGAAGATGTGTTACCAAAAAACATTCTGATGATCGGGCCAACGGGAGTAGGCAAAACGGAAATCGCGCGGAGGCTGGCGCGACTGGCAGGCTGCCCGTTTGTGAAGGTGGAAGCGTCGAAGTACACGGAAGTGGGATACGTGGGACGCGACGTGGAATCGATGGTGCGGGATCTGGTGGAAACATCGATCGACATGATCCGAGAAGAGAAACTGGACGAAGTGGCGGATCGCGCGGAACAAGCGGCGGAAGAACGCGTGCTGGATTTGCTGCTGCCGCCGGCGCCGTCAGCGGCTCCGGGGACGCCGGAAGCAGAAGTCGCAGCGCAAAGAGAACAGACACAACGAACGCGCGAGAAGCTGCGGGCTCAATTGCGAGAAGGCAAGCTGGACCAGCGGATGGTAGACCTGGAAGTACGCGAACGGGCGATGCCTTCGTTCGAGATAATTTCGAACCAAGGCATGGAAGAGATGGACGTCAACCTGAAGGACATGCTGAGCGGGTTCTTCGGGCAGCAAAAAAAGAAACGCAAGATGAGCGTGGCGGATGCGTTTGAATACCTGATCCAGGAAGAAGAGAACAAGCTGCTGGACATGGAGCAGGTGACACGCGTGGCGGTGGAACGCGCGGAGCAGATGGGAATTATTTTCATCGACGAAATCGACAAAGTGGCAGGGCGAGAAGCGGGTCACGGACCGGATGTTTCACGAGAAGGAGTGCAGCGAGACATTTTGCCGATCATTGAAGGAACGACGGTAAATACCCGATACGGAATGATCCGCACTGACCATATTTTGTTTATCGCAGCCGGGGCATTCCACGTCACGAAACCTTCTGACCTGATACCCGAGTTGCAAGGACGGCTGCCAATCCGCGTAGAGATGCAATCGCTAAAGGAAGAAGACTTCGTGCGGATTTTGACGGAGCCGAAGAACGCGCTGATCAAGCAGTATGTTGCACTGATGGAGACGGAAGGATTGAAGCTGCAGATCACAGAAGATGCGGTGCAGGCCATCGCACGATTTGCGACGAGCGTAAACGAGCAGACGGAAAACATCGGGGCGCGGCGGCTGCACACGATTCTGGAAAAGGTGCTGGACGAGATTTCGTTCGAGGCACCCGACATGAAAAAGAAAAGCGTGAAAGTGGATGCGGCCTACGTGACCAAACAACTGGCAGACATCGTGAAGAACCAGGATTTGAGCCGGTACATTCTGTAATACCATTGCGCCCATGGACACTCCTAGCCCGGGCAATCCGCACGAACAATTGGAAAGAGTAAAGGGAAAGGCGAAGATTGGTGCGTGCGCGGCACTGTTGACGCTGGTGATCTGTGTTGGCATTGGCGTGGGGGGATGCGGAGCGCCTGGCGAGCCGGTACCTCCTTCGCCGCCGATACCTGTGGCGGTTATGGATTTGACGACACATCAACTGGGCAACGGCGTAATGCTGGAATTTGCGCTGCCGGTTAAAAGCACGGCGGGCGAAAGGCTAAAAGAAATACCGACGATGGAGATACTGCGAGGCTTCCCGAACAGCGACGGGACCATTGATGAGAAAGCATTCCGCGTGGTGGATACGATTCCCGGAGCAATGTTGGCGGATTATGTAGATAAGGGGAAAGTGCATTTCCTCGATCCCATTACGCCGGAAGAGATTCGAGCGCATGCGGGAATTACGACATTTTATCGAGTGCGGGCACGAGTCTCCGACAGAAAAACCTCCGCAATTTCAAACGATGCAAGCTTGAAGCTCATTGCAGTGGCAGAAGCAATCGATACGGTGGGAGCTCACTTAACAGAACAGGGGATTGATCTGCGATGGAGCGCGCCTGTGGAGTCAACGGGCGGAGCGGCCGGAGAGATTGCGGAATATCACGTGTATCGCGGTGAAGTGGACCCCGCGGCGGCCGGAAAGATGGCCCAGGACATACCACACGCAGCGTGGAAGTCGCCGCTGTTGCAGATTGCGGCTACGAAGTCGGCCGAATATAGAGATTCCGCGTTCGACTACGGAAAGACTTACGTGTATGTGGTGAGGACGGTATTGAGCGGAGAGGGATCGGGGGTGGAATCGAGCGATTCACGGACTGTGACTATCAAGCCGGTCGATACATTTCCACCGGCAGCACCGCAAGGATTGGTCGCGGCGGTGATAGGAGAGGCTGCGGGCGGGAAAATTGTGGTGGACTTGTCGTGGTCGATCAACGTGGAAGCGGACCTGGCGGGGTATCGAGTTTATAGAAGCGAGCAACCGGGGATGCTTGGCGAAGCGTTGAATTCGGAATTGCTGGCAACGCCTTCGTATCGGGACGCTACAGGGGCAAGCGGTGGGAAGTATTGGTACAGCGTGAAGGCGTTGGATCGCACGGGAAATGAGAGCAAGGCGAGCGAGCAGGTAGCGGTGGAGAATCAGTAGACAATTTTGGTTGGCACTTAGAGTATCGAAGTTGGTGAATTCTTGTACAGAGATGAAGAACTATTCTGCGGAGTGAGAATTCAAATATGAGATTTTGCAGGTTTATTGCTCCAGGATCAGACCTAGCGAGATACGGGATTGCGGAGGGCAATGCTCTGCTGGAGATCATGGGCGTTCCTTGGGGTAATTGGACGAAAGCTGCGCGCCGATACACGTCGGAAGATTGTCGGTTGCTGGCACCCGTTGAGCCGAGCAAGATAGTATGCGTGGGAAGAAACTATGCGGCACACGCAGCGGAGCTGGGAAACGAGATGCCGAAAGAGCCACTGATATTCTTGAAGCCACCCTCGTCGTTGATTGGGCCGGAAGCGGCGATAGAGATCCCGCAGTATTCGAAACGAGTGGAGCACGAAGGGGAGCTGGGAGTCGTAATCGGAAAGAAATGCGCGCATTTGAAAGATAGCGACGACGCGCTGAGTTATGTGCTGGGCTACATGTGCGTGAATGATGTGACCGCGCGGGATTTACAGAAAGCGGACGTGCAGTTTACGCGGGGAAAAGGGTTCGACACGTTTTGTCCGGTGGGACCGCATATTGAAACTGATTTCGATCCGAAGGACGTTTTGGTTGAAGCGCGGGTAAATGGCGAGCCGCGGCAGTCGGGCAGGACTTCGCTCATGGCTTTCCCGGTGGAGTACCTGGTGCGATGGATATCGAGGATGATGACGTTGATACCCGGTGACTTGATTGCGACGGGGACGCCGGCCGGGGTGGGACCGCTGGCGGAGGGGGATGCGGTGGAGGTCTCGATAGAGGGGATTGGCGTGTTGCGCAATGCGGTGCAATCTGCGAGGGAGTAATTTCGCAGAAGTCCGGTCGATTCGATAGAATAATAGGACGTGGGGAACGAAGGGCTCGAAGTGAGTGGAAGCAGAAGGACGAGACTCGTTCACCATTCCTGCTGAATCTAGAGAGTGGTGAGGTTTAACGCATTGAAAGAGTTGCTGGCGGATTGGAAAATGCTGGCGGTATTTGTGAGCGGAGGAGTGGCGGCGCTGGGACTGATTGCGTATGCATTTGCGCGTCCCGCGAGCGATCCCGATGCGGATGAGCGGAAACGCCGGCTACACCTGAATCATATAGGCCGAATCGCCGAAGGCCAGGTGGTGGAACTGGCGGAACATCCAGCTCCTGTGGCGGAACATAAACGCGGACTGCTGGGAACTCGAGCGCGGCCTTTGTCGGATACTCGGCCGCGACATCTGGTTTCTTACAGCTATTCGATATCGGGAGTGACCTATCAGACGGCACAGGATATTACAGGACTGGAAAGCCAGGTACGTTTTGAGCGGCTGGTGGCAGGGTATCCCGCGAGCGTGAAGTACGATCCATCGAATCCGAGCGATTCGATATTGGTGGCAGACGACTGGTCCGGTTTGCGATAGACGGCAGTTCCCTTCCGTTGGTTCACTTTCAAAGATATTTCATGCACCGGGATCGTGAAGATGACCAATTCCTGAGGAACTAAGACTATGTTTATTCCCTTTTACTGTCGAAGCCGAGAGGACCATCTGAATACTGCAAAAGCATTCCCTCAGCGGCTAAAGCCGCAAGCCAACAGAGCAGTTATGTCGGACCCAAAGGTCCGACCCCCTAAGCCGATTTAAGTGATGGCTTCTGAGAGCCAAAGACGCGTTCTGATTTGCGGGCGGATGCGCTATCCTTTGGCTGCCGGACCGAACTGAAGCCGAGAAATCCATGAAACACGTATTGTTGAGCTTTCTGACGACGCTGCTGATCGTGGCGATGACGTTGAGCGCGATGGTGATTCTGGTCCGTGCAACGCTGTATGTGACATCGATTGAGTCGCCATTGCAACGCGCAGGAGCGATTGGCGCGGAATTGCTGCTTGGCGTGGTGTTATTGCTGGGGACCGTGTGGCTGGCAACACATCTGGCGGTGCTGATTTTCGCGCCCAGGCATGATTCGACGGAATGATGGAGGATGAGTTGTCTGACAAAAATCATGTGAGTTGGGGTCCGCAGAACGAGGAGCGAATTATGCAGTTGCGCCGGAGTGCGGAAGAGGCCGAGGCAGGCGGCGGTGCGGAACGCCGGGAGCGGGAGCATCAGGCGGGAAAACTGTCGGCGAGAGAACGGATCGCACTGCTGCTGGATGAGAACACATTTGAAGAGTTGGACAAATTCGTAAGGCACCGCTGCATGGATTTCGGGATGGACGATGTACGGCCACCGGGGGACGGATTCGTGACAGGATTTGGACGGATCAAAGGGCGATTGGTTTACGTGTACGCGCAGGACTTTACGGTGTTTGGGGGATCGTTGTCGGAGTCGAATGCGCAGAAAATCTGCAAGATCATGGATCTGGCCATGCGGAATGGGGCTCCGGTGATCGGGCTGAACGATTCCGGAGGCGCGCGAATCCAGGAAGGCGTGGCTTCGCTGGCCGGTTATGCGGATATTTTTCTGCGAAATACATTGGCCAGCGGAGTGATTCCACAACTGAGCGCGATTATGGGGCCATGCGCAGGAGGAGCGGTATATTCTCCGGCGATTACGGATTTTATATTCATGACGCGGAACACTTCCTACATGTTCGTGACGGGCCCGGACGTGATCAAGACAGTGACGCATGAGGAAGTGACCAAGCAAGAGCTGGGCGGGGCGATGACGCACAATGCCACGAGCGGGGTGGCGCACTTTGTTTCCCGGGATGACGCGGATTGTTGCGCGATGATCCGTGAGCTGTTGAGTTTTGTTCCGTCGAACAATCTGGAAGATCCTCCAAGGCAAGCGACGAATGATCCGTGGGACCGACGAGAAGAATCTTTGAACAGGATTGTGCCGGAAGATCCGCAGAAGCCCTATGACATAACGGACGTGATCCACGCAATCGTGGATGACGGTTATTTCTTTCAGGTGCAGGAGCACTACGCGAAGAATATTGTAGTGGGATTTGCGCGGATGGATGGACGGCCGGTAGGGATTGTGGCGAACCAGCCAGCATTCTTGGCTGGGACGTTAGACATCAGTGCATCGGTGAAGGGGGCGCGATTCGTGCGGTTTTGCGACGCGTTTAATATTCCATTGCTGACGTTGGAAGATGTGCCGGGATTTTTGCCGGGGACGCAGCAGGAGTGGGGCGGGATTATCAAGCATGGCGCAAAACTGCTGTACGCGTTTGCAGAGGCCACGGTTCCGAAGATTACGGTGATCACGCGAAAAGCGTATGGCGGGGCGTACTGCGTGATGGCTTCAAAACATATCCGGACAGACGCAAATTATGCGTGGCCTTCGGCGGAGATTGCGGTGATGGGGCCCGAGGGAGCGGTGGATATTGTTTACAAGCGTGAATTGAATGCCGCGAAGGGCGAAGAAAGGGCCGCGCTGCGCAAGGAAAAAGTGGAAGAGTTCCGGAACAGGTTCGCGAATCCGTTTGTGGCGGCGGAGAGGGGATACCTGGACGGCGTGATTGAGCCGGCGGAAACGCGGGCTCGCGTGATCACGGCGCTGCGGGCGCTGGACAATAAAGTAGATACAAATCCGAAGAAAAAACACGGAAACATTCCGCTGTAGGTTGACTCGAGGAGATGAGCGAGGGCAGACATTACAGTGGCGGAACGGTTGAGATCCTTCGCTGCAAATGGCGCTCCTCCGGATCACAATAGTTTTTGGTTTTTCAATGGTTGGAAGTTCTGAGGATGCTAACAATGCATTCAGAAGAGAGAGTTTATGTTTGCGGGCGTGGACGCATGCAAAGGCGGATGGGTGGTGGCAAGGAGCCGCAGTTGGCCGTGCCGGGAAGTTCCGGTGCTGACGATTTGCGCGGATTTTCGTTCGGTGATCGAACTTACGGCCGATTGCAAGCGGGTGGCGGTGGACATATCGATCGGGTTAACGAGTGGAAAGCAGATACGCAAATGCGATCTGGAGGCGAAGAGAATGCTTTCGGGACACAATACGTCCGCGCTGTTTTACGCGCCTCCACGGGAAACATTGCACGCGGAAACTCCCCAGGAATTCCAGAAATTGCATCGCAAGGCTCGAAGTGTTGGGGCGGGATTGCCGGTGTGGGGATTCCTGCCAAAAGTGATTGAAGCGAATCGAGCGATGACGCGAGAGTTGCAGAAGAGAATTGTGGAGTTTCACCCAGAGCTGACATGGTTACGTCTGGCAGGAG
The DNA here is from genome assembly GCA_963763395.1 of Candidatus Acidiferrales bacterium. Lineage (GTDB taxonomy): Bacteria > Acidobacteriota > Terriglobia > Acidiferrales > UBA7541 > Acidiferrum. The sequence continues at coordinate 81,009 of CAVXOG010000032.1, read as the reverse complement.
AAAACCTGGAAACAAAACACAGTCTGGAAGGAATTGCGGATCGCAAACGAGTGATGAGGAAGTTCGTACCGGAACTGGAGCGAGTTTTGCGGTGGAAGGATTACCTGGGTCGTGCAGCGGCGATTGATGATTTGCTGGATGCGCTGGCAGGAATTGGCGTAGCGAAGGATTCGCTGAGGGGAACTCCCTGCAGGCTGCCGGATAAGGCGGAGGAGACTGATCGGACGGGATTGCGGATGGAGATCTGGTATTAACGGTGTAATGGTTGTGCGACCCGGGAGAGTATGAGGGCACGATTTGGCGTGCCCTTACCCGAAAGAAAGCGTCACTTCAGTAAGTATTCCTGCAAAAACTCCACGGTAGCGTAGAAGAGGTAATCGGAGTTGGTTTTCTTCTGGAAGCCGTGGCCCTCGTCTTTGGCCATCACATACCAGGTGGGAGTTCCCTGCTTCTTGAGAGCGGCAACGATCTGATCGCTTTCGCTGACGGGAACGCGAGGATCATTTTTCCCCGCGACGACCATCATAGGTTTTTTCATCTTCTCAAGATTGTTCATCGGAGCTATTTTTTCAAGGAATGCCCGCATTTTGGGATCGCGCTCGTCGCCGTATTCGACGCGGCGAAGATCGCGGCGGTAGCCTTCGGTGTGTTCGAGGAAGGTAACGAGGTTGGACATGCCGACGATGTCGATGGAGCAGCGGATGCGGTCGCTGTAAAAAGCGGAAATAGCAAGGGTCATGTGGCCGCCATAGCTTCCGCCAGTGATAGCAATGCGAGAGGCATCGAGGTCGGGGCGAGTGGCAATCCAGTCAAGGAGCGAGTTGATGTCCTTATAGGAGTCTTCGCGCAAGAAACCATTGTCAAGTTTGGTAAACGATTTTCCGTAGCCGGTGGAGCCGCGGACATTGGGATCGATGATGGCAATGCCCAGGACGTTCAAATAGTAATTCCACCGGCCGAGAAAATCGGGGCGCGATTGCCCTTCCGGTCCGCCGTGGATATCGACAAGGACTGGCCGCTTACCGGCAAACTTGGCGGGTGGAGCATAGAGAAACCCAGAGATCATCTTTCCGTCGAAGGATTTCCAGCGGACGAGTTCGGGTTCGCGATAGCCACTGGGGTTGACGGCGGTTTCGCTCGTGGTCCAACGCTCGAGCTTGCCGGAAGCAACATTGAGAGAAAAACAATCGCCAGGCAATTTCGCAGAGGTAATGCCAAAAGCGAGAAGTTGATTATCATGGTGCCAGTTGAGCCCACTGACGAGGCCGACCGGCAACTTTGGGACGGGTAACTCTTTACCGGTTGCTGTATCCAGGAGATGAAGAGCGCTCAGGCCGTCTTCGTTGGTGAGAAAGGCGATTCGTTTGCCATCCCAGGAGAGGGCAAATTCGTCGACATCCCAGGACAAGCTGGCAGTGAGCACTTTGGATTTTTTGGTGGAGATATCCATGTAATAGAGACGCTGAAACTCGGAGTCTTTGTCGGCGGTGAAGTAGATTCCCTTGCCGTCTTTGCTGAAACGCGGATTGGAGTACGCGGTTTTTTCATCGGCACTACGGGGAGTGAGTTCGGTCTTGTTTCCCGAAGTGGAGTCGAAGAGCCAGAGATAGGTTTCGTTAACGGAGACACCCTCGAGAACGAGAATTCTGGAATCATCCGGAGACCAATCCTGGGGCTCCCAGCCGCCGCCGGTCAGTTGAGTCAAGAGATGATCCGATTTAGGATCGGAAGGATCGATGGTCCAGAGGTCGGTGTCCTGGCCCGTGCGCCGGGTGGAAGTGTAGGCAATGCGACCGCCTTTGGAGGACCAGGGACCAAGGACATTCCTGGATTTGCCGTCGGTGAGAAGGGTTACATCTCCCGCGGCAAGATCATAGCGATAGAGCTGATACCATTCGCCACCGCCGAGATCGCGTTGAAATACCATGAAGTCGCCAGAAGTGGGCTGAAACCTGCCGCCATAGACCGGTTCGTGAGAAAAGGTGAGCTGCTGGCGAGCGCCACCGGGGAACTTTACGAGATGGGCCTGGTAGGTGTTGCCGAAACGAGTGCCGATTAGCATTTCGTGGCGCCGGGGATGCCAATCGGTAGGAAACGCCGCACGATTCTCGCTGTAGCGACCAGCGGCCTCCGCGAGGGAGGCAGGTAGGGGAGGCACACCGTCGGCGACGATACCTTCGGGAGGGGCAACGGCATCGGGAGCCTGCGCGAAGGCAAGCGATGAAGCCACGAACAGGAGAGCGCAAGCGGCGAACTGTAATCTCATCGGATTCTCCCAAAGCGAAGGATGGAATACCTTCTTACACCGGGAAGCATTGGACACGCAAGTTAGACGTCGTGGGGGAAGAGAGGATAGCGGATGGTAGAATCCGGCATGCTGGAAGACGGCGGACTATGTTCAAGAAAATTCTGATAGCGAATCGTGGCGAAATTGCAGTACGTGTGGTGCGCGCCTGCCGAGAGTTGGGGACAAGCACGGTAGGGGTGTTCAGTGAAGTGGATCGGGATGCGCTGCACGTGCGATTGGCGGATGAAGCGTACCCGATTGGGGCCGCAGCTTCGCGAGAGAGTTACCTCAATATCGATAAGCTGATGGATGTAGCGCGAAAAGCGGGTTGCGACGCGATTCATCCGGGATATGGATTTCTGTCGGAGAATCCAGCACTGGCGCGGGCTTGCAGGGATGCAGGGATAACGTTCATCGGGCCGCCAGCTGAAGCGATGGAGTCAATGGGATCGAAGACGGCGGGCAAGCAACTGGCTCGTCGGGCGGAAGTGCCTACGGTGCCGGGGACGAGCGAGGCGATCGAGAATCCGGAAGAAGTGCAATCGCTGGCGCGGAGCATGGGCTACCCAGTGGTACTGAAAGCGGTGGCGGGTGGCGGCGGTAAAGGGATGCGCGTGATTCATAACGACGCTGAGTTTGCAGTGGCGTGGCGTGATGCGGCTTCGGAAGCGATGAACGCGTTTGGAGATGCGCGGGTGTTTCTGGAGAAGTATCTGCTGCGGCCGAGGCACGTGGAAATACAGATTTTTGCGGACGCACATGGACGGGTGGTGTCGCTGGGAGAACGGGAGTGCTCGGTGCAGCGGCGGCATCAGAAGGTGATTGAAGAGGCACCGTGTCCCGTGGTGACGCCAGATTTGCGGAAAAAGATGGGAGAGGCCGCGGTGCGGCTGGCGCGAGGCGGCGGATATGTAAACGCGGGAACGGTGGAGTTCCTTGTCGATGCGGACCTGAATTTTTATTTTTTGGAGGTCAATGCACGATTGCAAGTGGAACATCCGGTGACGGAGCAGGTCACAGGATTGGATTTGGTGAAGCTACAGATTGCGATTGCCGCGGGACATCGATTGCCGTTTGCGTGGGAAACCATCACGCCACGCGGTCATGCGATGGAAGTGCGGTTGTATGCGGAAGACCCGGACAACAATTTTTTTCCAAGCCCGGGAAAAATTCTCTCGCGGAATGCGCCGACCGGGCCGGGGATACGCCTGGATGAGGGCGTGTACGAGGGCTATACGGTTCCTATGGAGTACGACCCCCTGTTGAGCAAGTTGATCGCGTGGGGAAACAGCCGGGAAGAGGCGATTTCACGGCTGCGGCGTGCGCTGGACGAATACACAATTACAGGAATAAGGACGAACGTGAGCCTATTCCGCCGGATTCTGGCGGAACCGGAATTCTTGCAGTCCGACATTCATACAAGCTGGCTCGATGAATTGCTGGCGAGGCCGCAGCCACCGAGAACGGCTCCGCGCATGGGGACAGAAGACGCTACGGCGATTGCGGCGGCGCTGTGGCAGAGCAATGAGGCGGAGGCGGGGGCGAAGCGAGAGAATGCACCGGAAGAGATTTCCGAATGGAAACGCCGGGGACGCCAGCAACAGGTGGAGCGTAACCGATGAAATTCGAGGTGCAACTGGAAGGCTCTGGCGGAAAAACCAAGCGCGTGGTGGAACTGGAACGGGTGGATGGCGTGTATCGGATCCAGTTGGATGGAAAAGCGGTGGATGCGGACGCCGTGCAGATTAACGCGAACACTGTTTCGATACTGCTGAATGGGCAGTCGTTTGAAGTGCATGTGGCTCCAGCGCTAGATGGAAAATTGAAACTGCAGACTGGGCCACATGAATTTACAGCAGAGGTGGTGGATCCGCGAGCGTGGAGCGGGCGTAAGCAAAATGAGATGGAAGCGGAAGGAAGACAACAGATCGTGGCACAAATGCCAGGGAAAGTGATCCGGATATTGGTAAAGGTGGGAGATGCAGTGGAGGCCGGCCAGGGAGTAGTAGTGATTGAAGCGATGAAGATGCAGAATGAGCTGAAGTCTCCGAAGAAGGGCGTGGTGGAGCGAGTGATTGTGAAGGAAGGTCAGAATGTGAGTGCGGGGGAGATACTCTGCAGTGTTTTGTGAAAATTTTATGAATGGGGTGGTCGCAGTTCCCGGTACAGTTCCACTACAACCCAATTTGAAGATGGCAGCGACTTTCCCGCAGTCGGGGAGTTTGCAGAACAATTGTGCCGTGTTTTGGAGAAACCAGAAGCCAAGCGTGCAGTCGATGCGATCCTGCGCCGCGCGCACGGAATTCTGGGAGTTCTTCGGCTTTTGAAGATTCGCTTAGCATACTCGTTCGAGATCCAGCGCCACTTAGATTTGGTGGCAGTGCTCGGTATGCCGGCGGCGTCCCTAGGGTTAGGTTACAAGTATGTAGATCGCGGCGAACTTGCAAAAGGTATGAGTGGGGAGACGCTGCCGCGCACGCACTGAACAGGTAAAATCAGAAAAGAATAAAGTTCAGAAGAGCCCGTCTATTGGACGGCTGGGGATGTGGCCGGAGAAAGCGGAGGGGTGCCTGTTGGGGGCACACCGGGCGTCTTTGCGGCATCAGGAAGTTTTCCGGCGGCTTCGACAACCTGTTGAGCGAGATAGTTGCGGACTTTGGCTTCGTCTCGGGCGACGGCTAGATAGGCGGCGCGAAGGAGTTGCTCCTTGCGGTCGCGCAAGGTATCGCGAACGGTCTGCTGAACCTGAGGATCATTGACGCCACGCTGACCGGCGGCTTCGCGAGCGACCAGTTTGAGGATGCGAATGCTGTCCTTCAAAAGGATAGGCTGGCTGACCTGGCCGGGCTTCAATCCCAAGACGGTTTTCTTCAAATTTGGATCAGACTGATTCAGCGAGGATTCGGGAATATAGCCGAGATCACCACCGTTGGCGGAAGTGTTCATGTCCTCGGAATAGTCCATAGCGAGCTGGGCGAAATCGGCACCGCTATTGAGCTTGTCGACGATCATTTTGGATTTGCGGATGGCTTCGGCTTCGTTGGTGGCGTCGTCGTTCTTGCGATTGCGAATTTGAGGCTCTTTGCGGGGAGTAATGACGATCTGCGAGATGCGATACTGCGGTTCCGCAACGTTGAACTGATTCAGATTGGAGTTATAAAAATCGGTAACGTCCTGGTCGGTGATAGTGATCTTCGCAGCGACTTCCCGATTCAGAAGCTTTTGGATGGAGAGTTGACGACGCAGATCGCGTTTGAGGTCATCTACAGACATGGCGCGAGTCTTTAGCTGGCGCTGGAATTCTTCTTCGGTGAAGGGACTCTTGAGTTCGGTGAACTTGTCTTCGACTTCGCCGTCGCTTGCCTCGAGATTCAGCTTTTTAGCGCGCTCGAGAAGGATTTCATTGTTGATGAGTTGCTCGACGACGTTGAGTTTAAGGGAGAGAGTATCTTCCTGAGTGGGCTTCTGGCCTTCGGGAGGGACCTGGGAACGATAATATTTATCGACTTCGTCGCGCTTGATCTCGGTGCCGTTGACAACAGCCCAGACGTCCGGGGAATGGTGTTCCGTGGTTTTGCAACCCGACAAGACAGAAAGGAGCACTCCCGCGAGGGGCAGGATAGCCCCGGCGCGAGTGAGTCCGCCTTTTCTCCAACTAAGCAAATTAGTGCTGGGAGGAAAAGTCAATGGATTAGCTCAGGCAGCTTTGGTGACGCGGCCCAGACGAATGCAAGCAGTGCAAACACGGAGTTGTTTGCGTGCTCCGTTCACGAGAGCATGTACGTTCTTCAGATTGGGATTCCACCGGCGACGCCGAGTATTATTGGCGTGGCTGACAACGTTTCCGTACTTGGGGCCTTTGCCGCACAGATCACACTTCAATGCCATAACGCTACACTTCCTACTCTTAAAGGATAGAAAACGGATGATTTAATAGTATCAGAAGGGAGGAGAAAGACAAAGGGACGAGTTCAAAAGAAGTGGCCAAGAGGAGTACAAAAGTTTGGAAGATTTGAAGAAGATGAACGGTTTCCCAAAACAGGCGATCCACTGGCTTTTCCAGGGCTTTGTTATACTTAAAGGGACAAGGAAGGTCTCCGAAAAACGTGAAATCGCTCCGCGTTTCGATTGTCCAATACCTGAATACTGCGCCGCTGGTTCGAGGGTTCACGCATGGCCCGCTGCGGGGCAAGTATGAGTTGTCGTTTACGGTGCCCTCGCAATGCGCGGAAGCGCTGCGCAGCGGGGCGGTGGACCTTGCGATCATTCCGGCGATTGAATACCAGAGGATGAATGGGCTGGTGGTCCTGCCTGGTCTATCCATTTCATCGAAGGAGCGGGTTCGAAGCCTGCTGCTGATTGCCACGAAACCGCTGAAGGAAGTGCGGCGGGTGGCGCTGGATGTGAGTTCGCGGAGCACGCAGACACTGACAAAGATTTTGTGTGCGAAGCATTGGGGGATTGCGCCGGAGTTTTTTGAGGCGGAGCCAGATTTGGAGAAAATGCTGGAGCGGGCGGATGCGGCATTGCTGATCGGAGATCCAGCATTGCAGTTTGCGCTGAAGATGGATTCTTCCCGAGAGCTGGCACGGGAGAAAAAGCTGGACGTGTACGACATGGTGGAAGAGTGGCGAGCTCTGACAAGACTGCCGGCAGTGCTTGCCGTATGGGCGGGCCGACCTGAGGCGGTTACAACGAAGGTGATAGAGGACTTTCAGGCATCGCTTGCGTATGGGATGGAACACCTGGATGAAATCTGCGAGGATGCATCGGCGGAGATGAAACTGCCCGCGGACGAATTGCGGCGCTACTTGATCGAGAATATCGACTACAGGCTGGATGCGGAGAATAAGCAGGGACTGAAGCGATATTATGAACTGTCGGCAGAGTTGGGGATTTTGAGTGACGTGCGCGAAGTGATGATGGCTGGGGCGGCGGCTACGTGGGAACAGCAGGCGGAATTATTGGCCGGCCGGCGTCGTTAGGCTACAGGCTAACGATCCAAAAGCGAATTGAGGAAGGAAAAGCCGTGGGAATCACGAAACAGGAAGCGCTGGAGATGTTGAGGTCGGATGACCTGGTGGGAATCGGGATGGCGGCGCACCAACTGCGGCAGACGAAGAATGATCCGCGCATCGTGACGTATCAGATCGACCGGAACATCAACTACACGAATTTCTGCACGGAATACTGCTCGTTTTGCGCGTTCTACCGGCCACTGGGAGCGAAGGACGGCTACATACTGTCATTCGAATCGATTTACGAAAAGATTGAGGAGATGCTGGAACTGGGTGGGACGGGCGTGTTACTGCAAGGGGGATTGCATCCCGACCTGCAAATTGGCTATTACGAGAATTTACTGCGATCGCTAAAGAGCCGCTATCCCCAAGTGCACTTGCACTGTTTTTCCGCTCCGGAGATTTTGTGTATCGCGGAAGTCAGCGAAATCAGCGTGCGCGAAACGATCCAGCGGCTGATGGATGCGGGATTGCAGTCGATTCCCGGCGGCGGGGCAGAGATTCTGGATGATGAGATACGGGCGAAGATCGCCCGGTTGAAGTGCACCAGCGACGAGTGGGTGGAAGTCCACCGCATTGCGCATTCACTGGGATTGCGGACGACGGCAACGATGATGTTTGGGTGCGGCGAAGAGCTCAGTCACCGAGTGAATCATTTCGAGAGGATACGGCAGATTCAGGAAGAGACCGGGGGATTCACAGCGTTTATCCCGTGGATTTTTGCGCCGGAAAACACAGCGTGGGGAAAGAAAGTGCAGGAAACGACGGCGGTGGATTATCTCAAAACGCTGGCGGTGAGCCGTTTATATCTCGACAACATCGATCATATTCAATCGAGCTGGCTGACGCCGGGGATTAAGGTTTGCCAGATTGGATTGCAGTTTGGCGCAGATGATGTGGGCAGCATTCTGATTGAAGAGAATGTGGTGTTTGCAGCGGGAGTAAAGCGCCGGACAAACGAAGAAGAATTGAGAAGGATTATTACGGATGCGGGTTTCTTGCCGGCGCAACGGGATACGTTGTATCGATCGTATGCGTTGAAGTCCCCGTATGGGGCACGGCCGCAGGCGGCGGCATAGAGCAAGACGAGATTCAAGGACGCGGGAGCGGAAGTTTTGTCGTCGGAGCGCACCCTTTTCACAATTCGCATCGTGTGGGCACCCTCAAGTGCCAGCGATTCGAGACGTTTTTGTAGAACTCAAGACGGCACAATTTGTCATGCGCTGACGAAGATAAAACCTACTTTGGGGATAAATGCAGGGTTCGAGAAGAACGTGGGATCAAAGAAACGCGCCGGTTATTTCTTGCGACGTAGGAAGAGTTCGACTTCGGTGCCGTCGGGAAGATTCAGACGCTCATCGAGTTCCAGCATGCCGTCTTTGCATACCGCGTTGAGTCGGATGGTCGCGTCTTTGGTTGGCGCTTCACCGGTTGCAGCCGGAGAGGGACCGCCGGCGCGGGAAGTTTCGTCCATGGCCTGGTTGGCGAGAGCGTCGGCTTCGCGATTCTGTTCACGATAGACGTGTTCGATGCGGAAAGATTCAAAGGTTTGCGACATTTTTTTGGCACGTTCGAAAAGTGGACGCAGGTCTTCGCTCTTCACCTTGTACTGGCCGCGCATCTGTTTGACCATGAGTTCGGAATCGCTGAGAATTCGCAAAGCCCGTATGCCGTGTGTGTCGGCGTAATCGAGTGCGGCAATCAAACCGAAATATTCGGCGACGTTGTTGGTAGCCTGGCCGATATATTTCTTCAGACGGGCAATAATTTCGCCATGAGGGTCTCTAATGACAACACCGTAAGAAGCTGGACCGGGATTGCCGCGGGAGCCGCCGTCAATATTGGCTTGATAGGAAGGCGACAATTTGCGTTCGGGTTCGTGATCGCCGAAGAGGCCTCCGCCTCGCGGTGGAGCAGGACGCTTGGTCATGTCAGGGCTCGGTGACTTCGGGAGTTGTAGTGGTCTGGGATTCTTCTCGACCCGAAGAAGGCGGAATGGGTTCGAGGGTGTAAAGAATGCGGCCACAGGTTTCGCAACGAAAGACTTCTTCATCGACGTCGTTCTTGAGCAGTTGAATGGTGTGGGGAAGCACGCGCATGCCACAACCCTTGCACTGGTGATCGCGCACTTCGGCCAAGACGGAACCGGGAAGACGCTTGGAAATGCGGGTATAGAGTTCGAGCAAGCCTTCGGGGATCCTGCTGGCGAGCTGTTCGCGGCTGGCTAGCGCCGCTTCCAACTTCTTTTTTTCGTCGCCGTATTGAGCTTCTATAATCTTCTTCTCGGCAGCCATCCCGCGTTCCGCTTCTTTCAAATCGGCATCAAAGTAGCGAGTGCGGCCTTCTGCTTCTTCAATAGCCATCATCTGGTTAAGCACGAGGTCTTCGCCCTTGGCGGCTTCCGCTTCGGCAGTGGCAATTTCGTGCTGAAGGGCTTTGTAGGCTTCGTTGGTTTTGACGGAGGCGCTTTGCGCGCGGTATTTTTTGGCGCGCTCTTTCCACTGTTCGACATCCAGCTCGAATTTCTTTCGTTCGCCAAGAGCTTGTGCCTGGACAACCTTGGCATTGGCAAGTGCGGTGCGTGCTCCATTCAACTTCGCGTCGGCATCACGCATACGTTTGGGCAGGCCTGCGAGGTCCGATTGCAGAGAGGCGATCGACTGATCGAGCACCTGGAGTTGCTGAAGCTGGCCTATAGCGGGATGCATGAGGAGCGATTCTAGCACAGGGCGCTTTGCGGGGCTGGCGAGGCTGGCTAGAATGCAGGGGTTGTTGCTGAGAAGAATTCCAAGGAGGCCCCCGTGCCGCACGTGCAGATTACCTGGGTGGAAGGACGAACGGTAGAGCAAAAGAGAACGATTGCAGAGCGGATCACAGCGGTGCTAGTGGAGGATGGAAAAGCGAAAAGAGAAAACATCCATGTGGCGTTCCACGATGTGCCGGGGACAAATTATGCGGAGGCGGGTGTGCTGGTGACCGACCAGAAACGTACACCCTGAAGCCGGCTGGGCAACCTCCGCATCGTGGCACGCAGAAGGAGTGGAATCAGGAAGCCTTCATATCGCGCTGAATCAAGGTGGCATCGACAAAATAGCCGAGGCCAACAACAAGAGGCAGAATGCCGAACGCGGCAGCGACCATGGTTTGCGGTTCTTGCGCGAAGTGAGCGATGGTGGCAAACATCAGAAAGAAGCCGAGGCCGGCACTGACCAACAGAATGCCGTAGCGACGGGACCTGGCGAACTGCGACGGCTCTGGCTCCAAGGGGATTTCTGCGCCACGAGCGATTGCCGCGATACGCTCTTCGGCACGCAGTTTGCGAACACGGTAAAAGGTATACAGTCCTGCGAACGGTATTCCACAAGTCAGGATTACCGCCACGAGGCCAATCAGTTCTCCGCCCATAATATTCTCCTTCGATGACTCTGGTTAAGTGGGCCGCGTGTTGCGGTCTCAATAGAAGTTACGCAAAAGGAGAGGGGAAAGTTCCGAAAGAAAAGTGATTCAGAGGGAAGGCAACAGTGAATTTGGAGGTGGATAAAGTTGAGATTCTTTGCCGCAAACCAGCCTCCCCAGGATCACAAGATATTGATGATTTTGTCGGCAGGGCGAAGGTCAGTTGGACTTAATTTCCATATTGGAATCGATGGAGATGGTGGGGTAACGGATGGGAGAACCTTCGGGTGCAGGGGGATGCTCGGCGATAACCCGGAAATCAGCACCGGAACAAGTAACCTGGTAAGTGTAACCGTCGCGTTCAGGCTTAGTCATAGTGAGCGAGCCGGTGGAGATCAAGTCATCGAGTGAAGAACAGTGGCCATTGGTGGCGACACTACCACGTTCGGCCTGGGCAATCTGCAGAAGATCACTACGAACTCCCGTGAGGCTAATGGCCTGCGTAGGAACGGTGCCGGAGTCGGTGGTAGGCATTTTCTTGAGATAAAACTCATAGATGCAGAATCCGAGGGCGACTACGACGAGTAGTGCAGCAAGAGGACGCATGGAGAAAGTCTGGTACGGAGCGGAGCGGGTGGCAAGGGTTTCCGGCAAGAGCGGTGTATTTGAGAGCAACAGGGGAAAAGTTCGGTACTGATACGTGAATGCATCCGAGGAGAGAATTGCACCGGAGGGAGGCACGCATTCCAGGGAAGACACACACGGCAATTCAATACGCCCTGTTTGATCCGGAACCGCGGAACTGACCGTGGCAAGTGCAGGAATGCCCGGGCCAATGCTGCTGCGAGGTGGAGAATCACAGGTATGGCAGGTGGCAGGAATCCCGGCAGGGTTGTTTCCGGATGTAACGTAGGATGTCTTAAACGTGCAACTGGTACCGGGAGACTCCGTGCTGTCTTTCACAGATGGATTGACAGACGCGGGGAATGTTCAAGACGAAGACTTCGATGTGGAGGGATTGAAAGGGGTTTGCTACAGGGACGCGGGTGAATCGCGAATTGAGTTGCCGGGTCATATATTCGGCGCGATCGAGGAATTCTGTCGAAATTGTCAACAGTGGGACGATATAACCGCCGCAGTATTCCACTGTTCCGGGCCCGAATAGGGTACAGGAACCGGGCAGGCCGGGCAGGTGGATAACTAGGCAAATCGAGAGAGCAAGAGCATTGACCCTTGCGGGCTTCTCCAGTAACAACGATAGATAAAGTTCTCTCCAAAAAAGAGGAGTCCTCGATGAAAACGAAGTCGCCGTTCGCTCTGGCACTCGCTTCCCTGCTCTCTGTGGGCATAGCGGTGCCAGTGGAAGTATTCGCAGGGCCTGATTCGGGATCGGCACGAGCCGGTGAAGTTTCAAAGGTAATACCTTCTGTAAGTATCGCCAGGAGCGGAAAGTCGCTGCCAGCCGATGCAAAGACGGTTGTGGATTGGGATGATGTGGTAAAGACGGAAGCCACTGCGCGAGCACGTGTGGCTCTGGATGACGGTTCGGTGTTGAATGTGGGATCAGACTCATCGGTACATGTGGTGAAACACGATTCCGGCGCGCAACAGACGGACCTGGAAGTGGGATTCGGCAAGATGCGCTCGCAAGCGCAGAAGATTTCCAAGCCGGGCGGAAAATTTGAAGTGCATACACCAGCGGGTGTAGCGGGCGTAGTCGGGACGGACTTCTACGTGTCGTATGAAAACAACATCATGACCGTGATCGTGATTCAGGGTACGGTAAAGGTCTGCAACCTGGCAGGAGCTTGCGTAAGTGTTGGGGCTGGGCTGATGTCGACGGTGAGGAACGGAGATAATTCAGCGCCGAGCACCCCGTCGCAGGCGCCAACCAGCATGGTTACAGAGGCAATCACGGCAACGAATCTGGAAAAGGGGCCAAAGCCAATAGAGGCACATCACGCGGGCCACGGGACGGCAATCGCCATAGGGATCCTTGTGGCAATACCCGCGATTGTGGTGCCGTTGATAGCCAGCCAAGGATCACCGTCAGCGACGACAGTTCCGGCACCGCCGAAGTGCAACCCGAGGACGCAGGTAGGCTGCGGCTAGACGGATTGGAGATGGAGTTGGAAACCCCCAGCACAGCAATGTGTTGGGGTTTTGTCCGTTTACAACGCTCCAGAGGGCGAGTTCATCTAATCAAGTTGACGTGACCTGGCCGCCACACGACGCGAAACCGCCCTTTGTGGGACTGAATGCGGTGGCGTACACTGAACGCTTGTTGATTCCGTCTAATCTCGAGTGAGGCACCCCTTGATAGAGCTTAAGAATGTAGTGCGGCACCGCCGCGTCCTTCCCTTCGTGGCAATCCTGTTTGCGGCGATTCTGATAACCCTTTGGCCGGAAGTTGCACCGGCAGCCGGGGATGGAAGCACAAAACCATCGCCGCTGCTGCCTGCGATGAAGACGGAACTAGACAGGTCCATGAAAACGATGGGAGCGCTAGAACCAGCGGCGTATTACATCGGGTATGCGCTGACGGATACGCAGCGAGCAACAGTCTCTGGATCAAATGGAGCGTTGTTGAGCAGCGAAGAAGGACGAAATCGCTGGCTGGAAGTTTCCGTGCGGGCGGGAAACTATCAGCTGGACGACACGCACAAAGTGGATGGGCGACAGCCGCCCAACGGAGGACCCGGAACGAACGCGCCGGTTGACGATGATCCGGAGGTGCTGCGGCGAGCGATCTGGCTGGAGACCGACAAGCAATATCGAGCTGCAGCGGAAGCGTTGATCAAAATTCAGACAGGCAAAGAAGTGAAGGCGCAATCAGAGGAAGGCAAAGCACCAGATTTTTCGAAGGAGAAACCACAGAACTATTTTGGGCCGTGGGTTTCTTTTCAGCTGGACCGCAAACCGTGGGAAGAGAAAGTGCGGGCGTATACGAAATATTTTCGCGATTCGGCGGCGGTAATCAATTCGATTGTAACGTTTACGGCCCAAGCACAGAACACATTGCAGCTGAATTCTGAAGGAACCGAACTGCAATTCGGACAGGTTCGTTACCGGCTGGATTTATTCATCCAGGGAAAAGCCGGCGACGGAATGGATATCGATCGCTATTACAGCTTTGACTGGGTAAATCCGAATGAAGCGCCGGATGACAAAGCAGTGTATGCCGCAGCGGCACAATTGAGAAAAGAGCTGGAAGGACTAGTGGTGGCTCCGATCAATGATCCGACCGTAGGGCCGGCGCTCCTGACTGGACGAGCGGCAGCAGTTTTTTTTCATGAGGTGTTTGGACACCGCGCCGAGGGGCATCGACAAAAGGACGTGAACGAAGGACAGACGTTTACGAAAAAGGTGGGAGAACCGATCTTGCCGGATTTTCTGACGATTTACGATGATGCGACACAGAGGAAGGTAGGAAATCAGGAATTGCTGGGGTACTACCAGTATGACGACGAAGGAGTGAAGGCGGAACGAGTGACGCTGGTGGACCACGGCGTGTTGAAGAACTTTGAGATGTCGCGTTCCCCGATCGCGGGATTTGCGAGCAGCAATGGGCACGGACGGCGGCAACTGGGCGCAGTGCCGGTTTCCCGACAGGGCAATTTGCTGGTGCAGAGCAGCAAAACGCTGACGAATGAGCAGTTGCGGGCGAAGTTCATTGAGTTGATCAAACAGCAGAATAAACCGTATGGGTTGCTGATTGATGACATTGCCGGCGGATTCACGCTGACCGGACGAGGACAACCGCAGGCATTCCAGGTTGAACCGCTGGTGGTTTACAAGGTGTTTGCCGATGGGCGGCCGGATGAGTTGGTGCGCGGCGTGGACATCGTGGGTACGCCGCTAGCTTCGCTAACAAAGATTGTCGCTACCGGGGATACGCCGGAAGTGTTCAACGGATATTGTGGTGCGGAGTCCGGATCAGTTCCGGTATCGGCTTCGGCGCCAGCGATTTTGACGTCGGAGTTGGAAGTGCAGAAGAAAGCAACGTCTTCGGATCGACCACCGATTTTGCCGCCCCCGGCGCATGACCCTGTCAAAGCGGGAGGACTCCAGTAATGAGAAAGCTACGACAGGCGGCGGTAATACTGGCATTGGGGATGGGGAGCCTGGCTTACGCGCAGGCGCCGGCAGATAACGATCACACGCTGCAGTCCATGCGGGATGAAATGGCAAGGGCGAAAACGCGGCTGGAATTGAAATTGCCGCAATCCGAAACACCGGTCAGGCCCTATTTTATCGAGTACCGGTTGCTGGACCTGGATATTCGCGAAGTGGTGGGGCAGTTTGGGGCACTTATGAGCACCAACCACAATCGCAGCCGACTGATGAACGTAGCGGCGCGGATTGGCGACTATAAGCTGGACAGTTCAAATTTTGTGAGTGATGACGGATTCCGCGGATTCATCGGACCTACCGGCAGCGTAGGAATCGATCGGGACTACGATTCGTTGCGGCAGGATTTGTGGATTGCGACGGACCAGGCGTTTAAAGAGGCTGCAGAGACCTATTCGCGGAAACAGGCTTATCTGAGCAACCTGGCGCGAGCATCGGACATCGACGATTTCGCGCGCGTGCAATCCGTGCAGCACGTGGAACCGCTGGCGAACTCGGATTGGTCTTCGCGGAATTGGGAACAGGAAGCGCGGGATACTTCGGCGGTGTTGCGAGCATTTCCGCAGATTTACGATTCCCGCGTCACCTACTACCTGGTGTATATGACGGAGTACCTGTTGACGAGCGAGGGGACCGAGATGCGGACGAACCGGTCATTCGCAGCGATCGAAGCAGGAATGAATAGCCTGGCAGGCGATGGCATGCAGGTGAATCATTTCTATGCGACCTATGCGCCTCGCCCCGCGGATCTGCCGAGCGCAGAAGTGGTTCGGAAGAATTTGAATGTGGCAGGAACGGAATTGATGGCTATGCGAGCGGCTCCTCCGGCACCGGACTTTACAGGGCCAGTGCTGTTTGAATCGAGGGCAGCGGGCGCATTGCTGGCGCAGGTGTTGAGTCCATCGCTGAGCGGAGCGCGGCCACCACTGGCGTTTCAACCGGTAGTCGACCAGTTAATGAGCAGCCTGGGAGCGCGCAGCGATTGGAGCGGGAAGATTGATTCGCGAGTGTTACCTCTAACGGTGACATTGGTGGATGATCCCCTGCTGAAGGATTACAAGGGAGTGTCCGTCGTCGGCAGTTACACGATCGATGAAGAAGGAGTGCCGGCACAAAAAGTGACGCTGGTGGAAAACGGAAAGTTGAAGAATCTACTGATGTCGCGGCGTCCGGGACCAGATTTTGGCACTTCGAATGGGCACGGGCGAGCTGCATTCCTGGCAGATGCAAAGCCGGTGATGAGTAACCTGGTTTTTTCATCGAGCGAGACCGTTTCGGCAGAAGACTTAAAGAAAAAGTTTCTGGAGTCTTGCCGGGCGGAAAAACTGGAATTTTGCATGGTCGTGAGGCAGATGGACAATCCGTCGCTTAGCCTGATGCACCAGGAAGATTTCTCGGAATTGCTGGCAAGTTTCGGAGGGAATGCCTCAACAGAGCGACTGCCGCTGGTGGTTTACAAGGTGTATGCGAAAGACGGACGCGAAGAACTAGTGCGCGGTGCGCGCATCTCTGGGTTCAGTCCCCGCACATTGCGGAACATCGCAGGAATCGGGAACGATGATTTCGTCTTCAATTACATACAGAGCCAGATCGCGGGAGTTTCCGGGACGGCATTGGGAGCATTTGGAACGGCGCAAAACGGGCTACCAGCGACGGTGGTGGCACCTTCGCTGCTGTTCGAAGAAATCGAAGTACGCGGAGCGCGCGGCGAACCGAAGCGACTGCCGATCATGCCGGAGCCACCGATGACTGCGAAACTCGGCAACTGACGGAAGGCGGCTTGAGTCACCCCCTACGTCGGAAAAACAACTGCATAAATCCTGAAGTGTGGCTACTGCTTAACTGAGCCTAAGATGTCCTCGTATTCGTTGAGGGTCACTTTGTCGACTTTGCCTGGCAGCACAAAACTGAGAGTCTCTGTGGGGTGAGTTGCCCCAATACTTCCCATTCTGATAGTTTTGTCGCCCATATGGGCGTAAAGTGGCAGAGAATCCTTCCAGTTTTCGGGAACTCCGCTGCGGGTGAGTTGCGCCGCAACAGACGTCTTTCCGTCTGCCGTCGGCGTAAGAGTGGCATGGAAGGAATACTGCGGCATGCCAGTGCCGTAGACGTACTGATTGAAAAACCAATCCATTTTGTGATTTCCGTCCAGGTCCATATTTCTGGTCATGTGCTTTTCGACGATGGCCTTGAAATCTTCGGTAGATGCAGACTGGTTGTCGAAAGTCTTGCAGTAATCCTGCATTGTTTCCTTGAATACGTGGTCGTAATCTGGATTGTGCGAATCCACCATCTGCGCGTGTAGCATTTGAAGGACGTACGCACCTTTTGAGTAGATGAGATCCTGATAGGAACCGGGATCGGTTACCGAAGAGCGAATGCGCGGGCCCATCCAGATTGGTCCGAGGTCTTCGCGCTTGTGACTGTTGAGATCCGGTGCCGCCAGATAGTCTTTCACGATGCGGAACTGGCTGAGCGATTCCTTGAGGCTCTGGCGATATTGGACGTAGAGAAGCCCTGAAAACTCCGCGAAGCCTTCGGAAAGCCACTGGTCATGGTAGCTTTTCCAGCCGACGCGATGGCCCCACCACTGGTGAGAACTCTCGTGAGCGCGGAAAAAATCAGAGACTTGGGTCTGATTCTTGAATCCAATTTCATGCCGCTGCGTTGCATCGAGGAAAGTGAACCAGCCGAGGTAGAGCAAGCCTGGCCAGCCTTGTCCATAGGTACCGGAAATGCTGGCGACGGAGAGAGTTTTATAGGGATAGGGTCCGAAATAGCCCTGAAAAAGCCGGAGGGTATTAGCGGTTTCAATGTTGATGGTTTTACCGAGGCCGGAAGGCGTCATGTTACCGACTGCGGCAGTGGCGGAATGACTTCCACCAGGGCCTGCTGCGAGGTCGTCGAGTGAATTATCGAAATAGGACTGAATCGACTTGAGAACATCGTCGGGCTGATTGTTGGCGTAGACGTCGACTTCGATGTCGCCGACTTTGTCGGAGACTAGCTTGTAATCGCCAAACGCAAATCCGGCGACTGTCAGAGGCTTGTCGTTCTTCCAGTTGGTAATGAGTTCCTTGCCGTCAACGGTTTCGCTGATTTTGTTGCCAGTGGCGACCAACTTAAATTTCTTGGGACTACGGAAGGTGAGGTCGAAATTCGTGCGAAGAGCAAACTCGTCGACACCAAGTTCATTCTGTAAAGGGGCGGGGTACCAACCGAAACTTTCGCAGGCGTAGTTGCCATTGCCGACGCGGCGTACCACTTTCTTGCCGCCATATTGGAACTCGAAGGTGAGTTTTTCCGAAGTTTGCGTGGGCTGAGGCAAGAGAAGCGCCAGATAGTCACCGTAAGATTGGTAGCGGTCTTTTCGTTCGCGCGCCTGAATGTATTCGATCGGCGCGCCCTTGGCGTCCTTAACGGAACTGACCCGCAGATTGGAATCCAGGGCGAAGAGGAGAACACGTTCCCCAGAGTAGCGTGGTTGTATGGTGACATGAGCGTTTGCAGATAGTTCCGCGCCTTCCGTAACGGTAGTGGCAATTTGATTATCGAGAACGAGGAAATCCTGGCGGGCCGAGGGATCATCATAAACGTGGCGAGGGTCACGTCCCCCGGCAGGAAAAATCATCCAGTAATCCTTAAGCTTGAATGGACCGACATCGGACCAGCGGCCAATGCGAATCTCCTCGAGTTGGGTGGCGTCGTCGCGGAGTTCCACCCAACCGTGGTCCTTTATTTTTAGATCGGCGACGAAATAGGCAGTGCGCTTCTGGTCAGAGGACATGACGCTCTTGAAGAGAACGGGCAAGTATTGGGCGCCGAGATCTTCGCGCTCTTGCTGGCGTTTGGCGTAGAGATCATCAGCGGTTGCGCCGTCTTTCCATTTGACCTGCTTGGAGACTTCGTCGAATAGTCCGTCGGTAAAACTAAAGGTAGCATCGGAGAAGGCGACCGCAAGTTTGTCTTGTTTAGTGAAGAGCTGCAATTGACGTGCTTCGGCCGGGTTGGGCGGATCGACCTGGAGACGCCCCTCCCCATGAAAGATAGCTCCGAAAACGATGCCATTTACCGGCTTGAAGAATTCGATGGAGCCGTTGACCAGGGTGATATGGGCACGATCACGAACAATCTGGACATTTTCGGTTACGGCGGTCTTTGAGGAGTCCAAGGTTGGCGCGGAAAGTACCGACCAGGCGCTCTTACCATTCTCGGTCTGCGAAAAGGCAATGGGCGAAGAAACTAGAAGAAGCAGGATGAGTGGAAATAGTTTGCGCATGAGATCTCCGCGAAGAATTGCGAGAAAGGATAGTAAGGTATGGTTCTAAAGGCAAGTGCGTAGGTCATACCTCTTGTGATGAGTGACCATTCAAGGGATTGCGGAAAGGGAGCCGCATGGTTTGGCGAGTTGAGGTAGGCTTAACGGATGGTGCTTTCGCAGCGAATCCAGGAGATCGTGAGGGAAAAGAAGCGGGCCGCGCTTCTGAGCGTTGGATCAGCAATTCTGCTGGTCGGCCTGAAAACATTTTTGGTGGCGCGAACAGGAAGCCTGGGTGTCTTATCTGAAGCACTTCATTCGAGCCTGGATCTGGTAGCGGCGGTGATCACCTATCTCTCCGTGAGAGTCTCCGATCAACCCGCAGATGAACGGCATCCCTATGGGCACGGGAAATTTGAGAATTTTTCCGCATTTATGGAGACAGGCCTGCTGATCGTGACGGCCATCTACATCATCTACGAAGCGTTCGCACGACTATTCTTCCGAACCGTACATATCGAGCCAAGCATCACAGCGATCGTGGTCTTATGTGTGGCGCTGGGAATCGACATGACCCGCGCGCGAGGGCTGAATGCCGTGGCAAAAAAACATACAAGTGAGGCGTTGGAAGCGGACGCACTGCACTTTTCCACGGACGTGTGGAGCACAATCGTCGTCATCGTGGGAATTGCCTTGGTGTGGGCGGGCGAAACGTGGCATCTGCCGTGGTTGGTGTACGCGGACGCGATAGCGGGACTTGGCGTAGCAGGGGTGATCCTGTGGGTTGGATCGCAATTGGGAAAACGGACACTAGACGCACTGCTGGACGCGGCCCCCGAGGGATTGCACGATGAGATTAGTGCAGCGGTCGGGAGTATGGACGGTGTGCTGGACGTGGAGCGTGTACGGGTTCGGCGGTCGGGCAACCGGCATTTTGTAGACGCGACAGTAAGTGTGGCGCGAACCGCGAGCCTGGAACAGGTTCACGTGCTTACGGACGCGATCGAGAAGAGGATTGGGGAGATTGCCCCTGCCGATGTAATTGTGCACACCGAACCGAGAGCCCCCCGAGATGAGCACCTGTTCGAGTCGGTGCGAGCAGTAGCACAACGGCTGGGACTGGCGGTGCACGACATTACTGCCGTGGACCAGGATGGGCAGTTATTTGTTGAGCTACATTTGGAAGTGGATGAGAATCTCAGTTTGCGGGATGCGCATCGTCAAGCGACGACGTTGGAAGAAGGAATTCGCGATCTGCGTGAAGGCAAGATGGACGTGAATATTCACATTGAGCCGTTGGGACGTCACATTGCAACACCGGATACGCGCGCGGGAGAGATGAGGCAATTGGAAATGTCGGTCGACCGCTTCCTGAACAGTCTGCCCGGAGAGTACGACGAACTAATCAATTGCCACGATGTGAGGGTGCGGCAGGTGGAGCAGCACATACTTGTTTCTTGCCACTGTGTGATGAAGAGCGCGCTGCCGATTACGCATATCCACGATGTCACTGCAGCCTTGGAAGATCGGGTGAAAGAACGATTCCCGCAGGTGTCGCGAGTTACGATACACCCGGAACCTCCGGAAGAGTCGTAGGGGAGAAAGGTACCGTCAGCCCTGAGTAGACAGGCCGGATTCTTTGCTGACGAATCCCTTTCCGGCGAGGAGTTGTGCGCCGAGAGCAAGAAGAGCGGGGAAACAGACTAGTGTGTAGCGAGGCTCTGGAGTTTCGATGGTGGTCAAGAATGCGGTGCGGACAAGAATGTAGAACACGATGAGCAGGATTGCAGGACGAACGGCGCGTGCCGTCCAGAGTCTGCAAATCCCGGCAATCGCCAGCCCAACGTAGAAGAAATTCAGGATGAAATAAAAGATGGTTACGCGCTGATCGACGGGATCTTCCTCGTGCATATAAGCGAGGGGAAAGACGTGTCCAGAGACGGGGATGAGTTCGATGCGCGGAGTGAACCAGATGCGGCCGGCGCGCCGAAGAGGAATCCAGAGATAGGTGCGAAGAGGATGGCGAGCGGTACGCTCGCGGGCGAGTTGAGCGAAAACGGCGTCCTCAGCTTCGGTCAGCGAAAGGTCGTTATTATAAGTTTCGAGAACGGCGGCAATGCGTTCCCTCTCATCTGAAGTGTCGAAGGCGGATGCGGGAATGTCTTCGAGATTGATGGATTCTTCATTCAGCTTCCAAGGAACCAGGTAGCAGTCGCGAACGCGGTAGAGCCAAGTGCGTTCCCAGGCCATGAACCCTTTAGGGTCGTATTCCCCGGGGAGTGTGGCGTCTTTGGGGGCAAGTGGCTGGAACTCGTGGAATGTTCTTGCGTTGCGGATGGTCCAGGGAAGGAGGAGCAATAGAAAAGCAGCACCCGTGACGAAAGCCATCTTGAAGCAGGCGCGAGTTTGTCGTTGGCGCCACATCCAGTAAGCCAGCAGGAGAAGCGAAGTGACGAGAAGAATCGGAGTTTCTGGGCGAAACAATGTGCCGAGGCCGATGGCGGCGCCGAAAAACGCAGCGAGAATAAGCAAATTGCCAGTGCGCAAGAATCGCGATAACTGATCAGGAAGCGGGGCGGACATAATGCGAGCCAAAAGAACGATGAGAAAAACGAAAGCAAGGGCGGTGAAAAAGATGGCCCAGATTTCAGTAAGGGGAACGGCAACATAGTTGGCAGTCACAGGACATAAAGCGGCAAGCCAGAGGGCTACTACAAAGGTGCGACCGGATCTAAGGTGGTTGCCATAAATGTGGGTCAAGAGAGCCGCAAGGCCGGCAATGAGCAGGCAAGTAGCAAGGTCAACAGCAACCTGGGCGAGCATGACGATTAAGCGGGCGTTGTCGCCGATTCGGCCGGATAGAGCGTAAAGAATGGCGAGAAAGGAGGGATATCCGGGCATACGCAGATCCACGGGGACGGGTTGCCCGGCAATGTCCATGGCATATTTGCCGTGCTTCAGCCAGTTTGAGGCGAGCTGTTCATAAATGACAGTATCACCGGAACCGGCGGGAAATTTCAGAACGAAGAAAAGCCGGAGACAGGCGCCAACAAGAAGTGCGGTTACAGGACTAGATAAAATTCGTCGCATTCGCTGCTACGCATCTTACAATAGAAGATGCGTTTTCAGTCGACGGAGTGGGGCCTCCCAGCCAGGACCCAGAGGCATCCTAATTGAATAGATGAAAGAACGTAGACCGATATTTTACGACGCGGAAAAAGTGCGCTGGAAGCGCACGCGCCGGGCGCTGGAAGTCAGTGGAGTGCTGCTGACGCTTTTGCTGGTCTATTTTTTTATTACGATCGCGCGCAGCGTGGAGCTGCCGTCTTCGTTGTTACTGCCTGATACCCATCCGCTATACCACGCGTTGAAAAAGAAGGCGTCGAAACCGGTGGTGCTGAGGGAAGGCCGGCATAAGAGAGTGGCCAATATCGGGCAAGTGCCTGCCGCCTACGACCCGCTGCGGGCGGCTTTCTTTGTGAGCTGGGATCCGAACAGCCTGGCATCGCTCAAGAAACACTACAAAGACATCGACTTACTGATGCCGGAGCAACTTCACGCCGTGTCTTCGGATGGGGCGATTACGGTTGTCGATTACGAGTTGAACCAAAAGGTAAAAGTTTCGCCGGCGGAAGCAATCTCGCGGATCAAACAGGACAAGCTGCACCAGTGGATGCGAGCGATGAACCCGCCCCTGGAACTTCCCATGATGGGGCTGCTCAATAATTATGATGGCCAGTTGTGGCGTTCGAAAGAGCTAGGCGAGATGCTGGCAATTCCCGCATCGCGCAAACGGCTGATTACAGATGCTGTGGATTATGCGGTGGAGTCGAAGCAAGCCGGGATCGTGGTGGACTTCGAAGAGGTGCCGAAGAAGAGTCAGGCGGATTTCAAGAAATTCATCGGGGAGTTTGCGCCGGAACTACACGGAGCAGGATTGAAGCTGATGATTGCGTTGCCGGCGCGCGATGACGAGTACGATTACGCATTTTTTGGAAGAGAGACGGACGCAATCATTCTGATGAATTACGACCAGCACTGGATCACGTCGCCGCCAGGGCCGATCGCAGCGCAAGACTGGTTTGTGGAGAATCTGAAACAAATATTGAAGGAAGTTCCGGCGCAGAAGATTGTGGTGGGCATAGCAAACTACGCTTACGACTGGTCGGAAGCGACGAAAAGAGAACCGCAGCACGCGGAAGAGTTCAGCATTCAGGAAGCGCTGTTGCACGCGCACGAATCCGAGACTGATGTCGACTTTGACGCGGCATCGTTGAATCCCCACTATTCGTATTCCGACGAAAATGATCGCACCCACCAGGTGTGGTTGCTGGATGCAGTTACGGCATACAACGAAGAAAGAGCCTGTGAGCGCATGGGGGTCCGGGGGACGGCATTGTGGCGCTTCGGTTCCGCGGACTCCTCATTATGGCCGATCTGGGATGCCACGCGGCCGGACGAGGCGACCAGGGCGAAGATTCAGGACATTCCCCCGGGCCCCGATCTGATTTTGGAAGGCGCAGGGGATATCTGGCATATCACGGACGTGCCAAAGAGCGGACGGCGCAGCATCACCTACGACTCCGCTACTGATCTGATTACGTCTGAAAGATACGATGCCTATCCACTTTCGTACGATATCGACCAGTTAGGAAACTCGAAGAATAAACTGGTGCTGTCGTTTGATGATGGGCCCGACCGGACCTGGACGCCGAGGGTGCTGGATGTACTGAAGGAAAAAAAGGTACCGGGCACGTTTTTTGTCATTGGAGACGAAGCCAATCGCTCGCCGGACATACTGAAGCGAGAGTATGCGGAAGGGCACGAGATCGGCAATCACACGTTCACGCATCCTAAGTTTGACGAAATTTCAAAGACACAACTGAAATGGGAATTGAACCTGACGCAAAGGCTGATTGAGAGCACGTTAGGAGTGAAATCGATCTTATTCCGGCCTCCGTATGGAATCGATCACCAGCCGGAATACGCGGAAGAGGTAGCGCAACTGCCCTACCCGCAAGAATTGGGCTATCTGATC
The DNA here is from genome assembly GCA_963763395.1 of Candidatus Acidiferrales bacterium. GTDB lineage: Bacteria > Acidobacteriota > Terriglobia > Acidiferrales > UBA7541 > Acidiferrum. The sequence goes on along the minus strand of CAVXOG010000032.1, from coordinate 56,881 downwards.
GTAGGGCAAAGGATCGATCCAAATGACTGGCGAACGGGAGAAGATAAGCATGCGCGCCCGGCACAGGACATTGTGGATGAGGTGCTGGACCAGGCAAAGAAAGGGAATATTATTTTGCTGCATGACGGAGGGGGCGATCGCTCGCAGACGTTGAAGGCGTTGCCAATGATCATCGACCAGTTGCGTGCAGAAGGTTTTGAATTTGTTTCGGTAGCGGAATTGATCGGGAAGAAACGGAACGACGTGATGGTGCCATTGTCGTTTCGCGAGCAATTATCGGCGCGCGCGGACGGATTGATTTTCAGCATATTTCAATGGTTCCGCTACTTGATTGCCACGATATTCATTCTGGGAATCATATTGGTGAGTGCTCGCGCCCTGATTATCGGGATACTGGCGATCATCGAAAAGCTCCGACCGGATCACGACAAGCTTCCAGATCCAGCACCCAGCGTGACAGTGCTGATTCCGGCGCACAACGAAGAGAGCGTAATCGTGCAGACGGTGCAATCCGTGCTGATGTCCGATTACTTGCATATGCACGTGATCGTGGTAGACGATGGTTCAACGGATGCAACGCTGGAGCTGCTGAACAGCAATTTTGGGCGAAATTCATACGTTCAAATCATTCATCAATCGAACCGAGGGAAAGCGGCGGCATTGAACAATGCACTTTCTCATGCGCAAACGGAAATCGTAGTTACGATTGACGCGGACACGGAGATCGAGCCCGACGCGATTCGCAATTTGCTGCGGCATTTCTGCGACCCCAAAGTAGGTGCGGTAGCGGGAAACGTAAAAGTGGGCAATCGTTCGAAGTGGCTGACCCGCTGGCAGGCGCTGGAATACATCACCAGCCAAAACATGGAGAAACGCGCGTTCGATCTGCTGAATTGCATCACGGTAGTGCCTGGAGCGCTAGGTGCCTGGCGCCGAGAGGCGATTGAGGCTGTGGGTGGAATTACGGCGGACACGGTGGCGGAAGACGCGGACTTGACGATAGCAATTCGGCGGCTGGGCTGGCGCGTTACCTACGACGAGTATGCCATCGCGTGGACGGAGGCCCCGGAAACGCCTGGAGTGTTGATCCGGCAGCGTTTTCGGTGGACCTTTGGAACATTGCAGTCATTCTGGAAACACAGTGACACGCTGTTTCGCGCGAAGTACGGAACGCTGGGCTGCGTGGCGCTGCCGAACATCTTTATTTTCCAGATTTTGTTACCACTAATTTCCCCGATCATAGATCTGATGTTCCTGGGAAGCCTGCTGCTGTGGGGACTGGCCCAACTGCATATTACGCAGATCCCTCAACTCTGGACGACGTCGGATGTGCAGCGGTCGGTGCTGTTTTTCCTGGGATTCTTGATTATTGATGTGCTGACGTGCGTGATTGCGTTTGCGCTGGAACGCAAAGAAGATTGGTCACTGCTGATCCCCGTCTTACTGCAGCGATTCTATTACCGGCAACTGATGTATATCGTTTTGTTTCGTTCAGTGAAAGAAGCAGTAAGCGGCAGGCCGGTAGGCTGGAAGGGGGTGGAACCGGAACCACCTCGCCGCACTCCAGCAGAAGCAACTCTTTAATTGTTTGCGAAAGAATACAGGCCGGACACAATACCAGGCTTTCAGGAAACTGAAATTACTTCAACTCAAATAAGAAGCCCTGCAGGTGAATTGCACCACAGGGCTTTCCCACAACGAATTCAAAGTTCAATCTACTTTTGGTCCTGGACGAGGGGCAACTGTGAAGCCAGTTGTGCGTCAATCAACATTTGGAGGTGGCGATCAATCTGGAAAAAGGTGGCCACCTTGGTCCCTGGTATCGCCTTTTGAAAGATGGGGACGTACTTGAGGCGCAGCTGAGCAACGGATTGATCCACACCCAAGGACTTACTGGTTAGAGCGAGGGCCTGTTCGTTGGTCATGGTGCCCCACTGTTCCGCATATTCCTTGATGGCGGCATACTTGGCGTCATTAATCTTCACCAATTCGGCGATGTATTGATCGTAAACGGGCCAGAATTTGGTGGCTTCGTCGGGGGTCAAAATCAGATTGGCAGCAATCAACTGTTTTTTGTGCGAGCGAATGTCCTGGCGGAGCAATTGTATGTCCTGATCGCTCATTACCTGGCCACCCTTGTCGGCGGAGGCAGTCGAGCCTTGCGATGAAGCGGCCTGAGCCAAAGAGCGAGGCGATTGGGCAAAACAAATACCTGCGACAAGCAAAATTCCGATGACTGTCTTCTTCAATTGAATTCTCCTTAAGTAAATTACAGGCGCGGCGCTTGCGAAGTTACAAAGCAGACCATCACCATTTTTAACGGACACAAATTTCGAACAGGCGGTGAACTACGGGAGCGATGACTGCAAAACCAGAGGCCGAGCGAGATGGAGGCACGAAACAAGTGGCGTTTGTTCTTATTACATGCTGAACCAACCGCAATCTGGTGGGGAGATAGTAAGTCGTTTCAGGGATTTGGACAAGGACTGATTGTATTTTGACCGGAACAACTGCGATTGATGCCCAGGCGATGGTAGACTTTTGGCTAAATCAGGACCCGCAGGAGAGGTTATGGTGCATTCCGTAATTTTTCGTGATATCGCCATGGTATTCGTGGCGGCGTCTTTCTGTGGGTTAATTGCCTGGAAACTGAAACAGCCGATTCTGCTGGGCTATGTGTTGGCTGGGCTGGTGTTGAGCCCACTGACGCCTGGGCCGCGTGTGACGGATGTGCACACCTTCGAAGTGATGGCCGAGATTGGCGTAATCCTGCTGATGTTTTCTGTGGGGATAGAGTTTTCGATACCGGAATTGCTCCGTGTAAAGTGGGTGGCGTTGATGGGGGCGCCCCTGGGGATTGTGTTATCGATTGGGCTGGGAATGGGAGTGGGAGCGGTGTTGGGTTGGCCCTGGAGACAAGGGCTGGCAGTAGGTTGCATCATTTCCGTGGCAAGCACGATGGTGCTGATGCGACTGCTGATGGACCGGGGAGAACTGTCGACGGAAGCGGGCCGTGTGATGATCACGCTAACGCTGGTAGAAGACCTCGCGGTGGTCATACTGACGGTAGTGCTGCCCGGATTATCACTCACTAGCAGCGGCAATTTAAGTCAATTGGCTTGGCAAATCGGGAAATCGCTGCTGTTGTTGATCCCCATTGCCGTGGCGGCGTGGAAGCTGGTGCCGCCCCTGCTGTCGCGCGTTGAGAAAACCTGCAACGACGAGATTTCGCTGATGGTGGCACTGACCATCTGCCTGGCCATCGCAGCACTGACGGAGGCGGTGGGATTATCACTGGCATTGGGAGCGTTCCTCGCCGGGTTGTTTCTGGGGAGTTCGGAATTCACGCACAAACTGGCGCATCAGACACAATCGATACGAGACGCCTTCGTAGCTTTGTTTTTTGCGACGATTGGAATGTTGATCGATCCGCGAAGCTGGATTGTGAGCTGGCAGAGCATTCTGTTGCTCGTTGGAATGGTGCTGGCAGGAAAATTCGCAATCTGGTTTGGAGTAGTGAAGCTGTTCCGGTATTCGAACGACAGTGCGCTGCGAGTGGGGATCGGGTTGACGCAAATTGGAGAGTTTTCTTTCATTCTGGCGCAGGTATCGCTGCAGGCTGGGCTGATTTCGACGGAGATATACAACGCGACGCTGGCGGCTTCATTGATTACCATTCTGGCGAACGCGTCGTTGTTCAGGTTGCTTAAACCCCTGGGGAGCAGCAAGCCCGCAGTAACGGCGACAGGCTAGACGGGCTCTAGGCGGTTTTTCGCACACATTACCATCCAGGCCAGACATGGTGTACGATATCGGGACGGCCCGAGGGAGGGTGTCATGGCGATTACATTTACATTGAATGGGCAATCCAAGACCGTCGATGTCGACCCGCAGATGCCCCTTTTGTGGGTGCTTCGCGATACGTTGAACATGACGGGGACGAAGTTTGGGTGCGGTATGGCGCTGTGCGGCGCGTGCACGGTGCACATCAATGGGGAGGCGTCGCGTTCCTGCATCACGCCGATCTCCACCGTGGCAAACAAGAAGGTTACAACGATTGAAGGGCTTTCGAGCGACGGGACTCATCCTGTGCAGAAAGCATGGATGGAAGAAGATGTACCGCAGTGCGGCTATTGCCAGTCTGGACAGATCATGTCCGCGGTCGCATTGCTCTCTAAAAAACCCAGACCCACCGACGCAGATATCGACGACGCAATGAGCGGCAACATCTGCCGGTGCGGTACTTACCAGCGGATACGCAAAGCGATTCATCGCGCCGCATCACTTCAGGCTTCCAAGTAATTTCTCTTCCACCGCGCTTCCCAAACCCTGCGCGGTAAATCGTGAGGTTTCTCATGTCTACGAATACTGTTCTTGATCGTCGTGCATTTCTAAAGACTGGGACGATTGCCGGGACGGGACTTCTCATCGGCTTTCACTTGTCCGCGGCCGCTGCACAAGAAAACGCTGCCCAGCAGGAGAAGAAGCCCACGAATCCGTTCGATGCATGGATTCACATCACTCCTGACAATCGAGTGACGCTGATCCTGGGTAAGTCCGAAATGGGTCAGGGCATCATGACGGCGCTGCCCATGATTCTGGCGGAAGAGCTGTCGCTGGAATGGAGCAAGGTGCATGTAGAACAGGCACCGACCGATCCAGCGGTGTACAACCACGGCACGGGAGGAAGCGGGAGCATCAATAGTTCGTGGCTGCCGACGCGACGAGCAGGTGCGGCCGCAAGAGAAATGCTGATCACCGCGGCGGCGCAGAGATGGAAGGTGAACCCAAACACTTGCGTGGCACAGGATGGAGGAGTGCTGCACGGTTCGCGCAAGAATTTTCTGACCTACGGCGAACTGGCTAACGACGCGGCAAAACTGCCGATTCCGGATTTCAAGACGGTGCCGTTGAAGAATTCGAATGATTTCACGATCGTGGGACACGATACCAACCGGTATGAGGCAAAACCCAAGGTCAACGGCACGGCCAAATTTGGAATTGATTCCCGCATGCCGGGGATGTTGTATTGCGTCATTGCGCGATGCCCGACGTTTGGCGGGAAACTGAAATCGTTTGAGGCGACTAAAACCAAGGCCGTGCCTGGTGTGCGCGATGTATTCGCGATTGAACCGGAAATGACCTCGTCGTTTGCTACAGGTGGCGTGGCTGTGCTGGCAGACAATTCCTGGAGTGCGATCCAGGGACGGAGCGCGCTGGAAATCGTGTGGGATGAGGGACCGAACTCGGGAGAGTCTTCCGAACTTCTGCATAGGCAGTTCATGGAGAATGCGGCAAAGCCGGGAAAAATCGTGCGTAATGACGGCGACGCGGATGGCGCGACCGCAGCGACCAGCAAGAAAGTGGAAGCAACGTATGAGTTTCCATTCGCGGCACATGCCACGATGGAGCCGATGAATTGCACTGTTCACATACGCCCGGACGGCGCAGAAGCCTGGGTGCCTACACAGGCGCCGCAATGGGCACTGGACATCATTACCAAGGTTTCCGGATTGCCGAAGGAATCGGTGAAAGTGCATACCACGTTGATGGGCGGTGGATTTGGACGCCGGTACATGGGCGACTTTGTGACCGAGGCCGCTCAGGTAGCGAAGCAATCCGGGAAGCCCGTTCAAGTATTGTGGACGCGCGAAGACGATATGCAGCACGATTTTTACAGGCCAGCGTCGTATCACAAGTTCACAGGTGCCGTTGACACCAAGGGAAATGTGACGGCGTGGAAGCATTTTCAGACGTCAACGTCGATTGACGCGATGTGGAGTCCGAAAGGCACGGAAACGCCGGAGAATTCGGAGTTTGGCACCGCAACGTTTATTCCGTACCAGACACCCAATTACCGCGTGGAGTACACGTTGGCAAAATCAGGAGTGCCCCGGGCGTGGTGGCGATCCGTTGAGCATTCGACGAGCGGATTCGTGGTGGAATGCTTTGTGGACGAACTGGCAGCAGCGGCGGGAGCAGATCCGCTGGAGTTTCGGCTGAAGCTGATTGGAGAGGACCGCAAGATTCCGGACTTTGGAAATCCAAAGGAAGGAAAACCACTGGATACGGCTCGGTTAAAGGGTGTCTTGAGATTGGCTTCGGAAAAAGCCGCCTGGAGTTCGCCTCTGCCGAAGGGAATGTACCGTGGAATCGCCGGATATTATTCTTTTGAGACTTACACCGCGTGCGTTGCAGAGGTAAGCGTGGAGAATCGCGCTGTGAAGATTCGCCGACTGGTGTATGCGGTGGATTGTGGGAGGCCAATCAATCCAGCAGGTGTCAGGGCCCAGGTTGAGGGAGCCGCGATCTATGGATTGTCTGCGACTCTCCATGATGCGATCACGATCCGTGGCGGCCGTGTGGAGCAATCCAATTTCAATGACTACGACATGCCCAAGATCGCGGACACGCCACAAACCGAAGTGCACGTAATAATGAGCAAGGAAGAGCCGACGGGCATTGGAGAACCGGGATTGCCGGTGGTTGCCGCATCGGTATGCAACGCCATCTTTGCAGCGACAGGAAAGCGCGTCCGGCGACTGCCAATTCGCGCGGAAGACCTGGCCTAGCGCCAAAACTGCATTCGCGACAAAATGGGGCGTGCATTTTCTGGCGCTTATACTCGCTGTTCTCTCCCTGCTCATCTGGGTTGTGCTCATCTTTTTTCGAGGCGAATTCTGGCAACTCAGCCGATTCGAGGATGACGTGCGACCGGTTGCCAGCTTGGCCTCCTGGCCGAGCGTGGTGGCCATCGTACCTGCGAGAAATGAAGCGGAGACTATTGCGCGGGTAGTGAGTTCCCTGCTGAAGCAAAACTACTTGGGTGAATTTCGAGTAATCGTTGTGGACGATGAAAGCGAAGACGGCACGGCGGCGCTCGCACGGGAGGCGGAACAAATTACGGGAGCAGCTGTACAGCTGAACATTGTGGCAGCCAGCACACTACCCAATGGTTGGACAGGTAAACTGTGGGCGATGCAGTACGGGATTGAAAGCAGCGCCACAATTGCCACAGATTATGTTTGGTTTACGGATGCGGACATTGAGCATGGGTCGGAGACGCTGGTGCAATTAGTGGCGCGTGCGGAAACGCAGAAGCTTGATCTGACCTCGCTAATGGTTTTGTTGAAAGCCACGTCGTTCGCCGAACGACTATTGATCCCGGCATTTTTGTATTTCTTCTTGAAGCTATACCCACCGAAGTGGATTGCGGACAGAGGCGTGAAGACAGCCGGAGCGGCAGGCGGCTGCGTTCTGTTGCGGAAAGCCGCATTAGAGCGAATGGGAGGATTGGCGGCGATCCGGACTGAAGTGATCGACGACTGCGCGTTGGCCCGTGCCGTGAAAGGAAGTGGCGGATCAATCTGGATGGGATTGACGCGAAGAAGTGTGAGCTTGCGGGCCTACGAATCTTTCGGTGAGATTCGCGACCTGATCGCGCGAACGGCGTTCACACAACTGAGATACTCCGCGGCCTTACTGGCAGGGACTCTTTTGGGAATGTTGATAACGTATCTGCTCCCAGTGTTATTCGCCTTCAGTTCGCAGTCAGTCCTGTGGCGAATTGGTTTAGCGACCTGGGCCTTGATGACGGTGTCGTATCTGCCGACGGTACGGTTTTATAGACTACCGGCGCTTTGGGCTGTCACTTTGCCGGTGGCGGCGCTGTTCTACACGTATGCCACATGGGTGTCGGCAATGCGATTCTGGTTGGGCAAAGGCGGGCAGTGGAAAGGGCGGGCGCAAGCGCCTGCAAAGCAGCAAAGAAAAGGCAGTTGAGGAGAAATGCGATGGCAAGGGTTGCATTCCGTTTGCGTATCAAAGCCGGTGCGGCCGAGGGGTATGAACGGGATCACGAGAACGTATGGCCGGAGTTGCTGGCGAAATTAAGGGAAGTTGGGATTTCGGACTACTCTATTTTTCGAAGAGGACAAGACTTGATTCTCGTGATGCGTGTGGACGATTTTGAGGGAGCCTGGAAGGCGCTGGATGAAGACCCTGTGAATCTTCGCTGGCAAAAAGAGATGGCGAAGTACTTCGAGCCAGTGACAGACATGCAGCCTGGCGAAAGGTTCGCGATGATGAAGGAAGTCTTCTACATGGCATAGCGGCGCGCGGGTTCGGGCAAAAAAGGTGGAGAATAGTTGGTGAATCAGGGCGGCTGAGAGAAGGTCGTTCTGACTTATACTTTTGGCGATGGAAAACTCTTCCGAGCGAGACAGATCGAACGGAGCCAATCCGCCCCTGAGTGCGCGTGAACAATACTTGCGTCTCCACGGTGTGAATATTTTTGTTCGGAACCAGGACCGGAGCCTGAAGTTCTACCTGGATCAACTTGGATTTCACCTGGCATTCGACACCCGGCTACAGAATGGAGAACGATGGGTGGGGGTTGCACCGCCTGATGGGACAGCGATCCTCTCGCTGATTGTGCCGATACCTACTTCTCCCGAGTACAAGTTGATTGGGCGTTCCACTCACGTGGTTTTCATGACCGAGGATGTAACCACGAAGTTTCAGGAATGGTCACGGCGTGGAGTTCGCTTTCAACAGACACCAAGACTGAAGAGATTGAAGTTTGCCGGGGACCCAAAGGGTGATGCCATGGGAAACATGCTGCTGGGAGAGCAGACACCGATTTGGGGAAGTGTATTTGCCCGGTTCCGGGATGTGGACGGAAATTCATTTTCGCTGGTGAGCTTTGATGAAGTGACTCATCGACTTGAGCAGGACCGGCGGGCGCAGGCGGAAAAGCGGGAATTGGAACGCCGTGTCCAACAGGAAATGGAAATTGCCACGCGAGTGCAGGCAAGACTTTTCCCCCAAAGAATGCCGCCCTTGAAAGGCCTTGAGTACGACGGAATTTGCATTCAGGCGCGCAAGGTAGGCGGCGACTATTACGATTTTCTGGATTTGGGCGAGCAAAGGCTTGGATTAGTGGTCGGAGATATAGCCGGTAAAGGGATCGCCGCGGCACTGTTGATGGCAAACCTGCAAGCGAATGTACGCAGCCAATGCGCGGTTGCGCTGGATCAGCCGCAGCGACTCTTGCGCTCTGTGAACCAGTTATTCCGCGAAAATACGCCGGATGGCTCCTTTGCAACGCTCTTTTTCGGAGAATATGACGACGCTGCCGGGCGGCTACGCTATGCGAACTGCGGGCACTTGCCCGCGCTCTTGCTGCGAAGAGATGGCACGATGGAACGTCTCGATTCTACAGCTACGGTTCTAGGGGCATTTAAGGAGTGGGATTGTGAAATCGAAGAACGGCAGATTTTTCCGGGCGATACCTTTGCGCTGTTCACCGACGGAGTGACGGAATCCTTCAACGCGGCCGGGGATGAGTTCGGATTACACCGACTGACTGAAGTGCTGCAGCAGCAGCGAGGTCTGTGTTGCAAGGATTTGCTGGCTTGCATCCTCGAGGAAGTGCGAAAATTCAGCCCGCATGAACAACACGACGACATTACGCTGATTGTAGCGCGATGCCGGAGCTAAGATTCAAGCAATCCGATGCGTCGATATTCGTCGAAGTGAGCGGGATGAAGACAGAAACCATTGATGCAGTTGACTGGGACCGAGACGGATTACAGTTGGCGACTTGAGCGATGTGCGTAGACATAACCGAGCGGCAAGAGTTCCCTTGAGGCAAGAGCGTTGCTGTGGCCCGCTTCCGCAAGGATCAGGGGTTGTTGAGATGCCAAGAGCGTGTGTGAACCGGCCAGGACCTGGCCTTCCAGGCCTTCCGTGTCAATTTTCAAGGCGACAACATTATTGGTGGGTACGGAAAAGCGGTGAGTCGCGAGAAGGTCGTCGAGGCGAGCGGCAGGCGACTGAAACGTGTGGATGAGGAAAGGGTCGAGAGACCGACCAGCAAAATATTTCTCGAAAAAGTTGTGTTCCGATTCGGCAAAAATCCATTTATTCCTTTCCTTCAAGCCTTCCCGAATGGCTGTAGAATTCAGGTCCGTGCCGGTAGCTTGAAAACCGAGAGACTTGAGTTTGGCTACAGTTCCACCAACGGAACAATCGCATTCATGAACGATCGGGCGAGTACAGCTGGAATACTCTCCGACGTAGTGGAGGACATCCTGCGCACGAGACTCGCAGCGGATCGGATCGTAGTCATTCTCCACGTTGTACCAGGAGGCGGCTGCCTTGGTGTACTCGCCTTTATGGTATTCGGCAAGGAATTCAAGGGTTGGGAGCATCAAACGACGGGAAGCCACAGGACTTGCAGCGCCAGGCTTGAAGAAACTCGCTGCCGCGAGCGCGGCCGACTTTCGGCCCACGCTGCATCAGGGGCGTTTTGCCACAACAACAGTCCAGCCGGTTAGTACGCCGGACGATTAATGGGGTTAGGAAGTGTGCCGCTTCTGCGCGCTTGCCCATAATGAACAGCAAGAAACCAAGGTTTGTGGTGGCATCCAGATGGGGTGGTTCGAGCTCGAGGGCACGGCGAGGGCCTGCTCGGCAGGACTAAGTTGTACAACGGCCCAATCATTCCAAAGATCAGTAGATTCGCCCTGGCGAATGGCTTCGGACAGGCAGGCGGAGGCGTCCAAACCGTGCCCCCGTGTAAAGAGCTCGGTGGCACGGTTTGAGCGGCGAGAGCAGGAGTTTCCGTTTGGGTGGGCAGGAGTGAGAATCACGAAAGATGGTGACTCGCATCACTTTTTGTTATAGTAACGGGGTTGGACATGGGCTGTATCCCGAAATCAGGGAATGGCACCGGAGGCCGACGTGAGTATCATCCCGACTGGGGGTAGCGGTTCCCCCGAAGGTAAGGGCAAAGTAACCGTTCCTGAACTGCTGCAGCGGAAGACCTTAGCTGCAGTTACTCCTAGCAACAAGAAAATTACGTGTTTGACGGCGTATGACTATGCCATGGGCCGGCTGGTGGATGAGGCCGGAGTGGACGTCGTTCTGGTGGGAGACTCGCTCGGCATGGTCGTTTTGGGCTATGAGAGCACGTTGCCAGTGACCCTGGACGAGATGCTGCACCACACCAAGGCGGTGCGGCGGGGAGTCCAGAGGGCGCTTGTGGTGGCGGATATGCCCTACGGGACCTACCACGGAGAGATTGGCGAAGCAGTACGGAACGCCATGCGTTTTGTGAAGGAAGCCGGTGCGGAAGCGGTAAAGATTGAAGGCGGCGAGCGGCGGCTGGAACTGGTCGCCCGGCTGACAGAGGCGGAAATTCCCGTAATGGGCCATGTTGGGCTAACGCCACAATCAGTGAACGCTATGGGCGGTTACAGGGTGCAGGGGAAGACTCCGGGCGCGGCAGAGCAACTCCTGCGAGATGCGCGTTCGGTAGAAGCGGCAGGGGCGTTTGCGATCGTGCTGGAAGGGATTCCGCGCGAGTTGGCAGCGGATATCACGAGGTCGGTCCGTATTCCAACGATTGGGATCGGTGCGGGACCGGATTGCGACGGGCAGATCCTGGTTCTCCATGATGTATTGGGACTGACGTTCCAGGAGCCACCCAAATTTGCGCGGCGTTATGCAAACTTGGGCGAAGTTATTTCGCAGGCGGTGCGGGAGTATTGCGACGACGTGCAAGGTGGCACGTTTCCATCCGATGCGGAGTCGTATCACGCGCCGAGTGCAATGAAGATGCGCAAGGCATTCCCGATGGCGCGGTGAGCTCGCTGACCGGTTCAATGGCGGGCATACAAGCCGGAAGAACTCTTGATTTGTTTGACAGTCGAATACAAAGGGTGTGGCGATGCTGCACCCTTTTTAGTTGAGGTGAGCTATGAAGAGAGAAGAAATTGTGGCGCTGGTGGAGTTTAACGCTTGGGCAAATCGAAGAATTCTGGGGGTTGTTGCGGCGTTAACTCCAGAGCAATTCACTAAGGAACTGGGATCGAGCTTTAGTTCAGTGAAAGGCACCTTGATACACATTTTTGGCGTGGAGTGGGTGTGGCTGGAACGGCTGCAGGGCCGGTCGCCTGCGGCAATTCCAGATGTTAAGGAATTCGTGGAAATGCCCAAACTTGCGGCGCGCTATGAAGAGCATGAGGCAAATCTGCTGAGGTATGTCTGTAACATCTCGCAGGCGGAACTGGAAGAAGTAATGGAGTACAAGACGCTGAGTTTTGGGCCAGGGAAGAATCCGCGATGGCAGATGATCCATCACGTCGTGAATCATGGGACCTATCACCGGGGGCAGGTAGTAGCGCTGCTGAGGCAGTTGGGGGCCAAGGGAGTCGGAACGGATCTGATAACGTACTACCGAGAGAGGAGTACAGCCGCGGGGGCCTGAAGGCTTACTACGGGTCCTGCAATCAAGTGATGGAAATCATTCGAACGATTGCCTGGATGAAAGAGAAAGCTGCCGGGGCTCGGCTGGAGCAGCTCGTGATTGGATTTGTGCCGACGATGGGTGCGCTGCATGCCGGGCACATGGCACTGGTGAAACGAGCAAGACAAGAATGCTCGCCCGTGTACGCATCGATTTTCCTGAACCCGAAACAATTCGGACCGAATGAGGACTTAACGAAATATCCCCGGCCGCTCGAAGTGGACGTCGAAAAACTGACTGGCGAAAAGACAGATGGGCTGTTTTTGCCGGACGCGGCGGAGATATACCCACATGGGTTTTCTACTTATGTAGAAGTGGAAGGATTGAGTGGCCGACTGGAAGGGAGAACGAGGCCGGGACATTTTCGAGGCGTGTCGACGGTAGTGCTGAAGCTGCTGGAGATTGTGCAGCCGAATTTTGCTTATTTTGGACGGAAAGATGCGCAGCAGGTACGCATCGTGCAGCAGATGGTGCGTGACTTGAACCTGAATACGGAGATTGTGGTGTGCCCCATTGTGCGCGAGGCAGATGGCCTGGCGATGAGTTCGCGCAATGTGTATCTGGGAGAAGAGGATCGCAAGGCGGCTACGGTGCTGCATCGCGCGTTGCGAACGGCCGAAAAGGAATTGCATGCGGGAGTCCGCGACTCGCTGGAACTGCAGCGGGCGGTATTAAAAGTGGTCGGGAAAGAACCCTTGGCGCGGCTAGACTACGCAGAAATCGTGGACGCGGAGACATTTGAGCCGGTGGTGCGAGTGGCTCGGCGTTCTTACATGGTGATGGCGGTGTTTTTTGGGAGAACGCGGTTGATCGACAACATGCTGATCGAACCTGTGGGAGACGAATTGCGAACAGAAGTGTAGGAATCCGCAGGCGGTTGCTTCTTCACGCAGACAATCGGGCCAGGGTCTGGGAAGCATGTCCCTTTGCCTTCACTTCATCCCAGACTTCTTCGATCTTGCCAGTAGGACCAATCAGAAATGTGCTGCGAACAATACCCTTGAACGAGCGGCCCATGAATTTCTTCATCCGCCAGACGCCGTAGGACTTGATCATTTTGTGTGTCGGATCGCCGAGCAGAGGGAAATTCAGCTTCTGCCTGGTTTTGAAATTCTTCAGAGCCTTCTCCGGATCAGCGCTGACACCGAGTACCACGACATCTTCTTTATCAAATTTCGGTTTCAAGTCGCGGAATTCGCAGGCTTCGATGGTGCAGCCCGGCGTGCTCGCCTTGGGATAGAAGTAGAGCAGAACACGTTTGCCTTTGAAATCTTCCAGAGTGACTTCTTTGCCCTCGTCGGAAGTGAGAGTGAAGTCCGGGGCTTTGTCGCCGATCTTTAGCATGTTGTCCTCGCGATGGTGGTGCCAGTCGATAGATGATACCGCGTGAGAATGGTTCGGTAAAAATGGAGATTAGTTGCCGGGGAGTAGGAGAATATGGCAGAGAATTTCTCAGCGATGGTTGGTTGCCACGATCCCTCCACTCCGAGCCGCAAAAAACCTCGGCTATCCGGTCGGGATGACAGTTTCATTGCAGCAGCAGACGAGAAGACGGCGTAAGGCCACAGCTACTAGGACAAAAGTCTGCGAAGTATTGCGGTGATGGTCTGGGGATTGGCCTGACCCTTGGTAGCTTTCATGACCTGGCCAAGGAAGAAATTGAAAACGCCTTCGTTACCGGACTTGAATTTGGCCACGTTGTCTGGATTCTTCGCGACGACTTCGCGAGCAGCTTGCTCGATGGTTTCGTCGCTGATTTGCGCGCCTAGACCGTGAGCAGTAACGATATCTGCAGCGGAACGGCTGGAGTCGAACATGTCCGCAAAAACCTTCTTGCCGATGGCGCCGGTAATCTTCTTGGATTCAACAAGTGTGACCAGTTCCGCCAGAGCGGTTGGAGAGACCGGGCTGGCGGTGATCTCTTTGCCGGAATCATTCAGACGGCGAAGGAGTTCGGTCTGCATCCAGTTGGCGGCTGCTTTTCCGGGAGCGCCAGCCTTGAACATGGATTCAAAGTAGAGTGCCAAATCCTGGGTGTCCGTGAGAACTTCCGCATCGTACGGAGTGATGCCGAAGGCGGACACAAAACGGGCGCGCTTGGCAGCGGGTAGTTCGGGAAGCGAATCGTGGACTTCCTTGCGCCATACCGGACTGACATGAACTGGCAGAAGATCAGGCTCCGGGAAATAACGGTAGTCGTGGGCCTTTTCCTTGGAGCGCATTGGTAATGTGCGTCCCTCGGCTTGATTCCAGAGGCGCGTTTCCTGGGAGATGCGACCGCCAGACTCGATGACGCCGACATGGCGTTCAATTTCAAATTCGAGAGCTTTAGCGAGATAGCGGAAGGAATTCAGATTCTTGACCTCAACCTTGGTGCCGAACTCTTTGGCGCCGCGCAGGCGCACACTGACGTTGGCATCACAACGTAGAGAACCTTCTTCCATGTTGCAGTCGCTGATACCTGCGTAAAGAAGGATTTGACGGAGCGTGGTCAGGTAGTTGTAAGCCTCTTCCGAAGAACGCATGTCCGGTTCGGAAACGATTTCGCTTAGAGGTGTGCCGCAGCGATTGAAATCGACGTAGGTCTTCTCGTCCGAATGTGGAAAACCATCGTGAAGAGACTTTCCAGCGTCTTCCTCCAGGTGGAGTCGAGTTATGCCGATACGCTTAGTGCCACCATTGTGCTCAATTTCGATCCAGCCGCCCGTGGCAAGAGGTAATTCGAACTGAGAGATTTGGTAGCCCTTGGGGAGATCGGGATAAAAATAGTTTTTGCGCGCGAAACGAGAATGTTCATGCACGGTGCAGTTGAGGGCGAGAGCGGCCCTCATGCCCAATTCCACAGCGCGCTTGTTCAATATCGGAAGAGTGCCCGGGAGTCCAAGGCAAACAGGGCAAACGTTGGAATTTGGGGCGTCTCCAAACCGATTCGAGCAACTGCAGAATATTTTGGTTTTCGTCAGGAGCTGCGCATGGACTTCCAGGCCGATGACTACCTCGTACTTGGCGAGGAGTTCGGGCGAGAGTGAGGATTCCGTAACGAATCTGGTCATGGGTTTAAAGGAAAAGTATAGCAGAGGTCTTTAGGCCGCCGATGCCGCGTCGTTGAGGCGAAAACCGGGAGCGAGACGCCCGGCAAGAGCGAATCCGCCAAACAGGACCGTTGCATAGAATGCGTCGCTGGCCAGGGTGTTATCAAAGAAAGGGATGCCTGCAGCGTAGCAGGTGAGCAAGCCAGAAAGCGTTTTGGCGTACGGAGTAAAATCGTAGGCCCATATCGCAAAATTGGTGATCAGGAAGAACTGGACAGCACCCCCGAGGGTAGCTACGGAAATACCCAAGACTGTCTGGCGGCCGCTCAAATAACGGCCGATGAGGACGCTCAAGCAGAAACTGAGATAAACGACGAACATGAGTTTATGGAAACCGACAAAGAGATCTCCCAGAAAAAGTGCTGTTAATGGGATGAAGAAGGCGGTCCACTTGTTGGCGAGTTTCGCGCCGCTGAAGATGGCCATGGCACCGATGGGGGTGAAATTCCAGGGGTGCGGAAGGATGCGAATGGCTGCAGCGAACAGGATGAAGCCCACAATCAGCGCGAGACGAAACACATTAAGTGCGCTATCGGAATTCACTTTGCGGAACATAGTTGTTCTCCTTGGAAGTCTGGAAGTAAATCGCAAAAAATAAATGTATCGCGCTCTACGACCTGCCCGGTGCGGACAGGGATTGGGGAACGAAAGATGGGGCCTTCGAATACGAACGTGTGAAATTCACCGTTTTCGCCGCAGGGGTCGACGTCGGCAGGCAACTCGCGAAAGAAGTTGCTGTCTAATTCCCTTCCCGCGAACGATTTGTGGAGCTTGCTGGGATCGATACAGGCTGTGTAGGCACGGAAGCCGTCGCGGATAAACCGGGCAGCCAATTCGCGCGTGTCAACCTCCCAAATAGGGAAAAGCGCAGACATGCCTTCGCGAAGAAGTTTTTTCTCTCGATACTCGCGCAGATCGCGCAAAAAGATATCACCAAAAGCGAAATGCCTGACTCCCTGGTCGCGAAAACGGAGTACCGCCTCGGCCATACGCGCTTCGTAGACTGGGTTTACGCATTGGGGCGGAATACGGACTTCCTCGACAGGCAAACCGATAGATTGGGCTTGAAGGTGAAGGAGTTCACGACGCACGCCATGCATGCTGATGCGCTCGTAGCCTTCGGTAACGGTAGTCAAAAGCGAAACGACTTCGTATTGGGGATCACGGAGAAGACAGTGCAAGGCCATAGCACTGTCTTTCCCGCCGCTCCAAGCGAAGACTACTGGCAGAGGCATGTGACTAATTCCGCCCGGAAAACTGATAACGCACTCCGATGCGTGCGTCGCGGCCAAGCGCCGGATAGCCGAGCGCGTCCTGGTAGCTTTTGTCAAAGACATTTGTGGCGCGCGCGGTAATGGCAAAGCTGCGCGTCAGGTTGTAACTGGCGGCGGCGTCAAAACGGGCGTAGCCAGGGTTGCGGGTGAAGCCGAGAAACAGGAAATCACTGTCTGTGCGCACACCAGTGAAGTAACCGGCGAACGAAAGGTTCACGCGGCGAAAGCGAGCATTGAGAGCAACTGAGCCAGAATTGACCGGGCGCCGTAACAGGCGGTTCCCAGCACCCTGCGCGGGATCAAATGCGTTCGGAGAAGCGATCACCAGGGAATCGTCGTAGGTGTAATTCCCTTTCACCATGAGCCACCGAAGAGGCATGGCCTCGACTGAAATGTTCGTGCCGCGAGCGCGGGCGCGATCAGTATTGAAGTAATAACCGAAACTGGGACCTGCGCCAGGAGGCGGCGTTATTCCGCAAGTGTTTCCCGTGCCGGGCGGAGTCTGGGGGGTGCAGAACTCAAAACTGACGATGTTGTAGAAGCGATTGTAGAAGTATTCGGCGGAAACCAGTACGCGGTCGTTCGCTAGTTTCTGCTCAAAACCCACGCTCCAATTCTTGCTGGCTTCTGGCTTCAACAAGGGATTGCCAAAGTCTCCAAAGTTGTCGTTGTAAAGCTGGTCGAACCGAGGTTCTTTGATGCCTTGCCCGTAGAAGCCGCGTAGCCGAGTATCTCCCCAAAAGTCTTTTCCGTAGTGCACGGCGACGGAAGCGCCAGCGCGCGGGACGACTCGTGTACCAAAAAAGTCGTTCGCTTCGGCGCGGATGCCAAAGTCCAGGGAAACCCGTTGCACTGGGCGATAGCGGAAATCGAGATAACCGCCCTGATTGTTGCGACGGACGTGGCCAACGTTTATCGAGGGTATACCAGCATTTTCAACTTCATACTGATAGCCGGCGGTGGCAGAAAAATTGGAAAGAATGTAGCTGGATTGGGCGCCAATACTTGCGCGGTTGTAACGGTATAGGCTGTCTCCCGTGAAGTCACAGAATTCCGCAGTGGGAACAGACGTGGGATTGGCCTGAGGGCAGAAGGCAAAGGGGTCCGTTGCATAGAAACTCTGTTGCGGATTGAAGCTATGCTGGCGTGTATATGATTCCGCACCCATCAGCTGATGCTGCCAGTGAGTGCCCGTAGAAAAATTCCAGCGGGCGTTTGCCGAAAACAGGTGCTGATTGATGCGCTGGTAAAGGCTGGGCGGCGTATAGAGGGTCTGACCCGGTATGCCGCCTTCGCTTGAATTGTCGCGAATGGAAAGCCGCAGCTGATTCGTATCGCTGAATAAATAACCGACGTTGCCAGATATGGTGCGGTTCTGAAAATCATTATTGGGAATCTGGCCATCGGTCTGGAGATAGTAAAGGCCACCCGCATAATCCAAATGATGAAACACCCCACTGATCTGGCCACCACCTCGCACCGAAGAGAAACTGCCGCCCTCGGAGAACAAGCTGAATGCGGGAACTTGCGTGTCGCCGCGATGCGAGAAGAACTGCACCACGCCAGAAACGGCATCCGTTCCGTAAATTGCGCTCTCCGCGCCACGAACGATTTCCACCTTGTCTATACCTTCGGTGGTGAGTACCGAGAAATCGACCGCACCGCCCGGAGGATTGATGGGCGAACCATCGACAAGCACCTTGACGAAGTTGGAGTTGCCACCGTCGAGGAAAAGCGAGGCTGTACCGCCATTGGTTCCAGTCCGCCCAATGGCGACTCCAGGGGTGTACAGAAGAAGTTCAGGAACAAATACAAATTGGCGCTGATCGATCTCCTCACGGGCAACTATGGCGCTGGGAGCGGAGGACAATTGCTCGCGAATGGGCTCGGTTTGCGCGGTAACGAGCACACTGGAAGAGAGGGGCTCAATAACAAGCCGTACATCCAGAGTCTGGGCCCCACTCGCAGAGAGGTCCAACTGGAATTGTCGCCTGGTAAACGACTGCAGTGAAAATTGGACGCGATATTTGCCGACAGGAAGTTGCAAAGCGTAGCGGCCATCGTGGTCTGATGTTGCAGAGACTGGTGACTCATTAGATGAGTTTTCCGATTGGGCGGTGACGCGAACATCCGGAAGAGCGGCGCCGGAAGAGTCGGTCAACGTTCCAGAGATCTGCGCATAATTGGATTGAGATTGCGGGAATGTGGGGAGTACAGCAACAAACAACAAAAGCAAAGCAGCTGCCGGAAATGCGGATCGGTTTGTTTTCATGGTTCCTCTGCTCCCTCACGCGCGGGAGTTTCAAGGTTGGCCGGCGCACAAAACAGAGTGTGCAGGCTGCAGACTTCGCCGGTCTCCTGGCTTAGCGGTGATGAGTTTTCTTAACACAGCGAAATTCAAGAAAAGAAAAACTCAAGAAGCTCGAAGCCTTCCCGTGGCGGCGTTGAGGCTACAGTGGCTGTCGAGCAAATATCCGCTTTACAGTCGCGCGGCGGCGACGGATTTGCACCGTCTTCCCGAACACGAGGTCTGCGGTGGATGTGGAGGGGCGCGGTGCCCGCTGTTGGTTAAGAGAATCGGCTGCGCGAAGCAGCCGGGTTGGGGTGGACAATAAGGTTGCTAGGTGTTGGACAAAAGAGTGACGCGCGGCCTTCCGGAAACTGTCAATTCAACGGAGAGCGGTGCTTGAAAAACCTGTTCGAGCAACTCGCGCTGGTAGACGGTGGCTGGAGAACCAACACGAAGGCACTTCCCTTTTTGCAAGAGCACAACCTGATCTGCGAATTCACCAGCAAGATTCAGTTCATGTGTGACAACAACGACGGTGTAGCGATTCTCCGCAGCAAGTCGCCGCAAGTTCACAAGGAGATCAACCTGCGCGCCGATATCGAGGTGCAAAGTCGGTTCATCGAGCAAAAGGAGAAGCGGCTGTTGCGCAAGCGCGCGAGCGAGGACGATACGTTGTTTCTCTCCCCCGGAAATCTTGTCCATCCAACGATCGCTGAGATGCGAGGCATTCACCTGAGCGAGGGCATTATTCGCGATGGCGATGTCGTCTTCGTTTTCGAAGCGAATCGAACGGCCGTAGGGGTGGCGACCTTGCAGGACAAATTCCCAGGCACGCGAAGGAAACAGGAGCGGGCTTTCCTGCTGTACCAGGGCAATCCGTTGTGCGCGGGTCTTGGTGGGAAGAGTATGAGTAGCGAACCCGTTGAGAAAGATGCGGCCAGAAAGTGGTTCTAGCGAGCCGGAAATCAACTTGAGCAAAGTGGATTTACCGCAGGCATTGGGGCCGAGAATCGCAACCACTTCGCCGGGCTTAGCTTGAAAGCTGAGAGCTTCCAAGGTGAAGAGCGGGGCTTGCGAGGGATTGGAAGAATACGCGTAGCTGACCTGCTCAACGCTGAGACGGACGTCCGGGTTGGAACGCGGCTGTTCGGAATCAGCGGTGGCATTGTGCGCAAGTGGAGGATGGAGTTGTGAGCTCATGCGAGCCTCCTGCGAAGCAAATAAATAAAGAGCGGAGCGCCCGCAAGTGCGGTGACAGCACCTACGGGAAGATCGGTGGGAGCAGTGATGGTCCGCGCGATGGTATCGGCAACTACAATGGCAATCGCTCCCCCAAAAGCGGACGCAGGGATGAGCATGCGATGGTCGGAGCCAAAAATAAGACGCATCACGTGAGGGACAAGAAGTCCGACGTAGCCGATGGCGCCACTGACGGAAACAGCAAGGCCAGTCAGCACCGACGCAGCAAGGTAGACGACTATGCGGACACGAGGTACATCAACGCCAAGATGCATAGCTTCTTTTTCGCCAGCGAGCAGGAGATTGAGGTCGGAAGCAGTGCTGTAAATGGCCCCAGAGGCAACGACAAACCCGATGCCCAAAAGATAGAGAAGGCTTTTCGGCTGGGGAGTGGAAAGATCGCCCATGAGCCAGTAGGTAGCGCCGCGGAGATTAGCACCCGCAAGGCTGGAAAGAAGGAACATGATGATGGCAGAGAGGAAAGAAGCGGTGATGATACCGCCGAGAAGCAAGGTACCACTGTCGATCTGGCCATCGCGACGACCGAGAAAATACACGGCGCCGATAGTTGCGGCCGCACCCAGAAAAGCACCAAACGGCGTGATGAGGCCTGCAATTTCAGGTGAAAAGGAAAGTCGACTTTCGATGATGAGCGCGATGATGGAACCGACGGCTGCTCCCGAAGAAATGCCGAGGACGTAGGGATCAGCAAGCGGATTGCGCAGGAGCGCCTGGAAACTGGTACCTGCCACCGCGAGCGAGGCGCCAACAACGAGTCCGAGCAGGATACGTGGTAAACGAATGTTCATGACGATCATGCCGTAATCGGTAGACATGGTGCTGGTACGACCGAAGAGAACGCTGAGAAGATCTTTTGCGAGTCCGTAAAGAGAGACCTGCACAGCGCCCATTTTGAGTGCAGCGACAACCACGACGAAGAGAATTGCGGCAAGGATGGTGCAGCGAAGGAGAAGTCGTTGCAGAGTTAGCGGACGCATGAATCCACCAATGCGCGGGAGTCGGCTAGAAGATCAATTTGCCCTGGATCGAATGCAGTGTGAGGAGAATTCATGTGATTTTGAGGAACGGTCTCTTTCTGTGTACCAGACGGGATTTGAAATGCATTGGGATGTAGTTGCCGGGCAAGATCTTCGATGGCGGAAACGATACGCGGAGCGGGACGATTGACGGCATCGCTAATCACGGCAAAACGCCGATTTTGAACCGCTTCGAGGAGGGTCCAGCCAGGCTTGGCCGAAAGAGTATCAAAATCGTGAGCACCCGCGTCGGAATGGGAAGCGGCAAACACAAGGTAGTCAGGCTGAAGGTGGACCACTTCCTCTAGGTTCATTTGAGGCCAATCGTGATCTGAGTCAACAATAGAATCGGCGCCAGCTTTGCGAAGCGCATCGGCGATGAATGTACCTTTGCCAATCGACACGAGCGGCTCCGTCCAAACAACAAAAAGAACACGAGTTTGCGGAAGAGGAGCCAATTTCTCGTGCAGGGTGGTTAGCCTCTGATGCAGATCGGTCGCAAGGCTTTTGCCCACATCCGGAACGCCAAGTACATTGGCGAGTTTTTCGGTAGAGCTAACAATTTCATCCACAGTGTGAGGGTCGGTGGAGTAACTGGGGATGCCCAGCGTCTCCAGAGCGCGAACAGTTTCCAGCCGATTAAAACTCTTCACGACGAGCACTAAGTCTGGATGCAAAGAGGCGATGACTTCGAGATTCGGATTGATGCCCCCACCGACCTTAGGCTTTTTCTGTGCTTCGACCGGATAATCGCAATAATCGGTGTCTCCCACGAGACGATCTTGAAGACCGAGAGCATAGACCGTTTCCGTCAAACTGGGCGCGAGTGAAACAATTCGCAACGGCAGAATGGGAACGCGAACAGCGCGACCCGCTTCGTCAACGACCTCTCGAGTCGTGGGAGAGGCCGGAACTGTGGGGGCTGGGACTTGTGCGAAGAGATCGGTTGGCCGCAAGAGGAACGACGCGATCAAAAGCATCGCGGCGCGCATAATGATGTGGCGAAGAACGTAAAACACGAATCTCCCCTGACGAGAGTTGTGCGAGAGGGTGCAAACAGAAAAGCCCCGCGAGGATCCGGGGGCTTTATTTGTCCGTGTCCTCTCTCGCGAAGGGCACGCAACCTCTGCGGCATAGGAGGGTAGCCTGGCTTACGGCGATGAAGCCGATCACAGTGGCGGGACCGCGGCCGATTCTGACGGCACTTCCCCACTTCCCTAGCCTGCAAATTGAAAAGCAAGTTTACGGCGCGGTACCAGGGGTGTCAACGAAAACGAAAAATTTCCCAGGCAAGGAATCAGCGATTTTTCCAGTTAGGTTTGCGCCTTTCGACGAGAGCGCGAACACCTTCCTGAGAATCTTCGAGACTGTAGAGTTCGTTGAGGAAAATATTCATGGAGTTCTTCAAACCATCGCGAAGGGAAAGACCCATGCCAGCAAGAATCGCCTTTTTCGCCATGCTCAGGACCGGACCGGAGTGACTAGTCACGCGGGCAATCATATCGTTCACGGTGGCTTCCAGTTGAGCTTCCGGCACAAGGCGATTGATGATTCCGAGTTCGAGGGCTTTTTCCGCGGTCACGGGCTCGCCAAGAAGCACAAGTTCGAGGGCTACTTTAGGACCGACCAGGAACGGAAGAATTGTGGTTGCCAGCGGGGGAAATACACCGATGGTGATTTCCGGCTGGGCAAATCGCGCGCGAGGAGTAGCAATGACGAGATCGCCGAAGGCCGCCAGTTCCGCGCCTCCGCCGATGGCAGGACCGTTTACCACGCACAGAACAGGCTTGGAAGTTTCCAGAATGCCCGTGAATACGGAATGGAATACATCCAGCATTTGAAAGACACGTTGCGAAGTGTATTCGCCGACGTCAATCCCGCCGCAGAACACTTTGCAGGCGGAGTCCAGCACGATCAGTTTTATTTCGCGATGGTCGCCAGCATAACTGATGGCATCGGACATTTCGCGAAGCATTTCTTCGTTCAGCAGATTGTGATCGGGGCGGTTCAAGGTCAAACGGGCAACACTGCCATCGATGACAAGCTTGATGAATTGAAAGTCTTCGGGTTTGCGATGCCTGGGTGAAGTGGAGACCTCTACGCTATTGCGGGGATTCACGTTAGACACTCCTTAAGTCGGCGGTTTTACGGCCAATTTCGATGCTAGCACGCGGTTTGGGGAGTATCCGATTGGCGTTAGGAGATGGTGCGCAATGAGTCTGCTGGCCAAAGTGCCATTGCCCGAGCAAAAAAGATGTCCAGGCAGTCTACGAAATTGGGGTAAGTTATTTGAGGAGAAGACGGATGACCCTGAGATTCCACCCGAAAGCAGCGGCGTGGATGATGCCCTGTTTTTTGTGGGTGAGCTTTGCGGCAACGCTGAATTACACTATCTGGACAATGGGTCCAAATACCATGGCCGGCGGTAAGCCAGCACTCACTGCTATTGCAGTTCGACTGACGGAAATCACTGACAAACAGGGGTTCCCCACGGCAACTTCCTGGAACAAGGCGGGTGCCGTGGTGTTTGACCACGATTGGAAGGGGCAGAATTCGACCCCGGCACTGGCGACAGAAGTGCGGTTGCTGTGGACCCCCGAAACATTATTTTTGAGATTTGTTTCGAAGTATCAATCGCTGAACATTTTCCCCGATGCGAGAAATGACGGCTGGCGAGACCAACTTTGGGACCGCGATGTTGCGGAAACTTTCCTGCAGCCGGACGACACAGATCCGTTGAAGTACAAGGAATTTGAGGTAAGTCCCAATGGATTCTGGATCGATCTAAATATCTCGCACGGCGACAAACAGGAGTTGCGGAGCGAGCTAGAAAGACGGGTTGTTCTGGATGAAAAGGGAAAATTCTGGACCGCAGAGCTGGCCATCCCGATGAAGAGCCTGACAGAGGCTTTCGACGCAAAGCACGACTGGCGCGTGAATTTCTATCGGGTAGAAGGCGCTAAAGAACCCCGGTTTTATTCTGCATGGAGTCCAACCGGCACGGCCGAGCCAAATTTCCATGTGCCCAGTGCGTTTGGGACGCTGGCTTTTCGCTAGTTGGCCAGCCATCGTTCGAAGAGCAAAGTAGCTTTCGCACCCTCCATGCGTCTTCGTACCGCGTCGAGCGCACGACAACGCAGGTGTCCATCCTTTCCATAGAGACCTATCCAGTACGGAATGTGGAACTGCCTCAGGACACAGTCGAGCTCTAGTTGTGGCCGACTTAGGCGGAAGAACCCCTGCTGAAAAATCAGGCGCAAACTTTTCTCTTGCAGGAGAGACTCCGTGCGATCATCCGAAAGCGTAGGGACAATTTTGTTGCGCGTCTGGATGAAGAGCAAATCATTCGCGCCCAGAACCGCAGGAAATTCAATCAGGTCGAGCGCACCCTCGATCTGATCTAAAGCGACAAACCTGGTGTACCGAGTGCGACTGAGTTCATATTGCAGGCGATAGAGGGAAAACGGCAGATATACAGGTGCAATTCTCTGTAGCGGGCCATGTCCGAGCCGCCAAACTAGGGAAGAAAGGCGTGTCGAACGAAATTCACGAAAGGCTTCCGACTCTGAAACGTTTGCGCGGAGAGTAAGAATGGATGCGCTATCGCGGGAATGATTCATGGGCGCAGCACAGGACTAGCGGAAGTGAATCCACAAGCCAAATACAGTGAGCAGCAGAAGCGCACTGAAAGTGAGATTCATGATGCGCTCGCGAGGAGTCTCTCTGGTAAGGTGCGGTGCGTCGGCCTTGGTGGTTTCCAGTTTTTCGTCAACAGTGGCAAATGTAAGGCCAGCGAGCCGCTTCCGAGCGGGGGCAGGAAACATGTAAGAAACCCCCACCAAAACGAAAGCGCAGACGACAAACATAAAAACCGCATAGTGCAGGAAGTTCATGTCGATCAGCAGACGAAGCGCGCCGGATTTAAATTGGTGAGTCTTGTCGAGGACCTCAGCGATAAAGCGGACGGCGCCAAGAACAAACCCAATGAGTAGAGAGCTGATAGCTCCTTCTCCATTGAGGCGCGGCCACAGGATCCCAAGGATAAAACAGACGGCAATGGGAGGGCTGATGTAGGCCTGAACGCTCTGAAGATAGAGCCAAAGCTGATTGTTCAGTGACTGAATGAACGGAACCCAGAGTATGCCAAGGATCACCATGACGACCGTGGCAATTCGTCCAAAGAAGACCAGTTGCGCTTCGGTTGCTGCCGGTCGGAGTTTCTTGTAAAAGTCCAGCGTAACCATCGTGGAGGCGGAGTTGAACACGGAACTCATAGCGCCCATTAAGGCGGCCAGAAGTGCGGCAACC
Source organism: Candidatus Acidiferrales bacterium (assembly GCA_963763395.1). GTDB lineage: Bacteria > Acidobacteriota > Terriglobia > Acidiferrales > UBA7541 > Acidiferrum. Next base: position 31,328 of record CAVXOG010000032.1, on the reverse strand, counting down.
ATCAAGCCGACCAATCCTACAGGAAGCAGGTTGACGATCATCAGGGGATACGCGCTGTTGCTGTTGGTCACCTGGCCATCGACAACGGGAAACATCTGAGGAAACACGGCAAAAGCGATCATGCCGGGAAGAACGAGAATAAAAACAGGAAGGACTTTCAGAAATCCGGCAAAAATCGTCCCGGCCTTCGCATGAGCTTCGTCTTTTGCAGAAAGCACGCGCTGGACAATCATCTGATCCGTGCACCAGTACCAGATTCCGATAATAGGCGCTCCAAAAATAATTCCCGTCCAGGGAAAATTTGGATCGCTGATCGGCTTAAACATGTGGAAATACGCAGGGGGCAAAAGTGCGCGCAGACCCGCAAAACCGCCGACTTTTTCCAGGCCAATCACAGTCAGAACAATTGCGCCAGCGAGGAGAATCAAAGTCTGGACCAGATCGGTGTAGATAACCGCGGCGAGGCCACCCGCGACGGTATAGACGCCGGTAGCAATTACGAGAATGATCGCGGCAGTCATGGGCCTCCAGCCCAGAACACTTTCTGCAATGATGGCCCCGGCGTAGAGGTGAACGGAAATCTTGGTGAATATGTAGGCGATGATGGAGATGCTGGCGAGATAGGTGGCGCAATTGCGGCTAAAGCGGCGCTCCAAAAATTCCGGCATGGTGAAAACGTTCGAACGCAAGTAAAACGGGACGAAGACCCAACCAAGGAGAAGCAGAATCATGGAGGCTTGCCATTCAAAATGCCCCGGGGCGAGGCCGACAGCCGCGCCGGAGCCCGCCAGTCCGATAAAATGTTCTGTGGAAATATTCGAAACGAAGAGCGATGTGCCAATGGCGAACCAGCCGATGCTGCGGCCAGCAAGAAAATAGTCTTCAGAAGTGCGTTCCTTGCGCGAAAAGTAAAATCCTATCCCAAAAACAATGACGAAATAAATGCCGATGATAACCAGATCGATGGGTGTCAGCGTGCGGTGAGTGGCGGCAATACCAGCGGCAAAGAGCAAACGTGCCTCCAGGGAGCGCTCGAGAGATGTCGGGCCGGCGCAGTGTCCGGCGAAGTCTATAACAGAGGCAGAGAAGGCTCAATGGGGCGGAAGAAGCTGTGAGTAAGCGCTCCAGAAAGAACACGGCCACCATTCGCTGAAGGCCATTTTCCAACCGCGCCCGTCCAAGCGAGAAAATTGAATAGGGAGAAAGGAAGAACTGCTCGCGCCTGCCGGTCCCCTCCCGTATAGTTAGTTCTCTAGTAGAGTGGAAAGACAAGATTGACGGCTTGTCTTGAGTGGTTCGGACGGAAATTATAATTGGAGCCAGCATGAACAAACTGAAAATAGCATTTGCCGTGATCGCACTCCTGGGGATGACACTGATGGCTGCTGAGAAGACAGTCTACGATTTCACGTTGACCTCGATTGATGGGCAGGCTACGCCGCTCTCCACGTTCAAAGGGAAGGTAGTGTTGCTAGTGAATGTGGCTAGCCGATGCGGATACACACCACAATACGCCGCACTCGAGTCGCTCTATGAGAAGTATAAGGACCGTGGATTCGTGATCGTGGGAATTCCGGCCAACAATTTTGGTGCACAGGAACCGGGAACCAATGAGGAAATCAAAACGTTCTGCACGTCGAAGTATCACGTGAGCTTCCCGATGATGGCAAAGGTATCCGTGAAAGGGAGCGATATTACGCCCCTCTATCAATTCTTGACGGACAAAACCGCCAACCCGAGCACCGGCGGCGAAATTGGCTGGAACTTCACCAAGTTCCTTGTCGATGGAAATGGCAAAATAGTCGCCCGGTTTGATTCAGCGGTTACACCGGATTCTTCGGAAGTCTCCGCAGCCATTGAAAAAGCCCTGGCGAGCCGGAAGCCTTAACTCTGCACTTGGGACACTGAGAACTGGATTGGACGCGAGTCGCCCTCAAGTTGCAGAGTGAAGGTCGTTCTCCTCGGCGGACACGGGCGGATTCTTCCCTTGCCAGCGCCAAAAATTCTCATGGAAATTCTCTCACTACAAAAAGTGGTCAAAAACTACCTGACCGATGGACAGCAGGTAGCTGCGCTTGCCGGTGTAAGTCTGGATGTAGAACCGGGAGAGTTCGTGGCACTTGTCGGCCGGAGCGGTTGCGGGAAATCAACACTGCTCAATTTAGCCGGGGCGATGGATTTTCCGAGTGGTGGGGAAGTTCGCATTGAAGGGGCGCCGACGTCTGCACTTGCAGATGCAGAACTGACAGAGCTTCGACGGAAGAAAGTTGGATTCATTTTTCAGTCATTTCAACTGCTGCACACACTGACTGTTTTGGAAAACGTCGAGCTGCCGCTCTTACTCGCTGGAAAAGAAAATGCACGCGCGGCTGCGCATGAACGATTGCAATGGGTTGAACTCGACGGATTGGGCGAACGGTTTCCTCATCAACTTTCCGGGGGACAAATGCAGCGCGTAGCGATTGCGCGAGCCTTGGTCCATGGTCCGCGCATCCTGCTGGCCGACGAGCCGACAGGAAACCTGGACACAGTTACGGGCGGTGTAATTCTCCGATTGCTGCAGCGGCTGACGCGAGAACGGAATACGGCCACAATAATGGCGACACATAGCCTGGAAGCCGCGAGCGTGTGCGACACGCTGGTGAAAATGCGCGATGGCCAAATCGAACAGATCACTCGACGCTGACATGTCTCGTTTACCAATTTTCTATCGATTGATGGTTCGCCCATTATTTCACGATCCGGTTCGACTGGCGCTGGCGGTCTTAGCCGTAGCTCTAGGCGTAGCTGTCGTGCTGGCGATCGACCTCGCCGGAAGTGCGGCTGCCGGATCGTTCCACAGCTCGATGGAGACGCTTGCCGGCGACAACGAACTGGAGATAGTTGCATCGGGCGGAATTCCTGAAAACATCTTTGGGAAGCTCTCGGCGCAGACATTTCCGATACGGCTTTCTGCGCGGGTAGAAGATTACGCGGTAATAGCGGCAACAAAAGAGACGTTGCCGCTCATCGGCGTCGATTTCATTGCGGAAGGAAACCGCAACCTCGGGGAGCAACATCCGGAAGCGATCCAAGACAAAATGAAGGACTCTACTGAAGAGTCGTTGAGACAGCTACAAGATCCAACAAGCGTCTGGGTAGGTAGCAGCCTGAAGAAAAGCCCGGGCGACACTCTGGAATTGCTGATTAACGACAGGACGTTTGCGTGTACCGTTCGTGGCGTCTATCGGGATTCCGGCGGAAACGAAAGCGCCATCTTGATGGATATAGGCGCGGCACAGCGGGCTGTGAACCGTTTGGAGCGAATCGATCGCGTCCTGATAAAGCTGCCGAAGGAATCCAGCGTTCAGGACTGGCAGCAACGGATCAGCGGCATTCTGCCGGCTGGGTTAGAGGTTCGACCGCAGGGGACGGGAACCGAAGAAAATCGAAAAATGCTGGCGGCGTTTCGGTGGAATCTACGGTTGCTCAGCTATATCGCGCTGGTTGTTGGAGCATTCCTAATTTTTAATACGATCTCAGTGTCCGTAGTGCGACGGAGGCATGAGATAGGGATCGTGCGTGCTCTGGGAGCCACGCAAAGAATGGTGCTGGCAGCGTTTTTAGGAGAGGCGGCATGTCTCGGCACGGCGGGCGCTTTATTGGGTTTGCCACTTGCGAGAATCATGGCTGCGGGTGCGGTGAAGTTGATGGCCACGACTGTGGAAGCGCTCTATGTGAGCAGTCGGCCCGGGCCGACTGAATTGACCACTTGGTCGATCGCACTCGCCTTGCTCATTGGAGTCGGTGTTGCGATAATCTCCGCCATTTCGCCGGCGCTGGAAGCGATGCAAGTTTCGCCTGTGGATGCAATGGCAAGAGGACGCCGCGAGCACACGGCCCGCACGAACAAGGGTCGCGACTTGCTGATCGCCCTGGTGCTGGCCGGGGCCGGGGCGGCGGCGGCAAAAATGCCTGCAGTAGCCGGCAAGCCTATTTTTGGCTATCTAGCGACAGTACTGCTGATTGCAGCGTCCGCGTTTGCGATTCCTGCCGTGGTGAGTTCTCTTTCGCTGACAACGGCGAACGTAGTGGGAAGATTGTTTGGAGTGGAAGGCTTGCTGGCCTCTCGCAGCCTGTCGGCGTCGCTGCGAAGAACTTCAGTTCTGGTGGGAGCGCTGTCAACGGCGATCGCCATGATGGTTTCCGTGGGAATCATGGTTGGAAGTTTCCGGCAAACGGTGATGACCTGGATGAACGATCAACTCCCCGCAGATTTGTACCTGCGTCCCGCCGGAAATCCCGGGGCAGATCGACATCCCACGATTTCCTTGGAATTGGCGGAGAAGATTGCGGACATCGAGGGCGTCGCCGCGGTGGATCGATTGCGCGCTTACGAAATTACTTATGACGGATTGCCTGCGACACTGGCCTCGGTGGACTTGCGAATACACAACTCCTACCGCAAGTCGGATTTTTTCTCCGGGCGGCCGACAGAGGTCGTTCTCGGTGAATTGCGCGGGGCCAACACGGTCATTGTCAGCGAGCCGTTCACCTATAAACATCACGTAAAAGCAGGGGATATCCTATCGCTTTCACTGGGGGAATCACGAGCCAGTTTCAGAATTGTGGACGTTTATTACGACTATGCCAGCGAACGCGGCTACATCCTGATGGACCGCGAGACGATGCTGCGTTACTTGCCAGACCCAACACCTTCGAATCTGGCCGTTTTTGTCGCGCCACATGCGAAGCCCGATGAAGTTCGCAAAAAGATTGTGGATGCAGCCGCCGGACACCGCATCTTGATTTTCTCCGACCGTGATCTGCGGATTGAAGCAATCCGTATCTTCGACCGGACATTTGCGATTACGTATGCGCTGGAAGCCGTTGCCGTCGTGGTGGCGGTGATGGGCATTGCCGGAGCATTGCTGGCGTTGGTAATCGATCGACGACGTGAACTCGGCTTGCTCCGTTTTCTGGGAGCATCCACAGGCCAGATTCGAAAGCTCATTTTGGTGGAAGCGGGGCTGTTGGGTTTGCTCGCCAATCTGATCGGATTTGTTTTGGGGTTTCTTCTATCGCTGGTACTGGTGTTTGTGATCAACAAACAATCGTTCGGCTGGACGATTCGTTTTCACTGGCCCGTGGCGATCTTGCTGGGCGCTTTGACGGTCGTTTATGTGGCGACAGTATTGTCTGGCCTGTATCCCGCTCGTGTGGCGGTGCAGTTGAATCCGCTTGAGGTTGTTCATGAAGATTAGGAACCTGGCGTGTTTAACACTAGTCTTTCTTCTGCCGCGCGCCGAGGCACAATACAGAACGGCCCTGCCCGGCTACAAGTTTGAGTTTCCCAGAGATCATTTCAATCACGCGGCCTATCAGACTGAGTGGTGGTATTTCACCGGAAATCTGACGGGAGAGGGCGGCCACCGCTTCGGATTTGAATTGACATTTTTTCGTCAAGGGGTTGATCGCGAGAGAAAACATCCTGGCACTGCATGGGATATTCGGGACTTGTATCTCGCCCATCTGGCGCTGAGTGACCTTAGCGACGGAGAGTTCTATCACACAGAGCGAACCAACCGGGCAGGCCCTGGAATAGCGGGCATCGACGAAGCTACGCAGAGAATCTGGAATGGGAATTGGAGTGTCGCCTGGGGCGGAACGGATCTACAGCTTCAAGCTATCGACGAACACTTTGCGCTCTCATTTTTGCTTCATCCCGAAAAGCCTCCTGTGATTCATGGCGAAAATGGCGTCAGCCAAAAAGCGGAAGGACCGGGACGAGCGTCGCATTACATCTCCTTCACGCGGCTGAAGACGAACGGCACAATCGAAGTGTCTGAGAAGAAGTATCGAGTTACTGGCATTGCCTGGATGGACCACGAGTTTTTCACGCACCAACTGGAAGCAAGTCAGACAGGCTGGGATTGGCTCAGCATTCAACTAAGCGACAATACGGAATTAATGTTCTATCGAATTCGACGCAAGAATGGTTCTGTTGATGCCTATTCTTCCGGCACCTATGTCGATGACCGCGGCAAATCAATGCATTTGCGTGCGTCGGAGTTTACGATGACACCCTACGGAGAGACCTGGAAGAGTCCGGTAACATCGGCGAATTACCCCATTCAGTGGAGACTTTCTATCCCGAAGCTGGCGATTGAATTAGAAGTAAAGACGAAACTGAAATCACAAGAGATTTCAGGTCAGACAAAGATTGCGCCGAACTACTGGGAAGGAGCGATCGGCCTGAACGGACATCGTGGTATCACCAATTTGGAGGGAGTGGGTTATCTCGAAATGACAGGGTACGATCAGCCGATCGTGATGGGCCCTCGATAGAGCAATTTCAACCGCTGATAATGCTTTCCAAAGCGGCCTTGTTTTTGATGACCAGTGTGGAGCCCATCACTTGAAGAAGTTGTTTTTTGCGGAAGTCTGCGAGGAGTCTGGTAACGGTCTCGCGAGATGATCCGATCATTTGGGCAATCTCTTCGTGCGTAAGAGTCAGCTTGATGCGAATCTGGCCCTTCTCTTCAGGGTAGTTGGCGGCCCATTCCAGAAGGAAACGCGCGAGTTTCTCTCCGGCAGAGTGGGAAAGCCCGATCGTACGCATTTCTGACACAGCCGCGTGATAGGTTTCGCCGAGTTGTTGAGCAACGCGAAGGGCTGCTTCCCCATTGTCTTTGAGAAAATTCAGAAATTCGTTGCGAGAAATAAAATTGGCCTGGGCAGGCTCAATGACATCGGCAGTGAGTTCGTAACATGTTCCTGTGATGGTTGCGGGAAGGCCTAGAACTTCCCCCGGCTCCGAGATGCGCAGGATAAGGGTCTTGCCGTCGGCTGAGGACGTGGAAAGCTTGACACGCCCACTGCAAAGGATAAACACGCCGCGAGCGGGCTGGCCCTCGACGAATAAAGTAGCGCCCTTGGGATAGGAGGCAGAGGAAGTGATAGTAGACAAAGCCTTTACGGCTGGTTCTGGCAGATTACAAAACAGCCGTTCCTCGCGGTGAGGACAGGCAAGGCAGTTTTCTATAATCTCCAAACCGTAGGGAGAGCGCGCGGAAGCGCTGTCATGAGGGAGGGTTCCATCTCCACGAGTCACAAACTGAAACCGGTTACCATTGCGACGCCAATCTGAGAGCATCTGAATCACCTATAGCTGTGACGTTAATAACGTATCGCTGGGCGAGGTGCTCGTGATTGGTGTCACGGCTCTCCGTGACATGGGTCACGGTGGCAAGCGTCACGACGGCAAAGACTTATGTTGGAGTCATGCCTATGCTCGACGCTAAACGCCTGGTGGAATTGCTGAAGACTGAACTCGATTTCCTGGAACAAGGCGGTTATCGCGGGAGTCCACGAAATCCCTGGCGGCCCAACTTCGTATTCGAAGATTCACCCACCTGCGTAAATTTTCAGAACCAGTCGCGCCCGACACCATGCACAGAGTGCGCTCTCCTGGCCTTTGTGCCGAAAAATCACAAGCAGGCAAAATATCCTTGTCGACACATTCCGCTCACTACATTAGGAGAAACAGTTAGTTCTTTTTACGAATATGGAACGCAAGACGAATTGGAAGCGGCGCTGGCAAGTTGGCTGCGACAGAACATCCAGGAATTGGAAGAGCGCAACAAGAGTCGCAGTCAAGTCGCGTGAAGGAAACAGCCCCTATCTGGCCTGCAAACAAGTACTACCAATCCGACCTCGAAATTAGTTTTTCTTGCCCTGCCCATAGTAGGCGGTGTTGCCATGTTTGCGGAAAAAGTGTTTTTCATGCAAGGTTTTATCGAGAGGCTTCGATTTAGGATTTGCGGTGATTGTGTTTAGCGCTATCCCGGCGATCTCCTCAACAACTACCGCATTGTGCGCCGCGTCAGCGGGAGTTTCCCCCCAACAGAAAGGCGCATGACCACCAACCAAAATGCCGGGCGTGTAGAGTGGATCGTGTTTGCCGATTGCGCGAATGATGGCCAATCCCGTGTTCAGTTCGTAGTCCTTGCGAATTTCGGCCGGCTTCAGTGGCCTGGTTACGGGAATCGGGCCGTGGAAATAATCGGCGTGAGTTGTCCCGAAGCAAGGAATTTCGCGGCGTGCCTGAGCCCAGGAGGTGGCGGCGCTCGAATGCGTGTGCGCCACACCGCCGATGGTGCTAAACCATTTGTACAAAATCAAATGCGTTGGTAAATCGGAAGAGGGTCGGAGAGTGCCATCGACGATGGTTCCGTCCAGGTCGACGAGGACAATATCTTCCGGTTTCATTGTTTCGTAAGGTACGCCGCTTGGCTTGATGGCAACCAGGCCTTCTTCGCGAGAAATACCGCTGGCGTTTCCGAATGTGTAGAGTACGAGGCCGCGGCGAACCAACTCAAGATTCGCTTCAAGGACTTCTTCACGCAATGATTTCAGCTTCATGCGATTCCTCGCGATACAACAGCGATTTTACGGAAGTTTGGTCTTGCGTGTCGACCAAAGTAATGCACACGCTTAGCGTTCCACAACCCGTAGTAACTATGAAGCGTATAAGGTTCAAGCCCTGCCAGCAGCCATCAATCAAGCTGAATGGGCGTACATGTCCCAGCCGAGGTAGCGTGCAGCTGCTTCGTGAACCACGGGGGCTACGCTGGAAAAATTTGCCGCGACATGGTGTTCGAAGCCATTTTCGCAAATGTAATGGAGCAGTTTCTGCAGTCCGAGAATCTCCACCACACCTGCTCCGCCAAATGTGTCCAGAGGATCGTCGGTGAAACGGCCGCTTCCGGAATAGCCGCGGATTTTCCCGGCAGTGTCGTCCGTAGAGAAACGCGCAAAACTCATGGCGCCGGCTTTTACCTGGCCCACGCAGGTTCCAAATGTATTATCCTTGCCGACCGTTCCCGCAATGATTTCCTGATAATCCATCCGCACATCCTTGAAGAAATGTTTCGGCAGGTTGCTGCAATGGAAGCAAACCGCTTTGTTAGGATCGTCACCGTAATTATTATTCCAGTCGAGCAAGGCACTGGGAGTTTCAGAAGCGAGTTGCAGGGCATGCATTCCCAGAACGCCGCAAACATCAACCTCACAAGCGCTGGATAGCAACGAATCGCTCATCATGCTCATCACCGTACAAGGAACGACGCCGAGATTCTCTTCCATGGAGGTCCAGCACTGGACTGCGCTGATCTGCACGTCCGTCGCTTTCATCCACTGGTCAATTACCGCTCCGAGTTTGGCCATTTTCATCAGAGCTACGGGCGGTACGTTGGTAGTGGACACGTAGCGCTGAATCACCTGTAGCTTCTGAACTGCGGCATCGTCGGTATCTTTCATGCGACTGATACGGCCCAGCACTTCCGAAAGATCGAGGGTTTCCGTGGTAATGCCGCTCGCTTCCAGAAGTTTTTCACTATACCGAACCGTGTTGAATGCGGTGGGCCGAGCGCCAATCGCCCCGATGCGCAAATTCTGCAATCCTCGGACAACGCGGCACACCCCGGAAAACCATTCTAGATCCTTCGAAAACGCGGCCGAGTCGGGACTGACTGTATGGAGCGCGGTCAACGAATAAGGTATTCCGTACTGGCGCAGGTTATTGCAGGCGGACATTTTTCCGCAGAAGCTGTCTCGTCGATGCGTGATGAGCATTTTCCCGGGAGTGTCGGGAGTAGCCTGAACAAGGACGGGCACACGTAGGCCGGAGAGTCGAAGCGCATCGGCAACAGCGCGCTCATCTCCGAAATTGGGAAGGGTTACGATGACGCCATCAATCTCTCGTGCTTTTGAACGAAACAGATCGGCACAGCGTTTGGCTTCTTCATAGGTTTCGATGGCTCCGTGTTTGCTCTGTTCCGGAGTGAGCGCTACAACATCGATACCTGCTTTCTGTAGAACCTGGATCATTTCTTCACGGCCTGATTTGGCAAGGTGATCGGGAAAGAATCCGCGATTGCCAACAATTAAGCCCATGGTCATTTTTTTCTTAGTCACGGTTCGCTCCGTTTTCCTGGAATTACGTTATTGGGAAACAGGCGCGCACAAACGAAACCTGCTATCCAATGAAGACTGCAAATTTGCACACTCTGAATGCACCCGGCCGTCCCCATCCGCAAACTTCTCTTCTGCTCCGAATGTCCCTCGCGCTCCCACCATGGTTCACCTGGACAAAGGAGCGACCTGACGACGGCCAGCATGGGCGGGCTGGCCAGTTACGGAATCCAGAAAGAAGTCAACGGGAAGCCAACCAAGGGTAGCCAACGGACTTGGGGCAACGGAACACGAATCGAACAATACCATGTTGAAGGAGTCGCCGTAAACGCTTACGATGTCCCCGTGTGCCGAATCGTTCTGGCTTTACTTGTATAGTGAAAGCATTCTGCAGCCTCACGTTCTTAAGGTCAACTTCTAATATGCACACCCCGCTGAGGCTTAAAATGGCTAGAAGAGCGGCGAGGAGACTACATGCTGAAGATTCTGAAGTACATGGTGATTTTTGCGCTGGTGTCCGTACCAGCTTTGGGGCAGCAACCGGTTCCTGCGTACAAGGATGCCAAACTATCCATTGAGGACCGCGTGGCGGATCTTTTGCCCCGCATGACATTGGAGGAGAAAGTCGGGCAAATCTGCGGGGGCAGAGGAGGCGAGCAGGGACTAATCGATACCACCGGCAAGCTTCCGTTCAATACCGTCGAAGAACTTTTCAAAGAGATGTACAAACTCGACACGAAGATGAGCCCTCAAGACCGGGCCTTGGCGCACAATGCCCTGCAGCGCTATCAGATGGAAAAAACCAAACTCGGAATTCCAAGGCTATTTTTTGGCGAGGCGTTGCATGGCTTTATGGCGTATGGGAGCACGAGTTTCCCTCAAGCAATTGGACTGGCCAGTACATGGGATCCTGCTCTGGTGAAAAAAGTCTTCACTGCGGCCAGTGCGGAGATGTCCGCCTCAGGTGTAAATCAAGCATTCACTCCAGTTCTGGACCTTGCGCGCGACCCACGTTGGGGGCGAACGGAAGAAACGTATGGCGAGGATCCTTACCTGGGCTCACGAATGGGAGTCGCAGCAATCGAGGGATTGCAAGGAGATGAATTCCTGATCGACCGGCACCACGTAATGGCTACGGCAAAACACTTCACCGCCCACGGTCAACCAGAAAGTGGAACGAACACCGCTCCTGCCAATTTTTCGGAACGCGTGCTCCGCGAATCCTATCTGTATGCGTTTGAAGCCGCTATCCGCGAAGCGCGCGCGGGTAGCGTGATGGCTTCCTACAACGAAATCGATGGTGTTCCTTCCCATATCAATCACTGGTTGCTGGACAAGGTTTTGAGGCAGGAATGGGCTTTCCCAGGGTATGTAACTTCCGATGGGGATGGCTTGCAGATGCTGTACCTCCTGCACGGCGTGGCCGCGGATAAAAGCGAGGCAGCACGAAAAGCGCTGGCCGCCGGAGTGGATTACGACTTATCGGATGGTTCTGTTTTTCAAACGCTGGTGGAACAGGTGCGGGCGGGAATCGTGCCAGAGGCAGAAGTGAATCGTGCAGCCGGACGAGTGCTTGCCGCCAAATTCAGATTGGGTCTTTTCGATAACCCTTACGTGGATGCGGAAAATGCAGCGAAGGTAACCAACGGCGTAGCGCATCAGAAACTAGCTGAAAAGGCGGCCGAAGAGACCATCGTGCTCTTGAAAAATGCGGGCAAATTATTGCCGTTGGACGGAAAAAAGATAAAGACCCTGGCGGTTATTGGCCCAAATGCCAAGGATGTTCACCTGGGCGGCTACTCCAGGGATCCCGGCCGCGGAGTAAGTGTGCTGGATGGCATACGGGAACGTGCAGGTTCCTCAACCAAGGTTCTTTACTCGGAAGGATGCAAGATTACTACCGGCAAACAGGGTTGGGACGGTTGGTATGAAAATGACACAAAGCTTGCAGATCCAAAAGAGCAGCAAGGAAGCATTCGAGAGGCCGTAGAGGTAGCGAAGAAGGCAGATGTGGCTGTTGTAGTGGTCGGCGAAACGGAAAGTACAAATCGAGAAGCATGGTCAGAGAATCATCTCGGCGATAGGGATTCACTCGATCTGTTGGGCGCCCAGGACCAATTGATACAAGCCATCGTAGAAACAGGAGTGCCAACGGTCGTCGTTTTGATCAATGGAAGGCCAATGTCGATCAATTACGCCGCTCAACATGTGTCCGCAATCGTGGAGGGATGGTACCTCGGCCAGGAAGGCGGCACGGCGCTGGCGCGAGTGCTCTTTGGCGATGTAAACCCTGGTGGCAAGCTGCCGATTACGTTCCCGAGATCCGTGGGACAATTACCTGATTTTTATAATCACAAACCATCACGGAACCGCAGCTACATCTTCACTTCGCGAGAACCCTTGTTCGCGTTTGGCCACGGATTGAGTTATACGACTTTCAAATTTGAGAACCTGCGTGTGGAACCTTCCACGATTGCACCGGGTGGTACAACAAAAGTCACCGTGGACATAACAAATTCCGGAGAACGCGAAGGCGATGAAGTAGCCCAGCTTTATATTCACCAGAAAATAAGCTCGGTGACTCGCCCCGTACTTGAACTACGTGGCTTTGAACGAATTCATCTACGTGCCGGAGAGAAAAGTTCGGTCAGTTTTACCCTGACTCCGGAAAAACTGGCGGTCCTGAACGAAGCCATGAAACCGGTGGTTGAGCCGGGGACATTCGATATCTTTGTAGGGAGCAGTTCCGTACAGACTCAGGCAACACTATTGCAAGTGGTTGAGAAATGAAACATTACTGGCCTGCCGAATGTCGAAAGATGGAGCCTGCGGTTGACAAGGTGAACGAAGTGTTTTTTAATGAGCACCGTAATCGTTTACGCTTGGACGGTCCCGCAGGGATACTGCTGGCATGCTCCCCGCTGCAGGAGAGAACGGAACAATCCCCACCCCGGGGGTAAAACTTGAAAAGAAAAGTAGCCACACTTCTGGATCTTGCCGAGGCGCTTGGGATTTCTACGGGCACGGTGCACCGTGCCTTGCATAATCATCCCGATGTAAATGCTCTGACCAAGACTCGCGTTCTGCAGATGGCCAAAACAATGCGCTATCGGCCAAACTTAGCAGCCCGCAACTTGGCTCGACGCCGTAACCTTAGAATCTCCGTGAATACTCTGAAAGGCACCACGTCATTCTGGGAAGAAGTCCGGTCTGGCATTCAAAAAGAGGCGGAAATTCACAATATCGGAGGGACCGAAATCGAATTTCGAACCTACCCGAATCTTGGGGAGGGCGAAGCGGAAGCATTTGAAGCCGCATTGGCTTCCCGGGTAAACGGAATCATCACTTTCCCCAGCCGCCCGCTGCAAATGCGCAACTGGATGCGGCGCGCTGTAAAGGCCCAGATCCCTGTGGTTTGCGTAGCTACAGACGCCCCCAACACCGGCCGGCTTGCGGTGGTCTCGATCGACACCCTGGTTAGCGGTTCGCTGGCCGCCGATTTGCTTGGCCGCATTCTGCGTAGCAGCGGGAAGGTCGCTGTAACGCTCAGCGATCTGGCTATCAACGAACACGCGGAAAAATCGAATACCTTCACGGAAACACTGCAGAGATTTCATCCTGACATTCACGTCGTTGAAATCATCGAAGATCATGACATTGAAACGGAGGCTTATGAGAAGTGCCGGGCGCTCTTCGCGGCTCACCCGGATCTGGCCGGCATGTACGTCGCCACGGAAGCCTCAATACCGGTCTTGAACGCAGCTCGGGATGCAGGAATCCTTTCGCAACTTAGCATTATCACCACGGATCTGTTTCCGGAGCTGGTCAGCCACATCCAAGAGGGACATGTGATCGGAACCATCGATCAACGGCCGTACACACAAGGGCGCCTGGCATTCCGAGTACTGCATCAGTTCCTGGTGGAAGGATCCTGCCCCAGCTATCAGGTGATGCTTTCTCCGCACATGGTAATGCGCGGAAATCTGGAATTTTTCCAGCTGCATCGATCTTTGGGATCAAGAACCGACAGCGGCCGGGATGAGTCCATCGACTCGGCTGATCTGGAAGGGTATTCGCTGGGATAAGCGGACAATGTGATTGGATTGGCTGGTGGAACTGCTCCGCCACAAACGGGAGGCTTTATCTACATCCTTGGAATTGATGTTGGTACGGGTGGAACGCGCGCGATTATTCTGAATGAAGCGGGAAGGATCGTCGGTTCTGGCACGGAAGAACACATACCTTTTGCCAGCCCAAAACCGGGATGGGCTGAGCAAGATCCGCGAGATTGGTGGCGCGCGGCGTCTATAGCGGTCCGCAAGGCGCTTCAAGCATCAGGAATCGCAGGAGATTCCATCTCGTCCGTCGGATTTTCCGGTCAGATGCACGGAGCCGTTCTACTTGACGATCATAATGAAGTCATCCGTCCCGCTCTGATCTGGTGTGACCAGAGAACCGAGCTGCAGTCAAAATACTTGGAAAAGTTATTTGGCCTGGAAACGCTGATCCGGCTTACCTGCAATCCTCCACTGACGAATTTTACCCTGACCAAACTGGTGTGGGTGCAGCAGAACGAGCCAGAGAATTGGGCGCGTGTTCGGAAGGTGATGCTTCCGAAAGATTATGTCAGGTTACGGCTAACCGGCGATTCAGCCATCGATGTGGCGGATGCTTCTGGAACGTTACTGCTGGATGTGTCTAAACGCGAATGGTCTCGGGAAGTCTTGAGCAAAACAGAAATCGGAATTGAACTTCTCCCCAAGCTCTTTGAATCGCAAGAGGTTTGCGGGGCGATCAATGAAGAAGGCGCCAAAGCCACCGGATTGAAACGCGGCACACCCGTAGTTGCAGGAGCGGGCGATCAAGCGGCGGGTGCGGTTGGCATCGGCATTACGAGACCGGGCGTGGTAAGTGCGACCATTGGGACTTCTGGAGTAGTCTTCGCCGCCACTGACCGGCCTGCGTTGGATCCCAAGGGACGTTTGCACACGTTCTGTCATGCCGTACCCGGACGCTGGCACCTGATGGGTGTAACGCAATCGGCTGGATTGTCTCTGCGGTGGTTTCGCGACAATTTTGGTGCAGGCAAGGACGACGGCCGGGACCCCTACGAGCGATTGTCCGAGGAAGCCGCAGGAGTGCCTGCCGGATCTGAAGGAGCTTTCTGGGCTCCCTATCTGATGGGGGAACGGACACCACATCTTGACCCTTCTGCTCGTGCTGCGTTTGTAGGATTGACAGCTTCGCACACCAGGGCACATCTGGTGCGCGCAGTAATGGAAGGCGTTGCGTACAGCTTGCAGGATACATTCACCATTTTTGACGAGATCAAAGTGCCGGTAGAACGGATCAGGCTCGGAGGGGGAGGGGCTCGTTCGTCTTTGTGGCGCCAGATTCAGGCGGATGTGTACGGACACGAAATTGAAATTGTGGAAGCGGAAGAGGGTGCCGCTTACGGTGCAGCTATTCTGGCAGGAGTAGGGGCTAAATGTTGGAGCAGTGTCGACGAGGCTTGCGACACAATAGTCAGGGTAGCGAAGCGAGTTCCATGCGTTGCGCAAAATGCTCAGCACATGAAAGACGGCTACCAGATTTATAAACGCATCTATCCTGCGCTACGGACCATATTCAACTGACTTGCAGTAAGTTGTTCAGTCCTTGCGGCGTCCGGGCAAGAAGTAGAAAGAGTAAAACCCTCCAACAATGGCAAGGATTGCGCCCCACCAGACAGCAGCGTGAAGATTAAACAGGACTACCGGCGTCTCCGGCGGGTGAATTACTTCATAAATGCCTGAGGCGAAGATGAGGACCCCATTCACCAGCAGGGATACTCCAATAAAAAACCATATTGAGATAGAGCCGCCACTTTTCATAGAGCCTCACCTACCAGAAAATTACGTTCAAAATTACAAAGACGATGGCAACGATCGCACCCCAAAACCATGGACGATGGAACGTGGAGACATAGGTTTCGGCGGGAATTTTGGTCGCACCGTAAACCAGCCCCTCTAATTCTGCGTCGGACTTCGGCCGCGTGAGCAAACTGACCACGATGGTAACTATGGCGCAGAGTAAGCAGGACCACAAAGCGCGGAACATGTTTTGCGCCTGATCTTGCGCGTGGGGCGAAAGAGCGACGAATCGCACGGCTCCCGGGTCAACTTTCACCCAGGCGTACATGCCAATCGAGCTCATGGTACCCGCAAATAGACCCCAGAAACCACCTGCGGCGGTTGCGCGTTTCCACAACATCCCGAGGAGAACTGTCGCAAACAACGGAGCAATGAAAAAGCTGAACAATGCCTGGACATAGTCCATGATGCTTTGCGCCTGCATCACCAGATAAGCGGTGCCGATGCTGATAGCCATTCCCACAAGCGTGCATATCCGGCCCATGCGGACCTTTGATTCGTCGGAAGCTTTGGTGTTGATGAGCGTGCCATAAATGTCGTAGGTCCAAACGGTAGCGAAGGCGCTGACGTTTCCGGCCATTCCAGACATGAAGCCAGCGATCAGCGCGGTGATTCCAAGACCTAGCAAACCAGGTCCACAGTAGCGAGCCAGCATCAAGGGCAGCACTTCATCAAATCCGTGAAGGCCCGCGGCACGACCAGCATCGGACCATGCAAGGTTCCCCGGTACAAGGCGCAGCAGCGACCCGGTATGCGGATCGCGAAGCAGTGCCAGTCCGAGCAATCCTGGGAGAATGACGATAAAGGGAACCATCATTTTGAAAGCCGCGCCGATGATAGGCGCCATTTTGGCCGAGCGCAGATCCTTTGCGGCAAGCACGCGCTGAACGACTAGAAAATCCGTGGTCCAGTAGCCCATGGAAATAATTGCGCCTAGCCCAAAGACAATGCCAATCCAGTTGATTCCCATCGGATTTTTATCGAAATCACCGAGCGTCGACCATAGATGGGTGTATGCACCTGGGTTGGCCACCTGTTGCTCCGTGAGGTTTTGCAGAATTCGAGCCTTTAGGCCGGTCCAGCCACCGGCTTCCACGAGGCCCAGGATCGGGATGAGCAGAGCGCCCGCCCAGATCAAAAAGAATTGCAGCACTTCATTAAAGATGGCGGAACGCAATCCTCCAAGTGCCACGTAGATGGCAACGGTGATGGAAGATACCCAGATACTGAAGTGGATATCCCACCCCAAGACCACGCGCATTACCACCGCCATCGCATACATATTGATGCCGCTCATTAGCACGGTCATGAAAGCGAACGAAATGGAGGATAGCGCCTGACTGGCAGGGCCAAAACGGAGCCGCAAATAACCGGGAACAGAATGCGTTTTACAGATGTAGTAAAACGGCATCATGACCAGGGCAAGGAACAGCATCGCCGGAATCGCGCCGATCCAATACCAGTGTGCGGCGAGAATGCCGTATTTATACGCGTTGCCGGCCCAACCCATCAATTCCAGCGAACCGAGATTCGCGGACAGGAACGCCAATCCCGCTACCCATGCGGTCATTTCGCGGCCGGCCATGAAAAAATCTTCGCCGGTATTTGCCTGCCCCTTCAGATAAAGTCCGATAGAGAGCACTAATGCAAAATAGAAAATGATAATGACAAGGTCCACGGTGGATAAGTGAACAAGCCGTGTAACATCCAGGAATGCCAAGGACGAAAACATAGGGTGTTGATTCGCTCCTCTCGGAAAAGCAATTACCGTTTTCTGGAAGCAGTTAGTGTAGTGCAAGAAATAGAATTCGCTTATGTACTACTTTGCCGCGAATTTGTAAATCGTCTCGGAAGTAAATTTCGTACCCGGGCGAAGAACGGTTGAGGGGAAGTCCGGGTGGTTGGGCGAATCCGGATAATGCTGGGTTTCCAGGCACAGTGCACCATATTTTTGGTACTTGGTGCCACCTTTGCCTACGATGGTCTCATTCAGGTGGATGGCCGAGTAGAATTGCACGCCTGGTTCCGTGGTCCATACCGTCATCTGGCGTCCGCTTGTTGGTTCTTCTACTTTCGCTATCTCTCGCAGAGTTCCCGCTTTGCCGTTCAGCACGTAGTTGTGGTCATACCCGCCGATATCCTTGATCTCTGCAATGCGCGCGCCAATGGTGGTTGGTTTCCGGAAGTCTAGAGGAGTGCCCGCAACGCTCTTCAGTTCTCCAGTAGGTATCAGGGTGTCGTCGACGGCGGTGAACTTGTCGGCATTAAGATAAAGCACGTGCTTCAAGACATCGCCCGAACCAGCGAGGTTAAAGTAGCTGTGGTTGGTGATGTTAAGAACAGTGGCCTTGTCGGTTTCCGCCGCATAGGCGAGCTCAAGTTCGTTCTTGTTCGTCAGAGTGTACGTGACGCTGACTGTCAGTGTGCCGGGATAGTTGTCTTCGCCGTCTTTGCTGACGTAGGTGAACTTTACCGATGGACCGACAGTAGTCTCTTTGGGTTCTGCCTTCCATATCGCATGATCGAAACCGCCCAGGCCGCCATGCAGTGAATTGGGGCCGTTATTCGTTGCGAGTTGGTACTCTTTCCCATCCAAAGTGAAGTGTCCCTTGGCTATACGGTTCCCGTAGCGCCCGATAGTTGCACCAAAATAAGGCCCTTTCTTGGCGTAATCGGAGAGATTGTCGAAGCCAAGCACGACGTCCCCCATCTTGCCGGAACGATCGGGCACCATCAGCTTCGTTAAAGTAGCTCCAAATGTAATGATCGTTGCCGAAGCCCCATTCGCGTTTTGGAGCGTATAGCTCTCAATCTCAACGCCTTCTGGCGTTTTGCCGAATGAACCTTTGGTAATGTGCGTTGCTGTTTTCGATTTTGCTTCTGCTTCCGTGTTTTTTGCCATGGTCATAGTTGTGCACCCGAAAACGATTACGGCCAAAGAAACGCCGATTCGACTCCAAACCCGCATCTGAATCCTCCAAGCGCCGCTTGGCAGAGAGCGGCATGCTCCAGCGCGTTTTATCACAAAATGACGAAATACGCGAGTGACGTCCGTACTTTAAGCCAATATTGCTGTGCCTTACTATGAATGAAGGAATTGGACGAATGGACCCAGGACAAGTAGCAGACGGAGGGCAACTTTGGAAAGTCTACAAGTTGACAGGGGGATGCGATGGTGACAAAGTCACGAGTAAGCCGTAAACGGTTACGGAGTAAACTACCATCCATGCGGAAATCCAAGGTTCTTCGCTTTAGTTTTCTCTTCTGTCTTATCGGTCTCTTCCTTGTACTTTTCTCTGGCATCGCCGCAGCTCAGTGGATTCCCTTGAATCCGGTCAAGAGTGTGGAGCAGCAGGCTGACGGAATCACGGTGATTTTAGAAACGGGCTATTTGCGCTTCCAGATCTGTTCACCATCCGTTGTGCACATTATTTACAGCATGGAGCGGACCGTCCCAGAACGCCCAGATTTTCTGATTGTGAAACAAGGTTGGCCCAAGGCCGAATTTACTTTTAAATCCGACGATCCCAAATTGCTGGTTCTTACAACGGCCGATCTGAAAATAGAGATCGTCAAGGCAGACAGTTCGCTGACGATTTACGACTCTGCCGGGCACCAACTGGCACAGGAGACCTCGCGGACATTGACTCCCGTCGAGGTGAATGGCGAAAAGACCTACCACTCCGAACGCTTTGTAAACATGTGGCCAACCCAGGAAGCATTTTATGGACTAGGTCAGCATCAGGCCGGAGTTTGGAATTATCGTGGCGAAGCGATCGATATTTCGCAGGACAATACGAATATCTCCGTGCCCATGCTTTTATCGAGCAAAGGGTACGGCATTTTCTGGAACAACGGATCACGAAGCCGATTCAACAATCGCTTTGTGCATGCCTTCTATCTCAGTTCTGAAGTATCCGACGCCGTCGATTATTACTTCATCTATGGGCCCGATTTCGACAAGATCGTTGCGACGTATCGGGAACTTACCGGCCCGGCGCCGCTGTTTGGCAAATGGGCCTACGGATTCTGGCAATGCAAGAACCGCTACGACTCGCAGAAGGAATTGGAAGGGATTGCGCAAAAATATCGCGACCTGCACATTCCGCTCGACAACATCGTCCAGGACTGGTTTTGGTGGAACATCATGGGCGAACCGGTCTTCAACAAGAATTATCCCGACCCTAAGGGAATGATCGATTCACTCCACAAGAATAATGTCCACCTGATGATCTCTGTCTGGCCCTATTTCCGCCCAGGTTCGCCCGTCTACGACGAAATGGGAAAGCAGGGATTTTTGATCGATCGCACCAAGTCCGGCGGTTTTCATCCACAAGGGATGGGACTATACGACGCGTTCAATCCAGAGGCTCGCAAATACTATTGGAAGTTGATGGACGATGCGTTGTTCAAGATCGGCGCGGATGCCTGGTGGCTGGATACCACCGAGCCCGAAACAGAAGGGCGCGAAACGAATATTCTAGTTACGAACAAAACTGCACTGGGAAACGGTGCGCGATATACGAATGAGTTCCCCTTACTTACGACGAAGGCAGTATATGAAGGACAAAGGGCCGCTTCGGATCAAAAGCGTGTCTTCATACTTTCGCGTTCAGGGTACGCAGGAGTGCAGCGCAATTCCGCCGCAGTTTGGTCCGGCGACGTAAATCCCAACTGGGAAACTTTCCGCCGCCAGATTCCCGCGGGACTCAATTTGTCCGTCTCCGGCATACCGTACTGGACCACGGATATCGGCGGCTTCGTTGTCGCGAATCCAGACGATCCCGCCTATCGTGAACTATTTATTCGTTGGTTCGAGTTCGGAACATTTTGTCCGATATTCCGTCTACACGGAACGCGCACCACAAATCAGAATGAGTTGTGGTCCTATGGCCCCGATGCGCAAAAGACACTCGTCGCATATGACAAATTGCGTTATCGCCTGATGCCTTACATCTATTCACTTGCCTGGAAGACCACCAACGAGGGCTACACCATTATGCGTCCGCTGGTGATGGACTTCCGCGAGGATGTCCGCGCGCAAAACATAGGCGATGAATATCTGTTCGGCCCGGCCCTCCTGGTAGCACCGGTGACCGAGCAGGCCGCCACCTCCCGACATCTGTATCTGCCGGATGCGATGTGGTACGACTTCTGGAACGGCGAGACTGTCACCGGTGGTCATGCGATCGACACCCAATCGCCTATTGAGCGCCTTCCACTGTACGCGCGAGCCGGTTCGATTCTGCCGCTCGGGCCTGATGTGGAATATGCCGCCGAAAAAGCTGCCGATCCTTTGGAAATCCGCGTTTACCGCGGCGCAAATGGCAGCTTCACCCTCTATGAAGACGAAAACGACACCTACAATTACGAAAAAGGTGCGCACGCCACCATTCCGATCGAGTGGGATGAATCGACAGGCACGCTTACTGTCAGCGACCGGATCGGCACGTATCCCGGAATGCTGGAAAAACGTACATTCCGAATTGTATTCGTCAGCAAAAATCACGGCGTCGGCGGTGGCCTGACCGAGAAAGCCGACAAAACGATTTCCTATTCGGGGCAAAAGATCACTGTAAAACCCTGAACTCGAAACTCATCAGCACTTTTAGCGGAGGCATCTAGTGGTCTTGCATCGCGGATTCTGCTTGCCTGCATTGCTGTTCTTCAGTTTTTCTCTTTTCCTGAATCTTTCTGATTCGCCAGCGCAAACTTCAACCGAAAATTCCGTTCCTTCCCAGATTCCTGGGCACGACGCCATTTTGATGGGCACGGACTGGTATCCGGAGCAGTGGCCGGAATCGCGCTGGGAAACTGATCTGCGCATGATGGAAGCTGCTCACATTAAGGTTGTGCGCATCGCGGAATTTGCCTGGAGCCGCATGGAGCCTTCTGAGGGGCGATATGAATTCACATGGCTGGACAGTGCGATTCGTATGGCCGAGAAGCATCACATTCCGGTCGTGCTGGGAACCCCAACCGCGACTCCCCCTGCCTGGCTTACGCAAAAGTATCCAGAGACGCTTCGCGTGGAACCTGATGGACAAATCGTGCAGCACGGCAACCGGGCACACGGCTCTGTCACCTCGGTGAAGTATCGCGCCTTCTGTAAACGGATCGCGCAGGAAATGGCGAAGCGTTACGGCCATGACCCGAACGTTGTCGGTTGGCAGATCGACAACGAGTATGGCTACGCTTTGATGTCCTACAACGACGAAGGCCGGCACCAATTTCAGGAATGGCTGAAAACAAAATTCAAAACGCTGGAAGCCCTCAACGAACACTGGACAACTTCCTATTGGAGCGAAACGTACGACAACTGGAGCGAAATTCCCATACCTATCGGTGGGCATAATCCCGGTCTGATGCTGGATTGGAAGCGATTTGTGACCTACTCATGGACGAGCTACCAGCAGGACCAAATTGATATCATTCGCGCACAGAGCGATCCGCGGCAATTCATCACCGGGAATTTCATGGGCTATGGTTTCGATGGATTCGATCACTTCCCGATTACACGCCCCTTGACCTTCGTTTCCTGGGACGACTACGTCGGGAAGGGCCACCTCGATCCCAATACAAACGGGATCAGCCACGATGCCATGCGCGGGCTGAAGCGAGAAAATTTCTGGGTGATTGAGACGCAGCCCGGATTCGTGAACTGGTCTGACCTCAACAATGCGCTCGACAAGGGAGAAGTGCGGGCGATGGCCTGGCATGATATCGGTCACGGCGCCGATGAAGTGGGCTACTGGCAATGGCGCAGTGCTCTGAACGGGCAGGAGGAAATTCACGGGACGCTTGTGGGACCGGATGGCGAAGGAGTACCACTGCTGGCAGAAGTCGAACAAACCGCCAAGGAATTTGAGTCCACACAAGCCGCTTTTCGAGGTACGCGAGTCGTTTCCCAAGTCGCACTGCTCCAGGATTATGACAGCCGCTGGGCAATTAACTGGCAAAAGCACACTTCGAAGTACGATCAGTTTGCCATACTGAAGAGCTATTACCGCGCGTTGCGCAAACTCTCTCAGTCGATCGATATTGTAAGTCCGTACGCGCCACTCGAAGACTACAAACTGGTTGTCGCGCCGGATCTGAACTTGATTCCGAAGGATCTTGCGGATCGTCTCGCGGCGTATGTAAGAAACGGAGGCCACTTGGTACTCGGGCCGCGATCGGGGCAGAAAGACGAATTCAACTCCCTGTTGCCCATCCGCCAACCTGGCTATTTAGCGGACGCGCTCGGCGGCAAAGTGGAGCAGTATTACGCGCTGGAGAGCAATATTCCAGCCAGTGGGACTCTGGGTACAGGCGAAGCAACCGTGTGGGCAGAACAACTGAAAACGACGGCGCCTGATGCGGAAATATTGTTGAGCTATGGAAAAAGCAATGGTTGGCTGGACGGTCAGCCTTGCGTAATCACGCGACACTTCGGTCGGGGCCAAATTACATATGTTGGCACGGCACTCGATGAGAAGCTGATGGGCGGTGCTGCCGAATGGCTGGTGAAAAATAGCGGCGTTAGTCCGGTGTTCGGCCCTGTGCCTGACGGCATAGAAGTAACCAGACGGGTGGGCTCAGGATCAAGCGTGTTCGTGCTCATCAACTTCAACAATGAAAAGCAGAATGTGACCCTTCCGAGAAGCATGAAATCGCTGCTCGATCAAAAAGAGGTAAAGAGCGTCGAGCTTCCGCAGTATGGTGTCGCGGTACTACAGGATACCTTGAAACACTGAGGCTAACTGCAGCGGTCGACTTTCAGTCATAAGAACTGTAAAGAAGTTTCATCCTCTCGCCCGTTGGCGTGGCGATTTAGAATACTGTTGCGTAACCCAGACCAGAAACAATAGGCTCTCGACAAGGGGTGAACGGACAATGACATCTGTTTCAACGGTAAAGGCACGCAAAGTATTGGTGATTGACGTGGGTGGCACGAACATCAAACTTTTTGCCAAGGGACAAACAGAGCCGCTCAAAATTCCCTCTGGCCCCACTATGACCGCCAGCAAAATGGTGAGCGTCGTGAAGCAGAACGTTAAAGATTGGGAGTTCAACTGCATTTCTCTTGGCTATCCGGGACCAATCATTAACGGGCATCCGCTACGAGAACCTCATAACCTGGGTGGAGGCTGGATGCGCTTCAATTTTCAAAAGGCCTTCGGCTGCCCGGTAAAAGTAATTAATGATGCAGCGATGCAGGCGCTTGGCAGCTACGAGGGCGGGCGCATGCTGTTTCTGGGACTCGGAACCGGTCTCGGCTCCGCAATGATTGTGGATGGAATGTTGGAGCCGATGGAACTGGCCCATCTCATCTTCAAGAAAGGAAAAACGTACGAAGATTATCTCGGCTTGCGGGGCCTGGAGCGAATGGGAAAGAAGAAATGGCGTCGCTATGTAGCGGAAGTGGTGGAGACTTTGAAGAGCGCGCTAGAGGCCGATTACGTCGTGCTCGGCGGAGGGAATAATAAAAAGCTGAAAGAAATCCCCAAAGGAGCGCGTCTCGGCAAAAATGAAAACGCCTTTGTCGGCGGCTTCCGCCTGTGGGAGAAGTAACAGGGTTAATCAGCACTGCTTCTTCGCGCTCAGGGACTCGCGGGCAACCAACCAGACTAATTCCGAACCATATAGAATGTACCGCCGCCAAAGCCGCCGCGGCTCGCTGCCTCAGCCCCCGTCAGATAGTCTTGATCACCTCACGTATTCCGGTCCGCACTGCATTCAGACGTGGAGATCCCTGACAAACTCAAGGCCGCCTGTACTACCTGTTCGACTGAAATCGACCGCAGGCAGTAAGGCTGATCAAATATGCACCGGTCCCCGCAAGGTCGGCACCAAAATCCCTCATTTATCACTACCTTATTTTGAGTTCCCAACGGTCCGAACCACTGAGGTTTATTCGGTCCGAAGATAGCAACAACGGGCAGTCCCAGAGCAGTGGCGATGTGCATCGGCCCGCTGTCATTACATATGAGTAGGTTGCAGCGGAGAAGAACGGCCATGAACCGGCGCAGCGGCACCGAGACGGGGACGAAAACGCCATCGGCAGAAACTCGTGAGGGTGCATTGGGATCTTCAAACCAGACTATTTTGGCGCCAAGCTCTGCCGCCAAGCGTTCGCCGCAGCTCCAGAAGTTATCGGCACCCCACTGGCGAACCGGATTACGCGCTCCGGGGTGAATCCCGATAATTTTGTCCTCCTTGTGAATTCCCAGGCTCTCAAGATATCGATCGGCGGTTACCTGCTCAGCAGAATTTACCCGCAGGTGAGGCTGACGGTCGACGATCGGTTTGCCCAAATGCTCCAACAAACGCAACCACCGCGCCGCGTAGTGAGGATGGTCCAAATCGGGCATGACGTTGTCTGTCAGAAATAACTCCCGCCGTAGTAGCCGTAACCAACCCGACGCCTCGCACCCGTCAACCACAGAAGACAATTATCGCGGATATCGGCCCGCGCACATAGCGCGAGACTAAAGTCTCGCCGGTATATCTGGAATAACCTGCGGACGAATCGAGCCCACTGTGAAGTCAAAATACCGTATTCACCCCAGCGCGTAGAGCTCACAATCCAGGGAATTTCAAACGGGATCAACTCATCAACGAGCTCGAGATTCTCCAAGAGTGAAAATACCTTGGGGTTCGCCAGAAGTGTTATCCGTTCGCACGAATAGTGGAGCCGGAGATTCTGAAGAAACGGTAGTAGCAATGCCAGGTCGCCAAGCTGTCCGCCCTCTATCACTAAGATGTTTTCGAACGGGCTGAAAGAGCCCTTATGATCTGCTCTCAAGAGGTTGACGAAACCGACTACAGGAGACAGAAACAAATCTGCACAGCGGATCAAAAACCTCCTGCTTGTGCTGAATTTCGTTGTGCATCCACGCGCTGCGGCTTCCGCCTCTTTCTGCAACAGACTGTAAGGACCAGTGTTCATCTCTCTTTTCTCACTCTCCCGAACAGTCATCGAGCTCACGGATTCCACGTGCCGTTGCTAACACATAGAATGGCATTTTAAACATCGTCAGCGTCCTGCGAAATCGCGCACGGGGCTCGCAAACAAGGCGGAAGAGCCATTCAGCGCCGAGCATCTCGATCCACTTGGGGGCCCGGGACTTTGCTCCTGAAAGGAAGTCGATGGTTCCACCCAGTCCGTATGCGCAAGCCACCCCTAGCTTGGCCAAATGCAAGGTGTTCTCGTGAATCCAGTACTCTTGTTTTCTGGGACCAAAACACACCACAAGATGACGCGGTCCGAACGCAGCAATTTGCTTCAGAATGAGTGAATTCCAATCTGGGGCGAAGGGATGATTCCGCATTGGAGGAGAGAAGCCGCCAACTTGCAGTCCAGGGAACCAATCGCACATCCTTTGGACAGCTAGGTTGTTGGCTTTTTCATTCGAGCCCAAAAGAAATAGTCTCTCGGAATTCTTGATGCAATGCCTCGCTAGATCCGCGACAAAATTAGATCCGTTCTGCCGTTCAATCCTGTAATTAGGATAGAGAAGCTTGCAGATTCCCTGAAGATTCCTTCCGTCGATTGTACTCACAGCGTTATTTAGAATATCCCCGAGTTTGGGGTCTTGATGCGCAAGGACGAAGATTTCGGCGTTGACCGTGACGACATGATTGAATCCTCCTGGCGGTGGGACAAATAAATACTCCAATGGCACGGACCAGAGTCGAACTTTGCCACACTGCAGTACATGACCAGAGCTGCGCTCCTCTCGTGTTTTGAGATTTAGTCCCGCAGCAATCCACATATCTGTCTTGGGCGATGGCCGCTCTTCGGAACCCTGCATGTCATGATCTCCTTTGAAAACCTCTTGTGACCCCTCTAAGGGCAGCTCAGCCTGACCCGCATTGTTGATGAATGGCGCACAAATGTGCCTAAGAACATTCAACCAGACTCATGCGCTGCCAGTTCCTGGGAGCAGTTCTCGCGCTGGCTTCGGCAAAGCAGCGTTCGGTGTGGCAGCCATGCTGAGTTCGGCGCGACCTCCAGCCATTGACAGTCCGAAAAGGTACCAGATCGGAAGCCAGCCTATAAAAGCGAACGGATAGTGAGAAAAATGCATCACCACGAACATTCCAACGATCATTGCTCGCATCACAAAGATAAGTTGCCTCCCAGCTGACTCTCGTGATTTCAGATATCGGTACATGGAAAACATGAACCACAACCATGAAAAATACGCGACTAGCCCGAAATGTTCCGCCAAGAATCCATAGCCGCTCTCAGGAATTCTTTCCACACTTACGTCGGGGCCTTTTCCAATTATGTTACCCGCGTCTGTAAAAGCACGCTGGTAGAACCACACAATACCTTGAGCGTGGTCGTTGTCAGGGTTTGTCCACGAAAGTCCGTCATACTCGTATCTCGCAAATTCGGCCAGTGGGGGAACAGTCAGTATCGCGAGAATAGGAACCATTGCAAAACCCGCCAGCCACTTGTACCTCCGCTCACGGATCAGAACAATCAACCCAGTGACAAAAAGAAAGATCCAGACTGATCTATCGAATGTGGCAAAGATGGCTAACGCCAAAACCAGAATTGCAGGGACTGTAAACCGGTTCCATTTCCAGACGAACGCAAAAAGCAGAAAGGGAGTACTAAGGGCGAATCCCATCGCCAAAGGATCCCCAAAAGTGCCAAAGGCCCGAAAAGGAGCCAAAAGCACAAACTCCTGGCGGCCAGCAGAGGTGTTCCCAATTCCTGCCAACTCAGTGAACTCAGAAGAATCGTAACCTTTGATGTCGATGCCATAATCTGCCATGTTCGCGTGGGAGACCCAGAAATCTATGGGTGGTAAGATAAACATAACGATCCCGACTACTGCCAGAATACCCAGAAGATAGACCATGTGCCGAAGGAGTCTCGTCGCAAACTCCGGCTGCACACGAACGACAGTCATCGCTATTATCAGGAACTGCAGGGGCAGGCAGACAAGGCGCAATCGCCGATACGACATCCACGGATCATCGCCCAGCAGTAGAATTCCGAATCCGACTCTGATCACACAATAGGCAGTGAAGAAAATAAGTACATAAACAGGCTTTGGCCATGGCCGTTGAACCTCACGTCGCCAGAGGAAGATACAATAGATACAAAGGACGAGCAGAAGGATCTCTTTGGAAATAAGGAGACTGGCGATCAAACTCCGGCTGGCTCCTAATGAGGTATACAAAAATGGCAAAGCGGTATTCTGAATAAAGGCATCAATCAACAACAGGTACAAACAATTCAACTTAAGATAGTAGACCGCCACAATGCACAGTACGATGACCAATCCGAGGTAGCCTGGGTAGCTCATAGCTTATTCCGCTTTAAATGGAAGCCTCGAGTCTTCGAAATGCAACCAGATTATTACGAAAGAGTCGCATGCCCATTTTTAAGACAACCGCACCGGGGAAAAGTTCCTCCAAGTCGGCTGTAGAAAGCAAGTCAATAGGCTCATATGTTCTCAAATAGCCGGGTGAGAATCTGCATATCCGGCTTTGCCATTCGGGGCTCAGGAATTGATAGAAAGGGAGAAGGGTGTGTGGATCGACTGGAAAATAGCGGTTCGGAGTCGCAACAAAGTATCCTTTTCTTGCGACCCTACGAATCTCCTGGGCAAACTTCTTTTGCCTTTCGCGCCCCCCTACATGTTCAATCACCGCGTTCGAAAAAACCCAATCAAACGAACGATCTGCAAATGGAAGAGCGCAACCGTCAGCGAGGTCGCACCTTAATGCTTGAAGCGTTCGTCGTCGATCGGCTGAGGTCGCAGGTTGACAATTTGAACTGAGGTGAAGTGTTGGTAACAGGACTCTCAGAAACTCCCCAACGAATCCCAGCTCCATCCTCCGACGTCAAGAAATGAGTCGTCGGGTTGGGGTTCGAGTTTTTCAAAAAAACAAATCACACTTTTGCACTCGGAATCTTCGGTGCATTGGAGCGATTAAGGAATGGAACCTTCGCCGGGCATCCATGTAACGACTTTACCTCCAGAGTTGAACGCTTTCTCCTTGCTCGATTTCGCTACAATACCAACTGCCCTCGAAAACTAAAGCTAAGATGGTTTGCGCTTGCCTTGCGAGAGGCTGTATCTTCCCGATGATTTTCCGCACAAGAGATATCCAAAATTCGCGTGTACACCGTATTCCCAGGGGTCTGCAGGAAAGGTCGGTAACCATTCATCTCTAGCATGTTCGGATGTCATTGAAATCACGATGTTTCCGAAAACACACTCCGGCCCTCCTTATTTATTTGGTGTGTTTCTACGATAATTACTCGAAACGTATAGACGTCAAGGGGACAGACTTGGACAACGCTCGACCATGCCCCAACATCCACAGTCAACAAATCAATTGAAGTGGGCAAGTTTAACCCTTGAAAGAGCCTCATCAAATCTCATTAGTTTGACTCTACACTTCTCCTTTGCACGTTCGTGCCGGATCCTGTGAATCGCCTTATGACTTTCGGTCTTGTGTCTCAAGGGGTGTAAGATCGATCGCCGAGCGATACCACAGTCGAGTCACAGGTTTGATCAGAGATGCCAATGTTTCTGCAAGCTACGCCACTAACTAAAAAGATAGAGTCGCCTTAATCTGTTGAACGTCTCCGGATCGGCTCAAAACAAACGCCACGGTGCTCCACGCACCCCCCAATAAAAGCTATTGGAAATGGTCATATCCATTGTTCGCCCCGACATCTACGAAGGATTCACTTTCCCAAGCAATTCTCTAACCTTCAGATCCTCTTCGTATTCTCCAAAGCTCTTAGGCCAGTGCATAAGGATTTTTTCCTTTTAGGTAGAACACAAAGAACATTTCGTCATATATAGACGAACGTTTTATGAGTTCCTTAAGACGACCCATCTTGTTCAAACCTCCATCCAGTAAGGGATTTCATTTTCATTCTTTCTGCTGATGAAATCGTTCAGACACCAAGGCGATATTGCTTGTGTAGGGCGAGTTTATCATTACCACATGCCAATCCCCGGCCGTGCTTCGTCAAGTCAATTCGGCGGGATTGAGCCGATACTCATGGGATGATGGCGATTCATGGTTCAACATCATCAGCCTCCAGAAACTACTTCTCTTACCGAGCATCTCCTTAAGGTTTCCCGACGGAAAAGAGCCGACACCTCTCTGAATCCTTCGCGGATTAACTGTGCTCTAATCGCCTCGGCCCCGGAGCACGCTTTATGGCGATGAGTTCTCCTCGACGTCTTCGGGCTCAGCATGCACAAGCAGCGTTTCCGGTGACCTTGAGCAATGCCCCTCGATTGGAAATGCTTACAACTGGGCAGCCACACGCCATGGCTTCAAACAGGGCAGGCCGAAACCCTCATATAACGAGGGGTAAACGAACACCCTGGCCAGATCGTAGAGGGCGAGCAGATCCTCGTCCGGAACATACCCGGTAGCGATCATGATGGGTAATCGAGGAAGTCACTTCAGAAGAAGAATCACACACCAATCCTTCCTCCTGCTACGATCTACAAGCGATGGTCGAAGTTGCCCTCACTCTGGAGGCTGCGGAGTATATTGAGTCAGAGTCCGGAGATTCTTCCTCGGCTCGAGCGTCGCCACAACAGCAAATTCATCGGAGCGAGTATTTAAGCGACACGATTTCTGAGTTTCAGCGTCACGAAACTGGCGAAAAATTGGCCTCGTGCCAGGATAGATCACCCGGATATTTTCCTTGTTCGATCCCCAAAGACCCCCCAACAAACTCCGATTTGGAGGTGTCTGGTATCCTTGAGACGATTAATCGGCACCTCCGCATCGCCAGTTGGCCTAAGGTCTTAAAATAGAAACGCGACTTAGCCTTCATCGTTTCTGGATACAACCACGGTGCGGCATCCGGCATAGTCCAACCGTGAGGAC
The DNA here is from genome assembly GCA_963763395.1 of Candidatus Acidiferrales bacterium. Classification (GTDB taxonomy): domain Bacteria; phylum Acidobacteriota; class Terriglobia; order Acidiferrales; family UBA7541; genus Acidiferrum. Next base: position 591 of record CAVXOG010000032.1, on the reverse strand, counting down.
ATGCGCACCACCACGGAGGCGGGAATACCGGAGGTGAAATCGAGAGTCCGGATGGCGGGCAAGAATGGCATCAGAATATGTTGCAATGCGCTCCATTTCAAAGGGAAGTACCACTTTTTCAAAACAGCCTTCAAACTCGGTAAACGCAGAGTGCACTTCACGAGAGAAGAAAAGCACATACTCATTTTCCTGGTCCAAGCGCATCATGGCGCGACTCATCAACGGCGACTGTTTCAAGCCCGGCGGTAGGACGCCACACTGCTGTCAAATCAATTCCAACCCGCATTACACTGATCTCCCAGCATCCTGATTTTACTCTGCGGGTCCAAATCCAGTTTCTGCAACTTGCCTAGAGGTCCGTGATCGGAAATGAGAAGTGGATTTTCGGCCTACGCTCCAGAAAAAGGCACCACGCCTGCATAAAGAATCCAGTAAAGTGAAGTACCGAATCCTAGACCACGCAAGCCATACAGGAAAGCACCGCAAAACTTCAGCATAATACCCACTGGTAGCACGCAGAGGCTGTCAGAAGGAAAAGACGCTCTTCGCGAATAACATACAAACTGTTGGAATAGGCAATCGTCGCCAACA
>CAVXOG010000031.1:0-97333 GCA_963763395.1 Candidatus Acidiferrales bacterium | reverse complement strand
CCGGCGCGGCTTCTTTCTTCAACCGAAAGTAGGCCATGCGCAGTGTTTCCAGGTTGTAGATGTGGTGCAGGAGCGCCGTGAACCGCAACTTCTTATCCTTTCCTGCTGCTTGACGTACCCGCTCCAGCGCACTCGGCGCGTCTTTCCGGCTCGGTGTCCGGGACGCGTTTTGCTGTGGCAGGTTCCCTTTGGCCAGTCCTCTTCCCTCCATCCCCTCCGCCACCGGTTGCCCGGCTTTGTTCGGGGACTTCTCAGGTACTACAGGGCTGTCCGACTTCCCAGGTCCGTTCGTCATCGGCGTACGTCCTTAGACTTCCCGATGCGTCCCAAGGCTACTGCTACCTTGGACGGCCCTGGGATCTCCCGGTTCCCGCGCGAGGTGTCTCCGTACGTGCACAGGGTCTCTGACCGCGCGGGACTCTGGGGCACCTCGCGATATCGGTGCACCAGATGTTGCCTTCCGCTAGCTCCTACAGCGTCGGCGTCCCGGAGTAATTGGCTTACGCGGCTGAATACCCGGCCCGCACGTTCCCCTGTCAACGCTTCGACACCGCCCTTGCGAGCGGCTCCGCATGACTCGGGGCCGATGTGGGTCGCTACTTCACATTCGTATGACTTTTTCATTCACTACACCTCGCCGGTTTTAACCGGCGCACAAGAGCTGCCGCAATGAAATTGAGGGCGATCGGTCAACCGTCCGTATGGCGTTGGATGAAGCAAGTTTTACATTTCTGTTTATTGGCGAGCTGTGGTGTTGCGTCGATGACGGGAGCGCCTCAGCCTCCACAGAAAACGTCGATGGAAGGTTCCCGCGCAAATAGGTCAAAAGCCACGATTGAGGACTTGGTTCGAGATATTGCATTCCCCATTCAGGACCTCGATGGAAACGCGACTCACTTGAGCATGGAGTGCGCGCTGGCATGCGTGAAGGAAAAACTTAAATCGGCTTCCGGGGCTAAAGCCCCGTGGAGAATGGAGCGGTTACTCCGGGACTGAAGTTCCGGCCTCCTAAGGAGAAGTAAAAGAAGGTACGGGGAGAGGAAAAAAAGAAATCATGGGAAGAGAAATAAGAATAATTCCCGTGGCGAGAGGCCCACGAACCATTTGTTGGATGGCGGATGCTAGGGCTTACTGATGCCGAAACGAGGTGCATCACGGTAGGAATCGGCGACTAGCCAGGCACTGGCCGTGAGCGCCGCAGAGACGAAAGTCTCGCTCCATTGGAAGGTGTCTTTGGAGCCTGCCGCGACGATGGGTACCCAGATCAGCAGCGTGAACATGCCCATCTGGAGCGCCGCGAGTGCGGCGGCCAATCGTGCATACACGCCGATGAGCACCGCTAGGCCGGCAGCGATGAAAGCAGAACCAGTGAAATAGGCCCAGAAGACATGCCAAGGCAACCAGGCTGGCACTAGCGAGACGGTATCCTTAAGATCGTAGAAATGAGCAAATCCGAAGAAGATCAGCGCCACGCCGCAGAGCACTCTCGCGATGCGCAGGCCTATTTTCCCGGTGGCGAAACCGAGGCGCTGTCTGTCCCAGTCAGTGGCGAACCAAGCATAGAGGATCCAGGAACCCGCCAGCATCTCCGCAGTCACAAAGCCGGGCCAGAAAACTCCAAAAGTGGGCGAGAGGATGATGTTGGGCACTCTGAGAAGCAGAAACCAAAGCAGGAGGCTGGCGAACAGCACGCGGGCAGCAGCTGCGGCTGTGCGCTGCCAGAGCAGGCCGATGCCGGTTGCTAGAGAGATGAAAGAGCAAAGATAGGCCAGAGCTTGTGAATCGTGGGGAATGGGAGCCCACACCGGAGTGAAATTGCCTTTGATGAGGCCAACGATTCCAATGGCAATCATGACCGCCGCAAAAAGCACATGACTGACGCTTGCGATGCGCATGGCGCTATCCTCCTGTGACTTCTTTAATGCAAGAGAGAGACAGCGAGGGAAATAATATCATCGCGAAACTAGTTGCTACAGTTGAGTTGGCCGGGAGTGCCGCCCCATTCGGTGGGATCAACATCGACTATTGATTGCGAGAAGCACCAATGGTGTCCCGCGAAATCTTCAACATTATATTGTCGCTCGCCGTAGGGGTAATCCGTCGGCTCGCGAAGAATCTTTATTCCGTTGCGGCGAGCCCGCTCACAGTGAGCATTGACATTCTCGACGCGGACCATGACCGACGATTTCAGGGAGATGTTGCGTTCGGTCTGAATCAGGATCACCGCGCCATCTCCAACGTTCAGTTGAGCTCGATGATTTCCCATGCGGATGCGCAGGGTGAACCCGAATGCTTCGCACAGGAGACGAATCGCTTCGCCAATGTCGGGATAAGCGAGTTCTGGAAGCACAGTGCTTCGCGGCATGGAGCGATTCGATAACATGAGGCTGATAGTACGCCTGGCGGGGCGACAATAACAATTCACTAGTGATTACGCCACGGGGAACGGTGGATTCATGGTGGACGTCGTTTGCTCAGGGCTAAAGCCCTGTTTTTCAGGGGGCTTAATGTCGGAGCTAAAGCACCGACCCCCTGAGAACCATTCCCTAAGAAACATTTGTGAGATCGCTTCTAGTCTGCGGCGGCTGATTGTTCGGTGAGGAATTGCCAGCCGAGGCGGAATCCTGCCGTAATCCATGCGACCATGCTCAATTTCGCGGTGTGTGATGCCAGAAGAGTGGCGAAGGCTCTGGGACGGGTAGCAAGGCCGCGCATTACGCGGTTGCGGAGCAATTCCCTTCTGCCCAGACCAATCATTGTCCGGCCGATCCACATGGGCGAGCGCGCCAATTCCCTGTGTGCGCGTTCGTAGATTCCCAAGTCTCCACGTTCCATGGCGTCGGCAAGTGAAAGTGCATGACAGAATGACAGGCGGAGTCCATCACCGGTGATGGCATCAACGGTGCCCGAAGCGTCTCCAACTAAAACCACATTGCCGCGCGTGACCTTGGCAAGACTGCGGGTTGCGGATATGGCTCCTCGCTCTCGGCTACGCAATTCAGCCCCCGCCAATCTTTGCTGCAATTGGGGCCATAGTGCGAAGGCTCGTTCAAATGTGGCGTCGATTGGATTGTCGCCCATAACCACTACGCAGACTTCTTCGTTCGAAACCGGGGTGATGTAGGCTTGCGTGCGCGGTCCCCAGTAAATCTCAATGTAGTCTGACCAGGGGAGCAGGCCGTAATGCCTGCGGATGGCGTGACGATGCTTGCGTCTGCGTCCACCCAACCCTATCCAGCGCCGAACTCGTGAACCATTCCCATCAGCTCCAATGATCCATCGGGCTTTGACTGATCCCCAGGGGACATGCACTCCCTGAGAGGTGATTCCTGAGATGGGAGTTTTCCAAAATAATTGGACACCGCACTTTTCTGCGTGCTGGGCGAGCGCCGCGTGCAAGACGGTGCGCCTGACTCCGAGGCCGTACCCATGGGTGAAATCAGTCGCAAGTGTGGAGTCAGCATCCACGAAAGAAATTCCTCTAAACCGGTAGCTGGCTTCTTCGTTCAGGTTGACGCCCAGATCTCGCAAAGCCGTCAAGGTTTCGGGCAACAGTCCTTCGCCACAGGCCTTATCAATTGACGGTTCTGCGCCGTCGGCCAGCATGACCGTGAGACCCTTCTGGCGGGCGGCGATCGCCGCAGCCAGTCCTGCTGGTCCACCACCGATGACAAATACGTCGGTCTGCATGTTCATGCGTCTTAGCTGTTGACTCCTTTATAGGCCCAGGCCAGATACCCAGATATAAGGATACCTAGCGGAAGAGTCGACGATTGTCGCCAGGAAGTCACGTAGACGTAAATTCGATGTTGAAAGTGTGGTTCGAGGCGATCCTTCGGGAAATAAGGGGGGTGGACAGTGAGGATCGCGTTAAGGGCTGCGGGTTTACGTCAGGGTAGGACCTGAATTTCAAGTTCCAGCGCACGGCCATGTCGGATTGAAAATGCGCGGATGGGCGAAGTCGCATACGGCCGGGGCGTGACAATGAAATGGATCGCTTCAGTAAAGTGGGCCAGCGCGATGTCTTTGGGAGAAGGTTCGTTGGTGTCCAGCCAATGCGGATGCGAGTGGTAGATGCCGAGAAAATCGAGCCGGCGTTGACGGAGTTGCTGCATCAGGCGCACGATTTCGTTGTGCGCAATCTCGTAATTCCAGACCGGATCAGCCGCAACGTTCTTCGCAGGGAATGCACGCGTGATTAGTCCGCGCTGGCCCGCCAGAATTCCGCAGCATTCCCGATGCGGTTGTCGGCGTGCATGCTCGAGGAGTTGGCCGTAGACTTTGCGGCGACTTTGGACGGCGCGGTTCATTGGGAGATTATATAACGGGTCGGTTCGAACGCGGGCAAGGGCTGGTGGCATCTGTGTGGCCCGACGGAGAATACGCATGTTATGCTCGCCGCTGCCCATGAAATATATTGCGAACAGACAGGACTTAACGTGCAGGTTACACGTCAACAAGTCGAGCAATTCCTCGATGCTGTGCACGACCTCAAATTATCTACTAACGATGAATCCACGCTGGAAGTCGCGTTGGCACACAATGCTCAAATGGCGCGTGAAGCTGTACTCCGCTGTTTCGATGTGGTGCTTCCCACCGACGCTTCAGGTGCAAGAGTCCTCGACGACCTATTGAACGCGATGCACGACGCTATGCGACCGAGTCTTATCAAGCGTCTTATCGGTGGCCAGGTCTCCATTGATGCCAAAGCAGTAAGCGCGAGCTTGGGGGCCCATCTCTGCGAACTGGTGCAACTGAATACTCCGGGAAAGTGGGGCTACGCGGAGTTTCGGGGGGTGCGCGAGGTGGTTTTGGTACTCTCACCTGGGAATTTCATGGCAGTTCCGCAGAAGACCGGCAAGCAGTTCGTCAATGGCAAATCAGACAGTATTGAGCTTTTTTTCGGCCTAGCAGCCGCCTTCGCTAAGGGACGCGCCCGCATTGCAAACATGTCACCCGATGAGCGCCAAGCACTAAAGGACAAAGTTGCAGGGATGAAGGCCGCGAGCAAAGCTCGGAAGGCGATGCTCATCGAAGCAAAAAAAGTGGGCGAAAGCGGTGACGAAAGAAATCGCAAAGAAGGCATGTGCAGCAAGAGTTGAAAGTGCCGAGAGAGAAACAGCCAAGGAACAGAGGGACGACGGACCTTCAACGTAGGCTAGGTTTATAGAACGGGGTGAGTAGAGTGGGACGCTGAAGAGATTAGATGAAGCAAGTGCTGATTAAGATGGGGACCGGGGAGTGGGGGCTGGTGCCCAAGTTACCGTTTTAGCCGACCGCCGGACCTCACTCAATTACATGGACAATTTGGCTGAAAATTCTCGGAGATCGTCGTGGTCATACTCATAACTCTGGTGACAGCTGGGACAGGTGAGTTTCCTTGCTGAAAACCTGATTAAGGGAATAGGGTTTCCTCTGGATCGGCGTCGAGCCATGTACTCACCGAGAACTATGCCACTATTACATTTCGGGTTTTTGCACTGGACGCCATAATCTCTCTGTATCGTCATGTTGGCCACCTCCCAGCGAGGGTAGAGGCTACAGCAATGTTACCTAGCCGGCAAGTACCTCTCCAGCTTCGCTCATTGGAATTGAGGCGAACGATCAAACGTCCATGTAGGTCCCAGTACCCATTTCTCCGGTTGGTTCTATAAAAAGGGGAGTCAAGAAAAAAGACATCGACGCCGGCTGGATTTTTTCTTGCTTCGCAGCCCAACTGATCAAGTGCGATCTGTTCTGACCGGCCGCACCATGAGCTCGGTTGCCGGGCACGGTGGCCCAGCGGTTTTGGATTTCTCTACCAGCGGTTTTCATTGCTTGTTGGCAACGAAGCCTGTCAGTTTCGAAGCCAATAAAGTAGAACGGTGGTCAAGTTGGCGACCATGGTTCTATTTGGGACTCGTGGCCCATCGCTTTTTCAGGTTATCCGAGAGGGCCTAGGGTCGACTGGGAGACTGCACAACCGAGGTACGCTGCGCCTAGCTAACCGGTTGAGACTCACTCTCGAACCTGAGTGTCTCCAGAACCGAAGGCCACCGCTGGAGAAATCCAGGGATGGAACGGACTCGATCAGAGACACTCAAACTGTTTGTGGTTTCAGATATTGGGCGTCGAAGTTCACTCCTCTCTTCCACACGAGCAACACGGTGGTGGCAATCTTTCTTGCCAAGGTCAGTCGTGCCATCTCCGGTCGCATGCCCTTGGTCGGCAATGCTTCGTAGAACTCTTGGAACGGACCAGGCTTCGTTGAGGCAAGAACCGCCGCTCCTTTGAACAGATTCTTCAGATCGCGATTGTGATTTTGATTCAAGCCGCGAATCGCAGACAAACAGGCTTTTTCTGCCACAAGGCAGTCGAACATGGGTGTTGTCAAGTCCTGTAAACGCGGTTACCGGAGAGTGGGTGCTCTACGCCACATCTCCGGCTGGCCAACTTACCCGGAGTGGACCAAAGCCTACCAGAACTGAGTCTGATCACCGTTTTCACCCTGCGTACTCAATTCTCCAATGGGGCTGTTTCCGGCTGTAGAGGTACACACACCTCGATCCTCGTCCCCTTGCCTGGTTCCGAAGAAATGTGGAATTGTCCACCAACTAGACGCGCACGTTCTCTCATGCTTCGGATACCCAAACTCCCTTTATTATCCATTTCCTTTGTATTGAATCCGCCGCCATTGTCGGAGACGGTGAGGAACAATTTATCGCCTTCGCTACGCAAATTGACTTGGGCCATAAGAGCTCTGCTGTGTTTCCTAAAATTCTGAAGACCTTCCTGGACGATGCGGAATAAACACAGCGCCACGTCGAGAGGCAAATTGCAAGGTATGTTGTCGGAGGAAAAAGTGACTTCCGTGCCGTGCAATTCCTTAAACTCTTTACACAAAGCGCTCACGCCCGAGACCAGTCCCAGTGTTTCGAGTGCGGCCGGATGCAGGCGATGCGAAACCGTGTGCAGGTCGACGCCAATTTCACTCGCTGAATTGTAAAGCTCGTTTAGCTGTTGCTTCGCAGAGTTACTAGTGTCCGGCAGCATTTCCGAGGCATTTGCCAGCCCGAGGGAAAGTAATGCCAGACGCTGGCTAAAATCGTCGTGAAGTTCCGACGCTAACCGGCTTCGTTCCCTCTCCTGCGCGTTGATCAACAGACGGCTGAGGTGTAATTGGGCATCTCTCGCTTCCCTCAGTTGATTGCGACTGAACTGCAGATAGGCGGCGAGAGCGGTCAAACTAAGGATGATCAGGAGCGCGCCAATCCATATCCATTTAGTGCGCTCCCATAAGGACAATCCGCGGAACAGGACAGTGCTACCGGATGGAAGGTCGCTCTCCTGGAAACCCCACCGGCGGAGGGCCCGCCAATCAAAAGTGTAGATGGTGTGGTTCCGGACTATGGGGATTTCCTGAGGTTTCAGACCGTCTAGAATTCTCGCAGCCATTCCGGCAGCCACCTCGCCGTCTGCGGCCCAACTCACTAAATCACCGCCCACGGTTCCTTTACCCAGATCGACGTCGTCCACGACAAAGATGGGGGCATTGGCCGCGCCGGCAATCAGGGGAACGGACTGTGTTGCATCGATGAAGTGTTTGCCTGCAGCATCCTCCATGATGGAGGTGTGGTAGATAATGGAGTCGTCCGGCAAATGACTCAGTCGTTCAAGGAGCGTGGGCATATCGAGGTCTGTGAGGTAAGTAAAGTCGAGCTGCGACTCGTACTTCTTAAAACTTTCCTTAGCGACAGCTTCAAGAGTTCTGTCGAATGCTGCTCGACCACCAACGACTACTACGTGCTTGGTGTGGGGCTGTAGACGTAAGGCCGTGAGTAGCGTCTTTTCCGGCTGTGCCGTTTCCCAAACGCCCGTAAAGTGGGAGTCGGGCTTCAACTTATTAATCATTTCCTGTGTCGTTCCGCAGAAGACGATCGGAATGTTTGGGAATGACTCTTCATGCATTTCGATCACGAATCTGAGGGATTCAGGTCCTGCGGTGATAATCACGTCTGGTCTGCGGTCTGAATATTTGCGGAGGTACCAGCGACGAAATTGCTGCTGGGAAGACTCGTCAGGAAACAGATTTGCCTCGAGATTCTCGTTATAGAGTTCAATCTGGTATGGAGAATTTTCGAGTCTCGAGGCGATCGCCTGATCTAGAATCGCGATACCGGGCGAAGAAATGGAACCAAAGTCATTGAAGATAAGGACGCGCCGAACCGTTTTTGCCTCCTGCCCCGCGGTCGACAATGAAAAGATAGAAGCGGCGGCGAGAAACAAAACTAGCCGTACACTTCTCGCCAGGATTGGAGCAAAGTAGCCAAGGACGCCCAAACTTTGACGACTATCACCACTCACCAGGCATCGCCCAATCGGAGCCGGCACGTAGAGTCTCCAGGGGAGTTCTAGATTAAAGACGCCCCATAGCAATCTAACTGAAAAAGAGAACGACGAGAACTGGTCTTGCAACTTATCGGACGTTACAAAGGCATGAAGTTAACAATCCAACGAAATCAGTCCTTGCTTCAAAACAATACCAAGTTCCCGACATCTTTTCTATTTCACACATGTCTTCTGAATACGCCGACATTGCCGTGAGCGGCCTGATTTTTTAGTCCAAAAGAAGTGAGAGAGTTTTTATACCACAGCCATGGGCTGTGAAGTTGGATTTACCCCCCAGGGCTACAAGTGATTTGACGATGCACTCCCGCCGTGCATCCTTGAGGGTTGAGTTGCAATATGGAGGGAAAATGAGAAATGTAATCTACGCAATCAACATCACGCTCGATGGGTGCTGTGACCACACCAAAACGATTGCCGATGACGAACTACTTGAATATTATACACACCTCCTAGGAGATGCCGACCTACTGGTCTATGGGCGTAAAACCTATCAATTGATGGTTCCGTATTGGCCTGATGTCGCAAAAAGCCATTCTGTAACAAACGCAGAGAACGAATTTGCTCGAACATTCAACTCCATCAGCAGAGTTGTTTTCTCGCAATCATTGGATAGCGCCGAAGGAAATACAAGAATTGTTGGTACAAGGCTTCGAGACGAGATACTTAAATTGAAACAGGAGCGAGGCAAGAATATTTTAACCGGTGGTGTAAGTATTCCTTCACAACTTATAGAGTTTGGTTTAGTTGATGAATATCGTTTTGTCATTCAGCCAATCGTTGCAGGAGAAGGCAGACGGTTGTCAGAAGGCATCCGGCTGGAAGAGAAATTGCAATTAAAACTTGTTGAGTCAAAGAATTTCAAATCAGGATGTGTTGCGCTTCGTTACTTAAAGCAGTGACAGAAAAAGAATAGCCAGACAGAATTAGTGGGGAGGCCGGACCATGCATGAATCTTCTGATTTTCGGACGAGAAGAATGCCACTCGATCACGGCAGAGGCGAGATGCCCGCGCTTGGGTTTGGCACCTTAATTCCCGATGCAGCCGTAACCATAACCGTAACCCGAGACGCACTCGAAGCGGGATTTCGGCACTTCGATTGTGCGGAACGATATCGGAACGAGCGCGAAGTCGGGGAGGCATTGCAGGCAGGCGTTGCGGCTGGCCGAATTTCGCGTGAGGACATATTTGTCACGACAAAGTTGTGGAACACCAATCATCGTCCCGAGCGCGTTGAACCGGCATTCCAAGCAAGCCTGGAGAGGTTGCGGATTGACTATTTGGACTTGTACCTGATTCACACGCCGTTTGCATTTCAACCAGGGGACGAGCAGGATCCGCGGGATCAAAACGGAAATGTCGTTTACGACCGCGGGGTGACTTTGCAGGACACGTGGAAGGCGATGGAAAGTCTTGTGGATCAGGACAAGTGCCGGGCCATCGGGCTTTCGGACATCACCTTAAATGATCTGCGGCCTATCTATGAATCCGCGAGAATCAAGCCAGCGGTGGTGCAAGTGGAGGCGCATCCCTACCTACCGGAAACGGAGCTTCTGGAGTACTGCAAGGAAAAGAGGATTGTGTTCCTGGCTTTTGCGCCATTGGGACATGGAATGCGGCCGGGGCCGCTGGAAGATCCGGTCATTACGGGAATCGCGGGGCGAGTTGGGAAGACGCCAGCACAGGTGCTGCTGGCCTGGGCAGTGCAGCGCGGCACGGCTTTGCTTACTACGCCGAAATCCGCGGCTCGCGCGAGAGAGAATTTCAACATCACCGCACTTCCGCAAGACGCGTTTGAGGAAATCAACCGGATTCAGACAAGACAGAGGCTGAATGATGTAGTGAACACGGGCTCGCCGGGTTTCATTCCACGAGGTGGCAGCGCGTCTAGACCGTGACACTGATATGACGCTGAAGCTGAACAATTTGAAGTGATGTGACGCAGCTCTGGCGTTACCAGCCCATGATCGCGTGGGTGATTCCCTGCCACAACTTTGGATTGATCCTCCAGGTGTAGATGGCGAAACTCTGCAGAAGGACCAACGAGGGCAGCGCATAGAGATACACCTTGTGGATACGCTTATCCACCACCAGATCACGTAGGATGCCGAGCACGATCAGAAAATCCACGGCGGGCATAAAGAGGTTGTTGTTAAACATGAAATCGAACCTGCCGAAGGCAGCGTCCATCAGTGTGCAACTGGCAATGAAGACAAGACGGCGATGGAATTCCGGCTTCTTTCTCCAATAAATTGCCAGAGCGATGCACGAGCCAAAGGAAAGCATGTCGAGGAACGGAATGGACAAGAAGGCATCCACATCCTTCTGATGCAGCACGATGGTATCGAACCGGGTCATGACTAGCGCGACGGCAATGCCCAAGACAACCATCAAGGTGGCGAGGGCCGCTCCAAACCAACCGAGAAAGCGGTGCAGGCTGACCTTGTGGGAGCGGACCAGAGCCGACTGAGCGATAAAGAAGACCACCCACGTTGAGAAGGCGGCGCCGTGTATCCACAAGAGCAAGGGTCTTGGCGGGTTGCCATGAAACAGGTTGGCGTTGACCGTGCGACCGAAGCCTAAAATCACCAGAACCGCCAATAACAGCGACATGGCGAAATAGAAATAGCGGGCCAGGAATGTCTTGAACGAGTGCGTTACGATCACTTCTTTCTCAATACGAGCTGCTAGCCCTGCATTTCCAATGGCCACAGAATTGTGCCTCCTTAGAATGCTGCAAATGTGTGAGTCTTAAGGCCGATCTACGAAAAGGGTCCGGTATACGAATGCGGTGTGGCGGGACTATAGCGTCAACCGGAGGAAGTGTCAAGAAACGGGGTGTGAGAGATTTAGGGGCGCTTGTCTGATGAGTATCTGGGATTCCGCGGAGGGGGCGCAAACCAGGGCAAGCGCTGCTATATAAGGTTATCGGAATGGAGAACGAGAGGATAATTCACAAACGATTCGCCCGGGGTGTCTGCATTAGAATCAAGGAATATGAGTCGCCGCCGCCGAAAGCAGAAGCTCAAAAAAGAGTCGAAGCCCGCCACGCAGGTCCAGATTCAGGTGGAGACCGCGCCGGTAGTGCTGCCGGTGGAAGAGATTGAAATACAGGTTGAAGTGGAAGAGTCGATTAGTCCGATTGAGACCGCGGAAGAGGCACCGGCTGCCATTGCTCCGGAAGTGAAAGAGACTCGGCCGGAGGTTAAGGCGGCAACCGGAGCCGACCGACGCACTCATATTCGGTATGCGTTTAATGCCGCGGTGGAGGTGGTGGAAACCGGATCCGGTGCGCGGATGGAAACGTGGTTACGCGATTTGAGCCAACAAGGCTGCTACGTCGGGACAACAACTCCGCTGGCTTTAGGAATTGAAACGTACATGCGAATTACGAAGAGCGGAAAATCGTTTGAAGCGCGAGCGAGAGTAGTCTACAACCAGCCGGGCAAAGGTATGGGGCTGATGTTTACCTCGGTGCGTACGGAACAGCTTGCGACTCTGCACGCGTGGATCGCCGAGTCGCGAGAGACTTCGTGGCTGGCGGCGAATCGGCGGAGGAGCCAGCGGGTATTGATGAGGATTCCGGTGCTGGTCTCTGGGAGGATTGGAGTTGCATCACCGTTCGAAGAGGAGACGCACACGCGAGCAGTGAGTGCACATGGGGCAATGGTCATGGTAGCAGCGCCAGTTTACCGAGGGCAGCAGTTCACGCTGTTGAACATGCAGACAAAAGCGTCGTTGGAGTGCGTAGTCGTCCATATTGACACCGTTGTTGCGGGGGAACCGAATCAGGTAGGGGTGGAGTTCTTGCTGCCGAATCCGACGTTTTGGCGAGTGGCTTTTCCGCCGAAGGACTGGACGCCACGGCACCCAGACGCGAAATCGGGGTAAGGGTGGCGAATGAGGGCGGATTGAATCGTCGATTCTTAGGATGGTGTATCGGGCGGAGGCCGCAATATGGCCAGCATGCGCAGATCCATCACACTATGGAAGATAATCGGAAGCAGAAGATTTCCGGTCAGCAGAAACAATAGGCCAAAAAGAAAGCCGACGATCGCAGTCCCCACAACTCCGCCAGCACCCTGATAGACATGGTTAAATCCGAAGATCACTGAGGAAATCAGCAGCGCGAGCGTAAGATTCAGTGTCCAGGGAAAAACGTGTAGGTAATGGAGCATGAAGCCCCGGAAGAGAGTTTCTTCGCAAACTCCCGCTGTGATGCAGACTAACACCCACTAGCGGCGCTCGGTCCAGGTTGCGGGGAAGAAGTAGCCGAACAATTTTAGGGCGGCAGAGGAATACTTGAGTGGCCGCTTCGTCAGCTTCTTCCAGATCACGGTGCCGACCGGAAGCCCCACAGAAATAACAACAAAGATGGCAATCAGAGCTTTTACCAAGTAGCGAACCCAAGGGTGAAGCAATAGCCAGGAGATTTCACTGGGCGAAGGAGAGATGGTGAACAGCGGGCGGAAGCCAATGGAAACAACTGCGAACGCACTGGCAATCCAGAGCCAGGTGCAAAGCGTCTTATAGTAGCGAATTTTCTTTCCGGAACTGGGATTACGCTTCAGCTTGCGCGTGTAGTAGAAATCCCAAATAGGAGCAACGATCAGGAGAAACGATCGGAGAAACAAGAAGAGAGGTGTTGCATCAGGGGCACGACCGAAACGTTGAACATGCGATACCACTAACCTCCAATTTCTGTTTTGGATGTCCCAGGCGACCGCTTGTGACCTAGCGGTCTGAGGCGCATTACTATGGCTGGGACGGCGGAGGAACCATGTTGTAGTAAAAGGAGAGTTGCACCGACAAGTTGCGATCAGAAATCGGTTCAGGGAGTGGATGGAAAGGAGCGGCCGATGAAATCGAAGACATGGCATGATCGTCGAGATCTTTTTTCATGGATGCAAAGATGAATTTGGGAGGGACTTTAGTTGCGAGGGTACCGTCCTTCTGAATTTCAAAGCGAATGATTACGATTGCCTCTTCACCACGAGAAACGGTCCTTGGCAAGGATGCCAGAGCTTTGTCTTTGACCGCTTTCTGGAGATCGTCCAGATAAGAAGTTGCGTCAAGGTCGCCTGTATCCGAGATAAGTCGCAGGGCGAGAGAGAAGCGAGGCACAGGTACTTTGGAATTTTGTTTTTGCCCCAATGCGGGCGTAATGGCCAAAGCAAGGGTCAATCCTGAAGCAATCAATCTAATAGTCGGAAATCGCACTGGGCTGAGAGTTTTCAATTTACCTTCCTGCAATACAAAGAAACTGACAGGCGGAGTCTATCATGTCCAGGAAACGTTTACGGTGACGGCACGATGGCCGGAGGGACAGCGCACAATGGTCAGCTTGGTCGGATGTTACCGCTGGCGGTTAGCCGATCAAGCCAGCGGCGGGCGGTGGCCGCCTCTGGCCGATTGGCGTAGTCCCTCAGGAATTCGCGGAGTATTTGCGCCGCCTCCTCGTACTTCCCTACCGCAGTGAGAGCTTGTGCGACCAATAGTTCGATCTGGGGAGCGTTCCCTTTCGATTCTTCCAGAGACTGCTGTGAAAGTTGCAAGGCCTGGTCGTATTGCTGAAGCTGGTAATAGGATTTTGCGAGCGCCCAGTGCGTTTCCCAAGTGCCAGCCGGATCCAATTGCAACGATTTTGTGAGTGGTGCGACGGCTGCGGAGTAATTTCCCTGGTTGCAAAGAGTCATACCCAGGGCGGCAAAGGCGCGTGCGGAATTCGGATCGAGCTCTGTCGCCTTCTGGAGGACGGTTTGTGCCTGATCCCAGTTGCCCTGCTTCAGGTTAAGTACTCCCTGTACATAGAGGACATCGGGATTTCCGGGTGCCAACCGCATGGCTTCGCCGACATACTTTTTAGCCTCCCCCAGTTTCTCTTGTTTCAGGGCAGCAAGACCCTTATCGAAGGCTTCTTTCGCTTTGGGCGTAAGCACAGGTCTGCCGGGGACACCTTGCGAAGTTCCGCTGGTGGGAGATCGCCGGAGGTAGACGTCCACCTGCGTCCTTTCTGAAGTGACCATCACATCTTGATGCGCTTCGGCATATCCGGGCGCGGAAACGACTGCGGTGAACTCACCGAATTTAGTCACGACAAACTCCGCCACACCCTGGGAAGTGTTTTGCTGGCCGCTGGGAGAGATACCACGGAGAAGTTTCACCACAGCCAAGGAGGAGAATGGAGATCCCGAGGCATCGTGGACGATCACGGTGATGACTGAGCCGATGCCCAGGTACTCTTTCTCCTGGCTGCCAACGTCCTGGGGAAAAACCGCAAAAGCAAAAGCGAGAGAGAACGGGAGTAAGGGAAGGAAACGAGTAAAGAAGCCATAAAGGCAGTTTTGCGCGCATGGTTGACGTGGGCCCTGGACCCCGCGGTGGGAATAGCGCATGACCACCCTCGACGAATTGGGGCGAGACTATTCCTCTGCCTTGGTTAGGTCAAGCGAAACGTTGATTCTCTGCCTATGTGGAAGAGGCATCTGGATAAAACGTCTGTTTGTGGGTAATTTCACGCGCTATGATGGCGTGCCAGCGGAAGGCCATAAGTACACAGGAATAAACTCCTTGCAGGGAGAGACACTGGATGTTCTGGATCATGAAACTGCTGTTGATGGTCTTGTTGATCGCCTGGATATTTCGGCAGGTTCGGAAACCAAGCGGGTTGGTGGGCAAACGAGTGCTGCGGGCGATGAGTCTGACTCATTCCAAAATGACGGATTGGGGGCTGGGACAGGTAGTGGTGCCGAAGAACGGCACGCTTCTGGACATTGGTTGCGGTGGCGGGCGAACGGTGCAACGACTCGCGGCGTTGGCACCGGAGGGTAGAGTGGTTGGGCTGGACTACTCGGCGACGAGCGTGGCCGTTTCGCGGGAAACGAATGCTCAGGAGATCGCGGCGGGTCGAGTCCAGATCGAGCTCGGCTCGGTGGCCTCGTTGCCATATCCGGAAAGTACATTCGATGTCGTCACGGCTGTGGAGACGCATTACTACTGGCCCGATCTTCCGGCGAACGTGCGAGAAATCCTGAGAGTTCTGAAACCAGGCGGGACGTTCGTGCTGATTGCCGAAACGTATCGGGGCGGGCCGCTACGGTACTTGTATGGCCTGATCATGCCGTTGCTTGGCGCCGCATTCCTGAGCGAGGCAGAGCACCGTGAACTTCTGGCACGGGCGGGATTCGCGGAGGTGGCAATCCACAAAGTGGCTGGGAAAAATTGGATTTGCGCCACAGGACGCAGGCAGGCATAGGGCTGATTGGGGGACCACTTGGCGGTGCCCACTGGAAGCAAGAAGGGCGAATCATCGGAAGCTTTGTTGTCTGGCGAGTACTACTTCCATTTGCAGTGAAATATGGTATATCCACAGGACCCGCCCCACGAAAGTCCAATCCATAGATAGATGTTCAGCGGAAGAAACGCGTAAGAAATTCCTTACGTCAGGAGGCGAGTCATGATCCGTAAAATCTTTTCGTTGGTTGCGGTTTATTCGTTGATTCTGGGGCCTTTCACGGTTGCGCCAGGAGTTGTCGCGCATCCGGCGAATATGGTAAGCGTGGTTGGGACAAACAAGGCGGAGTGTCCCAATGCGCAATTTTCCACGATACAGGCTGCGGTGAATGCGGCAACGCCGGGGACGATTATTCGAATCTGCGCCGGGACTTATCCCGAGCAAGTGAGCATCACGAAGGCGTTGAGCCTGCGAGGAGAAAATGGAGTTGTGATTCAACCGAGCAACGTGACTGCTAACACTACCAGCGCATTTTCAGGACAGCCGATTGCGGCGATTATCGTGGTGCAGGATGCCACGGACGTGGACATACGGAATGTGACTGTGGATGGAGTGAACAATGGAATCACGGAATGCGCTCCGGATTTCATTGGAGTGTTTTACCGGAATGCATCGGGCGAAGTGAGCCGCGTAGCAGTTCGCAACGTGAAATTGAGTGTGAGCTTGAACGGCTGCCAGAGTGGAGACGCGATTCTGGTGCAGAGTGGAGGAGGGGGAGCGTCGGTAGTGGATATTGAAGACAGCAGCTTCCACGATTACCAGAAGAATGGCATCACCGCGAACGAAATCGGGACGCAGGTGCGAATTGAAGGCAACGTGGTGACGGGAATTGGAGCGACGACGGGCGCGGCACAGAATGGGATCCAGATTGGATTTGGAGCGGGAGGAAATATCGTACGGAATACGGTGGCGAATCACGTGTGGTCTCCTTGCGTGTCGCTGCAGTCGTGCGACGTAACGGCGGATGACATCCTGGTGTTCCAGTCGGACAACGTTGGGGTGGAGCGCAATATCGTCGGTGTGTCACAAACGGGAATCGCCATCGCCGCAAATCACGCGCGAGTGAATGGCAATCAAGTGTTTGACTCGCTGATCTTTGACGGAGTGGAGTTGATGGGAAACGACAACGACGCACGGCGCAACTGGATTACGCACAGCGACCGGGCAGGAGTATTCATTCAAGGGAACAATAATGTTGTTACGCAGAACCGGATCAACGAAGCAGCGTTTGGCGTTTTGAAGATTACCGGGTCAACGGGCAACATAATTGCGAACAATGACTTTTTCAATGCCACAGTGAAGGTGCAGGATCCGCAAGGAGTGGGGAGCACGGCGTCGCCGTACAGGTAGATCCGGTTTCGACCCACTCGTCTGACAACGTGCCGGTTTCAGAACCGGTGGTGTGTGTGAATGAAAGTCGAGCGAATCTTCCGGCACTTGGGAGCGACCTAAGTACAGGCTATTTCGAGCTTGACTCTTTCTGATGCGCCAGAGGAATCTGCGAAAACAATTGCAAATCGATCATCAGACACAGCCGGCGTTCCAATTGGAAAAAGGTTGCGGCCTTCTTGCCCGGCAAAATCTGGTTCATCACTGGCACATACTTCAATCGCAACGCCTGCGCCTCCGCGTCCGCCTCCATCGAGTGCCGGACGTAGATCAGTGCATCCTGGTCCGTCATACGTCCCCATGTCTCTGCATACTGCTTAAATAGTGCATACTTCGCGTTGTTCACGTCATGCAGGTCGTCGGCATAGTGCTTGTAAATGGGCCAGAACTTCTGCGCCTCCGTATCCGACAGAGACATATTCTCCCCCATCACTTGCATTTTCATTTGCCGTATATCTTTCCGCAGCAGAGCAATGTCTTCGTCCGTCACCGTCGGCTGGAAGACCTGCTGCACAGTAAGTTGTTGCCCTTGCGACTTCGCCTTCGCAGCAACCAACGCGCCACCCAAAGTCGTGGCCACCACCATGCCCGCAAGGAATGCCCCAGCCAATCCCGCCGCTCCCGTCATTCTGCGCATCATGTGATTCTCCTTGGCCAGCGCCCTACGATCTTCGCCAGCCTCCGCCCAGTCTCGTCGTACACGATACATCAGGAAACTGTTTCGCGGGTTAAATCTGTTATGAAGGGCAATTGTTCAGCACTAAAATAAAACCCGGATTCACAGATGAGCAAGATTCGGATTGGGCTGGCCAATTTGAGGTTTCCTGGGACGCCGGAGGAGTCGGTGCGATTGGCTGAAGGGGCCATCGCACGGGCTGCGACCGAGGGGGCGGAGGTTATTTGCTTTCCGGAATGTTTTGTACCGGGATACCGGGGGATAGGGAAGAGTGTGGCTGCGCCCGATGTTGGGTTTCTGGAACAGGCGTGGTCTGAGATTGCAGCAGCAGCAGCAAAGGCAAATGTTGCGGCTGTGCTTGGGACAGAACGCGTCGTCGCTAATTCTCTTCTCATTTCCGCACTGGTGATCGATCGAGACGGAACCATCGCGGGCTTCCAAGATAAAGTGCAGATTGATCCCTCCGAAGAAAATATCTATTCCACGGGTTCAGGCAGGCAGATTTTCAATTGCGGTGCGCTGACGTTTGGTGTGGCGATCTGCCATGAGGGTTGGCGCTATCCGGAAACCGTGAGGTGGGCCGTCCAACACGGCGCACAGATTGTGTTTCATCCCCACTTCCACGAAGCGGAACCGGGAAGTTACCGGCCAGCGAGTTTCGGCGAACCGGCGAACTCATTTCATGAGAAAGCGATTTTGTGCCGTGCAGCCGAGAATACCTGTTATTTCGCGAGCGTAAATTACGCGAGCGCCGGGTCGCCGACAACTTCAGCAGTGGCGCGGCCGGACGGGACGCTGCAGTGCTACCAGCCTTACGGAAAAGAAGGGTTGCTGGTGGCAGAGATCGACATCAGCGCGGCAACGGGACTACTTGCGAAGCGCTACAAACCCACTTTGTGATACGACCGCCTGAACGCATCCCCAGATCGAGAGCGACTGCGGACCTCTCGAAAAGGGGTGAGTGCACACGACAGTTCAAGAAGCAGCAGAGCTGGCCTGGGTCAGGTTGGTGACTACATCAACGTTGCCATGAATGGCCTTGGAATACGGGCAGATGTGGTGCGCACCTTCGAGAATATTCTGTGCGACTTCGCGATCGATGCCGGGCAAGTAGACA
This sequence comes from Candidatus Acidiferrales bacterium, assembly GCA_963763395.1. GTDB lineage: Bacteria > Acidobacteriota > Terriglobia > Acidiferrales > UBA7541 > Acidiferrum. Next base: position 78,471 of record CAVXOG010000031.1, on the reverse strand, counting down.
TTGAGGCGAGCGCGAAGGGAGAAATCGACGCCGGTGAGGCAGAGGTCGATTTCGGCGTCAACGGACGTTTCCGTTGGGAGCGTGATCTTCTTTTTGCTGGCGACGATCTTCATCGCGCTCAAAAAGCAGTTGGACCAGCCGGCGGCGAATAGCTGCTCGGGGTTGGTGCCCGAGCCCGAGCCTGGCGGAGTGATCTTAACGTCCAGGTGGCCGTCGGAACTGCGGGACGCGCCTCCTTCGCGGCCACCGGTGGTGTGAGTCTTCGCTGTATAGACAACTTTTTCAGTTAGGGTCATGACGGTGCCTCCACGGAATGAGTCAGATTGGATTAACTGCCGAAAACTTTTTATAGACCGCTGAATACGGTTATAGCTTTCGTTGCCGCTACTTCATGAATGCTCGAACGAGTTGAGCAATTTCGTCCGCAGAGGTATCGAGGGCGAAATGGCCTGAGTCGAGAACGTGGACCTCGGCATTGGGCACGTCTTTGCGGTAGCGTTCCAGCTCGCCGAGATCGAATGAGAGATCGTATTTGCCCCAGAGGACGAGCAAGCGCGGCTGCTTCTGCTGCATCCAAGCTTGCCACTTGGGATAAGAATCGACGTTGGTACGGTAATCGTGGAAAAAATCGCTTTGAATCTCGGCCTGGCCAGGCTGATTAAGAAAATAGAATTCATCGGTCCAGAGATCGGGGTCGTAGCGGTCCACGCTCGGATCGTTTCCTACGTGGCGTGTGCGAGTGGTCTGGAGGGAGAGAAGATTGGTGCGAAGGGCGCTTTCGTTGGCAGCGCGATCGGCCCAAAAGGCACGGCGCGTTTTCCAATTTGCTCCCAAACCTTCGTTGTGCGAAACAGCATCCTGGACGATGAGGGCATCGATACGATCGGGATGAATCAGAGCCATACGGAAGCCTACTGGCCCGCCATAGTCCTGCATGTACAGGGTGTAATGCGAGAGGCCAAGCGCCTCGGTGAAGTGATTCATGATTTCGACGATGTGATCGAAGGTGTAGGCAAACTTTTTGGGGTCGGGCCAGTCGCTGTGCCCAAAACCCGGGTAATCGGGCGCGACAAGGTGATAGCGGTCGGAGAGGCGGGCGAAGAGAGTATCGAACATGCGGGAGGAAGATGGAACTCCATGGAGAAGCAGAAGAGTGGGAGCGTCCTTGGGGCCAGCTTCGCGGTAAAAAATGGAGAGCCCATCGATTTGGATGGTGCGATAGAAGGTGGGGTGTTCCATGGAACGTTCCTTTTCCTGCGCGTGAGATAGCGAAGAGAATGCCGGGAGCAAAATTGCAGCCATTAAGGCGGTGCGGATGATCCGGGAAATGGGCGATAACCGAGACAGGAAGAGAAGATTCATCGTCAGCTCCAACGGTGCAACCAAGAGTTCGGTCGCGTTCCTAAAAGACTGCTAAGCCTTCAGAGCGTTGTCTGCCAATTTCACATTGTGAGCACGACGCGGAATTGCGCGTGGCCGCTCATCATTCGGGCGTAGGCCTCAGCGGCTTTTTCAAGCGGATAGGTCTCAATCATCGCGCGGACTCCGGTGAGTTCGGCAAAGTGCAAGGTGTCTTCGGAATCAGCAGGAGTACCTGCGGCCCAACCCTGGATAGTACGACTTCCCATAATGAGCTGGACGGGTGTGACTTCTATAGGATCGAAAGTCGCACCAATTACCACGAGCTTGCCGTTCGGACCGAGACCGTTGACCAACTCAGACATTGCTTTAGAGTTTGGAGCAGTGGCGAGGATAACCTGAGCGCCACCCATTTTTTGGAGCGCTTCGGCGGCGTTCGTCGAACTGCTATCGATATAAAGAGTTGCTCCGAGTTTCTTTGCGAGGGAGGCATTTTCGGAGCCGCGTCCGATGGCGGCGACTTTGTAGCCAAATTTGCTGGCGAATTGGATTCCGAGATGACCGAGGCCGCCGATACCTTGCACGGCCACCAGGTCTCCGGGAAGCGCACCGCTGTGGCGCAAGGCGTTGTAGGTGGTGATGCCGGCGCAGAGGAGAGGAGCCGCGTCAACGTCGCTGAGGCTATCGGGAATGGGCACAAGCGCTTCGACGGGAGCAAGCATGTACTGTTGATAGCCGCCGTCGTAGCTGATGCCGGAAACTTTCAGATTCTGGCAATTGCGGAAGTCGCCGCGACGGCAGGAGCGACAGGTGCCGTCTTGCCCGCCGTGCCAGCCGACGCCTACGCGCTGCCCAATCCTCCAATCAGAAACACCGGCGCCGAGTTCATCGAGGACGCCTGCCACTTCATGCCCGGGAACACGGGGATACTGAATACCGGGCCAAGAGCCTTCTTTAGTGAGCGCGTCACTATGGCAGACGCCGCAAGCCAAGACCTTGATTCGAACGTACCCGGCACTCGGCGTGGGAATTTCACGGTCGACAATTTCGAAGTCACCGCCCGGCTTGGAGATTTGCGCCGCTTTCATTGGTTTTACCGCCACTTTTGTCGTTGCCATAGGTCCTCCTGTGGAAGTGCTGAAAAATCAAAAATTCATTCGGTGCGGAAGCGAGCGAGTACTGTTCGCGTCATTCTTCCTCGGCCACCTCGAAGATCAGTTCCAGCTCGACAGGGGCGCCGAGAGGAAGGCTGGCGATGCCGTACACCATGCGACAAGGGCTGCTGTCTTTTCCAAAAACGCTTTGTAGCAATTCGGAAGCAGCATCTGCAATTTTCGGATGTTCGCGATAATCGCCTGAAGTAGCTACCGAGACACCGAGCCGAACGATGCGGGTTACCCTGTCGAGTGAGCCCAAATGCTGCCGGGCTACCGCGAGGGCATTGAGCGCGGCAAGATAAGCGGCTTTGCGTCCCACTTCCGCATCAAGTTCCGCGCCCAAGCGTCCAACAAGTTTGGCGGCGTGACCTTCGGTGGGAAGCATGCCGCTGAGGAAAAGCAGATTGCCGGTCTGGACGGCTTCCACATAGGTGCCGAAGGGCTGAGGAGGAGCCGGGAGTTGGATGCCAAGTTCTTTCAGGCGCTGCTCGGCTCTGACGGGGCGAGAGCGCTTAGGGGCTACCATTTGCCCAGGTGCGCACCACCATCCACGTGCAGCACCTCTCCCGTTACTTGACGTGCTTCGGTCAGATACATCACGGCGTCGACTATGTCTTTCACTTCGGAAATACCTCCCATGGGTTGGAACTGACGAAGAACATCTTTGGGACTGTCTTTGTGCATGGGAGTATCGACGACTCCCGGCGCGACGACATTTACGCGAATGCCCTGCTTAACGAATTCCATGGCAAGGTTCAGGGCGGCGGACTGAACGCCACCCTTGGTGATCATGGGGACTGTGGAGTTGGCACCGGCAATAGGGTGGTCAACCATAGTTGAGGAGATATTGACGATGCTGCCGCCGGTGTTCTGGAGGAGCATTTGCTTGACGGCGAGCTGGGTGATGTATAGAAAGCCCTCAACGTTGGTGGAGATCAAGGATTGCAGATCGGCTGAAGTGTATTCAGGGAAGGGTCTGGAGAAATAGATACCGGCGTTGTTGACAAGGGCATCGATGGAGCCAAACCTGGATATGGCTAGATCGGTTATTTTTTGCGCGGTGGATGGTTTACTGATGTCACCGTCAACCAGGGCGAGCTTTTCAGAAGCGGTCAATGAATCAGAAGTTGTGGCGGAACGGGAAGTTCCGACGACGTTGTAACCCCTGTCGAGAAGACCCATCACCAGGCCTGCGCCAATACCTTGAGATGCACCGGTAACGATTGCGGTTTTGCCTTTGGTTGGCATTCCGGTCCTTTCCACCGCGCAGGAAGTTGAGATCCTGCGCGGACTACTCTGCCGTGCATCCGTTCGATGCAGGCACTTCGACAACGGACCTGGATTTGAGCTGGTTTTTACTAACAAGATGGCCGCTCAGATCACTGAGGCGACCGTAAGTCTCGGCATCAGCACATCGGTGCGGGCCGGACACTTCCGTGGTGAAAGGGAGACTAGCAGAGTCTTTGGCAGGTAGGCAAGAAGAGATCAACGGATGACGGTGCAATCCATGGAAAGCAGTTGGGCAAGCCTGGAGAGTTTGGTGGAAATGTGTCCGAGGCCTATGGCGCAATGATGGGCTGGGCCCTCGTTATTCCAGGCATTCAAGAAAGCTCTGGCTCCCATGGAGAAGCGATAGCGGCTGTTGGTATTGCCAATTTCGAGGATTGGGCCGGGCTCGGAAACGGCTTCGGCGACCAGAAGTTTGAGCTTTCCATCGGCTGTTTGAACGACAGACAGCAGCGTGACGGGACCGTGTTGGACGGACATTTCCACTGACAGACCGCGGCCGACTTTACCGTGGTAGACGCTGAGAGGACGGCCTTTGGTTTTGCCCTGAGCAATGGCAACGTGGCCGGGGCCGTCGTGGCCCATGAGAATTACATCGTCGTTAAAATCGGTGGCGTAATATTCGGTGAACGAGCCGCCAGCTCCGAAGCAGTCGAGAATTTTCATGGCTTGGGCGTTTTTAATTTCGCATTCGCCGGCGACGGGGATTCCGCGCGCGGTAAGAAGGCTGGTGCCAAGGATGATCGAGCTGATGGTGTCTTCGTTTTCGGAATTTTGCGTACCTTTGTAGTAGTAGGCGAGAGAGCCTAGCTTGTAGGTTTCGACCAGGCGATCAAGGGCCACGGAGGTACGCGCGGCGCGCTCCAACTCAGGCTGAGGGCAATCCGGCTGGAGATCGAAACTGTTCTGGAAATCCCGGATACGCGCGGCGATTTCCGCGGCGGAAACTTTTTGACGCAGTTCGGTGAGTTCGTCCACCTCGATGATTTCGATGTGTCCCCCGAAAAAGACACAATGCTGCGTGAGATCAGAATAGACATCGAGCATGCCACTGTAATAGTGGCCCATGACGCCGAGACGGTTGTGCTCCATGATATGGGCAACGCGGCCAGCTTCAAGCCATTCCTTGATTTCCTGCCAAGCGGTTGCGTCGTTTTCGAGCATGCCGGTTACTTGAAAAAACGGAATGCGCGAACGCTAGAAGACATTGGCGATTTCAGGGATAGCACAGGATTGGCAATAGGCGAGCCACTCTCCCGTCATTTTCGTGCGATCGCCCATCTTGTTAAAGGAATCGTAATCAATGGCCGCTGCGGGAGCCAGATTGAGAAGAATGACGGGAACTTTGGCACGTCGAACGATGGGAAGAACGGTGGAAGAAAGGGCGTAGGTAGTGACATAGAGAAAGATCAGATCGACGTCGGCCTGACGGAATTGATGTCCAGCGGCAAAGGCTTTTTCCGTGGTGTCGACTAAACCGAGATTGATGACATTGACGCCGGGCTGGCCAAGAAGTTGAGCGACGCGGGTGAGATAGCCCGTGAGGCGGTCCTGGAGTCCCGCAAACTGAGGCCTGAAATCCCTTGCCGCTAACATCTTCCCTGCGTCGTTAATCAAATCGTCTGGGTTCGGAGAATTAGGCAAATAGAAGAGTGGAATAGGCAAGCGACGGGAAAAAGGGCAGGCTACACTCTTTGGTGATGAGGACGGCTGATGGGGTTCGAAAAGAACCCAAGATGCCGGGCTAAAGCCCCGGCGCTACGGATCCCGGAATGTAACGAGTTTAGAAAGGCAATCTCTTGCGGAGGAGAAACAATGCACAAGCGCAAATTGGGAAAAAGCAATTTAGAGGTTTCGGCTCTTGGGCTGGGGTGTATGGGGATGAGTTTCAGCTACGGGCCGCCGAAAGACAAGCAAGAGATGACTTCCCTGCTGCGTGCGGCGGTGGAGCGCGGGATTACGTTTTTTGATACGGCGGAGGTGTATGGGCCGTTCCTCAACGAAGAACTGGTTGGAGAAGCGCTGGCACCGGTGAGGAAGCAGTTGGTGATTGCGACAAAGTTCGGATTCGATCTGAGCGGGAGCGACAACCGACCGGGAAAGGCAAACTTGAATAGCCAGCCGAAACATATCAGGGAAGCGGTGGAAGGATCGCTGAAGCGGCTACGGGTGGAGACGATCGACCTGCTGTATCAGCACCGAGTGGATCCAGAAGTGCCGATCGAAGACGTTGCGGGTGCGGTGAAGGAACTGATCCAGGAAGGAAAAGTGAAACACTTCGGACTGTCGGAGGCAGGTGCAAAGACGATTCGTCGCGCGCACGCGGTGCAGCCGGTAACGGCGCTGCAGAGCGAGTACTCCCTTTGGACAAGGACTCCGGAAAAGGAAGTGATACCGACGATTGAGGAACTGGGAATTGGTCTGGTGCCATACAGCCCATTGGGAAAAGGATTCCTTACGGGAAAGATGGACGAGAGTACGAAGCTGGACAGTACAGATTTTCGCAGTACCCTTCCCCGGTTTACGGCAGAGGCGATGAAAGCGAACAAGGCGCTGGTGGATCTACTGGGAGCGATTGGAGAACGGAAGAAAGCGACACCGGCACAGATCGCGCTGGCATGGCTGCTGGCACAGAAGCCGTGGATTGTACCGATACCCGGAACGACGAAGCTGGACCGGCTCGATGAGAATATTGGAGCGGTGGCGGTGGAATTGACGGCGGAGGATTTGCGGGACATTGATACGGCTGCTTCGAAGATTAGGGTGGAAGGTGCCCGGTATCCGGAGCGACTAGAGAAGATGACAGGGCTGTAATTGGCTGGGTGGGAAGGCAGGCACAGCGGCAACGAACCAGGGACAATCTTCGTATTCACAGACGAGGAGTGGCTATGGCTGAGGATGTGGAGAAACGACTGCTTGCGGATGTGCTGGACTCCTGGGATCGGAACAACACAATTCTGGTGAACCTGCTTCGAGCTGTTCCCGAGGGTGGGCTGGAGGTACGGGCGATGGAGGGCAGTCCATCGGTGGCAGAGATGTTCACGCACATGCATTTTGTGAGGCTTGTGTTTGTGTTCGAGGATGCGTCGGAGTTTGCAGTAGAACTGCCGAAGAACGAATGGAAGGACGAGCGCGACCGTGGACGAATTGCGCAAATGCTCAACGAAAGCGCGAAGGTGGTGCGGGACACGGTTAAGAGCAAGTTGGAGGCCGGCGGGAAGATGAACATTCACTACGATCATCCAGTCCTGTTTCTGCAACACATGATCTGGCATGAGGGGTACCATCACGGGCAGATTAAATTGGCGCTGAAGATGGCGGGGCGTCCCATAAGCGATGAGGAAGCCGGGGAGTTGACTTGGGGCGTGTGGATGGAAAAGACGTGAAGGAAGAGGTTGACGTGATGGAGGGGTTGAGATCCTTCGTCGCGAAAAGCGCTTCTCAGGATGACTCTAGGCGGGTTGTTTAGTGCGAGTCTATTGTCGGAGCTAAAGCTCCGACCCTCTGAGATCAATGCAAGAGATGACTCGGCAGACGAACATTGGGCAGTAACGAGGGAACAGTACTGAAGTCAATTGAGAGAAGGAAGATATGGAGATAAAGCGAATTGGAACGCAAGCTTCGGCGAAGGGACCGTCTGAGTGGTTCACGGGGACGGTGCGAATCGATCCCCTGTTTCAGGCGCCCGATCCGGCATTTGTTCAGGGTGCCAGCGTAACATTTGAGCCGGGGGCGAGGACGGCGTGGCACACACATCCCCTTGGCCAGACACTGATCGTTACGGGAGGTTGCGGATGGGCTCAACGAGAAGGCGGACCGATTGAAGAGATACGGCCCGGTGATGTGGTGTGGTTCGCGCCCGCAGAGAAGCATTGGCACGGGGCGGCGCCGACCACGGCCATGACGCACATAGCAATTCAGGAAAAGCTCGGGGGAAAGGTAGTGGATTGGATGGAACAAGTGAATGATGAGCAATATCGGAAGTGAGCAATTACTGGTTTTCAGGTTGTGTAAGGCCAACGTATAAGTGAGTCTGAGGGGAGTGAGCTATGGTCGCGATAACGGTGAACGGAGTGCGGCACGAGGTGCAAGCGCCGGGGGATACGCCGCTACTGTATGTTTTGCGTAACGACCTGCAGTTGATTGGTCCGCAGTTTGGCTGTGGACTGGCGCAGTGCGGAGCGTGCGCAGTGCTGGTGGACGGTAAAGAAGCGCGTTCCTGCATTACGGCTGTTTCGGAAGTCGCGAACAAAGAGATCACCACACTGGAGGGTCTTTCGTCGAGGTGGGCAAAGCAGAAGGGGCTGTCGCCGGAGGAAGCGAAAAGCACGCTTCACCCGGTGCAACAGGCGTGGATCGAGGAGCAGACTCCCCAGTGCGGATTTTGCCAGAACGGGATGATGATCAAAGCGACGGAGCTGCTGGAAAGCAATCCACATCCAACGCTGGCGCAAATCAAAGAAGCATTCACAACGTCTGGGCCGTCGCCGAATCTGTGCCGCTGCGGGACGTATGTGGCGATCATGGATGCGGTAAAGCATGCCGCCGAACTCATGGCGAAGGGGAGATAAGCGATGGCTACCATGAGCGAAAAACCAGAGAACGTTTTTGGAGCGACACTATCACGGCGTCAATTCGTAAAGACAGGTGGAGCGCTAGTGGTGGGGGTTAGCCTTGTTGGGCCGAAGGCAATGAACGGCGATGCCGGCAAACCAGGAGTGTTGAAGAACTCGCTTGATCCCACACTGCCAAGTTCGTGGATTGAGATTCATCCGGACAATACGATCCTGATTCGCACGGGGAAAAGCGACTTCGGGCAAGGCACGACGTTTACGGCTTACCGGCAGATTGTGGCCGAAGAGTTGAGCGCGCGGTTCGAGGCAATCACCACAGTGGTCAGTGGAGATACCGATCGCACGCCAGACGGAAGCGGCGCGTTTGATTTTCTGGGGCGCGGCACACCGAACATCCGCAAAGCGGCGGCGTATACGTACCAGGCTCTGCTGGACCTGGCATCGGAGCGACTGGGCGTTGCGAAAGAAACACTTTCGGTTAAAGACGGAATCGTGTCGGGAGGCGGCAAGAGCATTTCGTATGGCGATCTGGTGAAGGACCAGCAGTTGAAGCTCACGATTCCGGTGAAGGGAGAGCTGACAAGCCTGTTTGGGCTGACGATCGAAGGCGATCCGCCGATGAAGCCGGTGAGCGAATACACAATCATCGGCAAATCGTTCCCGAATTCGATTGTCCGTTCGAAAGTGAGTGCGAAGGAAACGTGGGCCACCGATGTGCGGTTGCCGGGAATGTTGCATGGACGTGTGGTGCATCCAAAGACGCTGGGATCGACGCTGGTGTCGGCGGGACAAATAGATAAGAGCAAGTTCCCGAATTCGCAGGTGATCGTGAAGGGCAATCTGGTGGGAGTGGTTGCGCCAACGGAGTGGGAAGCGATTAAAGCGGCAGAGCAGGTAGCCAGCGGGACGAAGTGGACAGAGTGGAAGGGTCTGCCGGGTAGCGCAAAACTCCACGAACATCTGAGGAAGGAAGCGGATTGGAGCACTGCTCCTGTCTCGAAGAGCGATGCCACCAAAGGCGAGGCGAGCTCGGCACTGGCGTCGGCACACAAAAAGTTTTCGGCGACATATCAAATGCCGTACATGAAGCATGCACCGATTGGTCCAACGATGGCTTTGGCCGATGTGAAGGCCGACGGGATGGTGCACATCTACACGCACAACCAGAATCCGCAGGCGCTGCGAGGCGAAATCGCCAAGATGCTGGGAACAACTGCGGATCATGTAATCGTGCATTCGTATCCCGGACCGGGACATTACGGAAGGTCAAACGGAGGAAACGCTGGAGCTGAAGACGAGGCCGTGATCCTGTCAAAGGCCGTGGGCAAACCGGTGCGGGTGCAGTGGATGAGGGCAGACGACATACAGTGGTCGACGCAATCGTCGGCAGCGTACTCCGATGTGCAGTTGGCGATGGACGAAAAAGGAAAGATGGTTGCCTACCAAATCGATCACTACATGCCGGCGATGCAGGACGACAGGCCGGTGGGAGCGGTGATTGCGGGACTGCCGACCATGGCGGCTCCCGAGGTGCATTCGGATTCGGTGACGTCCACGGTGAACGGAATTTCTGATCCGTGGTTGTACGCCCGGGTTCCCAATGTGATTGAGAGCGGCCATGGCACGTTTCAGGTAGGACAGAAGGCTTCGCCGCTTGCCGTAGGTCTTCGCGATCACAGCATGCGAACGCCTGGACAGTACCAACAGAATTTCCCACGCGAATTGGCAATAAACGAGGCAGCGGCGCTAGCGGGAGCGGACGCGATTCATTTTCGGATTGAGCACACAACGGAAGAGCGCGTGGTGGAGGTGTTGAAAGCGGTTCGCGAAGCATCAGGGTGGGACACGCGACCATCACCGCGGCCGGATGCAGTGTCGTCGGGGACAGCTACGGTGCGAGGGCGAGGAGTCTCGTTGATGTTCCGCTCGGGTACTTACTGGGCATGCGTGTGCCAGATCGCAGTCACTCCTAGTACAGGCGCAATTGCTGTGGAGAAGTATACGATTGCGGTTGATCCGGGAATTGTGGTGAATCCGGCACAACTGAAACGGCAAGTGGAAGGCGGCGCGGTGATGGGAATCAGCCATGCACTGCTGGAAGAAGTGACGTTTGATGAGAGCGGGATCACGCAGGATGATTGGATCAGTTATCCGATACTGACGATGGCGGAAATGCCAGAGATCAAAGTCGTGCTGCTGCATAAACCGAAGGTCGGAAACTATGGGGGCGGTTCGGAAGCAGCGAACGCACTGGCTTCGCCAGCGATTGCAGCGGCATTGCACGACGCAACGGGAAAAGTGTTGCGGCGGTTGCCACTGAAACCGGCTTACGTACAGGCGGCTTTAAAAGCATAGTCGGTACGGACGGCTTATGAGCATGAGAGCGAACATGCCAACGAAGAAACGAAACATTGTGGAGAGCGTAAGGGGCAACGGAGCGGCGGCGATTCCGACGATGAGGCACGCGCGCGTGGCTATCGAGGCGGGTGAGCCCGACACGGCGAAGTTGGCCCGGTTGATTGGCGCGTACGCTCCACACGACGGAAGTTTTGCAATGAGAGTACCCGGGCTGTTCGCGAATCGAATTACACGAATCAACCGGGAGTGTGTGCATGCGTTGCGGATGCCGTGTTTGTCGATCATCGCGCAAGGTGCGAAGACGGTGATTGTGGGGCAGGAAATCTACGAGTACGACCCTACGAAGATGCTGGTTTACTCCGTGGCGCTTCCCGTTGCGGCGCAAGTGACGCGAGCAAGCCATGCCGAACCTTATTTTTCGCTGCGACTGGACATCGAACCGCAGAAGATTGCGGAGTTGGTCTTGAAGGTGTTTCCGCACGGATTGCCGCCGGTGCAGGAACGGCGAGCCGTTTACATCACCGAACTGGACACGACGGTTGTAAACGCGGCGATCCGGCTGATGGAATGTCTGGGGCAACCTGGGGAGGCGGAATTGCTGGGGCCGCTGGTGGTGGATGAGATATTGATCCGGTTGCTGCGAAGCCCTATTGGGGTTCGCGTGGCGCAGATGGGATTTGCGGAATCGAGCGTGCAGCGAATCGCGAAGGCGATTTCGTGGCTACGCGAACATTATTCGCAACCGATGAAGGTGGAAGAGTTGGCCGACCTGGTGAACATGAGTCCGTCGTCGTTCCACGAGCACTTCAAGTCCGTGACTTCGATGAGCCCGCTGCAATATCAAAAGGTACTGCGGCTGCAGGAGGCGAGACGGCTGATGCTTTCGGCGATGATGGACGCCAGCGCAGCGTGTCAACAGGTGGGATATCTGAGCGCGTCGCAATTCAGCAGGGAGTACAGCCGTTTTTTCGGGAGTGCGCCGAGCAGGGATATCACGCGGTTACGGAACGATTCCCTTTCGGTTTGAGCGTTCAGAATCAATTGGTGCGCCGACCCTACTTCCAAATTTATCCAACATCTGCACCAAAATTTCAGTGAGGACACCACCATGCCACAAAAATCAAGAAAAGAATCGAACTCTTTCCGCAGGGAACTAATCTCTCTTCTCACCGAAGAGAACGCCCACGTCGGGTTTGACGGCGCCGTCAAAGACTTCCCCGCCGATCTCCGCGGGGAACGCCTCCACGGTCTACCCCACTCGGCCTACCAACTTGTCGAACATCTTCGCATCGCCCAATGGGACATCGTCGAATACGCACGCAACCCCAATCATAAATCGCCGAATTTCCCCGACGGCTACTGGCCGAAATCGCCCGAACCTCCCCACGCCAAAGCCTGGGACAAATCCATCGCTTCCTTCCGCGCGGACCGCAAAAAACTGGTCGCCGCCCTGGAAAAATCCGATATACTCGCCCCGATCCGGCACGCCAAGAACCAATCACTGGCCTCCAAAACCATCCTGCTCCTTGACCACAACTCCTATCACCTCGGCCAACTCATCCTGCTACGCCGCTTGCTCAACGCCTGGGCTGAAAAATAAAAATGGACGCAACGCGCCGCCAATACCCAGGTCTTCCATGGGGCACGAACATTCCGAGCCGCTTGTGCTGGCGTCGTATAATCCGTTCTGTTTGTAACGAACTCATGGGGGATGGAAGTGACTAGAGAAGAGGCCTGGAAGCTGGGCAACGATTGGGTAGCGGCGTGGAATGCTCATGATCTGGAGTTGATCATGGAACACTACAACGATGCGGTCGAGTTGACGTCTCCGGTTGCGGCTCAGTTGTTGGGGAGTGCCGACGGCAAGGTAGTGGGAAAACCAAATTTGCGGGCGTATTTTCAACGCGGACTGGAAGCTTATCCGGAACTTCACTTCAATCTTGAGAATGTGCTGTGGGGACTGAGCAGCGTGGTGTTGTACTACGCGAACCAGAAGGGGACGCATACCGCGGAGTTCATGGAGTTATCGGCAAGCGGGAAAGTGCGGAGAGTTGTGGCTCACTATAGCGCCTAAGGGGGAGTTCCCTTCATGCCGGAGTCCAAAAGCGACCTCAACTTCCCTGTTGAATTTGGAGGAGATGGAAATTAGTATGGTCGAACACGGGAAAGGAGGGCGATCCAATAAAATGAAGAATTCTGATTGTAGTGATAAACGTGAGGTGGCTGAGGCTTAAGGCGCAAGCTATTAAGTCCTAGCGAAGTTTGGATTCGCAAAAGGCCAACGCGCCTTCAGCCAATCCCAGACAGACTACCGACGGCCCTACAGAGTCTCTGTGGGGCCGTTGTTTTTTGTGGAACGGCTGGTCGGAGAGAGGCGAGCCCGGACCAGCGAGAAATGATGTCGGCGCAAACGGGGATTTCTTTCGGTACACTGATTTTGCTATGGATAGCGTGCGTGCCGCCTATGACGAGGTATATGTGTACACGATGGGCCGACCCGGATTTATTCTGCAACACGTAGTGGATGCCTTCGCGGTACAAACCGCAAACGACGAGAGTAAACCGATCAGCGTGGTGTTCGGTTTGATCGGCCTGTATCTGTACGTCGAGAAACAATTCTCTGGTCGACAGGTGCAAGAAGTGCACATGAAACTAGGGCGGAACAAGCGAGAGTGGCCGAGCATACAGCTACCGAAGGATCGCGGTAGCATGACGGCTGTGGATGTGCTGGCAGCATCGGCAGGGCCAGAGAGAGACATGGCGATCGATCAGTGGTGTCGAGCCGTGTGGAGTGCGTGTGAGGGCAATGGCAAGAGCATTGCCGAACTTTTACGGGAACACGGGATCACTTAGACGTGAACCTCGCGGGTGGTTGCCGGCGAGCGAGAACCCATCACGAAGGTTTTTTCTGAAGGGACTCCACTGCTTTGCGGCGCTCTTGTTCCTGTAAGGCGACCAGCTTATAGGCAACATAATACTTATAGATGTTGGAGACGTAATTCACGGTTTCCGCGCCTACGCGGGCTGCGGCGATCATCTCAACGTTGTTGATCCAGACATTTGGGTCGAAACCCTTCTCCTTGGCTTCCGCGCGTAATTGCCTGACACGACCCGGGCCACAATTGTAGGCGGCAAAGGTAAAGAGCACCTTGTTCACATCGGTCATGGGTTCATTTCCGAACCACTTATCCAACATTGAATGGAAATACTTCACGCCGGCATGGATATTTGCTTCCTCCTGGGTAATGTCGCCCACTTTCATTTCTTGCCCGGTGGCCGGCATCAATTGCATCACGCCGATGGCGCCCACTGAACTCTTCGCGTCTTGCCGCAAGCCCGACTCCTGATACCCTTCCGCCATCATCAACAGGTAGTCCATTCCATACTTTGTGGAATACTTTTGGAAGAGCTGCGCCGTTTGCTCAAATTGTTTCATCCCCGCTGGAGAGACAGCATTCTTGAGCATGTAGGCCGAACCCGTATATTTGTTGATAAGCGTATTGCCGAAAGTAGTCCCCTGACGATGCGTTTTAACAAATTCGTTGATGGTGGCCAAGAGCTTTGGCGAATCCTTGCGGACAGCCCATCCGACGTTTCCACCTGTGCTAATGACGATATCCGCGTGAACGTTAAGTTTAGCGATTATTTTGCTCCAAATTTTGGCAGTCCAATCACTCACAACGGTCATAGGCAGGAGCCCGGCATTAACCATCTCAAGAAGATCCTCGTCGCCAAGATCTTCGGGAACAGCGCGAAGATTTATGGCTGGCTTCTTTTCCTTCTGAAATCGTTCATTCAAACGTTCCAGATGTTCCCAGTAGCTCGAGGTCTTCCGCAGAAACACTTCCTTGCCTGCCAGATCGTCAATGGAGGCGAGTTGTGGAGAATTGGGACCGGTGACCACAATTTCGTTAATGCCACCAGCCATGGGGTCCGAGAAATCGAGAAGTTTCTGGCGTTCGGGAGTAATCGCAACGCCACCAATAATGATGTCGTAGAGTCCGTCCTTAAGATGGGGGTAGGCCTCATCCCGTGGAGTTACAAAAAATGCGACGTGGATTTTGATGTTTTTGGTTTTTTGCGGATACTTTTTATTCAAATAGTCCTCAAATGCCTTGCCCATTTCGTAGGCGACACCGCGCTGCACGCCCTTTACGGTGTAATAAAAGGTTTTGGAATAAGGAACAGCCACGCGGATGAGGCGGTGCTGCAAGAGTGCATCCAGATCGCCGGTCCATTGCTTCGTAGTAGTGGGAGGAGCAACTTGGGGGGCTTGGGCTGGTGAGGGCGCAGGCTGTGCGGGAGTACTTCTGAGTACAGAGAAAGCGAGGATCAAGCAGGCAAACAGGAAGCGTGTGCATGACTGGGCGGGACGAATCACGGCGGGTGCTCCTTGGTCGGAAAATAAGGTCTGAGCAATTCTGGAAATGCAGCTGTTGACCTCCAACTCCGACGCTAATGCCACAGCAAAATAACAAGCCAACTACAAGTCTGCATAAGTATTGTACTGCTCTTTGTCCCGTAGCCGTTGGAATTATCACGGCAGTTTAGTTGAGTACGGAGAGCCGAAGCCGGACTTTTTGAAGAGTCTTTCCCAGGCCCACATTTCGGAGGTGGCTTTGGAGGAGAGTGGGAAGCCGAGTTGATGAGCGAGCATACACACCTGGCCGCGATGATGGGCTTCATGGGTGATCAAGTAGGCGAACATGGATGCCCCGGGAGTCCAGGGTCGAGCCCAGCCATCCCGATGAAATTGTTTGACGCGGCCTTTGGGAGCCAGTGCCTCTGCCAATAACTGCGAACAGAGCGCGGCGCTTTTTGCGAGGGCTTGCCTGGCCTGTTGCTGTGAACAATGAGTACGATTCAGCTTGGGTGGCAACTTGATGTGGGGCGCGGATAAGCGAAGCCACTTGCAGCGAATGTTGTGGACATGAGTAAAGATGGCGGCGATGCTGCGCCCCTTGCTGGCTGGGAGTTGGGCGCGCCAAGCGCGAGGATCCAGATGATCGAGCAGGATCTGGTCAACGCGATTGCTGATGGCGAAAGACTCCAGCATGCCGTGGTACAAATCCGGAATGGGTGCGGGAGTTGGTCGTGGCATGCGATTGCCTCGTTGGATGAGGCTAGCGTGAAGACGAAGCGGGAGCAAGTGGTGAGTGATGAGGGCGAACATGGACACCCGCTCGCCCGCAAGAAGAGAAAAACCTCTCAGAGTGAACACCTTCAGGGGCTAAAGCCCTATTAGATATTGAATGACTGTGCCGGGACTGAAGTCCCGACCCTCGTGTTTGGCTATCCAGAGGCATAGAGAACTGCGGATTGCAGGTTGTTTTGGAATAGGAGCGGCTTCGTTGCACAGGGATCGAATGCAGCGAAGCCGTTTTTATTTTGTAAGCCCAAGGCGGAGGCCCACAAGTCGGCGCGTAGCAGGGAGATGGCCTGGGGCGTAGTGATGCGGGAATGAGGGCGTTGCGGTCGAAGCCGTTGCCAGCGCGGAAGCGGCAGCGGGCGGTGGGTGAGATGACAATTTTCCAGCGCCAGCAGCAGAAGCGCATAAGCGAAAACGAAGAAAGTAGCCGTGGTTCGCACCGCGGGATCGCTGCGGACCTGGGGTTGCCCGAAGCCCAGCAAAGTTTTTTCGTCGCGGAAGTTGAGTTCGATCTCCCAGCGCCACAGATAGGCCTGTAGGATTTGCTGTGGCGACAAGGTGCGGTCGGTACAGATCAGGTAAGCGGGATTCCGATAGCTAAGATGGGCGCCTTTGCGCAGCCGATAGGCGACCGGGCGGACGATGAGCAACGAGAGCTGTCGCTCGCCACCGGCATTCTTCCAGCGCAGAGGGGTGATGAATTTGATGTCGAAGTCGTAGATGTTTCCGGCAGCGAAGGCTTGCACGGTGGTCCACGGGATGGATTCCTCGCGGCGCCATTGTTCGGGAGTGGGTAGACGCTGGCCGTAGCAGCGGCGGCGGCCGCGACCGTGGTTTTCCTCTTCGGCAGTGGGCAGCGCATAGAGGCGAGCGTCCTTGCGGATGCGACCGAGGAGGGTGCTGCGCGGGGGCAGATCTTGCAACACCGTTCGGTTGGTGAAGGTGGCATCGGCGCAGACCAGCAGAGGGCGAGTGGCACCGCCGGCGAACTGATCGATGGCGTGTCGCAAATGAGTGAGGCGTTCTGCTCCGCGACGACTGATGGCGGAAGCGGCCGAAGCCGCTCGCCAACTCTGCCACTCCGGCCCAGCGGGATCGGCGCGGCGTGAAGGTTTACGCGGGGAAGGTGCATGCAGCAGATCGACGGGAATGGCGCGAGCCGCGCTGACCGGCGCTTCGGGATGCTCGGGCAGTGCCAGGGAAATCTGCAGAAAGCGGCTGGCCCAGATGAAATTATCGGCGAAGTGAGGTCCCAGTGGATCGCGTCGCCAAGAAGTGCCAGCGATGCGATGTCCGCGTTTGCGAATCAGGGTGTCGTCGATCAACGCCACGATCGGACTGGCCGGCGGCAGAGTTTCCAGCACCCCGCGCAGCGGAACCCGCCACAGAGCCTCGCCGTCAAGACGCTCGCGCTCGAATAAGCGATAAGTTGCCGACCAGTCGCGGAACTGTTGCCCGGTGGCACAGAGCAAGCCTGACAGCGTGTGTCGGCCCAAACAGGTCAGGGCGGACACGCCCAGGGTGCGCGCCCGCTCGAAGCTGCGCTGCTGTGCGAAAGCAGCACGCGCTCGATCGAACAGCGCATTCCAACCAGCCATCACAGCTTGCGGTGTTTCGTTTTTTTTAGCGTCGCTGCGGAAACTTTGCGGCGACGGAGCAGCAGGCGGTTCTTGTCCTCCACGATCCACTCGACGACCTCGCCGCGGCTGAACTCCATAGCCTGGGCGACGGCCGAGGGGAAGTTGATGTACCACTGCTGACTGTCCTTGCGCTGGATAAGTTGAACTTTGGTGGGGAATCCCATAAGGGTGCCTCCTGCAATCTAGTTATATGACTAGATACAGGAAAACACAAGAAAGCAACTACAAAGATGGTGTGGATTCACTACGGGGGGAAAGGGCCAAACACGAGTGCCGGGACTGAAGTCCCGGCCTCTTAAAGAGAAAGACAAGAAACTCCGCGGCGAGACACAATGATTTGAAAGAGGCAGATGGATGAAGGGGAGGGTAGAATCACAGACGCGATGAATACCCTTGAGCTAACTACCGAACAGTTTCGTCAGCTTTCCGACCAAGTTTTGGAAATAGCGACAGATTATCTTAAAGAGCTCGACAGCCGAAAAATTCCGGCCGAGGGCCGCGGTGTGGAGATAGAGCGCATCTTCCGAAGTTCCCTGCCGGAAATGGGAATTGGAGAAGAGGCGCTGGCCGGATTGAAGGATGTGGCGCGGTACTCTCGTGCACAGAACGGCCGTTTCTTTGGGTACGTGCTCGGTTCAGGCGAAGTAGTTGGTGCGGCCGCGGATTTGCTGTGCAGCGTGCTCAATCAAAATGTTACGGCCTGGCGGTCCGGGCCTGCGGCGGCGACGGTGGAGAAGACGGTTGTAGGGTGGCTGGCGGAGGCGATTGGCTGTCAACGATTCAGCGGGAGTCTGACGGGAGGCGGATCGTCGGCGAACTTGATGGGCATGGCGATGGCGAGAGAAGCAAAGGCTCCTGCAAATGAACGAGGGATGCGCGTGCCGGAGCGGCTGAGAGTATACGCGTCGACCGAGGCGCACATGTCGATTGCGAAGGCGGTGGCATTACTCGGGATCGGCAGAGAGAACATGCATTTGATTCCAGTGGACGGGTCGTATCGAATGAACGCGGAAGAGTTAGAGCGAGCGATTCAAGAGGACAAAGAACGCGGAGCAACACCGTTAGCAGTGGTGGCAACCGCAGGAACGGTGAATACGGGAGCGATCGATCCGATGCCGAGAATTGCGGAAATCGCCAGACGACATGGAGCCTGGTTTCACGTGGACGGCTCTTATGGAGCGTTGGCGGCGATTGCGACACCGGATAAACTCGCGGGACTCCGGGACGCTGATTCGATTGCGCTGGACCCGCACAAATGGCTTTATCAGCCGCTGGACTGTGGGTGCCTGCTATACCGTGATGCGCAAGCCGCGCGCGTGGCATTCACACATACCGGAGACTATGCACGCACGCTGAGCGATGACTCGATTGAGGGTTTCGCGTTTTTCGACGAGACGATCGAACTCTCGCGAAGATTTCGCGCGCTGAAGCTGTGGTTCTCTCTGCGATATCACGGATTTGGAGCATTTCGCGGAGCGATTAAAAAAGACCTTGAGCACGCGCAACGACTGGGGGCATTGATTGAGGGAACCCACGAGTTGGAACTGATGGCTCCGATCGAACTGAGCGCGGTGTGCTTTCGGTATGTGGGCAAGCGGACTTTTTCGGAGGTGGAGCTGAATCGAGTGAATCTGGAGATACTACAGCGAATCATTGGACGTGGCGTTGTGTATCTCTCTAATGCGACATTGCGTTCGAAGTTCTGTCTGCGTGGATGCATCGTGAACCATAGGACCACGGATGCGGATATTGATGCTGTGGTCAGCGAGGTGTTGGCGGCCGCAAAAGATGTGCTGGGTGGTTGATTGGGTCCCGGGAATTGGGTGACGACAAATTTCCTCAGGGGCTAAAGCCCCATTAAGTACAGAACGACTGTGCCGGGACTGAAAGTCGCGGCCTCCTAAAGAAAAAGGCAAGAAATTGCGCGGCGGAGACAATAGCAGAGGAAAAGAGACAGAAGTAGAGGCTGACCAGTCGGAAGTGCGGCGAGAGGAAGATCGGAATGGGTGAAACGAAACCCTATGACCCATGTTCATATCTCAACTGACAAGGCGGGACGCCCGGCGACTATGGCCGTCAGGTGGATTGCTTTGTGGGAGCGAGCAGGAGTAGGGCTATGCCAATGAGGATGAGGACTGCAACGCCGATCATTTCTCCATGAGCGATGAAATGGAGATGGGCTTGCAAACCCATGACAGCGGCGTGCGCGAAGCTTGACCATGCGGTGAAGGCGATGAGGCTACGGTGGGCGGAGGGGTTACGTGAAGCGAGAAGCAGGAAAACGCCGAGCGTCGCGTAAACGCTGAGCATCATGGATAAAGCAGGTTCCTGGCGGAAAAAGAGTATGCAGGGATAGAGCAACGCCGAAAAAAGCAATCCTACCAGCACCAGCAGTACCTTCAGAACCTGCTCTCGTTTCATCTTACTCCCCCTTCCTTATACGCCGGGATGGGCAGGAATGTTTCACGGTAAAAACGTGAATGATGCCTGCCATGGGTGCTACCGCGATCCGCTGTGACGCGGACGCATTAGAAACTGGATTGCGTGATTTGAATTCAAGTAGTAAGTAGAGAGATGTCATGGCTCAATTCTCTCCGCGACCAAGTGGCTTCGCCGGAATGACGAGAAGCACAGTGCTTCTTGCATTTTCCAGTTTGTTTGCGGACATCTCCACCGAAATGCTTTATCCCGTATTGCCCATTTTTCTGACGCAAACATTGGGCGCGAGCGGGAGCATTGTTGGCCTTGTAGAGGGGATTGCGCAGGCAACGCAGAACATCGTGCAGGGATTCTCTGGCTGGCTTTCGGATAAGCTGCGCAAGAGGAAATTACTGGCACTGGTTGGGTATTTTGTATCGGCCATGGGCAAACCACTGATGGGTATGGCAGGCGCGTGGCCGGAGTTATTTGCGGCCCGGTCCCTGGACCGTCTTGGGGCCGGGTTTCGATCGGCGCCACGAGATGCCCTAATCGCTTCTTCAGTGGAGGAGAAGGACCGGGGGCGTGCTTTTGGCTTGGAAGGAATGGGAGACAACTTAGGCGCGTTTCTAGGACCTCTGCTGACTGTTGCTTTGTTTTTCTTCTTCCATTTTGAGATCCGCTGGATCTTCTACGTTGCGATAGTCCCAGGCCTTCTCGCGTTTCTGATGATCGCCTTGGTTCGCGAAAAGCCCGTGCAAGTGGCCGCAAAGGCCAAGATCGAGGCGAACCTGAGACAGTTTCCAAGAGAATACTGGAAGTATCTGTTGGTCACCGCGGTTTTTGGGCTTGGCAATTCCAGTAACTCGTTTTTGATTCTGCTAACAAAGGATATCGGCGCGTCGTTTCAGGGAACCATTCTGATTTATGCAGGCTTCAATCTGGTGGCAGCACTAATTTCCTACCCGGCCGGATCACTTTCCGACAAGTGGGGACGCAAAAACATCCTATTGCTGACATTTGCCATCTTCGTGGTGGCCTATCTTGGATTTGCACGAGCAAAGAGCGTTTTTGCAATAGCGACACTGTTCATTTTCTATGGGTTGTTTCAAGGAATGTTCCGCGCGGTCGGAAAGGCATTTGCTTCGGATTTTGCGTCTGAGCAACTGCGTGCCAGCGGAGTCGGCTGGTACAGCACTACCGTGGGATTGGCGCAATTAGTGGCAAGCATAGTCGCCGGACTATTGTGGGATCGTGTTGGCCATGCTGCGGTTTTCTATTATGGGGCGGCGTTTGCAGCGCTGGGGAGTATTGAATTATTGCTTTTGATTCCAGGAAAGCGAGGTCGGGGCAAAGTGGGGAGACGCTGATACTGGCTAAGCCTCAGATCTGGTCTGCCTAGCCCCCTGTTCACCTGAACACGGTCACGTGACCTGAGACACGGGCGAGTTATGAGCTATGGGCAAGACTGCAACGATGCCAAAGCTTCTTATCACCCAGGCCACGGGTTATCGATTTCGTGACCGACTCGAACCTTACAAATTAAGGAAGAGGAAGCTTGTCGGTGCGGTGATTCCGTACCTGGCGGCGCTGGCACCGCAAGACTGGAAGATAACGCTGGTGGATGACGCGACGGAGGAGATCGATTTCAATGCCGACGTCGATGTGGTGGCGATTACGATCAGAACAGTGACGTCGTTGCGCGGTTATGAGATAGCCGCCAAGTTCAGAAGCAGGGGAATCCCTGTGATCATGGGAGGCCCGCACGCAACGTTCTACGCAGACGAAGTTGCGGAACACGCGGACGCAGTATGTATTGGGGAAGCTGAGGAGATATTTCCCAGAATGCTGGAGGATGCCGCAGCGGGCAGGCTCCAGAAGTTCTATCGAAGAGACACGCAGGCGAGCCTGGTGGGGATGCCCGCGCCGCGATGGGATTTGCTGAACCCGAAGAAATACGTGTTCTACCGGCCGTTTGTCATCCAGTACTCGCGCGGTTGTCCGTACGTTTGCGACTTCTGCGCGGAGCGGAGATTGAACGGCGACTATGGATACCGCTACCGGCCAGCTGCCGAGGTCGTCGAGGAAGTAAAGAAGTGCGGGAGCAAACATATCTTTTTCGCGGCCAGCCAATTTGCCGGCAACGTTGAACGCGCCATGGAACTGATGGAAGCGCTGATTCCCTTGAAGATCCGGTGGTCTACGTTGTTCTCTGCCCATTATTGTCTGGACGAAAAGTTCATGGACTTGGCGAAGAAGTCGGGGCTGCTGCACGTCAACATGGGAATCGAAAGCATCAATCAGAAAACGCTGGCGACGATGCACAAGAGCTTCAATAAGACGTCGGAATACTTTCGCCTGATACAGAACCTGACGAAGCGGGACATCAGCTACTCACTTAATTTCGTTTTCGGAACGGATGCCGACGATGAGACGGTTTTCGATGCGACCCTGCGACTGCTTCATGAGTACAAGGCGCAGACTGCGTATTTCAACATACTGGTTCCACTGCGAGGGACGTCTCTGCACCAGAAATTCAAAGAGGAAGGCAGGCTGATCGACGAGGCCAACATGGAGCGCTGGCCGGGGCTATCTTGTCATTTCAAGCCGCTGCGGTTCTCTCCCGAAGAACTGGTCCAGCGGATCATGAAGATCCGACGCGACTTTTACGGGACAGGTTCGGCGATCCGGCGATTGCCGATACCGTACAAGCAGGCGCACTTTGCCAGCTGGAACCTGCACTTTCTGCAGAGGAAAGTTGTCGCACACATGGACTCGATGAGGGATTTCACGGAGTTCTAGCGATCGCGTACTTGTGGAAAGGCGATAGGTAATCCAGCCCCATGTTCACAACCCAGAGCCAAACATGGGGCACCTGCGTCAGGGGCTAAATCCCCATTAAGTAGAGAACAACTGCGTCGGGACTGAAGTCCCGGCCTCCTAGAGAAATTCTCTCCGCGAGCAAGTCGCCCCGCCAGAATCACGCTAGCGGTTGCGATTGGATTCTACCCAGTAGACGCCGGAGAGGGCTAGAGCGCCACCGAGGAGTTCGGCGAGGGTACCGCGTTCGCCGAGGAAGAGAATGCTTAGAGCGGTGGCGGTGACTGGGAGCAGATAGCTGAAGGACATGAGTTGGGTGACTTCGAGATAGCGGAGCAGCCAGTAATAGAAAAGATAAGCGAGGACGGAACTGAAGAAGGCCATGTAGAAAAGTCCAAGCCAGGCGGGGACAGGAATGGCGCGCCAGTTGGCAAATGGGCCGATGGCTCTCGCGCTGTGGATGGCGATAGGCAAAACGAGAAGCGCGCCGAAGACGGCGTTGTAGGTGGTCATGGTGAGGGTGTCGTAGCGATGGGCGACGCGTTTGCCGAGGACTCCGTACATGGCGAAACCGAGAGAGCCAGTGAGGGTGATGGCATCGCCGAGGATAGAGGCGGAGCGTTGCGCGTCGTGCGGGCCGTAGGTCATGAGAGCGACACCGGCGAGAGCGATGAGCATGCCGGTAACTTTGCGAACTGTGGCGGATTCCAGTCGAAATAAAACGGCGAGGATGAGCGCGTAGATCGGGCCCATTCCGACAATGACGGAGGCGTGAGAAACGGAGGTGTAGCGCAATCCAACGGTGAAGCAGATCTGGTTGATGGAGATACCGAAGAAACCGAGATAGAGGAAAGGCCAGAAATCTCTGAGGCTCCTTCCCTGCTGGCGGAAGCGCGCGGCTTCCGCGAAAACGGGGAGACGGCGGCAAATGGGAAAGAGTAAAACGAACAAAATGGCAGCGAGGACTACACGGAAGGAAGCGAGGGTGAGCGGCGGCCAATAGCGGAGAGCGAACTTGCCAACGATAAAGTTGATGGCCCAAATGGCCAGGAGCGCGGTGATGGAGGTGTAGATGATGGGGCGGCTGGGAGCAGGGCCGTGGGAGGCGTCTATGCGCACGGTGGGCTGTAGGAGATGGAGGAGAGATTGTTCAAGGGCGACTCTTTGAAATTATACGCGGGAAGAGAGAGTTTTCAGTCGGAAGTTAATTTCATTTGCAGGAGAGATTTTCTTGGGAGAACTGCGGCTGCGAGTCGGGAGAAAACACTCTTGCCTTTGCTTGCGTTGTGGCATCCCAGAGCAGAACGGTATTTGCAGTGCCCCCTGAGGCGATCCAGCGTCCGTCGGGGCTAAAGGCCGCACCTCCGGTAGTGAGACCGAGGAGAGTGTGCTTTTGCATGGAAGAGGATAGGTCCCACAGGAAGAGTTGGCCATCGCGTGTCCAGGAAACAAGCTTGCTTCCTGAAGGGCTAAAGTCTACGGCATCGACGTAGCTATTGTGGCCCTTTAAGCGCGCGATTTCGATTCCCGTTTGTGCGTTCCAGATGGAGATACTGGTGTCTTGGCTTCCCGTGACGATAACATTTCCATCGTGCCGAAAACTCACGGAGAGAAAAGGATAACTGTTGCGGGAGTTGCGCCACAGTTCCATACCTGTTTTGACGTCGAGCATTCGCAGGGTGTGCCCCGCAGAGATGATGCGGTCACCGTTGGGACTGAATGCCGTAGCGCCATAGACACCGGCATCCACCGGACCCAATTCACGAGGCATTGGCGAGTCGGCTGGCAGCCAGAGCAAGAGCTGTTCCATGGAAGAAACGGCGGAAATATGAGAACCCTCTGGACTGACAGCAGCGCCTCCGAACGCCAAATCCGGTGCCCAGATTTTCGGAGCAGGCTCCCTGGACGATGCAATAGTCAAAAGCGCGAGAGTGCTGCCCGCGACGACAATGAACTGCCCTTGGGGCGCCAAGGCGAGGGAATTAAATGGGGCAGGACTTCTGTCGATGGCGGATTTGCTGACGCACGTGAATCCGAGAAGGCGCTGGTCGTCAACGTTCCATAGATAGGCCATTCCTTCGCGAGTGCCAGCGAGGATTTTCTTGCTGTCGGAACTGAAAGAGGCGATTACAACGTCCGAATCCTGGGGATGAGTTTTGTGAAATGGCCAAAGGACAAAGAGCAAGCCGAAGATGAAGCAGATGATGAGACCGACGATTGCCGCGAGGGTGGTGGCCGACTTCCCTTTTTTGCTTCTCATAGCAAATCAAGTGAGAGTTGAGGGTTACTTGGGCTGAGCAGGATCGATGCGCAAAAAGCGAGCAGCGTTGTTGTAAAGAATGTCGCGTTTCTGCTGGGGCGTGAGGTAATCGGCGTTTTGAATGATGCTGATGGAGTAAGCCATTAGCTTGGGCCAGAGCAATTGGTCGGTGCCAAACATG
Organism: Candidatus Acidiferrales bacterium; assembly: GCA_963763395.1. Classification (GTDB taxonomy): domain Bacteria; phylum Acidobacteriota; class Terriglobia; order Acidiferrales; family UBA7541; genus Acidiferrum. The sequence goes on along the minus strand of CAVXOG010000031.1, from coordinate 53,268 downwards.
ACGCGATCTTCGAATCCGGCATCCACGAGGCGCTCGATGTAACGATTTACTTCTTTGAGGGGATAGCTCCAGATGAGTCCCGCAACGTCGACGTAGACGTGGGAGTTAGCCTGGAGCAGAGTGAGCATGTTATCGATCATGGGATAACCGGCGTGCATCACTTGTACGCGCAGTTTCGGATGGCGTGCCAGAAGATCTTCAAGTAAGAGCGGATTGCCCATTGATCCGCGGAATTTTGGAACCGTTATATTTGCGCGGCCTGAACCGCCAGTTCCCATGTGGATGGCTACAGGAATGTCGAGTTCCTCGGCGAGGGCGAAATAGGCGTCGACGGACGGGTCACTGGGTGAAATGCCCTCATATTGCAGCCCGATTTCGCCCATAACTTTGAAGCCGCCAGTGGTGAAGTCTTTGCGCAACTCCTCGAGGGCAACTCGTTGGCCGGGAGCGATTCCGTTGCTAAATGAAGTGCCGGGAATGACCCTGGCGGATGCGGCGTCTTTCCACTTCTGGACGCTCTTGGGATCGCCAAAAACCACTGCGGTGACGTTTAGGCGTTCCATCTCTGACAGAACATCTTTCATGTACTCGCCGTTGGCCGAGGGATAAAGCGCGGGAGTGCATTGCTCCTTGACCCAACCGAAGGGCTCTTCCTTACCTTTGGGATCGGAAGCCGTGAAGCTGGAGGTGTTAGGACACATGGTCGCAAGGCCGGGAAAGTTTCCGTCCATGGCGTGGACATGGACGTCGATGACCGGGGGAGCCTTGGTCTCTGTGTTCTGGGCGAGAGCGATTGCGGGGTAGGAAACGAAGAGTGCTGCACAAGATAAGACACGCGAGATGCGTATAGAGGACATTGAATCTCCATGTAAAACCAGATGTAAATGCAAACGTTGAGAGGTATATCACAGGTGTGGGGAGTGTGCGCGTGATTGACGTTTGTGGGGAAACCCAAGAGCTCAGGCTGGCGGGATTGTGGCACGGAAGAGAAAGACGCTGGCATAAAAGCCGGCGCTAAGGGGTAGGCGGCGTAAAGCCGCCCCCACGTCAGAAAGAGAACACCTGGAGCAGCGGCTGGAATGGCTGTACCACCAAAACCAGGAAGTCAGCGATCAACTGAAATGTTCCTTGCGGGTGGTGATGGAATCGATGCGGTCGCGACGGGGCTCGAAGCCAATGCCGGGTGCGGTGGGGACGGCGATAGTGCCTTGGGGGCTTACGGTAACTTCGGGAGTGATGATGTCTTCGTGCCAATAGCGGGCGCTGGCGCTGACATCGCCGGGCAATGTGAAATTGGATTGTGTGGACATGGCGATGTTGTGAGCGCGGCCGATGCCTGACTCGAGCATGCCTCCACACCAGACGGGAATAGCGTTTTTCTTGCAGAGATCGTGGATGCGATGAGCCTCCTGGTGGCCACCGACGCGGCCCAGTTTGATGTTGATGATTTTGCAGGCGCCGAGAGCGATGGCGGCGTCGGCTTGTTCGTAGGTATGGATGCACTCATCGAGACAGATCGGCGTTTGAATGGATTTCTGGATTTCGACGTGGCCGAAGAGGTCGTCCCAGCCAAGGGGCTGTTCGATCATCATGAGATAGTAGGCGTCCATTTGTTTGAGAAGGCCGACATCTTCCTTGCGATAGGCGGAGTTGGCATCGACAGAAAGCTTGATACGGGGGAATTCCTGGCGAATGCGGGCGATGCGTTCTAAATCCGTGCCGGGCTTGATTTTCAATTTGATGCGCTGATAGCCCGCGGCAACTTCTTTTTTCACCGTGGCGACGAGTTCGTCGACGGTGTCTTTGATGCCAATGGAGACGCCGCACGGAATTATTTCTTGCGCGCCACCAAGCAATTTCCAGAGAGGAATTCCCTTTTGCTTGGCTTCGGCATCCCAGATGGCGGTTTCGACGGCGCCTTTGGCCATGTTGTGGCCACGGATGAACTCCAATATTTTCCAGATGTCGGCGGCGGAGTGAAAGTCTTTGGCCTTGAGCGTGGGCCAGACGTAATTTTTGAGGATGTGCCAACAGGTTTCCGTATCTTCCGGAGAATAGAAGGGATTTTCGCCGGCGGTGCATTCGCCCCAGCCGATGACGCCGTCGACATTCGCCTCGACAAGAAGGATGTGGCGCTCAGTGACGCGGTCCATGCTGGTTTCAAAGGGATGAAGAAGTTTCAGGTGAATTTCGCGGAGAGTCATCTCTCGCAAACGCATGGTGGTGCTCCTTGAGGATTCGAGAATAAATAGAAATGGATAAATGGCAGACGAATACGGTGGGAGCGCGTGAAGCGAGGGACCGCAGGCGGCATAAAGCCGCCCCTACGGGACAAAGCGGAAGAGGAGTCGTCGTCCATCAGAAATCGCTCCAGGGAGCGAGGCAATAGTCGGCACCGGTGAGGGTGAAGCGGATGCCGGTGACGACGTAGCCTTTGGAGAACCAGTGAAGAAATTCTTCGCGAATGCGGGCTTGCTCGGATTCAAGGCGGTCGGGATGGTCCTGTTTCCACTGCTCAAGTTCCGAGGGGAGATGAATGGTGGCAGGACCTTCGCTTGGGTCGCGGACAAGTTCGTTGATGGCGGCGACGACGCGTTTGGTGTCGAGTTGCCAATCGACAAGGAGTCGATCGGTAGGGAGGCCACGATGCAGGGGGCTGGAGGTGACACCATAGAAATTCGGAAAGAACTGGCGAGCGATGGCTCCGAGACGATTGAAATTGAAATGGGCGTTGCGTGTTTCGAGCGGGTCGAAGGTCCACTCAACGTGCCGGATGCCGCGATGGAGGGCTTCTTCGCGTTGGAAGAGTTTGAGGAAACGGCCAACGCGGCGGTCACGATGAGAGGCGAGGACGCCGGTCATATGGGAGTGGATGTAGGGAACTTTGTCGCGGAGACCGACGAGGCCGAGAGTGAAGCCGACCATGGTGTCTCCGTCGAAGGCACCGAGGACTTGGCCGCCCGTAGTGGCAGCGACGACGAAGGTGACATAAGGCTCGGTCTCGAGGTCGGTTTCGCCCCAGATTTCGCGCTGGATATCGACGCAACGGTGAAATTCTTCGAGTTTGTCACATTTACGAATGACGATGTCGGCGGTCATGAGAGTTATGAGTGTATGAGTTCGTGGTGCCGGAGAAGAGTTTAACGCAGGAGAAGGAGAAAGGCGAAAGCAAAGGGATTGTCGCAGAGCCCGCTAAGGGAGACTGACGGTCACCGGGATTTTCTTGGTGCTGCCTTGGTTGCCACGATCCCTCCGCTGCGCTCCGCAGGAGGCGCTTCGCTTCGGTCGGGATGACACCACCACGATCGACCTGTTCAGTTTTTCGGATGGACTTCATTCTTGAGGTTTTGCTTGGCCTGGTCCCAGAGGGATTCCATTTGTTCGTGTGGTACTTTGGCGAAGGTGGTGCCGCGCTCAAGGGCAATTCTTTCCATTTCGTGGAAGCGCCGGGTGAATTTCCGGTTAGCGCGATGCATAGCAATTTCCGGATCGACTTTGAGAAAACGAGAGAGATTGACAGCGACAAAGAGCAGGTCGCCAAGTTCGTCTTCAATATCGGCGTTCTTGGCGGATTTGAGGGCGGCGCGAAGTTCATGGGTTTCTTCATCGAGCTTATCGAAGATGCCGTCTACGTTATGCCAGTCGAAACCAACGCGGGCCGCTTTGCGGGTGAGCTGAAAACCCTGCAAAAGAGCAGGCAGGCTGGCGGGGACACCGTGAAGGATAGATTCCTCTGCATCTGCGTGCTTTTCAGGAGCGGCAATTCCCTTTTTGCGGCGTTCTTCCGCTTTGATGATTTCCCAATTGCGAAGGACTTCCGCGGAGTCTTTGGCCTGTTTTGTGCCGAAGACGTGAGGGTGACGGCGAATCATTTTTTCATGAATTTCCCGGATGACGTCAATGATCGTGAAACGGTCTTGTTCGGCGGCAATCTGGGAATGGAAGAGCACCTGAAGGAGGAGGTCGCCTAATTCCTCGGGAAATTTACCATCGTCCTGCGCGTCAAGGGCTTCGAGAACTTCGTAGGCTTCTTCAATCAGATAGGTGCGGAGAGTGGCGTGAGTCTGCTCACGGTCCCACGGGCAGCCACCAGGGGCGCGCAAGCGGGCCATGACGGCAACAAGCTTTTCGAACCACTTTCCCGGCGATTCGCGGCTTGCAAGAGATTTCTTGATGATGGATTTCTTTGAGTGGCGTGCGGGACGTTTTGTTTTCTTTCGAGGAGGCATGCACCGGTCCGTGTGAAGGATGAATGACCAGAGTACGGGCGGAAGAGAGGTTTGACAAGGAAGGAAGGCGGAAGCAGCGGTGTTAACCCTGTTGACAACACAAGTAACAATATGATATAATACTGGTCAGGGAGACAGTAAGGTCTCCCCACCGAAGCGTTCTGTAAGGATGGAGCGGGGAAAGTTGACGATCATGGCGGTTTCTCTGCCCAGAGGCGCCCGCTACACAAACTTAGCGAAGAAGAAAAACGATAGAGGGGGATGGTGCGAATGAAACGAAAAGCTACTGAGGTGAAGAAGCTGTACTTGCTGCAATTGTCGGCGATGACGGTGCCGCTGGGAGGAGGACGAACGATTGAGTTGAGTTCAGGATGTTACCTGTTGGAAATGAAAAATGGCGGGCACATTCTGATCGATAGTGGGATGGCGCCGGATGGGGCGAGTGAAGTGCCGGCGGGATTGCCGAAAGAACGTGGTGAGAAGAATGTGCTGAAACATCTTGAGGAGTTGGGGGTACGGCCGGAAGAAATCGAAATGGTGATTTGTACCCACTTTGACGTGGACCATGTGGGATTTAATGAGTATTTTGCGAAAGCGGAGTTTGTAGTACAGCGGCGGCACTACGAATTGGCGAAAGGCGGACATCCTCGGTACGCCGGGTGCCGGAAGCATTGGGACGACTCACGATTGAAATACCGGCTAGTGGACGGAGATACTGAATTGCTGCCTGGAGTAGAACTGTTGGAGACCGGCGGGCATTGCATCGGACACCAATCGGTGCTGGTGAGATTGCGGGGGAACGGGGCGGCACTGTTGGCGATTGATGCGGTGATGATAGGAAGGGCGTTCACGATTGACCGAAAGGCAAGTCCCAAAGACGAGGACGAAGGGATGCTGCTGGCGAGCACGAGAAAGCTGCTTGAGTTGGTGGAACGCGAAGACGTGAAGTTGGTGGTATTTGGGCATGATGGGGAGCAATGGGAGAAGTTGCGTAGGGCACCGGAATTCTACTGCTAGTCGGCAGTGGTCAGCGAGGAAAGAAAAACCCCACACGCAAAGGCTGCGTGTGGGGCACCCAAAAAGAGACCTGGGCGGTGAGTTACTTCGATAGATTTTTGGGGGAGGCCTTGGTGAGGATGGCGATCAGGCCTTTGGCGCTTTCTGGAGTAGGCACGGCATGCTTGAAGACGATTGAACTGCCGCTGACTTCCTTGCCATAGAGGTTCTTGTTGGCGCCATTGTCGACGCGAAGTGTAGAACCTTCGAGGGAAATTCCGGCGAAGAGGCCGCGGGAGCGGGAGTAGGAGAGAATTTCGGCGCGCATCGTGACGTCGGTTTCCGCGGAAGCGGCGCGTCCGACAGGGCCGGCGGCGGCGGAAGCATCTCCACCGATTTTCACCTTGCTGGCAAGAACGCTGGAAGCGGAACGAGGGCTCATAAGGAGGAGGACAAAGTCCGTGGCATTACCACCGAGTTGCAAACCAGCGCTGCCGCCTTCGAGAGCCATCATGGTGGGTGCGCCCCAAGCGCCACGGAAATCCTTGCCGCCACGGCAGGTCATTATGCCGCGGCCGTAGCTGCCTCCGAATCCAATAGCAAATTTAAGTACGGATGGCAGAATCACGACACATTCCGCTTTGTTAAGAACGCTTGAGGGGATGCTTTCAGGCGCATCGAGAATTTCTTTCATAACTTTGCCTGCGTTATCGACGCGGTCCGATTCCTTGTCACCTTCTTCGGCGAAAACGGGAAAAGTTAGTGCAAGAGTCAAACCAATACCAAAAAGTGTCTTTTTCATAATTCATCCTCGAAGACTTTCTGTGCGCCCAAAGGCGGACATTGGCGCGAACAAGTAGCGCGATGGTGGCACGGAGAGCAGAAAACATCCCCACGGCTGAGTCTTGTTCGGACCGTTAGTGCGGCAACGAGTGAATACTGTAATGCGGGCGGGGTGATTTGACAAGGATTTCCCAGCCCTTCCCAGCCCTTACGGGCGCGGCTAACCTGTACCGCGCCTCTGGCGCTTTGGCAGGATGACGAGAGAGAAACAGGCGGCGTGAAGCCGCCTCTACAACAGAAACGAGGAATCAATGGCGCAGGTATAAAAGCCAGCGTTACGGGAGACGCGGACACGGAAGGAACAGATATGGGGTGGGAGCCGTACATTAATTGGGAAGAAACATGGGAGAAATGCAAGGGAAGGGGCGATTGAGAATGCAAACGAAGATGAGCAAAAAGATGGGGCTTGCTCATGGATGGAAGATGAATAGGATAGAGGTAGAGGCGGAGCGGGGCCGAGCGAGGGTCGGCGCTGACGGGGCATGATCGGTAAAACACTTTCCCATTACAGGCTGAAAGAACAGATCGGCGCCGGTGGAATGGGCGTGGTGTACCGCGCGCTGGATGAACAGTTGGAGCGCGACGTGGCGGTAAAGGTGCTCCCTGTCGGGATGCTATCCGATGAAGGAGCGCGACGGCGATTTCGAACCGAGGCTCTGGCGCTGGCGAAAATCAACCACCCAAATATCGCCACGGTGCACGAATTTGGAAATCAGGCAGACACGGATTTTCTGGTCACAGAATACATTCCTGGAATCACACTCGACGAACAATTGCGAGAGGGTAGCCTGCCGTTGATGGATACGGTGCGGCTGGGGAGTCAGCTTGCGCTGGGACTTTCCGTGGCTCACGAACAGGGAGTGGTGCATCGCGATTTGAAGCCGGGGAATTTACGGCTGACTCCCGACCGGCGGCTGAAGATTCTGGATTTTGGGTTGGCACAGCTCATGCCACAGGGTGTGACGTGGACATTGCGCGGACGTTGACGCAGCCGCAAGGGATGGTGGGGACACTGCCATATATGTCGCCGGAGCAGTTGCGTGGAGAGGGCGCGGATTCGAGAAGCGACATCTGGGCGGCCGGCGCGGTGCTGTATGAAATGGCTACCGGACAGCGGGCCTTCCCGGAGGCGAATTCGGCGCTGCTGTGCAATGCGATTTTGATGAAGGATCCAGAGCCGCCAAGTTCGTTGAATCCAAAGATTTCGCCGGGGCTGGAGAATGTGATTTTGAAAGCACTGGCGAAAGAGCCGGGGCATCGATACCAGACGGCACGGGAACTGGGAGTAGACCTGGACCGGATCACAGCAGGGATTACGCCGGTGGCCCGGATTGAGCGAACACGAAAATTCCCATTCGTGTGGGCGGGATTGGCGGCGATTGTGTTGGTATCGGCAGCGGGCGGATATTTCTACGCGCACAAACGTGCGGCGTCTGTGCAATCGACAAACGGAAGCGCTGGTGTGAACAGCGGCGGATTGAAGCAGAGACGAGCGGTGGCAGTTCTGGGATTCAAGAATTTGGCGGGAAAGCCGGAGTTAGCGTGGCTGTCGACTGCGTTATCGGAAATGCTGACGACGGAACTGGCGGCTGGGGAGCAGTTGCGAACGATTCCGGGAGAAAGTGTGGCGCAGATGAAAGTGAGCCTTGCGCCGCCGGAGACGGACAGTTACAGCAAAGAGACACTGGGGAAGATCAGGAGTTCGTTGGGAACGGATGATGTAGTGCTGGGATCGTTTGTGCCGCTGGGCGAAGGAGAGATTCGCGTCGATGTGAGGATGCAGGACGCTGCGGGGGGCGAGACGATTGTGACGGTATCTGAGCGCGGGTCCGTAGCACATCTGGATGAGCTGGTGTACCGGGCCGGAGCAAAACTAAGGGGAAAACTGGGAGTGGCAGATGTGTCGGAAGTGGAATCGGAGGCGGTGAAGGCATCCATGCCGAGTGACCAGGAAGCGGCGCGGTATTACGCAGAAGGATTGGGAAAGATACGCGTCTACGACTATCTGGGTGCACGGGGATACCTGCAGAAGGCGATCGGCCTGGAGCCGAATTTCGCGCCTGCGCATATTGCGCTGGCAACGGCGTGGGGGAATCTGGGGTACGGAAAGAAGGCGCAAGAAGAGGCGAAGAAGGCTTTTGAGCTTTCGGAATCGCTGCGGCGAGAAGATCGGTTGTCGATTGAAGGGCGGTACCGCGAAACAACGCACGAATGGGCGAAGGCGACGGAGATCTACAAGACGCTGGTCGGATTTTTCCCCGACAACCTAGAGTATGGCTTGCTGCTGGCAGACACACAAAGCAGCGCGGGGACGGGACAGGAAGCGATGGCAACCGTTGAACAGTTGCGAGGCTTCCCTGCTCCGCTGAGAGATGATCCGCGGATTGATCTGGCAGAAGCAGGAGCGGCGCGGGCGATGAGTGATTACCGGCGGGTAAAAGCGGCGGCAGAAAAAGGTGCGAAGAAAGGCCAGACAGAGGGAGCACTGCTGATCGTGGCGCGCGCACGGAATTACGAGTGCATGGCGTTGCGCAATATGGGAGATGCGAAGGGAGCGATTGCTCCTTGCGAGAACGCGCAGACGATTTATGCCACGGCGGGAGATCAAGGAGGAGTGGCCCTGCTGCAGAACAATCTGGCGAATATTTATTATGACCTGGGAAATCTGGCAGGAGCGGAGAAAAATTATCGCGCGGCATTGACGACGTATCAACTGATTGGGAATCAAAGCGGGGCGGCAGGGGCGATGGATAACCTTGCGAACGTGCTGAGCGACCTGGGAGATCGAGCAGGAGCACGAAAACTGTCCTTACAGGCGCTGAAGGTTTATCAGGATGTGGGCGACCAGCGTGGCGAAGCGGACACATTGAATAACATAGGGGCGCAACACGTGGCGGAAGGTAATTTTGCCGAGGCGGAGAGGATCTACGAGCAGGCGGTGAACATTCTGCGGCAAACGGGAGATATGGACGCGTCGGGAGTGGCGCTGAATAACATTGGAGAGATGTTGCTGGATCAAGGACGGCTAGCGGAGTCTAAGCAAAAGTATGAAGAGGCGTATAAGTCGTTTCATGATTCGGGGCAAAAGGGTAAATCGGGATACCCATTGTTTGGACTGGCGCAGATACTTTACGCACAGGGAGATTTAGCGGGGGCCGAGGAGAAATATAAAGAAGTGTTGGCAATCGCGCGAGAGGCTGACGATAAACACAACGCGGCGTATGCGCTGTTTGGTCAGGGGCAGATATTGGCGTTGCGAGATGACTTAAGCGGGGCACAGAAGTTGCAGGAAGAGGCGCTGGCGATACGCACCGAGATTGGCGAGACAGCGACGGTGGCGGAAAGTTCGTTGGAATTGGCAAGTATTGCGCTGGAAGAGAACCGGTTGGGCGATGCGGAGAAATTGGGGAAGACGGCGCGGGAGGAATTTCGAGCGGAGAAGTTGAAGGAGAGTGAGGTGCTGGCGCGAGTGGTGCTGGCACGGATTTATTTAGCGTCGAATAAGGTAGGAGATGCGCGGAAAGAGATCGACCAGGCCGGGGGGATGGCGGCTAAGAGCGGGTTTGTGGGAGTACGATTGAGTTACGCGATTGAGTCGGCGCGAGTGAAGGCGGCTACCGGGAAAATGGCGGACGGGTTAAAGGCGGCGGAGGCGGCGCTGGTAGAGGCAGAGAAATGGGGATACCGGGAATTCGTACTGGAGGCAAGATTGGCGCTGGGGGAGATGGAGCTGAAGTCCGGACGAGAGGCAGAGGGGCGGAAGAGACTGGAGTCGTTGGCGAAGGATGCGCGGGGGAGCAGGTTTTTGACGGTGGCGCGGAAGGCCGAGAAGGCTGGTGGTCGGTAGTCCGTAGGCAGTAGCCGGCAGTTGACAGGCAGGACAGAAGTAATTGGCTGTCCTAATGTTCGTGGTGCGTATTCCCAGTTGCCACGGTCCCTCCGCTACGTTGCGCAAGAGGCGTTTCACTCGGATAGGGATGACACAAAAGAGAGGAAGTCGCGAGATCCGAGTGCAGAGGGGGAAAAGCGGGGCAGGCTCGGGGCATGTTAAACTGGGTGGGACCCAGAAAACTGAGATTTAGAGAGAAGGATGACCCCCGTGGCTGACGAAAAACGCGAATCAGAATTCAAGGTAATTGACCGGCGACCCTTTACGGCAGAGGGAGAACTTCGCAAAGAAGTGGTGGAGGAACAGGAGCGGGAAGCCGAACGCGACGCGAAGGTGCAGGCGGCAAAGGAGATGCGTCAAGCGGCCAACAATGTGGAGGCAGCCGCAAGCAAGAATGCAGCAACGGAAAAGATGGATATTAAGGCAGTACCGAATGCAGCTCCGCCAAAAAAGAGTGAAGCGTTTGAGAATCTGGTACGAATGATTGGGAGCAATGCGGCGATGGTGCTGGGGGCGTATGCGGACCCGCGGACGGGACAGCCGGTGCTGGACCCTGATGCGGCTCGAGAACTGATTGATATGCTGGATGCGCTGCATGAGAAGACGAAGGGCAATCTCGCTCCGGAAGAAGACAGCATGCTGCTGGACTTGCTGGGCAAACTGAAGATGACGTATTTGGAGATTAACAAGGCCATGGCTGAACAGATGGCACAAGTGGCGGCACAGGCAAAGGGGAAGAAGTAGTGGCCGGCTATCGGTTATCAGTGTTCAGTAATGCAAAGGTGAAGAGTGTTCCCCACAGAGGACACAGAGAGCACAGAGGGAAAAAAGAGAAAGACGGAAGAGAAGAACTTTTGTGGCTATAGATCGTAACAGCCCACCCTTTGGCAAAAGACGCTCAGGATGGGGCACCCTCAAGTTCGGTTGAATACTGCGCAGCCACATAGAAGAAAGAGCGGCGCTGCGCGCCTGGGCACGATTTATCGTGCCTCTACAGAAGAAAGAAACAAGAAGGCGGGGTAAAGCCGCCTCTACACAGGCGAGAGAATGGGGAACGCGATACGGTTGAGGGTGTTGGGGTCGGGTACGTCGATGGGAGTGCCGACGCTGGGGTGTCATTGCGCGGTATGCGACTCGGCGGATGTAAAGGATAAGAGGTTGAGGCCTTCGGTACTGCTCTCGCGCGGAGAGCAGAATGTGGTAATCGATACAACTCCAGATTTCAGGACGCAGGCGTTACGCGTGGGATTAGACCGCCTGGATGCGGTGCTGCTGACGCACGGGCATGCGGATCACATTCTTGGATTCGACGATTTGCGGCCGTACAACATGCGGCAACAGGCAGCAATGCCAGTGTATGGGAATGACGATACGTTTCAGATCGTTCGACGGGTTTTTTCGTATGTATTTGACGACAAACCAACGTTGAGCAGCCGAGCCAGCGTGCGATTACACGAAGTAAAGGGGCCATTTGAGCTTCTGGGGATCCCGTTTATACCGGTGCCGCTGCTACATGGCGAAATGGAAGTGCTAGGTTATCGATTCGGGCGCGCCGCGTACATGACGGACTTCAGCCGATTGCCGGAATCGTCGCTACCGCTACTGGAGGACCTGGACGATCTGATACTGGATGCGCTGCGGGATATTCCTCATCCGATGCACCAGACGGTGGAGCAGGCACTGGCATTAATCGATCGATTGAAACCGAAGCGGGCGTGGTTTACGCACATTGCGCATGATTTGCCGCATGCGGCGACGAATGAGCGATTGCGCAAAGCGGGCTATGGGCACGTGCAATTGGCCTATGACGGATTGGAATTTGAAGTTGCGGCGGATTCGCCCGCGGTGGAGAAGGCAGCTCGAGCGCTAGCGGTGCAGGTGCATGTGCCACCCGGAAAGTTGACGGCCTACTATTCTCCGGCAGATTGGCTGGCACGGTATGGAAGGACAAAGCGCGGCAGCGTGATTGCGATTGGGAATTTTGATGGGATACACCTGGGACATCAACGCGTGCTGGAATATTCGCTGAATCGTGCGACGGAGAGCGGAGCTGTGGCTACGGCGTTGACATTTGAACCGTCTCCGTTAAAGATTTTGCGGCCGGATTCGGCGCCGCTGCGGATTTCGACGAATCAGCAGCGGATGGAATGGTTTGGAGCGCTGGGGATGGAAGCGGCGGTCGTACTTCCCTTCACTGTAGAGCTTTCACAGCTTTCGCCGCAGGAGTTTGTGGAAGAGATTCTGGTGAAGCAGTTACAGGTGCGGGCGATTGTGGTGGGAGATAATTTCCGCTTCGGGCATAAACAGGCGGGCGATTTGAAGTTTCTGCGTGAGTTGGGAATGCGTTTAGGATTTGAAGTGGTGGTACACGAGCCGGTGATGTATGAGGGAGAAATTGTATCGAGCACATTGATTCGGAAACAGATTGCGGAAGGCGATGTGACGCATGCGGCCAGATTGCTGGGGCGGCCGTTTGTATTGACGGGCGAAGTGGTGAAAGGAACGGGAACAGGACGAAGCTTGTTGTTTCCTACGCTGAATCTTCGGCCGGAACAGGAGTTGCTTCCGGAACGTGGCGTGTACATTACGCGGACAGTGCTGGAGGGAGAACCGAGCAGTCACCGGAGCGTGACGAATATTGGAATGCGGCCGACGATGAATGGAAGCGGTTTGACGGTGGAGACGCATTTACTGGATTATTCGGGGAATTTTGCGCCGGGACGAATTGAAATACGGTTCTGGAAGCGATTGCGGAGTGAAAAGAAATTTGCAGGTGTGGAAGAGCTGAAAGCACAGATTGGAAAGGATATTGGGAAGGCGAATACGTTTTTTGCGCGGCTGAGGAGACTGAGGACCAAGGGGACGGCAGTGGCGGGGTATCCGTAAGGTAGCAAAGCGAAGAAAAGTCTTTTGACCAGAGAGATGCAGAGGACAGACCCGCAAAACCGATTCTATGCTCAGTGAACGGTCGGAGAGGGTCCGCGATACGGGAGACCGCCGGGTCAAAAATGCAGGACCAGGCCGGCGGAGATGCGCGGCTGATGCTGGGTGCTGGAATTGAACTTCGTGAGAAGGTAATCGACCTGAACCACGCGAACGGAAACGTGCGGAATGAATTTGAGGTCGAGTCCACCACCCAGGGCGGTGGCGAAGGCATTGTCGCTGACGGAGCCGTTGATGAAGGATTCATGCGCGCCGCCGACAAGGGCATGGGCAAAGGGAGAGATGGGACCGGGAAGAGACAGCTTGGGGCCGAGCAAGTAGGTCTGCACACGCATGGTGGAGCCAAGAAGATCTCCGTAGTGTCCGCTGAAATCACCAGTAAGACCGATGAAGGGAAGGATTTTGTAGGTCGCGGCCAATTCCCAGCCGTTCAGGTTAGGATTTTGCGTGGTATTGATCGGACACGTAGGCGAGGGGCAGAGTGTCGGCGAGAGGATCTCCACGAAGGGGCGAAGGTAAGAGTAGCCGCCGAAAAGTTCGAGCTTGCTTTGCGCCAAGGATTCGGGAGCGATGATAAAGAGAGCAGAAATCAGCCCAAGAAGAAGTGGGGCAACGCGCATGGGTAGTCACCGAGTTTAATTGAAGAGCCATATGGGCAGAGGCTGAGTAAGAGATGCAGCACTAATGGTAAGAGGTTGCACCGATAAGAAAATCCGCTGAACGGGGAGTTTACTGAGGGATATGCTTTTTTTCGGCGGCCAGGCAGTCGTTGCAGATGCCGCCTACTTCAGTGCGAGAGACAGTGACTTGAATGTTACAGTCGCGGGAAATTTGATTCTTTAGCTGATCGTAGAGATGGCTTTCGAATTCACGGACTTTGCCGCAGCGCAGGCAGGCTACGTGGATGTGGTCGCGGGGGCCGTGGGTCTCGTAGTAGTGGCGATCGCCGCGGAGATGGAGCAAGTCCAGTTCATCGATGAGCCCCTGCTTCTTGAGGAGATCAATGGTTCGGTAGACGGTGACGAGGTGGACGTCAGGACTGATTTTCTGTGCGCGATCGAGGATTTGATCGACGTCGAGATGCTGCTCAGCGTTGTCCATAACCTGGAGGATTACCCGGCGCTGGCGGGTTAAGCGAATACCACGCTGACGAAGGGCGTTCTGGAGATGGCCCGTGGGGTCCGCGGCGTTGATGCGTTCGCCGGAAGAGACTCTGTGGGTGGGTGAAGCGGCCATAAGGGATTATAGACCCTAGTTGGATGGAAGCAAAACAAAGGGAAAAACCGGCACAAACGCAATAGCACAGGCTGGAGAGCCAGTGCCACATAACTCAAGACTATCGCTGCACTGCTGCGCCGACCTAAAGATCGGCTACTACAAAAGCAAAACCTAGGAGTGGATTGGAAGCAAACGCACGACGTCGTTGTACATGACATAGGCGAAGAGGACCAAGAGAAAGACCAGGCCTACCTGAATAAAACGCTCTTTGAAGGCGAGGCTGAAATCGCGGCGACGAATGCCTTCGAGCGAGAGAAGGAGGATGTGGCCACCATCGAGAATCGGAATTGGCAGAAGATTCAGGATACCGAGATTGAGACTCATCACTGCCATCAAAGAGATGACCGCAAAAGTGCCTTCCTGCACGGCATGACCGGCTTCGTTGGCGATACCGATGACGCTTTGCAACTGCTTCACGGCAATTTTGCCAGTGAGGAGTTTACCCACTACGCCAACTACCTGGGCAATTCCTGCACCCGTGAAGCGCGTTGCGGAAGCAACGGACTGCGAGAAATTGACTTTGCGGAAAGAGTATTCCTGGCCGGGACGCACGCCGATGAGCCAGGCAGCAGCGCCGCGTTCGTTCTTCCCCTGCCTGGGAGTAACGAGGAATGAGAGTTGCTGTCCTTTGCGGCCCACGATTACCGGCAACGGATTTCCCTTACTCTGCTGAATCGCTTCGACCATGGCAGGCCAGTTGTCGAGTTGCTTCCCAGAGATAGAGAGAATGACGTCATCGCGACGAATGCCCGCCTGGTAAGCGGGTTGGGATTTATCGGCTTCCCCAACGATTGGGGTATTAGGGGGATAGCCGAAAACAAGTTCAGGATTCTGCATACCCGAGGTGCTGAGTTGGACGTCACGTGACTGTCCCTGATGATCGAGAACAAGATGAAACGTCCGATTGACGGCGGCCTTGGAGAGTTCTTCTTCGGCAGTTCGCCAAGTAGGATTCTGGACGCTGTCCATTGTTGTGACATGGTCTCCTGACGTAACGCCAGCGGCGGCGAGTGGGGAATCTTTCTGAACATCAACGATCACAAAAGGCCTGTCGAGATATTTCGGATAGGGATCGCCCTTAATCATGAAAAAGCCAGCAAGCAGAAACAACGGAAAGACTAAATTGATGGCAGGGCCAGCAAAGGAGATCAAGGCACGTTGCCAGCGCTTCTTGCTCATCAATTCGTCGGGAGCCCCGGTGGGTTTCGACTCGCCAGAATCGATGTCGGTGATGTCTTGTCCGGCCATACGGACGTAGCCACCGAGAGGAACTGCACTGATCCGCCAGTCGGTGTCGCCATGCTTATGGCCAAAAAGGCGAGGACCGAAGCCGATGGAGAAGACATCGACGCGAACGCCAAATATGCGAGCGACAATGTAATGTCCCCATTCGTGAACCAGGATAAGGACACCTAAGACCAGGATAAATCCGAAAATGGTGCTCATGCGTGCTGTCGACTCCGTCTATCGAGAGTAATGCGGTGTTGCGTTCGGTGCCAGTCAAAAAAACCTGAAAAACAGATAACCCAGAAAAAACAACCCCAAGATGCTGGCTTGAAAGCCTGCGCTACAAGCAAAGAAACAGCGCCAATCCAGAGATCGACAAAAATCTGACAAACTTAATGCGTGGCGGCTTTTGCCACAGCGAACCTATCTACCGCCTCGCGAGCCATGCGGCGGGCTTCGGAATCAGCTGCGAGGACGTCGTCCATGGTGACGAACTTTGTGCGCGGCGTTCGGCTCAGCACGTCTTCGATCACTTCCGGAATCCCAAGGAATGGCAAACGGTGGCCCAGGAACATTGCCACGGCAACTTCATCGGCTGCGTTCAAGGCACAAGGTAATGCCCCGCCCTTTTTCATGGCTTCCCGCGCAAGACGCAAACAAGGGAACCGGCGCGTGGAAACTTTCTGAAAATCGAGACGGCGGAGTTTGCTCCAATCCAGCTCAAGTTGATTGGATGCAACACGCTGCGGATAGGTTAGCGCGTACTGGATGGGCATTCGCATATCCGTCGGGCCGAGTTGGGCGAGCACGGAGCCATCGATGAATTCGACCATCGAGTGGATGGTGGATTGAGGATGAATGAGAACGTCGATTTGGTCGGGGCGAACGTCGAAAAGCCAACGGGCTTCAATGACCTCGAAACCCTTGTTCATCATGGTGGCGGAGTCGATGGTGATGCGGTTCCCCATGCGCCAGTTAGGGTGAGCCAGGGCCTGGTCAACAGTGACGTTTTTCAGTGCAGAGAGAGGCGTTTCCCGGAAAGGACCACCGGAGGCGGTGAGGATCAGGCGGCGGACATCGGGGTAGAGTGCTTCAGGGGCTAAAGCCCCATGTCTTGCAAGCGAATGAATGTCGGAGCTAAAGCTCCGACCCCCTGAAAAACTGGCGGAACTAGCGCGGAGGCATTGATGGATAGCGTTGTGTTCGCTGTCGACAGGAAGGAGGGGGATGCCTGATTTCTTTACGGCGGCCATGACTAGCTCCCCCGCGGCGACCAAAACCTCTTTGTTAGATAGGGCGATGGTGCGGCCCAGCTTAATGGCTTCGTAGGTTGCGGGGAGGCCGACTACGCCGACTGCTGCGGAAACTACGATTTCCGCTTGCGGGTGAGTGGCTACCGCATGCATGCCCTGCTGGCCGTGGTGAATTGCAGGTAGGTTGGTGATTCCCTTTTCTTTGAGGCGGCGGGAAAGGTCGTCGGCTTTGGCGGAATCATAAACGGAAACTACTTCTGGATGGTGGCGTTCGATCTGGAAGAGGAGTTCGTCGAGATTGGAACCGGCGGCCAGCGCCACGATTTTGAATTGGCCGGATAGGGATTCAACTACAGAAATGGTCTGGCGGCCGATGGAGCCGGTGGAGCCCAGTATGGAGAGGTGTTTGATGGACATGTGCGTGACAGTTCTATTTTAGAGGATGTGAGGTGGAGTGGAAAGCGGGATGGGAAAGAGGTGCGGAGATGGGTAATGGGGTCTGTCAGGAGGAAAGAGATCGAGATTGTCACTTTGTAAGTTGCAGAACGATAAGGGGATGCCACGATCCCTCCGCTGCGCTACGCAAAAAACCCCTTCGCTTCGGTCGGGATGACACCGGCGGGGAACTACTATGGTAATAGCTCCTGAGAATCAGGAGTTGACGGTGGTGTCGGCGGGAAGTTTAGCACGGAGACACCATTTGAGTTCCTGGCTGAGTTCGGTGACTTCCATGCCGGGCATAACGATGAATTTGCAGGAAATCATTTCGCGGGGCTCGTCGTCATCGGGAAGCTGGCAGGTGACGCGGCAGTATTGGCAATCCTGGTTCCAGCAGAAGCGACCGTAGGGGATGGTTTCGGGGCTGATGAATTGGAAGCAGCGGAGCAAGGAATTGCGCTCGGGAACCTGGAACTTTCTGCCGAGAATGGTGATCTCAACGAGTTTTTCGTACGGACGGAATGGTTCCGACATGAGTGCCCTACCCTTACTAACGGAATACAGCGCAGAGAAAAATCCCCTGAATCGTGCACTGTGGATACAGATTCAGAGTAGGCCGGGGAAGGGACAGGAACAACGACGGGGTGGAGGAGACGTAGCGTATATGGTACGGGGGGAAGGAAGAAGAAATGAGCTAGGAAATGAGGTGATGAAGAAAATAAATAAGGGAGTAAGGAGATAGGAAGAAGCATGATTTGGGCGATGTTTCGTCGCCGAAGAAGAGTTTCGTTTTGTGATTCACAGTGATCGGAGATTCATGCTGGAGACTTGCCACGATCCCTCCACTACAGTCCGCAAACTGCGCGGACCTTCGGTCGGGATGACATGATCGATGCGAATTTGTGAGGCATCCCGCCACAGCTAAAGAAGTGAGCTAAAGAGTTCAGGAGATGATGTCGAAGTACTGGCACATGTGGCGGAATTTTTCGTAACGGGCGGCGACTAATTCTTTGGGGGTGTGATTGGTGAGGGTGAGGAGTTGGCGCTGGAGGACTTCGCCCAAGAGTTTTGCGGCGGCTTCGTGGTCGCTGTGCGCTCCGCCGTCCGGTTCGGGAACGATTTCGTCGATGATGCCGAGTTCTTTGAGATCAGTGGCCATGATTTTCATGGCGATGGCGGCGGTTTCGGCCTTGGTGGAATCGCGCCAGATGATAGAGGCGCAGCCTTCGGGAGAGATCACGGAGTAAAAACCGTTCTCGAGAATGTTGACACGGTCTCCGATTGCGATGGCTAGCGCACCGCCGGAACCACCTTCGCCAGTGACGGTGACGATTACCGGGACTGGAAGACGAGCCATTTCGCGAAGATTGCGTGCGATAGCTTCGCCCTGGCCGCGCTCTTCAGCGTCGATGCCGGGATAGGCGCCGGGCGTGTCGATGAAGGTGAGAACAGGGCGATTGAATTTTGCAGCGAGTTGCATGATGCGAAGAGCTTTTCGATAACCTTCGGGCTTGGGCTGGCCGAAATTGCGGATGACGCGCTGCTTGGTGTCGCGGCCTTTTTGGTGGCCGATTACAGCGACGGGCTGACCATTGAACTTTCCCATGCCGGCGATGAGGGCTTTGTCGTCCCAAAAGGAGCGGTCGCCATGGAGTTCAACAAAGTCGGTGATAAGGAGACTAATCCAGTCGAGGGTGTAAGGACGCTGCGGGTGACGGGCGATTTGTGCGCGTTGCCACGGACCGAGATGGGTGTAGAACTCCTTGCGAAGTTCGATGACCTGGTGTTTGAGGCGTTCGAGTTCAGCTTCACCCTCTTCGCTGCTGGCAAGGTGACGGAGTTCTTCGACGTCTTTTTCGAGACGATCGATTTCCTGCTGGCGCTCGGCCGTGCTCGGAGACTTCTTGCCTTTGTTACGAACTGCGCTCATTACGCCACCATTTGATCCGGGCCCAGGCCGCAAATCTGACGAACGGACTCGATGAGTTCAGGGTGGACACGGACACGTTGCTGGGATTGAAGAGTCGCCATAGTGCTATCAGGCGAGTGTAATTCAAAAACGACAGGAGTGGGGCCAGGAGATTTAGAGAAGAGTTCCTCGAGGCGTTCCATGAGGTCGTCGGTGACCTGCTGCAGAGTAAGGCGAACGCGGAACTCCGCGGGAGCTGTGGGCTGAGCAATAGTTTCGAGTTTGCGGGCTTCCTGGAGAGAGAGGCGCGTGCCAGCTTCTTCGATCTGGACTTTTACTTTGAGGAGGAGCGGAGCACCTGGTTTAAGGATGTTGGAAAGGCGGGCAAAACTTTCGGGGAAGGCGAGCAACTCCTGGACCCCGGTCATATCCTGGAGAGTGAAGATAGCCCACTGGGCGCCCTTTTTGCTACGCATGGGACGCGTGCCAACGATGAGCCCGGCCACGGTAACTTCCTTGCCGTTTCGCTGCCCTTCAATCTGTTCGAGAGAGAGGACGTTCAACTCTTTCAGGCGGGAAGCGTATTTTTCAAGCGGGTGGCCGGAAACGTAGAAACCGAGCATCGCGTACTCGTTGGCGAGACGTTCTTCTTCGGACCAAGGCTGAGATTCGCGGAGAGCGAAATGGATTTTGGAGTCGGACGAACCGCCACTGCCGAAGAGACCATGCTGACCAGATTCCTTGGCACGAGCGGCGCGTTGAACGGCGGTGATGGCGTCGTCAACGGAAGCAAACATCTCTTCCCTGCCACCGAGAGAATCCACGGCACCGCACTTGATGAGGCTTTCAAAGACGCGTTTGTTGAGAAAACGGGGTTCGATGCGGCCGCAGAACTCGTAGAGAGATTTGAATTCGCCTTCCGACAGGCGCGACTCGCGAATGGCTTTGGCGGTGTTTTCGCCGACATTCTTGATGGCAGCCATGCCAAAGCGAATGGCATCGCCAACGGGAGTGAAGTAGAGATCGCTCTCGTTAACGTCAGGAGGAAGGATGGAGATGGCCATGCCGCGAGCTTCGTTAATGTACTTCACTTGCTTCTCGGCGTTCCCGGTTTCAGAGGTGAGGAGGGCGGCCATGAATTCGACGGGGAAATGGGTTTTCAGATAGGCGGTCTGATATGCGAGAAGGGCGTAGGCGCAGGAATGCGATTTATTGAAACCGTATCCGGCGAATTCTTCCATCAGATCGAAGATGCGTTCGGCTTTTTTGTCGGGAAGTTTGTTTTTGGCGCAACCGGCGAGGAACTTCTGACGCTGGGCAGCCATCTCTTCTTTTTTCTTTTTGCCCATGGCACGGCGGAGAAGGTCGGCTTCGCCAAGGGAGAAGCTGGCGAGGCGATTGGCAATCTGCATAACTTGCTCTTGATAGAGGATCACGCCGTAGGTTTCTTCGAGAATATCCTTGAGTTCCGGGAGTTCGTAGGCAACCTTGGTTTTGCCGTGCTTGCGATTGATGAAATCGTCGACCATGCCTCCCTGAATGGGGCCGGGACGGTAGAGGGCGTTGAGAGCAGTGAGATCTTCGATGCGTGTGGGATGGTAGCGGCGAAGAATATCGCGCATGCCGTGGGATTCAAACTGGAAGATGGCGGTGGTGTCGCCCCGGGAGAAGAGTTTGTAGGTGGTTTCGTCGTCGAGAAGGAGATTATCGAGATCGATCGCAACACCGCGATTCTGCTGGACCATTTTGACGGCGTCGTGCAAGACGGTGAGTGTAGTAAGGCCAAGGAAATCCATTTTAAGAAGGCCAATACGCTCAAGGGCGTTCATGTCGTACTGCGTGGTGATTTCATCGCGGTTCGTTTTGTAAACGGGAACGAGTTCAGTGAGCGGTTTGGGAGAGATGACGACACCGGCCGCATGGGTGGAGGCGTGACGAGCGAGTCCCTCAAGGCGAAGAGCAACCCTCATGAGATCTTTCATGCGTTCATCGGCATCTACAGCGGCTTTGAGCTGAGGCGATTCGACAAGTGCGTCGGCTAGCTCAATACCCAGCGTGGCGGGAATTAATTTGGCGAGGCGATCGACTTCGCCGAAGGGGATGTCCATGGCGCGGCCTACGTCTTTAACGGCGGCTTTGGCGGCCATGGTTCCGAAGGTGATGATCTGTGAAACATTTTCGCGGCCGTATTTTTGCGTGACGTAATCGATGAGTTCGCCGCGACGACGCATGCAGAAGTCGATATCGATATCAGGCATGGAAACGCGTTCCGGATTGAGGAAGCGCTCGAAGAGGAGATTGTACTGGAGAGGGTCGACGTCGGTAATGCGAAGGGCGTAGCTGACCAAACTGCCGGCGGCGGAACCGCGGCCGGGGCCGACAGGAACTTCCTGGGCTTTAGCGTAATGAATGAAATCCCAGACGATCAGGAAGTAGCCCTCGTAGTGCATCTTCTTGATCATTTCAATTTCGGAGGAGAGGCGCGTTTCGTATTCAGCAAGCGAATGACGGAGAAAACCCTGCTTGGAAAGACGCTCAAGGTATGGAACTCGCGTGGCAAACCCTTCGCGGGCCGCTTTTTCGAAGAAACTGCCGGGAGTATGGCCTGCGGGAACCCTGAATTCGGGCAAAGCGTTTGGAAAATGTTCGATCTTTACGTTGCAACGCGCGGCGATATCAACAGTGCGAGAAACAGCGTCGGGAACTTCTCGAAAGACTTCAGCCATTTCCCTGGCGGTCTTGAAATAGAACTGATCGGTGGCGAACTTCATGCGATGGGTGTCGCTCATGGTCTTGCCGGTCTGGATGCAGAGCAGGACTTCCTGAGCGTGGGCGTCTTCGTGATGAAGGTAGTGGCAATCGTTGGTAGCCACGAGCGGAATCCCGGATTCCTTGGAAAGGCGGATGAGGTCGGTATTAACGCCCTTTTCGATGGGAAGGCCTTGATCCTGAATTTCGAGGAAGAAATTTCCTTTGCCGAAGATGTCCTGGAGGCGATAGGCGTTATCACGAGCCTGATCGAAGCGCTGCTCGACTACAGCTTCGGTGACAGGGCCACGGAGGCAAGCAGAGAGAGCGATGAGGCCTTTGCTGTGCTTGGCGAGGAGATCGTAGTCGATGCGAGGCTTGTAGTAGAAACCCTCAAGAAAGCCCGCGGAAACCAGCTTGATGAGATTGCGGTAACCGTCCATGTCTTCGCAGAGGAGGACGAGGTGATTGCTGCCGCGAGTCCCGGGCTCGTTTTCACCGTTGTCGGCTCCATTTGCCGCACGAACAGGAGCGGATTTCTCGCCACGATCGTGGCGACTGCCCTTAGCTAGATAGACTTCGCAACCGATAATGGGCTTAACGTCGCGCTTACTGGCTTCATTGAAGAAATTTGCGGCAGCAAAGAGGTTGCCATGGTCGGTGATGGCCACAGCCGGCATTTTTTGGCGAGAGGCCTCGTCGAGGAGTTCCGAGGTTTCGCAGGCGCCGTCAAGGAGGCTGAAATCTGTGTGGACGTGAAGATGAACGAATTGGGGATTGCCCATGGAAGATGATTGTAAAACGCGGAGAGAAGAAAGGCGAACGCGGATTTAGGATTTGCACAGGGTGAAAATCTCCATGGTCCCCGTGTGCGCCGGATGGGATGCGTTGACTGCCACGATCCCTCCACTGCGTTTTGTTCCGGTCGGGATGACAACGCAGTGGGGTGTAGGGCGCCGGCATGAAAGCCAGCGATGCATGATCACTTTTTGGACTTTTTCCTCGCTGTGACTTTGGGCTTTGGCTCAGGTTTGTGGGGTTTGGCTTTGGCGCTGGACTTTGCGACGATTGCCGCGGTGTGCTTATCGTGAGCAGCCTGGCTGGCGGCTTTTTCTTCTTTTGTGGGCTTCTTTTCTTTTTCCTTTTTCTTCGGCACTTCTTTTATGCCGGAAAGTTTGCGAAGAGTTTTGATGCGCTCTTCGGGGGTTTTGCCGCGGCCGTTCAACTGGATGGCGAATACTTCCTCTACAACCTGATCGAACTTCGGACCACGAGTCATGCCGAGGGCTTCGAGTTCATTAGCAACCACAGGCAGGGCGACGCGAATGGGACGCCACTTGTGGAGAAAGGATTTGATTTTGTTGACGGCGGCGGATTTGCTGGATTCCGCGATAATGTAGGCAACGTGTTCAATGGGCAGTTTTTCAATGAAGCGGTAAGCATCAATGGGGGCGTTGGTCTTTTTGCCGGTAAGATCCTTTTCCGCAACGGCCACGCGTTCCGGGAAATTCTCGATGACATCGATTTCGGCGGAACGGAAACCAAGCTTGGACAAGACATTGCTGAGTTCGCGATCTTTCAGTTTGCCAAGGATCGCCAACATCATGGGATGAGAGAGGCGGGGACGATATCCAGCCATGAAGAGATCATCGCGAACTTTGATCAGGCGGTTGATGGCGTCGTAACTGGGATGTTTCTTTGCCAGGATCGGGTGGATACGCTCCAAGAGATGCTGAGATTCCCATTCTTTCAGGACGAGATGGGGACGCTCTTCTTTGGAGACTTCGCGGAGTTCGTCTCCGGCATCTTCCGGAGTGATGGTGTGCTGGAGTTCGCGTTCAATAGCGAGGTTGAACCATTCCTGGGTGCGCGATTCGAGCTTGAAACCCATGCGCGCGGCGTAGCGAAGGGCGCTGAGCAGACGGACGGGCATGTTGGTGAAACTGTGGATGGTGAGGGCGCGAATTTCACCGTGCTCGATGTCGGAGAGACCGTTAGTAGGGTCAAGAAGGAGTCCGCGAGAAGCAGGGTTCAGCGAGATAGCGATGGCGTTGAGAGAGAAATCGCGGCGGCGGAGATCCTCCATAATAGTGGACCAACGGATTTCGGGACGAGTGCCAGGACGAACGTAGTGGTCGTCTCTCGCGGCGCAGAGAGTGCCTTCGACGTCTCCGGAAAAAAGAATATCGATGTGACGAGTCTTTTCATCCTCGGAGAGGATTTTGGCACCGCCCTTTTCAAGTTCGCGAGCCATTTTGGATGGATTACCTTCGACGGTGAAATCCAAATCGCGGAGAGTGGCGCCAGTGATGAGGTCGCGAACGGTACCCCCGGTGAGATAGACGTTGAAGCCCATAGCGGCGGCGAGTTCCTGTACACGTAACATGGCTGCGCGCTGTTCCGGGGTGAGCCGGCTTTCCAGCAAGAAAATATAATCAGGCATTGCGCTCCTTTGGCTTAAGGGTGGTCAACTCGATGAGGATGACGCACCCGCAATGAGTCCGCACCCACATGCTAAGCACGCGGGTGATGTGCTTTGTAAATCTGCTTCAGCCGCTCTTCCACGACGTGAGTGTAAATTTGCGTCGTGGAAATATCGGAATGACCCAGCATCAACTGGACCGAGCGCAAATCAGCGCCGCGCTCCAGAAGATGCGTTGCAAAACTGTGACGCAACATGTGCGGGGTCGAACCAACGCGCAGTCCGGCCTGACGCCCATATGCCGAGAGAATCTTCCAAACACCGACGCGGCTGAGGGGTGATCCGCGGCGATTAATGAAAAGCGTTGTGGCGAGAGCCTGCTTCCCTTTTCCGACGAGCTTGGGGCGGGATTCGCGAAGATAGCGGTCGACGAGGGCGAGTGCTTTCTTGCCGATGGGAACGATGCGCTCTTTATCTCCTTTGCCGATGCAACGAACGCAGCCGACGCCGGAGTCTAGATCCATAACGCGGAGGTTGATGAGTTCGGAGACGCGGAGTCCGGTGGAGTAGAGGACTTCAAGCATCGCACGATCACGGAGCCCGAGAGGGGTCTTGTCGTCAGGCTGGTTGAGGAGACGTTCCACTTCTTCGAGACGGAGATAGCCGGGGAGGGTGCGGCGAATTTTGGGGGATTCAAGATTCAGAGTGGGATCGAGGGCGATCAGATCCTGGACCTGTGCGTAACGGAAGAAATTTCGAAGGGTAACGAGATGACGGGCGACGGTGCGTGATTCGAGCTTTTGCCGATAGAGAGCGGCGAGAAAATCGACGAGAGTGTCACTAGTGACGGTTTCGAGAGAGAGTTTGCGCTTCTTAGCGAACTCGTCGAACTTGACCAGATCTCGGCGATAGGCCGAGGTCGTGTTTGGCGAGAGGCCCTTCTCGACGCGAGCGTGGTTCAGAAAGGTGGCGATGAGAGGCGTGATTTCCATCAGTGGGCCAATCCTTCGGCAGCCTCGCTGCCATGCGTCGCGATGCCATAGACTTCCTGAACTTCAGGACAACGGAACAGCCAAGTGAGCGCGATGTAGATGAGGGTAGCTCCGCCGATGAGGCCGATGAACACGAGGAATTGGATAAAGGAACCGGAATGAACGGTGAACTTGGCGTAATAGTTGGCGACCATGCAGGCTACGCCCATGAGGGCAGCACAAAGAGAGATTTTGCCAACCGAGCGAAACAGTTCGATGGAACCGAGGGCGCCGTAGCGAATGCGGAAGATGACGAAGAGCGTGAAGAAATCAAAGAACGTGGCCAGAACGGTGGCGAGGGCGGGACCGCCGTTCTGAAAGCGCTTGAAAAACACGTGCTGAAGAAAAAGAAAGTTGAGTGCGATGTTGAGAAGGAATGAGATAGCGGCGACGATGACGGGGGTCTTGGTGTCGCGGGCTGAATAGAATGCGGGGACAATGAGCTTGACGCACGCCAATGCGGGAAGCCCCGCGGCGTAATACAGAAGAGGGCGGGCGGTGAGGCGAGTGGATTCGGCAACAAATTGGCCATGCTGAAAAAGCATGCGAATGATAGGCTCGCGAAGAATCATGAGGCCGACAGCAGCAGGAATCGTGATGTAAGCGACGATCCGAATGGCGAAGGTGAAGGTGCGCTTGAGCCCTTCGAAATCGTTGGCGGCAGCCTGGTGGGCCATCATTGGGAGGATGGCGGTGGCTACGGCAATGGCATAACCACCGAGGACCAATTCCATGACGCGATCCGAGACGTAGAGGGCGGTCAGGCTTCCACGTGGCATTTTGGGAGCGTTGACGAAAAAGGTGTCGACGAAGAAATTGATTTGAGAGACGCCAAGGCCAAAGAAACGGGGAAACATGGTACGGGCCACGGTGCGAATGCCGGAATGGCCGAAGGAGAGGCCAAAGTCGAAACGCATTCCACGCTGCACGAGTTGCGGGACGAGGACAAGGAATTGGAGCGCTCCACCAACGAGGACGCCAACGGCGAGGGAGACCGCGGGGCTTTGAAAATAGCGCCAGACGAGGGCCGTAGAAAACAGGATGATCGAGAGGTTGAGGACAACAGTAGTGGAGGCAGGAACGGCGAATTTGTGGAAGCTGTTGAGGATGCCCATGCCCAGAGCGGCCAAGCCCAGGAAAAACAGATAAGGGAAGACGATGCGATTCAGCGTGATGGCTTCGTCCCAGCTGTTGGTGTGCTCGGTGGAGAAGTTGAAGGTGCGGACGACCTGAGGGGAGAACACCATACCGAGGACGGTAATGACGGCGAGGACGAGGGCAGCAGTCCAAAAAAGACGGTTGGCAAAGTGCCAAAGCTCCTCTTTGGAGCGGTCACGCATGAAAGTGGTGAAGACGGGGATGACGGAAGCGGAGATACTGCCCTCACTAACTAAACGCCTGAAAAGATTAGGGATACGGTAAGCAAGAACAAAGGAATCGGCGGAAAGAGTGGTTCCAAGAAGCAGGGTGATGCGCTGGTCTCTGACGTAGCCAAGGGTTCTGCTGATAATAGTAACGAGGGAGATGATGGAGGCGGACTTAAGGATTTGCGTCTTTTCGGTCAAGGACCAGCTCACGGGCGATAAACCCAATCGAAACAATGAGTTGACAGGAAAATCGCGCTTAACATAACATACGCAGCAGCATTAATCAATCAGTTCGTATCAGGAACGGGTAAAAGGGCGGTTTGAAGACTCGCACCCCAGCATCGACCCATAAAAAGGTCGTCGTCGAGTTAATGGATCGGAAGAGTCTGCGCGGATTCCTGAACCCGGCGCGGTTACAGGATACGTGTGCGCTGGATTTGCTGACTCCCCATGGGGAACATCAGGAGATTGCGCGAGACAAGATACGCGCGGTGTATTTTGTACGAGATCTGGATGAGAGGTTTGAACCGGAGCGGAAAACATTTTTGAGCCGGCCGAAGCTGGATGGGTTGTGGGTAAAGATACGTTTTCTGGACGATGGGCTACTGGAAGGCGTAATCCTAAATGATCTGCTGAACTTGATGGACCAAGGACTGCATATTACTCCACCGGATTTTCATGCGAATGCGGATCGGATCTATGTGCCGCGGAGCGCATTGGCGGAGCTGACGGTGCTCGGAGTCGTCGGAATTGCGAGAAGAAAAGCGGCGGCGGTGGATGGAGCACAGCCTAGATTGTTTAATGAGTAGGAAATTAAGAAAAGTGAAGTGAAAAGAAGAAGTTCTCGGATGCCTAGTTTGGCATGCGCGGACTCGAGATCTGCTGAAATGATTTCTGTGGAGGAGTGTTCCTTGAAACTAATCGGTCGAATTTTAGCTTTTGCGCTTGGCACGACTGTACTGACGACCTGGTTGGTTGCATCCGCCGGAGGGCAGACAATGCGGCCGGAAGCGGAAAAGCAATTAGCGCACGACATCTATAAGGAATTCATTGAAGTGCAATCGGGATTTACGACGGGAGCGACGACTCCCGTGGCAGAGGCTGCGGCTGCGCGGCTGAAAGCGGCAGGATTCGCAGACTCGGATATTTTTGTCGGAGGAGCAAACCCGAAGAAGGCGAACCTGGTGGTTCGTTACCACGGGAAGGGTACGCGCAAACCACTGTTGCTCCTGGCGCATATCGACGTTGTGGAGGCGAAGCGGGAGGACTGGTCGATGGATCCGTTCGTCTTCGCAGAGAAGGACGGCTATTTCTATGGCCGTGGAACGGGCGACGATAAAGCGCAAGCGGCCGTGTGGATCGCAAATCTAATCCAGTTCAAAAAGGAAGGATTCGTGCCGGACCGCGACATTACTGTGGCGCTGACGGCGGACGAAGAAGGTGGCGGTCCGTACAACGGCGTGGACTGGCTGCTGAAGAACCACCGCGATTTGATTGATGCGGAATTCGCGCTGAATGAGGGCGGGTGGGGCGAGTCGCTTGACGGGAAGAAGCTTTCGAACGATCTGCAAATCAGCGAGAAGTACGTGTTGAATTTCCGGTTCGAGGTGCGGAACAAGGGAGGTCATAGCTCCCTGCCGGTTGCGAACAATGCGATCTACCATCTGGCATACGCGCTTGCGCATCTTTCGGAATTTGGTTTTCCGCTGAAGACGAACGAGGTGACTGCGGCTTATTTTCGAGAGATGTCAAAGACTGAAACAGGGCCGATCAAAGAGGATTTGGCAATGGCGGCAACGGGCTCTCAGGAAGCAATGCAGAAAGTGGCGGCTGCAGGTCCCGCCTGGAATGCGACGCTGCGGACGACATGCGTTGCGACACAACTGGAAGGCGGACACGCGCTGAATGCTCTGCCGCAACTTGCGGCCGCAAGTGTGAATTGCCGAGTGTTGCCGGAAGACTCCGCCGGCTATGTGTTGACCACGTTGAAGAAGGTGGTAAACGACGATCAGGTTACGATCACGCAGATTTCGGAGATGACGGTTGCGCCGGCTTCCCCGATGCGGCCTGATGTGCTTGCCGCGGTGACCAGTACGACGCAGAAGCTGTGGCCAGGAGTGCAGACGGTGCCAATCATGGTTATGGGTGCGACGGACGGGCGGTATTTGCGCGCGGTGGGGATTCCGACCTATGGGATCCAGGGATTCTTCTTCGACCGCAATGACATTCGGTTTCATGGCCGGGATGAACGGATGGCGGTGCAAAGTTTTTATGAAGGGCAGACGTTTCTTTATGAGTTGGTGAAAATGCTGACCACGGGGAAATAGGTGGAGAAAAAAAGGGGCACGATTTTTGGTGCCCCACTTTTTGGAATTGCCAGATTGAATCAATCGCCGGATGGGACGGGGACGACATCTGCGTCGATCACTTCCCTTTTTGCTTCGCCGGATTTCAGAGTGAAGACGAAAGCCACGAGAATGAACGCGCCGATAGCGAAAAGCGTGTCGCCGGGGACGCGCATCCATCGAAAAGTCTGCATGATTGGCGTGCCGAGAAACTCAGTGCTGCGGGCATACCAGTAGCCATGATTTACGGAAGCCCACGTTTGCATGAGGCCGACGGGCAAGAGACTGCCGACACACATGGTGAAGAGGCCAACGTTCATGCACCAGAAGGAAGAACGGAGCCAATTGTCGCGCCATTTGGCGTCGGGACTCATGGCGCGGAGACAGACGAGCATGAGTCCGATACCGAGCATTCCATAGACACCGAAGAGAGCGGCGTGTCCGTGAAGTGGCGTAGTGTTGAGGCCCTGCATGAAGTATAGGGCGATGGGAGGATTAATCATGAAGCCGAAGAGTCCGGCGCCGATCATGTTCCAGAAGGCAACAGCGACGAAGAAACAGATAGGCCACTTGTAGCGTTGCGCCCAGACAGTGAGTCGGCCGCGGCGGAGATCATCGATGGCGCCGTAGGCGACCATGGTGAGGGGAACGACTTCAAGAGCGCTGAAGACGGAGCCGAAGGCTAGTGCAACGGTGGGCGTGCCAGAGAAATAAAGGTGGTGGCAGGTGCCGATGATTCCTCCCGCGAGGAAGATCGTGGCGGAGAGAAGGGCAGCCTTTGCGGCCAACGCGGGCTTGATGAGACCGAGTCGCATGAAGAAGAAGGCGATGACGGTGGTAGCAAAAACTTCGAAGAAACCCTCGACCCAGAGGTGAACTACCCACCAGCGCCAGTATTCAACGATGGACAAGTGCGTGTGCTGTCCCCAGGAGAGGCCAGCGCCATAGAAAAGGCCGATGGCTGCGGCAGAGAGAACGAAGAGCCACAAAAGTGGGCGATGTTCACCCGGAGTTTTCAAAGCGGGACGGACGGCCCGGACTACCAAGAAGAGCCAGATCAACAATCCCACGAAAAGAAGAATCTGCCAGATGCGGCCGAGGTCGACATATTCATAGCCTTGATGACCCCAAAGGAAGGAACCCGCGGTGGAGAGTTTGTGGTGAACACTGAGCCACTCGCCCGTCATGGAGCCGGCGACAACGATGAGCAGAGCGAGAAAGAGGAAATGAACGCCGAGGGCTTGGAATTTCGGCTCGAACTTGCTGACCAGCGGCCCTATGAACAGGCCGGAAGCCAGCCAAGCAGTAGCGATCCAGAAGATACCGAGTTGAACGTGCCAGGTACGCGAAACGCTGTAAGGAAGGATTTGAGAGAGCTTGATGCCGTAGAAGCCGTCGCCTTCCACTCCATAGTGAGCAGTGATAATTCCCATGCAAATCTGAACAAGAATTAGAGCGGAGACGATCCAGAAATATTTCAGAGTGGCGCGCTGTGAAGGTGTGGCGTGCCAGTCGCCAAGGGGATCGGTGGCCGGAAGGGTGAAGGCAGGCTCAGCCTTATTTTCGGCGGCGTACCACCAGACCATGGCACAGATTCCGGCCAGAAGCATGATGATGCTGACGCCGGTCCAGAGAACTGTTTCGCCGGTGGGGCGATTGCCGACGAGGGGTTCGAAGGGCCAGTTGTGAGTGTAGGTTACGGTGTCACTGGGCCGATTCGTGGAGGCCGACCAA
Organism: Candidatus Acidiferrales bacterium; assembly: GCA_963763395.1. Taxonomy (GTDB): domain Bacteria; phylum Acidobacteriota; class Terriglobia; order Acidiferrales; family UBA7541; genus Acidiferrum. The sequence continues at coordinate 22,616 of CAVXOG010000031.1, read as the reverse complement.
GCGGTCCAGAAAATGAAACCAGCGAACTGGCGCATGTGCTCGGATGTGTCGACGGAGCCAGGAGGAATGGCGTAGGCCTTATCACCCTTGATGAAGACGTCTGAGAAATGCTCTAAGCAGGCTTCAAAAGCGCGAGCGCGCACGGGTTCGATAGTGATGGAGTTCGTGGCGGGATCATAAGAGTTGCGACGATACATCTCCTGGAGACGGCCTTGCAGCCTGGCTTGATTTTCGGCGGAGAGTTTTTCGTAGGGGGAGTCAAATTCCTTGGTGGACCACTCATTCAAGACGAAGGAAGTTTCGCGATGGAGCCAGTCGGCGGTCCAATCGGGGGCAACGTAGCTGCCGTGTCCCCAGATGGAGCCCACTTCCATTCCGCCGAGAGCTTGCCAGACATTTTGACCACGGCCGACGTCGCCATCGTTGAGGAGAATAGTGCCGTCCGTTGCCAGAACTTTTGACGGAATGGGAGGCATTTGCTGGTAGATGCGCGTGCCGATCCAGCCGAGAACGGCGAAGGAAAGAGTAAAGACGAGTGCAAAACTTATCCAAAGTTTTTTCATTGGCGTCCCTTTTGTAAATAAGGAGAAGTGAGCATGGAAGAAGCGTAGGGTCTGAGGTCACAAGGAACAGTGACTAAAGTCACTAGGATGGCAAAAACGAGTGAAAGTTGGGTAAAACAACGGCCGGTGAATCGGAGTGGGTTACAGGACCGCCGCCTCCATAGCAACCGCACGAGGAAAGAGGATGTTGTTTTCGAGATGAACGTGCTGGTGAAGATCGCGCTCGAATTCCTGCAACTCCTGGAAGAGAGCTTTGTAAGAAGTGCAAGAATCTTCGGGCGGCTGATAGTCTGCACTGGCTTTGCGGATCTGTTTGACTAGATCACCGGCCGCATCGTGTTCGTTCATCATGGCGAAGATGGGGTTGCGAACAGATTGGAAGAACGGACGCTCGGGAGCGGAGTGCGCCATGGCAGCTTGATCTAGAGCGTCAATGAAGGGAAAAAGAATCATCTCTTCTTTTTGCATGTGTGCGGTCATCTCTTTGGCTACGGCGCGAAAGGCGGAAGTGATTTCCGCCAATTCGGGGCGATGAGAGCCGTGTTTGGCGACAACTTTCTCGAGAAGAGGGAGTATGTGAGCGATGGCATGTCGAACGTACTTGTGATGATGATTTTTGATATGGGCGGTGAGGACGCTGAGGGGCGCGATGGTCCAATCGGCTTCGGAAGGATCGATGTGCCGGCTGTTTTCGTCCAGTTTGAGGAGAATTTCTTCGGGGTTGACACCGGCGTGGGTGCAGGCTTCTTGAAGAGACTTCCCACCTCCGCAACAGTAGTCGACGCGAGCGGATTCAAGGACGTGGCGTGCGGACGAATTGGCTAAGGCGATGTCTTTCACTTTGGTGGTGGTGGAGAAGATCATGTGTGCCTCCATGGCAAGGACAGTTTCGGTTCTTCGTCACAAGGGGGCAGTGACTAAAGTCACCGGAGGGACAGGCTGAGATGGAACGCTAGGATTGGTTACTCGGAAGAAGATTGTTCCTGGCGGAGCCCGTCGAGATCTTTGACGATTATTTTGCGGCCATCGACATGAAGGAAGCCTTCAGCCTGGAGGCGACCAAGGTTGCGGGAGACTAGTTCGCGGACGGTGCCTAATTCAGAGGCAAGTTCCTGATGGCTTTTAGTGAGTTCGACGGAAACACCATTTGTGGAGGGCGTGCCCGTGGTTTGCGTAAGACGGAGGATAAGCGCGATCAGTCGCTGGCGAACGGTGGTGAAGGAGAGTTCTTCGATGATGCCAACTAGGCGGCGAAGACGGGAACCGACGACCGCGATTACCTTGAGGGCGACGTCGGGATGTTCAAGACAGAAATTCTGAAAATCTTTCCGGGAGATGAAGAGGAGTTCCGCGTCTTCCAGGACAGAGGCGGAAGCGGGATAGGCGCCACCGTCGAAGACGGGGAGTTCGGCAAAGGTACTGCCAGGACCTTCAACTGCGAGGACTTGTTCGCGTCCGCTGGGAGAGAGTTTGAAGATACGGATTTTGCCGGAGGCGATGAGGAAGAGTCCTGAGCAGGAATCGCCTTCGCTGAACAAAAGTTCTCCACGGTCGGAGCGGCGAGTAGTGACACGTCGAGCAAGAGCGGCCATTTCAGTTTCGGTAAGACTCGCGAAGAGCGGTGTCTTCCGCAATATCAGTTCAACAACAGAGTTCACGGCGTGGCTCCGGCAGTGATTCGGTGGAGGCTAGAGACGAATCATCTTCGCATGCCGTGGAGGGAGGAAGACAGAGAAGAAAAGGCTAGGCGTGGGCTGTGACTATGGTGTGAGGGCTCTGGGGAACGGGATGCTGCGCGATACTAGAAAACCCAGCCTTATCGTGCATCTCGTGAAGGTCACGGAAAGTGTAGGCATCGCCGGAGACGGTGGTGGCAAGCATGGTCATGCTGAAAGCGGCTGCCTGGGGAGGAGAGACGCGATCTTCGTTGGGAACGAACTCCAGAGTGGCGACAGAGCCGCCGGACTTGAGAGAGCGGCGAACTTTCTTGAGCAATGAGATGCAAGTGTCTTTGTCGAAGTGGTGAAGGAAATTGGTAAGGAGGACGATGTCGTAGGGTCCGGCAAAATCAACTTCGAAGGCGCTGCCGGGGAGCATGTCATAACGATCCTGAACGCCTGCTATTTTTGCGTTGTCGAGAGCTACGTGAAGAACCGGAGCCCAATCGAGACCGGTGACGTGAGCGTTTGGATTTTGGATGGCGATTTCTATGCCGAAGAGGCCGTGGCCAGCGGCGATGTCGAGGACCTTCATCTTGTCCTGCCGACCTGCGAGCACGATTCTTCCCAGAGGGGCCGCCATGGGCCTCATCATCGGGGCCATGCTTTGCGCAAACTGGACCCACACGGGATTGTCCGCCTGGACAGTTCCCTCTCCTGGAAGAACGGTCCACCCATTGCGAACGATTTCGGCGAGATTCTCGAAGGGTTCACGAAGCGCAGGCTGCGCGAGGAAACCGACGATGGAAGCGAGACAACTGGGGGAGGCGGGATCGAGAAACGCAGCACTTGATTGTGTGTGCTGGTAACGACCCTCGACCTTCTGGAGAAGGCCGTGGATGACCAGGAAATCGCAGAGGATACGGATGCCGCGTTCGGAGGCTTTGGCATCGCGAGCGAGGGTAGCAACTTCGTTGATGCCTTGACCGATGGCGCGGAATATGTCGAGTTCGATGGCAGCCTTGAGCGCGGCGGTGCGCTGGTAGGCCTGGAGATTTTCAAAGACGATGCCTGGCGTCAATGGTGCGGCCGGAGCGGGATTCGCGTTCATGACGGTATTTCCTCGATTCGTGACTTTGCAGGCCGGGTGTTGGATCGAACGAGTATAAACCAATTTGGATTGGCAAGCAGAGGAGCGGAAATTGTCCCAACGGTTGGAGCTTCAGGGGTTGCCACGATCCCCTCCACCCTGGAATTCAGTCGGATGTGCTGTGGATGTGCTGTGCGTCATTGACTATAGGGAATGGGAGGACATAGGATGGCGGGCAGGTGCGCTCCAACCTGAAGCAAGAGGACTTCAGATAGGAGAGATGACGATGCGGCACCGCCCCTGGCCAGTATGTGTACTCACAGTTGGACTTCTTCTTTTGGCGTGTTCCAGTGCACCCCCCACCCCGGAAGGTAATAAGATCTTTGGCGACGCCCTAGTGACATTGAAGAAATCGGATTTTGATGCGGCGTTGCGGAATCTGGACAAGGCGATCAAGGCCGCGCCTGACGAGGTTGCCAAGCAGAAAGCGGTAATGCTGCGTACAGCGCTGGTGGCCGCACAGGCCGAAGCATATAAACAAATGGCGGAGGCGTACTACACGGGAGCGAAACAGCCTGCTGCCGCCGGCCACTCTGGCGGGTTTTACAAACAGCGTTCGGATTACTACAGCACGGGCAGTTCCCTGCTGATGGACGCGATGCAGTCCGTGATGAATCAGAGGGCCAAGCTGGGTGACAAGGCGATGCCGTTGGAAGTCGGATTCCCTGGATTCACGGGAACAAATCCCGGCATGCTGAAGATCAAATCCGGACAACTTGTGGGAGATTCCGAGCGGATCGGTGCAGAACAGCAGGCAGACCGGGACGCGCTGGCGGTGGTACTGACGTCGATTGCCGGTGCAGGACAGGATCCGCAAAAAGGTAAAGACGTATATGCCAGTGGATCGGTGGAAATCGATCCGAGGGTATACATCATCGAATTGAGCAACAGCTTTTTGCAGAGTGGAGCGATGTACGAAGTGCACGGGCTGAACCAACCGGATAAGTTGAAGACGGTGACGGATGTGGTGAAGGGGAATCTGGAAGTTGCGACGAAGCTACTGGCAACAAAACCGGACAAAGACCTAGAAGCGCGGGTGAAGAAGATACTGGCGGATTGCGATAAGGGAACGAAGCCGGTGAAAAAGGGCTGATCTGGATTGGGATCAGCCTCGAGTAAGAAGATACGAAGAGAAGAGATTCTCGGATTCAGATCGATCCATCTATCCCGATAGAGAACACCGAGGACTCATAGACCGCGCTGTCGGCAGGCAATAGACACTAAGCTCCAGTTGGGACGACACGTATCAAAACAGGCCTATGTGTGTTTGCGTCCGTTGAGCAACCAAAAAGACGCAGATTCTTTTGCCGCAAGATAGCGGAATCGGGAAGACATTTCGACAGACGCGGCAGTAGACGGTACTGATTGGGCAAGGATTGTGTTTATGGGCTTTGGCGAAGGGGTAAGTGATTACACACTGCTTCTGAGGCCGGGGAGGACTTGGGAATGGCTCAGAGGCACACGTTTGCCGAGATGAAGGAAGAACAGGCCCGGATGACGGAGAGTTGGAAGGCGGAAGGACGTCAGAGCCAAGCATGGGCAGTGGCGGACCCGGAGATTGTGGAAATTTTCACGGCGGGCGTGGCATTTGGCGTGGAGATGGGACGGCGGAGCGAGAGAGAACCCGCGTACTCACCGGATGAATGGCGAAAGGCTTTGCGCGAAGCGGTGGAGAAGGCGGCGGAGCTTGAAGCAAAATTGCAGAAGGCGAAGACGGAGATGCTGAAGAAATAAAAAAGGAAGTAACGAAGTAAGGAAGCAATGAGATAACTAAGAAGTCGAGACTCTTTATCTTGGGCGCAAGCTGGAATCGTCGTCTGGAACATTTACCCACCTAAGCAGGTTGCGAAATTTCAAAAACAATTTTGTGGAAGGCTGCGGACAGTTGGCATGTCAATCCTGACCCGCGCTGAATTGGCGTGCGAGATTCTGTACTTCCCTGCTGAGGGTGTGCAAGACTCGAAGATTGGTTGGAGTGATGCGGAGGCGATGGGGCTATGAAGCTACAAGAGATAGCGGAAAAGCTGGGGTGCCGGTTGGAAGGCGATGGTGGCGCAGAGATCACCGGGGTAACCGGGATTGACCATGCGGTGAAAGGGCAAGTCACATTTTTGGCGAACCGGAAGTACTCGCCGATGCTGAAGACGACTGCGGCTTCAGCCGTGTTTATAGAGGACGGCGTGGTGGTGGAGCGAGCCGCTGGAGTTGGGCCGCTGGCGGCGTTGCGGACTTCTAATCCCTATCTGGCGTTTGCGCAGACGATTGAATTGTTTTATGAGCAACCGAAGTATGAGCCAGGAATTCACTCCACGGCAGTGATTGCGACGTCGGCACGGATCGGGGCAAGGGCGCACATCGGACCGTATTGTTTTGTGGATGAGGATGTGACGATTGGCGAGGACGCGGTGTTGCACAGTTTTGTAACGGTTTATCGTGGAGTAAAGATTGGAGCGAAGTTTTTTGCTCATGCGCATGCCGTTGTTCGGGAGTTTTGCGAAATAGGTGACCGGGTAATTTTGCAGAACGGCGTGGTGATTGGGGGAGATGGGCTGGGCTTTGCGAAACAAGCAGACGGAAGATGGTACAAGATGGTGCAGTCTGGGCCGACGGTGCTGGAAGATGATGTGGAGGTTCAGGCGAATGCATGCGTGGACCGGGCAACGGTGGGAGAGACGCGGATTGGGCGCGGAACGAAGATCGATGATCTGGTGTTGATTGGGCACGCTTCGCAGGTGGGGGAACATTCGATGCTGTGCGGGCAGACAGGATTGGCGGGATCGACAAAGGTGGGAAACAACTGCATCCTGGCGGGACGTGTGGGAACAGCAGGACATTTGACGATTGGGGATGGCACGATCATTACGGCTCAGAGCGGGGTGCCCAACGATGTGCCGGCGCGAGCGTTGTATTCGGGATATCCGGCGGTGGAGAACCGGCAGTGGTTGAAGATGATGGCGGCGCTGAATCGATTGCCGGAATTGTTTCGGCGGGTGCAGGCGCTGGAGGAAGAAAAAAAGTAGCTGAAGTTATTTGGAGTTGAGGTCGTGGCTGACTTTTCCCACTTGAGACATCAGGCGGAGGGTGTTTTCGCCCAGTATTTTGCGGATGTCGGCGTCGGAATAACCCTTTTTCTGTAGGGCTTCGGTGATTTGGGGGAGATGCGTTGCGTCTTGCATGCCGATGGGCATGACGGCGCCATCGAAATCGGATCCGAGGCCGACGTGATCGATGCCGGCAATTTTAACGGCGTGATCAATGTGATCGATGATGGCGGTGTAATCAACCTTGGGCAGCTTGCCTGCTTGCATGAAATCGCGGACCACTTGATCACCAGTGACTAGAGTGCAGGCTTCGTTATCGCCGCAGCGTTTCTTAACTTCAGCGTTAATTTCCTTTTCAGCGTCGGGATTTTTGCTCTCAAAATCGCGGAATTCCTGACTTAAGAAACCTACGTGATAGTTGATCTGGACAACCCCGCCGTTTTTGGCGAGTGCGCGGAGCATGTCGTCGGTCATATTGCGCGCAGCATTGCAAATGGCGCGACAGGAAGAGTGAGAGGCAAAGACAGGTGCTTTGCTGGTGGCAAGAACATCGTAGAAAGTTTTATCGGCAACGTGCGAGATGTCGACGATGACCCCGAGGCGATTCATTTCGCGGATGACATCCTTGCCGAAGTCAGTGAGGCCATTGTGTGCGGGCGTGTCGGTTGAGGAATCGGCCCAATCGACATTTTTCATGTGCGTGAGGGTCATGTAGCGAACACCGAGAGCGGCAAAGGAACGCAGGACACCGAGATCGTTATCGATCATGTGGCCGCCTTCGACGCCGATCAGCGCGGCAATTTTCTTCTGCTTTTTGGCGGCGCGGATATCGTCGGCAGTGGTGGCGAGGAGTAGGTCGTTGGGATGCTTGCGAGCGGTTTCGCGAACGGCGTCGATCTGATCGAGGGCTTGTTTCACGGCGATGGGACCAGTGATTTTGCCGTCGATCCAGACGGAGAAGAAAAGGGCGTCGAGGCCACCTTCGCGCATACGGGGCACGTCAATGTTGCCGTCGGTATGGCGAGCGCTGATATCGAATTGGGGATCGAGGAGGCGCTGCGTGGTGTCGTCGTGGGTGTCGATGACGATGGAGGAGAAGTGGAGCTTTTTGGCTTTATCGGGAACGGAATCGGCGGACATTAAGAAGGCTCCAAGTGAGAGAGACGCCAGCAGGCAGACTGTACGACGCATTGATCCCCCAGAGATGAATAGAGGAGTTTAGCAGAAGAACAGAAGCAATGAGGCAATGCCATGGATTACTTTGCGTTCAGGTCGCGGCTGATTTTTTCGGCGGCGGCAAGGACGCGGAGAGTGTTTTCGCCCAGGATTTTGCGGATGTCGGATTCAGAGTAGCCTCTGCGTAGGAGAGCCTCTGTGATTTTGGGAAGGTGAGAGCAATCTTCCATGCCTTCGGGCATATTGGCACCGTCGAAATCCGAGCCGAGCCCGACGTGATCGGCTCCAACCAGTTTCACCACGTGATCGATGTGGTCGACGATGCGTTCCCAGGAGACGTGAGGCAACTTCCCTTCGGCGATAGCTTTGTTCTCGAGTTCGGCGGTTTTGCGACCGTAGCATTCAAAGTCCTCTCCGCAGAGTCTCTCGATGTCGCGCTCCTGCTGGACAACGTCGCCGGACAGTTTTTCGGAGGCATTTTTGTAGCTTTGATCGATGAAGCTTTTTTCGTAGTTGATCTGGATGACGCCACCCTTTGCAGCGAGGGCTTTGATCATGTCGTCGGTCATGTCACGCGGATGATTGCAAAGGGCGCGGCAAGACGAGTGGGAAGCGATGAGAGGTGCTTTGCTGACTTCCAGGGCGTCGTAGAAGGTTTTGTCGGAGACGTGGGAGATGTCGACCATCATGCCGGTGCGGTTCATTTCACGGACGATGTCTTTTCCGTAGTCGGTGAGGCCGTCGTGAGCGGGCTTGTCGGTGGAGGAGTCGGCCCATTCGTCGTTGTAGAAGTGGGAGAGGGTCATATAACGGACGCCGAGTTCCGAATAAATACGGACCATCCGGATATCGTTGCCGAGCATGTGGCCGCCCTCGATGCCCATGAGAGCGGCAATTTTGTGCTGGGCGTGTGCTTGACGAACATCATCTGTAGTTCGAGCGAGAACGATTTCATTGGGATAGCGGGCCACGTTTTGTTTTACCGCGTCGATCTGATCCAGGGCTTTTTGGATGGCGACGGGGCCCATGGTGCGGCCATCTATCCAGATGGAAAAGAAGATGGCGTTCATGCCACCTTCTTTCATGCGGGGGATATCGATGTGGCCGGTGGAGTTACGTTTGCCGAGGTCAAAGTCTTTGGCGAAAAATCGTTGGGTGGTGTCGTCGTGAGTGTCGATGACGATGGAGGAGAAGTGGAGTTTCCTGGAGCGTTCAGAGATGTCGTCGGCGTGGAGAAGGAAAGTGGCAAAGCAGAGAATGAAGAGTGGAAGGAGTGAGCGACGCATTATGCCTCCGAAGATAGAGTGGGGAGTTTAGCGGAAGTGTGTTGGGAATACAAAGCTCGAAGAAAAGATTGTTCACCACAGAAGACGCAGAGAAAGGGCGGTTGGATGCGGGAGTAGCGCCACGGCTCCACGAAGATGAATACGAAGGCAAAGAAAACGCAAGAGCACAGGCTGGAGAGCATGTTCCACCAGGAGAAATCCCCCCAAAAGCGAAGAGAAGGATTAACCGGCGCCTGCGGTGGTTGTTTCGGGGCGTTCGGTGAAGGCGGCTTTGATGTAGTCGCGGTTGGTGAAGGCGATTACTTCGAGCTTGATCTGTTTCGGGCAGGCGGCTTCGCATTCGCCGATATTGGTGCAGTTGGCGAAACCTTCGGCGTTCATTTGCTGGACCATGGAGAGGGCACGGCGATCGCGTTCTACCTGGCCCTGCGGCAGGTGACCGAGGTGCGAGATTTTTGCGCCTACGAAGAGGGCGGCAGCGGCGTTGGGGCAAGCAGCTACGCAGGCTCCGCAACCGATACAGGCCGCCGCATCCATGGCGAGATCAGCATCCTGCTTCTTGATGGGAATGGCGTTGCCATCGGGGGCGCTGCCGGTCGGAACGGAGATAAAACCACCAGCGGCGATGATTCGATCGAACGAGCCGCGGTCTACGGCCAGGTCCTTTACAACGGGAAATGCTTTAGCGCGCCAGGGTTCGAGATAAATCTCGTCGCCGTCTTTGAAGTGGCGCATGTGAAGTTGGCAAACGGTCGTTCCCTTGAAGCCACCATGAGCTTTGCCGTTGATCATCATGCCGCACATGCCGCAAATGCCTTCGCGACAATCGTGATCGAAAGCGATGGGATCTTCGCCCTTCTCGATGAGGGCTTCGTTGACGACGTCGAGCATTTCGAGGAAAGACATGTGCTCGCTGACATCGGGCGCGTCGTAGCGGACCATGCGGCCTTTCTCTTGAGGGTTCTTCTGACGCCAGACGTGGAGAGTGAGTTTCACTTGTAGCTCCGTTGCGAAGGATGGACGTAGTCGAAGGTGAGGAGTTCTTTGGTGAGGGATGGTGCACGACCATCTCCCTGATAGCCCCAAGCGGCGACGTAGGAATAGTTGGCGTCGTCGCGGAGGGCCTCTCCTTCAGGTGTTTGATACTCTTCGCGGAAGTGGCCGCCGCAGGATTCGTTGCGATGTAAGGCGTCAATGCACATAAGTTCGGCGAGTTCAAAAAAATCGGCGACGCGACCGGCCTTCTCGAGGGACTGGTTAAACTCTTCGTTGGTGCCCAGCACGCGGACGTTTTTCCAGAATTCTTCACGGAGTGCGGGAATCTGGGCAAGGGCTTTGTTGAGGCCCGCCGCATTACGCGCCATGCCGCAATTGTCCCAGAGGATTTTGCCGAGTTCGCGGTGGAAAGAGTCCACGGTGCGCTTGCCATTGCCGTTGAGCAGCTTCTTGGTGATGGCATTAACGTTGGCGACGGCTTCTTTGACAGCGGGGGCGTCCGCAGAAACTTTCGCGGGTTTGGCGGTCGCGAGGTAATTACCGAGCGTATAGGGAATGATGAAGTAGCCGTCGGCAAGACCCTGCATGAGTGCGCTGGCTCCAAGACGATTGGCGCCGTGATCGGAGAAGTTGGCTTCGCCGAGAACGAAGAGGCCCGGAATAGTGGATTGCAGATTGTAGTCGACCCAGAGACCGCCCATGGTGTAGTGGATGGCGGGATAGATGCGCATGGGAGACTTGTAAGGATCTTCACCCGTGATGCGCTCGTACATTTCGAACAGGTTGCCGTAACGTTCGGCAATTTTGGCCTGGCCGAGACGCTTGATGCAATCGGTAAAATCGAGGTAAACGCCGAGGCCGGTTTCGCCCACGCCACGGCCCGCATCGCATTCCGCCTTCGCGGCTCGGGAAGCGATATCGCGCGGAACTAGATTGCCGAATGCCGGGTAACGACGTTCGAGGTAGTAATCGCGTTCGTCTTCCGGAATGGCCGCCGCGGGACGCTTGTCGCCCGTCTGTTTAGGAACCCAGATACGGCCGTCGTTCCGAAGCGACTCAGACATCAACGTGAGCTTGGATTGGTAATCGCCTGCTACCGGAATGCAGGTTGGATGGATCTGGGTGAAGCAAGGATTGGCAAAGAGAGCACCGCGCTTGTAGGCACGCCAGTTGGCGGTAACGTTGCAGCCTTTGGCATTGGTGGAAAGGTAGTAGACGTTTCCATATCCGCCGCTGGCGAGAACCACCGCGTCACCCATGTGGACTTCGATCTTTCCGTCATAGAGACTGCGAGTAACAATGCCGCGGGCTTGACCGTCGACGACAATGAGGTCGAGCATTTCGGTACGCGGGCACATTTTTACGGCGCCGAGACCGATCTGGCGTTCGAGCGCCTGGTAGGCGCCGAGAAGGAGCTGTTGCCCAGTCTGACCGCGAGCGTAGAAGGTGCGGGAAACTTGCGCGCCACCGAAGGAGCGATTGTCGAGCAGGCCGCCGTATTCGCGGGCGAAGGGCACGCCTTGGGCTACGCACTGGTCAATGATGTTGACGCTGACTTGGGCAAGGCGATAGACGTTGGATTCGCGGGCGCGGAAGTCGCCGCCTTTTACGGTGTCGTAGAAGAGGCGATAGATACTGTCACCATCGTTGTGATAATTTTTTGCAGCGTTGATGCCACCTTGCGCGGCGATGGAGTGCGCGCGGCGCGGAGAATCCTGAAAGCAGAAGCAGTACACGTTGTAGCCGAGCTCACCGAGGCTGGCGGCTGCCGCACCCCCTGCAAGGCCCGAACCTACGACAATAATATTGTATTTGCGCTTGTTGGCCGGATTGATGAGCTTGAGATCGAACTTGTGTTTTTCCCAGGATTGCTCAATCGGCCCGGCAGGCGCGTTGGATTTTAATTCCATTGAATCAGGCTCCCTAGACAGGCTTGATAAAGCCGGCCAGAACGGCGACCGGGATGGAGATATTGCCGACGGCAATCAGAATTGCAAAAAGCTTGGCGAAGTACTGCAACCACGAGGTGTAAACGGGATGGCTGAAGCCGAGCGATTGAAACATGCTCCACAGGCCGTGATAGAGGTGATAGCAAAGCATGAGCATGGCGATGATGTAGAAGAGTGAAACGGGCCAGACCTGGAAGCCAGTGACAACGTTGTTGTAGACGTTGTGAGGATCGAAGGGCCCACCGGGATGCACGGTGCCAAATGTGAAATGGAGCAAATGGAAAATGATGAAGGCCGCGATGATGGGGCCGCTCCACATCATGGTTCGGGAAGCGTAGGTGGAATTAACATTGGCCTTCTTGACATATTTTACTGGGCGGGCCGCGCTCTGCTGGAGAGTGAGTTGAATGGACGCCCAGATGTGGAGCAGGACGGAGATCAGGAGCGTAATGCGGGCGGCCCACAAGAGTTCCGGAATAACTCTCAACATCTTTGCGTAATTATTTATTTTTTCGGGAGGCAGGAAGATTTGCAGGTTGCCCAGCAGATGGCCGACGATGAAACCGAACAGAATGAAGCCGGTGACGGCCATAACGGCTTTCTTGCCGATGGTGGTCTGCCAGAACCGCAACTTCGCAGCCGAGAGATTTAACGCAGTAGCGCTCATGGAGTGTATTGGTCCTTCTGTCTGCTGTGAATAATACCGAACGAAGAATGAAACCAACTAAGCAGAATTTTTGAGTCAGGCCGGGTTGCCGTAAGAGACATGCCCTCTCCGCCGCAGATGTTCCCATTTGTAAGGATGTGGCGCGGATTGCGTAGAGCGATGGGAATGCAGCAAGAACAGTATATGGAGTAAAGAAAAGTGTTGCAAGTAAGGCTATCGTTTCGAAAGACACATCCAATTGAAAGATTCTTGCGGAAGTAACAGTGGGGAAAGGAAAATAGGAGGAGAACGACTGAGCACTTCCACGCAGGACCCCACACTCCTCCTGCAGGCGACCGGTTAGATCTGTATAAGGGACATTATGGCCACGAGTTTAATATCGGAACTGGAGCGCCTGGTCAATACGTTGGAACGGGACGGTGGAGAGTCGCTGGAAATACCGTTGGTGGAGATAGGCGAAAAGATTGCGAGGCAACTAGGGGTAAAGACCGACGAACTAGCGATTTTGGGAGTGTCGCATAGGTGGAGGCATTTGCATTTTCTGGTGCCGGCGGCGTTGAAGAACGTCGGATTTATTCCTCTGACAAGCAATTCGGCACTGGCAGCGAAGACGGCGCGAGACAGCCGGCCCGAGATCAACAACAATTTCACAGTGGTGCGGCACGCGAGTGTGTTTGAAGGCGTGCGGACGGCAACAACTTCGGGTGAGGCAATTCAGAAAATTGTGAGCGCACCGATTTTGTGCGAGGGAAAAGTGGTGGGAGTGATGCAGGTGAGCCGCAAGGGTATGAATGTGAATGAGGCAGGTCCGGATTTTACGGCTGATGATTTGGGCAAAGTGCTGGCACTGTGCCGGCCACTCGGCAAATTGGTGAGGCACATTGTGGGGAACGAGGGCGCGGCGGGGGATCCGAGCAAGAAGTAGGGTGAGAGTTGAAGTTTGAAAGTCGAGAGACAGAACAAGTCCACCCCGAGTAGATACCGGTCAAAACTGAAAGCGAATTGGGGTTGAGTGAGATGGATTGGTTGAGATCCTTCGTCGCACAACCCGCTCCTTGATTTCATAACGGCGTCGGCTCCTTGGACCCGGTTAGACAGGATGACAACGTGGACGGTTGGCGGGCTGATTGAATGGTGGATTAGTCGAAGGCTTAGAGTTGAAAGTTAATAGTTAAGAGTCGAAAGACAGGGATAAGCCCGAAACGTGCGACTAGAGACGGACAGTACAAAATCCAATGCAAATCCAGAAGTAAAAAATAGACGCGTTGGAGTTTGCTGAAGAAACGTTCACGAATGTGCTCGGAAATTCTTGGTGAGATGCTCGGTTCCGCATTGACACTCGGAAACCTTCTTGTTACTTTTCCACAAGCGCAATTTTTTAGCGTGAAACCAACTGACGGAGGCCGCGACCCGGCACCATGGCGTTTGTAGCTAAGAAAATATTTTTGACCAAGGGCGTCGGAAAACATCGCGAGCGGCTTTCGAGTTTTGAGCTGGCGCTGCGAAATGCGGGGATTGCGGCCTGCAACATCGTGCGCGTCTCGTCGATTTTTCCTCCCAATTGCAAATTGATTACACGCAGCGAGGGATTGAAGCAGATCAAGCCGGGGCAGGTTGCGTTTACGGTGATCAGCGAAAATTCCACGCGCGAACCGCACCGGTTGATTGCGTCGAGCATCGGATTGGCGCTGCCGGGTGATAAGAGCATGTACGGATATTTGTCGGAGCATCATTCTTTCGGCGAAACAGAAGAAGTGGCCGGCGAATATGCGGAAGAGCTTGCCGCAGAAATGCTTGCGACGACTCTGAATGTGGAGTTCGATCCGGATCTTTCGTGGGACGAGAAGAAAGAAGTTTACCGGATTTCGAACAAGATCGTTCGGACGATGAACGTGACGCAATCGGCAGTGGGGGACAAGCGGGGATTGTGGACCACGGTGCTGACGGCGGCATTTCTGATTGGGGACGACGACTAGTTCCCTGCTCGACTGACAATCCATGCAATGAAACTGCGGGGCGCGAGAAATCGGGCCCCGTTTTCTTTTGGGCAAGGCGCCAAGAGAAAGAAAGATCACGCAGAGCAAGCTGAGGGACACAAATCAGATAAAAACCCGAGCGCATGGGATCAAGAGCCTGTACAACTGGAAAAATGGAGCAGATGCCCGCCTCAGAAGGCGGCCGCTACACAATCCTGGAAGACGACAAACCGTCACGCATCGAGGTCGTAGGCGATTTTCAGCCACTTTTTGAGGTCGGCATCGATTTGATCGGAAGCGGTTAATTCGATGCGGTGGGTGATGCGGTCTTTCTTAGCGAGGCCGCCAGTGTCTATCAGTCGTTTGGGAAGTTTGCCTTTGTAGGTAGTGAGGCAGAGGCCGAAATCGATGCGAGAGTTAGCGGTAGGCTTGATTTGCGCGAAGACGTGATTGCGATAGAGCGGCACCATGGTTTTACAGGGACAGACTTTGACGTCGGTGCCTAAGGAACTTCCCCGTTTAAGTAATTCTTCAAAGATGGGACGCAGATGAGATTTGGGGCCAGCGTATTGCCCTTCGACGTATTTGACGGCGGCGGCTAGATATTCTTCGGGGCTGTCTTCCTCAGCGCCCTTCCCTTCTGCGCGTTCGGCGATCCACCAGGCGGAGTTGGTGCCAAGTTTATGTTTGGATTTGAGCCAGGATTTGCGTTTGGCAAAGTCTTTGGGGCCCTTTTGTTTTACGAGGGCGATCCAGTCGTCAAGAGAGCGGCCAGTTTTTGAGGGGAGGTCGGCGATCCACTTCTGGACCATGGCTACGCCGGGATGGACATCGTAATGGTGATGTGAGGAGGATTTGGACATGGTGGCCACAGGATGAAGCATTCTAGCGTAGGGAGATGGCAAGCGAAAGGTGAAGAGAAAGTGGGACCACAGCGTCCACTGAGGCCTGCGTAGGAGTGCACGGGGAAACTCAAGAGCGCACGCTGGAGCGCCTGTTCCACCAAAGATCTTCCAGATGCAAACGCTACTTTTTCTTGAAATGGCCGAGACGCTGGAGGACGGCGCCTACTACAAGGGGCAATGCTACCGTCGCATCTTCGAAAACTTCGGCTAGTTGGCCGCCCTCTTCGGGAGGAACAAACTTTCCCCAGGAAACGGCTTCGGTGTAGGTGCTGCCGCTTAGGCCGCCCCAGTGAACAGGTTCGGGGCAGATGCGAACTCCGTAGGCATAGCGTTTCAGGGGGAACTTTTTGTACCCACGGCGGGCCATCAGTTCCGCGTAAACGCCGAATTGTTGGGCCCAGTTTCTGGGAACGCCGCCGCCAACCGTGAAGATACCCATCTTTTTTGTGGCCATCATGGTGTTGGCAAAATTTTCAAAATCCTCGAAGGGATCGAAGCGGAGAAGCGGCTTGCCATCGCGCTGACGACCGAATTTGTTGAGAGCAAAATCGAGGCCGAGTTCAGAATCGCTGAAAGCGGGAACGAAAACGGGGACGTTGTGTTCGTATGCCGATTTCAGAATCCCACGGCCCTTGGTATTCTTTTGGAGGAATTCGCCGATGCGGCGGTGGAGTTTCCAACTGCAAACCACTTCCGCAGGATCCCATTTTTCCAGAATGCCATCGACAACTTCTTCCACGTGATCGAGATTGGTTTCTGGTTCAAGAGAATCATAGACACGATTGTAGCCAGCAAGAAAAAGCGCATTGTCGTCCATTTTGGCGGGATCGTAGCGGAAGTGAGAGAGACCGGTGGCTTCGACGAGACCGTGTGCCATGAGCGCGCCGGTGGAAACAATAGCCTTGACGATGCCGGATTCGATGAGATCGCAGAAGACCAGACCCATTTTGCCAACGGTGAGAGCGCCGGCGAGGGTCATGACTACGAAACAATCTTTATCCCGGGCCATGGCTTCGAGGACGTCAGCGGCATCACCGATTTGCCGCGCGGTGTAGGCGGTGTCTCCCATGGCGCGGACGAGATCGTCGATAGTTGAAATTCTGGAGAGGTCGAGAGGAAAGATCGGGCGGAGCTTATCTTTTACGGGATCGTGAAGAACGCGGCCGGTAACGGTCTTCTTTGGCTGCTTTGCCATGAACTCTCCTGAAAAAGAACAATGAATAATGCGTTACAAGAAAAACAGAATTTCGTTTGGATTATAGTAACTGAAAATTGGACCCGAGTAGAAGAAATCAGCGGAGTACGGGAAAAAGATTGTCACCGAGAAAGACGAAGAGTTTTTCACCATGGAGGACGCAGAGAGCACAAAGGAAGGCCTCTGCTTGAAGAGGATACTCAAAAGGTGGCAATCACAACGAGTTGCATCCAGGAGCATTCTTGCCACGATCGCTCCAGCGGGCAAGCTAAAGATCGCCGGGCTTTGGGTCGGGGCGACCAACTGCCTGGAAATCACGATGGGGCACTGGAAAATCTCCATGATAGGATTGGGAGCATGGGCAAAAAATTCACCGTTGGGCTCGTGCAGATGAAATGCACGACAAATAAAGAAGAAAACATTACGCGCGGCATAGAAAAGATCCGTGAAGCGGCGAAACGTGGGGCGCAGATCATCTGCCTGCACGAATTGTTTGCTGGGGAATACTTTTGCCGGACGGAAGATGCGGAACTGTTCAACCTGGCGGAGGCGATTCCCGGGCCGACTACGGAGCGACTGGCGACAGTGGCCAAGGAATGCAAGGCGGCGCTGGTGATTTCCTTGTTCGAGCGGCGGGCCGCGGGTGTGTATCACAACGCTTGCGCGATTCTGGATGCGGATGGAAATTACTTGGGAAAATACCGGAAGATGCATATTCCGGATGATCCTCTTTACTACGAGAAATTTTATTTCACACCAGGAGATTTAGGATTTCTGAATTTTGATACGAAGTTCGCGCGGATTGGAGTACAGATCTGCTGGGACCAGTGGTATCCGGAAGGCTCGCGGCTGACGGCAATGCAGGGCGCCGATGTGATTTTTTATCCGACTAGCATTGGATGGCATCCGCATGAGAAGGCGGCCGTGGGTACGGCGCAACTGGATTCGTGGCGAACGATGCACCGGTCTCACGCGATTGCGAATGGGATTTATGTGGCGGCGGTAAACCGGGTTGGCTATGAAGGTAAGCCGGAAAAAGGCGATCCGGGAATCGAGTTTTGGGGGAATTCGTTTGTGGCGGATCCTTCGGGGCAAATTCTTGCGGAAGCCGGGGCCAAGAACGAGGAAATATTGGTAGTGGATTGCGACTCGGCGGTGAGTGAAGAGCAACGGCGAGGGTGGCCATTTTTTCGGGATCGGCGGATCGATGCGTTTGCGGGACTGCAGCAGCGGTGGTTGGGGGAAAAATAGATGCGAGTCCAGAGTTTTGAGTTTGGAGTTCAGGTCAAAAGTTAAAGAGGATTCAAAACCACAAGATTACCGCAGAGGCTACTGAAGGCCACTGAGCTAACGGAGACAGCTAGACTTGGCGAAGTCAGAAAAAATTAAAATTGGCTTGATGGAAACACGGTGTTATCGGATGCCGGCGGAGTGGGAACCGCACGCGGCTACATGGCTGGGGTGGCCACACGAGTTGACGGACTGGCCGGGAAAATTTGCACCCATACCATGGGCGTTTGCGGAGATAGTGCGGCATTTGTCTCGCGTGGAAAGAGTGCATTTGCTGGTGGAATCGGCGACAGCTGAAAAGAGAGTGAGCGGAATTCTGAAGAGGGCGGGAGCAAATCTCGAGGCAATAGAATTCTTCCGCGTGGCGACCGATCGCGGGTGGATGAGAGATTCAGGACCAATCTGCGTGAAGAATGATGCAGGAGAAGTGGCGTACAACAATTTTGTGTTCAATGGATGGGCGAAATATTCGAATCACAAGAAGGATGCAGGAGTAGTGGCAAAGGCGAATCAGAAGTTGAAGAAGCCGCTGATTTTGCCAAGACGGGGCGAGCGGCGCATGGTGCTGGAAGGCGGGTCGATTGATGTGAACGGGCGCGGAACGCTGCTGACTACGGAAGAGTGTTTGCAGAGCAAGGTACAAGAGAGGAATCCGGGCTTTACCAAGCAGGATTACGAGGAGATGTTTCGCGAATATCTGGGAATTACCAAGGTGCTTTGGCTGGGAAATGGAATTGCGGGGGATGATACACATGGACATGTGGATGATCTGACGCGTTTCACGGATGCGAACACCGTGGTGACGATTGTGGAAGAGGACCCGAACGATGCGAATTATGCGGCCTTGCAGGACAATCTGAAGCGACTGCAATCGATGACAGATCAGGATGGTAAGGCGCTGAGGGTGGAGACACTGCCTGTGCCAGGAGCGGTGGAGTTTAATGGCCAGCGACTTCCGGCGAGTTACGCGAATTTCTATATTGCGAACAAATTGGTGCTTGTGCCTACTTTTAATGATGCAAATGACCGCGTGGCGCTGAATACATTGGCGAAGTTGTTTCCGGGGCGCGAGGTGGTGGGGATTCATTGCCGCGATCTGGTGCTAGGTTTGGGGACGATTCACTGCATGACGCAGCAGGAACCAGCGGCTGGGTAGGTACGGCTTGCGAACGGTCGGGCTGGATGTTTCAGCCAAAACACTGCGATTGAGATCCTTCAGCCGCAGACGACGAGGGTCCAGAATGACAGCAAGATAATTTCGCTAAATCAGGAGGGTTGATGTTTACTACGGTATGTTTCCTGGCATTGCAGCACTCGGGATTTGAATTGGATATTCAGGCGGGATCTCCGCGGAGTTTTCTGGGATGGATTTTTCTAGGATTGATTGCGGGATGGCTGGCGGGAAAGCTGGCGCGGGGACGCGGGTTCGGATGTATCGGAGACATTTTGCTGGGATTGATCGGGTCCGTAGTGGGCGGCTGGATTTTTACGAAATTGGGGATTGTGCATACGAATACGTTTTTGTTTTCGTTGGCAGCAGCAACAGTGGGCGCGGTGGTGCTGGTAGCGATTGGGCATTTGGTTTTTGGGGGAAAAAGGGGCGAGTGAGTGGTCCATTTTTAGGTGACAGTTTTTAGTGAGGAGTTAACGCAAGAAAAGGATTACCACAGGGGGGAGAGCCGCAGAGTTAGCGCAGAGTCTTTCATAGGATCTATGGCAGAGGTACGGACGACTCGCCTCGGAAGGCAAGCTACCAAGGCTAAGCGAAAAGAAATTGTGGAGCTAATTGGCCGGAACCACCCTGTGCTAAGTACGCATGGGGTGGGTTCCATCAAGATCATCTGCTTGTCAGGATTTGGGAAAGTTGGGGTCGGCTTTCACTTCTTCAATTTGTTTGGTGTGGCGCTCGGAATGGGCGGCGATGAGCAAGATCCATTCGTAGCCATCCATCGCGGGTCCTGCGGGACCGGGCATGGCGTGATTGCGCAGGTCTGCAGTATTTATCAGAAACGCCTCGGTGACGGCGCGGCTCTCCACAAAATGTTTTTCGGAAGCTTCGGCTGAGCCGTATCTGTTAGTGGGCTTGATGGGCTCCGGAGCCTGGCGCTTTGTGGCGCGATCAGGAACGCCTTTGAGGATGCCCTCATCGATGGCTTTCACATCGCGACCAGGAACGGCTGGAGAAGTCATGACCTTTTCGGTTATGAGGCCGCGAATAAAATCTTCGGCGCTGGCGATGTGTTCGAGGCATTCGGCCACGGACCAGCGATCGGGAGCAGGCTTAAAGTTCAGTTGAGCCGGTGACAAGCCCTTTACGGATGCGAGGACGCCGGCCTTTGTAGATTCGAGATAGGCAAGCGTCTTGTCTTTTTCGGCTTGCGTAAGTTCCTGGGCACGAATTGTCCCGGCACAGAACAACAGCATTGCGGCAAAACAGAGAATCAAAGTCCGTTTCATTGCTAGTTCCCTCCCCCAGAGTTCGGAATACATCCCGAAACTATCTCATAGAACCTGGATGTTTCGATGTCCAGAAAGTTCATCGGTTATACGCCAATTTGGTCGCGGGTCACGTCACATTGAGGAAAAGCTCATGCACGTTGGGAGAGGATCGGTGAGAAGAGGGTGAGAAGGTTGCGGTGTGATACGATTTCAATTCCGAGTGTGGAGATACTCATTCCTTGAGCAAGACAAAACAATCACTTTTAGCAATACCTTTAGGCGGGTTAGGTGAATTCGGGATGAACATGATGGTGTTACGCTATGGCGACGACATCATTGTGATCGATGCGGGAATGATGTTTCCAGAGTCTGAGTTGCTTGGCGTGGATCTGGTTATTCCCGACATTACCTATCTAAAGCAGAACAGGTCTCATGTGCGGGCAATTGTGCTAACGCACGGGCACGAAGACCACATTGGAGCGCTTGCTTATATATTGCGGGACCTGAACGTGCCGATATACGGGACACGGTTCACGCTGGCCCTGGTGAAGAAGAGACTGGAAGAAGCGGGACTGCTGCAGTCGGCAACGCTGCGCGAAGCCACGCCGGGACGTCTGGTAGAGATAGGGCCATTTGAGATTGAATTTATTCCGGTGACGCACAGCACCATTGATTGCGTGGCGCTGGCGATAAGGACACCAATCGGCGTAGTGATGCACACAGGCGACTTCAAGGTGGATCAAACGCCGGTGGACAATGTGCCGTTTGACCTGCACACGTTTGCGAAATACGGCAGCGAAGGAGTGTTGGCGCTGTTCAGCGATTCGACAAACGTGGAGCGACCTGGGTTCACTCCATCGGAGAGGACCATTGTGCCGCGAATTGAGGAGTTGGCGCGGTCGGCGCCACGGCGCGTCATTCTGTCGTGTTTCGCGTCGTCAATCCATCGTATTCAGCAGGTAATCGATATCGCGGAGCGGGTGGGGCGGAAGATTGCATTTGTGGGCCGAAGCATGGTCGACAACGTGGAGATTGCCCACAGCCTGAACTATTTGCGGATACCGGATGGGATGGTGGTTCGCCCGCAGGACATTCGGACCTTTGACGCCAAGAGACTGTTGATTCTGGCGAGTGGATCGCAGGCAGAGCCGATGTCTTCGCTGTCTCGGATTGCGGTGGACAACCATCGATTCGTCTCGGTGGATGAGAATGACACGGTGATCTTGTCGGCGAGAATCATTCCTGGAAATGAGAAGGCCATTTTCCGGATGCTGGATCATATGTTTCGCCGGCGTGCGCTGGTGTATTACGACAATTCGGCGGGAACAATTCACGTATCGGGGCACGCGAGCCAGGAAGAGCAACGGTTGATCTTGCGGTTGGTCAAGCCGAAGTATTTTATTCCGGTACACGGGGAATACCGGCACTTGTTCCGTCACGCAGCATTGGCGCACCAATTAGGAGCGGTCGGAGAAGAGATCTTGCTTCTGGAAGATGGGAAGTGCATCGAGTTCACGGAGGATGGAGTCGTACGGCGTGACCCAGTGCCTGCGGGAAGAATTCTGGTGGATTCGGGATCATTGGAAGAGATTGAAGAGATCGTGGTTCGCGACCGGAAACACTTGTCGGAAGAGGGTGTGGTAATCCCGATCATTGCGATCGATAAACATACGGGGAAGATGGAGTCGGCACCGGAAATCGTTTCGCGCGGATTGATGAGCGAGAATGGCAGCGAATTAATGAATGGGGCGCGAGACATAGTGCTGAAGACGTTCGAGCAATCGAATATGGAAGAGCGTGCGGACTGGTCGGTGATCAAAGAAAAGATTCGCGTGGATTTGAAGCGGTATATCAACAAGCATACGTCGAAGAGGCCCTTGATTTTGCCGGTGATTTTGGAAGTTTAGCAGAGGCAAAAGCACGGCAAACAATCCGGACACACAAAGAAATGAGAGACTGAGGAAAAGAAGACGGCATAAAGTCGCCCCTGCAACAAAGATATATTCCACTTAGCGCCCAGGCAGTATCCCTATCGCAGCGCCAATTAGGCTAAAATCTAACGCTCATGGCAAATACGGGAAATAGCACTTCTCCAGGATCGCAGTTCCCTGCTCCTGCGGCTGGATCACAAGCAACGTTCATCTTTATTGTTGTGACGGTACTGCTGGATTTTCTGGCGTTTGGGATTATTGCCCCGGTTTTGCCGAACTTAATCAAACAATTTGAAGGTGGAAACGTCGCGAAGGCTTCGGAAATAACGGGTTACTTTGCATTCGCGTGGAACCTGATGCAGTTTTTGTTCCTGCCAATATTGGGGGCATGGTC
>CAVXOG010000030.1:0-220071 GCA_963763395.1 Candidatus Acidiferrales bacterium | reverse complement strand
CATGTCCGCCATCTGTCCGTAGAGATGGACAGGCACCACGGCAGTAACCGGTTTCTTCAAAATTCGATGTACAAGGCGGCCCGATGACGGATCGACGGCGCACTCATGCTGCAGATACTGACGTAGCTTCTCCGGATCCATTGTGTAGGTACGCGTATCGATATCGATGAAACCGATCCGAGCGCCAGCTTGCGAAATTGCTTCGCCAGTTGCAATAAAGGTATGCGGCACAGTCAAAACGATGTCGCCTTCCTTAACTCCCGCGGCCGTTAGAGCAAAGCGAAGCGCATCGGTTCCGCCGCTGACCCCCACGCAATACTTTGCATCGCAAAATTGAGCGAAATCGCGCTCAAAACCCTCGACCATCGGCCCGCCGATGAACCCTGCCGTGTTGAGGGCTTTCTTGAATACTTCCACCAGTTCATCTTGAAGTTCCTCGATGGGGCGTAACGAGATCGACAAGTGGGATCTTATCGTTCTGTGTCATGGCTTCATCCTGTCGTTGGAATTATTAATCGTACGGAATAGTCTTGCGGGGTTGCCGGCTACAATCGTGTTGGCTGCAACATCGCGGGTGACTACACTGCCTGCACCCACGATGGCGTTTTCTCCGATGACCACGTTGGCAAGAATCGTTGATCCTGAACCGATCGAGGCGCCTTTTTTAACGAGCGTCTTCTCGACCTTCCAATCCTGTTCGGTTTGCAATTGACCATCAGTGGCGGTCGCTCGGGGAAAGGAATCGTTGATGAATGTCACGCTATGGCCAATGAATACGTTGTCTTCGATGGTGACGCCTTCGCAGACGAATGTGTGGCTGGACACTTTGCAATTGTTCCCAACGCTTGCGTTCTTCTGAATTTCAACAAATGCTCCAATTTTCGTGTTATCGCCAATCTCGCAGCCGTAGAGATTGATAAACTTGGAGAGCTTGACTCCCGTACCTAGTTTTACATCTGGAGAAATCGCGCAGAATTCGTTCACAACTGCACCAACTTTCTTGGCTTGTTCAAATTGTTTGGAATATGAAGATTGCCCTGCTGACTCGGGCTTTCTTTCCGCGGATTCGCGTAGCAGGCCTGTGGGTAGGCTACCGCCATTATCTACGGCCGGAAACATCCCGTATTCCCTTCATAATAGTCTAAGTATTCCAAAATCAACAACTTAATTATGAACTGAAACAGAGCTCTACCGCGAAAGAGTATCGCAATCAGATTGCCAGTCAACATTCTGCTTCGTTAGACTTCCCTGACCTTTGAATTGGAATCAAATTATTGAAACATATAGAGTTAACAGAGGCTCTGGTGCTGCATAGATCGCATGTTCGGCTCTTTAGTTAGCCCGTATAGGATTCTGTGGGAAAACTCTTGCCACATGTTGCTAATAGGCCTCCTTGGCCGTCGAGGACTTGGCCCAGCCCCACTAAACTGCTTAACCCTGAGCTTCATTTTGCTGCAGCGGCTTCGGCGGCAGATATCTTCTTCGGTAATCCTTCCCGGCCGAAGGCATACAACATCCAGCCGAACCGATCTGCCCTGGCCGCATTTTGAATTTTCAATCTCGGATTACTCGGTTTGGGGGAATTGTTAAAGAAGCGTACCGAATTTTCCCAATAACTCGAAATTCGTTTTTTCGGCCAGATCGAATCCCAGGGTAATTTGTGGTCCACATTCAACAATCCTTCAATCAGCTCATCGGGCCTGTCGGCCCAGGACATTCCATTGAATACCGAGTCGCGAAAGTTCTGGCCGGTTGCCCTCTCCAGAGCAAGAAGGGCAACTGGCGCAATCCCGTCCTGATGGACGGATAACAGGGGATATCGATTCACGACCTTGCCCGAACTAGTGTCGTAGCGGAACCACCACTGTCCCAATTCTCCCTGCAGAGCGCGAATAGAATTTGCACATCGAAGTGCGGAATCCAGCGGTTCCTCAATTTGAAATGCTTGCGCGAACATTGTGAACGCATAAATGGCGTACATCTGATCCGCAAACGTGCCCGTAGGATTGACAAAATTCCGCTTGAAAACCCCGCTGAGTCTGGAATGAGCAAAGATTCCGCTTCCACTTTGGTTTGCATCAAGCAGGTGATAGGTGTCTATCGCAGCATCGGTAAGATCCGGAATCGATCTTCCGCACGCCATATGTGCATGAGCTATACCAGCTAAAAACCACGATAATCCAGCGGTGGACCCACTATGGCTGTCTGAATAATTACTTAGCGCCTTCTCGAGATTCGAATGCTCGAGCAGCCAGCCCAGCCTTTCTGGGTAACACTCTGCCGTGAACCAAATCAACAAACCCAACTCTTCGAGACTTTCCACCCAATCTGTGTTCGCCAAAACTGTCTGTCGAATTGCCGCCGTATCGATCGGTAGTTCTTCTCCAGATTCGGCCAATTGATGTAAACCCAGAAGCGCGATAATCGTGTGCTTTCTGGACGTCCTTTCCCGATGTACGCCGTGTTCGTACTGTGAGACGGATCTCACAAATAGCTTCTCTTTCTCGTCAAAAAGAGAGAGCAGTAATCGCAACGCCAGCGCATTCAACGACGCGGTGTCTAGGCAAGTCCCAAGACTTTTGGTATTGACTAAGATCAACTCATTAGACGAATCGTTCACAAGGAACGGTCGCGGAATCAGTCCGATTCTCGGTGTAATTTCTTGTCGCATCGTCGGTTTATTCAGAGAGATTAGTGAAACAGATCGGTGTGGGTCCGCAGAAGTAAAGCTATTTTGCTGTCAAGCAGGACGAGAATTGGAATACTCGGAGTGAGAATCTATTTATTTGCAATACGCAGCTTTTCGCGCAGGCCGCATCCACCGAAATCAGAATGCTCCATCACCCTTTAACGCCGCGTGCGGTGTGTGAAGCAATATTTTGAAATCCAGCCATAGCGACCAACACTGGGAATACCTCAAATCCAACCGTACCATGTCGTCAAAGCTGACTCGACTCCGTCCGCTTACTTGCCACAACCCTGTAACGCCAGGCTTCATCTCGAGAACCCTGCGACAGTGCCAATCATCATAAAGTTCGAATTCATACGGCAAGGCGGGACGCGGTCCCACGAGCGACATTTCGCCGCGAAGAACATTCCAAAATTGTGGAAATTCATCCAAGCTGGTTTTGCGCAGAAACTTGCCAATCGCTGTCACACGGGGATCACTCTTAATTTTATAGACCACCGGCCCCGAGTCAGTTTGGTCCTCGGTCCCGTTCGCGTTCTTTCCTGCAATAAGACGCTCTACGTATTCGCGATGGATTTTGGGGTCATTGTCGGTATACATGGTCCGAAACTTCAAACACTTAAATCTTGATCCAAGCCAACCCACCCGCTCTTGCTTGAAAATCACATCACCTTTAGAAGTAAGCTTAATCGCTAGCGCGATCGCCGCTAAGAGCGGCGAGAATACAATCAACAGCAGGCTGCTTCCTGCTATATCGACTACGCGCTTTATGATCAGGGGTATTTGCTTTTTCGAAACTTTGCGAGAGTGATCATGGTAGAGCTTATTTTCAACTTCTTGGTCTGGACTTTGTATGTCCCAACTCTCAGGGATTAGGTGAACTGACACAACCAGTTTTGCCACTAATACCTGTTCGAACTTATCTTGGAGGGCGCCCACAACTTTGGAATACAAAACCTCGGTAATCGGAGTTTTTCCTTGTAAATTAATTTCGGTGAATATCACGCCAAGGATCGAGTCTTCCTCATACCAACCGACGATGTCGATCTCTCGAGTGCAACCGGAGACGACCGAAATAAGTCGCTCGACGAAGGCCGCCTCGCTGCCCTTATTGTGCACCGCATGCAGATCGATTTGGATAAGCACGAATGGCTTTTGCGAACGCTCGGCTCTCCGCAGTTCGCGCCGGAACATGAGATGGAAAGTTTCTTCTTTAAGCACACCTTCACGGCAAGCAGCAAGTTGGCCGAAGCTCGATTGTGCTTTCTGACCATTTCCCGGCTGGACTCGTTGTCCCTTGATAGGAGTTATCTTTGCGTCGCTTTGTGCCATTCAGCTTTCCGTGACCTAAGCTTTCCATCCACTCGAAATTTTAGCCCTTTTGGTGGCCCCTACAGCTATCGGCCTGATTCGGCGTCTAGTATCTTCAGCAAATGACCTATATCACGACACCTTGGTGCAGAGGATCAGAAGCTAGGGGTTCTAGGGCCCCGACGTTATCAGAGCCTAGCGGGCGAACACAATCGCGGTCGATTTCCAGCGCAACCGCCCTTCGTAGCAGCGAAACGGAAACTACAATGCGATGGTTTCCTTTGAAATTAATCAGTACCCCTTCGATTCCATTTAGACTGCTGCTCTCAATCCTGATCTTCTGACCAATTTCCAGGTATGGCCATGGTTCAGCTTCCAAACCTGACGAAACCACGCGCTGCAGCGCGGAAATTTCCGAATCTTCGACTGGAACGGGAATTCGTCCCCGGCCAACCACCGAAATCACTCCAGGCGTTACAAGAATTGGCAGACGATTTTGAGCATTAAATTGGCAAAACACGTAACCGGGGAAGAGAGGCGCGGTGGCTTGCTTCAGCCCGCCGTTCCAACGCCTTTTAGTCTGATAAGTGGGAAGTAGCGTCTCGTACCCTTTGCCAGAGAGCAGAACGGCCGTTGAACTCTCCCAGCGAGTTCTCACTTGTAACGCGAACCACCTAGCTCCGCTCGTTTCAGGGCTCAACATATTTTGGTGGCTCCCTCTAAAGATCTAGCGTTTGTCCCGGTCATTTCTCAGGCTACCGCCATTGCAGGTCGCGCTGATATTTATGGTATCGCAACTCACCTGCCATAGTTGCTGGTTTGTGCATTTGGGTTGTGTTGTCGACCATGTCCCGCAAGTAACTGATAGAAAATAAGTTAATGATCGACCTTCGGGGACTGCACCCACAGAACTCCCGTGGACGCCCTTGGATCCTAGGAGTAGTGAAAACTCTTGCCATTATTTACCCACTGAATTCCTTTACCGGCGCCACAGGCGAAGAAATTAAAGGATCCTATCGTCCATATTTTCAATATATTACGACTAGTCGCGCAAAGCCATTCTCGACTTGTCAGCTGCAAAACTGAATCCTTTTCCTAGAATCCCATCTTCGTTGTCGGCTTGTTGCGGAGGCTACTCAAGCATCTCTATTCTGCAAGGCGATTGTTATAGCGCATCAGGGAGAGTAAAAGTAACAACGGAGCCTGGAATCACCGCGTTGACCGGCCACCGGTTTACATACAATTCATAAAAAGTTGATGCTTTAGATTGCAAAGCGGCTAAACTTGGAGTTGCCCATATTCTGAGGAACACGTGCAATCCTCCGCCCGATAGCCCTCAAACCAGAAAAGCTACAACATCACTCGCTGTTCCAACGGATGGCGAAGCAGTCGCCGCATTGGACCAAGTGGAAAATAGAGGTGGGGCATGCTGAAAATGGAAGAGTTGGAGCGGCTGGATATAAACATGCTGGCCATGTACTGCCTGCAAGTTGTCGAGTCTGGTGCCGCAAATTCTTTGCATATCGAGCAAGCAAGAAGACTCAAGACGGAGTGGGCTTTGTTCATCGGGTATAACCATCCGGCCCTACCCGGGTTGGATTCGCAGGAAAACCGCGAGGCTTATGGCAAGGAGTTGAAGCAACGAATGGTGAGCTTCCTGGCAGAGTGTTCGATGAGTCTATTTCTCGCGAAGGAACCAGCCACTGCTTTCAACTCCAAAGCGAACTGCGCAACCGCAGGGCAAGGGAAATGAAGTATTGGAAAGTGTTTCGTGCGTCATGAGTTCCTGGGGCACCCGGGGGCATCATAAGGAGAACTCCTGGATTTCAAATTGTGCGGATAGCTTATCGAATAAGCCGCATGGGGCTCAATTGTCATTCCTTTGACTTGAACAAACAGCGACCGACATAGGTCGCAAGAGTAACTAGACCTCCACCGGCGAGCCAGATTACAGAGAATTGCGCTCGACTCAAACTAAGGATTTTTGCTGCTGTAAAAACTAGTGTTCCCCCTTTGCTCACATCGATTGTCGATAAGTAATATCACACTGTCATTGATTGTCTACGATGCCTCACTGGCCCCTCGCGACTTCAATTCGAGCAAGCGCAGACCCCCACGTTGCAGAGCGATCAGAAGAAACATACGCGCAAAGCGGAATTCAGCCTGCCCAGATTCTTAACCCAGCATAGTGTTCCATGTGATTCCCAGACGTTTATTTTCCGTTGTGCACGTGAGGTCTTCCGGCTCCAAGAAACTTCCCAGTCTGGGACCTGAACTATCTCAACTTATTGCACTTGGCTTATAGAAGGAAGCACGTGGCCGCGCCAGAGTATTAAGCCAGAAAACGAAAAAGACTTTCTGTATCACGGCTAATGGTTGTGATGTAAACTGCGTCGCATCCCCTGGACGAAAACTATGACCTGGCCACAACCTAGCGCCAAGCGATTTTCCAGGATCTCTCCCCTGCAAGTTATGGAGGTGTTCTAGAGGAAGCTAAAGCGCTCTTGGCCGAATCTTGCAAGCACCGATTATGATGAATCTCCGCCAGCGAACATTGGTGGGACTAGGTTGGAGTGGGGCCGCTCGACTTCTGGGGCAGCTACTGCAATTTTCTGTCGCAGTAATTCTGGCGCGGCTCCTAAGTCCTAAAGAGTACGGCCTCCTCGGGATGGTTCTCGTCTTCACAGGGTTTGCGAACAGTCTTGTTGACATGGGACTAGGCGCTTCGATCATTCAAAAGGGATCCCTATCTGGTCGGCATCTAAACTCGGTGTTCTGGTTAAACGTTGTTACCGGTATTCTCCTGACCGGGGTCTTCGTTCTTGCAGCACCGTTGGTTGCGAACTTCTACGCAGAGCCACAACTCCGGTTGCTCACTGCTGTGACAGCAATGAACTTCTTCTTCGGCTCTCTGAATGTTGTACAAAATGCCCTTCTCGACAAGTCGCTCAACTTCAGGACCAAATTCTGGATTGAAATTATCTCAACTTTCGCCTCGGGCATTGTGGCGCTGCTATTGGCGTTTAACGGTGCTGGTGTTTGGAGTCTCGTAGGACAATTACTCACGGCCACGATTGTCCGGGTAGTGCTGATGTGGAGTCTTTCTGCATGGCGGCCTGCAATGTCGTTTGATTTTTCAGCTATCAGGGAATTGATGCATTACAGCGGCAACCTGATGGGCTTTGGAGCAATTATATATTGGTCAATAAACATAGATAAACTAGTAATTGGCCGATGGATCGGCAGCTCTGCTCTCGGTTTTTACAGCCTGGCTGACAAACTCATGCGCCTTCCATTGAGCAACGTCACGGACATCTCGACCGCGGTGATGTTTCCCGCTCTTTCCACAATCCAGGATGATGTTGAAACCGTGAAGCGCGCCTATCTTCGCAGCACCCGGATGATCGCGTTGCTCACATTCCCCATGATGATTGGACTTAGCGTCTTGGCGGAGCCTGCGATTCTCGTCGTTTACGGCAACAAATGGCGAGAATCTATCATCATTCTACAATTGCTCTGCTTCGCCGGCATGGCACAATCGATCTACAACACGGCCAATTGGATATTCCTTTCGCAAGGGAGAACAGATACTCTCCTTCGACTTGGGATTTACGCCACCGCCGTTCGTGCTGCGGGCGTGTTGATTGGTACTCATTGGGGACTGGTCGGCGTAGCGTGGGCCTACCTCTTGGGCAGTTACCTCTTCATCTGCTACCCAACGTGGTCAAGGGCGGGCCGCCTTCTCAATCTCGGGTTCACAGAACTCCTTCGGAATGTTGCGGGGCCGTTTGCCTGCGCGACATCTATGGGGATTCTGTTGTGGATTTCGGATCGCTGGGTTTTCAGCAACTTGACTGTCGGACTGCGGTTGGCGATTCAGGTAGTTGCAGGTGCGTTGACATACGTAGTTTTGGTTAGGCTATTTCGGTTGGAGTCCTGGGTAGATGTTTGGAAAATACTTAGGGATATGGGTGGCAAGCGAAGCCGGTTCATTCAGTGGCTAGGAGGGGATGAGACGCGGGTTGCTTAATCACCGATACTCAGAGCAACTTTCGTTGCAGACCGCAACCTGCGTGAAATCATCCCACCATGGAGTAGAGCATCCGAAGGTCCCAGGTCTTCATATCTAACAGCCGTTCGCCAGCAAACAGCCAGTCCTCGTCGAGCTCTTCGTCGCGAATGGCCCGTATCAATAGAGAAGGACGGTGTTGGGTTGCACTTTGCGGTTGTCGTTCGAGCCTGAACCCTGATTTTTCGAGTACTGTTTTTGTTGGTAGGGGCAGGCTTACTGACCAGATGATTGATCTCTTATCGGCAGTCAGTTTCATCGCTGCTTGAAGCAGTTCAGCCTGAACCGCGACGCTACTAGCTTCCCAGTCCACTATGTTCAACACCTCCTTGTCGGCAAACGCAGAGGTGTATTCCTGCAACACCAGATAACCCTCCAAGTGCATTTTTTCCCAGAACAAAAACCGGTAAGTGCTGAGTGGATTCTTAAATCGCCAATCAAAGTACTCGCGGTTTCTCACGTGTCGAATGCGGCCACCGCCACCGATTCTCTCGACCAATTCCGCCATGTCTACGCAACGCGGCGCATCTTCAAAGTGGATCCAAGGAAGGTTTCTGAGCTTGTACCTGACACGATCTACGTCGATATCTGCGAGGGACCATCGCTCTTTCTCAGACCATTGACGCACAATCTCGCTGATTTCGCGGGATAGGAAGGGCAATCGCGCGACGAGACGGTCTCTACCACTCTGAATTGCAGCACGCCGGGATCGTTGGCACATCGGCTGCATGGAGCCAACGTTGCGCCAGCCTGTGGCGATTGAGGAGAGAATGGTCATCGGCCCAGCGCTCAGATTAAGCGCATATTGATATTTCAGTTTTGCCAAATCCTTGAAGGCCGCGGTCATGATTTTGGGGATGAGTCCACAATTGCGGTGCTCGAGGGCAACAACAAGGTCATCGGCATAAAGCGCGCTGAATTTTTGAGTCGGAACCCCGCCTTCCCACTCCGTGCCGAAAAAACCCCGCATCCCAACGGCCTTTCCGTCGTGCATCGCAAGGTAGATCAGTGGTACGTCGATACACGGATTGCGCTCGTACTTCCACTCGAAGTAGGAAGTGTTCAACGCGGTGCTGGGGCTCCAGAGATGCGTCTGAAGCTCTATCACCTGTCTCTTCAGCTGTGGCTCGTAGCAGACCAACTCGTAGTGCGAGTTCATCGAATTAGCGGTCATGCCAGGAAGGTCAATTCTCAAGCTCGGTCAGCTTGATTCCCGAAACCTGGCGATGAATTTGAGTATGTCATTTACCGTGTTCCATTCCTTGGCAAGATTGAAGGCGGTGACATCCACTTTGCTGCCTATTTGACTTTCAACAAACAAGGCCAAGTTGAACAGGCCGAGAGAATCCAGTTTCCCAGACTTGATCAATGGAGTCTCTTCTTTGTGCTCGCCGTCCAACACTACATCGCTCGCCTCAAGGACAGCAATAAGCTTATCGTGCAGACTCTGCATGGTGTCTCCGGGAATGAAGTTGGAGCGGAGCGGTCAATTTCCTGCTCCACTCAGGATTTTGCGGTGGTCTACAGGTTTCAGGCCGACGCACATCTGTGCTACCTGCGCGCGGTTGACCTTTCCCCGTGAGGTGCGCGGGATTTCGTCCAGAAGGTACCATCGCTGCGGCATTTGGAAGGAGGCCAAATGCTCCTTCAGTCGGTTGTACAGGCCTCGAAAATGTTCGTCGCTCGCTGACTTCAAGACGACGGCGATCCCGACGTTTTCTCCATGAAGTTGCTCTTCGAAACCAAAAGTGCAAACGTCGAGTGTTTGCTCGTATTGCTCCGCTACGGCATCGATATCACCTGGATAAACCTTCATCCCACCTCTGTTTATCTCTTCGCGCTCCCTTCCGCGCAGATAAAGAATTCCGCGATCATCAACGATGCCGATATCACCGGTGAAAAACCATCCCTGCGACACAACTTGGTTGGTAAGATCATCCCTCCCGAGATACCCCTTCATTAGGGCCGGGGTATTCAGCCAGATATAGCCAGACTCTCCTGCAACGCACTCCTGTACCAGTCCGGGCGGCACCTCGGTGCTTGAGGTCTTCAGAATTTTGACAACGGCTCCCCAAGGCAGCCCAATCAGGCCATCTTCCAACGCGACATCCTGCACGGTAGTTCCAGCTACCCAGCTGCCCGTTTCCGTGATGCCGTAGGCATTGAGGACATGCTTGGTGCCAGTCCATTCCTGGATACCTTTCCAGAGAAAGGCCGAGAGCGGCGCCGAACCGCAAAATACTTGCTCCAGCCGCCCCAGGCTTGGAGGCTTGGCCGTTTTGAGTGCGAGGCGCCAGATTGACGGTACTGAGGACATAAATGTGATTTCGTGATCGTCGAGCAAAGAACCAAGCTGCATTACCAGTTCGGGTCTAACGGGAGGCGCAA
Source organism: Candidatus Acidiferrales bacterium (assembly GCA_963763395.1). GTDB lineage: Bacteria > Acidobacteriota > Terriglobia > Acidiferrales > UBA7541 > Acidiferrum. The sequence continues at coordinate 209,614 of CAVXOG010000030.1, read as the reverse complement.
TGAAGAGATCCTGGCCGGAGAGCCAAGGGAACAAGCAATTGCAAATCAATCCATGCCCAAAGTGCGTCGGCAGGAGGCAGAGAGTACGCCGGAACTTTTCAGTGCCGAGGCACTGTCGAAGACTCATCCAACGAGCACGCAGGGATCGGTGGGTGTGAACCACTCCTTTAGGCTGGCCGGTGGTTCCAGAGGTAAACAGAACGAGTGCTGGTTGATCCAGAAAAAGGAGGCTGGAGGAGAATATCGGTCGTTGGCTAGATCCACCTTTTTCAGCCGGCGCGGCAGTCTGAAGTACTTGTACTCCCAAAGAAGATAGCCTCGCACCGATCACAGCCTCCGGTTCCGCTCGCCAAAGCGAGAAGCGAGGAGCAGCCGCCCGCGCCAAGGTCTCGACCTCAAAATGGCTCAATCGCGGGTCGAGGGGAATCGCACAGCCACCAAGGCTCCAAATGGCTAGTAGGTCCACGAAGAACTCTAAGGCATTGCCATAGTGGATGAATACGAGGTCGGACGGCGCCAAGCCGTGAGCTTGGAAATATGTCAGGCGATTGTAGAACTCACGCAAAATCTCAGGGCGGTCCCACCTGCGACCGGTGAAAGGTTCAACGAGACTACCAACATGAAGATCCAGAAACATGATTTTTAGGAAGCTTCGGCCAACTTGATGTCATCCTAACAGACGCATTATCAGTGACCGGCGAGTTTCATGAGGGAGAGTGCGAGAGAGTACACTTCGGCTGAAAACTGGCATGACCGAAACGGACTTTCCTACAAGGTTCAATTGGCCGAAGAGCAGACTAGCACCTACTCCAGGCTTCGTGATAGAAGTCCTATTTGAACCTCTCACACGCCATCCTCCTCTTTTTCGCCGGGGCACTTGGCGGAGCCATGAACGCGGTTGCGGGTGGTGGGAGCTTTGTGGCGTTCCCAGCACTGTTGTTGACCGGGATTGCACCGATACCGGCAAACGCCACGCACACGCTGTCGCTGTGGGTTGGTACCACTGCCAGTGGTGGTGCGTATCGGAACCGCTTGAACCTTCCCTTGCGCTTGGTACTTCCCCTCCTCACGATGAGCCTGGTGGGAGGCCTTGCCGGAGCGCTCTTTCTAATCAATACGCCGGCAAGCACATTTCTTCGAGTCATTCCCTGGCTGATGCTAGGTGCTACGCTAATGTTTGCCTTTGGCAGGTACCCCACAAGCCGCAGAGCCTCTTGCATTTCACACCAACCCAGCAATGCGGCAATCGCAGGAGCATCGATTTTCGAACTACTGGTGGCAATTTACGGAGGTTATTTCGGTGGCGGAAAAGGGATATTGAACTTGGCCATGCTTGCCACATTGGGCATGACCGACATTAACACAATGAATGCGTTGAAAGTTGTTCTGGCATCGGTGATGACCGGAGTAGCGACGGTCACTTTTATTGCGACAGGATCCATCGTGTGGCCGCAAGCGATTGTGATGATCCTTGGAGCGGCTTGCGGTGGCTATTCAGCGGCTCACTATGCGCAGAAATTACCGCCAGTGCTGGTTAGAGCAATCGTCATTCTTACTGGGTTGATAATGACGATCTATTTATTTCTGAAAGCGTGTGATTAGCCGTGAAGCATCGGCCAATCGGCGGGCTGCATTTCGCAACGCCACTAGCGAAGTTACCCCGCCTCTAGTTGAAATCCGAAAGAGAAAACAGTGGCTCTCGACATTTTGCACCTTACGCGACCTGGGCCTGTTGAGTCAACGACGGGTTCATGCGGCGATGCAAAAGTTCCAGTTCCCGATAGCCTTTCACTCGCCGGATTTTCTTCTGTCCCTCTAGTAAGCCCGTGGCTGTCCCAAGCGCACAGCTTGTCCTCCTTCTCCGCCAGCGCCTCTCCGACTCAGGCTGGTCAGTTTACTAGGAAGACCTAAGGGTGTATATGTGTGGTTCTCCGGGAGATCCAAGCAGAAATCTGGTTTAGGTCGAACATGGTGCATAAACTATTGTCAACGGTTGCGGTGGCTCTGCTATACACGAGCCTCCAAACGTCGCAGCCCACGCACAGGATTACCTTTACCTTTGACTACGACTTCAGCGTTACTCCCGCTTGTTCTCGGGAAGTAAAACAGGCATGTGTCCAGCAGTTCAACTTTTATGAAATTTCTCGGGGAATATCGAAGCGCACGCTGCTGGGTTCGATTCCGGTGCCCGCTGACGCCAAGGGGTTCGTCAAGGGTATTTCTGGCGCGACTGAGCCATTTCTCTTTGACCCTGGAAGGCACATGGTTGCTGTTGCAGCGCAGTTGCCAAACGGTACGGAATCGGATTTGAGGAAATGCACCACGATCATCATAACACCCTAGTCCCCGCCCCTTCCCACCCTATACAATGCGACACACGGCACTGACTCGACTCGCTGAGGCTGGCCGTGATGCTTTTAGGATAGTTATTGTGCGAACGGAACCAGCTTCAGGAGCAAAGTCGATTGAGCGCTGAGACTCAAAGTCGCAAAAGTCCCTTCTTACTTTATGGTTTCTGGATCTTGCTTTCCATGCTTCTCTTCTGGAAACCATGCCTGGCGCTGGTTAGTTTCTCTCGCGCGAATGACGACGCTTCGCATGTTATTCTCATACCCTTTATAAGCGCTTGGCTGATTTACACCGAACGCAAACAGATTTTTCGCCACTTATTCTCTGAATATTTCTTGGCCGGAGTCCTTTTGGTGGTCTCTGCCGCAGCCTACTTCTGGACATTTCGAGCCACGACGACATGGACACAGGCAGAGGTACTCGCGGGATATACATTTGCGCTGGTGCTGCTTTGGATCTCGGGCTTTGCTCTATTCTTTGGAAGAGAGGCGCTCAAAAATGGACGATTTCCCCTGTTGTTTCTCTTCCTGACGATTCCTTTGCCTGACGTCCTGCTGGATCGCGTGATTTATTTCCTGCAGAAGGGCTCTGCAGACGTTACCGAAGTAATTTTTGACCTGGTGCGAGTTCCCGTTTTACGGGAGGGATTTGTCTTTCACCTTCCGCACGTTAGCATCGAAGTCGCGAAAGAATGTAGTGGCATCCGATCGAGTATGGCCCTGCTCATTTTGGCACTAATTGTGGGCCATCTACTGCTTCGTACTTTCTGGAAGCAGGTTGTGTTTGTGGTCGCAGGATTACTGATTATGTTGGTAAAGAATGGAGTACGAATTGCTACTTTGACGCTCCTCGCACAGTATGTCGATCCCGGATTTCTCTATGGCAGGCTGCATCACCGAAGGTGGAGTGGTGTTCTTCCTGCTCGGCCTGATTCTGCTTGTACCTGTCCTTTGGCTCCTCCAGCGGAGCGAAAAGCGTGTAGCGACCGTCGAAAACTCTTCGACGGTTTGAGGTGAATTCGGAGCTGGAAGGTTGAGTGACTCACGTTATCAGTTTGAAGACACGCAGAGAGATGCTCGCTTCAAAACTGAGACCGAGTTCAAGTGGGGCTAGCTTTTCTTTTTATCAACTACGGGATAGCCATAATAGTAGCCGCCGTAGGAATCATTTTTTTCAACGCGATTTAATACGATCCCAAGCAAATTCTTGTCGCGAAAATCCGAAACAGCCTTTTCCGCCATTTCGAAATGAGTAAATCCCGCCCGCACTACAAAAAGTACTCCGTCGCATTGATCGGACATTAGGCTCGCGTCATGGACTGGTATTGCCGGCGGTGAATCCATAATGATCCAATCGAAAATTGGGGTAACCAGTTGCAATAAGTGCTTCATGCGTTCGCCCAGGAGGAGTTCGCTGGGGTTTGCGACTGGGCCACCACCGGGAATAAAGCAAAGATTCCCCTCTAGGCCTCTCTGGATCACTGTGATTTCATCCGCCTCCCCGCGCAAATACTCTGTCAGCCCTGGGGTAGCAGGAGCGCCCAACATTTCATGCAATCTCGAAGCCCGCAGATCTCCATCGATCAAAAGCACACGACAGTTGTCTTGCCTGACAATGGACTGTGCCAGATTCGCTGCGACAAAGGTCTTGCCTTCCGCCGGGATACTGCTTGTCACTAGAACTCTCTTCAAGGGACGCGTCCCAGCAAGTCTGAAAAAGGCGAGAGCGCAAGGTTCTGAAACTCTCTGCATCAACCTGATTACTATTCGTGTGGATAAACACATTGATTCTTGGATCAGGTCGCCATTGGGGGTGCGCGCACTTTTTTAATAGATCTTCGAAGTCTAGGAAAGGGACTCTTTGTTCAGGGCCAGGCTCCTCAAGCAGCGGAAAAACGCGTTCTACGGCCGAAACAGTTGTGCGGCTCACATCCGTCGTAACGTCAACAAGGTCTGCGGAAGCCCCGGACGAAAGCCTCGATGATCGTTCTTGTGCAGCCTTTTTCAGCGCTTCGTGAATCCTGCTCATCGTTTCCTCATAAATTTAGGCAATTAAACTTTTGTCTTTAACGCGTCCTACGCTTTCACCGCTAGTCTCGGCACATGGTCTGTCACGTGTACACGTACATCCAAGTTCGGGATTAAGACCAATACTGGAAGGTTCAGGGCAAGCTCAACATCGCGTTCGCTGTGTAGCGACTTGTCGCTAGCGGCGATTACGAAGAGAATGCCCAAACCGAGTGCCAGCCCGGCACCCAGCCCGCCAGGAATAAATACAATTTTCTTTGGAAACGAAGGCGCATCCGGAAGGCTCGGAGCGTCGTAAATACGAAACTGTTCGCTCTGCTGTTGGTTCTCAAGGTCTCCGGCTACACCCGCAGTTTGTCGCTTCTTCAAGAGGTCATTGTAGAATTCGAGTGCCGTTTGGTAGTTGCGAGTCAGTTCCTTGAATTGCTGCTCCACCATTGGACTAGCCTGGACGCGTCCCTGCAATTTACTAATCTCTTCCTGCAATTTGATCTGCCGTTTCGTTAAATCATTGATACTGATCTCGTCCTGCCGCAACTTCGCACGTAATTGTTGGATCTGGGGTGGCTCGCTAGCGGATGGTGTCGAGGCGCTAGTCGCCGGCCCACTATTCTTAGGCGTCGCCGCCAGCCTCTTCTTTATTTCCTCAATCTGATTCTTGAGCTTTATAACATCGGGATGTTCCGGAGTGTAGCGTGCCAGCAAAGTCGTAAGCTGATCTTGCAGAACGGTAAGTTGCTGTTCCGCTGTCTCCGGATTTTGACCTGTCTGGGAGGCCTTCCAATTCGCCTCTTGTTGCGTAAGCAGTGACTCGGTAAAAGCCTTGTCCTGATGGGCGCGGCTGAGCGCTTGGGTATTAGCTTCGAATTGCGAATTCATTCCCGTTAGGATACCGAGATTGGTTTGCTCTTCTTCCGGCAATGATCCCAGGAACTGACGTTTGAACTGTGCCAGCTTGGCGTCCTGCGCATCCAGGTTCTTTTTTGCCTCATCCAATTGCTGACCGAGAAAGTCTGTGGTCACTTTGACCTGTTTCTGACGATCCCCGGCATTCTGCGAGAGGATCATAGACGTGATCTCAGTGCAAATCTGCTGGGCAGTTCGTGGGTTGTCATAAGTGACGTTCACGTAGAAACCCGGTAATTGATGAGTCTGTGTGCCGGGTGTTGGATCCATTGGCTTGATCGTTACGGCCGCGCGTAGCCGTTCGACGAGATCATCGACGTGCACGCGGTCGCGATCGCCGGGATAGAGACCAAACTTTTCGATAATCGGTCCCAGCCTGGTACGGCTTAGGGTCTGTTCCTGCATGGAGACGAGTCGGTGATCCAGATCCTCGCTGACCACCGGTTTCACGTAGTCGGGTCCGATGGTTGGTTGCTCCACCAAAACCATGGTCTGGGATGTATATTTCTTGGGGAGTATCAGAGAGGCAATCAATCCAACCGCTCCAAGAAATAGGGTCGTGATCGGTAAGATCCACCCATAACGGCGGAGCACCCGTTTCACATCAGCCAGCGTCAGTTCACCATTGCGAACCATGTCAACCTCTTTGCTTCCTGATTCCTCGGACATTTCGGGCTAGTTGGCACGAAATGCTTCCCGCAGTTAGACGGGATTCGGCTACATCCCCCACAAGTACAATGCACGGCCCTTGCCATGCGAGCCTCACTCGGCACACGCCCCCATATTCAAGCAAGTACTTTATTTTAAATCATATAGAATAATCCACACCTGCCATCAACCTGGTTACACCATTGTGCGCCTTTCGCGCCTAAATGGGGAGTGGAAGTATTGTACCCAAATCTACCCCTGAATTCTCACTCGACTTGTGCCTTTAGGCTCAGGTGTAATTGTGAACAGGGATTGGTTTGCAGAAACCTGTTCTCTCGCAAGTGTTAACCATATACTTTTCAGTTTGTTAGGACGATTTTCGAAGTTTATGCTTTATCACTTGTTCTTAACTGCTCTGAGGCCGCAGAATTGCACCTAGTCGCATTCCAAAAGAATGTTTGCTAAGAGACTGAATCTCATGAAAAGCCACTCAAGACTAGCAGCGCTTCTCACTGTGCTTGTTCTCCTTGGCGCGTTCGGTGTGGGTTGTTCGCGTGACCCCAATATTCGAAAACAAAAATTCTTTGCCCAGGGGAATCTTGACTTCGACAAGGGTAAATATCCCGAGGCGCTGATTTCTTATGGCCGTGCTCTCCAGATTGACCCGCGCTTCGCCGAGGCTCACTATAAAATCGCGCAATGTTATCTGAAGCAAGGCAGTTGGGCGCAAGCATTCCAGCAGTTGAACCGCACCGTTGAGCTCCAACCGGACAACTGGCCCGCCCAGCTAGAGATTGGTCGTCTTTTTCTCTCCGGCGGCAAGTATCAGGACGCAAAAGACCGAGCGGTCTTGATCCTCAAGAGCAATCCAAAACACGTCGAAGCAGCAAATCTTACTTTCAGATGCGGACCTGGCATTGGGCAACACCAAAGAGGCACTTCAGGAAGCAACAGAAGCCACAGAAATGGCGCCGAATCACTCCGGAAGCTATCTGAACCTTGCGTTCATCCAGGTGCGGACCGGCGCAACAAAGGAAGCGGAAGACAGCCTGAAGAAAGCGCAATCTTCCGACCCAACTTCCATTGCACCTCTACTCGCTCTTGGGAAATTTTACCAACAGCAGAAACGCTGGACAGAAGCGGAAGCGCAATTTCAAGCAGCCATCTCCCTGGCACCGAAAAATCCATTGCCTCGAGCCGAACTAGCCGGGCTCTATCTCAGTCAAGGGCAGGGATCTCTCGCAGAAACAACTCTTACGGATGCGAAGCAACAACTCGGGGATAACCCCACGGGATATCGCATGCTGGGTGACTACTACCTGAGCCGCGGCGACATGCCGAAGGCGCTTTCCGAGTTTGCTGCGCTCTCTTCCAAGTATCCGAACGATCTGTCTGTTCAGAAAACCTACATTCAGATACTAATCATGAACCGGAAGCTCGACGAAGCCTCGAAACTGGCGGACGATCTTCTCAAGAAGTCACCTCAGGATGCTGAATCCTTGATCTTAAAAGGCCAGATTCAACTTCAAGCGAATAAGTTTGACGAGAGCGTTCAAACCTTGCAGCAGGCGTGCAAGAATGCGCCAGACAATGCTCTCGGCCACTACCAACTGGGCTTGGCCTACAAAGGCAAGGGCAACACCCAGCAAGCGCAGAGTGAATGGAGGGAAGCGACTCGCCTGCGCCCCGGATTGTCAGAGGCTTGGCTGGCTCTAGGAGCAAGCGCAGCCCAGCAGCGCGACTGGCGGACTCTTGAAGAGGTCAGTGATCAAGTGAAGAAGCACTCGCCGAACGTGGTTGAAGGCTACCTCGATCATGCCACGGCGCGAATCAATCAGGGCGACGCCGCTGGCGCAGAGGCAGACCTTATCCGCGTGCAGCAATTGATACCACAGAGCGCAATTCCGTACGCAAAATTGGGAGAGCTCCGCCTCGCACAGGGGCAAATTGCAGAGCGCGGAAAAGCTCTTTCGCGAAGCTCTAACACATGATCCTGCGTCCATTGAAGCAGTAAGCGGACTGATAAAGGTCTTTCTCGTTGAGAAGAAGCCCGCAGTTGCGATGAATTTCATGAACGACCAAATCGCAAAGAACCCCAACAATTCCACACTCTATGTGCTACAGACAGAACTTTTTCTGCGGGCTAAAGATCCTGACAAGGCGCTAGCGTCCATCACACGTGCGGTTGAACTGGACAAGAAAGAATACGGCGCACTTGTAATTCTCGCTCAACTGCAATCTGCAAAGGGCCAGCCCGATCAGGCGATCGCAACTTGTCAGCGGGCTATCGAGTTGGCGCCGAACGACCCTCAGCTTTACTACCATCTGGGAAGCTTCTACGAGTCCATGGGGAATTGGCAACAAGCGCAAACTGCTTACCAGAAAACGTTATCCATCCAGCCAGATAATCCCTTGGCGGCGAACAATCTTGCTTACCTAATGCTTCAACACGGAGGCAGTCCAAACGTTGCTTTGACGTTGGCCCAAACCGCGCGACAAGGGTTACCCAATTTACCGAACTCCGCCGACACTCTGGGCTGGGCCTACTATGGAAACGGCGCCTATTCCGTTGCTGCTCCGCTATTCGAGGATGCAGTCAAAAAGGCTCCAGAAAATCAGGCCTACCGCTATCACCTGGGACTTACTTACCAGAAACTGAACGACGCCTCGCGAGCAAGAACCGAACTGCAGAAAGTGATCGACCTCAACCCCAAGACTCCGGTGGCTGATGAAGCTCGCCGCGCACTTAAGGATCTGACCGGTGGTTAACTGAATGGTACTAATCCCAAGTATTCAACGATCCTCGCAGGTGAATTTGCTCTTCGTCGATTCCCATTCCGCTTTGACCAAGGAAAAAGATCACTCTCTGACGAGAGACGATCTAACTTTGCTATTGGCGACACACAGATGATGGGCCGTTTCAAGCACTGGATTCCCGCAATATTCGTCGCCGCTCTGATCTCAATTTTCTCCTCTCATTATTTCAGTGGTGAGGAGACGGCCCGCGTCATTATTCCCTTCCTCCACCGTCTGCTCCCTGGAGCGACGCCTCGAATGCTGCGCTTGATGCATATAGGAATCCGCAAAATGGCGCACATCACTGAATTCGGCCTCTTCAGTATCGCAGTCTTCCATGGAATTCGCGCAGACCGCTCTGGTTGGCGTTTGAATTGGGCGCTGGCTACTCTAGTAATTGCCGTCACCTATGCCGGCTTGGATGAGTGGCACCAGTCTCTCGTGCCTTTGCGGGAGGCCCGGGTGCGCGACGTGTTCATTGACGCAACCGGCGCACTTTTGGCACAGACTCTCGTCTGGGTCTATGCAAATTGGAGATTGTTAACTCAACGCCGAATGCCAGCAGACGTTGCGAAAGAATAAGCAGATGACGCAGGATCGATTACGGAATAATCGCCTGAGCCTCGTTGGAGTCGGTACTTTCATTCCCACTCGCGTCTACGGCTGTGGTCACATAATAGTAGGTCGTTCCGCTGAGCAGCGTGCTATCCGTGTAGCTTAGCGAGGTCAGTAGCGAACCATTGAGGCGCACATAGCCCAAGCCACTCGTCGTGGTGCGGTAAACGTTGTAGCCGGAAACCGTGGAGGTACTTGCATTCCAGGTTAGGGAAACTGTGTGGGTGCTTGCTTGAATTCCATTGCCCGTGAGAGTAATCGTCGCGGGTGAACCCGACGCATTGCTCGAAACCGTCACCGACCCACTTGAGGTCCCGGTCGCGGCCGGGCTGAAACTCACTGAGATCGTCAGTGCTTGCCCCACTGTCAAGGTCACTGGTGTGCCGGCGCCACTTACGCCAAATCCCGTCCCTCCAGCTGTAATGGTGGAGATCAGCACATCGGAGTTGCCGGTATTGGTAATGACCACGTTGTGTGTGACGGAACTGCCCGTCGCCACGTTTCCAAAACTGAGGCTCGATGAGCTGAAGGAAAGCGTCTTCGTGGCAGCCGCACCCGTTCCGCTTAGCGGCAAGCTTGCAGGAGAATTCGGAGCATTGCTCACGATGGAGACACTACCTGACACCGATCCCGCTGACGCAGGCAAGAACTGGCACGTTGAACGTGCTCGATGCCCCTGGATTCAACGATAACGGCAGGCTTAATCCGCTGGTGCTGTAGCCGCTGCCCGACACGCTCACCTGGCTAACCGTTAGCGCTGCCGTCCCCGAGTTGCTGATTCTGACGGTCTGCGAATTCGTTGAGCCTACTGGGACGCTGCCGAAGCTTACTGTCGACGGGGTAAAGCTCAGTCCTGCCTGGACTCCAGTACCACTCACGGCGATCACAGAGCTCGCCCCTTGCGAACTCGTAACCGTCAAATTCCCAGTGACGTTCTCCGCAGTCTTCGGGCTAAAGGCAATATTCATTGCTTTTGCCTGCCCCGGAGTCAACGTTAATGGCGTCGTGATGCCAGTCGTCTGTACGTCCTTGGCGGTAACGGTGATTTGGGAAATGGTCAGATTTGAATTCCCTGAATTGGTGAGCGTCACGCTCTTTGAACTCGAACTTCCCGCGTTGATGTTGCCGAATGCAAGACTCGTGGGACTCGCCGATAAGGTTACTGACGCCGCAACTCCCGTGCCACTGAGAGTCACCTTGCTCGGTGAATTCGGCGCGTTGCTGGAAATGGTTACTGTTCCGCTGAGATTCCCTGCCGTCGTTGGCGCAAAGAGCGCACTGAAAGATGCACTCTGACCGGCGGCGATCATCGCAGGAGTCGAAAGTCCACTTACGGTATAGCCCGCACCCGCCACTGAAATCTGGGCAATCGTGAGGGTAGCGGATCCCGTGTTCGTCACGCTGAATGTCTGTGACTTCGTCTGCCCATTTACAACGCTACCGTAATTGAACGTCGTCGGTGAGACACTTAGGCCGGCCTGCACGCCCGTTCCTGTCAGCGCAATAGTAAGCGTGGGAACCTTTGGCATCGCTGGTTACGGTAACTGTGCCCGAAGCGCTTCCGGTTGTTGTTGGAGCGAAATCAACTTTCAGAGTCACGCTCTGCGACGCATTTACTGTTGCAGGAACTGTCACTCCGCTGACGCTAAATCCTGTGCCGCTGGCGGTGATTTTCGAAATCTTTACCGCAGCGTTTCCGGTATTCGTCAGAGACAATCTGCTTTGAAGCTTTAGCTCCTGTGTTGACGTCTCCGAAACTTAGAGCTCGTCGGATTCGAGGTCAATTGCCCAACCGGCGTGTTGGTGCCGCTACCTGTTAGCGAAATATTCACTGTGGGATTCGTCGGGTCGTTGCTCGTGATTACCAGACTCACCCGTCGCGGATCCGGTCGCTGTCGGATGAAATGTGATCGTCATGGCTGCGGTTTGGCCAGCAGCTGATCGTCCTCGGTGTGGTGATTCCACTGACCGCAAATTCTGCGCCCGTCAATGTCAGCATCGAAATCGTGAGGTCCGCTCCGCCCGCATTGGTGAACGTCACGTTCTCCGTGCCTTGCTGGCCTATGGTTACGCTTCCGAAGTCCAGAGAGGAGCTACTTGGAGATATCTGTGGCTGAGGATTTACGCCGGTCGCCGAAAGGTTAAGCTGCTGTGGAGTGGCTGAGACGTCAGTGCCCACCGAAAGTGTCCCACTCACGGTGCCCATCGCCGTGGGCTTCACGGAAATAGAGAAGCTGACAGTCTGCCCGGACGGAAGAGAGAGAGGCAACGCCACCGGAGATAGAGTGAATTGTTGGTTCGAAACACTGACTTGCGTGATGGTGACCGTGCTCTTGCTAGGGTTGGTAACGGAGATATTTTGGGTGGACTGTTTTCCTAACCCAACTTTGCCAAAACTGACGCTGCTCGGATTCAGCTGGAGAGAACCCGGTTGGGTATTTCCTCCAGGACTACTCACTAGGCCAGAGCATCCATTCAACAAGGAGAGGACAACAATTAGAGCCGCACTTAGGGTCAACCCTCGAGCAATATTCACTTTTCTCGTGCGGAATCCTTGCACGAATTCCCGGACACCTTCCGCACTGGCGGCTAACATGACTAGACCCTCCGCTATTTCACTGCCTAGGGTAAGGGTCCTGGTACTTGCTTTCCTACTGGTGAGAGGAACAATTTCGGGACAGCGTGTTATCCTGTCCGCCTCCTCGTTTGCAACCTGTCCAAATGGTCAAAGTGACGAATGGCTGCTGCTATTATGGGCGAACGAGAGGTATGCAGGGAACCCAATTCAGATATAAAGCTCATAGAATCAATGTCTTAGTGACTAGGTGCAGGCAGGCGCCGTTATGGTTGAGTGCGAGCCTCCAGTAAGTCCCTCGAGAGCTTACTGTGGCGTCAGCGTTAGTTCGTCGAAGGATATGCTGTAGTTGCTACTACTAGGGTTCTTGCCCGTTACCGTAAATTTGAAAGAGTAATTGCCCGCAGCGGGGAAGTTAAAGGTCCCGTAGTCGAAAATAGCGTACGAGTCGGTGGCCGCATACTGATCCGAGGTTGCGCCGACGTTTGCAGCGTTGATCGATAGTTGGGAGATGCCCCTCGAATTGTATCGCCTTGTAGGAGAGCTTTATGTCGTACGTTCCCGCCGTGGCCACGTTCACGGAAAATGTCACGCTATCTCCAACTTTGGTCGCATCGAGAATTGTTCCTGTTGTATCCGGAAAACCGCGTATAAGTGAATGTGCGAAAAACAGGGCCAGAACTGACCGCCACCAGATTCGAGGTCTGATACACAACGGGAGTTGTCGTCGAACTCGAATAGGTCCACGAGAGAATTTCTTGCAATCGCCGTCGAACCCTCCTGTCGCGCCCGTGAAACCGACATAGGCTGTGTTGCCGCCAACAATAGCAGGGATGTTGACCGGCCAACTCGTCGTAAATGTTTGAGCTGTATTTGTGGTATCCGAAATTGTCATCGTCAAGGTAGTGCCGTCGTATGCCATGTGGACGTTGAAGGGGTGTCCACTCAACAGGTTCACGCCGTTCCCCAAAGTCGTTGCCGGCATGGTCGGCGAAGCTCCATTGGTGTAGAAACCGGTGGAGTTCGAACCTTCGCCTGCGTTGTCGTAAATGTCAAATTTCACGGCCACGCTGCTACCGATCCCGCGTGTTCCTCCGGACGTAGCTGGGCCGTAGCCAAGACCTCCGCCCGCCGGACCGATTGCTGTCGGAGCAATTCCTTGGATCGTGAATGTAAAACCATCTGCGACCGGGTTCGTCAATTGGAACGTGAAATCGTTAGTGAAGGCCTGCACATTCACTTTCTGCGTCCAGAACCCACTTCCAACTTCGAACCCAGCGGCCGCATCCGTAAGCTGCAGCCTGGTACCATTCAGCATGGTATGCCCATTGAATTGCATGCCACTCGCCGAGAATCCTGAACCGAAGTTCACAACCTGGGTAGAAGCTTGGATGGTAATGACAGCCGTCGCGACTGCGCTGCTAGCGTAACCGGGTGCGGTTGCGATGGCCTTTACCGTCGTTGTTGTTGTTACTGCAAAACCCAGTGTGTATTTTGCGGACGCAGTCGTAGGCGTTGTCCCGTCCGTCGTGTAGTAGATCGTTGCACCGCTCGTAGCGTCACTAAGGGTAACCGTTTGCGATGAAGTGTAGGTTCCCGTTCCCGGAGTGATGGTCGGTGTCGCTGCTGGTGGAGTAATCGTGTAGGTTGCACTTCCTACCGCACTCTGCGTGAAGCCCGTCGCCAGAGCAATCGCCTGAATCGTTGTCGTACCGCTTAGCGCAATCGGTGCCGTGTACTTCGTCGAGGCCGTCGTCGGCGTTGTTCCGTTTGTCGTGTAGTAGATGGTCGCTCCACTTGTCGTGTCGCTAATGGTCACCGTTTGCGCCGTCGTATACGTTCCTGCCGCGGGGCCGAACGTCGGCGTTGCGGCTGGCAGTGTAATCGTGTACGTCGCACTCCCCGCCGCGCTCTGCGCGAAACCGGTCGCCACCGCGATCGCCTGGATCGTTGTCGTATTACTTACCTTGATCGGCGCGGTGTACTTCGTCGAGGCCGTCGTCGGCGTTGTTCCGTTCGTTGTGTAGTAGATCGTCGCACCACTCGTCGTGTCGCTGATCGTTACCGTCTGCGCCGTCGTGTATGTCCCTGCTGCCGGGCTGAACGTCGGTGTTGCCGCTGCTGATCCCGTCGTCGAAGAAGTCATTGTCCAGCCAATGATTTCCTGGATCGCCGTAGAGCCTCCCGTTCCGCCCGTGAACCCTGCATACGCCGTATTCCCGCCCACCGTTGTTGGGATATTCATCGGCCACGTCTGCGCAAACGTCGCTTTCGTCGTCACGTCCGTAATGGTCATCGTCAGGTTTGTTCCGTCGTAACTGACCTGCACATTGAATACATCCGTCGTGTGCAAATTCACCCCGGAACTCGTCATATCCACTGCCGGTGTCGTCGGTGACGCTCCGTTTACATATAGCCCGGTAGAATCCGCTCCCTCTCCTGCGTTGTTGTAGAGGTCAAACTTCACTGCAACGCTGTTCGCGAGTCCACCCGTTCCTCCAGGTGCGTTTGGCCCATAACCCAAACCTCCTCCCACTGGCCCTAGTGCACTGCTCGGTCCACCTTGAATCACGAACGCAAATCCATCTGCCGTCGGGTTTGTCCCACCCGTAATCTGGAAGCTGAAGTTCGACGTGAATTGCTGGATATTGATAGGGGTCGAATACCATGCGCTGGAGGCTTCAGAACCGCCATTGTCCGTGATACGCAATCGTGTGCCATTGATCGATGCGCTTCCGTTCAGAGTCATGGTGCCTGCAGCAAATCCGCTACCCAGGGTGATGCTCGTAACGCTTGAACCGATTACGTAGCTAGCACTTGTAATGTTGCTATCGAAGTATCCACTCGCCACTGCAATAGCCTGCAGGGTCTGAGAAGCGCTCACCGTGACTGGGCCGGTATACCGAGTCGACGCAGTCGTCGGTGTCGTTCCATTTGTTGTGTAGTAGATCGTTGCGCCCGGTGACGCGGTCGTGATGGTTACTGTTTGCGTGCCGGTGTAAGTGCCTCCTGCGGGTGAGAATGATGGAGCAGCAACTTGCGATTCGATAGTGAGTGTTGCTGTCGTCACCGCGCTCACTGAATTCGTAGCAGCCTTGGCAATCGCTTTGATCGTCTGGGTCGCGGTCACTGCGATGGGACCATTGTATTGTATCGATGCGGTAGTCGGAGTAGTGCCGTCAGTGGTGTAGTAGATCGAAGCACCGCTGGTTGCGTCGGATATCGTCACGATTTGCGTTCCCAGATAGGTGCCGGTTGAAGGATTGATCGACTGGTGTCGACGTAGGTTGCAGGCTGGTAGCAGCTGAACGTCCAGCTTCCTATCTTCTGACTTGAAGTCAGACCGCCGGTTCCCCCCGTAAACCCGAAATACGCCACGCTGTTTCCAACTGTTCCTGGAATGTCGATCGTCCAACTTGTCGAAAAAGTTTTACCCGGTACCGGATCGGTAAGGGTCATCGACAAGCGTTGTGCCGTCATAAACCAGATGCGCTGAGAAAAGGGTGCCACTGCGAAAGTCGAGCCCGGCCGGTAGGAGATCAATGGATGGAATCGTAGGCGACGCGCCATTTGTATACAGTCCCGTCGAACTGGTCCCTTCTCCTTGATTACTGTAGGTGTCGAACTTCACGGCCACGCTTGGGCTAATTCCGGGAACGTCCCCCCGGAGCGGCCGGGCCATAGCCTAGGCCTCCACCGGTAGGTCCAAGCGCTGTCAGTCCGGCGTTTTGAATTGTGAACGTGATGCCGTCGGCTCCGGCGTTGGAAAGTTGGAATGAAAAATCAGTCGTAAATGCCTGGATGTTGACCGGGCGTATTGTAAAACGCGCTTCCGGCTTGATTGATGCCACCATTGGTGAGTTGAAGCCGGACATCGTCCAGGCCGGTGCTGCCGTTAAAGGTCATTGCGGAAGTTGAATTGCCAAAACCTGCACTGAAATCTATAGTCGTGCCTGGCAAAGTAATTGTGTAAGTACTGCTTGAGACCGGGCTGACACTCAAGCCGGCCGCCGTGGCCACGGCTTTTACTGTAGTAGTAGCACTTACTGTAATCGCTGATGAATACTGTTTGGTCGAACCGATGCCTGGACTGGGCGTGCTGCCGTCTGTTGTGTAATAGATCGTGCTGCCGGGCGTCGCATCAGCTATCACGACATTCAGCGTTGTAGTGTAAATACCAGGAACAGGAGAAAAAGTCGGTGACAGTGCCTGGGTCTGCAATGTATACGTCTGGCTCACCACGCTGCTTTGGAGATATCCCGCTGCGCTGGCAGTGGCAGAAACTGTCGTCGTCGTACTCACACTGAAGGGACCCGTGTATAGCTTGGAAGCCGGCGTCGGCGTAGTCCCATCGGTCGTGTAATAGATGGAAGCACCCGGTGTACTGTCGGTTATTGTGACTTGAAGTGAACCGGTGAATGATTGACCGGCTGGACTGATGACGGGAGCTTGCGCCTGAGTCGAACCATTCAAAAGTCCGAAAATGCTTACCTGAGTTTCGGTGCCCACATAAACTTTACCGTTCGCCACCGTGGGCACGGCGAATTTGACCGAAGCTCCTGGATTATCTCGCGTCGCGTTCTGCGTGCTCGAATACAGCAAGGTCGCGACGTTGGTGGCATCATGTGCGTATAAAATTGCCTGTCCATTCGTGCCAAAATTGTCAGTCTTCAAACTCCAGACGATTCCGTTGGTCGTGCCGTTTGCGGAGAGACTGGGCGTCGGACTGTATGTTTGTGAAGTCTCGGCAGAACTAGAAGTTGGCGTGCTTGAAGTAATCGTACCGTTCGCAAAAGCGAAAGATTTTAGTCTGTCGCTTTTTCCCCAGATGTACACTCGACCGTTCCAATACGCCGGCGAACCCCACACTCCTGACGTATTTGCCTTTTCCTGCGGATCTGTTGAGTTTGTTGGTGTATATCCACCCAAACTCTCGCGGTTAATTACGTAGACACGTCCACTCTTTCCGATTTGCACTAACTGGTGCTGACCGCTTCCGCCTCCGACAGAATCCGGAAGAAGGATTACGCCTCCTGACGCCTGGTCAGCGTCAGAAGTCGATAAAGCAGCCTGATCGTGAGGAGTGAAATAATCGGATAACGGCGAAGGTGCCATTGGTAAGATCCAGGCGAACGATGGAATCGCCATAGGCCTGCAAATTAGTGTCAAATGTCCCATTCCCGGTGACAGTGAACATACGTCCATAGGGTTTGCCGGAAGGAATATCCGCGGCCAACCCTGTTCCACTCATCCAAACTCCAGAGCCCAGCGAGTTCGGAGAGGTACACCACACGCCGGTTTGTTGAAGAGTGGCCGCGTTATACGCCAAAATCCATCCGTGCCACGGGCCATTGTCACCATGCGCGGCGAATCCCATATAGACGATGCCGTTGACAAGCAGCAGGCCTGGACGGTTAAGCTCCCATAGAGAATCAAATTTCAAAGTGCCGGCTGAACTTCCATTTCCATTGCCCGGGACTGAGGCGGTGATCGTTGTTGGGCCCCCGAATTTTTCTTGACCGGTTGTAATGTCCAGCGCATGGAAGCGCTGCACGTAAGTCCCATTCTCTTTGGTCTTGCCAACTACATAGAGGGTATTTGTGGTGCTGTCGATTACCGGAGTTCCTGTGATTCCAATTTCCGGGACGATGTCTGCGCTAGCCACGTTGGCCTGGGGAACACTCGTCGCACCGGTAGCCGCTCCGTGAGCGGCATCAAGTAGGGTGACACGCCATAGCGGATTTGCATTAGCTCCGCCATTGCTGTCCGCGTCAAACGCGTACACGCTGTCATGCTCCGTCGCGATGAACACCACATTGTGTGTGGTTCCAGCTTGGGAAGTTCCGGCGCCCATCGTTACGCCAGAAAGGTAGAGCGGTTGGGCGTAGACATATCCATCGACCGCCTGCGAGAACAGTTTTCCAAAAGTGCTGGTGTTTACGTTCGCCGGGGTCAGAATCGTTTCGTTCGTATTCGCGCCGGTGCGTGCGATATCGTTGTGTTGCGTGGTTACATTCGTCTGCGCAAACACTCCCACGCACAGTGCTAAGTGCACAACTGCAACAAGAATGATGCGGGGGATTCCCAGCGACTCCAGCAGATACTTCATCAAAACATCCTCACCATGAAATCGATTATGAATTGGTTAGACCAATGGGCGGCCCAAAAAGCATTCAGGCTGGGAGGCCTTTTGATAAAAGCCTTGGACGAACCGGGGACAACCATCTCTGCGGAGATGGAGTAAGAGTATAAAGAGCGAACGAGCTGTCACACAAGGAAGAGTCTTGAATTATTTAAAATATTTTCGTTAGTACCTCTAGAACTTTGGTACTACGAGTTTTCAAAGGAAATCGTAATTGATTTTGTATTTTGTTAACTATTGTTGACGATACTGCAAAGGTAAATCTAAGAAGGTCTAGTGATTCTAATCTACTTCTCCCCGCTTTCAACAACTACACGCCACTCTCCGAACGCACTGTTCGCTCTTCGGCGCCAGGCGCTCCATTCATTGCTGCGCGTCGCGAAACCAGTCCCGCATCCCTGATCTTATAGATCAACGCTCGGTAGCTGATCTTCAATGCTTGCGCCGTTTTCCGTCGATTCCACTGATTCGCGCGGAGCGTTTCGAGTATTACGTTTCGCTCCACTTCCTTGATCGCATTTTTCGCCACACTCTTCAAAGGCACATATTTCAGATTCAGAGGATTTAACTCTTCCCGAAATCGCCCGAGTTTGCGGTTGCTCCTGGACCAGATTGACTTCTGGCCCGATTAATACATATCGTGCAATCCCATTGGAAAGCTCTCGCACATTCCCTTTCCAATTTAGGTTTTGCAGATATTCCAGCATCTCCGGAGAAAACGGCTGGGCTTTCATTCCGAACTGCACTTCATAATGCCTTCGAAAAAATTCTGCCAGCGTGGGAATGTCTTCGCGCCGTTCGCGCAGGGCCGGCAATTTCAAACGGAAAACATGAATGCGGTAGAACAGGTCTTCGCGAAATCTTCCCGCTGCGGTCTCCTTTTCCAGATCCTTATTCGTCGCGCACAATACTCGGGCATCCACCTTCCGCTCGGCATGGTCTCCGATTCGCGAATAGGTTCCGTCCTGCAGGAAGTGCAGCAACTTGCTCTGCAGGTTCAGATCAAGTTCTGCAATTTCATCCAGAAATAGTGTTCCGCGGTGAGCCATCTCGACGCGCCCGGGTTTGGATTGCACGGCTCCGGTGAAGGCGCCTTTCTCATAGCCGAACAGTTCGCTCTCTAGCAGTGGTCCGGGAATCGCGGCGCAATTGACCTTGACGAATTCTCCCGTTTCGATACTCCGAATTTGTGTGGATCCAGCGCGCCAGCACTTCCTTTCCAGTCCCGCCCTCTCCACAGAGCAAAATGGGGATGTTCGTCCTGGAAATCTTCTCGGCCCGCAACCGAACCTCAGCCATGGCCCTGGAACGACCAAAAAGGATGTCGTTCGAGGGTGTAGGATTCAACCTCTCCCCCTGTACCGTCTTGTTGGAATAGTCTCCCGGCATATGATCCGCGCAATATGAGTTGCACATGGACGACCAAAGGCCTTCGGCACCCTCAGGCGAGCCTTGAGTGCGCTCATTTTATAAGTAGTTTATTATCAGTATTTTAGAAAATCATTGGAAGCGCTAGTACTGGAACCTAACTTACGCGGACGCGACCTTCGCAGGGCATCGGAGGGAAATTCTAAGCCCTATGGTAGGAATGTTTCTTCTCTCACTGGACCATTTCAGACCAGCCGCCAGTTTTCTGCCTGACTTCAGGTCCGGCCGGGTTCCCCGCGAATAATGTCGTAGCGCTCAATCACCGCAGCCACGCCCATCTTCGGTTCGCCTTCCTCGACGCGCCTTTCAACTCGCACCACTTTGCCCTGTGCGCGGACAAACACATCCGTCCCGTTCGTAATTTCAGCGGGCAACGTTAGAGTTATGTCGAGCTCAGAACCCTCTGCCATGTCCCGGTCAATTACAAAGAAGAGGCCTCTCGTGGAAATGTCCCGGGTTTTGCCTTCTTGGCGGCCCACGATCCGCTCGGCCGCAAACCGGATCATAACGGGTAGCGTTAAGTCGTAACGTCGTGCGGTACGGCGTTCTGTCATCAAACTCATTCTCGACTCCGTCTCTGGCCTAACAGATGGACCTTCATCCCACCACGGCTGGGCTCCCGATTCAAATTCTGGTAGACGCGGCGGTAGTGCTCACACTCTGACATTCCCTGCTCTGCGCAAATCTGTTGTGGGACTGCGATGGGCAAAAGCGACCTAAAAACCTGGAACCTGACGCTTCGCAGATTGCAGCATCGACACCAATTAACCTGCTAGCGTTTCGATGCGCAAGATATCGCGCCCATGACTTTTCCTGCAAGATGTGTTTTTGTATTTTGTACCCATGTGAAACCACGTCGTACTAGGTCTAGCTACTCGCCCTTGAGCCCTGCCCCAACCGACGTTCCCTCTTCTACTACTGGCTTTGCGGTTGCAGGGGAAGCGCGTCGGGTTCTGGGAGTATCCAGATTGAACTGCCTCATCTTGTAGAGCAGCGCCTTGTAGCTGATTCCCAGCATCTTGGCGGCGTCTTTGCGGCACCAGCGGGTCTTCTCCAGCGCGTCGGCAATCGCTTCCATCTCCGCTTCGTCTTTCAGTCCGCGCACCAACGCCTTCAGTCCCTGTTCGCGCGGCAGGCTGACTTCTTGTCGCGGCGAAGTCCGCTGGCGCGTGGCCGACATCTCCACCAATTCCCGCAAACTGCCTTCGTCGTCTTCCAAAATCACATAGCGCTTCACGAAATTTTCCAGTTCCCGAAGATTGCCGGGCCACGGATAGTTCAGCGCCGCGTCCAGCAGATGCTTGGAAGGATCCTGCTTTGTCTTTCCGAATTTTTCGCTGTATTTTTCCAGGAAATGCTTGAACAGCAGCGGAATCTCCGAGGTTCTTTCCCGCAGCGGCGGCACGTTGATCGAGAGCACATTCAACCGGTAATACAAATCCTCGCGGAACCGTCCATCCTTCATCGCTTCCTGCACATCGACGTTGGTCGCCGCCAGGACGCGCACGTCCGTTTCGACCAGGTGCCGTCCGCCCAGTCGCGAATACTGATGATCCTGCAGCACATGCAGCAGCTTTGCCTGCAGGTGCACGCGACATCTCCGCAATTTCGTCCAGAAAAATCGTGCCCTTGTTGGCCAGCTCAAACTTGCCGGGCTTGGCTCGCACCGCTCCGGTGAACGCGCCCTGCTCGAATCCGAACAACTCCGACTCCAGCAGTTCGCCGGGAAGCGCCGCGCAGTTCACCTTGATAAATGGCTGGTTCCTTCGCTTCGATCGCAAATGAATCATCCGCGCAACCACTTCCTTGCCGACACCGCTTTCTCCGCAAATAAATACCGGCACGTCCACGGGAGCAATCTGCAGAATCTGTTGCCGGATCCGCACCATCTGCGGGCTGGCCGCCAGAAAGCTCAAATCCTCCGTCACCTGATCGCAGTAATCCCGCAGTACCTGGTTTTCCTGGGTCAGCTGCTTCTTCTGCCGCGATTTCAGCATGGCCGCGTCGAGTTCCGTCTTTTCAAATGGCTTGGTCAGATAGTCGTGCGCTCCCAACCGGATCGCTTCCACCACCGTTCCCACTTCGTTCGAACAGGAAAGCATGATCACGTTCAGCGTGCGGTCCAGGTGCATCAATTCCTGCAGCGTCTCGAACCCGTCCATCTCCGGCATCAGCACGTCCAGAATGATGAAGTCCGGCCGCTCGCCTTTGTTCACCCGATTGAGCGCTTCTTTCCCGCTGCTCACCGTCTCCACTTCGAATCCGTCCACTTCCAGCAGCGTCTGCAGGTATTTGCGAATGCTGGGTTCGTCATCTACTACCAAAATTCTTTCCTTGACTGCCATAACCGTTCCCCTTTTCGCCCTTCCTCGACTTCTGCTACTATTGCTGATCCATCGGCAGCAAAAATGCAAACGTGCTGCCGCGTTGATGTTCGCTCTCCACCCAGATCTTTCCACGATGCGCCTGGATCAATCGCTTCGCAATCGCCAATCCCAGTCCCATTCCCGACGTATTCCGGTCCACGCGCACGAAATCCTCAAAAATCTCCTGATGATGCTCGGGAGCGATCCCTGCACCCGAATCCGTTACGCTGACCTCCACGCTGTTCGGCCGCGGCAACCTGAATCTCCTTCGTTCTTCCACAGGTGAAACTTCCGCCACGCGACGTTCCCAGAAATGCGGCTTCGCGCGCAGTGTCACGCTTCCGCCCGCCGGAGTATGTTTCAGCGCGTTGTCCAGCAAATTCGCCGCCGCCTGCTGCACCTTCTGGTAATCAAATCGAAATGTCGGTATCGATGGATCCAGATGAGATTCCAGTTTCACTCCCTTGCGTTGAAACGCTTCCGACCAGCGGCTGGACATCTCTTCCAGGCAATCGCGCAAATCGTTTTCACGCAATTGCAGCACCAGTTTTCCGCTCTCCAGCGCGGAGTAGTTCAGGAACATCGACACCAGTCGTACCAGCCGCTCGCAGCTTTCCTTCGATTCTTCCAGAATGTCTTTTTGTTTTTCTGTCAATCTTCCCAGCGAACCCGTCAGCAACAAATCGTAATAACCCTTGATTACTGCCAGCGGAGTTTTCAGTTCGTGCGCCGCCGACGCCAGAAACACGGTCTTTTGCCGGTTCACTTCCTGCAGCTTTAAGTAGGCTGCCAGCAAATTCCGGTAGGTAATTTCGCGTTCCTGCAATAATTCTTGGACCGTTATCTGCGTCTGCTCTATCGTGTCCCGTTCGCCTTTTTCTTCGTTCGAAAACTCGATCGCCAGCCAGTCCGATTCCGGCATCCATTTCACTCGAGCTCGATACGGTTTGATCGGCAGTATTGCCCTTCAATTCGATTTCATGCTCGCCCAATTCGATGCGGTGCAGAATCTCTTGGGGGTCCACGTTCAGCAGATCAGTGAACAGATTGAATGTGCTTTGCTCGTTCTTCTGATGCTCTTCCAGGCATTTCCGGGCTCTCGTGTTCGTCAGACATCACGCGTCCCTGCCGATCAACGACCAGCATCGCCTTATCAAACGTGTCTAGCAACGCGCGCACGTGCTCGTACGGCAGCGCGTCGCTACTTGTCCTAACCCTTCCTGCCGAGTTTGTCAGAGCGCTACTCATGTACTGCCGTCCTTGTACTGTGGTAAATATTTTCCCATAGCTTGGGTGACCAATCGTTGCAGACACTCACGAGGACTGTCAATGGTAAATCCGTTCCTTTGCACATTTTGGGAACTCTCGAAGACAATTGCTTCCCTTTGCTAGCCTTCGACCTCTCGCTTGCTTTCGTTCCCGCTTGTAGCATCATGAAAAATAAGGCTTTAATTCGCTTAAAGGCATCGTCAGCACTGGCACTCAACCTGCTACAGCTGTACTAGACCCCGAGTACTATGACAATGAATATCCGCCTAGACCAAAAGATTAGTGAGGAACCGCGAATGGATTCCTCAGGAACTCGACGCTCCTCCCGGATTCCGCATCCAGGTGCCCGTGTTTGTCCGGGCTGCCGATGCCACCGGCACCGAGTTCATCGAATTAAGCAAGACCCTCAATATTAGCGCGACGGGAGCCTGCATAGCCTGCTCTCATCTCCTGCGTTTGGAGCAAACCGTCCAGCTCACGATACCAGCCCCCTCCCCAGCCTCTTCGAGTCTCATCCCCAGTGAGACTCCACCTATCGTCGCCAGGGTCAAGCGCCAGGACATGATGGGAGAGTTACGCCTTTTTGGCTTGGAATTCCTGCGCCCTCTTGGGTAACTCCTGTGTCCCCAATACTAGTTCACTTCCCGTGCGGCCTCTCTGCTGGATCCGGAGACTCTCTGAATGTTCCCATCTAAAACTCGCTTATCTTGTCCTTTTGTAATAGGATACCGCCGTCCCCAGAGCCTCCTCCCTCTCAAGGTCGCAGGTTGCTCGCGCAGCATCAATTGGAACCTGACTTGCTCCCTTCTTTGCTAGACAGGTTTGCTGTGCGTGCCCCAGCCCCCGCGGGGAGAGGCAGACTTTAGGAAACCCAGGCTATGCCCAGCCCCGGTGCCCCAGTGGCCCCGCGTTTGCCCATTGACGATTCTTATCTCGAGCTTCTCGCGGATACGCTCGAAAGCATGGATATTCCTGCGCGCAGTCATTTTCTGCAGCGCTATTTCCGAGCCACCACACTGCTCGATCTACGCGAATCCCAATGTCTGCAACTTTGGGACGAGATGTTGACACGGCGCTTGGAGCTCACCAAGCAAATCGGCCGTCCGATTTCACTCAAGACCGTTCTCATGGATGTGTTGTCCACCGCCGGCCTCGTTCGCGTTCCCGTTGTTCTGGAATACGGCGAGTTCAAAAAACTTCAGCGCAATGCGGTCACTGATCCACTCACGGGTCTTTACAATCGCCGCCTCTTTGCGGAGTCTTTTGAAAAAGAACTCAACCGCGCCCGCCGTTACGGTTTGCCGCTCGGAATCGTAATTCTGGACCTGCATCGGTTTAAGGAAGTGAATGACAAATACGGTCATCCGCGTGGCGATGAAGTTCTGAAAGCCGCGGCGAACACTTTTCAGAAAGCGTTGCGCACGTCCGACTCTGCCTTTCGGATTGGTGGCGATGAGTTCGCCCTTCTTCTTCCGCAAACCGATCCCGATCAGTCTCTCGCCTTGAGCCGCCGCGTTGAGGCCGTGTTTGCGGAGATCCTCCGTTCCCTGCAACTTGCGATTAGTGTCACCATGGATCACGGCGTCGCCAATTTCCCCCAGGATGGCGATCAAGCCGACCAACTAATCCATGTGGCCGACGACCGTCTTTATCGGCTGAAGCACGTGAATCACGTTCGTTCTGCGGAGCCCGTCACCGCCCGTTCTCCATTCCAGACTGCGCAGCCAGCGACTGCTGTGACACCTGCCCCGGTTTCGATCGCTGTAGGCCGTTCACCTGAAGCATCAACTTCGGAACCCGTAAGCGCTCCCCCAGCTTCAGGGCACCCGCTAGCCAGTTCCCTTTCTTCACCAGAACTCTCCGTCTCCTACTCTGTGCAACGTAAGGCAGAACGTGTCTCGATGGTTGGCACAAAGGCCTACGCTGTCATTGGGGAGCAGGGCAGCCGACGCGCACGGGTCCTCGATTTAGGATTTGGGGGTGTCGCGCTGGAATTCGAACAACCTGAGGATCTCCCAGAGAATATTCTCGCTATTCTACACGTCCCGATTCTCCCACCTGTCCGCGTCTACCTAAAGCCGGTGTGGACACGACGCACGGCCGAGGGCGCATTCCGCTTCGGCTGCCACTTCATTTCTTGAGTTCTTGATCGATTTGCAATTTTCACTCTGCAACGCTGCTTTACAGCTCTGCGCCAAGCGATAGGGAACTTTTCTATCCCTTTTCTCGGTGTTCCTTGATGGCCAGCACGTTGGACCTGTTCCTTGGTACAGGTAAGTAAAGGGTCCTACCTGTACTTGAACTGTACCCCGGTCAAATTGCTTGTCCTAGTG
This sequence comes from Candidatus Acidiferrales bacterium, assembly GCA_963763395.1. GTDB lineage: Bacteria > Acidobacteriota > Terriglobia > Acidiferrales > UBA7541 > Acidiferrum. Next base: position 184,160 of record CAVXOG010000030.1, on the reverse strand, counting down.
GCCAGCGGGTAAATTCTATCCAAGGAATTCAGGGGGCTTTTTGTTACCACCGCCGCTGCATAACTTACCTCGGTTTAGAACTCCGCAAGGCTGGGCCTCCCTGTGCATCATCGCCGTTCTCTTTTTTTCTGGCTGCGCTAACTATCATGCTCCCTCCGCTTTAACTCAGCCAGACATCACGCTGTCCTCTACTACTTTTAACTTTAAAACCGTTGTTCTCGGCCAGACGGTTACCCAGTCATTGCATCTCTCCAACTCCGGAACCGCCCCGCTCAGCATCAGCGGTCTTTCCGTTTCAGACAAACAATTCTCCATCGCCGGTCCTTCCGTTCCACGGGTTGTACTCCCCAACATGGGTCTGGACTATACCCTTTCGTTTACACCTTCTGCCGCAGGGGCCGCCACGGCATCTCTCAAGATCGCTTCTAACGCCGTGAATGCCGTTGCGGCTGTTTCTTTGACGGGAACTGGTGAAAAGAAGGTAGTTGCCGCCGCAAACGTCTCTCCTTCCTCCTTAAATTTCGGCACATTGACCCTGCAAACCACCACCACAAAAAACGTCACCTTGCAGAATTCTGGCGACGTAAGCATCACAGTCAGCGGGATTACGGTGGTCGGTGCAGGCTTTGGTTTCTCCAATCTTTCTCCCGGTTACTCCTTGGCACCTAGTCAGGCCGTCACTTTTCAAGTGTGGTTTAAGCCGACCGTTAAAGGTCCGGCCTCTGGCACCGTCAACATCCTGAGCGGAAACCTCTCCTCGCCCGCCATTATGTCTCTCAGTGGAGATGGCGCAAGTTCGACTCCCGCACCACCCCCCCCGCCTCCTCCGGCGGTCCAGCACACAGTTCTTCTCACGTGGAGTCCCAGCAGCAGCTCAGTCTCTGGTTATCGGGTCTACCGCTCCCTCACAGCAGGCGGTGGTTTTCAACCGATTACAGGTTCGCTCGTGAACGCGCTGCTTTACGACGATGACACCGTCGCTTCCGGCACGACTTACTTTTATGCGGTCACAGCCGTCGATTCCTCAGGCCTGGAAAGCACTGATTCCAGTCAGGTCACCGCAGTAATCCCGACTCCCTAATCCCGCCATTTTGCGTTTCCATTGTTTTCCCGTATAATTGCCAATTGCTCGTGACCTAGCGACGCGGCTGTAATCTTCCTCACGGCTCTTTGCCGCGCAGACCGGACACGACAAAGGGAGAATTTATGAAGGCCGGTATCCACCCCGATTATCACCCCGTAACCGTACATTGCGCTTGCGGACATACGTTCCAGACTCGCTCCACGATCAAGGGCGACATGCTGCGTGTTGAAATTTGCTCCGATTGCCACCCGTTCTTCACCGGCAAACAAAAGCTGGTTGACACCGCAGGCCGCGTCGAGCGCTTCCAGAAGAAATACGCCAACGTACCTGCAAGCAGCAAGAAGACGAACTAGTTTCGGGCTTGCGTTTCCAATGAAGGGACCGGTGAATGCCGGTCCTTTTCTTTTTACCACGAACTCTTTTGTGGCCTCCTTCCACTCCGTGTAGAATCTTCTTTCATCGTGGCTACGCAATCTCGCATGTTCGATGGCACGCCCGCTCCCGATGCCGTGGAGTCTGCCGCGCCGCGTGTCACTCTCCGCAACTATTTCGCCCACCCGTTCGATTCTGCAATCGCCGCCGCTCGCACCTGTTACTCAACGCACCTCATCACCCCGGATGAGATTACCGATAAGCAGCGCCTCAACATCGGTGCCGGCACCTTCTACAGCGGCCACCACACTGTTTACCAGCACGCTCACTTCGAATTTGGCCTGGAAAACGTCAGCCGCCAGTTCGTCTGGTCTTTTCTCCACGCCCATCCCTTCTACAATTCCGAGCAGCAAAGCCAGCGCTACGTAAAGCTGGACCGCGCGCAAGCTTACATTCCGCCGGTTGATCTTTACTTCAATCCGCGTGCGCGGGAAATTTACGAACAGGCCATCATCCGCGCGTGGGCCTACTACCGCGAGCTCTCAGCCCTGCTGGTACCCGATGCCCGGGAGATACTAAGCGATATCTGGCACATCGGCCCGATGTCTCATCCCAAGCGTCTCCACAAAATCGAACGCTCCTCCGAAAAGCGTTCGATCGAAATCGCCCGGTATGTTTTGCCTCTGGCCGCCTTCACCACTATGGTGCACACCGTCTCGGGCATTGTTCTCCATCGCCTGTGGCGCATGTGTTCCGCCTCCGATACTCCCAGCGAAGCGCGTGCCGTCATAGGCGACATGGTGGCGCTCGTTCGCCAGATTGATCCCCAATTCTTCGATCGTTTCCCCACTGGTCCATTGGAAGAGCTTCCCGAGTGGAAGGACGTTGCTCCGCAGCAAAAGCACGCCGAGGAATTTGCCGCGCAATTCGATGCCAGGTTGCAGGGAAAAACATCCCGTCTTGTCGACTACTCTCCCAACGCCCCACGCGTCATGGCCGAGTCTTATCGCGCGGTTGTCGGCCTTCCGGAATCCGCCTGCCCCGACGACGAAGCCATCGATCGCCTTCTCAATCCGAGAAAAAACATCTACCGCCTGGAAACGCTTAACGTCGGCGTTCACGCCCCGATGATGCGTGCCCTGCAGCATGCCAATTACACTTTCGCCAAGAAGATCAGCCACACCGCCGACAGTCAGGATCAGCGCCATCGCATGGTCCCTGGCTCGCGGCCACTCCTCACCTTGTCCGACACGCGCGAACCCGATTACGTCACTCCGATGCTGCTCCACCAGAATCATCGCGCCAAAGAGGTTTACGAGCGTGCCATGGTGGATGCGTGGACCGCCAAGAACCAGCTACTCGACTTGGGCGTTCCACCCGAAATCGCTCTCTACGTCCTGCCCAACGCCAAATCCATTCGTCTTGTCGAAACCGGTTCGCTGCTCCACCTGCTTCACAAATGGACCATGCGCACCTGCTTCAATGCCCAGGAAGAGATATACCAGGCATCTATGGACGAGCTGGCGCAACTCAACGAAGTACATCCACAACTCGCTCGTTTCATCGGCCCTCCGTGCCACATCCGTGCTGGTGTCACCACGCCCATCTGCACGGAAGGCTCCCATTTTTGCGGTGTAAAAGTCTGGTTGGACTTTCCCAACACTCCCCGTCGTATCTGAAACCGTGTATCCTTCCCTCTACGTCTAATTGTTAGGTCAAACACGTAAGAGGGTCGTTATGCCCCACACCTGGCCACGGTCTCTCGCCGCTCTGCTCTCCACCATCTTGCTGATCGCTCCGGGCTTGCGCGCCTTTGATTTTCCACTTTCGGATACCGCCGTGCGCTCCGCTTATTTTCTTGGCCAGCGACACGATCTCTCCATGGCACAATTTCTCGACCGCTACACGCGTTACCTCCCGGCTCCCAAGACCGGCCCATACATTTCTTCGGTCACGCTGCGCACTCCCTACGCTCAAGTGGTCGAGTATTCGAATCTTTACATTGGCAACCTCAGCGCACAGCAGGTGGAACTCGATCACCGCCAGGCCACCGACACCGTGCGAGTCATCGCAAGAATCGAATTGACGCAAAGCTACGGGCCTTTCATCACTTCGGAAGGAGCCTCGGTACCCTTCAATCGTTTTGGGGCGCAACAACGCTCCTCGGATTTCTGGAGAGAATTCAATGTTATTTTTCTCGAGGGTAATAGCCCTCGGGTTCCGGTCTTCGTCTCGGGCCATCCCAGTTTTTATTGCAGCGAAGATGACAGTTGCGCTCTTTTAGGCGCTACCATCGAATTCGATTTCCAGCCGGAATCGCTCTCATCAGATACGCTTACCGTCCGTATCACGCCTCCCGCAGGCGCACCAGTCCTCGTAGACTTCCCGCTGGATTCGCTGCGTTGACCATGCAGCGCTACTTTCAATTCGTCGCTGTCCTGTTTCTGGCAACGAGTTTTGCTCTCGATCCGGCAGTCGCCTACGATACCGAACTATCTGACACGGCTGTACGCGAAGCCTATTTCCTCGGGCAACGCAATGATGACAAGACCCGCGCCTTCTTCGCCCCTTACACCAAGCATCTTTCGATACCAAAAAAGGGACCGTACATTTCCGAGATTCGCTTGCTCACTCCCCTCGCCCAGGTCGTCCAGGTTTCCAGTCAAACCACTTCCGGCTATAGCGCGCAACAAGCTCACCTCGACTACCAGCAACGTGGTGACTCCCTGCTTCTTGTGGTTCACATTGAATTCACTCCCACCTATGGACCGATAGAAGCGCAGCATGCCGCGGACGATGCTTCTAAAGTTAAAGGAATCAGACTTCGCTCCGATGATTTCTGGCAGGACTTCCGCTATGGCATCAAGCAAAAAGCGGATTGGATCGAACCGCGTGTGATTCGCGGCGAAGCCGATTACAGTCGGTTCGATCCTTTTGGCAACGGGGGTCTAGTCGGTGCCTGGGTCTACGTTGAATACGACGCCCACAACGTAACGTCGGATGGAGTCGATGTCAGCATCGTCACTCCTACCGAGGATGAGGTACAAACCTATTTCGATCTGGCAAGTCTTCGCTAAGGGTTCGGATCTCTCAGGTCCACTGAGAAGTTCCCCCAATTTTTCTTCTCTTCTCGGCGCTCTGCGCCTATGCGGGCTCTGCGTTAATCTTTTCCTGCTCACTCCGCGTCGCGATTCGCAATCGTTACTCGAAACAGCGGCTTTGCCTGTTCGGCTGTTTCCATTTCATACATCTGCTCGGTCTTGCTCGTATCGTAATCTCTCCATAGCCAGGTCATCTCCGCTGGGAATTCCGCTGACCCGTGCGCCGTATTGTGCGAGCCTTTCCCAAAGCTGAAATGAAAGTCGAAGTTGGTCATCTTCAACGCGTTCGCCATCCGAATGTTCGCCAGGGCCCAGCTACCGTACCGCAACTCCAAATCGTTCGAACCATCCTGCAGCCACACCCGGATATTCCGTTTCGGCTCGCGCAACACTTTCGTCGCGTAGTCCTGTCCGCCGTCGGGAATCGCCGGATCCTCTTTCCACTGGATCGACTCAAAACTGCCGATCCATGAAATCACGCGGCTGAACTGCTCCGGCATCTGCCATGCCGCATTGAACGCACAGATTCCTCCGGAAGATAATCCGGTAATTCCCCGGCTGTACGCATCTTTCCGGATGTTGTACTTTGCGGAAACCTCCACCAGTATTTCATCCCGCAAATAGCGCACGTAGCGGTCGCTCACCGTGTCATACAACGTACTACGCATCGAGTCTCTCAGGTCACGCTTCCATTTGTCGCCGTAACCCTTCACAAACTTGTACGTTGGAGTGTCTGGCGATTCGCTGATATCGCCCGGATTGATGAACACGCAGATCATCACTGGAACCTTCTTTTGCGAGATCAAGTTGTCGATGACATTCAGTTCCAACCTGGCGCCATCACGGTTGATATATCCACCGCCGTCCTGGAACACCATCAGCGCCGCGGGAGTCTTTGCATCGTATTGCGCCGGCACATAAATCCAGTATTCACTCTTCATCCCGTCATAAATCTTGCTGGTATGTACAATCTTTTCCGACAATTTTCCGGTAGGTACTCCTGGTTGCGTATAGGAATCAGCCGTAAATGCGGGCACGTCCAGGCTTCCCCCGAATCGTTTTCCGTCTTCCAGGTAATAAAAGGAATGCGCTTTCCCCAGTACTTCGATCTTCGCCGCGGCGAACCACAGCTTTGTCCCCGCCACAGTTTTCATTTTCGGGCCGGCAGCGTCATCGATGAACAGGTTCGGCTCCGCGTCCGCCTCGGTGGCGAAGAAAAAGTCTCGCCCGTGCCCTGCCCAGGCCTTTCCCTCCTTCAACGCCTTCACATCCAGGCTGGCCGTAATCGCTTCGCCAAGCCCCGGCCCGTTCGCCTTCGCCAATTCAGTCAATTGCGTCGCGTTCAACTTATCGGCGGCTGCTCCAATAGGCGCCATCACGCACCCCAACATATAAATGGCGGCAATTGCAGAAATCGAATACGCCAAGGCAGCAATTCTCTTCTCAAACCCAACTGTTCGCATGAGTCCTCTCCACTTTAAAGACCTGTGTCCTCAGGCGCCTTTGCTGGCCTGTTTCAATTGTGTGGCGGCCGCCTTCTGTCTGGCCTGACCATGGAAGGGAGGCGGGCATGGAACTCACTCTCTTCCCCGCATTCAGCTCTTCCAATGGAGCGTGACCGGTCCATCCATCGGATGCACTGGCGGTTCTCCTGTCCGACGCGATTCCAGCAAGTTTTGCTTCAGTGCGAAATACCATTTCGCGGGACGATCCGCATCGTCAATTAGCATCAGCCGCGGATTGTGCTTCAGCCCCTCCGCCTGCTGGATCATCGTCACCTGGTCCTGCCGCAGAAACACTTTTGCAAACGCTCGAAAAACTGTAATCGGTAGGGGAACATTCCAAGCCGCCAAAAAATCAATCCGGCACAAATCCCGCCGCACAGGAGTCACCGTCGCGCGACTGGAGAACCAGATCTTCCCGCTGCGTATTTCTTCAGACCGCATATTAGGAAGAACGAAATCAATGGTCGTCGTCACCGGCTCGCCCGTCATTTTCTTCAGCAATTGATACGGCGCACTGTTCGTCGAGGGAGAATGCTTGCTCATCCGAAAGCCATTTGGTATCGGTTCAAACTGTTTGGCCTTCTCATGGATGCTCTTTTTACTCCGCCAGAACCACGATTGGTGCACAAATGGACCGTGGGCCGGATCCATCAATCCAATAATTCCCTGATCGACATGAGAGGGCAGATCGCAGTCCAGCCGCGTCACCTTGAATTTCTCGCTGAACTTTGGAAGTTCCGGCACAGGAGGCAAATCCTCTGGCAATCGCGTACCTGGCGCGTTCACATACGCCCAGACATATCCGTCCCGCTCCGCACAGGGAAAATGGCTGGCGCTTATCCGCTCCACCTTTAGCTTGTCCGTGCTTGTCAGCGAAGGAATCTCCACACAACGTCCGCTGCACGCGTCGAACTCCCACCCGTGGTAACTGCATTGCACATTTTTCCCATCAAAGTGCCCGTACGAAAGTGGGATGCCGCGATGAGGACAGGCATCCCGCATAGCGAACGCTTTGCCCTCGGTAGTTCGTCCAATCACCAACGGAATCTCTAGCAGTGTCGCGGTAGCCAGATTGCGTCCGTAAATCTCCTCGCTCCGCATCGCCGGATACCAGAAGTCCCACAAAAATCCCAAGTCCGTATCTGCAGCAGCTTCACGGACCACTTTTGCCCCGCTATCCAGAGCCGTTTTTTCCGGTTCACTCATTCGATCACACTACCCTCATCGCTCCGTTGCATCGTAGTATAGCTACCAACTCCCGGCAACGCCTCTCCCACCTCTCCACACCAATTGCACCCGTTTCTCTTCCGCGATACTCTAATAGTCAGAACCACAATGTACGCCACCTTTTATTAGCGGTATCCCGTCTCGACCCGTCCAAGGGTCCTGTTTGCCGTTTCCAAAGTAAACTCAAATTTATTGACAAACTTCGGCTTTGTTCACTTTCAACTTTTAACAACTTTGAACTGGTAATCCTACTGAAGGACCGAAAATGGCTGCACTAACACTCACTGAAAAGCTCGACCAACTCGACCTCCGCTACCAGGAGATGACCGAGCAACTTTCCACGCCCGAAATCGTTACCGACTCGGCGAAGTTCCAGAAGCTCGCCAAGCAACACTCCGATCTCCAGCAAATCGTCGAAAAACACCGCGAGTTCAAGCAAATCGAAAAAGACCTTGCCGGTGCCCACGAAATGGTCGTCGAAGCCGAAGACTCTGAAATGAAGCACATGGCCCAGGAAGAGGAAAAGCAACTCCTGGCTCGCAAGGAAAAGGTTGAACTCGATCTGAAGCTTCTTCTTCTACCCAAGGATCCCAACGACGACAAAAACATCATCCTGGAAATTCGCGGCGGCACCGGCGGCGACGAAGCCGCTCTCTTCGCCGGCGACCTCTTCCGCATGTATTCCCGCTACGCCGAATCGCAGGGCTGGAAGGTGGAAATCATGGAGAGCTCTCCGTCTTCCGTCGGCGGATTGAAGGAAGTAATCGCCTCCATCCAGGGCAACAAGGTCTACTCCAAACTGAAATACGAAAGCGGCGTCCATCGCGTGCAGCGCGTACCCGCCACGGAAACGCAAGGACGCATTCACACCTCCGCTGCCACCGTCGCCGTGCTTCCCGAAGCCGACGAAGTCGACATCAAGATCGAAGCCAAGGATCTGCGCGTCGACACCTTCTGTTCTTCCGGTCCCGGCGGGCAATCCGTCAACACCACCTATTCCGCCGTACGCATCACGCATATTCCGAGCGGCCTGGTTGTCTCGCAGCAGGACGAAAAATCGCAAATCAAAAATCGCGCCAAAGCCATGCGCGTTTTGCGTTCTCGCCTCTACGAAATGGAAATTGAAAAGCAGCAAGCCGCACTCAGCGCCGAACGCAAAGGACAGATCAAGACTGGCGATCGCTCCGAAAAAATCCGTACCTATAACTATCCGCAAAATCGCATTACCGATCACCGCATCGGCCTCACCGTTCATCAGCTCACTGAAGTGATGGAAGGCAAAATGGCTCCGCTGGTCGACGGCATCGTTACTCACTACGAAGCGGCTCGCCTCAAAGCGGAGCTTTCCGAGGCATAATCTCTGGTATCAACGAAATTGCAACGGAGGGCACTATGCTGATTCGCCCCGGTTCCAAATCAGGCCCCAACTGGATGCGCAACATCAGTGAATCGCTCACCGACCCCGAACGCACGCGTCGCGTCATGATGCCCTTCTGGGCTTTCTTCATCGTCTACATGATTGCCTGCATTGTTCTGACCCATTTCGTCACTGCTGTAGCTCTGTCGCCCGAGCATGTCTATCAATCGCAAACGAAAATCGCAGGGCTGCCGCTGCTCTCCTACGGTTCCGTCGCTCGCGGAATTATTGCCATCGGTGGTCGAGCCACCGGCATAATCGCCCTCGGCGGCATCGCTGTCGGTGTCTTTGCCTTCGGTGGAGTCGCCATTGGCGGTATCGCCGTCAGCGGTATTTCCATCGGCCTGTTCGCTCTCGGCGGAATTGCTCTCGGCTGGCGCGCGCTGGGTGGGGTGGCCGTCGGTGAATCGGCGCTGGGTGGAGTGGCCTTAGCGCGTCACGCCTTCGCGGGGAATGGCGTTGCCTACGGCACCGTGGAAGCCAGTGGTCGCCAGAAGGAACATCTGTTCGGATGACGACGGGCACTCCCACCGATCAGTCTGTTCGAGGCCTGCTTAAACGCGGCATCGAGCTTTTGCGTGCTGCGCATGTCCCCTCCTTCACGCTGGCGGCGGAGCTTCTGCTTCTCCACGCCACGGGCCGCGACCGCACCTGGATTTATTCGCATCCTGAAGATCTATTGCCGCAACAGGAAGCAGAGAATTATCTGTCGCTCATCCGTCGCCGCACCAATGGCGAGCCAACCCAACATCTCACAGGCAAACAGGAGTTTTGGGGCCTCGAATTCGAAGTCACTCCCGACGTTCTCATTCCCCGCCCCGAGACCGAGCACCTCGTCGAAGTCGCTCTCGACCGACTTGCTGTTCGCGAAGTTCGCGCCGGCCACGATCCCAGGCTCAGTGGCGAAAACCTCACCATAGTCGATATCGGCACTGGCTCGGGTTGCATAGCCGTGGCCCTCGCAAAAGAGCTGCCAGCCGCAAGAATTTATGCCATAGATATTTCCGTCAGTGCCCTCGAAGTCGCCAGACGCAACGCCGCCCGCTTGGGGTTCGCGGACCGCATCCACTTCCAGGAATCAAATCTTCTTGCGGCCTTCCCGCCACTCGCCACTCGCCATTCCCCACTCACTTTCGATCTCATCGTCAGCAATCCACCCTACATCGGATTGCATGAAGCAGACTCTCTTGCCGTCGAAGTTCGCGACCATGAACCAAAGCAAGCATTGTACGGTGGCGAAGAAGGCTACGAGTTTTACGGTAACCTGATTCTGGAGGCCGCCAGCCACCTGAAACCCGGTGGATTGCTTGTCCTTGAACTGGGCCACAACAGCCTGCCCGCCGTTCAACCACTCCTGGACACCTCCCTTTGGACCAACATCGGTATAACAAAAGACCTCGCTGGCATCGACCGCGTTCTCTCCGCAGAAAAAGTTTGAATTCTTTGAACGGTTTGTCATAGATTCACCCGCACGGGGTCACGTCGTTTGTTTCCCAGGTCTGAATTTCTCGTGGTTGCCTGATCTGGTTGCTCGCTCTCGGGAGGCTCCTCATGCCTTGGACGCAGACTTACGATCCGCTCGGCCATTGGTGGCTTTCCACTTTAGTCGCCGCACTTCCCGTTGTGGTTCTTCTCGGTGCGCTCGCCATTTTTCGCATCAAAGCCCACTGGGCCGCTCTCCTGGGTCTGGCGGCTTCCATTCTCATCGCTTCAGGAGTCTTCCATATGCCGGGCGGAATGGCCGCACGCGCCGCGGTCTATGGCGCTTGCTACGGTTTCTTCCCCATCGGTTGGATCATCATCAATGTCATTTTTCTGTACGACATGAACTGCACTTCTGGCCGCTTCAATGTTTTGCAGAAGAGCCTGATGGGAATCACGCAGGATCGCCGGTTGCAACTTCTCCTCATCGCCTTTTCTTTCGGTGCGTTCTTCGAAGGTGCCGCTGGCTTTGGCGCCCCCGTTGCCGTCACCGCCGCGATTCTTATAGGGCTTGGGTTTAAACCGTTGCAAGCATCCGGCCTATCTCTGATCGCCAACACGGCCCCTGTCGCCTTCGGCGCACTGGGTACTCCCCTCATTGCCCTTCAGGTGGTGACCGGCATGGACCTTCTGCAACTGAGCAGCATGGCCGGGCGCATCCTTCCCTTCTTCTCGATCCTCGTCCCTTTCTGGCTATTGTGGGCTTTCGCCGGTCGCAAGGGAATGATCGCTGTCTGGCCGGCGGCACTTGTCGCCGGAGTTTTCTTTGCCATCCCGCAATTTCTCGTTTCCAATTTTCACGGACCCTGGCTCGTGGACGTCGTCTCTGCCGTCATCTCCATGGGCGCGGTGATCATCCTGTTGCTCGTGTGGCACCCAAAACAAATCTGGGGCTTTACGGGACATGACGCCGATCTTCGTGCGCGAGGAGAGCACGGATACAGCAAAGCGGAAGTTGCGCGTGCGTGGGTTCCCTGGGGCATTCTCAGCGTTCTCGTTTTCCTCTGGGGACTTCCAAGCGTGAAAGCGTTTCTTGACAAAATCTCCATCTTCAAAATTCCTGTCGCTGGACTTCACAATCTTGTTCAACGAGTGCCTCCGGTTGTCGCCAAACCCGCACTGGAAGCCGCCGTCTTCAATTTCAATTGGCTCTCCGCTTCCGGCACCGGAATCCTGATTGCCGCAGTCATCTCCGGATTCGTCATGGGCTTCGGACCTCTGGAAATGATTCGCCAGTATGGCAAGAGTCTCTATAAGGTTCGTTTCTCGCTCATCACCATTTCCGCCATGATGGCCATCGGCTTTATGACTCGCTATGGCGGGCTGGATGCCACCATGGGCCTGGCCTTCGCGCGCACCGGTCCCCTGTATCCCTTTTTCGGCACTCTCCTCGGCTGGCTCGGCGTTGCTCTCACCGGGTCGGATACCTCTTCCAACGTTTTGTTTGGCAGCCTGCAAAAAATCTCCGCCACCCAGGTCGGCGTTTCTCCCACGCTGATGGCCGCCGCAAACAGTTGTGGCGGTGTCATGGGGAAAATGATCGACGCGCAAAGCATCGTAGTCGCCAGCACCGCCACCGAATGGTATGGCCACGAAGGCGAAATCCTCCGTTACGTTTTCTTCCACAGTATCGCGCTGGCTTGTCTAGTCGGGGTTCTGGTCTTTCTGCAGGCTTACGTCTATCCATTCTCGAGGCTGGTTATTCACTGACCGCGTGGCACCATCGGATGATCCCGGTTCCCCGCGATTCCTGCTAATACGCCAAGTATCCAGGATAGTTTGTATGCGATGAAACCAGATCCTGCCGCAACTTCATCAGTTTCGGAGTGATCAAGACAGCTCATTGTCTTGCGATTGATCTTGGGCGTAGGCTTAGGACATGCCGGACCTGGCCCGATTCCGTGCCAAGCACGATCCCGTCGACCAACGTGACGTTCCTCTCCACTCGACCATTCTCCACGTCGACATGGACGCCTTCTTCGTTTCCGTCGAACTGCTTGATCGTCCTGACCTTCGCGGTAAACCAGTAGTCGTCGGCGGCCGTCCCGATCAGCGCGGCGTAGTCTCCGCAGCCAGCTACGAAGCCCGCAAATTCGGCATCCACTCTGCCATGCCTCTTCGCACCGCTGGCCGACTCTGCCCTCACGCCGTCTTCCTCGACGGCCACCACGAAAAATATTCCGAGTGGAGCGACCGCATCGCCACCATCCTTGGCCAGTTCTCTCCTGTCGTGGAAATGGTCTCTGTCGACGAAGCTTATCTCGACCTCTCCGGCACCGAACGCCTCCACGGTCCTCCCTTCGCTGCCGCCGACAAGCTCCTGCGCACCATCACGAAGACCACCAACCTTCCCTGCTCCGGTGGATTGGCCACAACGCGTCTAGTGGCGAAAGTAGCCAGCGAACAGGGGAAACCGCGAGGACTGGTCTGGGTGCCTCCTGGTATGGAAACTCGTTTTCTTGCGCCGCTCCCGATTCGCAAAATTCCCGGCATTGGGGAAGTCACAGAGCGCGCTCTTCGCGCCCTGGCCATCGAAACCGTTGAACAGCTAGCCGCTCATCAACAGGAAAAACTCGAAAAGATTTTTGGCCAGTGGGGCACCGCGCTGTTTCGCAAAGCGCGCGGCGGCGACGCCTACGAATTCCTGATTGACGCTGAGCCCAGATCCATCTCTCACAATCACACTTTCGGCGAAGACACCCTCGACGTTAACCAAATGGAATCGCTGCTCAGCCATCTCTCCCAGAAAGCCTGCAAACGTCTCCGCGAAGCGGGCCTCTCCGTTCGTACGCTTACCCTTACCATCCGCTACGCCGGGTTTGAAACCTATACACGTTCTCGCACCATGCCCGAACCCGTTCATCTCGATGGCGACATCTTTGCCGTCTTTCTCTCTCTTTTCCGCGAGCATCGAGACCCCGCCCGAAAAGTTCGTCTCCTTGGCGTAGCCCTCTCTTCCTTGTCGCATGGCGGCGAACAACTCGATCTCCTGGAATCGGCACGACGCGAAAAACTGGAAAAACTGACCCAGGCCACCGACAAGCTTCGCGATAAATTTGGTTTTGGCAGCGTACAATTCGGCGGCTCCCTGCGAAAAGACGAACCGCATTAATCTAAATCTCATATACTTCAGAAATGAGCAGTCCCGCCCAACCTACACAACAAGTCCCGCCCCCGCCACGCCGCGCCTTCGGATCACTTCGGGATTTCTGGCAGCGCGTCAGCGAGGGCCGCGCCGTTGACGATCTTTGGTCTCAGTTTGCCGCCGACGCCCAGTCCAGCTACGGCTTCTATGGCAAAGACGTCGACTGGGAAGAAATCGCCAAGCTCCCTCGATGGAAGCGTCCCTTCCCCGTCATCAAGCAGTTCTTCTGGGCGCTGATGAACAAGCTGACTCCCGCGCGCCGTGTTCTGCTGCTGGTCGCCATCGCCCTGCTTCTCGTTTCTGGCCCCAAAATTCACATTCGCGACCAGTTCTCCTTCGATTTCAATTTCGAAACCTTTGCGGCTGTTCTCTTTCTCCTTCTTCTTTCTTTGGAACTCGCCGACAAGGTCATCATGAAACGCGACCTGGAAATCGCCCGAGAAATCCAGTCCTGGCTTGTTCCTTCCGATCCTCCCTCGATCCTGAATGCGGAAGTCGCCTTCACTACCAAGCCGCAGAATTCCGTTGCCGGGGACTACTACGACGCCTTCTATCCCGATAAAAATGCCGCGGAAGGTGGGAGACTCATGCTGGTCATGGCAGACGTTGCGGGCAAAAGTGTTCCCGCTGCCCTGCTCATGGCCACCTTGCAGGCGAGTCTGCACACAATTGCCTCCGAAGGATTTCCTCTTTCAGAAGTGGCCAAACGGTTGAATCACTACGCTTCCGCTCACAGCCTTGACGGCCGCCGTTTTACCACCGCGATCATTGGCGAATACGAACCTTCCTCGCGCCGCTTTACCTACGTAAATGCCGGGCACAATTCGCCCATCCTTCGCAGTGCCAACGGCCACATCATGCGCCTCGAATCCGGCAGTGTCCCCTTCGGCATTACTTCTGAAACTGAATTCCCGTCTTCCGAGATCGTTCTTCAACCCGGCGACACACTCATTCTCTTTACCGATGGTGTCGTTGAAGCGTTCAATTCTTCCGGCGAGGAATTCACGGATGAACGCTGGGTTTCGATCGTCCGCTATCTCCCCGCAATGTCCGCGCGCGACTCTCTTCAATACCTCATGAAGCAAGTCAATGATTTCGTCGGCGCCACGCGCCAGTCCGACGACATCACCTGCCTAGTGCTCCGCTGCAACTAGCGGCCGTTCCTCGGTTGTGTAGCGGCCGCCTTCTGAGGCGGGCATCTTCCGCGAATCGTCCACATGCCGGTAACTCAATTCAATGAAGAAAGTCCTGCGTATCACAAAATCAGAACGTATCGTCCTGAGGAGCGCCTCCGCGGCGAAGGATCTCAACTGCTACCCTTACACAGTCCCTGTCTCTGCTTCGTTGAAACTGAGTTCCATTTCCCGCATCTCAATTCCTGAGGTATGTCGCATAATCATTTCGTGACTCCAAGAGCACTCGCCAACTCAATCTGCGAAACTCTCCACGCACATGGCTATCAAGCCCTGCTCGTCGGCGGTTGTGTGCGTGATCTGCTGTTGCAGTGTTCTCCCGCCGACTACGACGTCACCACTGATGCCACTCCAGACCAAGTCATGCAGATCTTCCCCGGCAGCCTTGGCATCGGCGCGCAATTCGGAGTAGTTCTCGTGCCAGGCGACGAAGCCAAAGTCGAAGTCGCCACCTTTCGCTGCGATCTTGGCTATTCCGATGGACGGCATCCCGATCAAATTGTCTACGCGAAAACTCCGCAGGAAGACGTCTCTCGCCGCGACTTCACCATCAACGGGCTCCTCATGCGCCACGATACCGAAGCAGTCCTTGACTACGTAGGTGGTCAGGCTGATCTGCGCAACGGACTCATCCGCGCCATTGGCGATCCCAATCGCCGCTTTACCGAAGACAAATTGCGCATGCTGCGCGCCATTCGCTTCGCTGCCAGATTTGGTTTCCCCATCGAAGAGCGAACTTTCGCCGCGATCAAGGCCCATAGTGCAGAAATTCACGCAGTTTCAGGGGAGCGCGTTCGCGACGAACTCACCAAACTCTTAACTGAAGGTGCCGCTCGCCTCGGCTTCGAGCTCCTCGACGAATCTGGTCTTCTTCAACAACTGCTTCCCGAAGTCGCCGCCATGAAAGGTGTCGAGCAGCCGCCTCAATACCATCCTGAAGGCGATGTCTGGATTCACACCCGCATGATGCTCGATGGACTGCCTGCTGGTGGCTCTCCAGCGCTTGCGTGGGGCGTGCTTCTTCATGACGTGGGAAAACCCCCCACCTTTCGTTCCGCCGCTTCCACAGGCGACCGCATCCGCTTCGATGGCCATGTCGAAGTCGGCGTTCCTATGGCCGAAGCCATCTGCAAGCGCCTGCGCTTCTCAGGCGAAGACATCGACCAGGTCAAAGCCCTCGTCGCCAACCACATGAAATTCAAGGATGTCGCCCATATGCGCCAGTCCACTCTCAAGCGTTTCGTTCGCCAGCCTCGTTTCGCAGAGCACCTGGAGCTTCATCGCCTCGATTGCGGTGCCAGCCACGGCAAGTTGGACGCCTATGAGACGGTTAGCAAGCTGCTCGCGGAAACACCTCCCGAACAAGTTCGTCCTGCAAGACTATTGACCGGAGACGATCTAAAGGATATGGGTTATTCACCCGGACCTAGCTTCCAGCGCATTCTTACCGCCTTAGAAGACGCCCAGCTGGAAGGACTAATCCATACTCGGGAGGAAGCTATTTCTCTCGTCAAGCGTACCTATTCCGAGGACAGGAATAGCCGATAACACCCTTTACGGCCGCCGTGCACCGCCCATGTAGCTGTTATTTGCTTTATTTACAGTGTTTTATGGATTGATTTGCTCAGAAGTGGAGAATAAGATAGAATCTGAGTGTTGGTGACTAAGGTTAGCTGATTTGGTGGTTCGCAGAAGTGCACATCTTTTCCCTCACTTCTGCATCTAATGTTCCAAGGCGGTCTTCCCGCTGACCTGTCCCGCTGTACTTGGGGGTTACATTATGGCTGATAAGAAGCACATTGTTCCTGAAACACTGGCGATACTGCCAGTTCGCGACACCGTCCTCTTCCCAGGGGCGGTCCTGCCGCTGACCGTCGGACGAGAGAGTTCGCTTGCTCTGGTTAATTCGCTGACGGGCGATGAGAAATTGCTGGGTGTCGTAGCCCAGCTTGATCCGCGGATTGAAGATCCCGCTGCGGCTGATCTTCATAAAGTCGGCACTCTCGCTAAGGTTCACAAGACCGTGAAGATGCCTAACGGCAACGTGGTTGTCTTCCTGGAGGGCTTACAACGCATCCGCATCACCGAACTGCTTGGCCTGCGTCCCTTTCTTCGCGCTTCCATCGAATCCGAGCCCGATATTCTTGGCGACGACGATAACGAGTTAGAGGCTCTCGAACGCAACGCGCAAGACCTCTTCCGCGATGTAGTTAGCCATTCGCCCCAACTGTCCGACGATCTGCAGAACGTCGCAATGAACATCGACGATCCAGGCCGTCTCTCGGACTTCATTGCCGGCACATTGCCAAGCCTCTCAACTCTTCTTCGACAGGAGTTGATCGAAACTTCCAGTGTGCGCAAGCGGCTGGAAATGCTCATTCGCGAACTCTCGAAAGAACTCGAAGTTCTTGAACTCCGCAGCAAGATCAATGAGCAGGTTCAGGAGCAAGTTAGCCAGAACCAGCGCGAATACCTGCTGCGCGAACAGATGAAGGCCATTCAGAAAGAACTCGGCGAAATCGATGATGCTGGAGCCGAAATCGACGAACTTCGCAAGAAAGTCGAAGAAGCAGGCATGACGGCGGAAGCCAAGAAGGAATGCGAGCGCGAACTCAAGCGCTTGTCCAAGATGACTCCCGCGTCCGCCGAATACATGGTTTCACGCACCTACCTCGAGTGGATGACCTCGCTGCCCTGGTCAAAATCTTCCGGCAGCGCGGAAATCGATATTACCAAGGCGCACGAAATCCTCGACGAAGATCACTATGATCTGCAAAAGGTGAAGGAGCGCATTCTGGATTATCTGGCCGTCAAAAAACTGAAACCGGAAATGAAGGGTCCCATACTCTGCTTCGTTGGGCCTCCAGGCGTGGGCAAAACCTCGCTCGGAAAATCAATCGCTCGGTCTCTCGGCCGCAAATTCGTGCGCATCGCCCTTGGCGGCATGCACGATGAAGCCGAAATCCGTGGCCATCGCCGCACCTATATTGGTGCGTTGCCTGGCCAGATTATCCAGGGACTCAAAAGAGCCGAATCCAATGACCCCGTCTGCATGCTCGACGAAGTCGATAAGCTCGGGCGCGATTTCCGTGGCGACCCATCCTCGGCGTTGATGGAAGTTCTCGACCCGGAGCAGAACAGCTCGTTCCGCGATCACTATCTCGACGTGCCGTTCGACCTCTCTAAAGTCATTTTCATCGCCACCGCCAACTGGATGGATCCCATCCCCAGTCCCCTGCTCGACCGTATGGAAATCATCGAGCTGCCCGGCTACACCGGTGAAGAGAAAATCCATATTGCACGCAAGTACTTGATCCCTAAGCAGGCTTCAGAGCACGGAATCAAGGAAGGCGAGCAATTGGAATTCACCGAAGACGGGCTGCGCGAAATCATCCATAGCTATACTCGCGAAGCGGGCGTTCGCAATCTTGAGCGTGAGATAGCAACGCTTGTTCGCAAACAGGCTCGCAAAATCGCCGAGGGTAAGACCGAAAAAATGGTGGTAACGCCCGAGGTGGTTCGCGAATTCCTCGGTGTACCTAAATTCCGAACCGAGCGTGAAGTCGAGGAACGCGTTAAGCGGCCCGGCGTGGCTGTTGGCCTCGTCTGGACTCCCGTTGGCGGCGACATCGTCTTCATCGAAGCTAGCCGTATGCGTGGTGGCAAACAGTTCACCATGACCGGTCACCTCGGCGAAGTCATGCAGGAGTCTATGACCGCGGCGCTCACTTGGACTCGTGCCAACGGCGAACGCTACGGCATTGACCCGGACTTCTTCCGCAAGATGGACATCCATATCCATGTCCCTTCTGGAGGCGTGCCGAAAGATGGTCCGTCGGCAGGCGCGGCGATGGTTACTTCGCTCGTCAGTTTGTTAACCAATCGCCCGGTAAAGAATCGCCTGGCCATGACCGGTGAAATGACTCTCTCCGGTGTCGTTCTGCCGATCGGTGGCGTGAAGGAAAAGGTGCTTGGCGCAAAGCGTGCCGGTATCACCCACGTCTTGCTACCGGCCGACAACGAGCCGAACGCCGTGGCCGATCTTCCGCCGGAAATCCTCGGCGACTTGAAGATTACTTACGTCCGCACTCTCGATGAAGTGCTGGAACACGCTCTGGAGAAAGAGCCCATTGCTCCCGTAGTCCCGGAACCGGAGCCTCCGCAAACGGGGCCGGAAAGCCCCCGTGCGGTTCACTGAAACCAGCGAAAGTAAGTAGTCCCATCTGAAACGAAATAAGGCCTGGCGAGTTCCTCAGGCCTTTTTCTTTCCTACGCAAAAAACCCTATCTCTCTGCGATCGCCCATCATCCTTTTTACAGTTGCACGAGCGGGATGCTCCCCCAAGGTGCTCGTCTTCTTCCACTGTCCCTCAGCACAGAACCAAACCCTCCTGACAGCTGTTACTATGATGATTCCAACATGCCCGTGAAAGCAAAACCGAAAAGCTTGCTCGCCGATCTGGCTGCAAAGCTCGCTCAGGAATTAAGCGAAGCTCTAACCCGTGAACGCATCGTTCCACGGTTCGTGGATTCTTATGTCGAAAAGCACAGCCGCTACGGCCTGCAAGTCCATGCCGCTCTTTATCGTGACCTTCTCACCCTGCTCCACCGCGAGGCTCTTCTCGCCACTTCTGCCAAAGTGATCGAAATCGTAACAAAGGGCGCGGAATCTTCTACAAACGTAAACTTCAAGCCCCTAAACCGCAGGGACGCCGCGGTTTTCCGCGAGAAATACGTATCCACGATCACTCGTAAGCAAAAATGGAATGCCGGCGACGCTCTGGATTTTCAGTCCGACCTGCAGATGTACGAGGAAATCGTTGCTCGCGCTGCTTCCCCTCAACGCCGCCGTAAACCCTTCGAAGTCGCCAATCATCCATTCGTCGACCGCTGCGCTTTCGTACTGGATTCTTCCTTCATGGAAAAGGCACGAGTCGCCGCCAGCAACGCCCTCACTGATGTCGAAGTTCTAGCCACACGCGTAACCCTGGAAACCATGCAATCTCAAATCTAAAGTTGACCGTGGAATTTTACTGCATGGGCGAAGGCAGCGTTAGTATGCATTCTGGTCGAAGCCTTTCGCTTGGAGGACTTGTTCCTTCATTGTGACATCGAAATGTAAGTCTCGCTTTTTTCCCTGAATACTCTATTCAAACAGCTCTTCTTTCAGCACCTTCTGCCCCGCCAGCGACGTGTAGAATCCCCATCCTGCCAGCGCTACAAAACTCAGCACCATCAGGATCGACACGGGCGCGTACGAATCCCCGGTGTCCACAGTGAATGGCACATTCAGCAGCACGTTCGCTGTAAACGTAGCCACCGCCAGCACAATCAGCCCGAATCGCACTACCGCAAATGCCGCAATCAAATAAATCAATGTCCAGTGTATTCCGTCGACCACCTTGTGATGGCTCGCCAGTACTTTCGGGAACGTAAACAGAACCACGAACAACGCTGCCGACACCCAGGCGTTCCTCACCAACACCCTCAAGAACACCAGTATGAAAAAGAACATTAATGTGCCGACCAGCCCACCCAGGATGTCTCCAAACCACATCGCAATCGCCGGCCGAAACCCTTCCAGCAAATCGGTGGTGGCTAGCAATGGGCGGTCGCCTGCTCGAATGTCAAACAAGGTCCCCAGGAAAAATACGAGTACCCAGATCACGCCGAGTAACGTTCCCAACAGAATGTCTCGACCCACAAGCGGATCGCGTAATTTCCCGGACAACAATCTCGACCAGGACACGATCGTCTGCGGCCACTTGCTCCGCACATAGGGCTCCAACGCCAGATACAGTGTCCACAAAAACGCAGAGACGAATAGTCCGGTACTCAATCCCAGCAGCAACAAAAACATGCTCTCAATATTAAAGCCGAGATGCGCCCTCAACAAAAACAGCAAAATCTCAAACAGGAATACCGCCGTCGCCATACGCCACGCGCCCTTTCGGTCTCCCCTGCCGCGCCGATAATTCCGGTAGGCCAGCCAGATTCCTCCCGCAAATACCAGCAGCGTTAAAGTGACACCGAAAACCGTTCCGGCCCTTTGCGATGCCGTCTCTAAAGGTTCAGGCATCCTCAAAGCTCTTGTCCAATCTCCCCCCGCCTGGAAAAACACCGGTTTGCCTTTATAGGCAGCAGCCTCCACGTGGAGAGGCCGTTTCGTTCCTGGCCAGTATCCGTCCCACGCTGTTTTCGTGTCTGCCGCAGCCAGACTATTCCACAGCGGCGCGGTCGAGCGTAGTTCTGAAACGTTCAATCCCGCTGCCGCAAACAGCGGTTGCCAATCCGGTGCCTGCGCGATAGCTGTCGCTACTGCCGGCTCTTCCTTCTCAGGCGGAATCGCCTGGAAATACAGCAATCGTCCACTCGGATCCAACCGAACATTCACCATTCCAGAGAATGTTGCCGGCGGATCGGAAAAAGACACTACTCCGGGTGTCAGCGAAAGATTTGAGAAGCCATCAGGGATCAAAGTTTCCGGACTCTGCCGGTACCAGAAGCGCAGCAGCGGTGCACGTTCACCCAATACTCGATTCCATCCCGCTCCGGGCTTTTCTTTGCTTTCTAAAAACAGCAGGTAACCGTAATCGTAACCATACCCGGACGCGGAATCCTTTGGCGCATCTGCATATCCCAGCCGCCCAATGATCTCCCGGGCTTTGTGTGCCATCACCTCGGAAGAATTCTGCGGGTTAATCACCTTCAGTCCATTTTCGCGAATCCCCAGGATCGCCGCGATCGCCAACAGGACCAACATGGTTCCCAGATAGGCCAGCGCCCGTTTCGGCTCGGTGCCCTCTTTTTCACCCGCGGCCGCCACCATTTCTGGAGAAGGTGTTTCTCCCGCTGCCAACGCTGCGGCCAGCGGATCGCCTCCCGGAAGCGCCGCGGAAACCTGCAACGCAGAACCTGGCCGTTTTGCGGGATCCTTCTCCAGGCATCGCAAGATCACCCGTTCCATCAACGGATCGAGATCCTTCACAATCGTCGACGGATTCGTGATCGTTCCGCTCTCTCGCGCCTTGAGCAACTCCTGCATGGTGCTGGCGTCGTACAGTCGCTTGCCGGTCAAGATTTCGTACATCACCAGGCCGAGCGAATAGATGTCGCTCTTGATCGTCACTTCTTTTCCGCTGAGCTGCTCCGGCGCCATATACGCTGGCGTCCCTGCGCGGACCTCGGCACCCTGTATATTCGCCGCGATGCCCGCCAGCCCAAAATCCGTGATCCGGATTTTCCCGGATCCGTCCAGCATCAAGTTCGCCGGCTTTAAATCGCGGTGAATGATTCCCCGGTCGTGCGCTGCCGCCAATCCTGCACAGATTTGCCGCGAGAGCTCCGCCGCCTTGTCTTGGGGCAGCCGTCCGATCCGGCGCACCACCGAAGACAGATCCTCACCATCCACATACTCCATCGTCAGAAAAGGAATCCCGTCCGCATCCCCAATATCAAAAACCCGGCAAACGTTCGGATGGGAAATTTGTCTGGCCACCCTCACTTCCGAATGAAATCTCTCCAAAATCGACGGATCTTGTGAAAAGGATGCAGGCAGGAATTTGATCGCCACAACTTGCGTCAGCGTCAAATCCTCTGCTCGGTAAACCTCGCCCATTCCTCCGCGTCCCAGCAGTGCCACAATCCGGTAGCGCTCCGCCACGATCTCTCCGGGCGTGAACCGTCCACCACCGATCGGGTGGCTGCTGGTAAGAACGGGATTTGTCGAAGGTTTTGACCGCGGCCGTGGAGAAGGGGGAGCCGAAGTCGGCCTGCGTTGTGGGGTAGCCGGCTCTTCCGGCGCTAGCGTTTCCAGATTTCCGTCCAGCAACTCTTCGTCGCCAAGCACAGTCTCATCGGCGTCCACCGTACCAGTGCCGCCAACGGCTTTGCCACAACGCGCACAAAAGCGCGCATTCGCCGGAGCCTCTGTTCCGCAAGAATTACAAAACATGAGTTCGCGATTCTATCATTGGCTACGTCCACGTGGCGAGTTCACCAGTCCAATCTAGCTGACCCGCTCCACCAGCACCGCTGTGCCATACGCCAGCACTTCTGTCACTCCCTGCATCACCTCATTCGCGTCATACCGCATGGCCAGGATCGCATTTGCTCCGTGCTCTCCTGCGTGTTCCAGCAAGAGTTCGTACGCTTCACCGCGCGCCTTCTCGCACAATTCCGTCAGCACACTGATGTTTCCGCCAACGATTGTCTGCATCGCCGCCGCAAGATTCCCCAGCACACTTCGCGAGCGTACCGTAATCCCTCGCACCACTCCGAAATTCCGTACCACTCGGTACCCTATCAACTCGTTGCTCGTCGTGACCATTGCTGAATCCACTCGATTGGCCATGTTCGCCCTCTCTCCTCACTGCTGTTTACCGCTGCGATTCTACCCCTTCACAACTCCATTTTCACAGGCCTCAGCTCTGTTATTCTCATCTCACATGGAATCTCTGTTTATGATCTTGGCGATCCTTCAGATCGCTTCCGGTGCCTATCTGCTCTGGCAGGCCATTCTCTGGCTTACCTACGTCCAGAAACGGCTCAAAACCGATCCGGGCTTTTATGCCCCTCGCACCGCTGTGCTCTGCCCTTGCCGTGGAATGGAAGCCGGCCTCGAACGCAATCTTGTCTCGCTCTGCGAATTCGACCACCAGAATTATGAAGTCTTCTTCATCGTCGCTTCGGAAAACGATCCTGCTCACAGTATCTTAAAACGCGTAATTGCTTCTTCTCGCGTCAAGGCCCACATCGTCATCGCCGGTCCTCCGCAGAATACCAGCGAGAAGGTCCACAATCTTCGTGCAGCCATCGAGCAACTTCCTCCCGAGTTCGAGGTCCTCGTCTTTGCCGACTCCGATGGCCGCCCTGGCAAGTCCTGGCTCCATAAACTCGTAGCCCCTCTCTCGGATTCTCGCATCGGCGCCACATCCACCATGCGCTGGTTTATTCCCACGCAAAACGATCTCGCCACAGCTCTCCTCGCCGCTTGGAATGCACCGGTAGTCACCATGCTTGGCGGACACACCAGGAATTTCTGCTGGGGCGGGGGTACCGCCATTCGCCGCTCTATCTTCGATTCGATCGGCATGATGGACGTCTGGCAATACGCCTTCAGTGACGATTATTCCCTCACCTCCATGATCGAGCAGGGCCGCCGCTTTGTCGTGTTTTTGCCCGAGTGTCTAACTGTCTCCTACGTCCAGACCGACTTTCCCGGTCTCCTGGAATTCACAAATCGTCAAATCCGCATTACCAAACTCTATCGCCCTCAAATGTGGGGCATCGCTTTCGCTACTCATTCTCTTTACTGCATCACCCTGCTTCTTGGGTCATATCTGTGGCTGAGCCTGCTCATCGCCTCGCGACCTGCCTTCCATATTGCAACGCTCTTGATACTCCCCCTTCTGCTCTCGGCAATTCGCGGGGCTATCCGTGTGATCGCTGTCACAGAGGCTCTCCCCGCTTCTCGAAAGCAGATAATGTCGCAATCCTGGATTTACATCGTGTTAACACTTTTTGTTCCATTTTTATACTTAGTCAACTTCATTTCGTCTCTTATCGGTCGTCGGATCACTTGGCGGGGCATTACCTACGAATTAATTTCCACAGAGCAAGTCCACATTCTTGGTCGTTAGTCACATTTCTTCCGGTTAGAGAAAAAAGTTCGAGACCTAAGCATTTTCTACCTACATATAAAACCGTATTGTCTGTCCGCTCTTCCCTAAGTCTTTGAAAAGAAAAATGGTAAAAACTTTGCACACTTCGGCCTCCTGGATGCCCTAGTTACGCGTGGTCAGGTGTAGCTCTCGCAAGCTTTATAAACGGGGACTCCTTCTCGCTTATCCCTGGTGGTGATTCTGAGGGTTCTTTGGGGATACGCGGGGCCTGCTTTTCAACAGGCCCCCTCAGCTTGCCAGACACTTCCGGCCATCTCTTAGGAGGCAACAAGAGACCAAACCAATAAGAATGCTTCGCCCCCACCGCGAAGCTCTTACGAGGAGTGAATCGTGAAGTTTATCCGCAGGACAGCATCAACCCATTCAGTGGGTCAAACAAAGTCTGCTTCAGCTAAACCTGTCTATCTCTTCTACGAAAAGTCTACCGGCACTGCTCATTTTCACGTCGAAGCCGGTCCCGAAGGTGAACTTCCCGTGGATCATGCCGCTGGCCTGCTTGCCATGCATTGCATGGTGCGCGGCCAGTCGCCCACCGATTACATGATCATGGTTCCCGCAGATCGCAGCAGTCTCTCGGGACTCACCGAAAAAGCGCAGCAGATTCTCGAATCCGGCCATGGAGCCAAGAGTCCTGTTCGCCTTACTCGCCGCGAAGAAGAAGTTCTGGATGGCGTGCTTCGGAGTCTTGCCAACAAGGAAATTGCTTCCCTGTTGAATCTCTCCGAGCGTACCGTTAAGTTCCACGTGTCTTCCCTTCTGGCAAAATTCAAAGTTCGCAGCCGCATGGAGCTTCTGCGTGAATCATCTCGCCTCGCCATGAAGCCTTTGCCAGCCGCTGTTGCCTCGCCGGCCGCGGAACTTCGGCCCTTCGTTGCAAAAAAGCACTCTTACCATGCTCCGGTCGATTCCGGAAAAATTTTACCGCTGGCTCATGCTCGAATGATGGCCTGATAGAGCAGGTCGTCGTTCACTTCTCCCAAAACGAAAAGAACCCGGCTCACATTTGAGCCGGGTTCTTGTTTTAGAACTCTTCGTCCTGTTTTCATCCCTTAACCGCGCTTTTTGCGGTTGAGGGATCTGCTTTCCTTCTAACTTACTTCTTCGCGCCGTCATACATCTCTGCCACCTTGTCCCAATTCACGACGTTCCACCACGCTTCAATGTAATCTGCGCGCAGGTTCTGATACTTCAGGTAGTACGCATGTTCCCATACGTCCAATCCCAGCACAGCCTTTCCTCCGGCCAGATATGGCGTGTCCTGATTCGCGGTGGAATCGATCACTAGCTTGCCATCCTTCACCAGCAGCCAGGCCCAGCCAGATCCAAACCGAGCCAGTCCCGCTGCCTTGAACTTCGCCTTGAAATCCGCCAGCGATCCAAAACTCGAGTTGATCGCAGCTGCCAGATCACCTTTCGGCTCGCCTCCGCCCTTTTTCATCTCCAGCCAGAACAGCGAGTGATTCCAGTGACCGCCTCCATTGTTCCGGACCGCTCCCCGGATCGCTTCCGGGATCGCATCCAGGTTCTTCAGCAAATCATCCAACGACTTCGACTGCAAATCCGCATGTCCTTCCAGCGCCTTGTTCAGGTTCGTCACATAAGCGCCATGATGTTTATCGTGATGGATCTCCATCGTTTTCGCATCGATGTAGGGCTCCAGCGCGTCGAACGCGTACGGCAAGGGGGGAACTGTAAATGCCACGTGTGTATCCTCCAATTTTGATTTGATTCCAGACTCCGGGCGGGTTTCTGCTTGAAGCAATCCCGGCGCGACCGTTCCCGCACCGAGAAAGCCGGCGCCGACTACTCCGCTGCTCACGAGAAACTTTCGGCGATTCATGGTAGCCCTCAGCTCCAGCGTGTTCTTCCATTCGCACCGGCAGCACTCACTCAGCCGTTCCAGTGCAGGCCAAAGTATACCGCTTCAATCAGCGCTCGCTCAACCAATCACCGCTACAGCAAACACCTTATAGATCTGCTACTTCACGTCAGAACTCGAAATTCGCAATGTTCAAGTCATCCGAACATTTATCTGATGCGTCCAATCGCCCATTGGGCAGATCCCGCGATCACAGCATCCTCAGACCCGGCTAGCTGTTCCAGTACCGCTATCGCCTTTTCTTGCTCGGGATTCGAGCGCTCCAGCTTCGCGTTCCCCAGCGCGATGCACGCATTCCGCACCAGTCCTCTCCATTTCGTCCGTTTCATCGCACTCCCTCTGAACAACTGCCGGAATTCTTCTTCTCCCAGCCCACCCAGCCAGGCCAATTCCGGCAGCAGCAGCGATTTTTCTGAGTCCCCCTTTCGTGGCTCGAATTCCTTCAACGCTGTCGCCGGCACTTTCGCGTTATAGGGACACACATCCTGACAAATGTCACAGCCATACACTTGCCACCCAATCTTTTCCCTGAATTCGTCGGGGATGCTTCCTCGCAATTCAATCGTTAGATAAGAAATACATCGCCGCGCATCCATCACGTAGGGTTCAACCAGTGCTCCCGTTGGACACGCATCCAGGCACTGCCGGCAATTCCCGCACAAATCCGGTGGCGGACCTTCCGTCACAGAAAGCGAGGGCTGCATCTCCAGCGAAGTAAAAATCACGCCCAGAAAAAGCCATGACCCCATCGCCTCATTCAACAAGAGCGTATTTTTCCCCAGCCATCCGAGTCCCGCATATTTCGCCAGCACGCGCTCCGCCACAGGCCCAGTGTCCGCGTACGCTCGTGAAACAGTCCCTTCTCCGAACTTCCCTTTCAAATCCGCTTCCAGTGCATTCAACCGGCTCCACACCACTTCGTGGTAGTCATCTCCCCACGCGTACCTCGACACCCATCCTCGCGGTTCTCCATCCGTCCTGACTCCCACGGCTTCCACCGAATACGCATGCTTGGTGTTGTAGTTCAGCCCACACACGATGATGCTTCGCAACGGCTGCATCACCTTCGCCGGATCCTGTCTCCGCGGATCCTCCAGGTACTTCATTTCCCCGTGCAATCCACGCGCGAGCCATTCGTCGAAATACGACAACTCTGGAAATTTCTCCGCCGCCACTACGCCACAAAGCTCAAACCCAAGCGTTCGCGCTCGCTCTGCAACCCATTCCCTGTCCAACCGCTTTGTCATTTCTAGATCGTCCTGCAGAACTCTACTACTCAATCGTCACTCGAAAATCACCGTCTTATTGTTGTACAGCAGAATCCTGTTCTCGATATGCCACCTCACCGCGCGAGACAACACCACTTTCTCCAAATCTCTTCCCTTCTCGACCAGATCGTCCAATCCATCCCGGTGCGATATCCGCGCCACTCCCTGGTCGATAATTGGCCCGTCATCCAACACTTCCGTCACATAGTGCGCCGTAGCACCAATCAGCTTCACGCCGCGTTCGTAGGCCTGATGATGTGGTTTGCCCCCAATGAATGCTGGCAAAAAGGAATGATGAATATTGATGATCCGCTGCGGATAGTGCGCAATGAATTCCGAAGAGAGCACCTGCATATAACGAGCAAGCACCAGCAAATCCACCTTATGAGCTACCAGAAGTTCCCGCTCCTGCCGCTCTGCTTCCGGCTTGTTGTCCTTCGTTACCGGAATCATATGATAGGGAATCCCGTAAAAATCGGCATGCCGCTTCGCATCGGGATGGTTGCTGATCATCAGTGGAAAATCGCAGTGTAGCTCTCCATTCCGTTGCCGGTACAGCAGGTCCACCAGGCAGTGATCGAATTTGGAAACGAATATCGCCACACGCGGCCGATAATTTCCCAGGGCCAGCCGCCAGTTCATCCCAAACTTTTCTGCGACCGGCCCGAATGCTCCCGCAAAATCCTTTAATTCCAGCCGGAATCCCTCCAGATCCCATTCCACTCGCGCCAGGTAATACCGCTCCTCACCCGCCTGGTGCTGCTCGAAGTGCAGAATATTGCCGTCGTACCGGTAAATAAATTCGGCAATCGTCGCATCCAATCCCTTTCGGTCAGGGCATTGCACAAGCAAGATGGCGGTATTCTTCACTACCAGCTCCAAATTCGAATGTTTACACGAATCGATTGTACGTGAGGTACTCCAGGTAGCACAGGCTCTCCAGTCTGTGCTCTTTGGTCTTGGTTTCTGAAGTGGAATTGATTTAACTCTGGAAGGAATTCCAGATGGAGCCGCCCTACTTAAAACTGCGCACGGCTTCGCCTTCATCCGTGTATACGTCAAACACGGTGAACAGCTTCGTAATCTGCAGCAGGTCCTTGACCTTGCGCGTCAAATTCAACAGCTTCAACTCCCCCTGCCGGCTTCGCACGGCGGTGAATCCGCTCACCAGTTCGCCGATCCCCGAGCTGTCGATGTAATTGATGTCCCCAAGGTTCAGAATGATTTTGGTATTACCGTCTTCCAGCAAATCTCGGATGGTCTTCCTCAGCAAAGCACTGCCTTCTCCCAGCGCGATCCTGCCGCTGAGATCCACCATGGTGATCTGTCCTACTTCACGTGTCGTTGCAATTAGGGCTGACATGAACCTTCCTATACTTCCTGATGAGGTGCAGCATCCCCTCGGGAGGCTGAACTCGATCCATTACTCGCTGGCGAACCTGGCAGCGGCAGCTTCTTCGCCATGATGACTTCCGCTCCGCCCGTTCGTCCCGGCACCACGTCGAATTCATCCATGAACGCGCGCATCAGAAAAATTCCGCGTCCCGACGTGCTCAGCAGATTCTCTTCCGCCAGTGGGTCCGGTACATCCACCAGTTTAAACCCTTTGCCCTCATCCATTACATGGATAACCATGCGTTCCGTGCTCAAATCGATCGCCAGATGTATCTTTTTCTCGGGTTTTTCCTGGTTGCCGTAGTGAAACGCGTTGATCACGCCTTCCCGCACGGCCATCCCGATCCGGTAGCACTCGTCTTCCCCAAATCCTGCCGCTTCCGCCACTCGCAGACACATCTCCTCTGCGAGGTTTACGCTCTCTACGTGGGTATCCAAGGTGACTTCCAGGTACTTGGTTTCTGGCGTCATTCTGACCGTTTACTGCCCTAATTCTCTGAAAAAATGGCGTACATATCCGTAACACAGCGCCTAAACACAAGTCAATGGAGCGTATCACCCAAGCACCACAAACCTTAATCTCCATCTCCGTCACCTCGGCAGCCCTCCGCTACCTCAGCGGTGAAAGATTTTGTTCATGCGTACTCACCCCCACCAACCATGTAGCCCACCAACAGAAGAACAACAGAAGAACAACAGAAGAACTCGTCATCCTGAGAAGCTGTTCACTTCCTTCTCAAAGCCTCCAATGCCTGCAGTGTCCTCGGCCAATCCGACTTCAATAACCTCGACAAGCTGCGATCCGCCAGCACTCTCCCTCCCGTCTGGCATTTCGCACAATAATTCGTCTCATTATCCGCATACCGGATCCGCTGCACCTTCTCACCGCACCTGGGACAGGGCTTCCCATACCTCCCATGTACCGTCATATCCTCGCGAAACGCCGTCACGTTCTCCGGAAAACCGGCCTCTGCCTCCAGCTTCAGCCGCTCTACCCATTTCCGAAGTGTCTCCTGCGTAGCCTCAAATAGCCGCTTCCACTCTGTACTGTCTAGCTTCTGAGTCTGCAGTACAGGCGAAAGCTTTGCGGCATGCAGAATCTCATCCGAATAGGCGTTCCCGATCCCGCTCAACAATCGCGGATCGGTCAAGGCCCGTTTCAGCGTGTGATTTTCCAAGCGAAGTGTGCCGACAAAACTGTCCAGGTCGCATCCCAATACGTCAATTCCTCCCGGGTCAAGCGAACGCAGCCCATCCTCTCCCCTTACCACGTGTAATGACGCGCGATGCTTCGTTCCTGCCTCGGTAAGTACCAGCGATCCATTCGCGAAATCAAACGCAGCTAGATTGTTTCGACCTGCCAGCTTTGCGCCACGCTCTCTCCAATGCAATCGCCCCGCAATCATCAAGTGCAGCACAAGCCAGAGTTCGCCTTCCACTCCAATCGCAATGCGCTTTCCAATTCGTCGCAGTCCGCGCACTGCTCGTCCTTCCACACTGCCAATCGGCGGCTCTGCAGTTCTCAGCAACAGCAGTCCCGCCAGCCGCACTTTCTCGAGCGACTGCCCCCGGATTCGCGCTTCCAACGCTCCAATGTACGCAGAAATGTCAGGCAATTCCGGCATGCCATCAGCTTGCACGCCTCTGCCTCGCCTTTGCAACCGCTAGTGGCCTTTGTATCTGTGCATTCCTAGCGCAGTGGCTTTAGCCCGGCATCTTGCCATCTCTGAGTGTAGTGGGCGGCTTTACGCCGCCTGCTTCGGTCTTCTTACTTCGGTTCGGTTCGTTTTCTGAAACGGCCGACGGTCTGATGACGCCTGAATTCCTCGCCAGGGATTCCCCGCTTACCACTCGCAACTCCAATCGTCTATAATCTCGGCGCTCGCTCCCATGCGCCACTTTCTCCGCACTCTAAAGGAACCTTCATGAATTTCAAGAATGTCCTCCCAAAGTTCCTCCTGCTCGGCTGCCTGCTATCGCTTTCCTCACTCCTGAAACCGTCCATGGCGCAAACTCCCGGACCTCCCAAGTACCCCGACTATCCCAGTGAAACTCCTACTAACCTCGTCCCCTCGAGTACAGGTTTTGGCTACGAAAAACGCGACGTCATGATCCCTATGCGCGATGGCGTTAAGCTGCACACCGTCATCATTGTGCCCAAAGGCGCCAAAGATGCCGGAATCCTGTTCACCCGCACTCCTTACAGTGCCTCAGGCAACTTTGGCCAGAATGCCAGTCCCCACCTCGGCACATCTCTCGAGCATGGCGACAGCCCCGTCGAACTTATCGTCGAAGACGGCTACATACGCGTCTTCCAGGACGTTCGCGGCAAGTACGGCTCGGAAGGCGATTACGTCATGACGCGCCCGCTTCACGGCCCGCTTAATCCGACTCCCGTCGATCATTCCACCGATACCTACGACACCATCGACTGGCTCGTAAAGAACCTCCCGGAAAGCAACGGTCGCGTCGGCATCATCGGCATTTCCTACGACGGTTTCCTTCCGCTCATGGCCCTCATCAATCCTCATCCCGCGCTAAAAGTTTCGGTGCCGATGAATCCCATGGTGGATGGATGGAAGGGTGACGACTGGTTTCACAACGGCGCTTTTCGCCAGCAGATGATGCCCTACATCTACGAGCAGCAGGCCACTCGTGGCGGCGATGCCAAATGGTGGTACAGCCATTACGATGACTACGACAATTTCCTCGAAGCTGGCTCCGCCGGTGAAATCGGCAAGCAGCATGGCCTGGAACAAGTCGGCTATTGGCGCAGAATTCTCGAACACCCGGCCTATGATTCTTTCTGGCAGCTTCAGGCCATGGACCAAATTCTCGCCGCGCAGCCCCTCAAAGTTCCTGTCATGCTCGTCGACAGTCTCTGGGATCAGGAAGACATCTACGGCGCCACCGCCGTATACAAAGCCATCAAGCCCAAAGACACTGGCAACAATATGGTCTACATGGTTCTCGGTCCATGGCATCACGGCCAGGAAATCGGCGACGCTAGTACATTGGGCGCGCTGAAATTCCACACCGACACCGGCCTCTATTTTCGACAGGAAATCCTTCGGCCATTCCTCGCACAATATCTGAAGACCGGCGCGCCGAAAGCCGATGTTTCCACCATTTCTGCCTACGAAACCGGCACCAACAAGTGGCTCAAGCTGGCGAATTGGCCGGCTGGTTGTGCTTCGGGCTGCACCGTGAAACCCACTCCACTCTATTTGGAATCCGGCCAGAAACTGAGTTTTACTTCCCCGAAATCCAGCGATGCACCGTTTGCTGAATACGTTTCCGACCCCGCAAAGCCCGTTCCTTACCGTGCTCGCCCGATTCATCCCATGGACAGCAGCGCTTCCACCTGGTCGCGTTGGCTAGTCGACGATCAACGTGAAGCCTCAGGACGCCCCGATGTCCTCTCTTTTCTCTCTCCCGTCCTTACTGATCCCGTAAAAATCAGCGGCCAGCCGATCGCCAATCTGGTCGCTTCCACATCCGGCACCGATTCCGACTGGGTTGTCAAACTCATCGATGTCTATCCCGACGAAGTCACCATGGATGCTTCCATGGGTGGCTTCCAGCTCATGGTTTCTGGCGACATCTTCCGCGGCCGCTATCGCGAAAGCCTTGAAACTCCCGGACCAATTGCAAGCGACAAGCCTCTCCTCTACCGCTTCGCTCTTCCCAACGCCAATCACGTTTTCCTTCCCGGCCACCGTATCATGGTTCAAGTACAGTCCAGCTGGTTCCCTCTCTACGACCGGAATCCCCAATCCTTCGTCCCCAGTATTTTCTGGGCCAAGCCCGAGGACTACAAAAAAGCCACGCAGCGCATATTCCACTCCACGACTGAACAAAGTCTTGTGGAATTACCTCTGGTAGTTAAGCCCTAACGCGCTCTGCACAGACTTCGCGGTCGCATCCGACAAGCGCGCTGTCGTCCTTGGGATCGCCGCCTGCAACGAGGGATTTCAACTTATCTGTTTTAAGTGCTCAAATCGCGCAATATTTGTCTTAGGATTTCCACGCTCTGGAACCGGTCGTCGAGCCAACTCTCAAATTCGTCATCCTTCCTGAAAAGGAGTTTGAGTGCCTCGGTGACGACATAGGATTCCGAGGATGCGATGAATTCGACATACTGCTCGAGCTTCCTTTTGATTTCCTCCTGCAACCGAATCAGAAGGGTCTCATTTTTGGATGGCTTGGGTTTTGACTGGGCGAGTGCCGAGCTGACCTGTGGCCACAGGTGGGCCAAAGAGCAAAAATACAATTCCCTATTTTGGGGAATCTGTCAAGTATTCACTATACATTTATGCGTGAACGCGAAGGATCAATCTTATCAACGAACATACCGAGAGTTCATCGTCCGGCTTGTTCAAGCCCGTAAAGACGCCGGCCTGACACAGGTGGAGGTGGCCCGAAAGCTAGGCAAGGCCAACTCTTTCATCTCGAAGTGTGAACTTGGCGAAAGGCGCGTGGATTTCGTTGAGCTCCAGCAACTAGCCAAGATTTACGAAAAGGATTTGTCCTTCTTCACTACTCATCGAAAATAGCGTGGCAGTCGACGCAGCTCGACTTAGACCTCAGGTTCGGGATCGGCGACTTCGAGTAATTTCCCACCTTCGTTAATTTGGAAGATTAGCCGATTCCCGATCTTTTGAATGAACAATACATACCTTCCAGGCATAAAGTTGCGCTCCACCCCATCCAAATCGGCGCCCAAAAGCATTCCATGATCCTCCCGGCAGCCATGCGGCGCGGCAGAGCTCTCTAGTTTTGCTAAATACTCTCTGAGACCGACTCTCCTTTACTGCCTCCCTCTCCCAACGTATAGTGTTTCCATCAGTCTGCTGCACCATTCTTTTCTCGTGAGGTTGCCCATGTTCGGTTGGATTGTTCTCGGCGTCCTCGTTCTTATCGGAATCTTCCTCATTGGCATGTACAACGGCCTGGTTCGTCTCAAGGTCCAGTGCGATAACGCCTGGGCTGACATCGACGTCCAGCTCAAACGTCGCTATGACTTGATCCCCAATCTCGTCGAGACCGTGAAAGGTTATGCAGCGCACGAAAAGGGCACTCTCGAAGCCGTTATCAACGCTCGCAATCAAGCCATGAACGCTACTGGCCCCGCTGATAAAGCCCAGGCCGAAAACGTACTCTCTGGCGCGCTCAAGAGCCTCTTCGCCTTGTCGGAAGCCTACCCGCAGCTTCGCGCCATTGAGGGATTCACCTCTCTTCAAAATTCTCTCTCCGCCATTGAAGATACGGTCCAGAACGCGCGCCGCTATTACAACGCTGTTGTTCGGGACCTCAATACGAAAATCCTGCAATTTCCCACGAACATCTTTGCGGGCATGCTCGGATTCAAACAGCGCGAATTCTTTGAAGTTGGCTCTGCTGCGGAACGCGAAACACCCAAAGTCAGCTTCGGCAATCCTCCCGCTCCCACTGTCTGAACCAGGGCTCAACGTATACCATGCGTCCGCCTCCCCGACTCTCTCGCTGGCTGGTCTTCTTCCTCAACGCAGTAATATTTTGTTTCTCCCCTTCTGCCTTTGCTCAGCAAAAAGCACAGGAACTAAAAAAGTTTTATTCCGACATCGTCATCACGCCCGATGGCAAAGTCGATGTCACCGAAAACATAACCTTCAAATTTATCGGCGGTCCCTGGCACGGCATCTACCGAAACATTCCCGTCGAATACGTCGGGCCCCGCGGCATGAATTACACCCTTTTCCTCGATGTGAAATCCGTTCGCGACGAACAAGGTCTGCCTCTTCGCTTTGAATCCAGTCGGGAGCGCCAATATCGCAAACTCAAGATCTTTATTCCCAATCCTGACAACACAACTCGCACCGTTTCTATTGACTACGTTGTCTCTGACGCCCTTCGTTTCTTCGACGATCACGACGAGTTCTACTGGAACATCACCGGCGATGAGTGGAATGTTCCTATCGAATCCGCTGGAGCACACATCGTCTTCCCGGCCGGCATCGAAAATCTTCGCGCTAATGCCTACACCGGCGCGTACCATGCCAAGGGCCGCGAAGCCACCGCCGAGATCAACGGTACCGGTGTCGATGTCAACACCACGAGTCCGCTGGGCATCCACGAAGGCCTCACCGTCGCCGTCGCCTGCAATAAAGGTCTCTTCAAAGAGCCTACCGCCGCCGACAAACTCTCGCTATACCTTCGCAGCAACTGGCCTATCGCCATTCCTTTCTTCGCCTTCTTTGGCATGTTCTATCTTTGGTGGAATAAGGGTCGCGATCCGCGCCTTCGTCCCATCGCTGCCCAGTACGAGCCCCCCGACAAACTCACTCCCGGTGAAGTTGGCACCCTCATCGACAATTCCGTCGACATGCGCGATATCACCGCTTCTATCGTCGACTTGGCCATCCGCGGCTATCTCCTTATTGAGGAAAAGAAAATCGATCATCTCCTGGGCCTCACGCACAGCACCGAATATGTTTTCCATCTGAAAAAATCTCGCGCGGAATGGTCTGCGCTCAAAGCTCACGAACAGCAACTTCTCAGTGGCATCTTCACGATCGGCAACGCTGGCGATGCCGTTTCTCTCTCCGATCTTCACAACCGCTTCTACACCAGCATTCCTCCCATCAAAAACGCCATCTACGGCTCGCTTGTTGGCAGCGGGTACTACGTTCGCCGTCCCGACAGCGTGAAGTCCAACTACATTCTTCTTGGTGTTGTCTCTGGCATGCTCCTTGTCTGGGGCGGTGCCGCGCTCGCTGCAAAGATGGGAATGGCTCCACTTTCCTTTGTCCTTGCCGGCATACTCACAGGTGCCGTTATCTGCGGCTTCGGGATGTTTATGTCAGCCCGCACGCAATCCGGCGCGCGAGCCCTGGAAGGTGTTCTGGGCTTTGAAGATTTTCTCGCTCACGTGGAATCCGACCGTTTTACCCGCACCATCAAAACGCCGGAAATGTTCGAAAAATTCCTTCCCTTCGCCATGGCCCTGGGCGTCGAGAAGAACTGGAGCAAGGCCTTTCAAGGCATCTATACCCAGCCGCCGCAGTGGTATCAGGGCGCTTATGGCCCACAGTTCTATCCCAGTATGTTTGCCAGCAACCTCAGTAGCATGAGCACCCAGGTTGGCAGCGTGATGTCTTCCGCTCCTCGCAGCTCCGAAGGCTCGGGCTTCAGCGGTGGTGGCGGCTCTTCCGGGGGAGGCTTTGGGGGCGGTGGCGGCGGCGCCTTTTAGTTGCGCTTTCCGCTTAATCCATACGATTCCAACACGTCTTCCAAATAGACCACTCCTAAAATCTCGCGTACATTTGCCCTGCTCACGATTGGAATCAGGTCCAAACTGGCCGCACCCATTCGATCCAGCGCCACATCGAAGGTCTGGTCGGAATGTACGTGCGGAAACTCCTTTGATTCGATCAAGTCTCCGACCCGTTTCAATGGATCCCCCGTAACTGCCGCCTTTTCCAGTTCCTCGCGATTCAGCAACCCAAGAACTCCACTTTCGTCTTTCACGATCCATGTTCTCGTCGCGCTCTTTCTGGCACGTTCCAGCCCTTCGTCGAGCGCCTCGTCCGCGGAAAACATTTCCCCTGGCGAACGCATGATTCGCGCCACCTGCCGCTGGCTCCGCTTGTGAGCACTCTCGGCGTGAGGCAAGTGGATTCCATCTTGCTCTGCCAGGCATTCGTAAATCGGCTTTCGCTGCAGCCGTGACGCCACGAAGTAGCTAACCAGATTTGATATCATCAGCGGAACGATCACCGCATAATCCCGCGTAATCTCAAAAATCATCACTACCGAAGTCATTGGCGCTCGTACCACTCCCGCAAACGCAGTCCCCATCCCCACCAGCGCGTAAGCTCCGGGAGTTGCCACAAATTGCGGAAATAGATTATGGGCGATGGTTCCAATCGCACCACCGAGCATTGCTCCCAAAAATAAGCTCGGCCCGAAAATTCCTCCCGCATTTCCCGATGCATAGCTGATTGCTGTCGCCACCAGTTTCAGTACCAGCAGTGTCAACAAAAGCTTCAGTGCCATTCCTCCATTCAACACGTCGCCAACGTACTTGTAGCCAACTCCCATCACCTGCGGCACGAACCACCCCATCCCCCCGATCAGCAACCCTCCCGCCAAGGGCTGGTACCACACCGTTTTCCTCGGCAATTTCGCAAACCATGCTCTCGCTCTCA
The DNA here is from genome assembly GCA_963763395.1 of Candidatus Acidiferrales bacterium. Taxonomy (GTDB): domain Bacteria; phylum Acidobacteriota; class Terriglobia; order Acidiferrales; family UBA7541; genus Acidiferrum. The sequence continues at coordinate 147,221 of CAVXOG010000030.1, read as the reverse complement.
ACAGCAGTTGCGTAAACGCCACAGAAACCAGTCCACCGGCTACACCCAGCAACGTATAAACTACCAACTCCCAGTAATTGACCAATTGGTATTGCGGCACCTGAAATAGAGGATCGTTTCCTAGTACCAAGCGCAGTACACCCCAACTCGTCGCTGAAGCCAGCACCACCGACCCCAATACTGGCGCGTGCAGATCCCCCACCACTTCTTCTAGTGCGAACAACACCGCCGCCAGTGGAGTATTGAACGCAGCTGCCACTGCGGCAGCTGCTCCTACGGGGATCAGCGCCTTCACCCGTTCCTGCCTCATCCCCAGCACTCTACCCAGCACGGAAGCAATCCCTCCGCCAACCTGCACCGCGGGTCCCTCGCGCCCCAGCGGAATCCCGCAAGCCAGCGTCGCCGACGTGCAAAAAAATTTCCCGAATACCGTCCCGAGCGTGATCTTCCCTTCCCGCGCATAAAGCGCCGCCTTTGTCTGTGGTACTCCGCTCCCTCGCGCATCCGGAAAAAATCGGAACAACAAATATCCCATCGTGATTGATCCCGCTGCAGGCACCAGCAGCCGCCTCCAAGGCGCGCTCCCCACGGGATACAGCCTCGCGCCGAATCGCTCTGTCACCACGATGAACGCCACCACAATCAGTCCTACCAGCGCGCCAATTAATAACGTGAGCACCAGGAACACCTGCTCCTCGCGGTCCGTCAAGAATGACTTCCATTGGCCAGTCCTGTCTGTTCAGCCACCAACTTCCGGCTTTCTTCCCGTTTTGTTCTTCCATCAGCAGTCTTTACCTCGCGGGCATGTTCGGCGTTTTCGGTTCAGGATTAAAATACGGCCACCGAAATATCTGTTCACGCCGCCGCTCTTCTTCCAGGTGCTTGCTCCGCGCTTTCAGTAAATCTCCCAACGAAATCATTCCCAGCAGTCGCCGAGTTTCTCGTTCCACCACCGGCATCCTGGTCACTCCTTTCTCCGCCATCCGGTATACCGCCACACGCAGTGGTTCATCGTCATAAACTTCCGCCGTTACCTCTTTCACGATTTCTCTCAAAGGTAAATCGCCATTCGCATCCGACTCGCGACGCACCCGGTGCAATTCGCTCCTCATCACCACGCCCTGTAGAACTCCGTTCTCGTCCACCACCGGAAGGAGCCTCTGTGCATCGTGAAGATTACTTTCCAGCATGCGTTCCGCCTCGCTCAATCGTGAACTCTCCTTCAGCTCTACGATTTTCGTCCTCATCACTTCTCGCGCATAAAGTAACTCCAGCGGGTCCACGCTGTATTCCCTGCTCAAGTGGTAACCACGTCGTGCCACCTTTTCCGTCAGGATCGATCGTTTCAGCGTCAGTACCGTGAAACCATGCGCGATGATTCCCGCCACCAGCAGCGGCAAAAATACGTTCGCGTCGTGTGTCAATTCGAAGGCAAACACAATTCCCGTCAGCGGCGATCGCATCGTCCCCGCGAGTATCGCCCCCATGCTGATGAGCGGCCAAAATCCTGCCCCCTCGTGAGGCAGAAACATCGCTTCCAATCCGCCCAGTGCACCGCCCATCATCAGTAGCGGCGCCAATACGCCTCCCGATGTTCCGGATCCCAGCGATACCGCCCAGATGAACCACTTCACTAGCAATACGCCTAAAATTACTTTTGTCGTTACGCTCCCCTGCAGCAGCCCGCCTATCGTGTCGTAGCCAACGCCCAACGCTTGCGGAAAGATCATTCCACCCAATCCAATCACCAATCCGCCGAATGCCGGCCACCACATCCAATGTATTTTCAGATGTTGGAATGCGTCTTCGGCCGCATATACCGATAACGTCAGCAGTGCCGACAAACACCCTGCCAGGATTCCCACAAGCGCGCATCCCAGCAACCCCGTCGGCCCAATAAACAGCGGATGCTCTGGCACCGGAAACAACGGGCCAAATCCCAATAAGTATCGTCGTGCCACCGCAGCCACCGCACTGGCCAGCGCCACAGGAACCAGGCTCCTTGGTTTCCATTCGAATAACAACAATTCCACTGCCAACAACACTGCCGCCACCGGTGACGCGAATGTTGCCGACATTCCACCTGCTGCGCCGGCCACCAATAGCGTTTTTCGTTCTGCGCTCGTCAAATGGAACAATTGCGCGATCATTGATCCGAACGCTCCACCCGTCATGATGATCGGCCCTTCCGCTCCAAACGGGCCGCCAGACCCTATCGATATCGCCGAGGATAAGGGTTTTAGGAACGCCACCTTCGGCTCGACGCGGCTTCCATTCATCAATATCGCTTCAATGGCCTCAGGTATTCCATGCCCTCGAATCCGTTCAGATCCATAGCGCGCCATCACTCCGATGACCAGCGCTCCCCCCACCGGCACTAGGACGCTAAACCATCCAAGATGATTGTTTGCGGGAGATACCAGCGCGCTGCTCACCTTGCCGTAGTAGAAAAGATTCGTGAACAGTCCAATCAGCCGCAGTAGCGCCAGCGCCACAAATGCGCACAACACTCCAATCCCCATCGCCAGCACCGAAATCGGAATCATCCGTATCGTGGCCGTGAAATCTCCCAACTTCTCGACACGCTCCGCAGCTCGCTCGCTTGTCGCGCGTTTATCCCGCGAAGTTTCTTTACTGTTCACTCGTTCTCCTTCATTGCCCAGTTTCTTTTCTCTTAGCTATCGCCTTCGCGCTTCTTAATCTCTCGTCTATTCGATCCATTCCCCGCATTCACAAGACTGCTGATCGCTTCGACCAACGCCCGCCCGTTCGCTCGCAATTCCACCAGACGTTTCTTCGCAACTCGCTCAAGCAATTTCTGTCCCCGCGGTTGCAGGTACACCATTACATTTCTGCGATCCCTTTGGCTTCGCAATCTCCGGACGTAACCGTGCAATTCCATGCGATTCACCAGTTCCACAGCGCTGTGGTGCTGCAATGACAATCGCTCCGCCAACATTCGGATGGTGCTTTCTTTTCCTTCAGGCAAGCCCCGAATCGCCAGCAAGAGCAGATATTGCTGCGGTTCCAGCCCGGCATCTCGCGCCGCAACATCGCCCTCCTGCACAAACCGCCTGATCCGATACCGCAGTTCGGCCAACGCCCGGAATTCCCCCTCCGTAATCTTGCCTTTCCTCTGCATATATATATCGTAACACGATATAACTGCCCGGAAGGGAATCTTGCCTGAATTGTTCTTTCTGGTGACCTACAGGGTTTTCCGAAATGCCTTCTGCGTCTTATAGTGCTCGTACCCGTGCCCCAGGTAGAATCCGTGCGCCCGCTCGCGTAACACATTCGAACGCACCGACATCCCCTGGCACTTCCTCTTGCGCGCCCACTTCTCCGCCGCTTCCAGCAACATCCATCCTGCTCCTCGGCTGCGCACGCGCTCATCTACCACTAATCCATTCACCTCAGCCCGTCGTTCCACTTCCAGCAGAGAAGTTACGCTCACATGAATCCACGCGATCACTCCCTCTTCTTTCGTTTCTGCCACAAAACAAGCCGCATCCTTCGTCTTCAAAACCTCTCTCAAACGCGCTTCCATTTGCCGCTTCGAGGTCGGATATCCCAATTGACCTGCCAGCACAGCCAGTTTCTCCGCATCATTTCGTCGCGCACGCCTCAATCTCACTTGTGGCTCTTTCCCCGATTTCTCTCTTCACGAGCCTTTGCGCTGCAATCGGCTTTGCACTGCGTCGCTTTTTAATTCCCTCAGCGCATCGGCGGCGATCCATTTTGCTGAGGAATATTCCTGTCTACGGATCCGTTCCGCGCATTGAATGGCCGCGCGATTCAAGACCATGTTGCGCTTTCCAATGTTCCTCAACGCCCAGTTAACCGCTTTCCTTACGAAGTTCCGCTCATCCCATGCTTCTCGTTCGATCGTTTTCAGGAATTTCCGAAACGGAGCGTCTCCCGCTTCCTTGTCGTGTACCGCCAGAAAAGCTGCCAGCGCGAATCCTGCTCGCTTCTCAAATTCTTTTTTGCGAGCCGTCCACGCAACCGCCTTTCCCCAGGCGCCTTTTGCATCCACGAATAAATGGCAGCACGTTCCATCGCAGACGTCCCAATTGTCAAAGTCCTTCACCCATCGTTCCATCTGCGACGGCGTCACCTTTTCCGCTTCCGAAATCAACATGCCCAGAATTCTCGCATCGTGAATTCCCGTCTTCCACAACTGTTCGCCCAACGGGTGATTCTTTCCAATCGCCCGCGCAATCGCATCCTGTTTTGGTTTGGAAACTCCGAAGACTTTCTTCGCGCGAATTCCGTAATGCGCCATTCCCACCACGTTCCGCTTCGTCCCGTGGCGTTTCAATTCGCGCACTGCGCGCCCAGCCGTCCAGCGTTCTCTAGAATGTTTTTTCGGAATCAAGGAGGATCGTCACCGGTCCTTCATTCACCAATTCCACCGACATCATCGCCTGGAAGATTCCCGTTCCCACTACAATCTCCAGTCCGCGTAACGCAACACAAAACTCTTCGTACAATTTCTTTGCCATGTCCGGCGGAGCCGCCGCCAGATAACTTGGCCGCCTCTGTCCTCGCGCATCCCCATACAATGTGAATTGCGACACCACCAGCGCTCCGCCCTTCACATCCAGCAGCGACCGGTTCATCTTCCCCGCGTCATCCTCGAATATCCGCAGGTTAGCCACCTTTTCCGCCATCGCCACCGCCGTCGCTGAACTGTCTTCCTTCCCCACTCCAAGCAACACCATCAGCCCCGCGCCAACTTCTCCCGTCACTTTTCCCTCAACGGTAACCTTCGCCCGGCTGACTCTCTGCAGCACTGCCCTCATCGCACACTCTTTCCGAATGTAGGGGCGGCTTTATGCCGCCTTCTTTCTCATCTGAACCTACTTGCCGAACTTTCACGCAGTTTCCATCCCGGTTAATGATCAGAATCCTCTTTTCTTTACTCTCTACTGAAACCTGCCAACCGATGACCGAAAACTGCTTACTTCTTCTTCCTGGGCAACAACTCGGGCAACTGTGCCGTGTTATACCCGAACACTGCCAAAACTTCCGCTCCCTGTGTCAAATCATCCCAGCGCACGCGCTCCAGCGTATCTGCCTGCGAGTGATGCGTCTTTTCGTAATCCGCCGGATCCTGCACGCACCAGAATCCGGGCACCCCCGCATCATCAAAAGGCACGTGATCCGATCCGCCCTCACTCCGCAATGACGGCTCCATGATCCCCGCCAGTTCCGACAGCGGAAACACCACGCGATCCACCGTCTCTCGCGCGTTGTAATTTCCCATCAATCCCACCGTCAAGACTTTCCCCGTGCCGGTATCATGTACCAGCACACCGGAAATTTTTCCCAGTTCGTCGTGATGCTTTTTCACATACTCCTTCGATCCATTCAGCCCTTGTTCTTCTCCGGTGAACAACACAAACCGTATGGTCCGCTTCGGTTTCAAACCGCTCTTCTGCAGCGCCCGTGCCGCTTCCAGCACTGCCATCGACCCCGTCCCATTATCTGTCGCACCGGTTCCCAAATCCCAGGAATCCAGATGAGCTCCCAATATCACTACCTCGTCCGGTTTCTCTGTTCCCGCAATTTCTGCCACCGTGTTGTACACCGTCACGGGAGAACCCGTCAGCGTCCCCTGCAGATTCAGTTCGACCTGTGGCGGCGGCCCCATATCCAGCATTCGCCACAGCTGCAAATAATCTTCCCGCGCCGAAAACGCTGTTGGTGCTCCCGATGCCGCGTAGTCTCGCGAGTAGGTGCTCATATTCAACAGCCCGTACATCTTCTCCGAGCCCACCAGCAGCGCCTCCGCTTTCTCTTCATTCATCATTCGCATCACTTCCATGCGCATCTTCCGCAGCGCCGTCCAATCCATCGGTTTGGCATTGGTCGGATACATGATGGGAATCGTTCCTTCTCCCCACGGCGTCAGCATCGGATTCTTCGGCGGCTGCAAATCTTGCGGCCGTCCCAGTAACACGACTTTTCCACCCAGCTTTCCTTTGTACTTCTCCAGGTCCTCCACCTTTTCCGCATCAATCCCGATTACCTCACCCTTCACCGTTCCATTCGTCGACGCCGACCATCCCGCCGTCGCCAGCGTCAATTCATGCGTTGCCGGCCACACAACTCTTCCCGTGGCTGGTCCCCGCTTCCATCCATTCGCTATTGTCCAGGATTCCAGATGCACATTCGTCAATCCCAGTGCTTTGAATTGCTCCTCTGTCCAATGACTTGCCTGGTCCAGTTGCGGCGATCCCGTCAGCCGAGGCCCTATCTGCGTGGTCAAATACGTCAGATCATTCTTCAACTGCGGCTGATCCGCCTTCACGAGCTCCACCAGTTTCTTATCCGCCTCTAGGACAGGATCCTTCGCCGGCTCACTCTTTGCACCAGCAGCAGATTCCACAAGGGGCGGAGTCACAGGTCGCCGAGGAAGCATATTCGGCAGCTGCGACGTGTTGTAGGCCCAGGCCGCCAGCACCTGCGCGCCTTGCAACAAATCGTCCTTCCACGCCTTGTCAAACGTATCGGACTGGCTGTGATGCGTTTTCGGGTATTCCGCCAGATCCTGCGCGCACCAGAATCCTGGCACGCCCACCTCATCGAACGACAGGCTGTCCGTTCCGTACTCCCGTGTCATCGTCGTTTCCAGTAACTTCAATTCCCCCAACGGGGCGATCACCCGATCGACGACTTCCCGGTCCTGATAATTGTCATGTAATCCAATTGCCAGTACTCTTCCCGTTCCGCTGTCGTGAATCAACGCCCCGGAAATTTTGTCCAGCTCATTCTTGTGTGCCTTCACATATTCTTTGGACCCGATCAATCCCTGCTCTTCTCCCGTGAACAGTACGAATCGAATGGTTCGCTTCGGCTTAAGGTTCAGTTTTGCCAGTGTTCGTGCGGCCTCCAGCACCACCATCGATCCTGTCCCGTTATCCGTCGTCCCTGTCCCCAGGTCCCACGAATCCAAATGCGCTCCCAGAATCACCAATTCGTCCGGCTTTTCCGACCCCGGCAAATCCGCCACCGTGTTGTACACCGTCACCGGTTTGTCGCTGATCGAACTCTTGATCTCGATCTCCACTTCTACCGGCCCCTTCCTCAGCAACCGGAAAATCAATCGATAGCCTTCGCCTGTCACAAACGCCGAGGGGATTGTCCCCAGCGTGAACGGCTCCGTCGTCGCGTCCGTCATGTTCAACAAAGAGTGCGGCTTTCCCGCGTCGCGCAAAATCGCCACCGCTCCCTGTTCCACCAGGAATTTCCTCGCGGCTTTCACCTGCTCTACGTATTTGTCGAAGGGATCTGGCAACCCCGGCTGACCCACCGGTGGGGGCGGCTCCTCCATCGGTTGATACACCTCTGAATTCTGATCAATCGGCTTTGGAGGTGACAGCGGCCGAGGCTCTGTGGTAATGACAATCGCGCCCTTCAGCTTTCCCGCAAACTTCGCAAAATCTTCCGGCTTCTTCGCGTCGAAATACACCACCGGCCCGCGCACCGTTCCCTTCGTATTCGGCGACCACGCTCCCGCCGCAATCGTCAGCGGATGTTCTGTCGGTGCAATCACTCGCGCCTTTGCCGTCCCGCGAATCCACGCGTGGGCAATCGTGTAGGGCTCCAGATGCACGTTCGCCAGCCCATATTTCTTGAACTGTTCCGCGGTCCAGTCGTTCGCCTGCTTCAACAGCGGCGATCCCGTCAACCGCGGCCCGATCCGGTCCGACAAATACTCCAGATTGTTCATCAACTCGCTATGCTTCTGGATCTCGCCCATGATCTCCAGGTCTGCCGCCGCAATCGCATTTCCTTCATCCGTAGCAGCACGCGCGGTCCACACCCGGACAATCGCCACAATCAACAGCATCACCACAACAACAATCGTTTTCCGCCCCAATTTCATTCCACTCTCCCTATCATTCAAATTCCGTGTGGCACAGGTTCTCTAGCCGGTGCTCTTGGGATTCCAAGCTAACGACGCCACCCGCATGATCTTGAGGCTGCCCATCCGTTCGCGCGCATTTGGCCGCTCCTCTCCATCCCGCGTTCTCTCCGAGATGAACGGTGGGTTCCGGCCATCAGAATCCGCCCAGTCTCTTCTCTTCCCTCTTACCTAAAACGGACAACGCACTTCTGCAAAACTGTTTTTCTTAACTTTTAACCCTCTTCTTCCCAACCGCCTTCCATCCGCGCGGCGCCTTCTGGCACACCGGACAATAATAGCTGCTTCTTCCCGCCACAATCCCCCGTCGTATCTCCGCCTTGCACCGGAAGCATCGCTCGCCTTCTCTTCCATACACTCGATGGTGTCGCTGATATTCTCCCGGTTGTCCTTCGGCGTCAAGAAAGTCGGATATCGACGAGCCTCTCATCACAATCGCGTTCCGCAAAATCTCTTGCAGCGATTTATACAGCAGTTTTATCTGGCCGGAATCGAGCCTTGCCGCGAGCTTTGCCGGATGAATCTTCGCCTTCCACAAGCTCTCATCTGCATAAATGTTCCCCACGCCGCGCAATACACCCTGATCCAGCAACAGAGCTTTGATTCGCGCACGCCGCCCCGCAATCCGTTTCGCAAACTCCGCATATCCGGCTTCCAGCGGATCGCTCCCAAATCGTAATAACTCTCTCTCAAGAGTCTCTCCGGTCAGGTACGCCATCCGCCCGAATCTTCGCGCATCCACATAACGCAACTCACGCCCATCATCCAGCAGCATCACCACATGCGTATGTTTCTCATTCGCATCGCTCACTGCGCGAGGCATCAGCATCCCGGTCATCCCCAGATGCACCAGCAGCGCCGTTTCTCTCCCCTCCGTCGTTCCCTCTATCATCGTCAGTCGCAGTAACAAAAATTTCCCATATCGCTCTACGACGCGAATCACACGCCCGGGCAGTTCACGCTCGACCTCCACTGGATTATCGATAAAATCCGTTTTCCCCAGCGTTACGCTCACAATCCGTCTTCCCGCAATGGTCCCTTGCAGCCCCCGCGCCACAGTCTCAACTTCAGGAAGTTCCGGCATGTTCTCTCAACCCACAGATCTATAGACGCAGCTTACGACTAATGCGGCCACCCCAACTTTGGCTCTGGTCCTGGATTGTCATCCCGACCGAGTGGCCGCTTATTGGCGGCTCGTGGGGCGGTTTCTGCTCCCTCGATGTTTTTACCGGGGCGGAGGGGGCGTGGCAATATCTCGACGCAGAGTAATTTGCCAAGATGACAGAAGTTTCTCAGCCGTGCGATTCGTAGGAAGAGGGGCACAATAATCTGTGCCCCACTTAAGTTTCTCTTCCCCAACTACGAACTACTTCACTTCTTGTGATAGTTCGGATACGGCGGATGATCCGGCAACACCACTGGATTCTTCTTCAACGCCTCCAGCGTCACCTGCACTGCCTTCTCCAACTGGGCATCGTGACCCGTCGCCACTGACGCCGGGTCATTCTCCACCTCAATATCCGGTGCGATTCCGTGGTTCTCCACTTCCCATTCGCCCTTCAGTCCGTAAATCGCCACACGGGGCGCGGTCACGAATCCTCCATCCATCAACGGCGGGTACCCATAAATGCCCACCAGTCCGCCCCAGGTGCGAGTTCCCACCAGCGGCCCCACGCCATCCTGCTTGAACATCCACGGTAGCGCGTCTCCGCCCGAACCTGACATTTCATTGATGATCATTGTCTTCGGCCCATAAATTTGAGCCAGAGGCGAGCAGAACTTGTCTCCCTCGCGTGTGATGTCGCAATTCCGCAGAGGCCTCTTCAACTCATCGATAATGTAATCGGCTATTTCTCCGCCGTGGTTGTACCGTTCATCAATGACGGCGCCCTGCTTGTCGACCTGCGCGTAATAAAACCGGTTAAAGTTGGTGAATCCGCCCACCGCCGTATCCGGCACGTGTACGTACGCCAGCTTCCCGCCACTCAATTCGTCCACTTTTCTCCGGTTGTCTTCTTCCCATGCCCGGTTGCGCAGCGGAAACTCGCTGTCCACCGGCACCACGGTCACTTCACGCGAGTCTTTTCCATCGGCGTTCGGTCCCACCTTGATCCTGATCTGCTTTCCCGCGGTGTTTTCAAAATAGCTATACAACTCCGCCGGTGGCCGCACATCGTTTCCGTTCACTTCCAGCAGATACTCGCCCACCTTCACATCCACGCCTGGCTGTGTCAGCGGCGCGCGCAAGTCCGGATTCCAGTTTTCTCCGTTAAAGATTCGCGCAAATCGGTACCGCTCGTTTTCCACCTTGTAATCCGCTCCCAACAATCCACCTTTCACCTGCCTTGGCTTCGGCACATCGCCTCCGCCAACGAACATGTGACCGATAGTGATCTCTCCCAACATCTCCGTGAAAAGATAGTTCAAATCTTCGCGTCCGCCCAGCTTTGCCAGGTACGCGCTGTACTGTTTCTCGGTTGCGGGAATATTCAATCCGTGATGGTTCGGGTCGTAAAGGAAATCCCGTTGAATCCGCCACACTTCCCGGTACATCTGGTTCCACTCTGCCCTCGGATCGACCAGCACCTCCATATCGCCAAGGTTCAACGCTCCTTCTCCTGGTTTTGCCGCCGCCGCTGTTGCCGCAATAATCCACGGAGAGGTTGGTGCCGGCCCCTGCTTAAACAACGCCTTCTCTCCGTTCGCGGAAACGGCGAATGCGCTAACTCCTCCCACATACGGCTCCGTCTTGCGCGTACTCAAGTCGAACTTGCTCACGGTCGTCAAGGGAGGTTCAGAGAAGCGTGGCACGTCCACGATCTCTCCCAGGAAAAGAATCCCTGCCTTTCCGGTGGACAAGCCAACATAATTCGCCGCTCGTATCGGCATCGCCACAATCCGTTGTCCGATTCCATCCAGATCGATCGTGACGACCGGCACTTCTTCCTTTTTTTCGCCTTCTTTCTTGTCTGCTTCCTTTTTGTCGGCGCTCTTGTCCTTTGCCTTGTCCTTAGCGGCGTCTTTTTCCTTAGACTTGTCCGCGTCTTTCCCCTTTTCCTCCTTCGCCGCCACCTTCTCTTCATCGCTCTGCGGCTCTACTGGGTTCGGATCGCCTTTCTTCAACACTACTCCATAAACGCTTCGCGTCACGGGGTGCTGGAAGCTAGACAAATCCAGCCATCCCTTCGACAACCCCACATCCGTGCTTGCCGCGAAGTACATCGTCTTTCCATCGCGATCAAATACCGGATACCGCGAATCTGCCGTTCCATCCGTAATCTGCCCTTCTTTGCCGCTCTCCACCGAATACACAAACACGGCGTGCTGGTGGCTCTCCAGCATCTTCGTATACGTCAGCCACTTGCTATCCGGAGACCATGTCGGATTCACGGAACTCGTCGGATCATCAAACCGCTCCGTCGCCACTCTCACCGGCGTTCCCTTATCCACATCCAGATACCAGATGTTCAGCCGCTTATCCTGATAGGCAATCTTCTTGTTGTCTGGCGACCACAGCGGTGAATAGAAAAACGACGGCGGATTGCCCAGATTGATCTTCTTCACCGTTCCCAATCCGGTCTGCTCCACAATATGCAGGGCATACTCTCCAGACTCATCCGAGAAATACGCTATCCATTTCCCGTCAGGAGACCATGCCGGATCGCGATCCTCCACCGCCGGTGTCCTTGTCAAATTCCGTATCCCGCCCTTCTCCGCGGGCACCGTCAAGATTTCGCCGTGCGCTTCAAAAACGGCACGCGCTCCTGTCGGCGATATCCCTGCGTTCTGGATCTGCTCTGCTGCCTTCACGTAATGCGGACGCGTTTCCGGCAGATCTCCAGATACGGTGATGTTCACTCGCTTCGGTTTTCCACTTGCCGGATCGTACAAATAAATCTCGCCAAACTGTTCGTATACCAGCAGGTCCGGCCCCGCCGACACGCTCTTGAAATCCAGACCCTTGTTCTCCAATTCCTGTTTCACTGTCTTCGATTTTGTGTCATAGGAGAAAAGCGTTACTGCGCCATTCCGGTCCGACAGAAAATATACTTTGTCCTTGAACCAAACAGGATTCTCGTCGTTCGAGTTTTGCCGCGGCACCTTCTCCAGTTGCAGATCCTTCAGCCGCACAATGTAAATTGGCGTCGTTTGTCCGCCTCGATACCGTTTCCATGCCGCCTGCCACTTCAGATTCGGAACATACGCCATCTTCTCTCCGTCCGGAGAATAGCCACCATCAAACGCGCGCCACATCGGCAACGCTTCCGCTACTCCACCCTCCACCGGCACGGTGTAGAACTTTGTCGTGTCCGCGAATGCGTCGCGGTCAGACACAAACAGCACTTTCTTTCCGTCTGGCGTCCAGCCCATCGCTCCGTCTTGCCCTGGGTGCCAGGTCAACCGCTTCGGTTCTCCCCCACTCGCCGGAATCACGAACACATCCCTGTTCCCGTCATAGTTCGCCGAAAACGCTATCCACTTTCCGTCCGGCGAAAATACCGGCGAACTTTCATGCCCTCCCGTCGTCAACTGCCGCGCTGCTCCACCCTCTCTCGACACCGTCCACAAATACCCTCCGTACGAAAACACGATGTCTGTCTTGCTCAGCGTCGGCCCCTGCAACAAAAGCGGCGCCTCGGCCGCTTTCACTCCTAGCCCTCCGCAAATCACTGCCAACGCCAGCACCACTAAGCCAAGCCGTCCGCGCATGGATTCCCCCTAGCCTTTCAACACCATCTCGATTTTCTTAAGGATTACTGGGCCCACCCGATACCACCTGCTACTTCAGACGTACCAACCTCACAAATCGTTTAGCAGTCTCTGTAGCTCACCCCTGGGGTGAGTGGTTCCCCGTCCACCGACTCTTGCGTGTGGGTTCGGCGAGCGCGTGGCGGAATGTCTCTTCTCTGCTTCGTTACTTCGTTGCTTCTTTACTTCTTCCTATGGCAGAGGAACGCCGGGTGTAGCCACAATTCCGGCCATGCGCAGCAACTCTTTATACTCTTCGTCGGTAATCGACGAAATAATCAGCCGCACGTTCTTCAGCAGCTTCATCTTTCGCAACGCTGTATTGGATCGCATCTCACTGAGCGATATGGGGCGCGGCAATTTCTCAAATGCTCGCAAATCCGCCACCAGGTTCTTCTCTTTCCTGTCGTGGGGATCGGGGTAAGGGTCGCGTGTCACTTCCGCAATCGAATACAGCGCTCTCTCCGGCGCAGAGTGATAGCACATCACTCGATCGCCCTTCTTCACTTGCTTCAACGCACGGATAGCATCTGGCTTCGACCCGGCTCCGTGCCACATCTCCTTGCCCTTAACGAATAAGGTGTCCCAGTGATAGTGATGTGGGTCTGCGCTGAAGATCCAATAGTGTCGTGTTGGAGGAGTCGCTGTCGACATCGGCCCAGAATTCGCGTGAAATATACACGTTAATTAGATGAAAACCAAACAAAATGTGTAGGATAGCCCAGCAAACCAGTGGAAAGTACTAGGTCCAATCCAAGAAGTCTCTACGTCATTCGCAAGGTCTTTATTTTCTTATACTTAAACAACCAAGCAAGTATTCTGTCCAGCTCAATCAGCCCTAACCGATTGATATAACAGTGGTTAGCAACCACGCCCGGGAACGTCAATCCCGATCAGCTCTTCATTTGTCTTTCTCTACTCCAGATCTACAAATATATCTTCCCCTCGCAATTCTGTTTTATAACAATCCACCCCGGCTTGCGGGTTCTGCACTACCTTTCCGGTCGTTACGTCAAACTCCCATCCATGCCAAGGACAAGTCACCACTTTGCCTTCCAGAGTTCCTTGCCCAAGCGGGCCCCCGCGATGCAAACACGTGTTGTTGATCGCGTAAATCTTCCCGCCCACATTGGCCAAGGCCACTGCCTTCCCTTCAATCTGAAACTCGCGTACCGTACCCGCTGGTAATTCCCCTACCTTAGCCGTCCGCAAAAATCCCATCAGCAAGCCCCTGAACTCTTACTTCATATTCTCTTTAATACCTGTTGAAGCATGCAGAGACTGACAATTGTCTACTGCCCACCACCCGGAGTCTGCGCCACCATCACGTTCTGTTTAAACTGTTCCACCATTTCGTGCTTCAGCCGCACTTCCGTGGGTCGCTTTGCCAGCGTCATATCATCGATCTTGTCTTGTAGCTTCATTAGCGCATAGAACAAAGCCTCTGGCCGCGGAGGGCATCCCACCACATACACATCCACCGGTACAATCCTGTCCACTCCCTGCAGCACCGAATACGCATTGAACGGCCCGCCCACACTCGAACATGCCCCCATCGAAATGCACCACTTCGGATCCGGCATCTGCTGCCATACCCGTTGAATCACCTGTGCCATCTTCAGGGTTACCGTACCCGACACGATCATCAGATCCGACTGCCGTGGTGATGGCCGGAACACTTCTGCGCCAAACCGCGCCATGTCAAATCGCGAAGTCGTCGACGCGATCATCTCAATCGCGCAGCATGCCAGCCCAAACGTCAGCGGCCACAACGAACTCTTCCGCGCCCAATTGAATACGTAATCCACCGAGGTAATCAGCACATTCTTTTCAAATCGTTGGTCAATTACTCCCACAACTCAGCTCCAATCTCACTAGTGCTGCGCAGTATATCCTCCGCCTTCAACTCCGTCAAAGACCTACGTCACAAAGCTACCAGCTTCACCCATTGTCATCCCGACCGGAGCGTCGCGCATTCAGCGGCGCGCAGTGGAGGGAACGTGGCAATTACTCAAATCCCAACCTGATCAGTGAGAACAGCATGACCGTCTTCTCTCACAGCGGCTCATCCACCACAATCTCTCCACCATCCCATCCAACCGCTGCTGCAACGTCACCCTTTTCCCTGTCTTCATTTCATCACTTCCTTGCCCCCGGATCATCAAACTGCCTCGCCAGCATTCCCCAATACCCCGTCGGCCTCAACCTCTGCCACGCATCCACGAAATACGAATCCGCTCCAATCAGCACTCGCGCCTTCCGCTTTTCCACGCCATCCAGGATCTTCGCTGCCGCTACATCCGCATCCGTCCGCGCCACTTTCTTGAAACGTTGCATGCTCTCGTCGTAAACGCTCTCCCGCGCCCATTCCCCGCGCTTCGCCGATGCGGCAATAGCCGTGCGCACAAATCCCGGATGCACACACGTCACCGTCACATTCGTATCCTTCAATTCATGCGCCAGGCTCTCCGTAAATCCCCGCACCGCAAATTTGCTCGCGCAATACGCACTCTGCCCGATCGCCCCCACAAAGCCCAGTAAACTCGACGTATTCACAATCGCCGCCCGTTTCTCTTTTCGAAGCAGTGGCAAAAAGTATGCGCATCCATAAATCACACCCCAGAAATTCACGTCCATCAGCCACCGGAAATCTCCTAGCGATATCTCCTCGAAATTTCCCAGCAACGCTACACCGGCATTGTTGAAAACTACACTCGCCCGTCCGTGCTCCTCCCCCACCGCCGCCGCAAATCCTCTCACCTGCTCTTCCTCCGCCACATCCAATACATGGCAACTGATCTTTCCCTTCGCCGCGCTCAGCAGTTCTCGCGTCTCCGCCAATCCCTTTTCATTCACGTCTGACAAAGCCAGCGATGCTCCCTTCGCCGCCAACTGTTCCGCCAGGCATCGCCCCATTCCCGATCCCGCTCCCGTAATCACCGCCACACTCTCGCTCAAAAATGACATGACAATCCTCACCTCTTCCAACGCAAATACCATCCGCACTCATACCACATCGTCGCTCTTTCTGCTTGTACTCGATTGCCACTGGCGCCGCACGCGGACTCGTGGGTTGCCTATGTAGTGGTCGAGCTTTAGATCGGTGCTTTTCTCAACTGCGCCGAGTCACGCAGCGAAGGATCTCAACTGCAACAATGTTCTGAAATTCAGCTCAGGTAGGAATCACCACAGGGAGGAATCACTGCTTTACGGCATCACCACGCGTACTAAATTCCGCCCCGCGCGCTTTGCTTCATACAACATCTGATCCGCTCGCCGTACCAGCAGCGAAAACTCCCCGGCGTTGTTGCTGTGAAATCCCGCTACGCCAAAACTCGCCTGCACTCCAACACTCTGCCCCTGGAACGGAAACGACAGCGCCGCAAACTGCTCGCGAAACCGGTTGATCGTCGCTTCAATCTGACCCGGCTCCAAGTGTGTCACCACCATCAGGAACTCGTCCCCACCCAGCCGCCCGCAAATGTCCGATGACCGGGTATTCTTCTTCAAAATGTCGGCAAACGTCTTCAGCACGATATCGCCGGCATCGTGCCCAAACGTATCGTTTATCGTCTTGAAGCAATCGATATCTCCCAGCACTACCCACAGCCAATACCCATGCCGCGCCGCTCCTCGCAACTGCCGCGACGCCCAATCCTCGATCGCGCGACGATTTGGCAATCCCGTTAAAGGATCCGTCCGCGCCGCCTGTTCCAGCTTCTCGCTCTTCAGCGCGATCTCGCGGTTCAAATCAATGATTCGCCGCCCCACCCCGATCCTTGCCAGCATCTCCCCCGGATCAAATGGCTTCGTAAGGTAATCGTCCGCACCCGCCTGCAGCCCCTTCACTACATTTCCTTTTTCCATGTTGCTGGTCATTAAAATCAAATAGGTATACGGCCGCGTATTGTCGGAGCGGATTCGCTGGCACAATTCCAGCCCCGAAAAATCCGGCATCATCCAGTCCGTAATCACCATGCACGGCGAATGTTGAATGTACAAATCCATCGCTTCCGCACCGTTATTTGCAAAAATCAGCGAGTACGGCTCCGACGCAAGCAATTGCTCCACCAGTTTGCGATAAACCGGCGAGTCGTCCACCACAAGCACTCTGTAATTGGAAGCGGCTGAACTCATTCGAGCGCGGCATCACAGCCTGCCGTGATGCTGACCTGTTCTGTGAACCTGTGTTCTTCTATCGAATGTAGCAGATGCGCATCGACTCTCTTCCGCTTTGCGTCGGCCCCCGCGCGTATCAATTAATGGCAAAACTCCAGGAGCTAGCCCTTTTCTCCATACACCAGCAGCGCGCCTTCCGCTTTGAACGCCTTCAATTGTGCCGCATCGCGGAACCACCGTCCGCTGTACTCGTCTGGAGAAGGCGAGGGATCCACCACTCGTTCCGCCCCAATTCCTGCAAATCCCGCATCGCGAAACATCCCGCACCACTCTTCCGCCGACAACAGATGTGTCTTCACCGCCAACAACTTTCCCCACTGGTGGCAACCCACATTGTCCTTGTAATAGTTGATCAGGATCCAAAGACGGCCGTCTGGCCGCAGTACCCTATATAGCTCCTTTATTCCCACCGCGGGATCAGGCCAGTAATACGACGACTCCACCGATATCGCGTGCGTGAAGAAATTCCCTTCCCACGGAATCTCTCCCACCTCGCCTGTTACGAACAGCGTATTTTCGAATTCCTGGCTCGTGCGCCGCGCCACCCGGATCATCTCATCCGAAATGTCCATCCCCACAACGCGGCCTTCTGGCACCATCGCTGCCAATCTTCGTGACAACCACCCCGACCCGCATCCCACATCCAGCACATTGTCGGTCGCCGCCAGCCCCATCTTCGCAATCACCGGCAGCGAAATCGGCAGATGGTCGCGCTCCATTCCCTCCCCGCGCCCCGCCTCCGCCCACCGATTAAATTCTTCCCGCAACACTTCGTTTGTCATAGGGAGTGCGGTGGCGCTGCTGCCTGCTTACAGCCCCGCGCCTTGCACTTTCACCAGCAAATCCGCAAACTTCTGCTTCCGCTCTTCCTGATCATTCCCGCCTTCTTTTTCTGCCATTTGCGTAATGTTCATCGAGCAGAATTTCGGACCGCACATCGAACAGAACTTTGCCTCTTTGTAGAAATCGTCAGGCAGATTCTCGTCATGCATGGCCTTCGCCGTTGGCGGGTCCAGCGACAATTCAAACTGTTTATTCCAGTCGAACAGGAACCGCGCATAGCTCAACGCATCATCCCGGTCCCTCGCTCCCGGCCGGTGCCGCGCTACATCCGCCGCATGGGCCGCAATCTTGTACGCAATCACTCCTTGCTTCACGTCCTCCGGATTCGGCAGCCCCAGATGCTCCTTGGGAGTCACGTAACACAGCATCGACGCGCCATACCACCCGATCATTGCCGCTCCAATCGCGCTCGTTATGTGGTCGTATCCCGGAGCGATGTCCGTCACCAGCGGTCCCAGCGTGTAGAAGGGCGCCTCATGGCACCATTCGTTTTCCTTGTCGACTTGCTCCTTAATCTTGTCCATCGGCACGTGACCCGGGCCTTCCACCATCACCTGCACATCCTCTTCCCAGGCCTTCTTGGTCAATTCCCCCAGCACTTTCAATTCGGCGAACTGCGCTTCATCGCTCGCATCCGCCAGACAGCCGGGACGCATCCCGTCGCCCAGCGAGAAGCTCACATCATGCTTCTTGAAAATTTTCACAATCTCGTCGAATCGCTCGTACAGGAAGTTCTGCTTCTTGTGATGCTCCATCCAGTGCGCCATCAATGATCCGCCGCGCGATACAATTCCCGTAATCCGCTTGCGTACCAGCGGCACATGCTCACGCAACACGCCAGCGTGAATCGTCATGTAGTCCACGCCCTGCTCAGCCTGCTCCTCAATCACCTCCAGCATCAGGTCCATCGTCAAATCTTCAGGACGCCGCACCCGCGCTATCGCTTCATACACCGGCACCGTACCGATCGGCACCGGCGAAGCCTCAATGATCGCCTTCCGAATCTCCGGGATATTCCCGCCCGTCGAAAGATCCATCACTGTGTCTGCGCCATAATGCACGCCGTGATGCAGCTTCTTCAGCTCCTCATCGATATTCGAGTTTGTTGAGGAATTTCCTATGTTCGCGTTGATCTTGCACTTGAACGCCACTCCAATGCCCATTGGCTGCAAGTTTCGATGATGAATGTTTGCGGGAATGATCGCACGGCCGCGAGCCACCTCGCTGCGCACCAGCTCTGGTTCCAATTTTTCGCGCTTCGCTACAAATTCCATCTCCTCGGTGATTACACCGAGCCGCGCCAGGTGCATCTGCGACATGTTACGGTTGCCGTTCGCCCCCGCCTGAGCCGCTTCCCTCTTCTCAATCCAGTTATCGCGCAATGCCATGGAGCCTCCCCAAACCCGCGCCGCCTCGCCCTCAACTCCTGCGAACGCACCACCAGCGCTGTTCTTTGAAGCTCAAATTATGGCATTCGGCAGCACGAACGACAACCGCGTCAATTTGCACCAATCTTTGGCGCCCACGCTCGCATCAGTCTACAAAAACGGAATGCGCGGAGGGACGCTCCTCATTCGTTCCCCCCGCGCTCCTTTGCTCCGCGTTACGATACTTGCTATGCCGCTGCTTCGATCTTCTGCACGTGGATTACGTTGTTCGTCTCGTCCAACGTGCCCGTGATCATTACCACCTTCCCTTCGTAGTCTTTCGCTGCTTTCTGGTCATCCAGCATGTAGGCAATCTTTCCCCTTGAATCCTTCAGCAGATATTTGCCATTCGACTTCGTTATCTTTCCGCTGAACATCTGGGCGTTCGATGGATCCTGCTGCCCGGATGCTGCGGGAGGGTCCTGTAAATGGAAGTCAGCTGCAAGTAGCGACCCACTTAAGGGCAGCGCGGCAGCCAATGCGGCACACGCTATGGTGGAAGAGAATTTCTTTTTCATAATGGCTCCTTTTTATTCAGCGGTGGGCTTCACGAAATAGCGCAATCAGCAATCCATTCCCTCAATGATCTAAACTCAATCTTTTCAGTCCCGCGGTTAATCTCTTTTTACAGCCTGGCTATGTTCTTGTTCCCGCCACCGAGTAAAATCTCTAGTGTCAGCCATCTCTGTACACCAATCACCTGACTGCCTGGCGTAATCCGCCACACATCTCGCCCCCTCGTCGCTGACTCACCCCCATTAGCTCCCTCTTCCCCTTGCCATTCCAGGCACAACTCATCCGCCATCCGCAAAAAAGTTACAATTCCGCAGGAAACATTTCCTGATTTTCTTCGTCTTCTCTCCTAACAGCCTGAAAAGCGAGGTGGTCTGTAACGCTCGCCGTGCGTACGGCGCGCCTTCAGTTGGGGTGTGTGCGCCTTCTGTTCGCCTCGCGCATTCATCTCTCTTCTGCTGCGCCGGCGCTATTGGTGTGCTCTCGTTCGTGCTATCTCTCGCTCCGATAGCCAGCTGGAGCCTGGATCGCAAGAATCAGCGTGGAGCACTCCGATGAGAGGATCACTATGCTTCTTGCACCGGCTCGTCGCCCCAGTTTCACCTTCGGACTCCTTTTTATTTTCGCCGTACCTCTGTTCTCCGTTGCTGTCTGCGTCTCAGCGCCTCTTCCGCAACAAACTCCCAATCCCGCTTTCAGCGCCTCCGAACTCCAATCTCGCGCCGAATCCGGCGATCCTTCCGCCACTACCAAACTCTGCGAATTTCCTGTTTTAACCGACACATCTTCTCCCGACTATGATTTGGCCCTCTCCTGGCTCCAATCAGCGGCTTCCAAAAATACTCCCTGCGCCCAATTCGTTCTCGGATACCTCTACGAGCATGGCAAGGGTCTTCCGCTCAACTTCACAAAGGCCGCGGAGAATTATCGAGCAGCGGCTCTCCAGGGCTTTGCTCCCGCTGAAAATAATCTTGGCGCGCTCTATCACCGCGGCAACGGAGTTCCCAAGGATCTGGCTCTGGCCTTTCACTGGTATCGCACTTCAGCTCTGCACGGGAATCCCGCCGCCCAGCTGAATCTCGGCATCTTCTACTATCTCGGCTACGGTACTCCGGTCGACTTCCTTCAAGCCGCGGAGTGGTTCCGCGCCTCGGCAAACCAGGGTTTTGCTTTCGGTCAAAAAGATCTCGCCTTTGCCTATCTAAAAGGTATAGGTGTCCCTCGCGATTACTCCCAGGCTGCCTACTGGGCTCGTCTCGCTGCTGACCAGGGCGTCCCCCGCGCACAGGCCCTCCTCGGCTTCCTCTATGAGAGTGGCCAGGGCGTGCCTCTCGACTATGTCGCCGCCTACACTTGGTACTCCCGTGCCATCGCCGCCGGTGACGTTTCCAACACCGACCGCCTCAAATCTCTCTCTCAAATCATGACCCACAAACAACTCGACAAAGCCAACTCCATAATTTCTGCTCAATCCCCTCCGGCTCGGTTGGGCTCAGGTCCCGCCAGCTCCGCCGCGCTCTCGAGCTTTGCTATGCCTTGACGCCGTGACAAACTTCGGCGGGAACACCACGTTCCGGAACTTGCTCGCCTTCTTTGGAGACCAGGCAAACACGGATACGAACGAAAAGCGAACACTCTACCCCACAAAAATGCTACCCTCGTTCCAGACTTTCGCATGAGGTCAGTCTGAGCTCGCTGCCACATCCCTCGAAAATCGCCCCTGCCGCAGACCGCTTTGCGTCCGCGCTGAAACGCTATTGGGGTTATGACGCCTTCCGCCCCAAGCAGGAAGAGATCGTGCGCGCCCTGACCAGCGGCCAGGATGTTTGCGTGGTTATGCCCACGGGCGGGGGAAAATCCCTCTGCTACCAGCTTCCCGCCGTGCTCGATGACCGGAGAACGGCAGTGGTGATTTCGCCGCTGATCGCCCTGATGCAGGATCAGGTGGCGCAACTTCGCCAGATGGGCATCCCTGCCGTGTTTCTGAACAGCTCCGTGGCGGAATCGCAACGCGGCGAAGTAAAAAGGAAAGCCGTCGCCGGTGAATACCGCCTGATGTACGTTTCGCCGGAACGCGCCGTCATGGATGGAACGGCGGAATGGCTGAAGCGTGTTCCCGTTTCTTTTTTCGCTATCGACGAAGCGCATTGCATTTCGGAGTGGGGCCACGATTTTCGCCCGGAATATCGCCAGCTCAGGAAATTGCGCGAAGCGTTTCCAGACCGGCCCATCGCCGCATTTACGGCAAGCGCCACAAAACAGGTTCGCCACGACATCGTCCAGCAATTGAAATTGCACAATGCGCTGAAGTCGGTAACCAGCTTCCACCGTCAGAATCTTCGTTACCTCGTGAAAGAATGCAATGGGCCGCTCCAGGATGAACTGCTGCTGACCGCGGTGAAAAATGCGCATTCCGGCAACGTGATCGTCTACTCTCCCACCGTCGCGCGCGTTGGCGAAATCGTCGACATGCTGGAAGAAAACGGTATTGCCGCCATCGGTTATCACGGCCAGATGGATGCCAATGCTCGGCGTGAAAATCAGGAAAAGTGGATGACCGAAGAGGTGCGCGTGCTCGTCGGCACGATTGCTTTTGGTCTGGGAATCAATAAACCGAATGTGCGCGCGGTCATTCGTCTCGGCTTGCCCGAAAGCATCGAGCAGCTTTATCAGGAAACGGGGCGCGCGGGGCGTGATGGATTGCCTGCCGATTGTTATTTGCTCTGGCAGAAGAAAGACATCGGCCTTCGCACTTACTTCATCAACAAAATCGGCGATTCGCACGAACAGAAACGCGCCTGGCAGCGCTATGACCAGATGCAGGCCTTTGTGGCCGCGGGACGTTGCCGTCCACAAATGATTTGCGAGCATTTTGGCGAAACCGTGAAGTGGGAAAAGTGCGGCCATTGTGACTCGTGCGCGGGCATGCCGGAATGGATGCGCGGCGAAGGAACCGTACGCAAACGGAAACAGGGCCGGAGCGTTGCCGTCCACAACCATCCCTCAAGAAAAGTCGAACAGTATTCGAGCGGCTTCTCCACATTCCTGGCCAGTGATGTTAACGAAGAGCTGATGGACTACCTGCGGGAATGGCGGCGCAATAAAGCCAAAGAAAAGGGCGTGGCTGCATTCATCGTTCTGCACGACTCTTCCTTGGAAGCCTTGTGTCGCGTGAAACCGAAAACACGCGAGCAGCTTTTGCTGGTTTCCGGCATTGGCGAGCACAAAGCGGAACTGTATGGAACGGAAATTATCGGCGCGCTGAAGAATTTTGAAGCGGGAGCACGCGCAAGGAACGATTGGCAGGCGCAAGCATCCAGCCCTGCCCAGGAAACGCTTTCGATGCTGAAACAGGGACTGAATTTCGAGGAAATCGCGGAACGTCGCGGAAGAAAAGTGCGCACCGTGGTCGCGCTGATCGCCAACATGGTGGAACTGGGCGAAACGGAATTCCAGGAACAATGGATGCCCCCGGCCACCTACGAAAAAATTCTCGAAGCGTGCCTCAAGTTGGGGATGGATCTTTTGCGTCCAATTAAAGATTCGTTGCCGGAAGAGATCAGCTTCGACGAAGTGCGTCTGGTTGCGGCTCATCTGCGGCGCAAAGGGAAAGCCGCCAAAGCCGCTGCCGCTAGTGCGCCATGATGGCGGGTTGCCCGCGTGGCGGCCTCTTCATGAAGAATATCAGCGGGATCATTCCCAGGCACACCATGCCTAAAATCCAAAAAACGTCGATGAACGCCAGCATCGCCGCCTGCCGCTGCATCTCGCCGTACAGAATAGTCTGCGCCTGCCGCGCCGCCTCCACCGCGTCGGAGCCGCGCGTTTGCAGTTGCGCCGCCAATCCGTGGAGCATTTCGCGATAGCGCGGATTGAGCGGCGAAAGATGCTCTACAAGATTCGCCTGGTGCCGCTGCGCAAGACGCGCCTGCAGCGTAGTGACCAGAGAAATCCCGACGCTGCCGCCGATGTT
The DNA here is from genome assembly GCA_963763395.1 of Candidatus Acidiferrales bacterium. Lineage (GTDB taxonomy): Bacteria > Acidobacteriota > Terriglobia > Acidiferrales > UBA7541 > Acidiferrum. Next base: position 123,601 of record CAVXOG010000030.1, on the reverse strand, counting down.
GCGCGCCAGATTGATCATGCCGGTGGCGTTGTTCATCTTTTCTTTGGGCACAAAAGAAAATGCCATCACATTGATCGGGACAAAAAGAAAACCAAGCCCCCCGCGCGAAATCATCCACACAAGAATAAACGTAGCGAAGCTGGTCGTGAGACTGAGCTTGGAAAGCTGAAACATCCCAACAGCGAGAATCACCAGTCCGACAACGACGAGCCAGCGCGGATCTCGTTTCACGAGAAGTCTTCCGATGATCGGCATGGAAATGAGCGTAACGATGGCTCCAGGAGAGAGCACCAATCCGCTGAGCTGCGCGGTATAACCGACTAACGTTTGCAGAAGAACGGGAAGAAGAACCGTGGTGCCGTAGAGAACAATTCCCAGCGCAAACATGGTGAATGTAGCTGCCGCGTAATTGCGATCTTTGAAAAGATGCAATTCGATGATGGGATCTTTCTGGCGAAGCTCCCACACAACCACACCGATAAGACCAATCGCAGTGGCGATAGTGCACCAAACGATGAAAGGCGAAGCGAACCAGTCGTCGCGCTGCCCCTTGTCGAGAACGACTTGGAGAAAACCAAGGCCAACGCTGAGAAGGCCGAGGCCTACAAAGTCGATGCGAAGACGTTCCCCTTTTTGCTGGCGAACGAGATGAGGCGGATCGAAGATAAGCGCGAGAGTAAGGAACACAGAGAGAAGTCCCACGGGAAGATTGATGAAGAAAATCCAGCGCCAGGAATAGTTATCGGTGATCCAACCACCTAGTGTGGGGCCGATGATGGGCGCCACAACTACGCCCATGCCGTAGATGGCCATGGCCATGCCTTGCTTTTCCCGGGGAAAACTCTCGACAAGAATAGCTTGGGAAACGGGCTGCAGCCCACCGCCGCCGGCACCCTGGAGAACGCGGAAGAAGACGAGAAGAGGAAGGCTGGGGGCAAGTCCACAGAGCAGAGAGCTGATGACAAAGATCAGCACGCAAGCAATGTAGAAACGTTTTCTTCCAAAGATGCGCGAAAACCATCCCGTCAACGGAAGGACGATGGCGTTAGCGACCAGGTAAGAGGTGAGGACCCAGGTGCTTTCGTCGATACCAGCAGAAAGGCTTCCCGCGATGTGAGGGAGAGCGACATTGGCGATGCTGGTATCGAGCACCTCCATAAAAGTGGAGAGCATTACCGTGCCAGCGATCCACCAGGGATTGATTGAAGGACGCCAAAGATCGGGAACAGGGAGAGTCTGGGCCGAAGTCGCCACGGTCCCATGGTAAGGAGCGGGGCAAAATGAGGATGTGCCGATGGTCACAAAGAGGACGAGAATTCAGATTAAAATCATCTGAATCCCACTGATTTTCTTGGGGTTAATTGGTTGCTGCCATCCCTCCATCCCGGTAGAGAACACCCCGGACGCAGAGGCGGCAGAGGTCCGCAGAGAAACGGAGACGAATTCAACGATGGTTTGAAAGAGACTGGGTGGAGAGAGCGATAAGCCACAGTGCAAGGTAATAGGAAATCAGAACGAAAAAGACTGCGGCGGGAATAGGTGAGCGAAAGCGGTCGAAGGCAAGAAGCGAATCGGAAAGCAGGAAGAAAAGAGCACCGATGGCGGCGAAGCCGGCGGGACGGTTTCTGAGAATGAGAAAACGTCCCATGGCCTGGGCACCCATAGTGGACACGAAAAAAACGTAGACGATGACCGGAAAGCGCAGATCTGAGGAGAGAGTGGGAAAGAGGACGAAGAAAAAGTAGGCTGCAAAAACAGCGAGGTAGAGGAGCCAGAGAGGAAGGCGCGCGGGAAATTTTACTTCGCGCGAGAAGGCGATGAGGAACGAAATGTGGGCAAAGAGAAAAGCGACCAGTCCATAAATGAAAAGGCGATCAGGAAAGATAAGGAGGACATCACCAACAAACGAGAAGAGCAGGCCGATGGTGATCCAGAAAATGAACGGTGAAGGACGTTTTCTCCACTGGGCAAACGGAACCGCGAAGATGAGGGCAGAGGCGAGTGGCTTGAAACAATACATGAGCCAGGGAATTTGTAGTGGCCCGGAAGCAATTGCCAGGGAGAGAGCGAGGAGGACGAAAATTCCGACGATGCGAGTGAGAGTGGGCGACAACCGGGGGAACTCCTCACTGAGCTACAGAGAGTGGATCATATAAAGAAAGCAGGGCCTGCCCTGAAGACGGGCCCTGCAAGACCTCGAATTGACTACTTGAGCGGTGCTTTGCCGTTGAAGCGGGCAGTGGCGCCAAGTTCTTCTTCGATGCGAAGAAGCTGGTTGTACTTGGCGATGCGGTCGGTACGCGAAGCGGAACCGGTTTTAATTTGACCGGCGGCAGTGGCGACGACAAGGTCGGCGATGAAAGTGTCTTCGGTTTCTCCAGAGCGGTGAGAAATGATGGAGTTGTATCCAGCTTTACGGCCCAACTCGATGGCATCAATGGTTTCCGTTACGGTGCCGATCTGATTGAGCTTGATGAGAATGGCGTTGGCGATGCCTTCGTTGATGCCGCGAGAGAGGCGTTCGGTATTGGTGACGAACAGATCATCGCCGACGAGCTGGATTTTCTTCTTGGAGGATTTGCTGCCGACGCTTTGCGTGAGGGATTTCCATCCGGCCCAATCATCTTCGGCCATGCCGTCTTCGATAGAAACGATGGGATATTTCTCGACCCATGAGGTCCAGTAGGCCGACATTTCGTTGGAGGAGTGCTGCGATTTGTCGGACTTTTTGAAGATGTATTTGCCGCTGGCCTTGTCATAGAACTCGCTCGATGCGGGATCGAGCGCGATGGAAACCTGTTCGCCGGGCTTGTAGCCTGCGTTTGAAATGGCCTCGAGAACAATCTGGATGGCCTCTTCGTTGGACTTGCAGCTTGGCGCAAAGCCGCCTTCATCGCCGACGGCAGTGGAGTAGCCGTGCTTTTTCAGAGCGGCTTTCAACGAATGGAAGATCTCGACTCCCCAGCGAAGGGCTTCGGAGAAGTTGGGCGCACCGATGGGCATGACCATGAATTCCTGGAAGTCGACGGAGCTGTCGGCATGCGCGCCACCGTTGAGAATGTTCATCATGGGGACGGGAAGCAGAGTGGCGGAAGTGTCCGTGGAATAGCGGGAGAGATACTTGTAGAGGGGCTGTTTCAGCGAGATAGCGGCAGCGCGCGCAGCGGCCATGGAGACGGCGAGGATGGCGTTGGCGCCAAGACGAGATTTTGTGGGGGTGCCGTCAAGAGAGATCATTTTGTGGTCGAGGGTGCGCTGGTCGGCGGCGTCGGAACCAGTGATGGCCTTGGCAATTTCGGAATTGGCGTTAGCCACGGCTTTCAGAACGCCCTTGCCGAGGAATTTGGATTTGTCGCCGTCACGGAGCTCGAGGGCTTCGTGTTCACCGGTGGAGGCACCGGAAGGGACAATGGCACGGCCCAGGGCACCGGATTCGAGAAGAACGTCGGCTTCGACGGTGGGATTGCCGCGCGAGTCAATGACCTGGCGGGCGTGAACGCGAGTGATTTTGGTGGACATAATTGTGATAGCTCCTGAGTGATATTGAACTAAAGATTGTAACAGAGGAGAGGGCAGAGGGCGGGTGATGGTGGACACGTCTTGAAAAGTTATCCGTTGTCAATGAGCAGTTTTGAGTCATGCCAAGAAGCTAACGCTAGTGGAGGTTTCGCGCGTCGCTGTGAGTTTCTTTGAATTGGATTGATTGCCATGATCCTTCCGCTCCGCGCTGCAAATGACGCGGCACTGCGGTCGGATGACGATTCAAAACAAGAGCCGAATCGGGAGATCGGCGGCCCCGGGAATAAAAAAGGCGCGCCTGATGGAACGGCGCGCCTTTTAGTTTGTTGCAGACAGAAGTTAGAAAAGGAACTTCAGGCCGATCTGGATGGCACGAGGGCCGCCGGAGCCGATAACAGGGTTGGCAGAGGATACGTCTGGAGTGGCGGCGGAAAAACCGAAACTACCGGGACTCGACGGATCGACATTGCCAGTTTGCCCACCAATGCCATAGGGATTGGCAAAGTTGGGATGGTTGAGAATGTTGAAGAATTCGGCACGCAGTTGGAAGCGAAGGGCTTCATGCATGCTCCAGGTTTTGATGACAGAGAAGTCCCAGTTCCGGTAATTGGGTCCGCGGAAAAGATTGCGGCCCATGGTACCGAATTGACCAAACTCCGGAGGAGCCAGGACTGAGCCGTTCTTCACGTAGCAACCAGCGTAAGCAAGAACGTCGGCCGAGGCATGAGCTGCACAAGCGGGATTGTTGACGGCGGCGTCACCCGAGAAAAAGGGGATCGGGCCATCGTGAGAGGCTTTGAAATCAGATGGATTACCGAAGAAGTTCCAGCGGTCGGTGAATTCGCCGGTGCCACTGATGTCGTTGCCATTGAGGTATCCGTCGATGGGCCCCCAGGGCATGCCTGTCTGGAAAGTGACGATGGAATTCATCTGCCAGCCTTCCAGAAGTTGAGCGAAAGATTTTTTGTTGGGGAGTTCATAGGTAATCGAGAAGGTGAAGCGGTGACGGATGTCGAGATCACTGCTGCCATATTCTCCCGCTGGATTCAGACTGTTCTGCGGATTGAGGCCGCGGTTGAGGGAAGCCTGATCGATGGCATGCGCCCAAGTGTAACCAGCGAGGAACGAGACACCGTGCCAAGGCTTTTGGGTATAGCTGATCTGCAGGCCGTGGTATTTGGACTCGTAGCCGTTGGAAAGATAGTTGATGACGCCGAGATAGGGGAACGCCTCGCCATAGGGGCGAGTGCCAGAATTGGGGTCGAGTTGGTTGATGTCGAAAACGCTGTAGAGCTTGGTGCCTTTGTTGCCGACATAACCGACGTTGATCGAGCCGGTGGATGTGACCTGACGCTGGATGTTAAGGCTCCACGTAGTGACATAGGGAGTACGGAGGTTGCGAGCGACACCGAGAATATCGCAGGTATTGTCGGCACTGCAGGCAGCGGCGGTGCTGTTGAAAACAGGACCAGCGACGGACCAATTGAGGTCGGTGTAGTTGTTGGAGGAAGCAATGATCTTGCCCCCACCGGGAGTGACACCTTCCGCTCCCGTAGGAATCACGCCGATGCCAGAGGTGGAGGCGTTGTCTACACCGTTCTGCCCGATGAAAATGGAGATGTGAGGGATTTCGTAGATGAGGCTGGCGCCAGCGCGAATGGCGGTCTTGCCATCGCCGAAGGGATCCCAAACGATGCCGATACGCGGGCCGAAATTGTTGTGATCGCCGTTATATGGTGAGCTGATCTGCTGGCCAACCTGAAGAAGACCCTGCTGCGGATCGAAATTGCCGAGCAGGTCGTTGCGTTCGTGAATGACGGAGTTGAAATCGTAGCGCAGTCCAGCGTTGATGGTGAGACGGTTGGAGACACGCCAGTCATCCTGAAGGTAAGCACCGAAGGTGTTCATGCTGACGCGGCGGCGAGAATCACCGACGAAGAGGCGGCCAACATCGGGCGTTCCAGCGAGAAAATCTTCAAGCGGAGTGCTGCCTTCAAAGGTGTCCCCACCGACAAAGCGGAAACGACCTTTACCGTAGCGGTCGCGAACGTTGTCAGTACTCCCAGTTCGGAACTCAGCGCCCATTTTGAGAGCGTGCTTGCCGCGGGTGTAGGAGACGTTGTCGCCATAGACAAATGTCACATTTGGAGTGGTGAGGAGAGGCCAGCCGTGATTGCCGCCGAGAGAAGTGAAACCAGAGATGGCAATTTCCGGCATGCCGAAATTTACCGGGGTGGTAACACCGGTGTTGATGCCGTAGGTGGTGGGATTCACATTGGCGTCGACCGTGAGAATGGACTGATTGAAACGGTTGTAGCCGAATTTCACTTCGTTGACGAGGTTAGGAGATATGACGCGGACCCAGTTGACGCCGAAAACCTGGGGACGAGTGACGGCTTGGGATTCCCAATAGGGCTGGAGCACTTGGATGTCCTGCTCGGTCTGAATACTGTCACCAATGAAGTAACGACCGGTGACAGTATCTTTGACATTGGGATGCCAATCGATCTTGACGAGGCCGTTATCTTCGCGATTTGAGTTGGGAAAACCAAGCTGCAAATTCTGAGGGTTGTTGGGGTCGAGGTTCCCAAGATTCGTCGGGAAGTACTTGAGAAGGCTCTCGCTGAGAGCGTTGACCGGGATCTCGAGATTATTCAGGACGGTGATTGCGTCAGCAATGCTGTTTGTGGGATCGCCACCGAGCGAATTCTGAACGGGAGATTGCAGGATGCCGGAATTGCCGACCTGCGCACGGACACCCTCATAGGCGACAAAATAAAACAACTTGTCTTTGATGATGGCGCCGCCGATGGTTGCACCAAAATCGTGCATGCGAAGTGCTTTTTGAGCGGAAGGCACGCCGCCAACAAGGCGGGCGTTAAAGAAATTGCGTGCGTCGAGAGCGTTGTTACGACCGAAGTAGTAGGCGGTACCGTGGTAGGAGTTGGAACCGGACTTAAGGCCCACGTTGACGATTGCGCCAGGCTTCAGACCATATTCGGCAGGAGGATTTTCTTCGGCGTTGAATTCCTGAATGGCGTCGATAGGGAGATGGCTGGCAGGAGTGCCTTGAACTCCTTCGGCGTTGATGATGGTGGTGGCGTAATAAGGATCGTTGCCATCGATACCGTCGACGACGAAGTTGTTGTCTTCAGGGCGATTGCCGTTGGAACTGATGGAGAGGAAACCGCCACCAGGATAGCGCTGAACACCTGGGCGAAGAGTCACGAGGTTCTGGAAGTCGCGACCATTCAAAGGCAGATCGTTGATTTCTTTATTGCTGAGTGTGCCGCCAAGAGTGTTGTTGGTGGTGTCGAGGAGAGGAACTTCTTCGGTGACGAGAACAGTATCTGTGACCGAGCCGGGATTGAGAACGAAATCGAGATCGACGTCTTTGGCAACCTGGAGTTCAACGTTATCGCGTTCGGCGGTCTTGAAGCCTTTGGACTCAACGCGGACTTTGTATTTGCCGGGAGCGAGATTACCGATCAGGAATTGACCGGAGGTATCGGTAAAGGCGGTACGAGTTACACCGCGATCGGGATCGGTAACTGTGACGGTGGCACCAGCAACGGCACCGCCGGAATTGTCGTTAACCGAACCGAGGATACGACCTGTGGTGGTCTGAGCAGGGGTAGATGGAACAACTAGAATAAGTGTTATTAAAAAAAATAAACAGATCAGGAGCGAACGACATACTTTCATTATTTATTTCCTCCGAAAATAAAATCAGCGCAGCCCGCAAAGGAGCTTTCACCGGTTAATGATTTGCACCGATTCCCCGTCCACTCGAGAACCGAGGGAGCTGTAACGTTGGATTAATGATACATGGATGGGGGCGGAAGTGAAAATTCGATTAGTAGAGGGAAAGGATTCGAAAAAGGAGTGAATGCAGTGGGGGAGAACAACTGGCGCGGCAGAATCAGGCATAGACGCTAGGGGAAGGAAAGGCGGCAGCTGAGCTGCCGCACTCCAAATTACTCGGGTTCGGGCTCTTCGATCAGGGATTCCTGGCGGACGACAACGACGATGCCGGAAGCTGTGACATGGAAACGGCGGCGATCGTCTTCGATGTCGTAGCCGATTTCGGTGTTTTCGGGGAGGCTGACGTGGCGATCGATGATGGCGCGCCGGATTTTTGAATGGCGGCCGATGTTGACGTGATTGTAGATGATTGAATCGCTGACTTCGGAATAGCTGTTGACGCGAACATCGTAGCCAACGACAGAGTTTTGCACGCGGCCGCCAGAAAGAATGGAGCCGCCGCCAACGATAGAATCGACGGCAGTACCCATGCGGTCCGCATCGGCGAATACGAACTTGGCGGGGGGATAATTTTGCTGCCAGGTACGGAGGGGCCAGTTTTTGTCGTAAAGATTGAAGACAGGGGAAACACTGACGAGGTCCATGTTGGCTTCGTAGTAGGCGTCGATGGTGCCGACGTCGCGCCAGTAGAGAGATTTTTCGTTATTTTCGTCGATGAAGTTGTAAGCGAAGACACGATTCTTGGAAATGATGCGGGGAAGAATGTCTTTGCCAAAATCGTGGGCAGACTTGGGATCTTCGGAATCGGCCATAAGCATGGGAATCAGGAGATTGGTGTTGAAGATATAGACGCCCATGGAGGCGTTGCAGTGCGTGGGCTTGTGAGGAGAAGTCTTGGGCTTGGAAGGCTTTTCTTCAAAGCCGATGATGCGCCAGTCCTTGTCGGTCTCAATCACCCCAAATTGTTTAGCGGCTTCTTCGGAGGGAACTTCTATGGTGGCGACGGTGACATCGGCGGCGGAATCGATGTGCTGTCGAAGCATCTTGGCATAGTTCATCTTGTAGATGTGGTCGCCCGAAAGAATGAAGACGTATTTGGAGCGCTCGCTGCCGATGGAATAGATATTCTGATAAACGGCGTCGGCGGTGCCTTGGTACCACTGCTGGGAAACACGCATCTGGGGAGGAAGAACTTCGATAAATTCGCCGAGGCCCATGAGAGGAGACCAGCCGGCGCGCGTGTGGCGGCTGAGGCTGAGGGCTTTGTACTGGGTGAGGACGAAGACGCGGCGGAGGCCTGAATTAATGCAGTTGGAAAGAGTGATATCGATGATGCGGTAGAGAGCGCCAAAGGGCACGGCGGGTTTGGCGCGATCGCGAGTAAGAGGCCAGAGGCGTTCACCTTGACCGCCAGCAAGAAGGACCGCGATGGTCTGACGCATATCGGGCATGAGGGAGACTCCCGTAGCAGGTTTAAGAAGCAGCCTAGTGTAACAGGAGTGCGAAAGAGTAGACACGTACAGCGGATACGGGAGGGTTTAGTAACGCAATGTTAAATAGTGGCAATATAGATAAGGAAGGGCGTAAGGGAGGAAAGAAGAAAGAGTGCTTGACTTGGGAGGGGGGAATTGACTACAAGAAGCCAGCAACCTCATGAGATAATAAGTCAGGGGTAGTGTCCCACGCAGTAGCGGGGCGCTACAGTCATGCAATCCGAACCGGAACTGGGGTGAATTACCTTGGCAGAAGTAGTGATTCAAGAGAGTGAGTCTCTTGAGAATGCACTGCGACGTTTCAAGCGCAAAGTGCAACAAGAGGACATCATTAAGGAAATCAAGAAGCATAGCTTCTATATGAAGCCGGGCGAGAAGCGCCGGGCTAAAGAAGCGCTTTCGCGGAAGCGACTGCGCAAGAAGCAGCGTCGCGAGCAGGATTAGTCCCCTGCGCGTGGCGAGGCTCGGCGCCGCACTTCCGGGATCAGGCCCCTATCAGGCAGAGACGTTTGGGTAGTCAAATAGAAGTTCGCACACAGGCCCCAGGGATCCGTGCCCGGCAATCCCGGAGTATCGGTATACCCCTAGTCCCAGGCTCTAGGTGCAAGTTTGGCCCCGCCCCCCTGCCCGAAAGGGGTCCCAGGGGGAGCGCTCATGGAATTCCACGATAGGGTGTTGAAGTGTTCGGAATGCGGTGCCGAGTTTGTATTTACAGCCGGCGAACAGATGTTTTTCGCCGACAAGGGATTTAAGAACGAACCGAAGCGATGCAAAGCCTGCAAGGCAAAGCGCGCGGAGGGTGGAGGGGGCGGAGGTACAGCGACGCCCATGCGGGCGGAAACCAAGACGACGTGCTCGCAATGTGGTAAAGAGACCACAGTGCCGTTTCGTCCAACGCAGGGACGGCCGGTATTCTGCCGGGAATGCTTCCAGGCGCGGAGATCAATGGGAGCGGCATGAGAAGGTAGCAGTAGCAAAAAAGATTTGGATGGCGCATTGAGGCGATCAATGCGCCATTTTTGTTTTGGAGGAGCGCAAACGCGAGGGAATTCGGCGATTACGCCGTACGAATCAAATCGACTTGTGGAAGGCATGGATCTGTACAGGCGAGGATGACAAGGAACTATGCGTGACTGGAGAGGTAGGCGTCCAGTTGGGCCAGGGATTCGGGCATGTTGGCGCGGCCATAGCCGAAACGGATATGCCGTGGCTGGTCGTAAACGGAGCCGGGGAGGAGAAGAACGCCGGATTGCTGAACAACGGATTCGCAGAATTGGAAGACATCCTGTTGGGGCTTGAACTCCACGAAGCCGATGGGACTGGCGTTAGGAAGAGTCCATGAAAAAAGTTTGGAGTGGCGGGCGAGGAAGGCGGAGAGGAGATGGAGATTGCGAAGGACGAACTGCCGGTTGCGATCAATGATGATGTGGCGATGACGGAAGGCGAGGTCGGTGAGGAACTCGCTGGGGGCGCTACTGCATATGGTGGTGTAGTACTTGAGATCGGTGCAGGCTTTGAGGATTTGGGGATCACGGGAAGCTAGCCAACCTAAGCGAAGACCGGGCAGGCCATAGGTTTTGCTAACAGAACTCAGACTGACAGCCCGGTCGTAGAGATCGCAGGCGGCGGGCAGGCGCATGGCAGGAATGTGCTCAAGTTCGCGATAGACTTCGTCGGAAAAGACGTAGATGCCTTGTTTGGATGCAAGTTTGAGAACGCCACGGAAAATGTTCTCGGGCATCAGGAGACCGGTGGGATTGTGCGGGGTGTTGATGTAAATGGCGCGAGTGTTGGGTTGAATGAGAGATTCCAAGGCTGAAAGATCATGAGCCCAGGCATTTTCTGATTTACGTTCCCAGACGGAGACGGTTGCGCCGGCGGATTTGGGAAGGGTCACGGCAGCTTCGTAACAGGGAGTCTCCACGATGACGTGGTCACCGGGCCGAACGAGCGAATGGTAGAAGAGGAAAATGGCCTCTTCGGCAGCAGCGACAACCAGAATGTCGTTTGCGCGAATGTTTTCGTAAAGAGAGGTGAGGGTTTCGCGAAGCCAGGGAGCGCCGGGGGCTTCGGTGTAGCCACACCAGTGTTCTAAAAAAGCGTCGTGCGCCGAGGGTTCGAGGGAGAGAAGATCGGCGATGGTGCGGGATTCGGCGTCGGAGGAAGAGAGTAGATATTTAGCCGTGAATTCGTACTTGGCAAAATACTCTTCGATGCGGAAGGGAGAGATTTGCATAAGGGACAGTTTGGCAAGGGCAGGAGTGGGAGTCTAGTGGCAAAATGGCGGGCCTCAGAGCGACAGTCCTTGGGTGGCACCCTGCAGGAACTAGAAAAGTGCAAAAATCTGAGGGGTGGGGTTATGATGATGGTCCCTTAGGGCCCAGTCGAGGCCAAAGAAAACGGAGGGCCTGCTATGGCTCACCGCTTCACCATCGGTGTCGAAGAAGAATTCCAGATCATAGATCCTGAAACTTGTGCGTTGCGTTCGCACGTTGTGCAACTGCTGTCTGCGGCTTCGCACGGGCTGGGTGACCAGGTGAAGCAGGAGATGCACCAGTCGATTGTAGAGACGGGAACAAAGATCTGCGAAAACGTGAGCGAGTTGCGGCTGGAAATGCACCGGACGCGTGGTGAACTGGTGGGGGCAGCGGAACGAACAGGATTACAGGTGGCAGCGGCGGGGACGCATCCGTTTTCGAGCTGGATCGACCAGGTGATTTCTCCCGGAGAGCGTTACCAGAACATCGTGGAAGAGATGGGGCAACTGGCCAGGTCACTGCTGATATTTGGAATGCACGTGCACGTGGCGATGCCGGACAAGCAGACCACCATCGACATGATGAACATGGTGCGCTACTTTTTGCCGCACTTGCTGGCGCTATCGACGAGTTCGCCGTTCTGGATGGGACGGAACACGGGACTGAAATCGTTCCGAACGACGGTGTTTCGCCGGTTTCCACGAACGGGAATTCCGGAACAGTTCATGTCGTGGAGTGAATATGAAAATTTCGTGAACCTGCTGGTGCGGCTGAACTGCATCGACAATCCGAAGAAGATCTGGTGGGATGTGCGGCCGCATCCGGCGTTTGGGACGCTGGAATTCCGGATGTTCGACGTGGCCACGAGAGTGGAAGAAGCGGTATCGATTGCAGCGCTGACACAAGCAATCGTGGTGAAGTTGCACAAACTGTACACGAAGAATATCAGCTGGCGATTGTACCGGCGGGCGCTGATTGAAGAGAACAAGTGGCGAGCGGCGAGGTATGGAATTGAAGGAAAATTCGTGGATTTCGGAAAAGAAGCGGAAGTGCCGATGCGAGAATTAGTTCCGGAGTTGCTGGAGTTTGTGGACGATGTGGTGGATGACCTGGGCAGCCGAAGCGCAATGGATTATGTACATACGATCATGAGTCAGGGGACGAGCGCGGAGCGCCAGCTACGGGTGTTTGAACAGACGGGTGATTTGAAAGAAGTAGTGAAACACCTGGTGCAGGAAACAAGGGGCGGGGTGACGGATGATCGTTCGAGTTCGGTGAGTAGCGTAAGTTGAGACGGAGCTAAAACCGCCTGGCCCGGAAGGCGGCCGCTACACAACTTCGGTGGAATTGAACGGGAGGAACAATGATGAGAAAAGTGGGGCTAATGTGCGGGCGAGAGTTCAGTTTTCCTCCCGCGTTTATTGCGCGCGTGAACGAATTGGGAAAAAAGGATGGAGTGACGGCAGAATTCGTGAAGCTGGGCGGGACGAAGATGAACGAGCCCGCCGAATACAAAGTGATCGTGGACCGAATTTCGCATGAGGTGGAGTATTACCGCGGGTATTTGAAACACGCAATACTGCAGGGAACGTATGTGATTAACAATCCGTTCTGGTGGACGGCGGATGACAAATATTTCAATTATTCGGTGATGGCAAAACTGGGGGTGGCCATACCGAAGACGGTGTTGTTGCCGCAAAAAGGGTATCCGGCAGATGTGGATATCAATGCGGAATCGCTGCGCAACCTGAACTACCCGGTGGATTGGGATGATCTGCTGGATTATGTAGGGCGTCCCGCTATCCTGAAACCGTTTTCCGGAGGGGGATGGAAACATGTATATAAGATTGCGAATAAAGAGGAGTTGCTGGCGGCGTATGACGGGACCGCACCGTATTGCATGACACTGCAGGAGTTCATTGATTTCAAGGAGTATGTAAGGTGCTTCACGTTTGGAAAGACGGATATTCTTCCGGTGCGGTATGACCCGAAGGAGCGGCGATACCTGGTGGAGCACAGCTACCTGACGCCGGAAGTGGGGGCGCGCGTGGTGAAGGACGCTGTATCGATCAACAAGGCATTGGGCTATGAGATGAATACGATCGAATTTGCGGTGAAAGATGGAGTGCCTTACGCGATCGATTTTCTGAATCCGGCGCCGGATTTTGAACGGGACCGGATTACGGACTTTTATTTTGAGCATGTGGTGGATCGGATGTCGCGACTGGTGATTGATCGCGCGTTGAATGGAAACGTGGCGAACACGTGGCCTCGATGGGAAGAGATGTTGGGGATGGGAGCAGCATCGGGATTCAGCGGAGCGCCGGCCAAGCCTGCGGTGACACAGACGATGCTGGCAAGCTTACCGGCGGGAACCCCCAAGCGATGAAACGAGAAGCGGCAAAGGGGAAAGCGACGCAAAACACCGGGACTGCGGTTGCAGTGGAGCCGACAAAGGCCTGGGATAATGCGCTGGGACCGGTACTGAAGAGCACGCCGGGATTCACAAAAAAGTTTTTAGGGCAGTTGAAAGCGGAGAAACTGACGTTCGGAAAGAGGGTACATTGCCCTTTCCTGCGGCCCTTTTTCCTTTCGCCAGCGGATGAGACGCGCGTCCGGCGAGTGGTGGAAACAATTGCGGCGGTCGCGGAGCGCGTGACGGCGGCGGCATTCGGGGACAATTCCCTTTTCCAGCAATTTCACTTACGGCCGGAAGAAGAGCGGCTTGCGCGGATGAAGGCCGGAGTTGGGCGAGCGAGCACGGCTTCGCGGCTGGACGCGTTTTTGCTGCCGGGTTCATTGAAATTTACGGAGTACAACGGAGAATCTCCCGCGGGTGCGGGATATTCGGAGACATTGTCCGAAATATTTCGCGCGACTCCCATGATGAAGGAATTCGCGAAGACGTGGGAGATTCACAGCTATCCCCTAAGCGCGAAATTGCTGGATGCTCTGGTGCGAACGTATCTGGATTGGGGAGGAAAGACGCACCGTCCGCAGATGGCTATTGTAGATTGGAAGGAAGTACCAACCTGGAGCGAGTTTGAGATTTTAAAGGAGCGATTTGAGAAGCTGCGCGTGTCCGTAGTGTTGGCCGATCCGCGCGAACTGGATTTTGACGGGAAGCGATTGTCGGCTAAGGGAAAGAAGATCGATTTGGTGTATCGGCGTGTGTTGATCAACGACATTGTGGCTCGGCCGAAAGAATGTGCGGCGCTGGTAAAGGCGTATGAGGCTGGAACTACATGCGTGGCTAATAATTTCCGATGCAAGATCCCGCATGTGAAGGCGTTTTTTGCAGTGCTGACGGATGGGAAGAATGCGAGGTTGTTTTCGGCTGAAGAGCGGGACGTTATTCGTGAGCATGTGCCGTGGACACGTGTGGTAGAGGATGTGCGGTCGGATTACGATGGCGAGCCGATTGAGTTGCTGGATTACATCCGGAAGAAGCAGGAAACATTGGTGCTGAAGCCCAGCGATGAGTATGGCGGAACGGGTGTGACGCTGGGATGGAAAGTGAACGCGAAGGAATGGGAAAGCGCATTGCAGGAGGCATTGCCGGGAGGGGAGAAATCCAAGGCGCATGGATGCTGGATTGTGCAGGAAAAGATTCCTTTGCGGCGGGAACCGTTCCCTACGATTGTTGGCAGTGGGAAAGTGGAGATGCAGGACATGCTCATCGATTTCGCACCGTATTTGTTTGGCGGGAAGTTGGCGGGATTCTTAACGCGATTGAGCACGAGTGATCTGGCGAATGTGACAAGCGGTGGGGGACAGGTGCCGTCGTTTCGGGTGGAGCCGAAAAGACGAGCAGAAAAGAGAGCTCAGAGTTAAGATACCCGAAAGCCGACTAAGAAGTCGGCAACCTTGAAACAAGAAAACCAATTTGAAATGAAAGTGCGGCAGTGGGTCGAGGCAGGAGTGATCGACGCAAAAGCCGCAAAGGGTATTCTTACGTTCGAAGCGAACCGCGAGCGACACGCGACGCTGCGGTGGCCGGTTATTCTGGCGATGGTGTTCGGAGGCATCCTGGTTGCGGCTGGCGTCACGCTGTTTGTCGCTGCCCACTGGAATGAACTTTCACCTGCAATGCGATTTTTATTGTTGCTTCTGATGGTCAGCACGTTTCACGGAGGCGGAGCGGCGTTTGCGGAGCGCTTCCCGGTACTCTCCACAACGCTACATGGATTGGGGACAACCACCCTCGGAGCCGCGATATTCCTATCTGGGCAAATTTTCAATTTGCACGAAAACTGGGCAACGGGCGTGTTGCTGTGGACAATCGGCGCGGCTGTCGGATTGATCCTTCTGCACGATTGGGTGCAGGCAGGATTGTTGGGTCTTCTGGGTCCCGCATGGTTAATCAGCCAATGGAGCATCACAACAGAATGGCGCGAAGGTGGAATGCGTCCACTGGCTCTGGGACTGGTGATGACTGCGGTGTGCTATCTGTCTGCACGAATCGGCGACCAGGAAAACACCGTGCGTCGAGCGCTGGTGTGGATTGGCGGAATTGCGCTTTTACCGTGCGTAGGGATCGCGATCGTGATAGCGACCGAAGAATCCTATTCTCACATTCATAGACAAACCGAAGTTCTGACATTAAGTACTTCTTTGCTCGGGTGGACTGTTGCCATTGGGGCACCACTGGGGCTGGCATGGATTCTGCGGCAAAAAGCGGCTTTGGTAAACGTTTTGTGGGGACTGTGGACATATGCTTTGATTCTCGCCGCCGGGCGCGTGAATTTTTTCAGAGGAGAGCGATTGCAGGACTCGTTGGGAACCAAACTTGCGCTATACGGATTATGTGCGATTGGCGCAGTGGGACTGGTGGCCTGGGGTCTCTACGAGAAACGCAAAGAGCGAGTGAATCTGGGGATCGTGGGCTTTGCGTTGTCGGTACTGTTTTTTTATTTCGATAGTTTCATGGGAAAACTAGGGCGCTCGGCAAGCTTGTTGGTGCTCGGGGTTTTGTGCTTGGCGGGTGGGTATGCGCTGGAAATTACGCGGCGAAAATTGTTGGCGGGAATGGGGAAGAATTCGTGAACGCAACGAGGAAAGGGCTCTTGCTGGGTGTGGTACAACTAGTGCTGGTGCTGAGCCTAGGTGGCAAGCTGCTGTATGACAGGATGACGCGTCCACGGGTGTGGGTGCAGGGAGCGGTTTACGATCCGGACCTGCCAATCAGAGGAAGATATCTTGGGCAGCGAATACGATTCGCAGTAGAGGGATTTTCTTACTCCCCTCCGGGCCAACCCGATGGGAATGGATGGTTCCAGAACCGCGTGTGGGCATACTGGGAGGTAAGAAATAATCAACTAATTGCAAAAGCACAAGGCTCCGGACCCGGGGGATGGGTGCATCTGCAAAGAAATACTGACAATACGATAATGGCCACGAGTGATGAGCCTGTTCTGGTCTTCCTGCCTGAGAGTGCTGTGATTCCAACGCTAAGGCCAGATGAAGAACTGTGGCTGGAGGTGACTGTTCCTGCGAAAGGTCCCCCGCGGCCGATACGCATCGGAATCAAGAAGAATGGCGTGGTTACCCCACTGAAATTCGATTAGGGCATATAGTCAGGGCTCCGCTACAGGAGATTGGCACGACAGGGACAACCGGGCTCATGAGAGAATTGAAGCAGGACATTCTGGAGTGTATCGGCAATACATCTCTGATGGCCTTGCGCAACGTTGTTCCCAAGAACGGCGCTCGCATCCTGCTAAAGCTTGAAAACGAAAATCCGACAGGAAGCATGAAGGATCGCATGGCGTTAGCCATGATCGAAGCCGCGGAGTCGGGCGGACGACTCAAGACAAACGGACCCGTTGTCGAATATACGGGGGGCAGCACCGGCGTGTCTTTGGCATTAATCTGTGCGGTGAAGAAACATCCGCTGCATATCGTAACGTCGGATGCGTTTGCCCGGGAAAAACTTGATCATATGAAAATTCTGGGAGCCAAACTGCAAATCGTGCCAAGCGAAGGCGGCGGGATGACGGGAAAGCTGACGCGCGACATGGTTGAGGCTGCGCGCGTGATCGCGGCACAAACAGGGGCTTTCTGGACCGATCAACTGAATAATACTGATCAAATAGTTGCGTATCACAAAATGGCCGAGGAAATCTGGGATCAGACGGGCGGAGAGATCGATGGATTTGTGCAGAGCGTGGGCACTGCGGCTTGTCTTCGCGGCAATGCTGAGGCGCTGCACCGCCATAATGCAGCGGTTAGAATCGTAGCCGTGGAACCTGAAGAATCTCCGGTCCTTTCCGGAGGTCAAACGGGGGCTCATAAGATTGATGGGGTTGGGGCGGGTTTCGTGGTGCCACTCTGGCACGAAAATATCGCGGATCGAATAGAAAAGGTGTCAACGAAAGAGGCAGTGGCCATGGCCCTTCGTCTGGCCTGGGAGGAAGGACTTTTTGCGGGGACGTCCACGGGCGCAAATGTCGTTGCGGCTCTGCGGTTGACCGAGGAACTAGGGCCTAAGGCGACGATTGTAACGATCATGTGTGATACGGGAATGAAGTATCTGAGAACATTTGGAAGCGAGCTTTAGTCGCCAAACAGAGGTTACTTTCAAGCAGAGGGCAATTGGCATAAGAATAAAATTTGGTAAAATGGTGGGAATGCCTTTTGGACTAGCACCAAGTGAGTTGATGCCGGGCGCAAAGAACGCCGTGGACGTGTGCCTGGGTGTGCGCGCCGGTGAACAAATCGCACTGATTGCGGATGAAGTGAGCCGCAGCGTGGCGGCCAGCCTGGAGAAGGCGATACGGGAGTGCGGAGGAGAGTCGACAGGATTGCTGCTGGAGGATTTTGGGCCGCGGCCAATGGGGGCAGCTCCTGAGGCGGTGCTCGAAGCGCTGGAAAATGCGGACGTAGGGATATTGTGCATGACGCCGCAGCCAGGTGAGTTGGGAGCGCGGATGGCGATTGTGAAGGTCGTCGAGCGGCGGCAGATTCGTTATGCGCACATGGTGGGCGTGACTCCCGAGATTATGCAGCAGGGTATGCGCGCGGATTACCGGTTGGTGGACCAACTGAGCGACAGGCTGCGCGAACGGATGCTGAAGGCGGAATCGTTGACGGTGAAGACGGAAGCGGGGACGGCGTTTTCGGCGCACTTTGACCGCGGACTGGATTGGGTAAAGACAAGTGGATTGATCAGTCCTCGATACTGGTCGAATTTACCTGCGGGAGAAGTGTTCACGACACCGGCCACTGTGGATGGGACTTTCGTGTGCGACGCGACAGCGGGCGATTATTTTAATGGGAAGTATGGGGACCTGGAGGCGACGCCGCTGGTGCTGACGATTGAGGGCGCGCGGCTGGTGAAAGTGGAGTGCGAGCGGAAGGATTTAGAGGAAGAGTTCTGGTCGTATTGCCATACGGATGAGAACAGTGATCGCGTGGGAGAGCTGGCGTTTGGGACGAACCTGGGATTGTCTCGGATGATCGGGATTTTGCTGCAGGATGAAAAATTTCCGGGAGTGCATATTGCGTTTGGCGATCCGTACGGAAGCCAGACGCACGCGGATTGGAAGTCACGAACACATGTGGATGTGCTGACGCGGAAATGCGATGTGTGGATTGATGAAGATCAGGTGATTGAGAAGGGGCGGTACAAGTTGGAAGAGCTGGATTTGGCTTAGTTGTAGTTCCTTACCGGTAGGTCAATTAAGAAAGAAAATTGGATGATTTTATGGTGGCACTCATGAGCACAGAGTGCACGATATATCGTGCCCCTACACAAAAGGAAATGAGATTACTGACGGTGAGAGATCAGTAGAGCTGCGAGACGTAGGACCGCATTTGGTTTTTCCAGTACGGCCAGTCGTGGCCACCCAGGTCGCCCCAATTATCTACCGAGTGACGGATATTCTTGCTGTTGAGGACCTCGGATAGGCGATAGGTGGGGCCGCTCTTTTCCCACTGGCCGGTGCCGGTGATGAGGTGGATATCACAGGTGGCAAGTTGTTCGTAATACCAGGGATCGGAAAGGTTGGCGAGGTAGTCGACGGGATTGTTGAAATAAAAATTGTCGTCGTACATGCCGTCCATGAAAGAGCGGAGATCGTAGACGCCAGACATCGCGAAGCAGCGTTTAAAGATATCGGGATGACGGAAAAGGGAGTTGGCGGCGTGATAGGCGCCGAACGATGCGCCCATGGTGGCGATGGGAACGCGAGACTGGCAATGATCGTAGATGAAGGGAACGACTTCCTGGGTGAGGTAGGAGTCGAATACGGACTGGACGTAGCTGCGATGGAAGGGATGGGCACCTTTATTGTAGAAGCTGAGTCCATTGATGGAATTGACGGTGTAGAACTTAATGCGGCCGGCATCGATGAACTCAGCGAGAGCGCCGATCATGGATTGGCCTTCGAGTTCCCACTCGTCGCCAGAGCTGGTGGGGAAGCCGAGGATGGGCGGGCCCCAATGACCGTAAGCGACTACTCCTAGATCGATGCCTAGACGGGGGGAGTGCCAGCGGTGGAATTCGCGTTTCATGGGATGCGGCCTTTCCGTTTGATTGGGGATGAGTATGGCAGCGGCGAGGGGGATAAGGCAAAGTCAAAAGAGTAGTTAAAAGTTGAGAGTTGAAAGTCGAAGAGCCTAACGCGGAGACACCGAGTAGATAGAGAAGAGTGGAGGAACGCGATTACATTAGAGACGCTGAGACAACGATGAGGACCAGAGGGTGGGATGAATTGTGGGATGGAAGATACGGATCGGTTGAGATCATTCGTCGCAAAACGCGCTTCTCAGGATGACAATGTTGCCTGGTGGGCCATGGGATTAGTGGTTGGGCGGCAGGGGAGGCAAGAGGTTGCAAGAATGCGGAATGTGGGTAGGATAGAGGTCTCGGGTCCTGTGAAAACATACGAATTTCCGTCTAAAGACGACAGGTGAAACGATGATTCAGATCGAAAATGTGAGCCGACGTGGATTCTTGAAAGGTGTGGTGGGAACGAGTGCGTTGGTGCTCGGAGCGCGATTTTTGCCGGGATCGCTGCTGGGGGCGTCTGGCGCGGGAGCCACTGCAGTGGGCGATACGATGGCCTCGGCAGCGTTGCAACCAAATGTATTTCTGGCGATTGGAACGGACGGGACAGTTTTTATTGTGGTGGCACGGTCAGAGATGGGAAGCGGCAACCGAACGGGATTGCCGATGATTGTGGCGGATGAACTGGATGCGGACTGGAAGCACGTGAAGGTGGTGCAGGGGACGGGGAACGAAAAGTATGGGGATCAGGATACGGATGGATCGCACTCGGTAAGGAGTTTCTGGGATACGCTGCGAGAGTCGGGAGCCAGCGCTCGGTTGATGCTGGTGCGAGCGGCTGCGCAGACGTGGAATGTTCCTGAGAGCGAGTGCAAGACGGAAATGAGCACGGTGGTTCACTCGAAGAGCGGCAAGAGGCTTGGTTATGGCGAGTTGGCGGCGGGGGCTTCGAAATTGGCAGTGCCGAAGAAGGAAGAGTTACAGCTGAAGACGCGCAAAGATTACAGGTACATCGGCAAGGCTACCCCGAGTTACGACCTGCAAAATATGTCGACGGGAAAAGCGATGTATGGGCAGGACGCGAGAATGGACGGAATGCTTTACGCGTCGGTGGTGCACCCTCCCGTGTATGGCGGCACGGTGAAAAGTGTGGACGACGCAGCGGCACTGAAAGTGGCGGGAGTGAAACAGACGGCGACTATTGAGCCTTGGAAACCGCCGGTGAATATGCAAGCACTGGGCGGGGTGGCAGTGATTGGAGATAACACCTGGGCGGTGTTCCAAGGAAAGAAAAAGCTGAAGGTGGAATGGACAAAGAGCGAACACAGCGTGTGGACCTCAGATGTGTATCGGAAAGAATTGGAAGATACAGCAAAGAAGCCGGGCAAGGTGGTTCGCGAAGTCGGAGACGTGGACACGGCGTTTGCGAACGGCGGAAAAATGATCGAAGCGGGATATTACGCGCCGATGCTGGCGCATGCTTCGATGGAGCCACCCGCAGCTCTTGCTAATTTCACGGATGGAAAAGTGGAGATCTGGGCGCCAACGCAAAATCCGCAGGGGGCGCAGGAAGCAGTGGCCGCGGCCGTGGGAGTGAAGAAAGAAGACGTGACCGTCAATGTGACGTTGCTGGGCGGAGGGTTCGGAAGGAAATCGTTTCCGGATTTTATCGTGGAAGCGGCGGTGCTTTCGAAGAAAGCCGGGAAGCCGGTAAAAGTGGTGTGGAGCCGGGAAGACGACATCCGGTTTGATTCGTTCCACGCCGTGGCAGCGATGTACTTCAAGGCTACGCTGGGGGCGAATGGGATGCCTACCGCGTGGCTGCAGAGAAGCGTGTTTCCACCGATTGCATCGACGTTTGACGTTGCAGCAGAACATGCGGACGCGGGCGAGATCGGACTGGGATTCAGCGATGTGCCGTTTGCGATTGCGAATCATCGAGCGGAAAACGGAGCGGCGAAGACGCATACGCGGATTGGCTGGCTCCGGTCTGTGGCGAACATCTATCACGCGTTCGGAATTCACTCGTTCGCCAGCGAATGCGCATACGCGGCGGGTAAAGACGAAGTTGAATATGTACTGGCACTGCTGGGGCCGGACCGAGTGATTCCGAAGACGGAATTGGCGAAGGACTACCCCAACTACGATGGGGATTACGCGCAATATCCGATGGATACGGCTCGATTCAAGCGTGTAGTGCAGATCGCGGCGGATAAGGCCGGCTGGGGCAAGAAGAAGAATGGGAATGGATTTGGTATGGGAGTGGCAGTGCACCGAAGCTTTTTGACCTATGTGGCGACGGTGGTGCAAGCAGAAGTGAAGGACGGGCAGGTGATCGTGCACCAGGTTGATAGCGCGATCGATGCGGGAACGATTGTGAATCCGACTACCGTGAGGCAGCAGGTGGAAGGCGCGGCGGTGATGGGGACAAGTATAGCGATGTATGGAGAGATTACCGCGACGAATGGAGTTGTGGACCAGGGGAACTTTGATTCGTTCCAGGTGGCGCGGATTAATGCAGCACCGAAGTCGACGAACGTGCACATCGTGGAGAGCGATGCGCCTCCGGCGGGAGTGGGAGAACCGGGATTGCCACCGTTTGCACCGGCACTGTATAACGCGATTTTTGCGGCGACGGGGAAGAGGCATCGAGAAATGCCATTAAGTAAGGTAGGTTTGGCGTAGTCTGCGGAACTGTGTTCAGTTGGCGTGCGTTCGGTTAACGTATTGCCACGATCCCTCCACTGTGCGCCGCAGATAACGCGGCACTTCGGTCGGGATGACAAACTATTGGAATTGGGCGCCTAGATTGAATTTGGGCGCCTTTTGTTTTTTTGGGATAGGATGCGGAGTTGTGTGCGGAGGATAAGAAATTGAAGAAAGTGATTTGGCTGATGTGGGTGGCGATGGTGATGATGGCGCCGGTGGGGGCGCAGCGGCGGCCGGTGTTGCCGCAGATTGACGAACCGCATCCTTATTACTACCGGGAACTGTATTTGCCCCAACTGACGAGCGGGCCGAGCAGTCTGGCTTGGGGGCCGGATTCGCGGGAGTTGATTTATTCGATGGCGGGCTCGTTGTGGCGGCAGAAATTGGAATCGACAACGGCGACGCAGATTACGGATGGAGCCGGATACGACTATCAACCAGACTGGTCGCCGGATGGAAAGTCGGTGGTGTACGTGTCGTATCAGAAAGATGCAATGGAGTTGTGGTTGCTCGATGTGGGGAGCGGGAAGACGCATGTGTTGACTAGCGGTGGAGCAGTGAATGTGGAACCGCGGTGGTCTCCCGATGGGAAAAAGATTGTGTGGACTTCCACGGAGTACAACCGGCGATTTCACATCTTTGCGGCAGAAGTGGTGGATGGGGAGCTAAAGAACAAGGTGCGATTGACGGGGGAAACGAAGAGTTCCCTGCCCCGGTATTACTACAGCACTTTCGACATGGAGATCAATCCGACCTGGACTCGCGATGGGAAAGAGATTTTGTTTGTGTCGAACAAGGGACACATTCACGGGACGGGCGGATTCTGGAGGATGAAGGCGGAGGCGGGAGCGGAGGCGAAGGAGATTCATTACGAGGAGACGAACTGGAAAGCACGGCCGGAGTTTTCGCCGGATGGATCGCGGATGGTGTTCAGCAGTTATTTGGGAAGGCAGTGGCACAACTTGTGGGTGATGCCGGCGGGTGGCGGGGATGCGTTTCCGCTGACGTATGCGGATTGGGATGAGACGGGGGTGCGGTGGTCGCCGGATGGGAAGAAGGTTGCTTTCGTTTCCAACAAGCAAGGCTTTCCGGAAATCTACTGGCGGGAATTGTTCGGGGAAAATAGAGGAAATATATACACAACAAGTCGGCGCTACCTCCATCCACATGGGTCGCTCGCAGTGCGTATCGAAGAAGGGCCTAGGCTTTCATCACGTGCCAGAATCTCGGTTACGAATGAACTGGGTAAATCCTATGCGCCGGACAGAGGATGGATTCAAGCAGACGACGGCTACGACCGTTCAGAGCGTGGATTTGAAAGGGCCTATTTTTATGGCGGAAAGTGGTTCAGAGGTAATTTCGACGTTCCGGTAGGAAAGGTCACTGTCGAAGTGTCAAGGGGATTAGAGGAAAAGCCCTCTAAAGAGATGGTTGAAATTATGGAAGGAAAAACAACTGTCGTTAATGCTGAATCACATCCACTGGATTTCAATATGAAGAGCGGAGAACACTGGGTCGGATCCGATTTGCACGTTCATATGAATTACGGAGGGATCTATAGAAATGATGGAGAAGATCTCGTTGCACAGGGAGAGGCGGAAGGACTGGAAGTGATTCACGAGCTGACAGTGAACAAAGAACAGAGATTTCCGGATCTGGACTTCTTGGATTTCCCAGACGGAGACTTCTGGCAAGAGCAGAAGTTCAGAACCACCCATGATCAGGACGTTCAGATCATTCAGGGGCAGGAATTTCATACCAGTTATTGGGGGCACCGGGGGATATTGGGATTGAAGAATCATTTGTTGCTGCCGGGGTATGCGGGGTACCCAAATACCGCGGCGGCTAGTTTGTTTCCGATGAACGCGGATGTGTATGACATGGCGAAGCAGCAAGGAGCGCTAGTGGGAGCGGTCCATCCGTTCGATGAGGTACCGGACCCGTTCGCGAAACCGGCGCAGCGGATTACGGACGAGTTGCCGGTAGATGTGGCGCTGGGAAAACTGGATTACATGGAGATTGTGGGATTCAGCGACCACAAGTCGACGGCAGCGGTTTGGTACAAGCTGCTGAATCTGGGATTCAAATTGCCAGCGGGCGGCGGAACGGACGCGACGATGAATTACGCTGCGCCAATTCGCGGGACGGTGGGACAGGACCGCGTGTACGTGTGGACGCCGGGATGGCCTTCGACGATGGAAATATGGATGAAGAATCTGAAAGAGGGGCGAACATTTGCGACGAATGGACCCTTGGTGGAGTTCAAGCTGGGCGGTGAAATGGTGGGAAGCGATTTGAAATTCGACGCGGCGCAGGCGGCAGTTCCCTTCACCACAAAGTTGCGGTCGATCGTGCCGGTGGATCATCTGGAGATAGTGTGCAACGGGAAGGTCGTGCAGGACTTGAAGCTGGAGGGGGCGCGGGAGTCGGCGGATGTGTCGGGGACGATTCCAATCAGTGAAAGCGGTTGGTGCGTCCTGCGGGCGTGGAGCGAGAAAGCGGAGTATCCAGTGATGGACAATTACGCGTATGCGACAACGAGTCCGGTGTATGTGACGGTGGGCGGGAAGCGGGCGTACGCGAAGGCAGATGCGGAGTATTTTGCGGCTTGGATTGGAAGGACGATGGAGATCACGGAAAAATATCCGGACTGGAATTCGGCGGAGGAGAAAGCGTTGGTGATGGGGCGGTTGAAGAAGGCCTGGGAGATTTATAGCGCGTTGAAGCAGGGGGATTCAGTCAAGAATTGAAAGTTAAACGGCAGAGTTGGTGGAACATATTGGAGCGATTCGGTCACGGGTAGCACACCCCATCGCTGAGTAGTAGCGTTTTGGCATTGCCACGATCCCTCCGCTTCGAGTTAGGGTGCCAGAGGCTAAAGCGGCATGGCTCCTTGTGGAGTTAGAGGGTTAGAGATAGAATTCCGCGAAACACAAAACTTGGCACTGAGAAGGTGCTGCTTTCCAATTGAGTGAGTGGATTTTGTCTGTCGAGAGAGGGGCGATCGCTCCAGCTCCATTCCGATTGATGATTAGGGGAATTGCGGGCCGTTGGCTGACGGGCCGGGTTAACATTGAGGAAGAGGTCCGTCAGGGGCTAAAAAGCCCGGTCTTTCAGGGCGTTTAATGTCGTAGCTGAGTGACCGGCCCCCTAAAAACATTTGGGACAAGCCCGCAAATCAAACGGGTAGAGCGATGAAGATTGGCGAGGAAATGGAAGAAATGGCACGAGTAGAAATATGCTTTGGGAAGGAGGGTACATGATCGTTGGTGTGCCCAGAGAGAGTTATCCGGGGGAACGGCGCGTGGCGCTGGTCCCGGCGGTGATACCGAATTTGACGAAGGCAGGACTGGAAGTGCTGTTGGAGGCGGGCGCGGGGCTGCGGGCGGGATACCCCGACGCGGAATATACGGCAAAAGGCGCGAAGCTGGTGAGCACTCGCGAAGAAGTGTTTCGTGCCGCAGACATTATTCTGCAGTTCCTGGTACACGGAGCGAATGACAAGACCGGTAGCGCGGACGTGCCTCTGTTTCGGAAGGGGCAGGTGGTGATTGGATTCTTGCGGCCGCTGGGAACGGTAGAGACGATTCAGGAATTGGCGGGGCGAGGGGTGACATCGTTTTCGGTGGAGCTGATGCCTCGGATTACGAGAGCGCAGAGTATGGATGCGCTTTCGGCGATGGCGACGATTTGCGGGTATAAGGCGGTAGTGCTGGCGGCAAATACTTTGCCCCGAATGTTTCCGATGCTGACGACGGCGGCGGGAACGATTGCTCCCGCGAAGGTGTTGATTATCGGGGCCGGCGTGGCGGGATTGCAGGCGATTGCCACGGCACGGCGACTGGGCGGAGTGGCTTCGGCTTATGACTTGCGGCCGGCGGCGAAGGAACAGGTGCAGAGCCTGGGCGGAAAGTTTGTGGAATTGGCGATTGAGGCGAAGGACGCGCAGGATGCGGGAGGTTACGCAAAAGCGCAGGACGAGGCTTTCTACGCGAAACAGCGAGAATTGCTGGGGCGGGTAGTGGGCGAGAGCGACGTGGTGATCACGGCGGCGGTGATACCAGGGAAGAGGTCGCCGATTCTGGTAACGAAAGAGATGGTGGAAGGGATGGCGCCGGGGTCGGTGATCGTGGATCTGGCCGCGGAGCGCGGCGGAAATTGCGAACTGACTCAACCGGACAAAACGGTGGTGGTTCACGGAGTGACGATCATCGGGGATTTCAACCTGGCGGAAACGGTTCCTTATCACGCCAGCCAGATGTATGCGAAGAACCTGAGCGCTTTTCTGTTGAACCTGACGAAAGAGGGACAGGTACAACTGAATTTGAAGGACGAAATCATACGAGAGACGCTGCTGACACATGGCGGGGAGATTGTGAATACCAAAGTGAGAGAGTTTTTCAAGCTGCCGGCTTTAGCAGGCGCACCAGCGGGAGGAGTCTGATGAAACTGGATTTACTGACGGGATTGTACGTGTTCATGCTGGCGGCGTTTATTGGATTTGAGGTGATACGGCGCGTGTCTCCGCTGCTGCATACACCGCTGATGTCGTTGACGAACGCGTTGGACGCGATTGCGGTAGTGGGAGCGATTATTCTGGCGGGCGAAGGAAAGAGCACGCTGGCAACGATATTGGGAACGATTGCGATTGTGGCGGCGACCAGCAACATCGTGGGCGGATTCATCATCACGGACCGCATGTTGAAGATGTTTAAAGCCAGCGGGCCGAGGAAATAATGATGGAAATCCTTCGGAGCGAATACCTGATTGAAACGACATATTTGATCGCTACCGCGTTGTTTATTCTGGCGCTGAAGTGGCTAAGTTCACCGGCAACGGCGAGACGCGGTGTGTGGGCCGGCGAAGCGGGAATGTTCCTGGCAATTGTGGGAACGCTGCTGAACCGCGGAATCGTGGATTACAAGTGGGTGGCGATCGGACTGGTGCTGGGGACGATTATCGGAGTGCCGCTGGGCAAAGTGGCGATGACGGCAGTGCCGCAGCGGACCGCGCTGAGCCACGCTTTCGGTGCATTGTGCGTGACACTGGTGGGAACGGCAGAGTTTTATTTGCGGGCGCCGGAAGTACCGCCATTTTTGATGGGGGTAATTTCACTGGAAGTGATTCTGGGAGCGCTGACGTTTACGGGAAGCTTGATGGCGGCGGGAAAACTGCAAGAGGTACTTCCGCAGCGGCCGATCACCTACAAGGGGCAGAACATTGTAAATCTGGGGATACTGGCGATTGCGGTCGGCATCGGCGCGATGCTGGTGATGCATCCGGAAAAGGTCTATTTGTTTCCCGTGATGATCGTGATCCCACTGATTTTCGGCGTGATGATGATTATCCCGATTGGCGGGGCGGATATGCCAACGGTTATCTCGCTGTTGAATTCGTATGCGGGATTATCGGCAGCAGCGATGGGATTTGTACTGGGAAGCAAGCTGCTGATTATTGCGGGGGCGCTGGATGGAGCGTCGGGATTCATTCTGTCGGTAAATATGTCGAAGGCGATGAACCGGTCGTTTACGAATGTGCTATTCGGCGC
This sequence comes from Candidatus Acidiferrales bacterium, assembly GCA_963763395.1. GTDB lineage: Bacteria > Acidobacteriota > Terriglobia > Acidiferrales > UBA7541 > Acidiferrum. The sequence continues at coordinate 95,800 of CAVXOG010000030.1, read as the reverse complement.
GTTCGGACAGGAAGCGGCGGCGGTCAGCGGGACGAAAGAGACACGTCCAGTGCGGAGCGCTTCGCCCGAGGAAGCGGCGCAGATTCTGTCGGCAGCAAGCCGAGTGGTGATTGTGCCGGGATACGGAATGGCAGTGGCACAGGCACAGCACAAGGTGCGCGAACTGTATGATGCGTTGACAAAACGCGGGGTGGATGTGCGGTTTGGAATACATCCAGTGGCAGGACGCATGCCGGGGCACATGAACGTGCTGCTGGCGGAAGCGGACATTCCCTACGACAAGTTGCAGGAGATGGATGATATCAACGGTGACTTGCCACAGACGGATGTGGCGTTGATTATCGGTGCGAACGACGTGACGAATCCAGCGGCGCGGGAAGATACGAGCAGTCCTATTTACGGGATGCCGATTCTAGATGTGGATAAAGCGCACACGGTGATGGTGATCAAACGAAGTATGGGCGCGGGATTCGCCGGGATCGAGAATCCGTTGTATTACATGGATAAAACTTTGATGCTGTTTGGAGATGCAAAGAACTTTGTGGGTTCGATTGTCAGAGAGATTGCGGGCGGACACAATTAGTATTCAAGAGCAAGAAAAGATCCCGCCCTGCATTAAACCCTAGGGCCTTGAGGGGCTTTCGTAGGCCTTCCAGATTCCGATACCGGTGAGAACACCGGCGGTGGCACCCGCAACGATAAGAAAATGACTGCTGCCAGCGGCGACAGGCGCGTGACCGGGTACCTGCGCATAGGCGACGCAAGGTTTGTGGCCGTGGTAGTTGTGGTAATCGTTTTCATCCGGCGAGACGTATTGGCGATAGCTGATTTCGTTGTCGCTGCGAACGCGATAGCTCTTCCCTTCTTCGACAGTGCGGGATTCGTTGCCGGAGCGAACATCGGCCTGGCCGCGCTGACTGTAGACAGTGACGTTGCAGGGATCGTCGATGGAAACGCGACCCAGATCTGGAGACGTCAGGCTTGGGGTGACGCGAACGTCGTTGGCGACGATAACGATATTCTCGTGATTGCCGGGCGTGTTGTAGAGCACGGTGCCACGATTCAGTTCAACTACAGCCCCATACGGGGCGCGGTAAATGTGGACGGCAGTGGAAGGTTGAAGTTCGAGCGAGAGCGTGCCGATACGGATCACAGAGCGAACCGTTGTCCGTCGTAGAAAGATAATCGGCCGTATAGATAGTGGCGCCTTCAGTTAGCGCCGCATTGCCAATGAGCGCGTTTTCGGCTTTGACGACAATGCCGAGTGCCGTGGCGGGCGACTGTTGCGCGAAGGTGTTTGAAGCTGCAATTCCAGCCAAAATTCCCACGGACATAACTAGGATGAGGCGAGCAAGTTTCATTGCGGTAGCTTTCCTTTCAAACAAGCAGAGTTGCTGGCGCAGACCGGAGTGATTCCGCGCGGGATAATGGGAAATGTTCTTGAGTTGCCGGTGTTTGAAGGGGCGGACGAAACGTCAAAATGAAGTTTCATGGATGGGTCGCCGAAGAGAATCCAAGTGCGGCGTACATCGTTGTCCGAAGTTCCAGACTTTGCCTGAAGGACGAGTTGGCCAAGAGGCTCGCCGGGGTGAGCGGCGAGTTGCGAGAGTAACGAGAGATTCATGGTGGCCTGAGGGGCTTGATCGGTAAAGCCAGAAGAGGCCCAGACAGCGACCGCACCGCCATTGGGAGACAAGAGCAAGGACTCGGCGAGACTGTCTGCGTAGACATCCTGGAAGAAGCCGTTGAGGCAATCCATCAAGAGATAGACAGGGAGACGGCCGCCGTTGGTAAGGGCGGTGGCATCGCTGCTGTCGAAGAGATCGGAGAAGGACCACTGCTGCTGAGCGCCGTGACCTTGATAGTTGACAAGAAGCGAGCCGGAATTGAGAGAGGCTAGCAGTTGGGCACGAACGGATGCGGGATCCTGACCGTCGGCAAAGATTTCGGAAGCCTGCAAAGAGGCAGGCAAATTGGCGGCGGCGGAATCAATGGCAGTGGAGAAGCTGGCGCCGGGATCCTGATCGGCGACAAGCAAAGCCTGTGCGTTCCAAGGGCCGGCATTGGCTCCGTTTTCATAGTTAATGATTTTGGAGACGACGAGTTGGGCGTCGGCAACGGTGCGGACTGGCAAGCGTCCGGTAGGCAGAGTAGCGTAGCCAATGGACTGAAAATCGGTGAACCAGTCGTCGGAAGCGGTTTTAAACGCCGCCGTTTCGATCATGCGAGTAGGCACAAAATCAAAGCTACCCAGACCGAGATAGTTGCGCGGGTCGAAGGAGGCATCGCCGACGAGTAAAACGGATTGGAGCTTTGGACGCCAACGGGTGGATGCGTCCTTCAGAAAATTCTTGATGGCAAAGGGACTGCGCTCGCCGAAGTTGTATTCGTCGTAGAGCTGGTCGGTGGTAACGACGAGAACGCGGTGATTCTGCGATTCACGAAGCTGCACAAGAGGCGCGAGCGCAGAAACAAAATCGGGATGAGAAATGATGACAACGTCCGCCCCGCGACGACGGTCATCGAGGAACGTGGGGGTGTGGTGCGTTAGCGCAAGCGGCGCGGAAACGGCGCTGGTCGAAAATGCAAGGATGGTGCGATCGGCCGAATTGCTGCCTGGAAGTACGAAGTCCAGGTTGTAAGAGCCAGAACCGGAAGAGACTTTTCCGGAGATGGCCAGGATGTTGAGCGGATCGGTGATGTCAAAGAGCTGAATTTGCGGATCGTTGAATCCGGAGAGATGAAGCGCAGAGCCAGCGGGAACCGAGGCACGAAGCCAATTCCCATCGGCAACGAAGGTGTGCGCATAGTGAAGCTGGATGGACTGAACAACGCTGACGTCGTTGTCGCCATTGAGCGCAGTCAATGTGACGGTATTGGAACCTTCCTGGAGGAGAGAAGAGTCCACGCTAAATGTTTGTTTAGAGAGGATCTGTCCGAAGAATTCCATGAAGCCGATGGTGGCACCGTTCAGAGCGACACTGACGCGATGATCCTGACCGTCCGTACCGCCCTGAAGAGTGAGGTCAAGTGTAACTGGCAGAGCGGAGGAGGAATCGATGTGGGCGAGTTCGAGATCCTGATCGACGGGATCGGAAGTTACGACAGCGCCAAAGAAATTGTCGTTGTTCTCGCCGTTGAGAAGCGCAGCGAAATAGGTGGTGCGGTCTTCGCGGACCACAGTGAATGGGAAGCTGTTGGGCGAAGCGCTGCCAGAAGATAGGAGTGGCTCGACAGGAATCCGCTTCCCGGATTGGTGATCGCGGATGAGCCAATAGACGCGCTCTGCGGAGAATGGCGTGTCGATACCGGTGCCATAGAATTCGAGGGCGCCTCCCGGAGAATTCCAGAGTCTGTTGGCCGGCGAGACGTGAATGGGTTGCTCCACACCTTCTGCAAATAGGCGGAGCGAGCGAGCGTCAAAGTTCGGATCGAAGCCTGCAGAAATGAGGTCCGCAAAAGAGACGCGGTACCAGCCTTCATGATCGACAAAGATTTTGATGGCGTCATGATCAGCGACAGCGATGCGAGCAGTACCTCCAGGAGGCGCAGGGATGAGCGGACGAGGCGTGACAAGCGGCCGTGAAATCAAGCTCTGAGCGGTAGTTGCAACAGTTGCAGCCGGATGCAATTCGCGTAGGAGCGGCGAAACTTTTACATTTGCAGATGCGGCAAGGGCAGCGGCGGCGCGATTGGAGGAAGAAGACTCCACGGAGGCCGGGCCGTGCAAGGTACGGGTTCCATTAATGTCGACGTCTTCAATCCAATAGGCACTGCCCGGTGCTGGATTTGAATCGATCCAGCGATAAAGTTTCGCGGCATGCTGGGGCAGCGAACCGCGCAAGAGGAGAGCAGAACCGGCGATGAGCGAGGGAGAGATACGCTCGCGCGCCCCCGATTGTTCGCGGAAGATGTTGAACCCGAGATTGCGAGACTCTTCTTGAGTGCGCCATTCGAGCAAAACCGAGCCATCCGGCTGCAAAAAGGCATGAAAAGAGGAGATGTCCACAGCAGTGGGAGACTGCATGGTAGAAACGGCAGTGGAAGAGTTGTTCGCCAAATTCGGATCAGAGGTAGTGGAAGTGACACTGGCAGTATTGCTGGAAAGCGAGACGGAGCTAAACGAGTTGGCGGTGACATTAATTGTAACGAGAACGGAACCGCCAACACTGAGGCTGCCCAATGCGCAAGTAACAGTGCCGGTAGCAAAAGAACAGGAACCTTGCGGTGTGGAGGAAGAGACGTAAATCACCTGGGCGGGAAGAGTGTCTGTCACGGTGACTCCCTGAGCGACGGCAGGACCGCCATTCTTGACCATCAAGGAGTAGACAAGGTTAGTGCCGTAGTTGACGGGCTCGGGGGCAGCAGTCTTGACGATGCTGACGTCGGACTGGGTGGGGCTGGCAACCGCGGTTGTGATAGAGACCGTGTTGTTCGCCGAGTTGGGATCGCCGACTGTGCTGGAGACAGAGGGAGAGTCCGTGATGATGGTTCCGGAAGGAGTTGCAGGATTGACTTTGACCACCATCGGAAAGTTCACCGAAGCGCCAGAGGCAATGGTTCGACCGCCGTTGAGAGTGCAGGTGAAGGTGCCCGTGCCGCCGACAGCGATAGTGTTGCAGTTCCAATTTGCGGGAGGGGTGAAAGAGACGAGCGTAGTATTGGTTGGAATGGTGACCTGGAAGGTGGCATTAGTTTCCGCAGCGGGACCGTTGTTGGTCACGGTCTGGGTATAAGTAATGTTGTTGCCCTGAGAAACGGGATCAGGAGTGTCTGAGGCAGAGACGGCAAGGTCGATCTGGCCAGGAGTGGCGACAACAGTGGTGGCAGAAGCCAAATTGTTCGCCGGATTGGGGTCTGGAGTGGCGGCAGAAATATTGTCTGTGGCGGTGATGACCGTGCCGGCGGCTGTGCCCGCGGGGATTCCAAGTACCAGGGAGAATGTGGCGGAAGCCCCGGAAGCGAGACTGGCGATGGTGCAGGTGACGGTACCACCCGTTGAACCGACTGCAGGTAGTGGGGCGCAGTTCCAACCTGCGGGGGAAGCCAAGGATTGAAATGTCAGGTTAACTGGATTAGTGGGGATGGTGGGAATCGGTTCCGTGAAGGTGAGGCTGGTGGCAGCGACGGGTCCGTTGTTGGTGACAACGCCGGTCATGGTGACATTGGTGCCAGCATTGGTGATGGCAGCAGATGAGGTGTTGGTGATGGAAACATCGGCGGAAGTGGCAATGCCGACGGTGTTGATGGCCGTGGCGGAATTGTTAGCGAGATTGGGATCGGTGGTGCCGGAGGTAATGTTGTCGACATCGACGATTTGCGTTCCCGTGATGGTGCCTGCGTTGACCTTGACGACGACAGTGAAGGGCGAAGTGAGGCCAGCGGTAAAATCCGGATTCGTGCAGTTAATGTTGCCCGTGCCACCAACCGCAGGAGTGGTGCAGGTCCAGCCGGCCGGAGTAACGATCGATTGGAAAGTGGTGTTGGCAGGGACGGCTTCGGAGAAGACGGCGTTGACGGCGTCAAATGCACCGTTGTTGATGGCGTTTTGGGTGTAGGTGATGTTCGCGCCGGATTGAACGACTATGGGCAAACCAGAATTGGTGACAGAGAGATCGGTACTGACGCAGTAGGCGCCGGATTGCGTGCCGGGAGTCTGGGTAATAGTGAGATTGGTGAAACTGGCACCGGGCAGACCCGGAGTTGCGCCGTACGCGTCCTGCGCGGTCGTGGAATAACCGTTGGTGCCGCCAGAGACGTTGACCGCGGTTGGAGCAGAAGAGAGCAGGACTGCTCCGCCACCACCGCCGCCACCGGGGCCGTGGCGGTTTCCTGGAAAGGCAGCAGGCGCTTGCCCGGGCCAAGTAGTCCCACCGGTCCCGCCAATGGCGTTCACGGTAAGACCGGTCAGGCCACCACTATTGGAAAAGACGATGATGGTTCCGGCAGCACCACCGCCGCCCCCGCCGTCGTTTTCGACGTTGAGCGCATTTTGACCGTTAGCGGAAAGGGTCCCGGTGCCGATCAGGGAACCCGCGCGGACGATGATAATGCCACCGCCAGCCGAGCCGCTGCTGTTGATGCCCGCAGCGTTACCGTTGGCTGGATTTGCGGTGCCGTTGTTGGTGGTTCCGGCGCCACCGCCGCCGCCCATAGTGATGACGTTGGTAGAGAATGGAAATGCGGAACCGAAGTGTCCACCCACAATGCCAGCGGTGTTCCAGCCGTAACCACCATATCCGCCGTTGCCACCGTTGCCACCGCCACCGCCACCAGAGTTCTGGTCATTAGCAGTGGGGTTCGCGTCAGTAGCACCCGCACCGGCCGTGGCGGGCGCGCCCCTGGAATAACTTCCGTTGGGATAGCCTTCGACTGTGTTATCGGTGACGTTGGTGATGGCGGCGTTCGCGGTGAAGCGGGGAGTTCCGGCAATGCCTTCACCCTTGGAGCCGTTTGTGGTTGCCGTAGCAAGAGTAACGTAATCCGTAGCGAGGGCACCGGCTTGACCGCCAAGCTGAACACCAGCACCACCGCGAAAGCCGAGGCTGGAAACCGTGGTGGCAACACGAGTGTTGAGATCGAGTTGTGTAGCAACATCGATGGCTAGAACGCCGCCCGTAGCGCCATTCCACGCAGAAGCAGTCAGAGCGGCACCTAGGGTGACGTTGGTGTATTGCGGAACACGAATGACCTGAAAGGTCTTCTGTCCGTTGGTGCCATAGGCCGCGGAGGTATAGGTATTCAGCGCGCCACCATTCGCACCAGTTCCAGTAAAGGTGAGAGTTCCTCCCCCTGTGGCAACGGCGCTGGTGGCGGTTACAAACTCATACTTTCCCGAACTGTTGAGATTGAGCCAACCGGTGGCGGGATCGCCGGGGAGGCCATTCCCGTAGGAACTATTGTTGGTTGATTGGATGGTGGCGTCCTGCATCTGGATGATGAGCAGAAGATCACCAATAGCAATGGATCCGGCAGCTCCGCGGGAGGTACCAAGAGTGACGGTGTTGGAGCCAGCAGCGAGAGTAGTTGCAGCTGAAGGGGGATAGTATTTGTTTACGGTGCCGGTGATGTTGGTGACGGCACCATCTTTGCCAGGAGTCGCACAGGAAAGCGGCTGAGCAACAGTGGAGACGGTGATGCTGTTGTTGCCGGCGACGGGATCGGTAGTTGTGGTGGCGGCAGTCGCGGTATTGGAAAGGGTGGAGGGAGAAAATGGAGTCGTAACAACGATAGTAACGGTGGTAGAGGCACCGTTAGCGAGTGTGCCTAAACTGCAGACAACGGAAGCGGTTTGCGTGCAGGAACCAGCGGGGGAGGCAGAGACAAAGGTGGTAGTTCCGGGAATGGTATCGGAGACAGTTACATTAGCAGCGCTGACTAGGCCAAGATTCTGAACTTGAATGGTGTAAGTGAGAGTGGAACCAATAAAAACGGGAGAAGGAGACGCGATCATGCTGATGGCAAGATCAGCGCCGGTTGCGCTCTCAACGAGGACCGTGGTCGTGGTGGCGTTGTTTTGCGGAGTGCCGTCGGTGGTGAGAGAAGTGGCGTTTGCGGAATTGACGATGGTCGTGCCTGCTGCAGTGCCACCGTTAACCTGAACAACGTAAGTGAAACTGGCAATGGAGCCGTTGGTGAATACGCCGCCATTGCCAGTCCAGGTGCAATTGACCTGACCGGTACCGCCGACCGCGGGAGCGGTGCAAGTCCAGTTGGCCGGAGCAGTGATACTGACGAAAGTGGTGTTGGTGGGAGTTTGTTGATAGATGACGGGACTGGTAGCGTTGCCGGCGCCGTTGTTGGTAACAGTCTCTGAATAAGTGATGTTGTTGCCGGGAGCGATGACTGTTGGCACGACGGATTGGGTTAAGGAAAGATCGGCATTTTGCGCGGAAGCAAAGGGCACGCAGAGAAACGCGGCGGCAAAGATCAGGAGAGCGACATGCGCGCCGAAGAGACCCTGAATGCGACGGCGTCCGGCAAGAAGAATGCGGCGCGTGAGAGAGGCGAGAGGATGAACCACGCGAAGTTGCCAAGCAGAGAGATTTTGCTCACGACCGGCACGGAAGAGTGAAATCACTTTGCCGAAGACTTGCGTAGTGGCCGGATCGGGAGAATTGCCGGTATCGCTGCAAGTGAGAGAGGCGCTTCCCTCTTCCGAAAGTTGTGTAACACGATGGAGGCGAAGGCCTTCTGAATTTTCTACCAGAGCAATGTCGCCAGACTGCAAGGGGGCCACATGGATGGGAGCTACAAGAACGGTATCGCCGTCCAGGAGATTGGGCTGCATGCTTTGGCCGGTGGCGCTGAACTTTACCTGGTGGCCGCGGCGAAGAATGGCGGCGCAGATCTCGACGAAGAGTCGTGAGTCTTTGCGAACTTGTACATCAGGCACGTGCATGACGGATCGCCTCCACGGCGCTTTCCGTTGGAGCGAAACGGAACACCGAACACGGAATTGAGCGAGTGAGCTCGTCGAAGAAATTCAAGGTGAAACGGATCCCATCGCCGAGATAGTGAGGAACGAAAGATCGGGCAAAGAGTTCTGCCGCGGCCTGGACGGCTGGCATGGGGAGGATCTGGTTGGAAGGAGCTTGCTCCAAGAAGAAAATGGCGGAAAGCGGTGCACAACTCTGGGAGGAAACTCCGGCATCGCCATGCCAGGGAGTGCCGTACATGGAATATTGGCCGTTTTTCTTGCGAAGGATGATGCGATCGTCGCTGAGAAGTTTGACGCCCGGTTCCGACATCCATAGGCGAGCTGTAGTGCTTTTGCCAGCACCGGAATGACCGAGGAAGAGATAGCCGGAACCATCCTGATCGACGAGGCCGAGGGCGTGAAGTTCGACGCCTTCGCCCTGACAAAGACGATGCATCATGGCCAACTCGTCGATGGGATATTCGAGCGGGAAGACAGATTGATCCGTGGCAAAGCAGTCGCGACGGAGAACGATGTGGCCGCGTTCGAAGGATGGATCAAACCAAGCGGCCTTGTAGGGCGAAATGCCAAGAGTTGGGCTGGAGAAATAGAACTTTGTGCCGGTATTACTGGTGAAAGCGGACCAAAGACCGCCGGAAACGAAGGAAGGAGAAGTAGCAGGTAGTTCGAGAGCATCGGCCCAAGAGACATCGAGTTCAAGATCGCAGGCCGCATTTGATCGATCAGAAATGATGAACGGGTGATGTTCTTTGTCGAGAGCCATAGACATGCCGCGTTCACACCACAAGCCCATGGAGAGGCCGCCGATTTCGAGCGCGAGGCGGCCAGCCTGAGAGGTTGCAGTCTGGGAGTTGGTTACAGTGTGCTTCACGGAATTTCTCCGATCATGGCTGACATCACGAACCCTGCGACCGGCAGAAGAGGGCGCTGCGACAGGAAGCGCTTGCGGGCCCGGCGGAACCAGAAACTTTGCAGTGTCCGAGGACAGCTTCTTCCGGGCGCAGACTTACACGGACAACTTGAGGTGCCTGGTAGGCTGTCTTGTTTGGTGTGTTCGTTTTCCGCGTGTCGTTCATTTCCTTGTCTTGCCTTTTTCCCAAGTCATCGTGCATGCGTTCCGCAGGAGGAACATCCTCCGGAAGCGCAGCCTCCTCGCGAACCCAGGACCGGGAGTAGCGAGTTGGCGGTGAGAATCGGGACTATTCTTTCGGAACTTAACGACTCCTGTCGGAGCCGCTGGGCGGAAACTTGTAGAAGCGGGTGGTGTACACCGCCGGAGCAGCAGGGACAATTACCATGCTCGGGCACCTGGAGGCCAAGGGTATAGGCACGGAGATGCGCGACCTGGCAAAGAAATTCGACAGGAGTTTCCGAGTCGCCGCTTTCGAGTTCACCGTTTGCCGGACACATGCTGCAAAGAGACTGAAGTTGGCAAGTGGAGCAGATTGTCTGACGGGTGCGCGTAGACTGACGAATTTCCTTGAGGCGACCATCCCAACCCTTTTTGAATCCGCCTTCGCGAAGGTTGGAACCATCCTGGTGGGAGAGAACGCAGATGGTCATCTGACCCTGAGGATCGATGGCACAGCCGTTCTGACCGCCACCACAGGTATATTTCTCCGGGCCCTGGGAACGAAGCGCGCCTGCCAATTCCTCTTCCGCCATTTTCTTGAATTCGGCTTTGCGAACGGGATCGCGAAAATCGAGGGAAACGACTTGTTCAGCCGACAGGCGAATCTGCAGGGGAGATTGCGAGCAATCGGTGCGAGGATTGACGAGCGCATCAAACTTGAATTCGACGCCAAGGTCCTGCTCGGCAAAGCGCTTCATTTCCTGGACTTCATGAAAATTGATAGTGGTGGGAACGGTCTTCAACTTGAGCGGGAGATCGCGCTCGCGGAGAAGCTGGATGCCTTTCATGCAACGATCGAAAGAGCCGGGTATCTGCGTCAGAGCTTCGTAGGTTTCGCGGGTGGCACCGTACATAGTGATCTCGATGGAGAAGGGACGAAATTCGGCGAGGTGGTCGGCGATGCGGGGAGTGATCATGGTCCCGTTGGTGAAGATGGTGATGAGAAAACCGCGCTTTTTGGCCTCGGTGTAGATATCGAGAAAATCCTTGCGAGCGAAAACTTCGCCGCCCGTATAGAGAATCCAGAGGCAGCCCATCTCCACCAGTTCGTCGAGGAGACGGACATGCTCTTCGAAGGAGAGTTCCAGGCGGCGAGCATTCTCGTCGCTCATGGGGAGATTGTTGTAGCAGTGCTGGCACTCGAGGGGGCAGCGGTGCGTGAGCTCGATGGAAACTTCCATGGGAGCACGGCGACCTTTCTGCCGGTCGTGGATGAGAGAGGAAAAATCTCCGTATGTGGCCAACTGCAACACGCAACACTCCTGACCGTTACAAATACTTCACAAAAACGTTAAGCAACCGCCTGAATCAACTTTTCTTCGAGCATGGAATCGAGAAATTCCAAAATATCGGATTGAGCCTGCGAGCTGGTGACCTCGAACTCGTCGCACACTCGACTGACCATTTCGGGAAGAGTGTGGCCTTCGTTCATGAACTCCCAGAGAGCCGAACCTACAGGGTTGAGGGTATAAAGCGAATTGAGATCGCCCACCCCTCTCCGAATTGGAACAATGACGAGTTCGCCTTCGATTTGACGGGAGACGACCTCGTGATTGCGAATGAAACGAGCAGATACTTGAACAGCTTGCATAAATGGACCTCACACAAAATGAAATATGAGAGAGCACACCCTTTTAGAGAGTGTCCTGTACTGGTACAGGGCTGTCATCGCTCAGAGCAGGGGGGTGTACCGTAAAGGTATCCAGTTACACTTTGGACATAATTAGAGGGACTTCTGGGGGTGACGAGCAGGTTAAGTGACTGCAAATAGGGAACTTGTCGAGGCTGGAGACGAGCGGAGACAGCGGTAACTATCGCCTGTCCTTATCGGGAAGCAGACACATTCTGGAGAGCAGTTACGGCTTTCTCGGCCAGGGGAGATGGAATGGGGACATAGCCAAGCTGAGATGCATAGCGCTGGCCATCGAGAAGGCACCAGGTGAAGAAATCACGGAGGGCGACGGTGGTCTGAGGGTCTTTATAGCCCTTGCGGAGGAGAATCCAGGAAAGGGTGACGATGGGGTAGGATTCGGCGCCCTTGGGGTCGGGAACAAAGGCACGGAAATTGTCAGGCACGTCCGCGGTGGCGAGAGCCTTGGAGCAACTCTGCTCTGACGCTTTGACATATTGGCCTTGCTGGTTCTCGAGTAGGGCGGAATCGAGGCCTAAGCGTCGGGCAAATTCAAAGCCAACGTAGCCGATGGAGCCGATGGATTTTTCGACCAGACCCGCAACGCCTTCGTTGCCCTTGGCACGCATGGCGTTGCCAGGCCAATCCACGAAGGAAGCAACACCGAAGCGGCTGCGCCATCTGTCATTGATGGCGTCGAGGTTCCGAGTGAAGGCGGAGGTAGTGCCGCTGCTGTCTTCACGGACGATGGTAACAATAGAGATGTTGGGAAGTTTGACGCCAGGATTGGATTGAGCGATGAGAGGATCGTTCCAGTTCTTGATCTCGCCAAGAAAGATGCCAGCGTAGGCACGGCGAGAAAGCTTCAGGTCGGCTTTGAGCGTGGGGAGGTTGTAGGCCAGAACGACGCAACCGGCAGTGACGGGCAGGAGAAGCGTGTCGTTGTTGGTTTGGGCGAGTTCCGCATCGGACATGGCAGCATCACTGGCACCAAAATCGATTTTTTCCGCTTCGCGGATGTTGGCCCCGACAAAGCGGCGAACACCTTCCCCGCTACCTACAGCGGCATATTTGACGAACGTGGTTGGGTGAGCATCGTGATAGACGGTGACCCAGCGGTTGTAGAGAAGAGAGGGAAAGGTGGCACCGGCCCCCGTGAGTAGAGTGCTGCCCGGAGGCAATTTGGCTTCGGCGGCAGAGGGATTGGGGTTGGAAGCGGAACAAGCGACAAGCGAGCAGACGAATGTGGCGACGGCGAGGACGCAAGCAATTCCGCTAAGATTCCGATGCGATTCGTTGGCTGACATCGATGCTGACTCTCCACGCGTAAAGACTCGAAAAAATCCAGAAGTCGAAACGGCCCGTCCGAGAGGCGCGCCCTAAAAAGCACTCATAACAACGACTAGCTGAACTCGCCGCGAATATAGTCCTGGGTATGCTTTTCCTGCGGCTGATCAAAGAGCCTTTTGGAATCGCCAAACTCAACGAGATATCCAGTACGGCCGCCCTGTGAGGTATCGACATACAGAAATCCGGTGTTGTCCGCGACGCGCTGAGCCTGTTGAAGGTTGTGAGTCACGATAGCGATGGTGTAACGGGTTTTCAGCTCGAGCATGAGCTCTTCAATGCGGCGTGTTGCGATGGGATCAAGCGCAGAACAGGGCTCGTCCATGAGGAGGACTTCGGGATCGGTGGCGATAGCGCGGGCAATACAGAGACGCTGCTGCTGTCCCCCAGAGAGGGACAGGCCACTGTTGTGGAGCTTATCTTTGACTTCGTCCCAGAGTGCGGCACGACGAAGAGCCTGTTCGACCTTTTCGCCCTTGTTGCCCTTGAAGTTGTTGATGCGCAGTCCGAAAGCAACGTTGTTGTAGATGGAAGTGGCGAAAGGATTGGGCTGCTGAAAGACCATGCCGATATAGCGGCGCACGGCAACCGGGTCGATGGAAGGATCGTAAATATCTTTTCCACGATAACGGACGTGGCCATTGAAGCGGAATCCACGGACGAGGTCGTTCATGCGGTTGAGGCAGCGAAGAACCGTGCTTTTGCCACAACCCGAGGGGCCGATAAAAGCGGTAATAGTGTTTTTTCGAACGGGAATGCGAGTATCGCGGACAGCTTTAAATGTGCCGTAATAGAGGTCCTTGATATGGCAGTCCATTACCACATCTTCCTTGTGCTCAGCGGCCATGATTGCAGCCGCGGCAGCGTGGTCGTTGCCCGGATTCGAACTCGGAACCACTTCTGGATTCATACGCAAAACTCCTTCTACAGAATCTGCCGACGAGAAAAGCTCTGACCGATAAGATTTGTGAACAGGACGAGAAGAACCAGAACGAGGGCAGCAGCCCAAGCCAGTTCCACTTGATTGGCGAAAGGCATCCCGGAAAAGTTGTAGATGAGCACGGCGAGTGAAGCGACAGGTTGCATAAGATTGGCGCGGCCGTGGGAGACAAGCCAGTAATTGCTGAACAGTGCTGTAAAAAGGAGAGGCGCCGTTTCACCTGCAGCACGCGCAACAGCCAGCATGACGCCGGTGAGAATACCGGGCATGGCGGTTGGAAGAAGAACCATCCAGACAGTTTGCGTATTTGTAGCACCCATGCCGATGGCGGCTTCCTTCATTTTGGGCGGAACCATGGAAATTGCATTTTCCGCAGTGAGAATGATGGTGGGTAGCATCAGGATGGAAAGGGCAATTCCGCCGGCGATTGCAGAATAGCCGCCGGTGCTGAGAACGATGACGCCGTAGGCAAAGACCCCCGCAAGAATGGAAGGAAAACCGGTCAACACTTTGGCAGAGAATCGAACGGCGGTGGCAAGGCGTGTGTCCTTATGTTGCGCTACGAAGACGGCGGTCAGAATTCCCAGTGGCAGGGTGATTAAGGTAGCGATTCCAACCATAAGAAGTGTGCCGACGATAGCGTTGCCAAAACCGCCGCCCTGTTCAAGCGGAGCGGGAGGCAGTTGCGTAAAGAGGGCGAGACTGAGTTTTTTTCCGCCGCGCCAGATGACCATCCAGAGAACGGCAAACAACGGAACGAGGGCGAGAAAGGTCATTGCAGAAACAACGACGCTAAACAAGACACTCAAGAACGTTCGAGGGCGGTAGAGAGAAAGTTCGAGCCGTCCGAAATCAAGTCCAGCAAAAGGATCGACAATGCCCTGACTGGCCTGGTCGACGGAATTAATGCCGACACCTGGAGTGCTCATCGCGCCTCCGCCATTGAGGCGCGTTCGAGAATAACAGCGCCGAAAATATTGACGATGAGAGTGATGCCCAGGAGAACCAGCGCGGCGTACATGAGCACCGGGATCTCCCTATGGCCAGCTTCCGGAAAGCTGTTGGCCAAGAGTGCCGCAAGAGTATTGGCGGGAGAGAACAAAGAGACAGTGAGGCGATTGGCATTGCCAACAAGCATGGCGAGAGCCATGGTCTCGCCGAGAGCCCTGCCAAAGGCCAGAACAATGCCACCGAATATTCCGCGGGCCGCCGTCGGAAGCAGCACACCGAGAATAGTTTCCCAGCGAGTGGCACCGAGGCCGTAAGCAGCCATACGCAATTTAGGAGGCACGGAGACGAGAGCGTCTCTGCTGATGGCAGTGATGGTGGGAAGAATCATGATGGAGAGCACGAGGACGGCGGGAAGAACGCCTGGGCCGCTCAAGCTGGTGGAGAACAGAGGAAAACCGCCGAATTGCGAGTGGAGCCAGTTGCACAGCGGGCGAATCATGGGAATGACGACGAACAGGCCCCACAAACCATAGACGACGCTGGGAACTGCGGCGAGAAGCTCAATGAGATTCTTGAGAAGTGCTTCCATCCGTTCAGGAAGTTTTCCCCAGAACGGGTGGAAATGGAGATTGAGCCTTTTGAGCATGCCGAAGACAACTTCGCCGAGATAGCCTTCGCTGAGAAAGACGGCGGCGGCGACGCCAAAGGCTGTGCCAATACCGAGTGCGAGAAGAGATGTGTAAAGGGTTCCCCAGATTTCCGGGAGGATTCCGTATTGAGATTTGTTGGGATCCCAGGTAGTGCCGCTAAGAAAAGAGAAGCCGTATTCACGGAAAGCAGGAATCGCGGCAATGGCGATTTTGAGAATCAGCAACATGGCAAGGACGATGGTGAGGGCGGCAAAGATAACGCAGGCACGGCGAAAGATGACATCGATCCACCGTTGGCCGGAGGTTGGTGGCTGCCAGATCTGGCCACGAACGGAAGCGGCTTGCGATGCTGCGCCTTCTGCTTGTGCTGAAACTTGAGCCATAACACCTCAACACCCGATCGAAAGAAGTTCAGGCTGCGAAATAGCAATGACCAGATAAAAATCTAAAGAGCAGCGGCCGCGGCTTTGGCTTTAGCAGCTACAACAGGTGGCAAGGGAATGTACCCTAGCGTTTCCGATTCCTTCTGACCGTCGCTGAGTCCGTAATCAAGAAGACCTTTGAGCGCGGCGAGTTTGTCCTTGTCAGGGTAGTTCTTGTAGAGAAGCATCCATGTGAAGGTAACGATGGGATAGGCGTCGGTAGTGGCAGGATCGGAGACCCAGACAATCATGTCGGGAGGCAGGTCCGCAGAAGCAAGAGCCGCCTGCGCAGAAGCGAAGGAAGGAGAAACGAAACTGCCGGACTTGTTCTGCAGCGAAGCCATTTGCATGTTCTGGCTCTTTGCATAGCCGAATTCGACATAGCCGATGGAACCGGGAGTGGTAAGGATGCTGGCGGTGACGCCTTCATTTCCCTTGGAACGAGTGCCGACCGGCCAATTGGGCATATTGTTGACACCGATGGAGGCTTCGAAATCCTTACTGACAGCGGAAAGATGCTTGGTGAAGACAAAGGTGGTTCCGCTGCTATCGGCACGAACTATGACATCGATAGGAATGGCGGGAAGAGCAGCGCCCTTATTGTCTCGAGCAATGATGGGGTCATTCCACTTGGTAATCTTGCCGCTAAAAACTCCCACGTAAGCTTCGCGGGAGAGTTTCAGTTCGGGGACTTCTTTAAGGTTGTAGGCGAGAACAATACTTCCGGCAGTCATGGGGAGGAGCTGGACTCCACCGTCGACTTTGGCGATATCTTCGGGTTTCATAGCGGCATCGCTGGCGGCGAAATCGACGGTCTTGTCGAGGAAGCTCTTCACACCGCTACCGCTGCCAACCGACTGGTAATCAACAAGGATATTGGGGTGGGCGGCATTGTAGCTTTTGAACCATTTGAGGTAGAGGGGCGCTGGAAAGCTGGCTCCAGCTCCCTGAAGCTTGGTCTCTTTTGCCTGATTACCACCACAGGAAGAGACAATAAGAGAGCCCATAATAAATAACGCAAAAGATGCTAAACGGCTGAGCTTCATGAGTAGATATCCTCGACATGTAAAATAGAGGCCATCGGCGAGCTCAGACACCGACAAAATTGCGCTCGAATACCCCCAACCGATGCCAATAGGGCGGCCCTATAAGAACACCGGGAAGGGAGCGCCATGTTAAGAGAGCATGAATCTCAGGTTAATAAGGAGACCGAGAAGGCAGGGAGGCGAGGTTTTTCCATTGAAATCCGGGGAAAACTGGGAAGGAGCTAAATTACTGGTAATCCATAGAATAGTTGAAAAAAACGATTGAAGGACGTATTTGCTGGGACGAATTGTAATGATAGTATGGGCAAAACTGGGGTGTTTCGCAGGCGGTGGGTTTTTGCAAACTGATGGTGGGTGGGTGTTCCTCTGAGACGCCGTAGTTGAGTTGCGGCAGGATAGAGGCTCATCGCTATGTAGTGGCGCGCAAGCGACTTAGCACTACGGGACTCTAATGGAAAAAGCTCACGCACTGGTCGAGAAATTCAAGAAACGATTCGGCACCTTAGGGACAGTATACCGAGCACCCGGACGGGTAAACCTGATCGGAGAACACACGGATTACAATGAAGGATTTGTGCTGCCGGCGGCGATTGGATTTTCGTGCTGGGTGGCGATAGCGCCCCGTGAAGACCGAAAATTAGTGGTCTATTCCGAGAATTTTGGAGAGTCGGTAGAAGTCGATCTGGATAAGCTGCCTGCCCATGGAAGTGGAGGCTGGAGCGATTATCCGGTGGGCGTAGCATGGGCAGAAGTGCAGGCGGGTAATCATCCGCGCGGGGCAAATTTATACATCTCAGGAGAAGTACCACTCGGATCGGGGCTGAGTTCATCGGCAGCGATCGAAGTGTCTGTAGGCTACGCGATACTGGACATCGCGAAACAAGCGATCGACCGCACGAAACTGGCGTTACTATGCCAACGAGCAGAAAATGAATTTGTGGGAGCGCGGTGTGGAATCATGGATCAGTTTGTGTCTTGCCACGGGCAGGCAGGTCACGCGTTGTTGCTGGATTGCCGGTCGCTGGATTTCGAGCTGGTGAAATTGCCGCCCAATGTGCACCTGGTGATCTGCAACACGATGGTGAAACACGAACTTGGCGCGAGCGAATACAACGGGCGGCGAGCGGAATGCGAAGAGGCGGTGCGGGTGTTGAGTGAAGTGCTGCCGGGAATTCGGGCATTGCGAGATGTAAGTGCGGCTCAGTTGGAACAGCACCGAAAGCAGCTGAGTGAAACTATTTATAAAAGGGTCCGACATGTGGTGACGGAAATTGAGCGTACCCGCAAGGCGGCCACGGCATTGCAAAAGGGAGAGATCGGAAAACTGGGTCAGCTCATGGCGGATTCGCACCGAAGCCTGCGAGATGATTTTGAAGTAAGCTGCCGGGAGTTGGACGTGATGGTAGAGATCGCGTCAAAGCAACCAGGAATTTTGGGAGCGCGTATGACTGGCGGGGGATTTGGCGGGTGCACCATCAATTTGGTGGATGCGAACGAATCAACAGAATTCCGCAAGCATGTGGCTGAGGGATACGCGTCGTCCACAGGACTGCCGCCGGACATTTATATATGCGAGGCAAGCCAGGGAGCCGAAGCAATCCAACCGGACACTGTAGGCAAGAAGTAAGAATCGGGAATCCAAAGGCAAACATGAAAGAGTGCGTGCTGGTTACCGGCGGCGCCGGATACATCGGAGGAGTAGTGACCTCGCAATTGCTTGGGCGAGGGTACGAGGTCGTGGTGCTGGACGACCTGTCGAACAGTTGCAATGCGTCTGTGCCAGCCAAAGCCAAATTTGTAGAAGGAAACATCGCGGACCGAGCGCTGCTGGGCAAGGTACTGAAGGAAAACAAGGTTGATGGGGTGATGCACTTTGCGGCGTTTATCGAGGCAGGCGAATCGATGAAGTATCCGGAGAAGTACTTCCGGAACAACACGGCGAATGCACTGACATTGCTGGAAGCGATTCTGGCACATGGAGTGAAGAGATTCGTGTTTTCCTCGACGGCCGCGTTATATGGAACTCCCGAACGGACACCGATTGAAGAGACCGACAAACTGCAGCCAACGAATGCATACGGAGAATCGAAGCTGCTGGTGGAACACATGCTGGCGTGGATGAATCGAATCCACGGACTGCGCTATGCCTGCCTTCGTTACTTTAATGCGGCGGGAGCGGCGGGAGAGAGGGGCGAGGACCACCACCCGGAATCGCATCTGATTCCGCTTATTTTGCAGGTGGCACTGGGAAAGCGAGAAAATATCGCAATTTATGGAACGGATTATCCAACGCCGGACGGGACTTGCGTGAGGGATTATGTGCACATCAGCGATCTGGCGAGCGCTCATCTTTTGGCGTTTGATGCTTTGAAAGAAAAAGAAAAACTGATTTACAACCTGGGAAACGGGAAAGGATTCAGCGTACGCGAAGTGATCGAAGCCGTTCGGAAGGTTACCGGGCACACGATTCCGGTAAAAGAAGCTCCTCGGCGTCCCGGTGATCCGGCAGTGCTGGTGGCCAGTTCGGAAAAAATCAAAAGCGAATTGGGATGGAAGCCGGAGTATCCGGGGCTGGACTCCATCATAAGAACGGCGTGGGAATGGCGGCAACAGCATCCGGACGGTTACGCAGATAAAACCGCGCATTGAGAGAATAAATGAACGACTTGGGGAAATGGCAAAAACCGCACCGGAGATTTAACCCGCTAATGCGCGAATGGGTGCAGGTGTCGCCGCACCGGACGCAGAGGCCGTGGCAAGGGAAAGTGGAGACGGCAGCCGCAACGAACCAGGTGACTTACGATTCGACGTGTTACCTGTGCCCGGGAAACGAGCGGGCGGGGGGAGCACGGAACCCAAAATATACGAGCACATTCGTTTTCAATAATGACTACGCGTCGCTGCTGCCGAATGTGGAGCATGAATCAGAGAACGAGTCCGGGCTGCTGGTTGCGGAGACGGAAGCGGGAGTATGCCGCGTGGTGTGCTTCTCGCCACGGCACGACCTGACTGTTCCGCGGATGAGTGTGCGCGAGATTCGCAAAGTAATTGATGTGTGGGTAGCGCAGTTCTCTGAGTTGGAAAAAACGGGTTGGATAAAGCATGTACAGGTTTTTGAGAATCGTGGGGCACTGATGGGCGCGAGCAATCCACACCCGCATTGCCAGATCTGGGCAAATGCCACGATCCCGAATATCCCAACGCGAGAGTTGGAGTCCTTTCGAAGTTATCGCGAAGAAAAGAAATCGTGCTTACTGTGCGATTATCTGGCAATTGAATTAAAACGGAAAGAGCGGATTGTTTGCGAGAATGAGGCGTTTGCAACGTTAGTTCCCTTCTGGGCTGTGTGGCCGTTCGAGACGATGGTATTGAGCAAACGGCATCTGGGAGCGATGGACGAGTTATCCGGGACAGAACGCGATTTGCTGGCCGATATTCTGCGACGGACGACGATTCGCTACGACAACGTGTTTGAGACTTCGTTTCCATACTCCATGGGATTTCACCAACGGCCCACGGATGGGCAGGCTCATCCAGAGTGCCATTTTCATGCACACTATTTGCCGCCGTTGTTGCGTTCGGCGGTAGTGCAGAAGTTTATGGTGGGATATGAACTATTGGCTACGCCACAGCGCGACATAACCGCAGAGACGGCGGCGGCGCGATTGGTTGAAGTGGGAGAAATGCATTATCTGGATAAGAAGTAGCGGGCCAGGAAAAGTCGATCCCCTGCCGCTAAAGATGCGACTGAGGGATGGCGCTGCCGGGTACAAATAGCAAGACTCCAAAGACAGGAAGGCGGCATAAAACCGCCCCTACATAAGAGAAAAAACAAGAACGCTGGCCCTTCCTTCGTCAGGGCAAGCAGGAGTGCTGTGCCACTCCGAGCGCATTACTGCTGGATGTGTGCTGCCCAGCCGCCGCCGGGGGCTAGTTTGATTTTGAGTTTGGTGGACTTGCTGACCTTAGTTTTGGTCAGGCGGTAATCGCCGGCCATGCGATCGGCATTCGGTCCGTCTTCATAGGAAGCCATCGAAAAATCACCAGCCGGCAAGAAGGATAAATCGAGTTCCACCTCGCGAGCGGTCCAGTTGTTCATTGCGCCAACATACCAGTCATTGCCACTTCTTCTGGCGACGACAACATACTCGGCGATTTTTCCGTCGAGGGCTTTGGTGTCGTCCCAGACACTGGGGATGGGCGATAGGAATTCCATCGCTTCGGGTTCGCGCAAGTAGTTGGAGGGACTGTCGGCAAGCATTTGGAGCGGGCTTTCGTAAACAACATACATGGCGAGTTGATGGCAGCGAGTGCCGAGAGCCATGGGCTGTTGGAAGATGGGGGAAAAGGTCATTTTGGTTGCATTGCGCATGGCGCCGGGAGTGTAATCCATGGGACCAAGAAACATCCTGGTGAAGGGTAGCGTGACGTTGTGGAGCGGCTCGGAGTCCGCACTCCACTTGCTCCATTCCATCCCGCGAACGCCTTCGCCACTGATCATGTTGGGCCAAGTGCGAGTCATAGTGATTTGTTTTTGACCACCGTGGAAGTCCACGAGCATGTGGCGTTTGGCGGTTTCGCGGCTGACCTTGTGATAAAAATTGATGAGCAACTGATCATCGCGCTGCATGAAGTCGACTTTTATCCCCTGAATGCCCCACTTCTGGAATTGATCCAGCGCAGGAATTAGTTGCTCGTCGAGGGACTTCCAGACAACCCAAAGAATGATGCCTACGTTCTTCTGTTTACCGTAGGCCGTGATTTCTTCCATGTTGATGTCAGGGACAACTTCCATAACGTTGCCGAGCTTGTACCAACCTTCGTCAAGAATGATGTACTGAAGGCCGTATTTTGCGGCGAAATCGATGTAGTACTTATAGGTTTGCGTGTTGACGCCAGATTTGAAATCGACGCCGTAGACGTTGTTGGCGTTCCACCAATCCCAGGCAACTTTGCCAGGCTTGATCCAGGAAGTGTCTTGAAGCTGAGAAGGTTTGGCGAGGAGATAGACGATTTGATTGGTGAGTAGATCGGCGTCGCGATCGACGATACCAATGATTCTCCAGGGAAATGTGCGCGTGCCCGTAGTGATGGCGATGTAATCCGCAGCTTCCGTAACGTGGAAATTGCGATCTCCTTCGAGTTTTTCCTTAAGCGGATAAGGAGGAAACGTGCCTATCAGACCGGGTCCACCGGTGCCGTGAAACCACATGCCAGGGTAATCTTCCACATCGGATTCGGCGAGAGCGACTTTTGCGCTTCCGCCAGCATTGAGGACGACAGGCATGGAGGAGATAAAAGAAGGGGCGATTTCACTGAGGTGCATAGGAAGATATTTGCGCTCATTGTGGGACATGAACGAATCTTCCTGCGGGTAGTAGGCGATGGCGTTTCCAACAAAGTTGTAATTCACTTCTTCGCCGTAGATTTTTACCTGCTGTTGAGGGAGTGAAGTCTCAAAGCGGTAGGCGGCACCTTCGTTGTAGGCGCGAAAGACGACGGAGTAGCCACCTTCCATCTGGAGGCGGAGTTCATTGAATTTTTCAGGAATTTTAGCGAACTTCTGGCGAACTGGCGGCTCGATGATCTGGTCGACAGTGCGTTCCTTAGCGGAGACGACTTTGGGATTGATGCCAAACTTTGTGTGGTCGACGTCAAGAGAAAGAGTACAGTCCTCCATCAATGCTCTGCTGTTAAGGAGGACGTCATAGCGAAGCTGCGGTCCAGTTCGAACGCGGATTTCAATGCGCTTGTCGGGGGAACGGAGATCGTAGCTGGATTGGGCCAGGACGGGATGGGTGGAGACGAATAAGGTCAATGCAAGGAGAGCGAAAAGCAGAATTTTCTTCGACAGATCGTTCATGGAGTGAGTCTCCTCTTGAAAATCTTCCTGGCTGCTTTCGATTAGATAGCTACTTAAGATGCCCGCCTGAGGCGGCCGCTGCACAAGCTTGCCAGATTCGACTGTTCAGGCCTTTCCTTCTTATGGATCGACTCCTCTCAGGCGAGTTCGGGAGCGACTGCAGCGAATTCAAACTCAACCTGCTGTTTACCAAGAACGGGATGTGTGGCCGTGAGCGTGACTTTGCCCGGCTGTTCCTTGGCACGAATCCAGATGGCACCGGTGCCGCCAATCAAGGCAAATGGATTGTCGCCGATGATTTCCGCGGGCCCATCGAGCTCGAATTTGATGGCGTCGTTTGCAAACGGACGGATGGCGCCGAATTCGTCGGTGACGCGGAGAACGACACGTGTGGTGTCCGCACCATCAGCGTTCAGCTTGGTGTCGTCTGGAAGGAGAGTGAATTTCTGATCGATTCCCCGTCCGGACATGGATTTGGAGATCACCTGTTTGCCATTGATGTAGCCATCGATGCGCAAGTCTCCCCAATTGCGGACCGCTTCGCCAAGTTGAGCGACGAATGGAGCGTAACGGAGATGAGCAAATTCCTTTTTGTTGGGATCGACTTCGGCCATTAGTTTGTCTGCAACGTAGAACTTCAGGTGGTCACAGTTGGAGCAGACTACGGCTTTGGTAAAGCCGATTGACTCATCACCTCGAGCCCAGTGAAACGCAGGTTCAAGGACGACTTCATCCGAGGGGTCGCACTGCGACTTATAAAAGCCACCGGCTGGCTTGAATTCGCGGAACATGTCGGTGACGCCGTGATAACAGATACGGTCTCCACTGCCAAAATCGGCGTGAGTGTTGTAGTCGAAGGCGCACCAGCCGATGCCGCCAGCGTACTGGGGATTGGAAGCAAGCTGGTCATGAATGCGTGCGTGGCGCATAGCGTGTTCAGTGAGACGTTCCACCTGATCGATGGTCTTGGTGGGATACGTGTGGCCAACGAATTCGGTGTTGAGATAGCGCGGATGGTTGGGCGGCTTCAAAGGGAAGCCGAAATCGTTCATAGTGAAAACGTCTTCGAGGAATTCGGATTCCTGGAAATAGCGGATGCCGCCAGTCTGACGCGTGGGATCAAGTTTATGAGCGAGGGCATTGGTGCGAACGTAGAAATCGTGGTCGTCGCGTGACTCGTTAATGCGGACGCCCCAGAGAATGACGCTGGGATGATTCCAGTCGCGGCGAATCATGCGGCTAACATTGTCGATGGAGATCAATTTCCAAGCTTCATCGCCGATGTGCTGCCAGCCGGGAATTTCTTCGAGGACGAGAAGGCCCATTTCGTCGCAAGCATCCAGGAAATGACGGGACTGCGGATAGTGAGAAGTGCGGACGATATTCGTCTTCAGTTTGTGGCGAAGGATGTGGGCATCGCTGCGCTGGCAGCGGCCGGGCATAGCCTGGCCGACGAAGGGAAAGGTCTGATGGCGATCGAGGCCACGAAGCTTGATGACTTTGCCATTGAGTTCGAAACCATGGTCGGTGAAAGAAGCTTCGCGGAAACCGATGGTGCGTTTATCGCGATCAATCACCTGATCGCCGCGCAAGAGGCGAACATGCACGGTGTAGAGGTTTGGATTAGTGAGATCCCAGAGCTTTATAGGGCCAAGACTGTCGAGGTGCACACTGTGCGCCATGGGTTCCGTGGCAGCTTCGGAGGCGGGGACTTTCGTGGAGCCTTTGGCAATAACGTGATCGCCTTCACGGAGATCGACTTCGACGGTAAGGGGGTCCTTGGAAGCCTCCATGTGCATGAGGAAGCAATCGACATCCAGAGAAGGATGCGGAGTGAGAACATCTTTGGGCTTGGCAAAGATATTTTCGATAAAAGTGCCGGGGACAATGCGGAGAGAGACTTCCCGGTAGATGCCACCAAAGGTCAGGTAGTCAATCTGGTAACCGAAGGGCGGGATGTCGGCGCGCTCGCGAGAATCGACGTCGACAGCAAGAACGTTTTCGCCGTCAAAATCCAGATGAGGAGTGAGGTCGAATGAAAACGGCGTATAGCCGCCTTTGTATTCGCCGAGCCGGACGCCATTGATCCACACGGTGGAGGCGGTCATGACACCTTCAAAATCCACGAAGACATGTTTGCCTTTGGCTTCCGCAGGCAAACGGAAACGGCGGCGATAGAGAGAAATGAATTCGTAGGACTTGTCGTCGAAGCTGTGCCAGGGAAGACGGGTATTGGTATGAGGAATGACGACACGGTCAAAAGAGGAATCGTCAAAGTCTTTGCGGTGCCCGCCATCAACCACGGATTTGCTGTAGCGCCAATTGCGATTGATGGGGATAATCTGGCGGCCCTCGGAAGCAGAGCCGGCGGGTTGTGAAGGATTACCAGCGAACGCGTGTGGTGCGAGCGTCGCCCCGGCGATTACGGTTGAGGTGGTTTTGAGGAAGTCTCTCCGTTCCATGTTTTCTCCCTTTCGACAGACAAAGAATAAGTGCGTGAACAAACCTAGAAAGCTCTAAACAAATTGCGCAGAACTCTAAATGGAGCGAATTTACTTCCACACTATCGCATAAACTTTTTCCGCAACATCAAGTAGCCCAGGCCAGCAGCTGGTGGAGATCGCCGGCAGAGCTGGAAGTCGTGCCGCGCGCAAGGCCAGGACCGATGGCGACAGCTTCGTTGTGCCCTTCGAACCAGACCAGGAAGGATGAACGATCTGCGCCAGTGAGACGCTGCTGATTCAACCAGTTGTAATAAGCGCCGAAATCCGCATCTACGAGCGAGCCAATGGGATCGTATTCGATGGCATCACGTTTTCCGTAGAGAAGCTCATTCATGGGCTTCTGTCGCTGGCGAGGGGCAAAGCGGACAACCATGGTTAGGGGCTGGGCACGACGAAGGGCTTCCCGTGCCGCCCACTGTGCAAAAGTGGTGCTGAACACCTGGGTGCCCGAACCTTCAGTAAGCAGTTTGACCTGGAAGCGATCGAGAACCGCGTCGCCGGCTTTGTCGAAACCAAGATCGGAGGGACGCATGTGAGCCAGGGTAGTGCGAAGCACTTCGGGGCCCATGCCGGGACGCTCAATTTCGGAACGAAGTTTGGAAGACAGAGCGGCGCGAGCAGGCTCCAGGCCGTGATACGAGACGGTGGTAAGCGACGGGTCGTGAGCCACAGCTTCTCCACCATCGATGTACCAGTGGGCATAAGGTTCAGGAGCGACTTTGACGCGTGCAGCGACGGCGTCAAGAAGCTGTTTCATGCCATTGTCTGGCGAAATAGCGGTGAAATAGGCGCCGTGCGGACGGAGTTTCCTGAAGAGAGGTTGATCGTAAGAGGCTACTCCCTGGCCAATGACGGTGATTCCAAGCCGTGGAATCGAGGGTGGATCAGGAGTGATCACCGCGCTCAAGCGAGTGGCATAGTCGGTGGCAGCGTTGCGAAACGCGTCGACTTGATGAGTGGTCCACAAATAGGAGGAAAGCTGTTCGACAAAAACCGCGGGGGAATTAACCCAGTCCATGCCTTCCAGTTGAGAGGAGATCTGGATTTTCTCGAAGGCGCCAAACCATAGCGAACGTTGCTCGGGCGAAAGTGAGCTGAGATTAGCGAGCTCTTTCTCCAGTGATTTACGTTCGGCAGGAAAACGAAAATCGTAGTCGATGACTTCACGCAAGAGGTTGGGAACAAAGCTGAGAGGGAGATGCTGGAGAACAGAAAGATAGTTAGTGACGAGCTTTTTGGCCTCGGGTGGATAGGCGTTGAAGAGTTGCGGTTTGAGGTCGCGTGGCAGCATAGGAGTTACAAGAGTTCAGGTATGGGACTCCCTTGAGACATCGGCGCCGAAAAACCGAGGATAGAACCGATGGTGGGGACAAGATCGGTGGGCTGCATGGGCCGGTCAAATACCTTGCCCTGAGGAATGCCCGCGCCAAGGGCCATCATCCAGGTGGTGCGAGAGAGAGCGTCGCCAGTGCGATGATGCTGAAAACCGTTGCCGCCCGAATCGTCGTCGGAGTCTCGACCAAAATCGGGAAGGATGAAGAGGGTGGTGTTGCCAGCGTACTCAGGCTCGGATTGGATGGTCTTCCAGATATCGGAGCAGAGACGATCGGTGCGGCGGATACCATCGATATAAAGGGAATATGCACCCGCATGGGCAATATCAATGTCGTGCATGGTGATCCAAAGAAGAGAGGGAGCGACCTGACGCATTAACTGGCGGGCAATGTAAACGGAGAGTTCATCGGGGCTGGAGAGAGTGCGAGCGCCAGATTTGAAATCGTCAACGGAGAGTTTAAGGATATTTTCCAGTTGTTGCAGCTGGAATTCATTGCCGGCAAGTTGCGGAGTGTAGAGAGGAGTCTCGTAATTGTCGCGGAGAAGATGCTCGTAATCGGTGGTGCCAGAGGTCGCGGCGGTGAGGAGATGCTTGGGGAGAATGACGTTGGCAGCCACGGAAGGACCGAAAGAACGATGATTGCTGCCACCGATACGATTGAACCCGTTACTGGGAGCAACGACCCAGGCGTCGGATGCGGGCCGTTTTAGATCTTTGCGAAAATATTCAAAGACTGTGGGGTGTTCCGGAGGGAGGGAGGCAAAGTTGTTGATCGTTTCGTAGACGCCCGTAGCGAGACTGGCCGTAGCGACGTAGTGGCCGAGGATTCCGCGATTGACGACTTGTGTAAAGAAAGTGGATTGAGGAATGAGTTCGCGGATGAGGTGAGGAATATTCTCCTGGCCTTCAGGGGCGAACGTTTCTTGATCGCGGGCACCGCCGCCAAACGTGATGACAACGACCTTGCGCTTTTTGGGAGCGAGCGCGGCATGAAGCAGCGAAGCGGAACTGAGCAGGGCGCCACCCAGAGTAAGACCCGCAACGGCTCGGAGAAAATCGCGACGGTGGTAGGCGAGCTGACGGGCGCGCTCTTGCGGTGTGGAGGCAGAAGCGGACAGTTGCGAGAGAAAGTCCGTCCCTGGGCGCAGTGATGAGTAGGCTTTCATTGGCAAACCGCCGCGTTAGCCGTAAAAGTAGGCGTCACCACAGCCAAAGTCAAGGGAGACGAGTAACCCATCAGGGCTTCTCCGGAGGTGAATTCTTCTCGGAAGTGACGAATTGACGAATGTCGGCGCGTTGCTTGTCAAGTTCAGCGAGATGTTGCTCGCGTAGCTTCTGATACACATCAAACTCTTTTTGAGCAAGATCTCGCTGATTGGTACGCACATAGGCTTGACCGAGGCGGTAGCGGACATCGGAGAGATCCGGACCGAGTTCACGGGCGCGCAAATATTCGCTAATGGCTTCGTTGAATTTGGTCTGGTCTGCGTAGAGATTGCCCAATTGCAGATGCGATTCCGGCATGTTGGGATCAAGAGCGATCGACTTTTTGAGAAGAGCCTCGATTTGATTGAGGTCGAGTGTGGGATCCTTCTCACGCTTCCCTTTCCAAAGACTCAGGGCGTAGTAATAAAGGGCGCGCGCGTTGTTCGGCTCAAGAACCGTGAAGCGGCGGAAACGCTCGATCACTTCGTCGGCCTGCGAGGGAGAGCTATCGAAAGCCTTCGAAAGGAAAAGGTAGCAGTTGGGATCGGAAGGATCGAGATCCGCGCCGCGAAGCAGGGCTTTGACGGCGTCATCGTAATTACCGCGAGAATAATAGGACATGCCTAGACCAATGATCAGGCGGGGGGATTTCGGATAGCGTTCCGAGGCCTGCTTGAAAACCTCAACGGCAGGATCCAGGGTGCGATGTAAAAGAAGTTCGCTGCCCCAATCAAACAGATTGCTTTCACTGGGATCGGCGTGGGCGGCGAGTTCGAATTGATTCGCGGCAGCGACGAAGTTGCCGTCCTTCTCCTCGATCTGCCCAAGAAGATTGTGGAGTTCCGCGGTTTCTTTGTGGCGCAAGAGATCCTGGACCTGTTGACGCGCCTCTTTAAGGCGGCCAGAAACGAGATAGGCCAAAGAGAGATCGTAGCCGTTATCGTAGGCAGCAGGGTTGGAGCGCTGCGCTTGTTCCAGGAAAGGTATAGCAGCGGAGACCTTCCCGGACTGGATGTAAAGCTCGCCCAAGTCATGATTGGCGTCATAGCTTTTCGGTTCCAATTCCACGGCCCTCTGGAATTGCGTTTCGGCCAAATCCAGTTTCCCGGCACGCGCAAGGTTGGTGGCGAAATTGGTTCGAGCTTCGGACGAATTGGGCTTTAAGCGCACCGCTTTTTCGAGGTGCATCGCGGCCTTGGCGTCTTGCGACTGGGCCGAGTAGACCAAGCCGAGGAGTTCGTGAACTTCAAAGCTTTCCGGAACTTCAAGCACCAGTTTCTCCAGTGCAGCAGCAGCTTCTGCGAAATGGCCCGCGTCGTAACTGGCGACGCGGCTTGGAATTTACGATCCAGGTCCTGAGTCTTGTTCTGCTTGGTTTGGGCCCTTGTCAGGGGAATACAGAGGAGGAGGCCCAGAAGAAAACAGCAATTCAAGCAGAATCGAGTGGTCACAATCTTTGTAGTTTAACACTGCGTTGCAGCCAGAACGGAATGAGAAGGGCCCACAAAGTGAATCGCCGCAAGACGCGCAGGGTGGAGAGCGCGGCTTGCGGCGACTGGTCACTGCACCACTAGAACAAGAACTTCAAAGCGAACTGGATCTGACGCGCGTCGTAGGGAGCGAGTCGAGTAGATCCAATAAGGCCAAAGTTCGAACTGGTGTAATCGCCCGAGCCACCGATGGCAACAACGCCGTTGCCGCCAAAGCTGGGGGCGTTAAAGGTTGGGTGGTTGGCGATATTAAAGATCTCCGTACGGAACTGGAGAGTGTAGCGTTCTTTGAATGTGAAGTTCTTAAACAGGGAGAAGTCCACCTTGGCGAATCCAGGTCCGGGGATGGTCGTGCCATACCCGCCCAATGCTGCTAAGCCAGTGAGAGGTACACAACCGATCGGTTTTGGCGGTGATGAACCCAAAACGCAAGGTTGAGTGAAAGCTGCGGGGTTACCAATCCAGCCCAAATGTAGGTTGCCGGTGCTGGGGTCTTTAATCTGCTGCAGGCCGAGTTTGGGGTCCTGACCCTTAATGAGGATGTCGTTGCAACCCAATCCCACTGCCGTCCCGCTCGGGCACCTGAGTGTGATTGGTTGACCGCCTTGCCAGGTAATGATGGTAGTTGACGCTCCACCCGCCAACCACTGCGTTGGTGACGCCAGATGCGTTTGTGGCAAAGTGCTTACCCTTGCCAAACGGGCAGATCATAGCTGCCACTGAAGTGGAAGACATTCCGGATATCGTAAGGAGCCAAGCTGTAGTCTCCCTTAATTCCGAATCCAGGAACGCTGGGCGCACGGAATTGATAACCGACACCACCGTTGAGCAAGTCCCCAGTATCGCTGAGTGTCTTTGGACCAAGTGTAGGCGGCGAGGAAGCTGAGCCCGCCACCAAATTGCTTCTCTAACTTAGTCTGGAGGCCGTTGTAGGAACTATTGCCCTGGGTCGCCGCATAACTGGAGCCGATGGCAAAGATCTCGGAACTGCACGAAGTCTTTCGCAGTTGCCGATGTCGGTTGAATCGGACGTGACGTTGTTCGAGCCCGGGAACGTTTCTATGTGGCGGGCGCGACGAATTGACGTAGCCCGCTTGGATCGACATCGTGGGTGTGAGCTGATACTGCACGGTCAAAGTTACCACCCATTGAATAGGGGGTCTTGTAGTCAAACTGGATACCGCGCAGGGCCAAGCCGCTGGCGTTCACGATTGTGGGAGTGAGAGGAGTGCAAGAGAATCCAGTCTCAAACGTGGCTGAACCACCCGGGCCTGCTGTTGAGCAAGGCGTTCCATCGCCATTCAGGAACAGATAGGGTTTCACGTTACTGCGCGGATTGTACTCAAAATTGAATTGGAAGGGATAATTTTCACCAATGTTCGGCGAAAATCCGCGGTTTTCAAAGCCATTGTAGAAGAGACCGAAGCCACCCCGGACAACCAATTTCGGAGTGACCTGATACGCAAAACCAACGCGCGGTGCAAAGTTATTTGCCTGTGAATTCCCAAGCCCCTTGCCGTAAAGATCGGTTTGGGCGAGGGTGATTCCGTCTTTCTTGAGCAGGCCCGTGAAACAGGTTGGATTGGGATCGCTATCGCAACCAGTCGAGAGATTGTTCTGATTTGGTCCAGAGGGAATGATGTACATGGGATTGCCAGTCGGAGCGCCACCAGGGACGAAGTTCGCCTGGTTGCCGTGATGTTCAAAGACGAGCCCGAAATAATCCCAGCGCACGCCGAGATTGATGGTCAGTTTCTGGGTAACTTTAAAGTCGTCCTGGATATATCCACCGTAATAATTCTTTCCGTTGTCGGTCAGGGAAATGTTGGAGACGAATACGTCGTTGGAGCCTCCGAGGATAATCCACAGTACCTACACCAGGCTTTGCCAATGTCGGGATCAGCAGGAAGTCAGCGCGGCCCGTATTGTTAGCGCCATTGCTGGCATCCACGACGTTGGTGTACGCGCCGTTGTAATCGAATTCACCGCGCGACCAGGGTGGCTGCAAGGTAGAGAACTTCACGTGTTGGTATTCGAACCCGGCTTTGAAGGTGTGCTTTCCGTAGATTTTCGTAAAGTCGTCAGAGACTTGAAGTGTGGAAGTGACCTCATCCGAAGGCAAGAAGGCGTTGCTGCCCAGGGTCTGGAGTCCCTGAATTCCAAAGGCGGGTAGGCCACCGTTTTCAGTGACTTGAGGAATATCCTGGATGCCATAAGTTAGGGGAATGTTAGACAGATCGTTGGCAGGCGGAGAAACGCGCGTGGTATGGAGATAGTTGAAACCCACGCGTGCCACGTTGATGGCAGTCGGATTAAATGTGTGTGTCCAGCCCAATACGGTCTGCTGCGCATTGGCAGTCTGGGTACCCTGCTGGAAACCACCGCCATCGGCAGTACCGCCGAAGATGCCTGGAATGAATTGCGGGTCATCCACTAAACTGAAGCGAAAGAAGAGTTGATCGTGCTCGCTGAAATTTGCATCCATGCGAGCGTCAAAAGAGTTTCTGTGCTCATACAGTTTTGGGGAAGCTGAATAGTTGCTGAACAAGTTAGAATTTGTTGGCGTAGGATATAGATTCAAAAGATCGATCGCGTGCGAATCCAGCCGGTCTGCCGGAAGTATGTTCAGGCCGCAAGTTGCCACTTTGCCTGTAAAGTCCGTTACACCGCCGCAAGCACCATTGGTGAATGGGTCACGCACGTAAGCACCACTCGCCAACTGCCGAGTGGTCGCCGGATCCATAATCGTTCCATGGGGAATGATTCGTCCGAGTGCGTCGGTATCGGTACCCGACTGGCCAGCAATCAGGTCGGTAAAATCCGTGTAGTTGCTGTTCCGCTCCGCCACGGTCGGCACGCTGCCGGTCAAAATGGTGCCCTGCACGCGGCGAAGTCCTTCGTAGTCTGCGAAGAAGAATAATTTATTGCGACCATTGACGACTTTGAGGAATAATCACGGGCCCGCCGATAGTGACCCCAAACTGATTCTGCCGCAAAGCGCCCTTCTTCACGCCTCCGGCATTTTCAAACCAGTCAGCTGCATCGAGCACATCGTTGCGGAAGAATTCCCAAGCGGAACCGTGGAACTGGTTGGTGCCGGACTTAATCGTGGCGTTGAGAACTGCGGCACCGGAACGGCCATGCTCTGCGCTAAAACCGGAGGTCTCAACTTTGAATTCCTGGACTGCGTCGACTGGAGGCAGAACGACGAAATTCGTGCCGTTCAGGAAATCCACCGTGTCGGAGTTGTTGTCAATGCCGTCGAGCAAATAATTGTTCTGTGCTGGGCGCAAACCGTTGGCAGCGAAAGCACCGGAAGCAGCGTTGCCGCGCGTATCCGCCTGGGGCGTGTTTACGCCAGCAGCCAATCTGGGCAAGGAACGTAAAGTTGCGGCCGTTCAAAGGCAGATTGTTCACTGCCTGTGTATCGACGACTTGACCAACCGACGCATCCTGAGATTGAAGGACAGGAGCGGCACCAGTCACTTCCACAATTTCCGAAACCTTGCCAGGCTGGAGTGTGAAGTTCGCGACAACGTCCGAGCCAACGTTAACCGTGATCGACTTTTGGGTGCTGGTCTGGAATCCCTCGAGGGTGGCAGTGACGGTGTAGCTACCGATGCGGACTGGAGAGAATTTGAAACTGCCATCGGGGCCCGTAGTGAACGTCAGACTTGCGCCGGTCCCCTCATTAGTGAGGGTGACCTTGGCCCCGCTGACGGTTCCTCCGGAAGTGTCGGTAATCGTACCAAGAATGCTGCCCGTATCTACCTGAGCTAGAGATGATCCTGCTCCTAGCAAAAGAACAACAGCAATAGCCAGTACGAAGGAAAACCTGGCTACCAAAGATAACCTTGAATTACGATGCATGAACTTTCCTCCTCAGCAGCCCCGACAATGCGAAATACGCGTATGGCTTGCAGTTAGCGGTATCTGGAAGACAACGAAGAACAGCCAAGTCGTTCACTCACGAAAGTGAATGGCATTTAGCTGCCAGCCAAAACAGGTTCCTGCGGCGCATGGCGTGAACCGAAGGAAACGACTTGTCCGATGTCTAACCCCTAAACCCAGAAAGGATGTTAACCGCTTAACCCGAAAGCAACCCCAAAACAAACAGCTTGTGAAGAGGGATATCATGGTATTTTGAATGTTGTCAAGCAGTTTTTCTTCTTCTATACTCCGCGGCCTGCGAAATCAGGGTGCGGGACGCAAGTTATGTTAAGCGGGCAGAGGTTGAGGACGCCCAAGGTGCTGAAATGAGAGGCGTAACTATCAGTGATGTTGCTCGAGAGGCTGGGGTCTCTACGGCGACGGTTTCCAATGTTCTGAACCATACCGGAAAGGCCGGTGAAAGGGCGCAGCGGTTAGTACACTCCGCGGTGAAGAAGCTGGGATATTTTCCGAACGCCTACGCACGACAGTTAGCGTCGCGAGACAGCCGAACATTGGGAATTATCGTCTCTGATATCGAGAATCCGTTTTTCCCGGAAATAATCAAAAGCTTTGAAACGCGCGCGCGGCAACTTGGGTATGACGCGATTCTAAGCGACACGAATTACGAGCCGAGAAGAACGCGTGCTGCGGCCGAACGAATGATGGAACACAAGGTTCGCGGCGTGGCGATTATGACTTCCGAGATCAGTTTGCAGTTGATCCACGAATTGGCTCGCAGAAGAATCGCGGTAACTTTTCTGGATTTGGCACCCGTGAAACAGTACATGAGCAACCTGCGGATTGACTATGCTTCCGGTGTGGAACAAATTGTGCGGCACCTTCATGGGCACGGACACCGGGAGATCGCTTTCGTTGCAGGAAGGCAGCAATTGAAATCGAGCCTGGTTCGCCTGGAAGCATACGAGAAAAGCATGCTGGCACTTGGTTTGCAACCAGGCCCGATCTTCCATGGAGATCTGCGATTCGAAGGCGGACTGAAGGCAGGACTAATCATCGGAAAGATGAGCCCAAGACCGACAGCGGTGATGGCGGTGAATGACTTGACAGCCGTCGGAGTAATTAAGGGATTGCTGGAAGCGGGCTGCCGTGTTCCGGAGGACATCTCGGTTACGGGGTTTGATAAGACAAGGCTGGCGGAATATAGCAACCCTTCGATTACGACAGTGGATGTGCACCGCGACAGGCTGGGACAGGTGGCGGCGGATGCGCTGCATGAGTTGTCTGATTCGTTGAACCCGAAAGGCAAGGAATATCACTTTTCCGCGGAACTGATTCTGGGAGCCTCCAGTGGCCCAGCGCCGACGTCAATAAAATAAGCAATCATTGAAGGGCAATTTGGAAGGGCCTGGAGCAGGTGCTAGCATACGGAGACTGCCCCGCAGGCGCGCGGCACCTAAGAATGTCTGGTAACAATAACGGGAAACAAAAATTTACACGCCGCCAGTTTCTGCAAGGACTGCAGTGGACGCCAATGCTGTTTTTGCCAGCACCGTTATTGGGAAGGCCATTCTCCGGCCTGCCTGGCGAGAGCGTTCTTCTGGATTGCCTGCATTTCCATTCCATGAATACAGGTTGACGCCAAACTATCCGGCAAAATCTCCTCTTGATGACA
Organism: Candidatus Acidiferrales bacterium; assembly: GCA_963763395.1. Lineage (GTDB taxonomy): Bacteria > Acidobacteriota > Terriglobia > Acidiferrales > UBA7541 > Acidiferrum. Next base: position 61,277 of record CAVXOG010000030.1, on the reverse strand, counting down.
TTTTGCGGCTTATAGACCCTGGATCGGATGAGTACGTCACGGAGAAGCAGGCATTTGAAATAAAACAAGTGCTGGATGAATGGGCAAACGGGTTGAGAGTAAGACCCGCAGCGCTGGAGTTGCTTGGCAAATTTATAGATGGCGCCATCGAGGCGACTCCGCTTAGCCAACCGCAGGAAAAGATAATCCGTTCAAAATATGGAATTGAAGTGATTCGCAGGCAGTTTGTAGGGAAGAGTACGGCGGGGCGGGGGCGATTCCTGGAGGAGATGAAGGCGTATTTTGCAGAATTCGCAAGTGTGGAAACAGCAGAACTTGAGATCACAAGAATAACTCCCGTGGAAAGTTCGGCGTCGTTGTTCGAACTAGACGTACGGTACAAGTTCGTGGGACCAGGGAAAAAAAGCTCTCGCGAAGAGCACGGCGGATTTTGGCAGATGCACTGGTGGCACGATGAGGCAAAAGGGTGGCAGGCAAAGAAATGGGAGACGCGCGAAGAGATGGTGAGCCGCGCGCAGGGACCGGTCTTCCTTGACGTGACAGAGCAAGCACTGGGCCGGACGGATTCGTACCAGAATCAACTGAGGCATGGAGTGGATTACTGGCGAACCATCGTGGACGGTGCGTGTGGAATCGATGTTTACGGGAATAACGGGATTGCCGCGGGCGATTTTGATAACGACGGATTCGATGATTTCTACGTTTGCCAGCCACCGGGGTTGCCAAATCGGTTGTATCGCAATCGGGGCGATGGGACATTCGAGGACGTGACGGAGAAAGCTGGAGTTGGCGTGCTGGATGGCACGGCATGCGCGTTGTTTGCGGATTTTGAAAATCGAGGATTACAGGATCTTCTAGTAGTGTGTGGGGGCGGCCCACTGCTATTTCGGAATCAAGGGAATGGGACATTTCAACTGAGGCAAGACGCGTTCAAGTTCAAACAGCCTCCACAAGGAACGTTCACACACGCCGCAGTGGCAGATTACGACCGCGACGGACGTCTGGACATTTATTTCTGTTTATACAGCTATTACCTGGGGTTGGATCAGTATCACTACCCCGCACCCTACTTTGATGCGCGGAACGGACCACCGAATTTTCTGTTTCAAAACTTAGGGAATGGTGTTTTCGAAGACCGGACCGAGGTAGCAGGGCTGAATGTCGACAACGATCGGTACAGTTTTGCGTGCAGTTGGGGCGATATAGATGGAGACGGGTGGCCCGATTTATACGTGGTGAATGATTTCGGGCGGAACAATCTGTACAAAAACAAAGGAGACGGCACGTTTGAAGCGGTGTCTGGCGAAGCGCAAGTGGAAGAAGCGGGAGCAGGCATGAGCGCGTGCTGGATGGACTTTGACAACGACGGAAAACAAGACATCTACGCGGCAGGCATGTGGGTGGCGGCGGGAATGCGTGTGTTTGGAGAAGGACATTTCCACGAAAAAGACCCGGAAGTGATTCGAGGGCTGTACAGAAGACACATGATGGGAAATTCGTTGTACCGGAATGATGGTAAGGGAAAGTTTCAGAATGTGGCGGGGCGAGCCGGGGTGGAAATGGGAGGTTGGTCGTGGTCAACGGATGGTTGGGATTTTGACCACGACGGTTATACGGACTTGTATGTGGCAAATGGCTATCTGACGGGATGGGACGAACGGGATGTCTCGAGTTTCTTCTGGAGACAGGTGGTGGCTAAATCACCACAGAGCTCTACACCTTCCGAGGGTTATGAGCGGGGCTGGAACGCAATCAATGAGTTGATCCGATCGGACGGAACGTGGAATGGACACGAGCGAAACGTGCTGTTTGCGAATAACCAGGATGGGACGTTTTCTTCTATCGGTGGCTCCGTCGGGCTGGATTTTATCGAAGATAGCCGTGCGTTTGCGCTTGCGGATGTCGACAACGATGGACGATTGGAAGTGCTGTTGAAGAACCGAAATGCGCCTCAGATCAGGATTTTGCGGAACGCCATGAAGGAATGCGGCAAGTCCATCGCATTTCGATTAAAAGGAACTAAGAGCAACAGGGATGCGATTGGAACGTCGGTAGTGTTAGAAACAGATGGGAAAACCCAGACAAAATACCTGCAGGCAGGATCGGGATTTCTGTCCCAGCACAGCAAAGAACTGTTCTTCGGAGTCGGGAATGCCGAGGGACCGGTTCGCGCGACGATACGATGGCCCAGTGGGCAGACGCAAAAGTTCGAGCAGTTGCCAGTGAACTACCGAATTGAGATTGAAGAGGGTCGTGAACAATTTGGCACGGCCCCGTTTGGGGCAAGTCCCGCGGCATATGCTCGCGCGGGGCAGTCGGCGGGCGCCGAGGCGCTGCCAACAACGGCTGAGACCTGGCTGATCGACCCTCTGCGCGCGCCGGACTTTTCCTTGAAGAACCACGAAGGAGAAAACTACGAGTTAAAGTCCTTTCGGGGCAATTATTTGTTGCTGACATTTTGCGCGACGGCTTCGGTAGCGAGCGAGAAGCAATTACGCGCTTTGCAGAAGCAGCAGGAAAGCCTGGCCGCAGCCGGATTGAAGATCGCGTGTGTGAACATTGATGATCCGCAAGACGATCGTTCTATGCAAACTTTTGTGACAAAAGGGCGGATGGCGTTTCCTGTTTTGCTGGCGACACGGGAAATGGCCGGCATCTACAACATTATTTACCGTCACATGTTCGATCGACGAAGAGATCTGGGTGTGCCAACTTCCCTGCTGATCAACAAAGACGGGTTGATCGTCAAGATTTATCAGGGAGAAGTCAGTGCGGAGCGCATCGCTGAGGACTTGAAATCGGTGCCGCAGACAACTGCGGAACGCATGCGGAAAGGACTTCCCTTCGCAGGAACGCTGTACGCGGGTGAATTTACGCGGAATGACTTTACGTATGGAGTTGCACTGCTGCAGCACGGATATTTGGAACCGGCAGCCTCGTCATTTGAACAAGTGATTGAAGCGAAGCCAGATGATCCGGAAGCCTACTACAACCTGGGAACACTCTATTTGCGTCAGAACAAGTTGGAGAAGGCGAGGGAGCGGCTTGGGCAAGCGGTACAGTTGCGTCCGAACCATGCGGAAGCCTGGAACAATTTGGGAATGATTTCGGCTCAAGAGGGTCACGGAGAAGAAGCGGCGCACGATTTTCAGGAATCGTTACGAGCAAGACCTACTTATGTAACCGCTCTTTTGAATCTGGGAGGACTCTACCGACGTAATGGAAACCTGGGAGAAGCGGAGAAATATTTGACGCAAGCACTGCAGCTAGAACCCCACAACCCCGAGGGAAACTACGCGTTGGGGATGCTGTACGCGCGGCAGGAGCAACTTCCACGAGCTGAGGAATATTTGCAGAAAGCGGTGGAACTGAGGCCTGGATATGCGGACGCGCTGAACAATCTGGGAGTTCTGCTGGTGCGGGAAAAGCAATTTGAAGCGGCGAGAGAGAAATTTACGACGTGCATCGAAAAAGAACCTAATTTTGATCAGGCGTATCTGAACCTGGCTCGGCTGTACGTGATGCTGGAAGAAAAAGAAAAAGCCAGGCAAGTATTGCGGGCCTTGCTGGAAAAGCAGCCACAACACAAAATGGCTCAGCAAGCGTTGGAGATGCTACATTGAAATTTTGCAGACGGGCAGAAAGGCGAGCAAGGCGTTTGCTATCAACATGAGGATTCGCTTTCCATACCGATCACGCACGACGTCAGCATGTTGGCTGGTGATGACGCTTACGGCCACGGTGTGCATGCACGCCGTGGATGCTGGCGTTAGCGCTGCTCAAAAACCTGCCACGCAGGGGCGCGCTAAGATTCAAGCCGTAAGCAAAGCGCCTTCTCCGTTTGCCGAAGCGGAATCGCTGTTTCAACAAGGTTCGCTGGAAGAGGCAAAGAACAAGACACTGGAGCTACTCAAGCGGTATCCCTCAGACCCTGTCGGTTACAAACTATTGGGGATTATCTACAGCGAACAGAAAGACTACGCAAATGCGCTGGCGGCATTCCAGCAGGCGCTGACGATTGATCCAAAATCGGCGGGACTCCACAACAATCTGGGAAATGTCTATCTGGCGCAGGGTAACGTCACTCTGGCGGAAAAAGAGTTCCGAAAGACGCTCATCGCCGACCCAACAAACCGCGACGGCAACTATAACCTTGCACTGGTCCTGATGGGGAATGGGAAGTCCGGCGAAGCAATAGTGCATTTGCTACAAGTAAAGCCGCAGGATATGGCTACTCGTTTGAACTTGTCGAAAGCATATCTGCAGGCCGGAAAGACTCCTGAAGGATTGCGGGTGGCGAGAGAGATTTCAGCCAGTAACAAGGAAGACGTCCAATTGCATTTAGCGCTCGGCGTGATGCTGGCAACGGAAAAACAGTGGAGCGCGTCGCAACTGGAATTGGAAAAAGCCAACGCACTGAAGCCGGAGACTTTCGAGATCCTATACAACCTGGGACAAGCGTATTTGCGAGGGGAGCAGACGGCGAGGGCAGAGTTGATCTTGAATCGGGCGCTTAAGTTGAAACCCGACTCGCCGGAAACTCTGTACCTGCTGGCCATGGTTTATCAGGAACAGAAGAGGGCGGTGGACGCTCTGGATTTGCTGGTGCGCGCCCATAAGCTGGCACCGGAAAACACGGACGTTATTTTCCTGCTGGCACGGGTCAGCATGTCTCAGAACTATTTCGAGGATGCAATGCCGCTGCTGGAGTCCGGACTGAAGATCGCGCCGCAACGTGCGGACTTAAGAGCGGCTCTTGGCGAAAGTTATTTCATGGCGGGGCAGGCGGGAAAAGCCATCGAAGAGTTCCAGAAATTGATCGAGGTCGACCCAACTTCGACGATCGTATGTTTTTCTGGGCTTGTCGTACCGGCATCTCGGAAAATTTGACGAAGCGAAAAAATACTTTCAGGAAGGGCTGAAGAAGAATCCGCGAGACGCCTCATGCCTGTTCAACCTGGGGTATATCGAAGAACGCCAGGGAAATACTGTAGCTGCCGAGAAATTCTTTCAGGATGCGCTACGAGCAAACTCGGACTACCCAGAGGCGTTGCTGGAACTGGCGAATCTGCGGATCACCGCCAAGCGGTATGAGGAAGCAGCAGAACTGCTGAGGAAATATGTGAAGGTGAGCCGCGATGCGGGAGGCGGATACTACAAACTGGCGATGGTCGAACGAAATCTCCACCAGATGGAAGCTGCGCAACGAGACCTGACCGTGTTTCAAAGCCTTTCGAAGGAAACATCCGCAGGCCCTTATCCTTACCAGCATCTGTTTGATTATGTAGACAACCGTTCCAGTCTCTCGTCGAAGGAGCGTACCACGCAGGATTTGACGGAACTGCTGCAACAGGTTGAGAAACACCCGGACCAACCACGTGATCTCTACTTGCTGGCGGAAGCGTACTTAAAACTTGGAAATGTCGAGGAAGCGCGCAAAACAATTGCGCGGCTGGATGAAATCAGTGCCAGCGACTATCGCACGCAAACGGGAGTGGGAGTGCTACTGGCCCGCTGGCATCTGTACGCGGAAGCGATACAACATTTTCAGAACGCGTTAAGCGCCAACCCTGAATCTGACGACGTGAAATTCGACCTGGCGGATGCGTACTTCCGGAAGGGCATGTATAAGGAAGCCCTGAGCGCTCTGCAGCAGGTTTCAGAGAAGGGGCAACTGGACGACGCCTATCTGGCGCTGCTGGGAGACGTCCATTCACACCTGGGAGACGCAGCCCGCGCTTCCGAGATTTTCCAGGACGCCATAAAGCGCAGCCCTGATAACGACCAAAATTATCTATCGCTGACGCTGGTGGAATTACGTCAAAACAATGTGGGGGCCGCGGAGAAGACGCTGCAAAGCGGACTGGAAAGAATTCCCAGCTCTGGGAAGATTCTGTGGGGAATGGGGATCGTGTCGGCGCTGGAGGGCAACACCGTGAAGGCGCAGGAACACTTTGTGCGTGCGGTGGATTTGCTGCCGGAATGGCCGGGAAGCTATTCGACGCTTGGCGTATTTTACTACCAGACAGGACAGATCGAAAAAGCGCGTGAGGTGCTGAACCGATTCAAGGGAAGCAAAGCGGCAGGTGGATTCGATCTAAATCGGATCGAAGAAGCGCTCGCCAAGGCTCCACAGACTACGGCGTCTGAGCGCGCACCGATGCCCATGGCAGCGAGACAGCAATTGCTGCAACTGGCGTTTGTGCTGGCCGACAGGACGCTGTGAAATGGATGGGGGGAGATTTGAAGCAGGAATGGCGAGCTTTACGACTGTGATATCAAGAAATTCTCTCGGAGTTCCTCCGGGCCAATTGAGAATGCAGAGACAGACCAAAACAAGCAGACGACAGATTGAGTTCCGCCGGTTCCGCGCTGGGGTGGCGCTGTGCGCCTTTACTATGGCGAGTCTGTGGGCAAAGCCAAGCGGTGGGCAGGACACGAAAACGGCGGACCAGCCGATTAAAGTCCGTTTTACGGATGTTAGAAAAGAAGCAGGAATTACGTTTGTCCAGGACGGGACGGGGACCGAAGACAAGCTATACCTGGAAACCATGGGAACTGGTGTTGCCTGGATTGACTATGATCAGGATGGATTAATGGATATTTATTTTGTGCAGTCCGCGGCGACGGAAAGTTATAAACCGGCGAGGCCTTTGCGCTCCGCGCTGTATCACAACAATGGAGACGGAACGTTTACAGATGTGACAGAGAAGGCAGGCGTGACAGCCGATGGACATTATGGGCAAGGCGTAGCGGTGGCGGATTTCGACAATGACGGGTATCCCGACATTTATGTGACGGGGTATGGCGGCGCAATTTTGTACCACAACAACGGAAACGGAACGTTTACAGATGTGACAGAAAAGGCCGGAGTGGGAGATAGCGGCAAGTGGTCTACGAGTGCAGGCTGGTTTGATTACGACAAGGATGGCTGGTTGGATCTGGTGGTGGCCAACTATATCGATTGGACGCCGAAGAACAATATCTGGTGCGGAGAGCACCGGCCGGGCTACCGATCCTACTGCCACCCGGGAAATTACAAGGGACAGCGCATCAAACTTTTTCATAACAATCATGACGGAACGTTCACCGACGTGAGTGATGCATCGGGAGTAGGCAAGCCCGAGGCCAAGGGAATGGGCGTGGTGCTGGCGGATTTTAACAATGATGGCTGGCCAGACATCGCGATCGCGAATGATTCGTGGCCGAACTTTCTGTTTTTGAACAAGAAAGATGGAACGTTTCAAGATGTTTCGTTCGTATCCGGATTGGCTGCGAGCGAAGACGGCCGGTATGAAGCGGGGATGGGCATTGATGCAGCGGATGTGGACGGAGACGGATTCCAGGATGTGTACATCACGCACCTGGATTTCGAACTGAATCGCCTGTATCACAACAACCAAAACGGAACGTTTGACGATTACACATATCGTTCGGGGATTGGGAACAAAGCGATCCTGCTGAGCGGCGTATCGGCGAAATTCATGGACTATGACAATGATGGCTGGCCGGACATCGTACAGGTGAATGGTGCGATGGTGGACAATGTCCATCTCTACCACAGCGAAGTAACGTACAAAGAGCCGATGCTGATGTTTCGGAATCTGGGTAAGGGCCAGTTTGAAAAAGTTTCGGAGTCGCTAGGCCCGGACTTCATGCGCCCCATCGTAGGACGCGGGATTGCCATCGCGGATTACGATAACGATGGCGACATCGACATCGTCACGAACAATCGGGACGACTGCCCTTCTCTGTTCCGCAATGATGGAGGAAATGCGAATCATTGGTCGGAAATCCTTCTGATCGGAACAAAATCGAACCGAGACGGCATCGGTGCTTCGTTGAAACTGACAGCGGAGGGAATTACCCACGTGGAGCAAGCTCGAGGGGGGATGGGCTACATGTGCGCCCATGATCCACGAATATTTTTTGGTTTGGGCAAGAGAAGCAAGATCGATTTGCTGGAGATAACCTGGCCCAGCGGCCAAGTGGATAAGCTGACGAATGTGCCTATCGATAAAATTATTACCGTGAAAGAAGGGACAGGAATTGTCCCGCGAGTTTTCCCAATGTTCAAGAATCGGTGAGAAAACTCAGCAGGAACTACAAATAGCCATGAATCTACCGCGCCGACATTTTCTGGGAAATTCACTGGTCCTGCTGGGCAGCCAGCTGGTGGAGGCACTTGCGACTCCACTATGGAAATGGGCGCACCCGCTGGTAGTAGAAGCAGCGAATATTCCGAACTCACCCACAGATGCTGGGGTGAAATTCGTGGACGTGGGACGAGAAGCCGGTCTGAACATTCCGAATGTGTGGGGAGGCCTGGAACATAAGCGATACATCATCGAGGCGAAGGGTAGCGGGATCGCGTTCTTTGACTACGACATGGATGGCTGGCTAGATATCTATCTGACAAATGGAACACGACTGGATGCGCACTGGCCGGAGGGAAAAACGCCAACCTCTCACCTGTACAAGAACAATCGAGATGGAACATTTACAGACGTCACGGAAAAGTCCGGACTAGGCCGACCGGGCTGGGGCACCGGTGTGTGCGTGGGAGACTACGACAACGACGGATGGGACGATTTGTTCTGCTGCTTCTGGGGACACAATATTTTGTTTCATAACAATGGCGATGGAACGTTTACAGATGTAACAAAAAAGGCTGGGCTGTACGGCGAGCAATATCGCTGGGGCGCAGGATGCACGTGGCTGGACTACGACCGTGACGGGCGCCTGGATCTGTTTGTGTGCAACTACATCAAACTGGATCCTGACAACACCCCAATGGACACCGAGGAAGCTTCGTGCCAGTGGAAAGGAATCCCGGTGATGTGCGGGCCGCGCGGACTGCCGGGAGACACAAATCTTCTTTATCACAACAACGGTGATGGAACGTTCACAGATGTATCGCAAAAATCCGGAATACTGAAACCAGGGCCGAGATACTCGATCACAGCGGCTTCCTATGATTTCGACAATGATGGGTGGCCGGACATTTATGTGGCGGTGGATTCGCAGCCGAGCATTCTTTACCGCAACAATCAAGACGGGACTTTCACGGATGTCGCGGTAATTGCGGGCTGCTCATACAGCGAAAACGGGCATGAGCAGGCGGGGATGGGCATTGCCGTGGCCGACTATGACTGCGACGGATGGTTCGACATTTTCAAGACGAACTTTGCCGACGATACCTGCAACATGTATCACAACAATGGAGACGGAACATTTACCGATGTGACCTTTTCGTCGGGAATCGGGATCAATAACCGGTATGTAGCGTGGGGCTGCGCGTTCATCGATTACGACAACGACGGATGGGCGGATCTTCTTCAGGTAAACGGACACGTGTACCCGGAGATTGGCGGGCGCGAGATCGGGCAAGAGTTCAAAAACCCTCGATTGGTTTATCGGAATCTGGGCGACGGAAGGTTTAAAGACGTATCGGCGGGAATGGGGCCGGGAATCAGCGAGAAGTACTCAAGCCGTGGCGCGGCGTTTGGAGATTACGACAACGATGGCGACATGGATGCGTTGATCCTGAACATGAATGATCTACCGTCACTGCTGCGCAACGATGGTGGAAACGCCAACAACTGGATCAAACTAAAACTCATTGGGACGCAATGCAATCGAACCGCGATTGGAGCTCGCGTCCGAGTAGTGACGGGCAAGCATATTCAGATGGATGAGGTGCACGGCGGGTCGAGCGTGATGTCACAGTCGGATCTGCGGCTTCATTTTGGCCTGGGGAAAGCCCAGACGGTGGACTTGATCGAAGTGAAGTGGCCAACAACGCAGAAGATTGAAAAGTTTACGCAAGTGAAAGCCAATCAGATACTGACGATCCGTGAAGGAAGTGGCATCGTAGAGTCGAAGCCCAAAAATAAATAGGCAATGAATTCTGAAGATGTGGATTAGTACGGCGGCTTATCTTTCAGGATGACCAGAAACTGTTGAATTTCGTGCCGCTGCCGTTCTACCTTGTCGGTTTCTGCTTTCTCTGCCCGTTTGTATAGCTTAACTTCCTGTTCGGCTTTCTCATTGTCCCCATTGCGTTTGTAAAGCTGGCTAAGCCTGTAGTGAGGTTCGCTGAGATTCGGAGCAACCTCAATTGCCTTGGTATAAACCGCGACGGCTTTATCGGAGGCTCCCTGAGCGGAATATAAAATGCCAAGCTGCAGATAGGCCTCGCCGAACTTGGGATCTAGCGCTACGGATTTCTCGAGGAGGGCCTGGGCTTCATGCGAAGAATCAGCATTTCTGGATTCGCGGTCTTTTTTGGTGATGGCCATAGCCAGGTAATAGTTCGCCATCGGATTAGATGGCTGACTTTTCTGAAAGCGAGCCAGTTTTTCGGCAATGCAGGGGAACGGGGTTGGTGAAGTGATGTCCATTTTGCCGAGAAACAGGTAAGGAGTGGCGTCTTCAGGATTCAGATCCGAGGCGTGGCAGAGTTCACGAGAAGAGTCCTCGTAGGAACCCGCCGAGTAGAGGGCGGCACCAAGACCAAGTCGCATTCTGGAAGATTTGGAATGAGCCTGAACGCCTTTCTTGAAGACGATGACGGATGGCGCGACGGCTCGATGGAGAAGAAGTTCGCTGCCCCACTGAAAATAGTTCAGTTCGCTGGGATCGAGGGTGGCGGCTCGTTCATACTCTCGGACAGCATTGAGGGGGTCACCGGATTGTTCGTCGAGATCACCCATAAGGCGATGAATGTTGGCGTTGGTTTCTGACGTGGAGAGAAGCTTTGTGACAATTTCACGAGCTGGAGCCAGATCGTGATTGGCAATATAAGCCTGAGCGAGGTCGAGCTCGTTGGAAACGTTGTCCGGAGCTATTCGGTAGGCTGCTTTGAGAAGTGCAATGGCTTCGGGGGCTTTTCCAGAGTGGAGATAGAAAACGCCAAGTTGATGGTTAGGTTCGAAGCTGTTGGGTGATGCAGCGACGGCAGCGCGCAATTTATCTTCTGTTTCAATGAGTTCAGTTGCAGTTTTGGTGGAAGGGGCATTACGTGCTGCCTCGCCAGAACTTGCGGGCTTCAGCGCAAGGGTCTCTCTTGCGAAGGCTTCGCTGGTGCGAAGACTGGTATCGGAGCCGTGACCGCCAGCGCCAGACCAGTCGGTGACGCCGGCAACGGTGAAGTTTGGTTTGTCATCGAATTCCATGGATGCCGCAGAAGAAGACGGGGAAGTTGGGCTTTCGAGAACGAGATCGATGAGTTTCTTCTGGCCAGCCGACAAGGGCAACGGATCCGTGACACATTTGCGAAATCCGGATTTCTCCGCGGTGATCGTGAATGTACCTTCGTTTGCGAGAGAAAAATAAAATCTACCATTCGCGTCCGTTTTTGTTTCGAGAGGATGTTTCTGGGATTTCTCCAGCACAGTGACGATGGCATCGGCTACGGGTTGACCAGCGGAGGTGTGGAGGGTGCCTGAGATGGTGGTAGGTTCCGTTTGCGAAGAGGAAGAAGCTTGCGCTCGGATGCAAGTGGCACCCGCCGATAGAATCATCATGCAGAGCAACGCGAATAGGAGTGTCGGCAAACGATTGGGCCGGCCCCCACTCTGATGCTGCATAGCAGGGGGAACAATCATCGGCACTTCCAAATGTCTTGCTGGAGAAATGGTATTGCGCATCGTTTCAGAGCCAAATGGCATTCTATTCCGTGGCAGGAATGGCCGCAACGTGGCATGAATCGAAAAAAAGAAAGTGCCGCCAGGCTGCGTAAATCATGCACCGGAGTCCGGGACTTAACCGGGATACCAAACGTGACGAGGGTCGGTGGGATCGCGCTGATAAGACCAGGCTTGATCGATAAGGAGTTTCAGATCGACGCGAGGCCGCCAACCCAGGAGGAATTTTGCCTTGGTATTGTCCAGCCAGGTGGAATGAAACGGAGTCTTGATGGTGACGGAAGGAAGGCCACGCGATTGGTGGAGGTAGTCGGCCACCTTCTGATAGTCCACGGGTTCATCCATGCAGATGTTGAAAGTCTGGTGGCGAGCTTTGGGATGGTCGATGGCGATCAAGATGGATTCGGTAAGGTCACTGAGGTGGACGAAATTGCGTTTCACCGGCCTGCCATCGGGATCAAGCATGATGGGTATCGTTCCGCTTTTGCTGTAGGCGTCCGCCTTTTCAATCCCAACCAACTCGCGCCAGCGTGGTCCACCAAAAACATCGTCGCCAAAAGAGAGCGTAAATCTGAAATCGTCCTTTTCCATGATCCAAGGGGCGCGCAGGCAGCAGCTGTTGAGGCCGTACTGGATGAAATACTGTTCCAACATCGTCTCTTCCAAAACCTTGGAGAGCGCGTAACAACCGGGATAGGCAGTGGGCTTCTGTTGTTCGATAACTGGAATGGGGTGCGGATAAAAGAAATGCCCCACGGAGCAATCACCGCCGAGCAGAATGAACTGCTGGAAAGTGGGGCTGGCGCGGGCTTCTTCAAGGAGCCAGAACAGACCTTTAACTGTGACATCGATAATGTCGTCGGGCGTCTCTTTACACGTGGCACAGTGCAAGACGTGTGTAACGTCCTGCATGCCTTTGCGAACAACGGAACGATCGGAGATAGAGCCGTGGACCGTCTCGAGACGAGAGTGATGATCGAGAGTGCGGTTGTGACAGAGCGCCCGGACGGAGAAATCCGTGTGCGCCCCGGATTGAAGCATACGCTCAATGAAGTAGCGACCGACTTTTCCGGTAGCACCGGTGACAAGGATTCGATTCATAGATTGCTTTAGATTCCGCCGCGAGCGGAATCATACATCGCAGAGATCAACAGCCTGGCGCAGAGAGGTCAATGGGTCGCGAGTGGGTACGAATTCGTGGGCCACGTAACCCTGATAATTGGTCGCCGCTATGCCGCGCATCACGCCGTCCCATTGTACTTCCTGGGTGTTGTCGAGTTCATGTCGGCCGGGAACGCCGCCGGTATGAAAGTGGCCGAGCCATTTGATGTTTTCCTGGATAGTGCGGACCATGTCTCCTTCCATGATCTGCATGTGGTAGATGTCATAGAGGAGTTTTATGCGCGGGGAATTTACTTCTTGAACGACGCGCACGCCCCAGGAAGTGTGGTCGCACATGTAGTCCTGGTGATCGACTTTGCTGTTGAGAAGCTCCATGCAGATCGTGACGCCGTGGTCTTCCGCAATTTTTTTGACGCGGTTCAGGCCGATGATGGTGTTCTTCGCGCCCTCTGCATCAGACATACCTTCGCGGTTGCCAGAAAAAGTGATTACGTTAGGGACGCCAGCTTTGGCGGCCACGGGAATCAATTTGCGAAACGATTCTTCAATCTTGGGGTGATTTTCCACGCGGTTCATGGCGCTCTTGATTTCGCCGCCCCCAGCGTAGCCCATGCTACAGATCAGGCCATACCGTCGTGGAACTTCCCAGTCCTCGACGTTGAGCAAGTCGATAGCTTTGAGGCCCATCTGCGCGCACTTGGCACAGAGTTCGTCGAGCGGAATTTTCTCGTAGCACCATCGTGAAACAGATTGCTTGATGCGTCCCTTGCGTGGAGCAGGGGTGTTCTGTTCAGACCAAACAGCGGAAGGGATCGAAGCCATAGTGACACCTGAGATGGCGGTCTTGAGGATGTCGCGTCTCGATACGTTTGTCATGGAGGGTTCTGAGAGTGTAGCGAAGAAAAAGGCCGGAGGCGAGTGGACAGAGCTAAACCCGCACGGCAGTTTTTGCGACACTCATCCTTTCACAAGATAGCCTTGCGCTAATTTCTGGAAAAGCCGAATTTGGGAATCGCGCCATGAATCGTCGCGGCCAAGTTCGTAGGCAAGGATTTGCGCGACGCGGGGAGCCATTTGAATGGCGGCTCTGGCATTGAGGAACAGCGCGCGTGTACGGCGAGCGAGGACGTCTTCGACCGTGCGAGCCATCTCTTCGCGGGCGGTCCAAACCACTTCTGCGGCACAGTACGGCAGGGCGGGGTGCATTGGTTCGCCAAGAGAGGGATCGGAGCGAATAATGTCTTGAATGAGCGGAGCATCGGAGCCGTAAAAGGCGAGCGTGCCATAGCGCTCGGCATGCTGATGAAAGCCGTGAATATTCAGGTGCTTCGTGACGCTGTCGCGTTCGGTAAGGCGAGCGAGAGTGGCGGCCTGATCGACGCAGTGTTCGGCCATATTTCGGTACGTGGTCCATTTGCCGCCGGCAATGTTGACCAACCCGGAGGCATCTATAAGGATGGCGTGATCGCGAGAGGCGGAAGCGGTGTTTTTGCTGTCGCCGGAGCGTAAGAGCGGACGAATGCCTGCGAAGGCGCTGAGAACATCACTCTTCGTAGGCTTCTTTGCGAGATAAAGACTAGCAGTGCTGAGCATGAACTCTATTTCCTGTTCCATCGGGACAGGTTCGAGTTCGGCTTGGCTGATGGCAGTGTCGGTTGTACCGACCAGCGTGTGGCCGTGCCAGGGAATCGCAAACATAACACGGCCATCGCTGGTGCGAGGAACGATGATGGCGTGATCGCCTTGTAGGAAAGAACGGTCAAGAACGATGTGGGCGCCTTGACTGGGAGAAACCATATCTTCCACTTTGGGCTCGGCCATGTGGCGCACAGAATCGGTGAAGGGACCCGTGGCGTTGATAACTACTTTGGCTTTGAGGGCAAACTCCTCGCCCGATTCCGTGTCACGCGCGAGGACGCCGTCCACCATGCTGTCGGCGTCTTTAGTGAGGCCAGTGACTTGGACGTAGTTGAGGAGAATGGCTCCTTGCTCGGCTGCGGTGGCGGCAAGATCGATGAGGAGTCGAGCGTCATCAAACTGGCCGTCATAATAAATGACGCCACCTTTGAGGCCTTCGGTATTGATGTTGGGAAGACGCTTTAGAGTCTCTTCCTTGGACAGGAGTTCGGATGGTCCGAAACCATACTTGCCAGCCATGGCCTGATAGACCTTGAGGCCAATGCCGTAGAAGGGGCCCTCCCACCAGGAGTAGTTGGGAACGACGAAGGGAAGTTCACTGACAAGGTGCGGCGCATTTTGACGCAGGAGGCCGCGCTCTTTGAGGGCTTCCATGACTAGAGAGACCTGACCCTGTTCGAGATATCGAACTCCACCGTGGACTAGCTTTGTGCTACGGCTGGATGTTCCCTTTCCAAAATCGTGCTGTTCCAGCAGCAGAGTACGGTAGCCACGAGCGGCGGCATCGAGCGCAACGCCAACACCGGTAGCGCCTCCTCCGATAACGATCATGCCGAGGGGTTCGCGCTGCAGGCGAACTTGATTTAACATTTCCGCGCGTTTCGTAGAAGTTCTCCTTTGCGGTACTGTTCGTTCCCGAACTGCCCGAACGATTCGGAACTACTATTTCTTCTTCTTCCGCTTTCCACCTGCTGCCGGAGGTAGCTCCCAGTGCTGGGCCCGAGACAGCGCCTGGTGCCAGCGGGCGCGGAGTTCGGCAGCCTGTGAAGAAGGCATATTAGGTTCAAATATTCTTTCGACCTTCCACTGGGAAGCGACTGCAGCAAGATCCTTCCAGAATGCGACGGCGAGCCCCGCAAGATAGGCGGCGCCGATGGCCGTCGTCTCGGTCACTGCCGGGCGAATGATGGGAATTCCCAGAATGTCTGCCTGGAATTGCATAGATAGTTCACTGCGAGTAAAACCGCCGTCGACGCGCAGCTCTTTTAGCTTCTTGCCAGTATCGCTCTGCATGGCGTCGAGCAGATCCGCGACCTGGAAAGCTACGCCTTCGAGTGCAGCGCGCGCGACATGTCCCGCGGTCGTATCGCGAGTGATGCCAATTAGAACGCCGCGAGCGTACGGATCCCAGTGCGGCGCTCCGAGACCGGCGAATGCAGGAACAAGGAAGATCCCACCGTTGTCCTTTACCGTGGCGGCAAGTGCATCGATTTCCGACGCAGAATGGGCCAGCTTGAGGCCATCGCGCAACCATTGCACCACGGCGCCGCCGATGAACACACTACCCTCCTGGGCATAATCGGTTTTTCGTCCAATCTTCCAGGCGATAGTAGTGAGAAGACGGTTTTTGGAGTTGACCGCTTTGGCTCCGGTATTCTGCAGCAGGAAGCATCCCGTGCCGTAAGTACTCTTGGTGCCACCGGGATTGACGCACATCTGCCCAAACAGGGCGGCTTGCTGATCACCTGCGATTCCGGCAACAGGAATGTCTTTGAGGCCAATACTGGAGTCTACGAGACCATAGACTTCGCTGGAGGAGCGAACTTCCGGCAACATGCTTGCCGGAACGCGGAACAGTTTAAGGAGATCTTTGTCCCATTCGCCTTTATGAATGTTGAACAACAGAGTGCGGGAAGCATTGCTTACATCGGTGACGTGTTTTGAGCGGCTAGTGAGTTTCCAGACCAGCCAGCTGTCGACGGTACCGAAGGCAAGTTTGCCTTGCTCGGCCTTTTTCCGCGCGCCAGAAACGTTGTCGAGGATCCAAGAAACTTTAGTGGCGGAGAAATAGGAATCGAGTAGAAGACCGGTGCGTTTCTGAATCATTTTCAAAAAGCCACGGCGGCGAAGATCATCACACATTCCCGCGGTACGTCGATCCTGCCAGACGATGGCGTTGTGGACCGGATGACCCGATTCGCGATCCCAGACAATGGCGGTTTCGCGCTGATTGGTGATGCCAATTGCCGCAATGTCCGCGGCGGTAGCTTTGGCACTGGCAAGGGCTTCCATGGCCACCGCGGTTTGTGAGGACCAGATTTCTTCCGGGTCATGCTCGACCCAACCGGGCTGCGGAAAGATCTGGCGGATTTCACGCTGGGCTACGGCGGCGATCTGGCCGTTGTGATCAAAAAGAATGGCGCGAACGCTGGTGGTGCCGGCGTCTAAAGCAAGTATGAAGCGCATGGGCTAGTGAGCCCCCGATTCCGAGAGATGGATGATTTTTACTGGGCGCGATGAATCTGAAACGGACTTCCGTGTAGATTTGGTGGCCGAAGCACATTGCAGTATTCGCGATGACGATATAGAAAGTACGCTGGGACGTCAAGCGCGCCGCTAAGGCTTTTTGAGAGGAGCTGGAAGAATTTTGGCGTGTGGAACGATGCCTTCTCCTTCCAGCACGCAGTAGAACTTGTCTGCTTCCAAATCCTTAATAGTCTCTACCTTGCCGGAGGGCCAGCGAATCTCCAGGCTGTCGATCTTGGTGGCTTTGCCCAAGCCAAAATGCACACGCTGGTCGCTTTGGGAAAGGTAACTGCCGCCGCTGTGGATTTCGTCGGTTTGCGTCATTCCGCCAGAAATGATCTTCAGACGTGCACCGATGGCCATGCGGTTGCTTCTTGTGCCAGCGAGTTCAAAGCTCACCCAATGCTGACCAGGAACTCCAGGGTTGCGAAGGACTGCGGGAGCCCCCGTTAATTCACCGATAACTAAATCCATGTGACCGTCGTTGAAAAGATCACCGACAGCGAGACCACGGGAAACATTTTGTTTTGTGATGGTTGGACCAGACTGCTCGCTGGCATCACAGAACGTTCCGTCACCCTGGTTGTATTCGACCAGTTTCGGTTCGCGGTAGCCGGCGCCCGACGGAAGTTTGTCTGCTTGAGGATAGACGTGACCGGCGACGGTGACCAGATCAAGCCATCCATCGTTATCGAGGTCAACGAACGCGATTCCCCATTTCACATACGGAACAGAAGGCAAGCCGGTCCCCGCTTGATAGGAGACATCCTGGAAATCCCAATTGCCCTCGTTGCGATAGAGAGGTGTATTGTCGTTTGAGAAATTAGTGACGACCAGAGCAGGTCGGCCGGTGTGCAGATAATCTCCAATGGCCAATCCCATTCCCGCTTGCTCGTGACCATCTTCCCCAAGAGCTGTGCCCGACTCCAGACCGATGTCAGTAAATTTTCCGTTGCCGTCGTTGCGATAGAGATAGCCTGCGGTGGAATCATTCGCGACGTAAATGTCCGGGCGGCCAGTATTGTTAAAGTCGGCGAAGATGGTGGTCAAGCCGTAGAAATGGTTGGGATCGTCAACGCCGGCTTTCTTTGATACATCGGAGAAGGTGCCGTCGCCATTGTTGTGGAAGAGGGAGTCTCCAGCACCCTTCAATCCTCGCGGACCACATTGAACGTCAATGCCCATGAATTTGCAGGTAACGCTGCTGCCGAAAACGGGAGGATTGTGGATATCGAGATCGACGTAATTGGTGACCATCAGGTCTACGAAGCCATCGAGATCGTAATCGCCAAAGGCCGCGCCTGTGGACCAGCGTCCATCGACGACACCGGCTTTTTTGGTTACATCTGTAAATGTGCCGTTACCGTCGTTGTGATAAAGGACGTTGCCGCCATAACAGGTGACATAAATATCCGGCCAACCATCGTTGTCAAAATCAGCGATAGCTCCGCCCATGGCGAAACACGGGGTGCCGATGCCGGCTTTGTCGGTGACATCGGTGAACGTGCCATCGTGATTGTTGTGGTAGAGCGCACCCCTGGACTTTTCGCCTTTGAGCGCCATTTCCACGGTGGGCGCATTGGTGAAATAGATATCCAGCCAGCCGTCACGGTCGTAGTCGAAGAGCATGACGCCACCGCTCATGGACTCGATGATGTAGCGGCTCTCCGGCGCGGAGGTGTGAACAAAATGGATGCCGGCTTTCTCGGTCACATCCTCGAATTGAGGAATGGGGCGATCTTTGCACTTGATGGACTTGGCGTTGGAAGGAGGTGGAGGACCAGTGGCGATCCCCTGCCCCATTGCTGAGGATGACGTCAGGAGCAGGCTAAGCAAGAGGAATTTGGTGTAGTTGGCAGCACGAGAACAAGTCACTCCTTCAGTCATCCATTTCTCCTGCATGAAAGTGTAGCTTCAGGGTTGCGTGCTTGCCAAATTCGACTTAGGAAGGGCTGCGTCAATCGAGATTGACCATTATTTTTGCGAATCGCGAAGGGTCTTCGCTCCATGCCTGAAGAATGGCTGGCACTTCGTTAAGACTCACAATGGAACCCACAGCGGAATCAACGGGGAAACGGCGTTCTTCGAGCATCTGGATGACACGATGAAAATCTTCAGGCAGAGCGTTGCGCGATCCGAGAATGTCCAGCTCTTTTTGGACGAAGAGGCGGGTTTCGTAGGCGACAGGTTCTTTGGCGTAGCCAATGTAGACAACGCGACCAGTGAATGCGATCTCTTCCACCGCGGCGCGAAATGTCTGTGGCAGGCCGATGGCTTCGATGATGACGTCAGGGCCCATACCGTTTGTGAGCTCGAGAAGACGCTCGTGGAGCGATTCCCTGCCGGTGTTGATGGAGTGAGCGGCACCAGCACTGCGGGCAATCGACAGTTTTCGATCCTCGAGATCGACGGCGATAGTTTTTGCACCAGCAAAACCCGAGGCGGCGATCGCGCCCAAGCCGACTCCACCACATCCGAAGACAGCCACGGTGTCTGTGCTGGTAACACGGCCACGAGCAACGGCATGGAAGCCAACAGTGAGCGGTTCCACCAAGCAAAGTTCCTTAAGCGCAAGATTTGCACGATAAAGTTTTGCCGGCGGCACCGATATGTATTCGGTGAGCGCCCCATCGCGCTGCACACCGAGAGTTTCATTGAACTGGCAGGCGTTAGGACGATTGCGCAGACACGAAGAACACTTTCCACAATTGGTGTAGGGAGACAGCGTTATGTTTTCGCCCGAGAGAAATGCTCCTTGTGGGCGGCGATCCAGGATGACCGTGGCGGCGATTTCATGGCCCGGGATGCGAGGGAATTGGACTAGCGGATTCTTACCTCGAAAAGAATTCAAATCGCTTCCACAAAGGCCGATCATACGCACGCGGAGAAAGACTTCGTTCTGCTTCGGCACGGCATCGGGAACGGTTTCGATAGAAGCTTCTCCCGGTTTGTGGATGACGAGGGCTTTCATTGTGAAGACTCAATCTTCCTTATCATCCAAGTGGTAGACATAGGAAGCAACATTCCCGAAGATGTTTTCTTTTTCAGACGCTGAAAGCGAGTGGAGAATCTTGTGCAGAGTTGCGAACCAATTTGAGTAGGTGGTCGCCAAAAGGCAGACGGGCCAATCCGAGCCAGCCATGAGGCGTTCTGGGCCGAATGCTTCCAGAATGACGTCAACATAGGGTTGCAGATCTTCCACCCGCCATTCGGACCAGTTCGCTTCGGTAACCACTCCCGAAATTTTGCAGAAGACGTTCTTGCGCTCGGCGAGTTGACGAATGTGAGAACGCCATGGCTCGAGGATCGCTGCCTTGATGGGGGGCTTGGCGATGTGGTCCAGAACGAACACTTGATTGGGTTGCCGATCGACGAATTGAATGGCGGCGGGTAGATGCTTAGCGAAGATCAGGATGTCATAAACGAGGCCAGAACCGGCCATGGCGGAGATGCCGCGATTGAAATCTGACCGAAGAATGAAATTATCGTCGGGCTCATCTTGAATGACGTGGCGCAAACCCTTGAGTTTCTTCTGGTGCTTAAATCTGTCGAGGAAGGTTGGAAATGATGCGCTACAGATGGGCGCCCAGCCGACGACTCCACGCAGATAGGAGCACTCTCTGGCCAGCGAGAGCAACCATTCTGTTTCTTCGACGGTCTGAATTGCTTGCACGGCTACGGTCCCGTCGACATGTGCTCTTTGAAGTTCCGCATGCAGATGATTCGGAAGAAAGTCCCGCGCAATCACACTCATATCGGAAGTAATCCAGGCAAAGTCGCTGGATTTATAACTCCAAAGATGGTGATGCGCATCGATCACTTCAGCCATGGTTCTCCGGCTTTCCGGAAGGCCAAACAGAATCGAAATCCGGTGCAATCGCATCGCGGATTTCCGCCAAGAGCTGTGGGTCGCTCTGTTGCCGCAGTATTCGCAGATTGCCTTTTACTTCGTCCTGCGAAGACATACCGACGAGAGTGGTGGAGACAAACGGATGGTCGAGGCAAAAGCGGACGGCTACGGTCGAAATGTCTTTGCTATGGCGGCGACAGATTTCCGCGGCTCTTTGTCCAGCGTCTCTGACACTGGTGGGAGCCGGGTGCCAGTCGGGCGCACCGCGCTCCGTCAATACGCCCATGTGCAAGCCGGAAGCGTTGATCAGGCCGATACCGTTGGCACGGGCAAACGGAGTAAGTTCCAAATCCATGTCGGTGCACATCAGATTGTAGTGGCAATAACTGAGAATGGCATCGACAGGAACCTGTTTCGCGATGCGAATGAGCATTTTCAAGGGATACCCCGTGATACCTACAAAGCGAGCCTTGCCTTGCTGTTGAATTTTACGAACGGCAGGAAGAGTTTCGTCGACGATCTGGAGAAAGTCGCCGAACTCCACGTCATGAACAAGGAATAGGTCGAGATAATCGGTTTTGAGCCGGCATAACGATTCATCAATACTGGCAGTCACTCGTTTTGCGGAGAAATCAAATTCGTTCAGACCGTAACGACCGCATTTCGTCGAAAGTACTACCTTGTCGCGCCTGCCCATGAGCGCATCGCCCAGCCGCTCCTCGGAAAGCGTAATCCCGTAGTAAGGAGAGGAATCAAAAAAGTTGATGCCTTCGTCGATCGCCAAGTGGACGGCACGCTTGCACTCTTGCGGGTCAAAAGCCCCATAAGCCCCGCCGAAAGGGGCTGTGCCGTAGCCCAGGACAGAAACAGAGAGGTCGGTGCGGCCAATTTTTCGATACGGCATCGATGGATTGCGAAGATCAGTGGTCATTGTGTTTACCAAATGAAGCTTTCAGGGCGAGTTCACCGGAGAAAAGAACGCTTAGTGATCCTTGCGGAACTTGCTCACAATTGCCGTATATTTCCTGGCGGTTTCGGTAATTTGTTCCAATTTACCAGCGGCGATCGCCGCGGCGTCAATGAGATCTCCGCCTACTCCCAAGGCAAACGCTCCGGCAGACAGAAATTGTTCCGCAGTGGAAAGGGAAACCCCACCCGTGGGAATCAACTCGATTTGCGGAAGCGGGGCTTTTAAAGCTTTCAAATACGACGCTCCACCGAGCGCACTACAAGGAAATACCTTCACGGCATCGGCGCCGGCTTCCCAGGCTGTGACCACTTCCGTAGGCGTCAATGCGCCGGGAAAAACCGGCACGGAATAGCGATGACACATTTCGATGGTTGAGATCTTCAAAGAAGGACTGACAACAAACTTGGCGCCTGCGAGAATACAGAGCCGGGCAGTTTCCGGATCGAGGACAGTGCCGGCACCAACCAGGACCCGCGACCCGCATTGATCGACTACTTGGCGAATTACGTCGAGTGCGCCAGGAACAGTCATAGTGACTTCGAGCATAGGCACGCCGCCCTTTTCGACGGCGAGAGCAACGGACATAGCTTCGTCGTGGGAGCGTGCGCGAAGTACGGGCATCAAGCCAACTTCCCGGATGCGATCAAGAATTTGCGATCTCGTCATAGTCTCTGCGTTAGCGTTGAACTCGCGCAGTTCCTCCCTTCATTACTCGAAGAACTTCCGAAAGCGTGGCCATGCTCGTATCGCCAGGAGTCGTCATCGCGAGGGCTCCATGGGCACAGCCGCATTCCACGGCCCACTGCGCATCCTTACCCGAAAGAAACCCGTAGATGAGCCCGGAGGCAAAGGAATCACCTCCGCCAACGCGGTCAAAAATCTCCAGATTGGGAATACCGGGCGCTTGATAGAAGTTTCCAGAGGAATAGCAAACAGCTCCCCAGTCGTTCACTGTGGCGGTTTTGGCGTTGCGTAAAGTGGTGGCCACGACTTGCAAATTAGGATATTTGGCGACGACGGTTTCGATCATGCGGCGAAAGCTTCCGGTATCGAGTTCGGAAAGATGCTCGTCGACACCTTCCACTTCGAAACCAAGGGCAGAGGTGAAGTCTTCTTCGTTGCCGAGCATGACGTCAATGAAAGGCGCCAGTTCCCTGTTCACTTCCAACGCGCGCTTCTTGCCGCCGATGGATTTCCAAAGCGAGTCTCGGTAGTTAAGGTCATAGGAAATAATGACACCGTGCTTGCGAGCGGCCTGCATCGCTTCATGGGCAACCAGCGGAGTAGTTTCTGAGAGAGCGGCGAAGATCCCGCCAGTGTGAAACCAGCGTGCTCCCTGCTTGCCGAAAATACTATCCCAATCGATTTGGCCTGGTTTCAATTGAGAGACGGCGGTGTGGCCGCGATCGGAACACCCCACGGCAGCGCGAACACCAAAACCCCGCTCCGTAAAATTCAATCCGTTACGCGTGGTGCGTCCAACGCCGTCGTAGTCTACCCATCTTAACAAGGAAAGGTCGACGCCACCTTGCAGCATTAAATCCTCGATCAAGCGGCCAACGGGATTGTCAGCAAGGGCAGTGACGTGAGCGGTGTGCAGACCGAAGCAGCGGCGCAATCCCCGGGCAACGTTGTATTCGCCGCCACCTTCCCAGACATCGAATTTGCGCGCTGTCGCGACACGACCGTCACCGGGATCAAGACGAAGCATGACCTCGCCAAGACTCACAAGATCCCAACGACAAGTCTCTTTGGGGCGCAAGCGCAGCGAGGACGCATCAGCCGGCGGGGTCACTGGTTGACTCCGCTGGCGAGAATGCCGCCATCGACGACGATAAACTGGCCAGTGACAAAGGAAGAGGCTTCGGAAGCAAGAAAGATTGCGGCACCGATCAATTCCTCCGTGCGGCCGAATCGCCCCATGGGTGTGCGCATGAGGAACTCGCGGCCTCGTTCGCCATTCAACAGATTCGCGTTAAGTGCCGTCTGAAAAACGCCGGGCACAATGGCGTTGACTAGAACTCCATGACGAGACCATTCGATGGCCAACGACCTTGTTAGGGAAGCCAGGCCGGATTTGCTGGCGCTGTAGGCGGCCACTTCCAATAGACCAAGGAAGGAGCCCAACGAAGCGATATTAATGATACG
The DNA here is from genome assembly GCA_963763395.1 of Candidatus Acidiferrales bacterium. Taxonomy (GTDB): domain Bacteria; phylum Acidobacteriota; class Terriglobia; order Acidiferrales; family UBA7541; genus Acidiferrum. Next base: position 37,375 of record CAVXOG010000030.1, on the reverse strand, counting down.
GCCAGCCTTGCGGCCGAGCATGTGTTGTCCAAAAACCTGGCAACCGCGGAGAGTGCCGGTAAGATTGGTGTCCAGAATTTCTGACCAGGTTTCCTCGGTAAGATCAATGGTGGGACTTTTCCTGGTGATGCCGGCGGCATTCACGAGTATGTCCACCTTACCAAAAGCCTGCACGACTGCATCCCTGAGATCTTCCAGAGATTTGCGGTCGCGAACATCGGAGACCATGCGCATCGTTTTCTGTCCGCGAGATTCGATTTCCGCGGCAGTATCGTTAATCTGTTCGATGCGACGTCCGGAGACGACTACGATTGCGCCAGCGTCTGCCAAGCCCAAAGCCAGTGCGCGCCCAATGCCACTGGTGCCGCCGAGAACTACAGCCACCTTACCGTCAAGCGCGAAGAGAGAAACGGACATGATTGCGATTGAACCTTTCGTGAATCAGATGGGAATCACTTGCACTGTTACTTTAAGCGAGGAAGTTGGCGGCCTTCCAGTACAAAATCAGGATCAAGCGCTGCTTGTTACCTCTGATGTCCAGTTCCAGGTGATGAACTGGTTTTGCGTGAACTTCTCCAAAAGACTGACGCAACATCAGTAAGGGACGCGTTGTTTAAGGCTTTGTCCCAGGAAGAGTCTGGAGTTTGTACAGAGAGCTGGCATGCGCTTCCAAAGTAACTTGGAATTCCTTGGCGCTGCCGAGATCTTTATGTTCCCAGAGATCGCGGAGAGCGTACTCTTTGCCTACGAAGCCCAGTTGCTCCCAGGAAAAATTCAGCTTAGTGGTCGATTCAGTCCGATTGAATGCAGCGACGTAGAAGATGCCCTTGGATTCGGATCTCGCCACCCAGACAATTATTTTATCGTTCACGATAATAGGACGGCTGTGTGTTGCGGTTTGATCGACAGCAAGAATTTCCTGGTTGGTGAGCAATGATTTGGTCCAGTCATCGGCTTTGGTGAGGTCGCCCCCGACCATGAGCGGTGATGGGAAAATGGCCCACAGACCGAGCAGGGTACGTTGTTCGTCGCGCGTTAACCTGGTCTGGCGGGGAGTTCCCCAGCCGGGAGCGGGTCCGAGGTAGCCAAGCGGGAGCATATCAAGATCTGGCCAATGTCCCGGTTGCGAAAGATCGGCCCACCGGATTGCGTTCTGAAATTGATCTCCCAATCCCTGAGGATACGGAACGTCGCTGTGCCAGATGTCCCAGATGTCGTCGGAAACGCGCCACATTTGTGAGTACTTGCGCATCTCATCGACCTTCTCCAAGGGAGCGGCGCCAGGCGAAAGGCTCAAGGCTATCGGGTGCCCCGTCTTAGCCAGCGCCGTACTGAGCAGGCGAATCTCGTCTCCTCGATAGGGATGGCTGCTGATGCAATCGACTTTGATCAGGTCGACGTCCCAACTTGCATAGAGAGTGGCGATGGAATCGTAGTAGGCCTGCGCGCCAGGTTTTGATGCGTCGATACCGTAATTGTCTGGATTCCACGGGCAAGTTTCCGAAGTGTCGGCGGCATCCATGGCATGAAATTGGGAGCCGGCAATCGGCAGGTTTGCTTCAACTGCCTTTTTCGGAATGCCGCGCAAGATGTGAATTCCGAATTTCAGCCCAAGCGAATGGATATAGTCGGCGAGCGGTTTGAACCCCTTGCCATCGGCTGAACTGGGAAAGCGTCCAACTGCTGGCGTGTACCTGCCGTTGGCATCCAGACTGAATTGTGACAATTTGGAATTGCCTTCGGGGATTGGATTGGTAACGAACCACTCCATATCAACGGTAATGTACTGCCAACCAAATGGTTTTAGGTTTTGTTCAAACCACTTGGCGTTTGCTCTGACCTGCTCTTCATTAACGGTGGTGCCGTAGCCATCCCAGCTGTTCCAACCGAGAAGAGGCTTGGATAGCGGGGCGGAAGTGGCAGGATCCTCAGTAAGCTCCGCGGCCCGGGCCATTTGGAATCCTGGATTGTTTCGATGGTCTGTTGGCAGAGGCAACAGAATTCTTCCGCCATTTGCGAATAGAAGCAAACTGGCGAACGATATAGATCTGAGATAGGTGAACTTGTTCACTGTAATTCCTTCAATAAGACGCTATTCGCCTTGACCAAAATCACTGGCTAGGCACCCCAGTGGAATACGGAATAGGAGCGCGGCGGCACTTCGAATTTGGTGCGATTGCCACTGGTAGAAGGCTTGTCTGCCGCTTGAGGAATGACTCTTTGCGGTGCATCGAAACCGTTTGCAGCCTTCAAATCGGTGCCCGTAAGAACAAACGAAGCAAGAAGACGCCCCGCGGTTTTGTCTTCCCAATTCACTTCGAACTGCTGGGGCTTGGACAAATCGCGGTTCAAAACGAAGAGCGAGAGAGAGCCATCGGATTGATTGTAAGTCCCCGCAACATCGAGATAGGGAACCTGTCCCATGCCTTGCACTTCGTAGGAAGGTGGAGACTCCAGGAGAATATCGAGAGCTGCTCCCTGTGCATACTGCAGCGCCCAACTGTAGGGGTAAAAGATAGTCTGACGATAAAGTCCGTTGGCGTTGGTCATAATCGGGGCGATGACGTTCACTAGCTGCGCCAGACACCCGACTCTGACACGGGCAGAATTCCGGATGAGAGTGTTCAGCAGGCCGCCGACAAGCAGGGCATCTTCGAGGTTGTAGATTTCTTCGAGGAGATGCGGGGCTTCGGTGCGTGCTCCATTCACAGCAGAACCGGTGCGAGCGCGATACCAGACATTCCATTCGTCGAAAGAGAGCCAGAGCTTTTTGGGGGAACGCACACGTCCCCGCACATAATCACAGACTGCGGCAACTTCGGAAATCTGGCGATCCATGCTCAGATTCAAGGCAAGGAATTTTGAACTGTCGCCACCGGTTTCGGAGCTGTTGTCGTAATAACGGTGAAGAGAGATCGCGTCGACGTACTCATAGCACTGCGTGAGCACATCATGGTCCCACTGCAAATAAGTGGGCATGAAGATGCTACTGGAGCCACAGGCAATCAAACTGAGAGACGGGTCTACATAACGCATTTGACGGGCGGCATCGGCGGCTTTTTCGCCATACTCCGCGGCGGTCATGTGCCCGATCTGCCAAGGACCGTCCATTTCATTGCCAAGGCACCAGTTCTTTACTTGATAAGGATCGGCGACACCGTGTTTGCGGCGAAGATCGCTCCACTTGGTCCCTTTGTCGACGTTGCAATATTCGACGAGCGCGGCAGCCGATTCCGGAGTCCCCGTGCCGAGATTCAGACCAAGCAGGGGAGTGGTGGCCGCCAGCTTGCACCAGCCAAGAAATTCGTTGATGCCAAACTGATTGCTTTCGATGGAGTTCCACGCCTTTTCAAGGACTTTCGGCCGATCCTGTTTTGGACCGACACCATCCAGCCAGTGGTAGCCGGAAACAAAATTGCCACCAGGATAACGAATGATGGGAACGTTGAGCTTGCGAACTTCTTCCAGCACGTCTTTGCGATACCCGTTGGAGTCGGCAAATTTGGAGTTCGGCTCGTAGACGCCTTCATAGATGGCACGGCCCAAATGCTCCAGGAAGGAACCAAAAAGATTGCGGTCAAGGGAAGAGACCGTGCGGCGTGTGTCGATATCGATTTGGAGTGTTTGTGTCGATGGCGCGGCAAGCGAATTCGCCAGAGATAGCGAGCCAAGCAGGTTCGGCGCGGCGACGGCCAGGCTGGCGACAGAAGTTTGTTGCAAAAAATGACGTCTGGAGTTGCGAAGCATCAGTGGGCACCTTCCGCTTTCTGCATTAGATGTGGCTAAACTGAAGAATCCTAAGATTGCGGTAAACGTATACTCTGACGAGTAATGTATGTCAGAAGATTCCAGGAAGTCATCAAGAAAGATCCATCACGCACGTTGGGGCTCGCGGGTTAGAGAGAAACGCCACGTTTCCAGGGGATGAAATCTTCCTGCACTTTCTCTTCCGCTTTGGTCTTGCGGTCGCCGCTGGCGATGCGGATAACGTCCTCAAGGATCGAGTCGCCCATCTGCGTGATGGTAGTAGAGCCCTCAATGATGGCGCCGGTATCAATGTCGATGATGTCGTGCATTCTGCGAGCTAACTGCGTGTTGGTGGATATTTTGACCACAGGAACAATGGGATTTCCGGTTGGCGTTCCCAAGCCAGTTGTGAACAGAACGATATTTGCACCCGCTCCGACCTGTGCAGTGACCGCTTCCACATCACTGCCGGGCGTGCAGAGCAAGTTGAGGCCGGGTTTGGAAGCATATTCGGGATAGTCCAAGACATCGGAAACGGGAGCATCGCCACCCTTGCGCGCAGCGCCTGCCGATTTCATCGCATCGGTGATCAGGCCGTCTTTGATGTTGCCGGGAGATGGATTCATTTCGAAGCCAGAGCCGGCCGCTTCCGCACGAGCCGCATAGGTGCGCATGAGAGTCGCCAGCCGCTCCGCAGAGGAAAACTCCGTGCAACGATCGATAAGGTTTTGCTCCACTCCACATAGCTCAGGAAATTCGGACAGAATCCCTTTACCACCGAGAACGGCCACGACATCCGCCAGATGACCAATCGCAGGGTTGGCAGAGAGTCCGGAAAAGCCGTCGGAACCGCCGCATTTTAATCCGATGGAGAGAGCGGAAAGCGGCGCGGGCTTGCGCCCCAGCTCATTCGCCTTGACCACACCCAGAAATGTTTTGCGGATGGCACCTTCCAACATGGCGGATTCGAGATTGCTCTGCTGCTGGTCGAAAACAAACAGAGGTTTGTCGAAACGAGGATTCCGTTTTCGAATTTCTTCCTGGAGCATGGCCACCTGGGCGTGCTGGCATCCGAGGCTAAGAATCGTTGCTCCCGCGACATTGGGATGGTGGATGTATCCCGCAATCAGGCCACACAGTGCCTGAGCATCTTGTCGGGTGCCGCCGCAACCCATTTCGTGCGTTAAGAACTTCACACCATCTACATTGCGAAACACCTTACTTCCCTGTTCCGAGTTGCCGAAGGCCTGAAAAGGATGACTTTCAATTTCGTCAGTCTTGCCTTCGCGGTAGAGCCTGACCAATTCCGAAACATGGCGCGTGTAGGTTTGCGGCGCAGCGTTTCCTAGTTCTTTTTCAAACGCTTCCTGCAGGGCCAGAATGTTGCGGTTCTCGCAAAAAACCAGTGGCACGACCAGCCAATAGTTTCTGGTACCGACTTGTCCATCGGAACGACGGTAACCTGCAAACGTGCGGTCCTTCCACTTTGAAGCGTCTGGCGGATCCCAGTGGTAAGAGGATGATTTAGCCTGAAATCCAGAGGCTTGATGACGGAGATTCGAGGTGCTGATGGCTTCGCCGAGGAGAATAGGGGAAACAACCTCCCCAACCACGACTCCATACATGATCACTGTATCGCGCACTCGCAGGTCCTTCAGCGCGAATTTGTGCTTGGCAGAAACAGGAGAAGTAAGGGTGTAGGTCTTTCCTGCAACTTCGACCTGCTCGCCGGCCTTTAAATCCACGAGGGCTACGGCAACGTTGTCAGCCGGACTGATTCTCAGAGTAGTCCTTCGGAATTGTTTCAGTTCATTCATGGGCGTCCAATGGTCGCAGATATTGTAGAGGGATTTGGCCCGAGTGGCCAACCATTACGGAGAGGTCCGAGGCACTGCTCAGGCGAACAAATGACCGTGCTTTCAATCACACCATTAAGGAGGTAAACGGAATAAACTTGCCCGAAAAGGCAGGCCGCATCCCGGGTATGCCCTCGCCGAGGAGGAAGACATGGCTACTTACAAAACTTCGATCGAAACCGTTGAAGATTTTCTAGCCCAGAAGAGAATTGCCATTGCTGGCGTTTCTCGAGACCCGAAAAGTTTTAGCGCGAAACTGTGCGAGGAACTGTCCCGCCAGGGATATGAGGTAGTGCCGGTGAATCCCAATCTTTCCGAAATACCGGGCAAGAAGTGCTTTGCGCGCATACAAGACGTGCAACCACCCGTGGATGGCGTATTGATAATGACCGCACCTGCTGTTACAAACACGATTGTACACGACTGCGCGGAAGCCGACGTACGACGTGTCTGGATGTACAGCGCGGGTGTAGCAGGGTCGGTCAGCGAGGAGGCCGTGGAGTTCTGCGAAACGCATGGCATCCGCGTAGTAAGGGGAGAGTGTCCTTATATGTTTCTACCTGGCGCCTCGGGGATTCACTGGTTCCACGGAGTCGTGCGCAAGATTACGGGCAGTTTCCCACGGCACGCATGTTTCGAGGGTTAAAGCCGACTTCGGCTCACTCGTACACTTGAAATCGCTGCACGACTCTAGTGATCACACCATCCGGACTCGGATTGTCGGGATCCAATCCCGATCCGAGACTCAGGTGATAGGCAAGAAGCTGAGGAAACACAATTTCGAACGGCGTGCGAAGACAATCGGGAATATCATCAGCCACCGCTGGCACGAACTCGTGCGCGAGATCGGACGCGAACGTCGGCGGTCCGACCACTACCAGGTAACCCAGGTTTTTCTGGCGTAATTCCTTCAGCAAATCCACTTCGTAGCGTCGCGTGTGAACATCCGAAGAAAGTACGCAAAGTACCAGGGTATCCGGACGCAGAAAACTCATGGGTCCATGTCGAACACCGAGAAACGTTTCGGGGAGGGCAACGAGGCGACCAGCCGTCATCTCCAGCGCTTTGAGGCAGGCTTCGCTTGCCAGAGGCGTCAGCCCTGCCGATGTCAAAACCATCATTCGTGAAAAAACGCGGGAAGCCAGACGTCTGCGCGACGACCTCAAAATCAGGGAGAGCGTTCTTTACAGTGGCCGCAATATGGGGAAGGCGCTCGCCCAATAGTTCGCCGTGCACGATAGCCAGTCCCGCCAGAATCAGATTGGAAAAAGAACTCGTCATTGCCAGACTGCGGTCGTTCGTCAGAGGGTGAAGCACGATGGGTTCGACGCCGGGCGAGTGGGCCAATTGGCCCTTTTCATTGCAGGTAATGGCAATGTGCTTCGCTTCGGGAAACAGCTTTTGTAACCGGACAACCGCCCCAACACTTTCTGGACTATCGCCAGAACGCGCCAAAGAGACGAGCGTGCCCCTGGTGGCAAAGCCCGGCACCAGACGCGCCAAATCCTGCTTTGAATAAGAGACTAAATCGGTGGTGGGAATCGCTAGTGCGTTCGACCAACTGGAAGCGACGGCCGAGGCCGCATACGCGGAAGTGCCTGCGCCGCAAATGATTGCCGTTCGATCATCAATCAGGGGACGAACTCGTGAGGTAGAAACGCGTTCGAGCGTGGACGGCCAGAGATCGGGCTGCTGGCGGATTTCGCGAAGAGTGACAGCGCCTCGAGCAGATTGGGTGTCGGTACTTTGGTCCACGCCCCTGGTCGTCACAGAAGGTTCCCTTTCCATCGAGGTGAAACTATCACATCGCTACTCTGATAATGAAACTTGAGAACAAATGGAATTTTGCACCGATCATCTTAACCGTCTTGTTCCGAAGAGAGCCAATCGAAGGTAGAGCGGTTGTTGGATCCGAAGTTGCTCTCGCAGAGGTAATCGAGGCTGCAGTTACTTTTAATATCGATTACTTTCGTTTTCCTTCGTTTTACAAAACCTTATTTTAGGATGGTCTGGTTGTCAAGGTAAAAATGGCCAAGAAGAGAGGCCACAGTCCAAAGCTATTTGGCAAGAGTGCCCTCGGATCCTCAGACTTGCAGACTGCGAAGGTATGGCACGCTTTCCTTCATCATTTCCAGTTTCATTTCCACGAAGTAATTCTTCACTCCGCCCGTTTTGGCTGCGATAAAGATCTTTTTCCAGTCGAGCGAGTCCTGCCCGACTGCCATTATTTTCTTCGTCGCGGAAGACCAGCCCTGGACATGCATGGAAATGAATCGGCCAGGGTATTTGGTGAAATACTCTGCCGCATCGTAGCCTTCGCTGATTGTGGAGACTTGAAATTGGAACTTGATCAGCTTCGGATCGAGAAGATCCAGTAGCAGGTCATAGGTTCGCTTACCGTTTACTTTAGAGAGTTCGAAATCCTCGTTGTGAAGACCCTGCTGGATGCCCGCGGCCGCCGCCAGTTCGCCAATATTGTTGTATTCATCGGCCGCGCGTTTCACATCGTCCAGGGTGGGATTCTTGGGTCCGCCGAGGCTTGGTACGAACATTTGCGTCAATCCTACTTCCTTTGCCCAAGCGATGCTGGCGCTCTGATTCTTCCTAAGCTCGTCGATCCCAAAATGAGAACTGACGCAGGTGACACCCGCATCGCTCATAATTTTCTTAATCTCAGCTCCGGAATATTTGGCGAGACCTGCAAACCCCGAATCGGCGTATCCCACGGGCGAACAAAGTTCGATGGATTGAAACCCAGCCTGCGCCAGCAACTTGATGGTGCCAGGAAAATCTTTGGCAATCATTTCCCTGACGGGCCAGGTCTGGCATCCAATTGGCATTCCCAATGGATTGGCGCGCAACTCCAACACACCGGCAGCGAAGAAGCTGCCAATGGCCGCTTGTGTCACGGTATTCCTAACAAACTCTCTTCTGGTAATTGTCGACATTGATTTCTCCTCGTCCAATTTCACAGTCGATTCAAACTCCAACAAATTCTCTGCTAAAGATCCCAACCACTTCGCCGTTCTGGTCGCACAAAGGTCTGTGCCGCACCGGAGTTAGTGACTCTCAGGCTGCCGCGATTCCAGTCGAGTTTTTGTCCCAGGCGGGTCGCGACATTTCCCAGGAGCAAGGTCTCGGTGACAAGGCCAGAAAATTCGAAATTGCCGCCGGGTTTCTGCTTACTGTTTCCTTTGCAGGCGTCAAGCCACTCGCGCTCATTGCCCGGAGACCTCGGGAGTGTTTTGGGAGGCTGCTGGTAACTGTCCATCCTCGTTTGGGGGATAAGCTTTGGATCGGCACCATTGAATGAACAGAGAATCTTCCCACGGTCACCGACAAAGAGGAGCCCTTCGTCTTCATCTGCGTCACCCTTTAATGGACGGCCATCTTCCAACTCTTCTGGACGAGGTGGCTTTAGACCGCCGTCATACCAAGTGAATTTGACGGGCGGCATATCGCCACGGGCGGGAAAGTTGTAGCGGACAATTGATGCCTGCGGATAGGTTTCTTCGTATCGGTCGGTAGAGCTCGCTTCCACGCTCACAGGCGCTTCCAGTTTCAGCACCCGGAAAATTGTATCGAAACTGTAGGAGCCCATATCACCCAGAGATCCACAACCGAAGTCGCACCAACCGCGCCACACAAAAGGTAAGTACGCATGGTTGAACGGGCGATCCGGGGCGGGGCCGAGCCACAAGTTCCAATCCAAGCCATCGGGTATTGCTTCGCTCTCCTTTGGGCGCTCTAAAGCTTGCGGCCAGAACGGACGGCTCGACCAGTTCATGACTTCGCGCACGGACCCAATGGCTCCGCTCCAAATCCACTCGCAGAGCAGACGTGTGGATTCGGATGCCTGGTTGGCTACCGCGATCTGAGTCGCCACCCCTGTCTCTCGCGCGATTTCAGCCAGGCGTCTTGCCTCGTAAACGGTGTGCGTCAGGGGCTTCTGGCAGAAGACATTCTTGCGCTTTTTCATTGCCGCCGCAGAGACTGCGGCATGCAAATGGTCCGTCGTGCATACGACGACTGCATCGAGGTCTTTCTGTTTCTCAAGCAGTTCGCGAAAGTCGCTGTAGGCCGAACATCCACGATACTGGCCAGAACGCTGCTGACCGGCGTAGTAAGCATCCACGATTTTCTGACAAGGCTCACGGCCCGCAACACCGCTGGTAACGCGGAGAGAATGGCTTAACTGAAGGGGTTCGTCGGGGCTGAGCCAATCCCAGCCGCCGTTGACTCCGAGCAATTTGCAAACGGAATCGCGGAACTCATGATTGCCCCACTGTGGATAGTTTGCGCCTGTCTTGTTCACATCGCAGACCGCCACACCCTGAACATCGGGCTCCCGCAAGAAATGAAGCATGACGCGTAGACCCTGTGCGCCCACACCGATGAATGCAATATTGACCTTATCGCTGGGAGAGACGTAGCCCGCGCCGCCTAATACTCGGCGTGGAACGATGGAAATGCCAATTGCAGCGGCGGTAGATTGCTGTAAGAACTTGCGCCGCGAAACCTCCACCCTTCGTGAATTGGGAGACTGCAGCTGTTTGTCCATTGTTCCTCTCCATCTGGAGCTTGCCCATACCCAATAAATATGGTCAGGTGATTTATCCCCGACCCAAAACTAAACGGTCCACACGACGGCTTACATCGCGAAGGTATGCCGCGTCGCCACCTTCGAGTTCTACGGTTACGCTACCCACGTATCCTATGTCGCTGAATGCCTGCCGTATAGCGGGCCATTCTGCGTCACCTTCGCCGAGATTCGTCCAGGCGTATCCGTCTTCGGTTCGTTTGAAGTCCTTGAGATGTACTTTGATGATTCTCTTATCCAGAGTGCGAACCCAATCTTGCGGGTACCCATAAAGCAATACATTCCCTACGTCGAACCAGACTTTGATCCAAGGGCTCTTGAATTCATCTACATAGGCGGCCATCTCCAGGGGGCTCAACAGGAATTTGTTCCACACTTCCTCGATGGCGATCACGACGTTCAATTCGGCTGCCAAGGGAAGCAGCTTGCGAATCTCTTTCTGCGAGCGCACCCAGGCATCATGATACGAGGTCTCTGCATTCACCACGCCGGGGACAAGCAGTACCACGTCCGAGCCCCAAAGCTTGGCGTTATGCAGTGAGGTACGCATTCCCGCCAGGCTTTTTCCCACAATGTCGGGGGCGCTGGAGGTTAGCGGGAACTTCCAATGATCCATGTTCATGACGGAATCAATATGGATGCCCGCCTTGTCCGCGGCAGTTTTGATCTCTTGTGCAGTGCGGTCATCGGCGGTGGTGGGCGCTTGTACGACGTCGAAGCCAACGTCTTTCGCCAATTGGAAGCGCTCGGAGTAAGTCATGTTCTCCGGCAACATCCCGAACACCAGACCTTTTTTCAAAGAAAGTGTTGAAAATGTTGGTGAAGATACGCCGGATTTTTCCGGCTGCGGCAACGAGGGCAGCGGTTCTAAAGTATGAGATAGTCCTGCGCCGGCCAGTCCCAGAGTACAAGCTGTGGTTGCCGTGGATTTCAAGAAATCGCGCCGCGAAGCTCTCCTCATGAATTCACCCGCCCATTTGTGTTGTCAGCACTCTTATCCGTCTACTCTGAGCACTAAGTCAATTTGTTGAGATCGATCTTGGGGTCCCAGACTTCTTTGGACCTGATGATTTCTTCCCATTTCATTTCATGGCCGCCTTTGTAGGCTGAACTTCGCGCCAGAATGCAACTGAGAACGGACTCCGTGCCATCGGCTGCCTGGTTGTGGAAGTTCCCGCTGGTGATGCTGTCGATGAAGGACTTCTTTTTTGCGGAATCAGCAAACTCCAGATTGTCGCCAAATTTTCCGGTTACTGAAAATCCGCTTTCGCCTGGCTTGGGAGCGGCAGCGTCCGGCTGCCAGGGTTCATCTCCCCAGATACCGAGTGGACCCGAATAGGGAGATTGCGAAGAGCCTTTCGTCCCAAAGAATCGCTCGTTGACGTCAAACCCGCCCTTAATGAATTGAGCGGAACTGAAGCTGACCGTGACATCATCGGGATAGTAAAAAACACCGTTGAAGTGCCCATAGCAAGTGTCACCTTCCGTGGGACGCTCCTTGCGGCCTCCGGTGGCAACCGCTTTCACTGGATGGGACTTCAGAATCCAGTTGCAGATATCGATGGCGTGGATGTTCTGTTCGACGATGATGTCGCCTGACAGAATCCGATCGTGCCCCCAGTTTCGGAGCCGCCGTTCAGCGGGTGAGGCATTGGGCCACGCCGGCTTCTGGTTATACCCAGACCAGTAATGTGCTTCACCGCAAATGATGGTGCCAAGCGCCCCGGCATGGATTCTTCGGACCATTTCCACAAACGGCGGGCACTCGCGAATCTGGAACCCAACATCCAGGCTGATCTTCCCATGTGCGCGTTTGCCAATTTCCGCGACTTTAAGCGCGCCGGGCACATCGACCGCAACGGGTTTCTCCAGATAAACGTGTTTGCCACCTGCTACTACCGCCTCCAGGTGCTGCGGGTGATAGTAGGCCGGAGTCGCAATCACGATGGCATCGACTTCTTTACTAGCTGCGATTGCTTCAAACGCCTTGGGTCCAAGAAAGAGTTGCCTCGCGTCAATTGGTGCATATCCTTTTGCAGACTGAACCTTGTCGAAACTGGCGCGAGCCTCATCGAGGCGGTCCTGGAACATGTCTGCAAGGGCAACGACGCGCGCACCGCCAGTGTCGATCAAATTCGTGGCGTCTTCCGTGCCTCGCCCACCGCAGCCCAACAACCCGACGCGCACCGCTGAATTCACAGCGGTTCCACGAACCAGGCTGGGGTGAATGAACAAAACCCCTGCCGCTGCGGCTGCCGCTCCAATGAATGTTCTGCGATCCACATTGTCGAAATGACGTGGCGTTTCTTTTCGTTGGTCAGACATTTTGCTATGCCCCTCCAGGCGAATTGCCTTCGTTGGATTGATTGCCGTGCAACTCGTTTACGTGCGAAGGCCCTTATTTTGGCTCTGCCAATTAACTCAACCGATCAGTTTCTCGAGATATGCTTTTGCTTCTCGCACATCCTTAGTCTGTTCTTCTCCCGAGACTTCTCTTTCGATTGTCACGGCACCACCGTAGTGCAATTCCTTCAGACGCGCAATGATACGTGGGAAATCGACCTTGCCCTTCCCGATGGGGACTTCCATTCCCAGATCGTGCGGATTGGTTGGCCACAAACCATCCTTGGCGTGAATACCCTGAATGTACGGGCCGAGGATCTCGATCGCATCCACAGGATTTGCCTTGCCGTACAGGATCAGGTTGGCGACATCGAAATTAACTCCCTGATTGTCCACTCCAACATCCCGCATTGCCCTGAGCAGCGTGATGGGAGTTTCCTGGCCCGTTTCATAGCGAAAATTCCGTCCGTTTCGCTTGCAATAGGTGGTCACCTCCCGCATCGTTTCCACCAACTCTTTGTAGACTGGATCGTTCGGATTTTCCGGAATAAATCCGCAATGAGTTTGGACGGCGGGAATCCCCGCAGCCTTGGCAAACTCAGAAGCCTTCTTGATTAGCGCCACGCGTGCAGCCCTTGTCTCTCGAGGAACTAAACCGATGGTCAGCGGGCCGTCATAAAAATCCCACACTTCTTTTCCTGGACCGCCGACCACAAGCGACGTTGCTTCGATCTTGTACTTATCGAGCGACTGGCGGAGAGATGCAGCATTGTTCAGCTCCAAGTCGTCAACATAGAGCTGTGCGCTAAACAAGCCGAGCTCGACCAGCTTGCGCATCGTAACATCGGGATCTTTTGCAGTTGGGATAATCAGTCCGAGCCGGAGTGGCTTTTTACCGGTGTTCGAAGAAACCACAGGAGCCGTTTGGCCCAAATCGCGTTCTCGATCCTTTTCAGAAGAGCACCCTGCCATTGCAGACCCGTCCGCCACTGAGAGCAGACCGATCGTAAGCGCACCAGCAGAAGATTGCAGGAATCGCCTGCGGTTTTGTTTTTCCGTCATGCTGTCTCCTCAGAGGACATATCGTTGTACGCGGTTCAGTAAACCAGATCGACCTACTCTTCCTTAATGGAAATATCCTTCCATCGCATCTTTACGCCCCCACCGGTATGTATTTGCAGACCGACCACACCATCGGTAAATTTGGGAGTTGAGTCCGTAAAATCGGAAATTTTCGTGCCGTTGAGAACGGTGACCACATGATTGCCTTGCACCGAGACTTCCAGGTCATTCCACTCGCCGGGCTTTAGCGCCTTCTCTCCTTCGGCTGAGGGCATCATCACCCATCCGCGCCCTCCGCTTTCATAGAGTCCACCCGTATGCATACCCGGATTTGGATCCACCTCTACTTGCATTCCCGCTATATCGGGTCCAGTCGCGGGACTATTTCCGGTAATCTTCGCGTGAAGAAACACCCCGCTATTTCCCTTCGCTTCGCCTTTGAATTTAAGACGAAGTTCGAAATCGCGATAGGTTTTCTCGGTGGTCAGATAGCCGTACTTTCCCTCTGCACTCTCGCAAAATATTGTGCCGTCCTCGACTACCCACTTTTCCTGGCCATTGATTTTCCAACCGGACAGGTCTTTCCCGTTGAAGAGAGAAACCCATTCACTTTTCTTTGACGTCCGACCAGCGATCCCGAGCCCAAAGAGCATCAGGGCCACAAGAAAAAGTGAAATTCTTCTCATCCTAGTTCATCTCCCTTATAGAGTAGCCTCGCGAAACCGCGTAGTGCACGGGGAACCGGAGTCTGGCACACGCAATCGGCTATATCACAGCAGCGTATTTGAAGGATGTGACGAACACTTCTTTTTCCGACAATAGCTCTTACGGTGCCGCGGAACGTCTTCCGAAATGGAATCACCGAAAATCGGCACTGCGGTATACGGTCTTTCCGCGAAGCAGGGTGAGTTCGCACTTCAACTGCTTCAATTCATCGGTTGAGATGGAGTAGAGATCACGATCCCAAACTGCGATGTCAGCATCCTTCCCAGCTTCAAGCGAGCCGATGCGGTCTTCGAGGAATAGCTGGTGTGCCGCCCAAATGGTGTAGGAACGTAGAGCCGTATGAATGTCGACGGATTCAGCTACTCCGAACGGCTGTTCGCCGTATACCCCTTTCATGGTCTTGCGTGCAACGGAAGCCCACAATCCATAGCGTGCGGGGAACGGAGTGACCGGATAGTCCGAGCCACCGGCCCACACAATTCCCTTTTGCTTGTAGGTTGCGAGAGGCAGCAAGCGCTTCTCTCGCGATTCACCGAAGGTTCCGGCATAGGTGTCACCAATCCACCAAAGAAAAGGTGCCTGCACCTCGGGGTAGCCCGACGCAAACTCTTTCTGAAGCGCTGCCATGATGGCAATGGCGTGGTCGGTCGGGATATTGCAATGAATTATTCCGTGGCGGAGATTCTTGGCAGGTTTTTCCTTTAGTGCCGCGGCGTAAGTGTCCACAACCCAATCAATCGCTCGATCACCGACTGCATGAGTGCTGACGTGGATTCCCTCATTATGGAAGAGCTTGACCATCTCCTGGTACGTGCCGGGATCAAGAGCAGGATAGCCAGTGTTGCCGGGGTCGAGCTGCGTGGCTTGCCGGTACCAAGGCTCATAGACCCATGCAGTGCGGCCACCGCCGCTGCCGTCCATGAAGATCTTGACGCCGCCGGCAAACAGCATGCCATCGCCAAATGATTGTGGCGGTTTGGGTAGTGACTGAAGCCGGCTTACTGTGGCACGCGCGGAATCCATCGTCCTGCCGCCTAAGAGGAGCGCAAAGATGCGCACCGTGGATTGTTTCTCGTTGAGCAATTCGCGGTACAGGTCCCATCGTTCCGGCGTGATACCAGGATCCTTTGCGGCAGTCATCCCCTCCTTGTTGAAGTCCGCCATCATTTTCAGGAGGCCATTGCGTTGCTGTTCATGGGAGTGGGGAGCTATGAGTTTTGTGACCAATTCCATCGCCGGATCTTCTTTAAGAACGCCCGTTGGAAGGCCTTCGGAATCGCGATCGATGATTCCCGCTGGAGGATTTTTGGTTTCGGCCGAGATTTTGGCCAATCGCAGAGCAGCGGAATTTGCGACGCCATAATGTCCCGTGGTGTGAAGAAGCCAGACGGGATTATTCGGAGATACTTTATCGAGATCGGCCGCGGTGAGGTACCGCAGTTCGGCGAGCTTGCTTTCGTCCCATCCGGCACCTTGGACCCACTGGCCGGTCTGGAGCTTGATAACTTTGTCGCGAACCAGCGCCAGAGCATCGTCCACTGATTTCACGGAGCTGAGATCGATATCGTAGAGGATAGTGGTCTCATCAAAGTGACAGTGCGAGTCAATGAGTCCGGGAGTGGCCGTGCGGCCGTGCAAGTCGATGACTTGGGCGCTTCTGGATGCGCGCTTGCGGATTTCTTCATTAGTGCCGACGGCAACTATCTTGCCTGCATGGATTGCAATGGCTTGCGCGATGGAATCGCTTGCATCCATGGTGATGATTTTGCCGTTAACAAGAATGAGATCGGCGGTATCTTGCTGACCAGAGGGAATCAGTGCCTGAGCGAGTACTGATGTAAGAGGGAGAAAGAATAGGGTAATAGTGCGCAGAGTAGGAGTGATTGCATTCTTACGCCAAGGCCAGAGATTCATAGGGAACCCTCGCAATAGCTTTCCTTTGCAGCCCATGCTTATAGCGCGAGAGGCGATGGGAGACAAGGGCTGATGTCGCAATACGACTTACGCATTTTCAGCTGAAGTTAGCGGGCCAATTATATGCGGATGAATGTTCGGTTGCGGTAGAGATAGTAGAGTCCGAGCCAGAAGAATCCAAAGGTACCCGAGGCCAGAAGCACAGTGCCGAACATTCCCATATGACTTGCCAAACCACCAAGGAGTGTCTGGCTGATTTGAGCGAACGGAATAATGTCCGCGAACATGTACGCGACAATGGCGTTCATTCCAATCACAGTAAAAAGAAAAGCCCAGCGCCGGTAACCGAGCACGTCAATAAGCCAATAAAAGAGGGCCAGCAGCACCAGGCATAATCCACCCGACCATAGCGCCATGGAACTGGTCCAGATGTGCTTGTTAATCGGGATCGCGAAACTCCAGAGCCATCCGAGAACGAGACATCCGAATCCGGCAGCGACCAGCAGTTGCGTTTTCCTTTGGCCAGATCGAGAAGAACGCAATAAGTGACCCGCGAGCATACCAATCAATACGGTCGCACTGAAACCCAAACTGGTAAGGATCCAGGTGTAGGTTGTGCCGTCCTGAAAACGGCCCAACACCGCCCGGTCTACCCACATCGCGAGATTCCCGTCGGGCGTGAGTGCACCGGCACCGCGTCCCGAGACGGGGACGAATTCCAAGAGTATCCAGTAGACTACAAGCAAGATTCCGGGCAACGCTGCCTGCCATGGCAAGGGAAGTTCCATTAAAGCGACTGCGGCGATCAAGTACCCAACGGCGATTGCTTGAAGAGTGTTGCTGAAGAACTGGAGGTTGTGCGAGTCAAAGGCCAGCAGGTGTCCTTGTGCGATCATGCCGAGCACCCACAGCATCAACACGCGGTAGGCCACCTTGCCATAAACCCTGCCACGACGTTCCCCCTGCTCGATTCGCTTGCCCACCGAGAACGGCATGGCTACCCCAACAATAAACAGGAACAAGGGCATGATGAGGTCCCAGCCCACAAATCCATTCCAGTCAACATGGTCGAATTGTCGATCCAGCCAGTGTGGAAGCGGGTTCGAAAACAGTTTGCAGACTCCCATCACTAGCGGTCCGCCACCCATGATCCAAAACATATCGAAACCGCGAAGAGCATCAATGGAAGCGATGCGTGGTGAGCTGGCAGATGTGGGCGACACAGTTGGTTCAGGATGGCTTTGCGTTGCGATGACGCTTCCTAGGAATTCAGAATTTACGGGTCGTTCTTTCAAGCCAATGGATACTTCTACTGTTCGTTCAGGCCCTGCTGTTGAGGCGTTGAACGCTCTCAACTTCTGTTGGCGGAACTACCTCGACAACGCAACTTATATACTGATTCCGTCCGAACTCCAACCTCCGTCTTGTTTGTTATAAAGGGGATGATAAAAACAAGGCAACTTGAGGGGAGCCTTTTGAAAATGTTCGGGGCGAAAGCAGCACAGCTGAGAATCATAGGGAAAGTGCGATGCGGAAACCAATCCAAGGACCGCGCATATCAGGATCTGCGCTGCCGCGATATGTGCACTGAGCCCATTTACCGAATACCGGTGATCCGCCTCGTGAGCGGCTTGGGACATAGGTAACACATTGTACCGGACACATAGGTGACACTTTCCCCCCCACGAAGGGAGGGAGAGATGCCTTGGAAGGAGTGTTCGGTAATGGATGAAGGACTGCAGTTTGTGGCTCGCCGGCTAGCGTCCGGCCTGGACACATGGCTGACACCTGCTAGCTAGGACAAACTGCTGCGCACGGGTCACTGGGAGTCCTGGACGCCGGGAGAAGGCGTCCCTGAAGGCTCGCGAGCCCTAGGGAGGTCCGTGGCCGCCGCATCCACCGTCCTAACAATTTGCCCCACTACCAGCCCCAACCTGTCGGTTCCGCTGTATACATGGAGTACGGAATTATTGCGGTCCAGGAAGACGTACCGTGGCAGGATTAAGTCGGGAGGTGCTGAGAGCCCGAAACGAAAATACGTCTCCGAGCCTTTGTCCCGAATCTGAGTCCAATCCATCTTATGTTCCGCAATGAAACGGCGCCACACCGCGACGTCCGAAGTCTCTTCGTCTAGGCTGATTACTGTGAGTTGCGCCGAGGGAAAATAGTACGCCAACTCCCGCATAACGGGAAGCGCACGAATGCATGGAGGGCACCACGTTGCCCAGAAGTCCAAAAGCACAAAACGACCACGCATTATGTCAGACGAGAACACTCGGCCCTCGTTATCGGTAACCTGATAGTCTGGCGCAGGGCCTTGGGACTGAAGGGGAAAGCTCTGGTCCTGAGCTGGATCTTTTGCGGCAGCTTCGATGAACTTCCTGAATGCCTGGGCAGCTTCTGCATCCCGGTCCTCTCGTAGCAGCGTCTCCCCCAGATTGAAGTAAACTGAATCGAACCACGGATCGAAGCGTAAGGCCTGCCGAAACGAATCTTCTGCCGAGCGCAGCATCTCGGCGCTCGTCGCGCTTTGCGCGGACTCTCGCAGCCATGACATTCCGATGATGCTGTGGGCCTCGGCGCGTCTATGGTCGCCAGGAACCGTTTCCAACACTCTCGCCTCTCGCTGACGGGCAACATCGAAGTGGCCCAACTGCAATTCCGACATGGCAATTCCGGCATTGATCTCGGCAGAGGCCGTACCCGCCAACTCTTCCGCCTGTAGAAAGTGTTCTTTCGCTTCGGCGTACCGGCCTTGGCGTAGTGCGAAGACTCCACTTTGAACTTCGCGTTGGACCGCCGGGGAATCAACCGGCTGGGATTGACTCATGCCGAACGGAGCGGCCACAATCAAGAGAAGAGCACCGCAGATGAATCCGCACGCTTTCATTTTGTTGGGCGTAACCAGAATCACAGTATAGACGGTCCGAAGTCGTTGAGAAAAGTTGAATTATTTCATCCGCAGGACAAGCCAATTGCGGATGCGCGGGACCGCTTGATCAATCAGGCCGTGAACAGCAGCTTTTGGTTTTTGCACTCGAAAGAAGGAACGAGGCAGAATCGGCTTGTCTGTCTTGAGACTATATCACTGCGGTTTGTGAGGGGACCGGGCCTCCGCGTCCGCCAACGCCTTGGCAGCCTGCGCGCGGGTAGTGCGCATTTGATCGCTCATTGGGCCGCTTGGGTCGAGCGCGAGATAGGCGTCAATGTCCCGCAGGACGGAGTTGTAGTGCCGCATTCTGGCGTGAATGTTCACAAGCACCACGTAAATTTGCGCGTCCTGAGCATTCAATTTCAGAGCTTCCATGGCGCTTACCTCAGCTTCCGTCAGGCGGTTCAATCCCAGTAACGTCCGCGCGAGTTCCAAGTGCCCCCGCCACGAGGTGCCCTCCAGTGCGATCCCCTGTCGCGCAAAAGTTTCGGCACTGGCGAAATCGTGAAGGGAGTTAAGCACGCTCGCAAAATCGAGCAGGCCCTCGGGGTACTTGCCCTCGCTCAGATCGACCGATTTTTGCAGGGATTCCCGCGCCGCGGCCTCCTGCCCCAGCAGGTATTGTGCGATACCCAGGTCAGCGTAAGCTTCGTAATACGACGGGGACTCCTTGATGGCTTTTTGAAATTGTGCCACCGCCCCGTTGTAATCTTTCTTGCCCGTAAGCGTCTTGCCTTCGCGATAGCACTCCCGGGATTTCTCGGAGATTGTCAGTTCATGCGCGGAAATGGCCTCCGAGGGAGCCGCGGACGATTTAGAATCGGGGGTCTTGCGGACAAGCTCCACGTCAACGCGAGACTGACCTGCCCCGTAAACACTGACACTCGCCTGCCCGTCGCGATAACCAATCTTTCGAATGACCAAATGATAGTCGCCGTCCGGAGCACCAAAGTAGAATTTGCCGTTTAAGCTGGTGTATCTCGTGGGCGCGGCCAGCCCGCTGGGGCCCACCAGCTCTACGCGAGCCGAGGAGATCGGCTGATGAGATGCTTCGTCCACAACCGTGCCGATGATTCTGGCGTTGTCGTCCCCCAGTTGCGGAACGGCTCTACTCGTTCGCGCCAGCCAAATGGGAGCGCACAGACCGAGAAGAATAATAAAGGCCATACCTTGAGGTCGGCGCACAAGTCCCTCCCGCGGCTATCCAACAGTGCGACTTTAATCTTCATTTTCGCTCTAGACTGTCCCGTTGCACAAGTCTATAAGCCCCGGTCCCTTCCGAACGAACCAAATTGTTGTTCGCCGTATAGGCAACAAGAGGAACCAGGAGACATGACTCGGTTGAGCGACGCCAGTTGAAGCGGCTGCTCGACGGTGAAGCTTGCCGTGCGCCAGACGGTGCTCCTTCCCGCGGAATCGGTAGCCTGAACCTCCATCCGGTACAACCCTTTGTCCAGTCTGTCCACCGCCACCTGCTGCGAGACGGGAATCACCGTATTGCCAGGCTGCATCCAAGCAGCCGCGCTGCGTAGGCCACTGTCCACTTTGAGTTCGCCGGTCTGAGTGTTGATGATCTTCATGCGCATCTGAACCTGTGGGGCGGGCAACCCGGCGAGGAGGGGTTCATAGACTTCGTAGTAGGCGAACAGAGAATCATCCTTCTTGAAGCTTGTGTCTCCCGACGGCGTAAACTCCATACCTTTGCTGACCAGGGGAACGAAGTCGGAAAGCGTCGAAGGTGGCGTCTCATCCTGGGAGAACCACGCCCAGCTTCGTTCGACGCCCGGGTCCAGCAACGCCTGGCTGTGATCGTGAAGCTGCTTACAAAAGACCAACGGCTTCACGACCAGTCCTTGGGCAGACGTTCGTACGCGTCGTCGTACAAAAAAGCATCCTCACTCCATCTCGATTTACTTGTGAGTCATCGCACTAATAGTGCCGGAGTGGTTTAGCCTTCGCTGGAGTCGCCGCCACCCCGGCGGTCGAGAACGGGGTTTTTAGCTGGATGCCCGATTCTTCCTTGATGGTGTAGATGAAATCGGCGGGCAAATTCTCAAAGGTCTCTTGCTTTCCACTCGGCCAGGAAACATTTACGGAGTCCATGACAGAGTGAGTGCCGAGTCCGAAGTGGAGACGAAGATCGTTCTGCGAGAACAAGCTGGCTCCACCGCGCACCTCATTGAACTGCTTGAGTTCCCCCGCCGTCACGGTGACTCGAGCGCCGATGGCAGCCTTATTGCTTTTCGTGCCGATCAAGTGGAACAGCACGGAGTGATTCGCGGTCTCCGTGCGATTGAGTAAAAGCACTGGCGGTCCATCCGCATCCAGGACCAGCACGTCAATTTTCCCGTCGTTGTTCACGTCTCCGAACGCCACGCCTCTCCACGACCGCCGGAACTTGTCGAGGCCGGAGAGTGCCGTCACGTCTTCAAAAGTCTTATCGCCATTATTGCGGAAAAGTTGCAGTGGCTCGTAATAATGCGCCGACCCTTCGATGTGGTCTGCCTGTGGGTAGACGTGACCGTTGCTGACGAAAATGTCGGCCCAGCCGCTGTTATCTACGTCGAGGAATCCAGTGCCCCATCCGACGTAGTCGTACGTAGGCTTGGCCAGATGCGCTCTCGTGGTGATGTCCTCGAACCACAGTGGCCCGCGATTCCAATAGAGGGTGTCGTACTGCAGGGCATAATCGGGAACGAAAAGGTCGAGCAGCCCATCGTGATCGATGTCGGCGGCATCCACACCCATGGAGCCCTGGGCCTTGCCACTGGCCTCTACCGCGGTTCCCGACACCAGGCTGACATCCTCAAACGTTCCATTGTGATTGTTGTGGTACAGGTAGTTGGGCCCGGCGTCATTAGAAACGTAGAGATCCGGCCAGCCATCATTATCGTAGTCGAACCAGAATGGCTGCATGCCGTAGGCTCCGGGAGAGTTGTCCACGCCGGCTTTCTTGGTGACGTCTTCGAAGGTGCCATCGCCACGATTGCGATAAAGAAAATTCGTTTCCCCTGCAAGCCCCAGCGGTCCGCAGTGCACCTTCACGGTCATGATGGTGCACTCCTTGCTACCGAACTCGGGAAGATTGTTGATGTCGAGGTGAACATAACGCGCCACGAAGAGGTCCACGTGGCCGTTTCGATCGTAGTCGCCCCATGCCGCCCCCTGCGCGAAGCCTTCCGAGCGCAGGCCGGATTTTTCCGTGACGTCTTCAAATTTACAATTGCCGAGATTCCGGTAGAGGACATTCCCGCCGAACCCTGTCACGTACAGATCTTGCCACCCATCGTTGTCGAAATCCGCGACCGCCACTCCCATCCCCCAGCCTTTGCGTTTGAGACCCGCGCTCTTGGTAATGTCCGTGAATCTCAGATTGGCATCCTGGTGATAGAGCGTCACCACGGGGTCGCCGCCCTGGCGAAAGCGATCCACCGTCGAACCGTTCACCAGGACGATGTCGAGCCTACCGTCATTGTCGCAATCAATGAATCCGACGCCGCCACTCACGGTTTCGATGATGCTCTTTTTCTCCGGGGCAGAGATATGGGAAACGGTCAGGCCGGCCCGCTTCGCGACGTCCTCGAATCTGGGAATGGGACGTTCCGACACGGCAACTTGTGCGAGACAATTCGTGGCAAACACCAGGCCCATTAGGACCAACTTGTCTATCCAAAACGCCCGGCTTTGCCCGCCACACGAACGGATTGGAAAGAAATGATTCGAGAACTTCACGAGTCGCCCTTCGGCGCAGGCACCGGACTTTTGGGCTGATTGTTTTTGTTCGGAGGAGCTAGCTTGCCGGTGCTCGTAATTCCCTTGCCTTCCACCACCGTGTAGATCGCATCGCCCGCAACATTCTTCAACTCTTCCTTCAATCCGCTGGGCCAATCAATCTCGACCTTCTTCATCGTGGAATCAGTGCCAAGTCCGAAATGGAGGCGTTGGTCGCTCGAAGACAAGTAACTGCCTCCACCGCGCACCTCGTCAATCTGAGTCATTTTCGACGTATAGACCGTCATGCGGGCGCCAATGGCGGCGCGGTTGCTCTTCGTCCCGACGAGCCGAAAAAGGACACGGTGATTCGAATTCCGTGTTTGATTCAGGAACAGCGAAGGCGGTCCACCGACGTTGTACACCACGATATCCACATTGCCATCGTTGTCGATATCTCCGAAGGCGGCGCCGCGACGGGATTGCAAGGGACCGTCATTCAGTCCCGCAGCGTCTGCGATCTCCTCGAAGGTGCGGGCCCCTTTGTTGCGGTAGAGCTGGATCGGCTCGCGGAACTTTACCTCGTTCGGCAGCAGTTCGATTGCCGTGGAGACGTTGCCATTGGCAACGAAAACGTCGGGCCAGCCATCGTTGTCGAAATCCACTAACCCCGTACCCCACCTCACCGGCGAATAATTGGAACGGTCCAACCCCGATTCCCAATTGATATCCGTGAATCCTTGGTCCCCTCTGTTCCAGTAGAGGCTCATGGGCTGATATCCGTAGCGGGTGACAACAAGGTCAAGCTTTCCATCCCGGTCAAAATCCCCAAAATCTCCCGCCATGTTTCCCATAGCCCTTCCATCGATGCTCATAGCGGTCCCAGATATCATTCCGACATCCTCGAACGTTCCATTGCGCCTGTTGTGGTACAGGTAATTGGGGCCCATGTCATTGGCCACAAAGAGGTCCGGCCAGCCGTCCCCGTCGAAGTCGCACCACACCACGCCCATGCCGCGCTGCTTGCCCGGATTGCTGACTCCCGCCTTTTCGGAGACGTCCTCGAAAGTGCCGTCGCCGCGGTTGCGAAAGAGAAAACCACTTTCTCCTTCCTCGCGGGGCACTTCAATGGGCAAACCTTTGTAATCGAAAGACTCCGACCCCTGCTGTGGCAGATTGTGAATGTCGGATTGTACGTAGCGGGAAACGAAAAGGTCCAAATGGCCGTCGCGATCATAGTCGGCCCAGGCAGCTCCAACGCTGAATCCGCCAACCTGCAATGCCGCTTTCTCGGTGACATTCTCAAATTTGCAATTCCCCAGGTTGTGATATAGCACGTTGTGCCCGTAACCTGTGACATAGATGTCGGGCAGCCCGTCATTATCAAAATCGCCTACCGCGACTCCCATGCCCCAACCACGGGCAGCTGAGGCCGGCTGACTCCGTAATGTCCGTGAAGTGGAGATCGCCATCCTGACGATAGAGCGTGATCATCGGATCGCCTCCGTGGAGGTAGCGGTCGATAGTGGAGTCGGTTACGACGACAATGTCCAGTTTGCCGTCGTTGTCGCAATCCAATAAACCGACGCCTCCACCCATCATCTCCACCAGGTAGCGTTTGTCGGTTGAGAAGTGAGGAAGGGTCGCTAGCCCCGCCTGCGGTCCGATGTCGTGAAAACGAATCGAGGCCGGGCCTGGCGCTTGCGCCGGACTCAAGAGCAGAATCGAAGATGATGGTTCGGACGGAACTCATAGTGCTGCAATCGTAAGTATTCTAACCTGGCCTTCTTGAGCCGCGCGACACGCATTGTCCTTCTTCCCGCGTATCGTCTTGCCAGGCATTTCCATTCACAATCCAGGGTTGACTGCGTCGAGACCGACGCCGGGGCTGTTTTCTTGTTCAAGAAAACTAGTTTGACTGCACGGAACCTGGAACCTTTGCTGGCGTGCTTCGCAGCTTCTCATAGAGTCTCAACTCGCGCTCCGCATCCGCCACTCTGGAGTCCTTGCGGTAGGCGGTCGCCAGCTCGTAGTGAATGGAAGTACTGCTCGGGTTCATCTTAGCCCCTTTTTCCAGGGTGGCGATTGCCGACTTTCGTGTCGCCCATCTCGTTCTGTAGCTTGCCAAGCTGGTAGTAAACGGCAGGATTCTGAGATCCCGTCCGCAGCCACTTCAACTAGAAGCGCCTGAGCTTTCCGCCTGCTTTTGAAGCTCGATCAGGGTGAGCGCCAGGTTATATTTTGTCGTGGTGTCCGAAGGGTCCAATCTGAGCGCGGCGCGAAGTTCCTCCGCTGCTCCTGCGAAATCCCCCTGGCCGGCCAGCGCTTCGCCCAGCGCCTCTCGGATAGCGGAGTTGCTGCGATCGGCCGCCTGCATATCCTCTCAAACGTTTTACACCCCGGGCAACGTCACCGGTCTTCACAAAGCATACCGCGTAGGCGAATGCCAGCCTGGGATTGGCGTCCAGCTGTGCTTCCAACGGCCGAAGCGTCTGCAATGCCTCGCCATACCTTTGGAGCATGAACAGACTGAATCCCAAAGAAGACCGAATCCACGTGTTATCGGAATCCGCTTGCAACAGCCTCTCGAGCGGACCCACCGCTTGATCAAATTGGCTGGCGGAGAAAGCCGCCTTACCCCAATTGTAGTCAAGCCCATCTAGAGAAGGATTCCACTGGTATGCCTTCTCAAACGCAGGAAGCGCTTCCGCAAAACCATTTTCGCTGGCGGCGATTGCTCCCAGGTTATTGTAGCCGTCTGCGATGGCCGGCCCGATCTGCTGTTCGAACGACTCCACCTTCTTCAGGCCCTCCGGGTCCACTGCACCATTCTTTAGAGCATCCTCCCCCGGAATCACTGCGGCATCCTGGCCATTCGATTTCACAGCTGGTCTGCCCTGATTCTGAAGAACGCTCTTTTCTTGCAGATTCTGGGATACCTGCATCTCCTTCTTGCCTTCCTCTTGCCGTCCAGACTGCAGGAGGAGCCGCGCCAGCAGATAATGTGCTCGCTGGATCTGGTAATGATTGCGCGTGACGTCAAAGGTCAACAGGATGCTTTTCCGCAATGCCGCTTCGCCCTCGGCGAGGCGATTTGTCTCGACATACAACTGGCCCAGGGAAAGAAACGTGTCGGGATTGCGCGGGTCCAGTGATGCTGCGCGAGTCAGCTCCTCTTCGGCCTCCTGAAGATTGTGCTGTCCGAGGGCGATCTCCCCAAGCTGGAATCGGCTGAGGTAATCGTCGGGATTGTTCTTGAGTTCCTCGCGAAACTCCGGCGCTGCTTTGGCATTGGCGCCGTCTCCCAGCCCTACCAGATACGCGGCTCCCAGGGAATAGTGCGCACCGGGGTATTTGTCATTCTGCGCGATGACTTGCTTGAATTCCTGAATTGCCTGTTCCGGGTAGCCTGCTTCAGCGTACGCCCTTCCAAAGTCCATGTGGATTTCCGGGGAATTGCCGAATCCCGTCAGCATCTCCGTAAAAATGCGGGTGGCATACGGCTGGTCCTTCATTTGAAGGTAGGCATTCGCCAAGGCGTATCCATTTGCGAAATTCGGCTCGATGCCCACCGCCAATTCCAGCTGTACTATCGCAGCCTTGTTCTCATTCAGTTGCAGCAAGACTCGCCCTAGCTCCAGCCGCGCCTTCGAATTCTTCGGAGCCGCTTCCACGGCAGCCTGGGCGAGCGATTTTGCTTTCGCCAGTTCGTGTCCCCGGCGGCATGCCTCCGCATAATCCAGGCGCAAATTCACGTCCGTGGGCGCCAGATCCAACGCTTGCTCAAAGAGGGGGGCCGCCTTGCCAAAGTCGCCTATCGCCGCGCGATTGGTAGCCAGTCGGTGCAAAGCGGCTGCCAGGAACAGCTTGTATTCGGAGGTTGCATTGCCCAGATCGCCAGAGGCCTGGAATTTCTGCGCCGCATCAAAGTGCTCCCGGAGGGGATTATTCGTGGCAGACGGTGGTTCTGCGTTTTGTCCTCTGGCGGGGGAAACACCGGAAAACAGTGCCATTCCGATCCAAAGCGCTAGACAAAAGCGCCGCAAAAAAGATGAACCGCCTGGCAGGTGTTGGCCACCAGGCGGTTCAAGAATTTCTGGCCCGAGTTCTTGGCCCTGCATAAGTTCGCAGTATAACCGAGCACTCGGAGAAGTTCTAGTCACGAAAAAACCGTTCCAGCCTGCAGCGGGAGGGATATCTGATCAGATATCCCCCCGCCACCGAAGCTAGAAGCTGTACTTTAGGCCGAACATGAAGAAGCGGCTGTTGGATTGGGTCGAAGGCGCATACTTGGTTGCCGCGACGCCAAATTGGGCTTGCTGAGTTGGGGTTAGGCTTGTGGTCCAGGGACCCGCTGCTGCCGCCGCAGGCGTCGAGTAGCCCAGCGAAAGCGCGTTGCCTCCAAAGCCTATCAACGAGTGGTTTACCCAGTTCGTCGAAGAGACTCGGAACTCGACAGCCTGGCGTTCCGTAATGTGGAAGGTCTTGAACACGGCCAAGTCCGTCTGGAAGTAGCTCGGCATGTGAATGTAGGGGAATTGGCGCGGTCCATTCGCCTGAAGTGCAGGTCCCGAGAGTTGCTGCGTCGATTGTCGGTGGGGCAAAGCACGACAGATTGTAGAGATGGGTGCTGCTCCCGCCGGACGTTGGGTTGCAGGTTTCGATGGGCTGAACGTTAATATTGGCGTCGGTGCCATACAGCGTGCGCTGACTGAGGGGAGAACTGGTGCCATCATCGTTGAGATAACTGAGCGCCATATTAAGGTTCTGGCTGGTTTGTGCCTGCAGGTTAGCACCTTTTTGCCAGGTCGTGAAACCGCTGATCATCCAGTGGTTCACGGCTCCAGAAATCAGCTTGCTGTCGCCTTTATAGGCCTTACCGAAGTCATACGTGTAGGAGGAATTCCACACGTAGGGCCGGTCAATGTTGAGGACCACGTAGTTGTTGGCAATATTGAACGGATCGATGTTGCCATTGCCGAAACCAAGCGCCTTAGCCCACAGGAAGCTGGTGTTGAAGGTGAGCCGTCCGACTTGCTTGGACCAGATCACCTGCAAAGCGTTGTAGTTGGAGTATCCCTTGTGCTCTTCAACGTTTACGGCGTTGGTCCCGTAGTATTGTCCGTAGGGATGGTAGTCTGCCTGGCAAGCACTCCCAGTGGTCCCATAATTACAACCGGAGATGTTTTCCAAGTTACCTGGCGTAACCCCGGAGACTGGGTCGGGCGAGAAATAAGCGCCCAGCGGAGTTTTATTCACGTTGATCAAGTCGCCTCCGCCAAGGTTGCCGCCTCCGCCAACCTGCCCTCCGAAGAATAGAGAACCGGCGTGACTGCCTTCGTAAGCAATCTCAAGGGTGGTATTCCACGGCAAGCGTTGGTCGATCGAGATATTCCAGTTGTTCGTATAAGGAACATCATAGTCGTTGGGGTCCAAAATAAACGCACCGTTGGATGGGTACTTAAACGTGGATTGAGGTTTCTGGGCTAGCCCGGTCTCGCTGAAGAGCAATGTCTGATTGCCTTGCAGCGTGGAAGTTATGCTCTGTTGGGCGAGCGCCAGTGGGCCGCTATAGTCGTTCACCTGATCGTTGAACCGGTACTTGCCCCAACCGCCTCGAAGGACCGTCTTTCCAGTTCCAAAGATGTCAAACGCTAGACCAACACGGGGTTCGGTGTAGAGGAAGCGGTTCGGCGTTCCTGACAGAGGAATTCCCGGATCGATCCCGTGCCAGTACATGCCCGGGTAGGTCTTTCCGCTTGCAGCGTCGGCGGCGATCCGGCCGGGGAGCCAAACGACGTTCCCGAAGCCAGACCGGTCGTACCAGTGGCCGACGTGCTCAAAGCGGAAACCGACGTCTACCGTTACCCGGCGCGTCACTTTCCAGGAGTCCATGGCGTAGAAAGCGTACGTCTTGTAGGCCTGGTCGTTTAAGGGGAGGTAATTGGTTTCGTTATAGTTGTTAGCGATTCCCATGAAGAAATTGGCGGCGGCATTCTTTGTGCCCTGAAGATCGCCTGTGATTGCATCCGGTTGGGAGTTCTGTCCAAACGAGAAGCCCCCGTTGTATGGGTTGAAATTTCCCTGGTTGTTGCCGGTCATCTCATAGTAAAAGCCGGCCTTGATGCTGTGCGTCTTCACTACCTTGGTCACGTTGTCTCCCACGGCCGGGTTCTGCTTCTTGATGTAGTAGCTCCCGCCGCTGCCCGAGAAAACGTCCCACTGGCTGAAATCGGGGACACTGTACCGTCCCGGCGAATTCCAGCCGGGCACCTGTATTTGACCCAGCGCCTTGCCCTTGTCAAACACCGTCCCGTAGCTGTCGGGATAACCTACGGTGCTGCGGAGCACTGCGGACGGATCCGTGGGTGTTTGCGGACCAGCGAAGTAAGTCCAGTACCCGACTAACTCGTTCGTCAACGTGGGGCTGAATACGTGCAAGAAGCTCGCATTCGCCGTCTTCGTAATGGTAAATGCTGTCAAGCCGCCGCCCGGGAATGTAACAGACTGCCCTGGGAGCCACCACATATGAGAGTTGCCTGAAGAAGGCTGTGTGTCGTTGCCGTACTGCCAGGTAATGAATAGTTTGTTGTTGTCGTTGAAGTTGTAGTCGCCGCGTATGCGGTACATATACCCGTTGTGAAGGGCCGGCACGGGAAGGTAGAAATTGCCATGGTTGGGAGTGGTGGTCGGGTCCGCGTTAGGCTGCGGCATCAACTTCCACAAAGCGGTGGCTGCGGGATCGACGGGCACGGTGGTGCCGGTGATTGGGACTCCGCCCGGCGCGAATGAACCGTTGAAACCTGCAGATGCGGGCTGGTTAACTGCCGCGCACATCGTGTTATTCGCCGCCGCAGCGGGGTTGTTAGCAGACGTCAAACCCATCGCCGAACACAGCGCATCGTTAGCCGGCGTATTTCCGAAGTTCCCAGCTTGCATGTCGGTTGTGGGAATATAGGATTCGAGGATCGCACCACCCGAGGCCTTTTGGTAGAAATGCTCGTAGCCGCCCCAGACAAGGAACTTCTTGTTGAACTTGGGGACCGGCCCACCGACAGTGAAACCCGGATAATAGTAGTGGTCTCCCGTTGCTTTTTCTATTCCAGCCGCGTTGTTTGCCCAAGTATTGGAGTTAAATACGGAATTCCTGGCATAGAGGTATCCTGAACCGTGCCACGAGGAACCGCCGGACTTGGTCAGATAATTGATGACCACGGGCCCCTTCGTGTTATCCGCAGTGAACGCGGACGTTTGTACTTTCACTTCGGAGATCATGTCCGGGTTCGGCAGGGCGATTGAGGTGCAATCGCAGCCTTCGTCAAGGATGTTGGTGCCATCCATCATCAAAGCCGTTCCACCACGATAGGGCGCGCCGCCGGCAGAAACACCGTTACCCACATTGCCTTGCGCATTGCCAACGTTAGTGAAATCCGTGCCGCCGTTCGCTCCGTTGGTGGTGCCGTTTCCGATGGTGACCACGCCTGGCAACGTTCTAATAAGCTCTGCAGCGTTGCGCGTGATCATCGGCAGTTTTTCGTAGTCTTCCGATGTGAGGTCCATACTGCGAGCCCCCGACTCCACCGGAATAAGATCTGTGCGAGCTTCCACGGTCACTGTCTCAGTCGCTTGTCCCAGTTCCAGTGTGGCAATGACTTGTCGCTTGTCGGTCGTTCGTAGTTCAAGGCCGGTCTGAGAGAAGGTTTTGAAACCCTTCGCCTCGACCTTAATCGTGTAGAAACCCGGAAGCACCGTGCCGAACGTGAAGAAGCCTTCGCCGTTGCTAACAGTGCCGCGTTCATCCTGAGATGCCTGGTTTATCAACTTCACCGTGGCATTAGGGACTACCGCGCCGGTCGTGTCATAAACTGAGCCGACGATCGTCCCCGTGTTCTGCGCCTGAGCGATTGGCACAGCAAAGCAAAGTGCAGCAAAGATAACAAAGGCAGCCGCCGCAAACCCGATCCATGATTCCCTGCTTGCCCCTGCCCTCATTCTCCATCTAGACATACTAATCATGTAACCTCCTTGGCACACTCTCCACAAGTTGGTTATTCTGTCTCGACCCAGAACCACCACTTCGACTACGTTACCGCTCGCACAGAACCCGGACCGCTCGACGCGTGAGCTCTTCTCTAGCGCCATTTTCTCGACGTGACTTCAGTTATGCGGAAGGTTCCACCCTAGCTATTTACTGCTATTGTCGCATTTGTACGCCTCGGCTCGGTGAATGTCAAGAGGAGTTTTAAAAAAACGTTGTAAAATATCGATTTTTCTATTGCACGAGGGAAAGGCGAACAAAAGGAGTAAACGTGCAAACAGGTCTGCTGCGTTGCATTCAGCGAGCTTACACTTCTGATGAGGGGGAAGATCCTTGAATCTCGGAGCAGTCCGGTCTGCTTTTCGGGGCCTCAAATCACCCCTGTGCCGAGCATTGGCACATTGTTACCGCGCGGAGCCGCATCTTGCTTTGAAGCCGACGTCGCTACAGAAGTGGGCGGAATAGCCGATACAAGCCGAAGTAGTTTAATTTCCTCAGGCAAGGGCCGTCTCTTCGGCGGCCCCTCGCCTACCACATGCTATCGAGATCAGGGCACAATCACTACACTGGCACTATAATCCTGTTAGTGGCGACCATCCGGCGCACGGCGTCCTTGGAGATTACGGAACTCTCGGTCGTCGACTCGCCCGCTAACCCTTCGTGTCATTTTTCTCTAGTCAAAGTACTGGGCGGCGTTCCTGTGGCGAGCGACATTCTAATGAACGCCGGGGAGGAACAGATGGAGAAGGCGGTCAGTGCGGCGGTTTCGATTGAGCGTGTCGCTTCGGTGCTGGCTGCGGGATGTCGTCCGCTAGCTGCTGAGATGACGGCGGCACTCAAGAATCTATACAAATGCGGCGCGGGTACGCGGATTGTGGCATGTGATGCAACCCAGACGCGGGACTACGCGGCCAACGGGATCGAGTGGGCGAGCCACCTTCGGAGATTGGCTGCAGGACTTCGAGTCGCGAAAGATGAAGCAACTCGCTGCAAAATCGCAAAGGCCACGGAGAAACTGCTGAACGAGTTTGTCCAAGTTGGCAAGAGCGCGAGTACAAGCAACTCCGAGCATCGCAGTCAATCAGCCGCGCCGAAACGCTTATTGACACTCGACGAACTGTGCGAGATGGAGAACAAGCTATCGAAGCAGTTGGACGATTGGAACCAGAGGAGATTGCCGCAGAACAACAAGGAATTTGAAATTCTCTCGCGCACTTTCATGAAGGTGTCGGCGATGGTCAAGCGTGCAGAGGGGCGAGCGGCGAGGTTTGGGAGGCGATGATGACGAAGCCGAATCCAGCGAGCAGGATGACGCAGATCATCCCAAGCATCGCAGAGATGGAATCGCGTGCGCAGAAACCACAACGTCCGCAGATTGCAGTGAGCATCGACAATGTCCCGGTGTCGCCCGCCGAGGCGGTAAAGGTTCCGGTCCATGCCCCGCCGGGAATTGCTGTCACCGCCACCGACCCGAGAATCTCTGAGGACTGAAACATAAATGGAAACCGAGAGGGCAAGGGAAAAGAAGCCGGAAGGCAAGAAGAACCGCACTGAGATTCTCCTGTGCAAACCGCGCGCCGAAAGCCAGCACATCCGCGGAGCCATTGCGGAGTATGTCGCGCAGACCACAGATGAACTCGGCGGATTGGAGCGACTGACGGCGGGGCAAAAGGCGATCTTGCTTGCTCAGAAGACTGCGCTGCTCGTAATCCTCTGCTACGAAGACGAACTGGTCGAGTCCGGAAACCTGACGGGGGATGACGGGAAGCCAAATTCCCTGCTCAAGATTCTTGAAAGCTATTTAACGGTTTTTCGGCAAGGGCAAGTTGCGCTGGGGCTGGGAAGTCCGCGCATGATGCGGGAGGACGGACCGACGTTGAGACAGATCATGAAGGAGTACGAAGCCAGGGCAGCCAGGCCGTTCTGAGGTCGGATAATGTCCTTGGGTATCGCTGCCTCATCGGTTTTGAGTCGAAAAAACGAGGGGCCACCTGAGCGCAATCTCCTGGAATCTTAGCAACTTTGAGCTCTAGATCAGAGAGCCCGCTCTGCCCAGGCCTTGAAGCTGAGCAGTTGCTCCCCCTTTAGTATTGCCTCTTTCTCTTGGGCCAATTTGCGTCCGACATCTTCTCCGTCCAACAGGATAGTAAGCGCAACGGCTTTCTCAGCGCGCAAATGATCCGGGCCGCCATAACTCCGCGATTCCTCATCATTCCGTGAAAGCATTTTGAGGACTTCTCGAAGATCTGAGAATCGTTCCCAGAAAAGTCTGGCCTTGGGCATGACGTAGGCGACGAATTCGGTTGTAGCCTTATTACAATCAGAATCTGCTACTACGATCCAGGACTTTCGAAAAACAGCGCGGAAGCCCTCCGGCTCCGCCCGAAAACCAAGTGTCAAACTTGCTTCTACATCAACAGGACGAAGGGCGACCGAAGGCGGGGATTCGAACCGACTCACAAGCTCCTCCACGTCGTCCAATCTTAGAGCTATGAATGGCGAATCTAGCTCGATCGCTCCATCCCGATTTTGTATTGCCAAGTCAACTCGCCGCCATCCTCCCGGGATTGGCTGGCGATAACTATGACCCAAAAATCTGTCGCTGCGTCTTTCAAATCCGAGTTCACAGAAGCGAAGATCGAGTTCGCGAAGAAGATTTTTTTTGAGTGTGGATTGCGTCACACGCCCTGAACCATCCTGTAGACGACTCGAATCGTTACCAGCACCTGCGCGATTGCAACAATCAGTCCAATGGCAGCCGTTGTGCGTTCTTGGGTAGCGGCAAGGCCCCTCAGGAAAATGACTGCCTCGTATAGAAGAAACGCGAGCAAGAGGATCAGCCAAAGTGCTACCGGACCTGCAAACGTCTCGATTCCCGATTCTGGCGAAGGTCCCGCAAACTTCAGGCGAATCAACCACAGAGCGTAGCTAAGCCAGAACGAGACATTCGAAGCGATGAGCAACGTTAGAGCTGTTCCCGGCTTTGAACCCCCGCTCTTGACCGTGGCCACAATGAGGATTGCAGACCCCGCGACAAGGAAAGCCACGAACGCCCACTTCATCCCCACCGTGAAGAGACCGGGCACACACATCAAGAGGGCACCGAGTACAAAGAACGCGAGTTTTGTGGTCTGGGTCATTGTTGTGGCCTATTCCAGTTCTGGTCGGTACTCGGAGTGATTCCGATTTCCGGCCTAGCAATCATCATGTTGCGGACCGTGTCCTGGTTGGTCGTCGCGTTAGTTGCGTGATTGCTAATCACCTCCCAGCCATGCCGCCAGTCTTGGTAGATATCCTGATCAATGTCAGCCGCCTTCATTCCTTGCCCGAAGGAAAACTGAACATTGAGCTCATTCTCCTTCGACTTGTAGCTCGCCTCGTCGTAGCCAGGATGGATTATGATCTGGGATACTTCGATCTGGAGACACGGGTGCTCGAACCACTCGAAAATCCGTTCGGCCCAAGAGTGTTACCCATGTCTTAGGTACGGAGTGTTACCCATGTGTCCGGGCTAGACCGTCTGGATTTGGTGGGCCCGCCAGGATTTGAACCTGGGACCAACGGATTATGAGTCCGCTGCTCTAACCGCTGAGCTACGAGCCCCACGTACTTACAAGATACTACACTGAAGAGAGTTAGTGCACATTTGGCATCTCAAGAAAAAACTGCTCCTCCGTCCCGGTGCTAGTTTTGGTGCTAGTTGGAGTCACCGCAGTACCCCCCGCCAGCATCTCAACAGCGGCCAGAGTGTGCTTCGGCGTGAGATGGGAATAGCGCACCGTCATCTGAATACTCTTGTGCCCCATTAGCTCCTGCACTGTACGCAAATCCACTCCTGCCATGACCAAACGGCTCGCAAAGGTATGGCGGAGACAATGCCAAGAGAAGTTTGCTGCGCGCAGTGCCCACCAGATACTGTCCCCCACGCTTGCGGATGGCCACCAGGTTCTCTTCACTCACCACGCCGCGGTCGAAGATCCATACTCGGCGTGCTTTTCCATGTTTACGCTCCACCGTGCGCAGAATCGTTTCGACGGTGGAAACATCGGCGCGGTTCCCATCAAACAGTTCGTAGCTGAACGGAAAGCCGTCCTGGTTGACGATCAACGCCAAAACCAGTTGCTCGCAATCCGGACGATGATCCCGCGAGTAGCCTCGCCGCATCATGGGGTTCGCTTCCGCCGCTCCTTCCACATACGTACTGGTCAAGTCATAGAGCAGCACATCAAACTCGGCCTGGAATAACTCGCCAAGCGCTGCTTCAAATGTTGTTCGATCTTGGGCTTTAGTGGCAGGAGACGATCCAGGCAGCGATACAGCCTCGTGTCGTTGATCTTGCCTTTCGCGATGTGCAACAGATCGTCCAACGCCGTGGAGGGATACCAGTGGTCGTTCGATGGCCAGTTCACTACCTGGAGCACACAACCGGTTGATCGCCAACACCGCTGCCACGCGGACCACGGAACATCGGCGATCTCCTGGTCCAGGTGTTGGCAAGAACCTCCTGCAACCCCAAACGCTTCCATAACTCCAACCCAAGATAACAGTCACCAAATCGGCGCGTGCGTTCGACGCGAACCTTCTTCACCAGGACACGGGCCACACTCGGGTCGTCGGGAAGCGCCACATCGTTCGGAAACAACTTCAGCTGCGTACTCTCTCCCTGCTCGTTGAAGGCCTCGATGGTCTTCTGCCAGCGCGCCTGAGCCGAATCGGTCAGCTCCCCCAGATAGCAGATGGTCCGTTGTCGTGGACCATCGGGTGTGCGAACGGTCTCCACCAGCGACCAATATCCGTGCTCCTTACCGTCTTTGCTCCGATGGTGTTGGCGCAGAAACATCCTGGGGTGATGGTGTCAGGAGAAAAGCTGCAGTTCAAGTGGGTTGGTCTGCACTACATCGCGTTTTCAATCGACCGAAGTTGAAAACAAAGTACTTTCAAAAGAAAAAAGAGAACACAATGTCAAAATCTCAGTGTTGGTGACGAACTTCGGTTAGATCCGCGTCTACAATTTTGTTCATGGCCGGTGTTGAGCAGCTTGTGGACTTGCCACCGGCATCCAACGCGCTGCGCCCTGGCCGATAGGCATATTGCTCCAGCTGCAGATCGGTCTCGAAAATCGGTTCGAGCACCAGAACTGCCGCCGTCTGTGCCACGCGATCTTTGATCGTGGGCACTCCTAACGGCCTCTGCTTTCCATCCGGCTTGGGTATCCACACCCGCCGTACGGACTGCGGTTGATACGTTCTACTTTTCAGCTCTTGCGTCAGTTCGTCCGACCACTTCTTTACCCCGTATGCTTCGATGTCCTCAAAGGTCTGACGATCTACTCCTGCTGCTCCGCCATTGGCTTTGCAACATTCGTAGGCGAAAGTCACAACATCTTCTCGGTACATCTTGTCGTACACGGCATAGAAGCGAAATTTGGGCGATCCCTTCGCTTTGTCGTGCAACGCCGTCTGCAACTTCTGAACACTTAGTGAAGTTGTTAGGCTCATCGCCAATCCCTCGGTCCTTTGTTGCTTCTTGCGTTTCCTTTCAACTGAGGCTCCTTCCCTCCACCAGAATTACCCGGCTTCGTCGGTACTGCGAGCCTCTCCGCCATCCCAGTCGGCCCGGCCTTTCTCTCACCAGCTGCCAGTTGATCAGTACTGCGATCACCGCTGGGACTTCCCGTGTTGCGCATGGTCCACTTTGCTTGCATGCCGTCGCTAATACCCCGGCAGGTCGGATGGAACTTGTTCGCTCGTACGATCCCATTCGCTTCGGCCTTCCCCGAAACCGGGGCGGGTCGGCTCCTGCATTAGTCTTTTCGAGGCCTGCTCAGCGTTCACTCACGTTACGGCCTGCACGCTCGCCAAGTCGCCTAGCGACTCTCTGCACCAGAGGCTCCAGCAGTTTCGTTGCCTCCACTGCTGCTCTGATTGCTACCGGGTGGAGCGAACCAATTCCCGGGCGGGTCTATTTCCCGCTGTGGACCACCACCTTTCACGGCGCACCCGGTTCGCTGACGATCTGTCCGGAACCCCGGGAGCCGAATGAACAAAGTTTGACGACCCTTTTTGTTGCGTCACAGGTACCTCCTCGTAGCCTCCCCGCCACACTAGTGTAGTCTTTTCCTCCGCTACACTTCACGCATCGGAGAACGTCGAAACGTGCGGCCATAAGTCCTTCTATGTTTGTCTACAGGGCTGGAGAGGAGCGGTGGCAGGCAT
The DNA here is from genome assembly GCA_963763395.1 of Candidatus Acidiferrales bacterium. Classification (GTDB taxonomy): domain Bacteria; phylum Acidobacteriota; class Terriglobia; order Acidiferrales; family UBA7541; genus Acidiferrum. Next base: position 231 of record CAVXOG010000030.1, on the reverse strand, counting down.
ACGGTCAAGCGTCCTGCCACCGCCTAAAGCAGTTGGTATTGAACTTATATAAGGCATTTGGGATTCCATCTCGAAGACTCCTCCGTATGCACCGCATTTCAGTGATTTACCGCATACGTTCTAGAACTACCGCACATAGAAAGAGTGAAACTCTTTCAATCCCGGCTGTATTTCTTCCGCCGTGACCTGCTCCCCCGAAATTTAATCCAAGCAAAAGTTAACTTCTCCGGG
>CAVXOG010000029.1:0-11394 GCA_963763395.1 Candidatus Acidiferrales bacterium | reverse complement strand
GCTGGAGGTCCTCGCGTTCGAGGGCCCATTTAGTTGAGAAATAATCGGGATGAAGATCGTGGGCGATGACAGTGGGCTGCACTTCGAGGATGTGTTGGAGATGGGTGATGGCTTCCTGAAAAACATTGTAGCTTTCCAAATTTTCGAGATCGCCGACATGCTGGCTGAGGAAGGCTTCGTTGTTGCGGATGATGCAAATAGTGTTTTTCAGTTCACCGCCGACGGCGAGGATGGGCTGCGATTTGTGTTCGATGGCGACAGGAACAGGAACAAAACCACGTGAGCGGCGGAGTTGCTGGGGCTGGCCGGCCGCGATCCGGAGTACGGAATCATCGCAGTGGCGAAGGATGTCGCGATTGTGGATAAGAAAAGCGTCGGCGATGCCGTGAAGACGCTGGACGGCTTCCTGATTGTCGATGGCGATGGGTTCTTCGCTGAGGTTGGCGCTGGTCATGATGAGCGCTTCTAATCTGCCACCGGCAAAGAGGAGATGGTGAAGCGGTGTGTAGGGGAGGAAGATCCCGAGAAACCGATTGGACGGGGCGATGCCTGCAGGAAGAGCGTTTTCAGGGCGAGCGGGAAGAAGGACGATGGGCCGCTCCGGAGAGAGTAATTGCTTCGTTGCAAGTTCATCGAATTCGCAGAGTTCCCGGGCAGTTTCCAAGTGCGGAACCATCACGGCGAAGGGTTTTTCCATGCGATGCTTGCGCCGGCGAAGTTCATCGATGGCGGAGGAATTTTTTGCGTCGCAGGCTAAATGAAAACCGCCCAAGCCCTTGATGGCAAGGATAGAACCTTGCTGGAGGAGCCGCGTTGCTTCTCGGAGAGGCTCGGCGACATCACTGAGGGCGCCGGAAGCGGAGAGCAATTGCAATTGCGGGCCGCAATCCCAACAGGCATTCGGCTGGGCATGGAAGCGTCGATTGGCGGGATCGTCATATTCGGCCTGGCAGGCGGTGCACATCTGGAATTTGTCCATGGAAGTGCGCGGGCGATCATAAGGGATGTTGCGAATGATGGTGAAGCGAGGGCCGCAGTTGGTGCAGTTGATGAAGGGATAGCGGAAGCGACGGTCGCGCGGATTGGACATTTCGCGAAGGCAGTCGTCGCATACAGCGATGTCCGGGGAAATCAAAGTGCGCGCAGTTTGGCCCAAGGTGGTAGCGACGATGCGGAAGTTTTGGTCGCCCCGTGTATCAATGTCACGATCAGAGATAGCAGTGAGCTTTGCCAGTGGCGGGGCTTCCCGGGGGAGTCGTTGTAGAAATTTTCAATTTCTTCGGGAGTGCCTTCGACTTCGATGGTGACGCCGGCGGGAGTATTGGTGATGAAACCGGAGAGGGTGCATTGATTAGCCAAGCGGTAGACGAACGGACGGAAACCTACACCCTGGACAATGCCGGAAACGTCGATAGCTTTGCGGAGAAGGGACATGGTTAAGATTTCTATCATACTGGAATGAGGAGAAACTTTCGGACAGGCAGAACGGCGCGCAGACGCGATTTATCGTGCCCCAACTTTTGTGGTGAATTGAGAAGAAACTCTCTCGTGGAGAGTATTCAGCCAAGTCAGCCAGTGAGAGAAGCCGTTGCCGGTACGGGCAGAGAGGGCGATGTACTCGATTTCGGGATGGATCTTGCGAGCATTTTCAAGGGCAAGAGCTGAATCGAAATCCACGTGAGGCAGAAGGTCGGTCTTAGTCAGGAGCATGAGGGATGCGCGATAAAGATGCCTGGATACTTCAGAGGCTTATCCTCGCCTTCGGTGACGCTCAAGAGGACGATTTTGGCAGCTTCGCCGAGGTCGTAGCTGGAGGGGCAAACTAAGTTGCCGACGTTCTCGATGAAAAGGATGCCGGGTCCGTGGAAACCGATTTCGTTGAGATGACGATCGATCATGCGAGCGTCGAGGTGGCAGGTGCCTCCCGTGACGATCTGGCGGACAGGAAAGCCGTAGCGGGCGAGGCGGAGGGCGTCGTTGTCCGTCTGAATATCTCCCGTCAATACAGCGACTGGAGTACCCGGAGAGAAGGAAGCAAGAGTTTTTTCAAGGAGCATGGTCTTGCCGGAGCCGGGCGAACTGATAAGGTTGACGCAGAGGATGTGTTCGTCCTGGAAGCGCTGGCGGAGTTCCGCCGCAAGCCGGTCATTTTCACTGAGAACCTTTTTTTCTACTGCTTCACGCATGAGTCCTCCACATCGAGGTAGGCAATATCGAGTTCGGTGCCACTGATCATAGTGGTTGCGGCGTCACCGCACTTAGGGCAATTCAGATGGTAATGATCCACCGAAAATTCTTCGGCACAAGCGAGGCATTTCTGCTTGCGCGGGCACCATTCAATTTCGACCTTGAGATCCTGCCAAGGTGAGTTGTGCGTCAAGGCGTCAAAGGCAAAGGTAAGCGCGTCTTTGTCGACATTGGAAAGCTCGCCGATGCGCAGGCCAACGGCGATGATGCGTGATTCAGGCCGGCGGCGAGCTTCGGCGTAGACTGTTTCCAAGATCGAGGATGCGATGCCGACTTCGTGCAAGTTCTCTCCTAACAAATGCGCGGGAGCTGATCTCCCGCAAGCATGTCGACGATCCGAGTGGTGCCGAATGCGGTGCGCATGACCACCATGCGCGGATGGTCCGCGGTGACACGTCCAATGATGCGGGCATTTTTGCCCAGCGGGTGAGCCTGTAATGCGTGCAACGCTTTGTGGGCAACTTCGGGAGAAACAATAGCGACGAGTTTGCCCTCGTTGGCCACATAGAGGGGGTCAAGTCCCAACATTTCGCAGGCGCCGCGAACTTGCTCCTGAACAGGAAAGGAAGTTTCGTCGAGTTCCATGCCAACACTGGAAGAGGCGGCAATTTCGTTCAAAGTGCTGGAGAGACCGCCACGGGTTGGGTCGCGAAGGCAGCGAACTTCGCGGGTGGCTGCGAAGAGTTGGGCTGTGAGGGTATGAAGCGCGGCGGAATCGCTGCACACTTCAGTCTCAAATTGAAGGCCTTCGCGTTCCGCAAGGATGGCGATGCCGTGATCACCAAGCGTGCCGCTGACGATGATGCGGTCACCCGGACGGGCCTGACTTGCAGAGAGTGCAATTCCTTCGCGTACAAGTCCAATGCCGGTGGTGTTGATAAACATGCCGTCGACGCTTCCCTTTTCGACAACCTTGGTATCGCCACTGACGATTTGCACGCCCGCAGAATCAGCGGCTTCGCGCATGGATGCAACGACGCGTTGCAGGGTTTCCATGAGAAGGCCCTCTTCCAGGATAAAGGCGGCGGTAAGCCAAAGAGGGACAGCGCCACCCACGGCCAGGTCGTTAATCGTCCCGTGAACCGCGAGGGAGCCGATGTTGCCTCCACGAAAGAAGAGCGGCTTGACCACAAAAGAATCGGTGGTAATGGCGAGGCGAGAGTCTTTCAGCGAGACGATGGCTTGATCTTCGAGACGATCGAGAACAGGATTGCCAAGTTGAGGCAAGAAAATGTCGCGAAGGAGATCGGCACTGAGCTTGCCGCCGCTGCCATGGCCGAGAAGTATGCGCTCACGCGCGGGAATGGGCAATGGACATGTGAACGAAGCCAGGTCGCCGGTGGAAGAATCGCTCCCAGATTCAGAGCGTGACGAAGTGGCGGCGATATTGGTAGTACGCTGCACAGGCACCCTCCGTGGAAACCATCGGTGCACCCAGCGGTTTTTCCGGGGTGCAGCGAACGCCAAACGCAGAGCATTCGGTTGGTTTCCTCATTCCTAAAAGCACTTCAGCGCTAATACATTCTCTGGGCTCTTCGGCACAAACATTTTCCAGATCAAAAATGCGTTCTGCGTCAAAGGCCGCGTATTTTTCTTTCAAGCGAAGGCCGCTGACGGGGATTTTGCCGATACCGCGCCATTTGCGGTCGGAAATTTCGAATACGGTGGCGACGGCGTGTTGCGCGGGAAGATTACCCCGGCACTGGACCGAGCGGGTGTACTGATTCTGGACTTCTGCGCGGCCTTCTTCGAGTTGAATGACAAGAAGATGGATTGCTTCGAGCAGATCAACAGGTTCGAATCCACCGACAACAATTGGTACATGGAATTCACGAACCAGGTCTTCGTATTCGGAGAAACCGACAACGGCGCAGACATGCCCGGGGGCAATAAACCCCTGAACACGATTGTTGGGCGAATTGAGTAGGGTGCGAATCGCCGGCGGAACGAGGACATGCGAAACGAGCAAGGAGAAATTGTGCAGCCCCAAGCGCTCGGCATGGAGGAGAACCATCGCATGCGCAGGCGCGGTAGTCTCAAAACCAATGGCAAAGAATACAACGTGGCGGTCGGGATGCTTCCGAGCAAGTTCGACGGCATCCATCGGGGAGTAGACGACACGAACATCACCCCCTTCGGCTTTGACATGGAAAAGGTCCGTGTCTGAGCCGGGAACACGGAGCATGTCCCCGTAAGAAAGCAGGGTGACGTCGGTACGACGGGCAAGGGCGATGGCGCGATCAATGGTTTCGAGAGGAGTGACGCAGACAGGGCAACCTGGGCCATGGACAATCTGCACGCTGTCTTTGAGAAGATCGTCGATGCCATAGCGCATCAAGGTGTGCGTCTGACCACCACAAATTTCCATCAACACCCATGGTCGAGTAGAGCGGCGGCGAATTTCCGCGGCGAGTGAGGCAGCAATCTTAGCGTCGCGATATTCGTCGAGGTATTTCATAACTGTAACTTTGTATCAGGATTCAGTGCGAGTTCATCGGAAAGATAGCCCATGCTTTCAAGCAGGATGTAGGTACGTTCGGCTTCGTCTTTGTCGACGACACTTATGGCAAAGCCGACGTGCACCAGAACATAGTCGCCTTCTTTTGCTTCGGGAACAAAATCGAGACAAGCTTGACGCGCGATCCCGCCAAACAGGATGCGGGCGGACCGCATGCCGTCGATTACTTCGATTTTGTCAACTTTACCGGGGATCGCCAGGCACACGGCTATACCCCCCTGCCTACCTGGGAGGGTAGTCTGTTGTGCCACCAAAGGAAAGGAGCAATCGGCGTGGAACGAAGTTTGGGAACAATGTGGAAGCGATACAGCTCGACCATGATGGCTGCGAGTGCGGGCTCGACGGCGTCGAACATCGCGGGACTCATGGAGCAGCCAAGATCGCACGCTTCGGGAATGATTCCGACGAGCATAATGTCTTTGGGACAAACTCCGCTAAGTTCCGCGAAAAGCAAGGCTTCGACAAGGACTGGGTCGATCGGGCTAATACGTGGCTGGATACAAATCTGAACTAATTGGTCTTTGCGATACAGCCTGAGATCGCCGGGACATCCCTCTGCGCGGACGGCATCGATCAAGATGATCGCGTCATAGTCAGAGAAGAAAGAGGTGATACCGAGGCCGGGAGTCCCCAAGTCGTCGATGACAACGTTCGGTGAGAACTTGTAGCGAGATTCGAGAATTTTGAGGATGTACGGTCCAATGGCATCGTCGCCCATCAGCACGTTGCCAACGCTGAGTACGCCGATGCGTTTGGAGAGTGTCATGAGGGATTCCCCACTTTGTTTTTGAGAAATTCGCCGAAGGCAACATCTTCAGAAGCGATGTGGGTGAGTAGCCAATCCCGCAGTTCGAAAATCAACTGCAGGCCGATCTGTTGCTCACCGTGTTGTATGTTGCTGCGGATTTCGCGGACTTTTTTCATGAGGCGCGTATGTTCTTCAAGGTGCGGCTCGTAGCCTGGATACCCGTGGAGGCGCATGACGAGCTGTTCGGAGAGGAAGTGCATGTCGGAGAATTCAATGAACTGGTCAAGGATGTAGCTCGCCGCGGCAATTTCGTCACCTTTGGTCAGCGTCCGCGTGAGTGAATCCAGCAACTGAAGCTGAACATCATGCTCGGAATCGATCGTCTTTTCGCCGATACGAGCCGGCATGGCATGGACTGCGTCGCTCATACTTACTCTCCTCCTGAAACGCTGATGACTTCTTTTCCTTCCGGATCGAAAGTGTGAATAGCACAGGCCAGGCAAGGATCTAAGGAATTCACAGTTCGAAGGACTTCAAGAGGTTTTTGCGCGTCGGCCACGGGATTGCCAAGCAAGGACGCTTCGTACGGGCCATGATAGCCATGTTCATCGCGCGGGCCGGCATTCCAGGTAGTAGGAACGACGGCCTGATAGTTGGCGATTTGACCTTCTTTGATAACAACCCAGTGAGAAAGGGTGCCGCGCGGGGCTTCATGGAAGCCAACTCCATGGAGTTCCTTGTCACCGAACTGTGGTTTAACGAAGATTTTGGTGTAGCTAGTGGCTATGTTCCTAACGAGCAGATCCCAAAGCTTACCGGCGAGATCGATCATGAAGAGCTTGTCCATGTTGAGAAGAAGAACCTGGGCGCAGACAGACTGATATTCCACTGTGGAAGGAAAGGCAATAGGAATACCAATTCGAACGGTCGTTCGAATTCCGGCAAAGCATTGAATATCTACCTAGTTACGAGTAAAGCACAGAAATGAGAGGCGATTTTGTGTGTGTTTGCACTCACCAAGCGATGTGATTTCCAGCGGAGCTGTGTGTTTCCCCACACTTGCTAATTTCTTAACTAACTATGGGACCAAACCGGTCTTCAATCGAGCCTGACGAGTAATAGAACGCGTAGGCGGTGTGACTGTGGTACTGGCGCAAGGAACTGCAGTGTGCCAAGTTGATTTGGTTTTGGCGCGAGATGGATGCCGCATGAGCGCAAGGATCATAGTTAGCCAGAGCGAACACAAGTTTTAGTACTGGGGAGAGAAATTCGGATAATGGAGAAGCGGGCGCTGGTCTTAACGTGTGGTAATCCACAGCGTGGCGACGACGGTGTTGCGAGCCAGGTAGCAGACGCGCTGAAGGCTGGGTTTTGCGATGCGGAGACGACGGTCCGTTCCGATCAACAATGGCTGCCGGAGATGGCGGAACTGATCAGCAAGGCGGAACTGGTTATATTCGTGGATGCCTCGTCGGAACTGAAACCGGGGGAAGTCCGTAGCGAAGAAGTGAAAGCTCGCCCGGCATCGCCCCAGGCATTCACACATTCGATGACTCCTGCCGGGCTGCTTTCACTTTCAAAACAGCTGTATGGAAACGCGCCGAATTCCGCATTCCTGGTGACGATTGGCGGTGATTCATTCGAATTGTCGGAAGAGTTGTCGGAAGTGGTCCGCCACGCCATTCCTGTGGCGCTCGATCAGATCAAGGCAATCCTCTCCGGCGTTTCGGTCCCTCCCCATACTGGAAGTTGGGAATAGGAAAGGCCTGCCCCAAAACCAATCAACAATAACTCAAGAAAGTTAGATTCTAAATCTGGCAACTGGCGGCGGGGCTGCCCTTTCCGAACTGAAGACGAACAGCACTTCAGACGCATGTGGTATCGTTTTTTCTACATGTTTTCACAACGGACGAACTGGCAACTCTCGACGAACCGATTCACGCGTGAGCTGGATGAGCTACGTGCTGCAGGGGCGAAGCTGCTGGACCTGACGGTATCGAATCCTACGCAGTGTGGATTCGTATATGACCAGCAGGCAATCCTTACAGCATTTCAAAATGCCAATGCACTTTCGTATGACCCGCAACCTAAAGGATTGATCGAAGCGCGCAAGGAAGTGGCAAGCTACTACCGGCGGGATCACCATACGATTGTTGACCCAGAAACGATATTTCTGACGACTAGCACGAGCGAAGCGTATTCGTTCGTATTCCGGCTGCTTTGTAATCCAGAAGACGAGGTCCTGGTTCCGAAACCAAGTTATCCGCTTTTTGATTACCTGGCGGACCTGCAAGATGTGGCGCTAGTTCCCTATTCACTGCACTATGCACAGGGTTGGCTGGTGGATTTTCATTCGGTGCTGGAGGCAATCACACCGCGAACGCGCGCGATCCTGCTGGTGCATCCAAATAATCCAACGGGTTCTTATTTGCGCGTGGAAGAGATGGAACAGTTGAATGCGATTTGCCGTGAGCGAGGGATCGCCTTGATTGTGGATGAAGTGTTTCTGGATTTTGCGTTTGAAGGCGAAGAACCAAAGAGTTTTGCCGGGAACGCAGAAGTCTTGACGTTCACATTGAGTGGGCTGTCAAAGATCTCCGCACTGCCGCAGATGAAGGTGGCGTGGCTGGTGTGCGCCGGGCCTGAAACGATGGTAAACGATGCTGTGGCCAGGTTGGAGGTCATTGCTGACACGTACCTTTCACTGAATGCGCCGACGCAATGGGCGGTACCGACATTGTTTGAGCAGCGCCGCTCTCTGCAAAGACAACTACTTGAGCGTGTACGGGCAAACAGGGCTGAATTACGTCGTCAAATGGCGGACAAAAGTGACTGCGAAATGCTGGAAAGTGAAGGAGGTTGGTACGGTGTGTTGCGGGTCCCGGCGAATCGTGGAGATGAGGATCGGGTGAGTGAGTTAATGCAGAAGCAGCAGGTGATCGTGCATCCAGGACACTTTTTTGATTTTACCAAGGATGGGTTTCTGGTGGTGAGCTTGATAACTCCTTTGGGAGAATTTGCCGAAGGGCTGAAACGGTTGTTGGAATGTCTCTAAATCAATTCGAACTTGTGAGCAGCAAAAAGAAATAACCGAGGAGAGCATGAGGGTTAGAAGATGGTGAGTATTTCGAATATAGGGAGAGAAATCCCTGAGTTGGAAACGGACCGCTCACGCTTACGCGGACATTGTCTGGAAGACTTTGAGGACTGTTTTGCACTATGGAGCGATCCGGATGGTACGCGGGCCGTTGGGCTTGGATGAATTTTGGATTCTGGGCGGTGGAGGAGAAAGCAACGGGGAGTTTTGTGGGCGAAGTCGGCTGCGCCATACACAAACGGGACATTGAGCCTCCCCTTGATGACAAACCCGAGCTCGACTGGGTTCTGGCTACCGGGTTTCATGGCAAGGGTTACGCGACGGAATCGGTGCGCGCGGCGATGAACTGGGGAACACTGCGATTCAGCGGGCGAGAAACAGTGTGCATCATCTCACCTGAAAATGTGAAATCAATTATGGTGGCAAAAAATGCGGATATCGAGAGTTATCGCGGACCACGCATGAAGGCGCGCCAACCATATTGTTTGCGCATTAAATCTCGGTACAGAACCACGAGTTGATGTTTCAAGCAAAACACCAAGTCAAAGGCCTGGTTCCTGGAATCTGTGATGAATCGCGGGCTGGCTAGACCTGAGGAGCTTTGTAGCTGAATAGCTTCTGGCACTCTTTGCCGAGAAAACCGCCGATAACGGGAATATTGTGGTTGCCCTTCTTGAAAACATGGCGGCAGGAGATGAGGCAGGCTCGCCATTTGTAAAAATCGGTTCCGTGCTTACGGCCGTAGGCGTCGATATCTTCTTGAGAAACGCCATAGACCACAGCGCCAATTCTGGACCAAACTCCGGCCCCGGCGCACATCGCGCAAGGCTCATGCGTAGAATAGAGAACAAAATCGGTGAGATAGCGGCCATAACCGCTGGATACGTACTTGAGCGTTTCGAGTTCTACGTGCTTGATGCTGGAGCCCGAAGTTTTTACGCGGTTACCGGCATTGGCAATGACAACTTCGCGCTTGCCCACAAGTCGAGTGATGACGGCGCCGATTGGATAGTCCCCACGGTCACCAGCGCGTTTGGCTTCCGCGATGGCCAGTTCCATGAATTTCTTTCGCGGCTTGTAAGAGGAAGGGATCATGTCGCTAGAGTATATCGCTTTGTGTGACCAGTGTTCCCCTTTCGAGTTGCAGGGCTATAGCAGATGAATGAGCAGGCAAATCTCGAGCGGGAGAGGGACCTTCGTAAGGCCCTCACCCGCGATAGTCTGGTCTTAGTTTTTGTGGAGTACTAGTCCAATTCGCGTTGTGCTTCGTCTGCGTCTTCCGCGAGATCGCGAAGGAAAGCAAAGAACTCCCTGGATTGGCCGAGGAAGAGATTGCTGGCAGTCAACCCCTGCAATGCCGCCATGGCCGCACCCTTTGTATTTGTAGGGCGAACGATGGAACAAACTGGGAGACTTCGGCTGAGAAAGATGGTGGGTTCCGGCATGATTAGATTGGTCTGGAAATCTTCTCCTCCAAAAGGAGGAGCGTTGAGGTCTGGAAAAACTAACTTGGGATCTGTGGAATCGGGCCCTGGGGGCGCATTTCCCGCTTTATCCGCCCAGGTTTGGAAGTGCATAGCTTCGGTGGGCCCGATACTGAGCACGATCCTTAGTACTTCGGCGCTGGAGACTCTCTGGGCCAAGGATGGGTAGAGGCTGGTGCCGCCCTGTTCGATGGTGCCGAAGTGGAAACCCGCGGTGTTGGCAATGGCTTGAATATGGTCGTTAGGGCCAAGGTCGGCATCCGAGCGTGGGATGGCAGGATGCTGGCCGACGGCGAGAGTGGGAACCGCTTGGGGAAACGTGTCGCCAAAGTCAGGATTTTTTGTACGGCTCCGATAACGAGTCCACCAGGAAGTGTCGACGGTCAGTTGCATGAGATTGGTTAACCGGCCAATCTGCTGGGCACCGGTGGCTTTGCTGCTGGGGAGAGTGCGGAACTTGTCGAGGTCGACGGTATCTGCTCCCTTGGAGGCGAGGTAGGCGTTGATGAAGACCTCGTGAGTCATCTCGTCTTCGGTGTTGTCGTGAATATACTGCGGCATATCCGAGTCGAGTTGGAGCAACGCGTTGACGTAGAGTGGGGATCCGCTGCCGCCAGGAACTTCGCTGTCCTGAATTCCGCCAAGTTCGTTGTACTGCTGCCAAAGATCCGTTTCAATGATTTCTGCCGCGGCCAGGAAGCGAAGAATGGCGGCATCACCCTTGCGAAGCCTTCCGCTCTTCTCATCCTCCCTGGCGATGGCCGGAACGCCGCTCCCAAGCAGTCCTGCGCCCACAGCGGCAGCACCCGCAGTGGCGACTCCTTTTCTAAGAAACGATCGCCGGTCGGTCGGCATACCTTTTGGGCTGGATTGTTTTGGATCCTTCATAAAATCCTCCTCCTTGCAAATCACTTTGAGGAGACGCTCAGAAGCACTTCGCTAGTAACTTGTGATCGTCTCTGCGAGGGATTGTGAAGGGGCAGAAGAATTGAATTGTCACTGCGGTGTCGCGTTGAAGTCACTTTTGACGCGCAAATGCGGTGACGAAATTGTTCCTATTGTTGACCATCGAAAATACGGCGGAGAGGCTAGAGTGTCAGAATTGCGGACCATGTCTAAATACGGATTCACATTGGTCAATCTAATCGAACAAATTCAGCGGCAGCATACTTCAAGGTTTGCATTGTTCTGGATGGGAATTCAGATGCGTCAATAGACGTTTGGCATCGGTGAAATCTGGGTTGAAGTCCAGCACACGAAGAACATAGTTTCGCGCTACATCGGTTTGACCGGTAGAGCA
>CAVXOG010000028.1:0-17427 GCA_963763395.1 Candidatus Acidiferrales bacterium | reverse complement strand
TGCTGATCAGCGAGCGCGGACAAGAACTTGATTCTGTGTTCTGCGGGGGCACTCGCTTTATCGAGCGGGTGGGACGGAGTTTGCCTTCCAGAGAGTTCCTTCACTAATTCTACGCCGGGGCCGACCCACTCCCCGCCAACTACTGATTGCCGGACATCTCTAACAACGTTGACTTTGTCAAACTCATTTTGGACACACGTCTCAATTCGCTTCTGCGCGTGTTCTTATTCGTTTTCTTTGACCCGCTGCATCGACGACCACGGCTCGTTTGGTAATCTCCCGATCGGCCTTGGCCCGACCCAAACATCTCTTCGACCAAAAACTTCGACCATGACTATTTCCTCGAACTCCCTCTCCCGAGGAAGCGGTATGCTCCATCAAGTGGAGGACGCTCTACTGCATGCCATGTCCGGTACCGAGCTGTCCCGCGTACGACCCGAACTCCAGCTCCTTCCTCCCGAGCCTATCAACCAAAGGCTGCTCGCGTCGAGAGCAGCCGACATTGTGATGCAAGCTAGTCGGTCACAGTACACCTACGGGAGAGTCTTGTCCAAGAGATCCCTCAAGTCTTGCTCTTTTGAACGAGTTCCACGGGCATGTGGCTTAGCTTCGAATAGATCCGACTCCTACGTAGCAACGGCCACCAATCGTAAAGATAGATCTGCATCGGTCGCCACATAGCGACCCATCCGGCAATCGTAAGACTCTCGCGTATGACCGCAGCCCAAGTGCCCTGCTCATGACCTAACAACATCTTGCTCAGGACCAGACAGGCAGCCAGGAACAGCAGGCCAATGATAAGACTCGTGCGGCCCTCCCTTAGGAGGCGCCTGAACTCCAGGTGAGTAATTTTCGCGCGTTCTCCAAAGTGGTTATGGATTGCCGCGCGGACCAGTTCTTTGGGGTCCTCGGCCGGCCATTGGTCCAGGTAGATGCGCAATTTGATCGGATCGTGAGGAGAGAATTCTTGGGCCCAGCTTACGATGAATTCTTCTGCGTCGTCGTCGAGATCCTTCTCAATAAACGGCGAAGGGTCCATCGAATTGAACAACTGGCTCATCTCACGTAGATTCAGTTTTATGGTGCGTGCATGCCCGGGATCTGTCGTAGCAGTCACTCGTGTCCAGATCTGTCGTAAGCTCCCCATGCGTCTGACTTTTCACTTTCCCTGTAGCAAGCACTAGTCTACTCCTCATCCTGCGGGCATTGGGCTGAACTAATCATTGGAAGAGCGGCCATAGACTCGATGCGCAAAGCGGACCACCCCTCTGCCCTGATCTCACTCTTTTGCTCTGGTCAAACTCAGAGTTCCCTCTCGCTTGCCAGTTTATGGTAACGCCGTTGCAGGGAGCATTGTCCTTGCTTCGAACATCTCCGGTTAGTTCGACCATCCAGAAACTTGTTGTTAAGTTCCCGGGAATCAACAAATCGGTTTGGACAAGTTTTTGGCACTAGCGACGCGTCAAAGACGCATTCAAGGCCAATCAGTTAGTCTGTCGGTGACAGGATTGAATAAATTTCGCTAAGGTTATTTTTTCCGAATATAGCTTCAATCTTTTCCCGAGAGCTTCTGCTGTAGATCCGGTCCAAACTCGTTGATTAGCTCGTCGACCATGCCGGACGGAATGGACATGCCTACGCGAGAGAAGGTGGGGCTAACGCCGCGATCTCGAATCGTTGCTGGATGGCCAACCAGACATTCGATTCCCAGTTCTTCCATCAGGTTCACAAACCACTGCATGGATCCCGTCGCTTCGATTCCCACACGTACCGGTCGTGGAAGCGTGGAATAGAACTCCCGCACGCTCTGGCCTTCGTGCTTTAGAGTCGCTTTCTCGACCTCGCCTGTGGCGGTGTCCAGCATCGCCAACGTCTGCTGGCGAGCGTGTAAATCACATCCTATAATCCGTATCTCGGCCTCCTTCGGTCCGAGCTCTGTTAGGGCGAACACCGAACAGTTTACTCGGGCCGTCGCGAGGCCGGCATCGTTAAGACATCAATCAGAAGTTGGCGGCGGAGATGTGCCAATTTTTGCGAACAAAAGTATTGCCAAGTCCATTACAAGGGAATCAAATGCAACCGTAGCCTACGGCTTGGAAGAGCCACTCAAATTCTCCGGGCTACTCGTAGTCACGCTCAGGATGTTACGACCGCTCCGCGTGAGCCGGGCCTTCCAGGCCGATCAACTGACCGATCCAAAAAGTCTGCCAAGTTGAGCCTACAGCAGTCAGATGGAAGGAGATCATTTATAGACCGCATGCTTGTGGTGATTTTCGATAATGAGAGCAAGGCGTTTGAAGGGAAAACGGCCCTTATGGAATTGGATAAAGAAGGGAGCATCAGCGTTTACGGATACGCAATCCTCGCTAAGTCCGCGGATGGCACAACGACAGTAGAGCAAGCCGACGACCCAGGGCCGCTCGGCGCCCTTACCGGCACAGCCCTTGGGAGCCTAGTTGGGCTGCTGGGTGGTCCTGTAGGGGTGGCGCTGGGCGCAGCGGCGGGGCTCGGAGCCGGAGGGGCAGTGGACCTGCACAACTCCAGAATCAGCATCGACTTCGTCAATGATGTCGGCAAAATGCTTCTGCCAAAGAAGGTCGCGGTTATGGCCGAAGTCGAAGAGGATTGGATAACCCCGCTGGACACCCGTATGGAGACGATCGGAGGGACGGTATTCCGCCGCGCACTTTCCGACGTCGAAGACACCGTCGATGACGAGGACATCGCGGCGATTAAGGCCGACATAGCCCAAATGAAAGCGGAGCACGCCCAGGCGCGAGCCGACCGCAAGGCAAAAATCCACGAAAAGATCGACCAGCTCAACACGAAACTTCAGGCGCATTTGCAGAAGGTCAAAGAACAGCGCCACGCTGCTGAGCGCGATGCGCAAATGAAAATCGACATCCTTAAAGCCAAGGCCAAAGCCGCCGCGGCCAAGGCAGGAGCATAGCTGCGCGAATTATGGTAAGTCCGCGGATTCCGTGGAGGGAGGTCGCAAGGCCTCCCTTCACGGTTGAGTCTCTCGGTCATCACGTTACCGCCTCTGATCGGCACTGTGAAACGGGAGGTGATCCAAGATGGGAGGCCTGATCCCCTTAACAGACGCGTCTCGCCGGCCGCTGCGGTTTCCCATCGTTACTATCTGCATCATTATTGTGAACTTCGCGGTTTTTTGGCTTGAGATTACCGACGGAGAGCCGTTTGTTCAGAAGTGGGCGGCAATTCCGGCAAACATCGTTGCCGGCCATGGCTGGATCACCATCCTGACCTCTATGTTCATGCATGGCAGTTGGTCGCATATCTTGGGGAACATGGTCTTTTTGTGGGCCTTCGGCCGCGAGATCGAAGATGCCATGGGTCCGGTGAAATACACGATTTTCTACCTTCTCGGGGGACTTGTGGCGATGCTGGCAGAGATTGCGCTTATGCCCAGTTCCACCGTGCCCAATCTGGGTGCTAGCGGGGCAATCGCTGCGGTCATGGGCGTATTTTTAGTCCCCTTTCCCGCCGACCAGATTCGCGTCATCCTTATTATTTTTGTGTTTGTCCGTATACGGTTGATTCCGGCGGTAGTTCTGATTGGGTTCTGGTTTCTAACACAACTCGTTAACGTCGGATCAGGTTGCCACGGCCCAAACCGGTGGAGTGGCCTACGCTGCTCACGTCGGCGGTGCGATTTTTGGAATGATATTCGGCCGTCTGTTTGAAGATAGGCAGCACCTAGATGCCTACACTGCATGATCCCTTATCGATTGGTGTGAGGGTAAACTAGAATTAGATACGCTTATGACCACTCGTAGTTTGATATTTCGATCCGGCGCTGTTTTTCATTTGCATATCGTGACGCCATCCCCCAAGATTGTCTGTTTGGGCCACAACATTCGCTCCAAACTGCTGTGACCAGTGTTGACCACCTACGAAAAGCTGAGGGACTTTCATGGATAAGCCAAAGAGTATTGCTGCGCCAAAGGGAAAATTGGGAATTCTACTCCCAGGAATGGGCGCCGTGGCAACGACGTTTATGGCCGGCGTCGAGCTTGTTCGCAAAAAGAAAGCGCAGCCGGTTGGCTCGCTGACGCAAATGGCCACCATCCGCCTCGGCAAGCGCACCGAAGGCCGGTCGCCAAAAATTAAGGACTTGGTTCCCTTGGCGCGACTGGAGGATCTCGTTTTTGGTGGATGGGACATTTTTCCAGAGAGCTCCTATGATGCTGCCGCTGAGGCAGGAGTGCTCGATCCTCATCACCTCGCCGCAGTGAAGGGATTTCTTTCCAAGATCAAGCCGATGCGTGCGGCATTCGATCATGAATATGTGAAATTGCTGAATGGCACGCATGTGAAGAAGGGCAAAAACAAGTACGATATCGCTCTGCAAATTAAGAAGGACATCGCCAATTTTAAGAAGAAGAACAAGTGCTCGCGGCTGGTCATGCTGTGGTGCGGCTCCACTGAAGTATTCATGAAACAGCATGACGTGCACACGACGGCTCAAAAATTTGAAGCAGCCATGAAGAAGAATCATCCGGCTATTGCCCCGTCCATGCTATATGCGTGGGCTGCCGTGACAAGCGGTATTCCGTTTGGAAATGGAGCGCCGAACCTTACGGTTGACATTCCGGCGATCGAAGAACTGGCGCAGAAACACAATGTGGCTATCGCAGGCAAAGACTTCAAAACCGGCCAGACGCTCATTAAGACCGTGCTCGCCCCGGCATTCAAGGCACGAATGCTCGGCCTGAACGGGTGGTTCTCAACAAATATTCTCGGCAATCGCGATGGCGAAGTGCTCGAAGATCCGGGCTCATTCAAAACCAAAGAAGAGTCAAAACTCGGGGCGCTGGAATTTATTCTGCAGGCGCACCTATATCCCGAGCTTTATAAGAAGATTCATCATAAGGTTCGCATCAACTATTACCCCCCGAGGGGGGATAACAAGGAAGGCTGGGACAATATCGACATTTTTGGGTGGCTGGGCTATCCGATGCAAATTAAGGTCGACTTCCTGTGCCGCGATTCGATTCTCGCGGCGCCAATTGCACTCGACCTGGTATTGTTCCTCGACTTGGCGCAACGAGCCGGGATGCGTGGAATTCAAGAGTGGCTCAGCTTCTACTTTAAGTCGCCAATGACCGCGAAGGAACTCTATCCAGAACACGACCTGTTTATTCAAATGATGAAGCTGAAGAACACGTTGCGTTGGATGGTGGGCGAGGACCTGATCACTCACCTGGGTCAGGAATATTACGACTAACCAGACGGGCTTAAGGCCGTCCGCAATTTGACGAGTGAAGAGCGGCGCCCTCGTTTTTTGTCCAGGCTACTTACACTACCTTCTCCGGCCTCGTACGACACCCCGGCGCAGCAATTCCAGGCATTCGATCCGTGCGTTATCTCTTGCAATCTGGCGGCCCGCTTTCTCAACGCGTGCGAGCAGCTTCATGGCCAACTCGAAGCGGCCTTGTTTCTGCATCAGTGCGCCGGTGAAAGCACCTTTTTCGTGCCCAAACAGTTCGCTCTCCACCAGCCCGGAAGGTATGGCCGCACAGTTCAGTCGAACGAAATTGCGCCCGCGACACGGGCTGAGGTTATGGATCGCCCGGGCAACTAGCCCGAATTTCTCATTCTAAATTGAAAAAGGCTGTTGCTTCATGGCATAACTCTTTTGTCTAGAAAGAAATCCTGCCAAGGAGGAGCAACAGCCTTATGACCACAAAGTGTAACCAGATTGTCTTCGGATTTCATCCCCAAAAGCGACGCGAGATCCGCGCGCAGTTCGACGGTGGAGCGATCAGTAGCGATGGTGGTGGTCTGCTGCTGCGGGAGATCGAGAAGCGCATTGGGATTCTCCGCCAGTTTGCCGCCTGCTTCACCGATTATCGGAATCCCGATCTGATCGAACATCCGGTGAAGGAGTTGGTGGCCCAGCGAGTCCATGGACTGGCCCTGGGATATGAAGATCTGAACGATCACGACGAGTTGCGGAACGATCCTTTGCTGGCGGTGCTGGTTGAGAAGGAGGATCCCGATAAGGAAGCGTTAGCCGGAAAGAGCACCTTAAACCGGCTGGAACTGACCAAAGAGACGGCCAGTCGGAAGGAGCGCTACAAAAAGATCGTGCTGGATCATGCAGCCGTGGACCACCTGTTGGTCGAGATCTTCCTGCAGGCTCACCAGGAGGCGCCGGAAGAAATCATTTTGGATTTGGACGCCACCGACGATCCGCTGCACGGGCAGCAGGAAGGGCGTTTCTTCCATGGCTACTACGGACACTACTGCTACCTACCGTTGTACATTTTCTGTGGAGAGTTTCTGCTGTGCGCGCGGTTGCGATCGTCGAACATCGATGCCTCAGCAGGAAGTGTAGAGGAGCTGCAGCGCATCGTAGAGCAGATTCGTTCCGCGTGGCCATTGGTGCGCATCGTGGTGCGCGGGGACTCCGGATTTTGCCGCGAGGAGTTGATGGCTTGGTGTGAAGCGAACCGCGTAGAGTACTTGCTGGGACTAGCGAAAAATGAACGCCTGAAAGCGGAGATCGCCAAGGAGATGGCGGAGGCGAAAGCGCAGTACCAACAGACCGGACGCGCGACTCGGCTGTTCAAAGAGTTCTTCTATTAGACGCTGAAAAGCTGGAGTCGTGTGCGACGGGTGGTGGCCAAGGCCGAGCATCTGGAAAAAGGAGAGAACCCGCGGTTCGTGGTGACCTCGCTGAGCAGAGAAGCATGGCCGGCACAGGCCTTGTATGAGGAGCACTACTGCGCCCGTGGTGACATGGAGAACCGCATAAAAGAACAACTGATACTATTCAGCGACCGTACCAGCACGCACTACCTGCGCAGCAATCAACTGCGCTTGTACTTTTCTTCGATCGCCTATGTGTTGTTGCAGATGCTGCGGCGACTGGGACTGGCGGGAACGGAGTTGGGGATTCCACTCGCAGGCTTTCATGCGTTTCGGCACGGTGTAGCCACCACCCTGATTGACCGGGGAGCGAGCATCACGACCGTGGGAGCACAACTACGTCACAGCGATCCGAGAATTACGCTTGGGCTGTATGCGCATGTCGTTCCTCAATCACAGCGAGATGCTGTGGAAGGGCTTGCGAGCGCAATCGGTTCAGGTCAATTGCTGACTCAGCATTGATTTGCTGATTTGGTGTTTGGAAAGTCTTTTGTTTGTTGAAGTTTGGTAGGGGCGGTGGGGATCGAACCCAGCGCCCGATTTCCGCCGTCATCTGACGTACGTCCTACTGCTCGAACACCACAGAAATCTTGCGTTGTTTTTGCGTTGTTAGATCGGAAATGCTGGACAGTGAGGGGCTGTGATGAGCAATTAAGTTGTTGAATTCTCAGCTATCCCCTTTTCTCAGATTGAGCTGGCGCGGTTTACGAATCGGATGCTGGTTTCCTATTGGCTAATGCGACCGAGCAAGCGTTGCCCGAACGCCGGAAGTGAGGCGGTAGCCAAAATGTACAGCGTTCGTACGCCTGCCTGTACCCCATCGCGTATTCTTGACATTAGCGCCCCCTCAGATACGATGAAAAGAGAGTGCGATCTCCTTCTGGAGGATTATGCCGTGAATATCGAAATCCACGACGCGGCCCTTGAGGCCAGAATTCAAAAACAGCTCCAAGCGACTGGCTCTTGCAGCTTCGAGGAAGTATTGCTCCGCTTGCTGGAGACCCAGGAGGAACAGGACCGCTGGCTTTTGGAAAACCGGGAAACAATCAACGCAAAGATCAGGCGCGGCATCGAGCAACTCGACCGCGGCGAAGGAATCCCGGACGATCAACTAGATGCTCACCTGGCGAAACTGAAAAGCCAAGTCTAAATGAGCTCGCGCTACATTCTTGCGCCCCAAGCCGCGTTCGATCTGGTCGAGATCTGGCGTTACATAAAGGAACAGACCAGCGCCACGACAGCGGATCGCGTTGAATCCACTATTCGCGAACGAATGGCTTTTCTCGCAGGAAACCCGGGTGCTGGGCACCTCCGCAAGGATTTGACGGAGCAGGCCGTGAAATTTTTCCCAGTCTACTCTTATTTGATCGTGTATCGACCTGACACGAAGCCATTACAAATCGCTTCCATACTTCACGGCCGCCGGCATGTCGAACAGATCCTCAAAGGCCGGTTGTGAGCAGCAGCTCCTCTGCCCCGGCCGGACAGCACAGGGAGTCCGCCTCCAATAATTCTCCGTCCCAGTTGCGACAAAATCCCGAGTCTGTGTTAAATCACTTAAGGCATGAACGCACGGACATTTATTGGCGGTTTTGGCAGGGACAGCTGCCACCGTATGCCCCGCAAGCAAAACGTGTCTTGCATGCAGACCTTGCAACGGCCTTATTCCTCAATTTTTTACGGCAAGTTGTTGATTCCACGGTTGGGGATGTAGTTCAGTTGGTTAGAACGCTGCCCTGTCACGGAAACCTTCAAAAACCCTTGTAATACTTGAATATCTCCCTCTTTTGGGCGGTTCAGGCGAGGAACCGCCAAGTGCCGAAAAGTTCCCACGTTAAGCTTCTCAAGCAAATCAAGATCGACGGTAACTGGGTCCACGTTCCGGCCCTATACGACAGCAAGGGCCGCGTACGCCGTGATCATGTCCGCGTTAGCGGTAAGGACGAAAGCCATCCCGAAGGTAGCTATTTTTTCATGCAATCTTCTCCGCAGGAAGCACCATTCGAACGACTTTACTATGAGCCTCACGCAACGCAGGTGTCACTGTGTGTGTAGATATTCATAGTTGTGCGAATGTCTGAGTGCCGTAACAGTTCTTGCTGGACTTTCATGTCCGTTCCAAAAGACGCACTAGTATTTTACCTTTCCAATTAAAACGCGGATCGTGCGCTGTCCTATGCGATTAAGTTAGTGTTCGCGTGGAGCAATATTTTCATCCGCGCTCAATACCATCAATCGGATGCGCGTGCAACCGACCACTTCAATGTGCAATGTTCTTGCCACGTTCTTGACTCTATGCAGCCAGTTGCCTGGAGCAGGACTCCGCAATCCCTACTGCGATGAACTGGCTTTCTGATTCTTGACCTGCAAGTCATTCACGACCTGCTTCACGTTCCGCACTCTCATGGCAACCTTCTCGGCATCGTCGCGCTTTTGCTGCGAATTCACTTCCCCCGCCAGAGTGACCAAACCATTCTTCACTTCGTATTTTACGCTGTCGTGCATCTTGTTTTGGATCAGCGCAGCATCCAGATTCTTCTCGATACCGGCGTCTAGATCGGAGTTAACGGCCTTTGCTTCTTTTTCTACGCCGACGGAAATCACAGCAATTTGATCCGTGACAACCTGAGTGCCCGCGATGGAGTTTGCAATAGATTCGGCTTGTGACTTGTCGTTCTCACTGGTGACGTTTCCAGTAAGAATCACGATGCCCTTGTTGCGATCCTGACTGACCGAGACGCCTTTGAAGCCCGCCTGATCGAGTGATTTACGAATGCTGTCGGAAACATCGGGTGCCTTCGTGGGCGTCGTGGAACATCCGACTAAAATCTCGACACCGAGCAGCGCTAACATTGCTACTGATACTCTGAGCTTTTTCATGGGTCTTTCTCCTTTGCTCAATACTAGCGGTAATTTCCGAGGATGATGAATCGCGGACTAGCACGGAGCTCTTGCACCGCGGTTGTCCGCAGAGGTAATGCGCGGGGTTTCGTTTGTATTGGACGTGGGTCTCCAGAGTCAGCCAGATCGGAGGACGGAAGCGTGTGAATCGACGGCGAGGTCGTTGGGCGTGCAGAACCAACAATTGTTGCTGAAGAGCCATGTTCTCAAGGACGAGATCCTCCCGGGAACGGAAAGCGCTGACCAACCACGTGGACCTTCATGGTGACGCCCGGGCTAGTGAATTTCGACAATGACTAGCGAAACGTCATCCGTGAGAGGGCCGTGACTCCACGCGGCGACACCGTCGAGGATCGCTTGACGCATTTCCGGTAATTTATGTTTTGCCGAATCGAGAACTAACTGCGAAAACCCTTCGACCCCGAGCATCTCTTCCTCACGATTAAAAACCTCGACGAGCCCGTCCGTGTAGAGAATGAAGCGATCACCAGATTTGAGTTCGATTTCGTCTACGGACTCGGTTGGCGCGGTTTCAGCGAGACAGCCGAGGATCCCATTTTGCGACTGGAGCAGGCGTGTGCAACCATTTGAGACCAGGATGGCTGGCGGATGGCCGGCGGCAGCAAAGGTGGCGCGGCGGCCGCTCCTACTGAAACGCATTGCGGCCATGGTGAAGTAAAAACCGTCCGTCTCAAGATGGCCGTGCACAAAATCGTGAACACGTCGCAGCATGATACCCGGCCCCGCTTTGCGTTCGAGTGCATGGAGTGTTTCGGAGTAAATACGGTTGGCCATTAGCGCCGAGCTAATGCCATGACCGGATACGTCGCACATGAGGATGGTTAGACCTTCGTCGCCGTGCGGAAACACAACGCCAAAATCCCCGCCAATAGTGCGCGCCGGGCTGTAGTAGGCCTCCACCGAGACATCGTTCCAAACCAGGCTTTGCGGTGCCAGCGATTGTTGAACACGAGCAGCGAGTGAGAGTTCGGCCTCAATTTCCATCTGCCGCTTTTCGAGTTGGGCATTGGATACGCGAAGTTGCTCCTCGACGCGCTTCTGTGCGCTGATATCGGTCACGATCAGCAGCACGTATTTCTGTCCGTCCGGTCCCTGAATATAGCGCGCGCTGAAGATCGCCGGGATCCTTTCGCCATTTTTGCGAGGCAAGTAGAACTCACTTCGGCTGCGTCCGTAGCGCTGGCCTGATTCATGTTGCTGCAAGAGATACGGAATATCTTTGGCTGGAAAAATCGCATCGGGCGTTCGGCCGCAGATTTCTTCACGGCTATACATTCCCAGCCGGAGCAGCGCTTCGTTGGCGAAAACAATGCGAAGCTGATCATCGACAATCACCACTCCCTCGTTGAGTTCCTCCAGGATGTTTTCCATCTGGTGAAGCCACTTCGGAGTTTGGATGTTGGCGTTAGCCATGACTATGTTCCCTCGAGTGCGCCACTGAACTCTTGGTGTTTCTGCGACGCTCGTGTATCTCAATCGATCGAGTAACTATGGCAAACAGAACAGCGATGGATATGCCGCACATCAACACGCCAGTCATGCTCTCCAGGGGCCCTAGGAGCCGCCAGTTAGACGGAAGTACGACATCCGCACATCCGACTGTGGTGTAAGTGCTCGCGGAGAAGTAATAGGCAAGTTCCCACGACGGAAAGCAACGCACTCGATACCAAACCGCCCAGAGAAGAATCACGAGGCCGTGCAGAACGATTACTGCGACGGATGATTGCACGACGAGCGCGGCAGCGTGGACCGGACTAAAGTTGTGATTGTCGCGGGTTAAGACTCGTTTTAGCCACTCGATCAGCCCAGCTACGCCGACAACCTGCAAGCTGAGCGTGAGACTTACCAGAACAAAAGCCGCGGCAATTTGATTAAAAAGAATCATCGCAAAAGCCTTCAACGAACTAAACATGCTCGCTGTTTCATTCGAGCGTCTTTCCCTTCGCCTTGACGCCCCAGTCGGGCGAGCAAGGCCGTGACAATCCAACTAACCTTTGTCATCAACTGGTGTGTGACACCATTTCATGTGCCGGGCGAGCTTCTGTTTCGGCCGCGGAACGCTTCGCCTCCCAGCGAATGATTTTCAGGTCGAGTACGAAGATGCTGTAAAGGACCGGCACCAGAAGCAACGTGATAAATGTTGCCACGGCAAGCCCGCCTATCTGTGCATAACAAAGAGGCTGCCATAGGGGCCCTCCTTCAAGCGCCAGCGGGAAGAGGGCCAAGATGGTCGCTAGTACAGTGATCATCACGGGCCGGATACGCTGGATGCCTGCGTCCGGAAGGGCCTGCTCCAGAGGCTCCCCTTTCTCATGCATTTCCTCGATGAAATCGAAGAGCACTATGACGTGGCTTACGATCACTCCGATTAAGCTGGCGATGCCCAGAAAGGCCATAAATCCAAACGGTGTATGCATTACCGAGAGGGCGACCAAAGAGCCAACCACTCCGTAGGGAGCAGCGGCGAACACCAGAAGAGGTTTTACGGCGTTATTGAATTGAACCAATAGCGCGAGGTAAATCCCGAGTAAAGAGATCACCAGAACAAGTTTGAGGTTCTCGAATCCGTCAATTTGTTTGGCCCGTTCGCCACCAATGCGGAGCTGGTAACCTGGCGGGAGATTTTTCTGAAATTCCTGTATTTTTGGAAGGATTTGGTTAAGCACCTCAGAGGCGAGAACTCCAGGCTGGGGATAGCACAGGATGGAAATAGTGCGAAAATGCTCGCGGCGCCTGACGCGACCCGTTTCCAAAGTATTTCCGACCGTTGCGATCGACAGCAGCGGCACGCGGTTGTTGGTCTGTGAGGAATAAATATAGAGGTTCTTGATGTCGGCGAGTTGAGCACGGTCCTGCATGCGAAGGCGCGCCACAATGGGAATGTTCTTGTCGCCTTCCTTGAAAATGCCCACTGGGGCGCCGCTCATAGCTGTCGCTGATGCCTCTGCCACATCGGCGTTGGTAATGGCCGCCACGTTGGCGCGGTCCGGATCAATCTGAATCCTCTGCTGAACATTATCAGGGAACCAATCATCACGAAGGACGGCGATGCCCTGAGCTTGCCTGACGATGTCCTGAGCCTGCCCGGCAATCTGCCGGAGGGTGCGAATATCGTTAGCTTCATTTCTCGCGTCAACGTCGGCCTGCCCAGAGATCAACAACTCGACGGGGTTGTCCACAGGATTGGTTTGAAGCTGGCGAACCGTAACCCACGCGCCCGGTACTTCCTTGTCCAGTGCGTCCTGGATGGGGCGAGCCAACTTTGGCGACGCCTCTTTATCCGTGACCTCAACAATCATCTGCGCGTAGTTGGTCTGCGGCATTTCGGGCGAAACTGAAAACCAGAAGCGAGGTCCCCCACCGCCGGCAAAGGTCGTTAGTGACTTAAGGAGATGCCCGCGGTTCTCTTTCGTAGTGACGTCAGGCGAATTGTCAATCACTTGTCGGACGACTCTTTCGGCCTGCACGGCAGCATCGTTGGTGACGCCCAAGGGTGTGTCATTCGGCAACCAGATATCCAAATAAAACCAATACTGGACGTCTTCGGGGAAGAATTGGGTCTTAAGCCGAGAACCGAACAGCCCTCCTCCGATCAGAAAAACCAAGGACGCACCGAGGGCCGCCCAACGGTGTTTTATGGCTTTGCCGACGAGTCTGTTGTAAAAACCGTAAAATCCCCGGTGCCGCATCTCCTCGATGGTCGGTTCTCGCTTTGCCGGAGCGCGCAAGATGTAGTAGCCCAGGAACGGAACAAAGGTCATCGCGACAAAGTACGCGCACAGCAGAGAAACCGTCATCACCACCGGGAGGCTCTTCAAGAACTCACCGGTATTGCCGGTGAGCATCAAAAATGGAAGGTAGGCAATGACATTTGTGATTGTCGCGTAAAAGATCGCTGTGGCGAGTTTCGTCGGGCCAAGCCAGCAGGCAATGTTGCGCGGAAACGCTTCCGCCAAGTGACGTTTGATGCCGTCTCCTGAGACCACCGGCACGTCCACGAGAAGGCCCAGCGCAATAATCAGCGATGCAATGGAGACTTGTTGGAGATCGATTCCCAACATATACGCGATGCCAAACGTCATCGCGAGTGTGATCGGTATGGCCAGCGCCATGATCAGTGCTAGCCGCCACTCCCAAAACCCAATCAGCGACACCAAGACGACGAGAATAATGGCTTCCAAAAGCGCCCGCATGAAGAGGTTGATGTTTTCCTTGACTTGTAACGGTTGATCGGACGTGTGCGCGAGAATCAGATCGGCGGGAACGATTTGGCGAAGCTCAGAAAGCTTTGAATTCACGGACTGTCCGAAGCGCGCGATTTGCTTTCTATCGCGCATGTACACTGCTAAGGTGATCGCGCGGCTGCGCTGCCAGTAGCCATTTGTGTCCCGCCAAGTGTAGTAGTTGAGATACTGGGCAGGAGCCTGATAGCCTCGGCTGATTTGGACGAGATCCCGCAAATATACGGGGGTACCCTCTGATGTGGTCGATACCGCCACATCGCCGATGCTTTTTGCGGTATCGAATTGTCCCGAGGGAATGAGAGTGATCCTGCGCTCGCCGCTTTCAACAGTTCCGCCCGGCGCGATGATGTTCCGAGCCGATAGCACTTTGGAGAGATCAGCAGGACGCAGGCCGTAGGCTGCGAGACGATCCTGCGAGTAATCGAGATAGATGGTCTGCGACAATACGCCACGCCGTTCCACTTTGGAAACTTCGGGAGCTCCCTGCAGCGTTCGGCCAATCAAGTCAGAAAAATTGTCGAGTTCGGCATAACTGTATTTGTCACCGGCAACGCTGGCCAGCTTCTTTCGTGTTTCCTTCGGGTCGCGGATGATCGCTGGGTCCCACGAATCGGGATGCAACTCGGACCGTTTTAGGCGCTCGGAGATAAACCGCTGAATGAACGCTTGAATGGAACTGTCATCTGCTTCGGAAACACCATCGACACCGATAAATCCACTTCCCTTGATGATTTGCGAATCTCGAATGACTCCGGCCCGCTGCGCTTCCTCTTGAAACAAGTATGCGCTGTCAAGGACCTCACGCGCCGAAATCGATTGCGGAAAGGAATTCACTACAGTCACTGTTACGAGCTGGCCCATTGGATTCTGACGTTTGGCGTCACGAGCTTTGCGAATCGCTACTTCAACGGAATTGGCACGAGCTGCAATTTCGATGTCGTCCGCCTTCGGGCTCGCGACGGTCAGCATGAGGGCGGCAGTGTCTCCGAAATCGCTTTGGAAACTGATGGGGCCGGCGCCCTGAGGCAACTGAGAATTTAGAGCATTTAGCTTGAGGTTGATATCGCTGAATTGCCGCTTGGTATCGGTGATGCCCTCATCCAGTTGAATGGTGACAAACGAATAGCCAGGCATAGATATGGACTTAATTCCGTAGTCTGCATCCGTTCCCGGATGGATGGTCTTATTCTCAGCGGCAACGTCCTCAATTCGACGGGTAATGTACTGTTCCACTTGTTGCGCTGTGGCTCCGGGCCATGGACAAGCCGCGACGCCGAGACGCACGGGAATGTCCGGGTCCTTACGCTGCGGCATGGATGTATAGCCGAACCAGCCCCAAATGAGCACTCCAAGGAGAAGTATCCAGGAGATGTGCGGGTGCTCGACGAAAAACCTGGGGACATTGCGGCGATTACTGATCTCTTGTTCGTGTGCGAGTGCCATTTGTTTTATACCTTTATGGGATAACCTGGATGAAGTCGCCGTCCTTCAGACCAGCAACTCCAACGACGACAACTTTCTCAGCTGGATTTACACCTTCAACTGCCACATCACTCTCGTGGGTCTCCCCAAGTGCGACCTGGCGCAAATGCGCCACCCATTTCCCGCCCTGTTCGCTGGCGACGAAAACCGCGTAGTGTCCGGCTGAGCCGGGGTCGGCAACAACGGCGCTAAGAGGGACGGAGGGAACCGGAGCTTTGTGAACGCCTGTCAAACTCAATGAAGCAATCATTCCGGGCTTCAATGACGCTTTCGGGTTGGGGACGGTCACCTCGATGGCAAAAACGCGATTTTTCTCATCGGCGCTCGTGGCAATACTCGTGACCAGCCCGTTATACTCTTTCGGATCCTCCTGCAAATGAATGCTGAATTGTTGCCCCAAGCGCAGGCGCCTTACGGCATAGTCGGGAACGCCAAAGCTGATCTTGACCGCACTCGTGTCGGCGATAGTAAAGGCCGGAGTTCCGGGTGCCGCGAGGTTCCCTAGTTCAATGTTCCGGGTGACGATGTACCCCGAGAAAGGCGCAGTCAGATCCGCGTCCTGGAGAGCCAACTGCGTTTGTTGCACATTTGCCTTGGCCTGATCCACAGCCGCGAGGGTCGAATCGAATTTCGCTTGCGCTCGGTCGAAATCGGGCTTGGTCAAGCTCTCTGAGGCGTAAAGCGTCTTCGCGCGCTCGTAATCCTTCGCTGCCTCGATCTGTTGCGCTTGGGCTAGACGTAGAGTTGCGGTGGCTTGGTCAAGCTGATTCTTCAGGTCCTGATGGCGAATCTGCGCGAGAACGGCGCCCTTAGCAAGATAGTCTCCCGAACCTATGTTGCGACGCCGGCCGTCAGCACCCGCGACCTGTTTAATTTCGGTCACATATCCTGCGGACTTGAATGACAGTACCGCTTCCGCGAACGGCAGAACGGAAGCCGAATAGCGCAAATCTTCTGAGGGCGAATACAAAGCCACATCCACTACATGAACGGGTGTGGGAGAATTAGCTGCGACTTTCGTGGGTTGCTGACAGCCACTTATAGACACAATCGTGGCGAAAAGCACACCGCCTATTACTGGCCTCACTCGTTTCCTGATGTTCCTCATAAAGTCCACTCCTCTCCGATCGCCCTCTCGAACTCCGTCCTGACTGGCTGTCGCGCCCAAAATAATTTTTGCTCTCATCGG
Source organism: Candidatus Acidiferrales bacterium (assembly GCA_963763395.1). Taxonomy (GTDB): domain Bacteria; phylum Acidobacteriota; class Terriglobia; order Acidiferrales; family UBA7541; genus Acidiferrum. Next base: position 912 of record CAVXOG010000028.1, on the reverse strand, counting down.
TTACTCTTCTCCCATCGCTTTGCGCAGTTCGGCAAAAGCGCTCCAATAGAGGAAAGCGCTTGCTGATACTGGAAATTGGTTTCGGAACTCTGAGCCTGTGCCTGGAGAAGGTCTCTTAGGAGTGCGGCCTGCTCCTTGTATTTGTTGCCCGTGACGCGAAGCTGCTCCGCAGCCGCTTCGTGGCCCGCACGAGAAGCCTTAGCAGCAAGGAATATTCCTGCCATTTTCGGTATTTCGCACCAATCTCTACGACGACCTTCGACTCCGTCTCTTGTATCCCGTTGCGTGCTTGGTCGATAGTCTTCGCTGCCTCGACAACCTTGTTGTGGCGCCGCCCCCAATCAAATGGCTCCCAGGTCAGAAAAAAGCCGGCCGTGGTGACATTCTGCGGAAGAACTTGCACATTAAAAAGACCCTGATAGCGCAGGGAGAGACTGAGGTCCGGAATATATTCGGCTTTCGCGAGGCGCCGGTCATATTCGGCCTGCTTTTCCTTGAGGTGCGCTTGCCGGCACTCAGGGCGGTTCACCAGAGCTGCGTTTCGAGCGGAATCGAGGGTCAAATCGCTGGTGTCTTGCTCCGGAATGAAGTCAACCCGAAAGGACATCGTAACGTCACGCCCAAGGAGTTGGTTTAACACCTCACGCTGCGTGACCAGCCCATCTCTGCGACGGACAACTCATAGCGCGATTTGGCTAGGCGGGCGTCGACGTCTAATGCATCTGCGCGCAGCACCGTCTTTTCTGAAACATACTGGGCCGTGACACGTTGCGCTTCTTCGAATGTTTTTACCGCCTCATGAGCGGCATCCACACCCGCTGGACCGCAAAAAGATTGAAGTACGCATTTCGGACTTCGGCAGCGATATTTTGGCGTTCAGCACGGACATCTTCGCGAGCAATATCGCGTCCG
>CAVXOG010000027.1:0-122901 GCA_963763395.1 Candidatus Acidiferrales bacterium | reverse complement strand
TCGCTTGCGTGTCTAGAAAGCGTAGCGCATCGAAAGCGTGTACACATTCCCCCTGAAATTGCGGGGGTATGTCGGGCCCAACAGCGAGTATTCGTGATAATCGTAATAATTCCACGAAGACTTGAACGCCAGTGCCTTCGTCAGGTTGATATTAAATGCTGCCAGGGGCAAGTGATATCGATAAAACCTCACTGAAGGGGGGGCAGCGCTGAGAGGTGAACTCAAAACTTTTACTGCGACTGAGACTTCATCAATCCGACTACAGAGGAGACTTCATATCTGCTTTTGCCAGTAGAGAGAACACATTCTGTTTCGTAAAGAAACGAACTCTCTTCTGGTCACTGCACTCGCGTCATCACTAACGCCATTGCAGTCGTTTGCCTGTCCCCGGCAAACAGTTGCACCTTAGAAGCTACGCTCGTCGTGAGCAATCCTGGCGCCAAAGAAGGACTTTGCTGCAGCCTCGCTAAAAACCGACCTTCGCGTTCTTACTTCCCCCGCGCAATCACCAGCGTCAAATCATCCGTCTGCTTCCCGCCAGTGAATTCCTGCACCGCAACCTCAACTCTCTTCATCAGCATTTCCGGTTCTAATGAACGATTTTCTTGCAAACTCTTTAGAAATCGATCTTCGCCAAACTCCTCGTTATCTCGATTCATCGCTTCGGTGACGCCATCGCTGTAAATCACGAGTAAATCGCCACGCTCTAACTGAATTTCCAGAGTGGAACAGTCCCATTTCGCGAATAGCCCCAGCACCGTGCTGGTAGCATTCAATCGCTGCACTGTTCCGTCTGCGCGCATGACAATCGGCGGATTGTGTCCACAATTGGCGTACCGCACTTTGCGACTCTCGTCGTCATAGTCCGCGTAAAACAGCGTCGCGTATCGATCATCGGGAGTGTTTTCATAGAACAACCGATTCACGGAACTCAGTAACTTGCCCGGATCTTCGAGTGCTCCCACATACTGACTCCGCAGATTCGCTTGCAAGTTCGCCATCAATAGTGCCGCTGCAATCCCCTTTCCGGAGATGTCCGCGAGGACGATCCCCAGCCGCCCGGGCCCCATGTGCAGAAAATCGTAATAATCGCCGCCAACCTCTTTCACCTGAATGCACGTACCCGCGTATTCCAGTGTAGTCATCGGGGGGCGCACTTGCGGAAAGAGTCGTGCCTGCACATCTCGCGCAATGTCCATTTCATGTGCGGCACGCCGGTCCGATTCCATCCGCTCCGCCATTTTCTCGGCCATCAATATATTTTCCAGAGCGATTCCCGCCTGTCCTGCTGCGAAATCCAGCAACTGCTTGTCTTCGCCTGAGTACGGCTCTTCGGAAAGCCGCGGCCCAAGCACCAGCATCCCCAATAAACCAGTATCGCGACCCGCGATAGGCACCACGCATTCCGCATCGAATGGCGTCTGTGCGGCAAATTCCGCCGAAGCTGCAAATCCGGCAAGCCGAACGCCCCATGGATTGTCGCCGCGCGTCAACTCCGTCACTGCCAGATCGTTCCTTGGAATTGCACCCGGCAATTGCCATCCGGATTCTCCGGCGACTTTCAGCCACGAACCCTCGCCTTGCATATAGCAGGCCAGCGTCTTCGGATGCAGAGCAGCACGCACCTGCGATTCCAGAAGCGCCACCATCTCGTTGCCGTTGCTAACCGTCCGAGTCTTCTCAGCTAACTCTTGCAGAATCGTTCGCGAGTCATAGGAACTGCGAAAAAACGCGCGGTCTATGCGAGCTGTGGATTTCTTCACAATCGGTGCCGAGATCCACACCAGCACGATGCCGAACAAAGCGCTCAGGGCCATTCCCAGATTCGCATTTGCTCGCACGAACCCGGAAAACAGGTGTGTAAATAATGTAATCGCAATTCCCGCCACCAGAAATACGGCAAACACAAATCCCTTTTGCACAAGTACGTAACGCGCACTCCTTCTCAACAGCACCGGCACATCCATCACCCGGTGCTTCACCACTGCGTATGCAAACGACAGGGGATACAGAAACAGCACAAGGGTGACAGCTGTATCGGCCCAATATCCCGGCTGGTAGCCCGTAAAATCCTTGAACGCCCGCTCCGCGACGATTGGCAGGACGCCCACAATCGTCCCCCAGAAGATGACTCGCGATTTTCGGCGCGCTTCTTTGGGCACTCCCGCAAGAAAAGCATTCTGCGCCAGGGAAACCATTCCCAACCCAAGGAATAGGTAGTGCGTGGACCGAAAGAGTACTTGTGAAATGCGCTCGCCCGTGAACGCTTCCACCCAGTGTGGATTGTTGGGCTGGCCGTTTTTTAACCCCGGCCACACCGTCAATGCTCCCAGAGCTAGACCTACCCACTTCAGCCATGGCATTCGCCTCTCAATGGGCGAAGGCACTGGAAATACGGCAAAAAACACGTAGAACAACCCCGCAAGCAGTCCGGCAAAAAACGCTCGATAAACAAAAATGAACATTCGCGCGCGGATTGCAAGAGCCAGGGAATTATGAATATCCGGCGCCCCAGCGAACGAGCAAAACATCAAAGCCAGCAACCACGCGTGGGGATCATCCAGCTTCAGGAACAATACTGCAAATCCCACCAGAAGAAATAACACTGGAAATGACGCCAAGATTTGCTGAGCAGAACTTCTCGCAAGTCCTTCCTGCACTTGTGCCGATGGTCGCAATCGGAAGACTCCGTGAAACGCGACGGCCCCCGCTTCACCGGGACGTGCCAAAGTGAACTCCACCGCATCGCCTGGCTTTCCTCGCGCGTACGCTTCGTCGTAAGGCTCTGTCGTGTCCAGCATCCTTCCGTTCACGGCGATGATCCGGTCGCCAGCTCGCAATCCCGATTGCTCTGCGGGACTCCCCTTCACCACGTCGTGCACGTAGATCGAATGCGTCGTCTGGTCGTATGTTTCGCCATGCTGGTTGTTGAATCCCAACTCCACGATCGGCAAGCGCTCACTGTACATCCACAACGCTCCGTATAGCGTGGAAATGGCAGCCAAAACCACGGCAAGCGCAATGTGAATGGATCGAGGCAGTCTGGACCACATGGAATTTATTTGCGGCACCCCACAATATAACCAAACTTAGCATCGCAGACTAGGACACCGAACACGTTCTGAAGGTAGCTTGCACCAAGCCAGGCTGCCATCGACATTTCATTTTTCTTTGCCATCATGCTATCTTCCTTATTTCGGAGGCATTTACATGTCTGTTAACAAAGTCATTCTCGTTGGTCGTCTTGGCCGCGATCCAGAAACACGTTTCACTTCCGGTGGCCAGGCTGTCGCCAATTTCTCTATCGCCACGGATGAAACCTACAAAGACAAAAGTGGCGAACGACAAAAGCGCACCGAGTGGCACAAAATTGTCGTCTGGGGTAAGCAAGCCGAGATCGCTCAGCAATATCTAAAAAAGGGTTCCCTCGTTTTTATTGAAGGACGCATTCAATCGCGTGAGTGGCAGGACAAAGAAGGTCAAAAACGAACCAGTTTTGAAATTGTCGCCACCAATTTTCGCATGCTTGGCGGACGTGGCGACGGTATGGCTGCTGGCGCTGGTGCGGCCGGCGGTGGCGGGCGTGGCGACGACTTCGATCAAGGCGGCGGGCACCACGACGAACCCATGGGTGGGGGTGCCGGCCCGGAAATCTCCGACGAAGATATTCCCTTCTAAAACGAACAACTTGAATGTTGCGAGCAAGGGATCTGCTTCTTGTTTAGCCGGTATGCTACGACAGCAACTCTGGCCCATCCACAAATTCCTGGCAAATCGGGATAGGGGGAGCAGTCGCCTACTCGCCCCTCCCACACCAACGTACAGGCGGGTCCGCATACGGCGGTTCAACGAGTTGAGCCCGTGCGGGCCGGAGGTTCGAGTTGTCGTTCGCCACAAGGGCTTCGCCGCTCTGCAGGTTTCCGTTTCGGCTTCACCGCCTTCTGAACCTGTAGAACTCAGCCGGAGCTGATTGGCTGGCGCCATGCCACCTGGGAGTTCGACATGCGCCGCCTACAACAAAAAGGGGAGGCAGCGCACAGCCGCCTCCCCCTTTGTAGTTCCAGCAAGGACGGCTTTATCACGTCGTCAGCACAACTCGGAACTGCGCGTGCCCGCTGGTCATCCGTTCGTAAGCCTCTTTCGCCTTTTCCAGCGGGAATTTCTCGATCATCGCCCTTACTCCGGTGTTCGCCGAAAATCTCAAGGTGTCCTGCGAATCGATCGCCGTACCCGATGGCCAGCCCTGTAACCCCTTGCGAGAGCTTATCACCTGAAATGGCGAGACGGTGATTGGCTCCGGCGCTGCTCCAATTGCCAGCAACTTTCCTCCCACGCACAGGCCATCAAATATTTCCGACATCGCCTTCGAATTCGGCGCCGTACTCGGGATTATTTTCGCTCCGCCCAACTTCTGCAACTCCTGAACCGCATTCGTCGCCTTGCTGTCGATGTACAGCGCCGCGCCCAGTTTCTTCGCCAGCACTGCGTTCTCTGGCCCCGCCCAATCCCCACCACGCAGTATCCAGAGTTCGCCGCGTATTGAATTCCCAAGTGTCCGAGGCCACCACTACCCTGCACCGCCACCACATCTCCAGGGCGCGCACCGCTGTTGCGTAACGCATTAAACGTTGTGATTCCCGCACACATCAAGGGTCCCGCATCGGCCGCGTCCAATCCTTTTGGTATCAGCGCCAGGCTCTCATGCCGCGCGAGTATAAACTGCTGGTAGCCGCCATCGCGCGTAATTCCTGTGATCGCCTCGTTCTTGCACGTCACGAAGTCTCCACGCCGGCACGATTCGCATACAAAACAGTGCCCGCCATGCCATCCAATTCCCACTCGGTCGCCCTTCTTCCATTCCGTTACCTGTGCGCCGACCTCATCGACCACTCCCGCCACCTCGTGCCCGGGAACTCGCGGATACGCCGATCCAGGCCACAATCCATTTTTGATTAGGTGATCGCTAAAGCAGATGCCGCAAGCTTCTACCTTGATGCGGACTTCGCAACACGCGGTTGCGGAATCTTTCTTTCCACCAATTCGAAATCGCCTCTCGCCTTGCCGACTTGCGCTACTAGATTCTTCGCCATCCTTTTTCTCCTGTGAAAAGCACTGCATGTGGTCTTTAGAGGTTGGGGCTTTAGATCTGAAATCAAATCCGTTTGTAACTTGGGTTAGGTCTCTGAGGAATCCACCGTTGTTGCAAGTTCACAATCAAATTCTTTGCCGCGCTATTTTTGTGGCGTCGGCCTCACGAGCTGACTCATAGCCTTCCGATGCGCCCGGCCCGCACTTCGTCACAATCCTGGTCACAATTTTTCTGAATCAGGGCAATGTAAATGCCAGCACATAATCGCCCTGCTTGCTGTGTAGTTTTCCGTGTCCGCCCGCCGCAATCACCACATACTGCTTTCCATCGATGGTGTACGTCATCGGCGTAGCCTGGCCGCCTGCCGGCAATTCCACTTTCCACAACTCTTTTCCATTCTCTGAATCAAACGCGCGCAAGTACGGATCAATCGTCGCCGAAGTGAATACCAATCCTCCTGCTGTCGCCATCGGCCCTCCGAGGTTGATGGATCCGGTTTCTTTTCCAGGAATCATCGTCCCCAAAGGTACGTCCCAGACCTTTTTCCCGGTGAGTAAATCGACGGCCGCGGTTGTTCCCCAGGGCGGTGCGTTACATGGCAATTTGCTGGGAGCAAACAAAAATGTACGGTACATCCCATACGGCGAAGGAGACTGCTCCGCAAATTCTCCAAAGATGCGGTTGGTCTGTTCTTTCTTCTCCTGAGCCTCATATTCCTCGCGCGGAATCAGCTTTACCCACGCCACCAGGCGATTGGTATTCGCAAACAGCAGATGCCGCTGTGGATCAAATGCGGCCGAGCCCCAGTTCACCCCTCCCACATTCCCCGGCACAATTACGCTTCCCTGCAAACTCGGCGGAGTGAAAATCCCTTCTGATCGCGATTCCGCAATCCGGTCCTGACACCACTTCACATCCTCAGGCGTTACGCCCCACACATCGCTCGCTTCAAATTTCTCAGGTACCAGCGAAATCACCGGCGCGGGTTGAGTAGGCCAGCTTGCTTCTCCGGCAATATCCGTCTGCGGCACCTTCCGTTCTTCCACCGGCAATAACGGCATGCCATTCAGCCGATTCAGCACGAACACGCGTCCCATCTTCGTACTGACCGCCACCGCCGGTGTTCCGTCTTTCCATGTAAACAACAGAGGTTGCGCGGCTACGTCGTAATCCCACAAATCGTGATGTACTACCTGGAATCCCCACACAAATTCTCCGCTCGAAGCCTTCAGCGCCACCACCGAGTTTGCCCACTTGTCATCGCCCTTGCGAATCCCGCCAAAATAATCCGGGCTGGGACTTCCCGTCGGCACAAACACCAGACCACGCTCCGCATCCACGGAAATCACCGACCACGCATTTCCGGCACCGGAATGCGGCGTAGTTTCCTGCGCCCATGGAATTGGGTCCCAAGTCCAGCGCAGCTTTCCGGTTCGTGCGTCGAATCCACGCACAATTCCGCGCCCCGTATCCACACGCCAGTTATCTGCAATCGACGAGCCCACAATCACTGTGTCCCCGGAAATTGCCACTGGCGAAGTGACTTCATACCCGCCCGTCCAAACTGTTTGCGTAGCCGCATCCTTTGTCAGATCAATCGCTCCATCTGTTCCAAAACGAGCGCACTTCTTCCCCGTTTCTCCATCCAAAGCGATCAATCGTGCATCGATCGTGCCAATGAAAATTCGCAACCGGCACACCTCCTCCGATTTCGCTTTCGCATCAATCCATGCCGACACACCACGAGAGGTCACCTCCGAATAGCTCTTGCCGAGATTTACCTCCGGGTCGAACTCCCAAATCCTCGTTCCCTTTTTTGGATCGAGTGCAATTACATGGTCATACGGCGTGCTCAGGTACAGCTTCCCTCCGACCAGAATCGGTGTGGCCTCAAACGCTGCCTTCTCGATCAACTTCGTTTCCACGTCCAGCGCGCCAGTACGGTAACTCCATGCCAACTTCAGCTGACCGACATTCTCCCGAGTTATCTGCGCAGCGCTCGAATATTTCGATCCGCCCGCATCATTTCCATACGCTGGCCAGCCTGCATCCTTCGTTCCTTGCGCGCTCAGCGACGTCGCCGCAATCAACAACCACGCACCCATCAACGGTATCGTGCCGCAGCCGAACAAGCACCGATCATTCCTTGCGTCCAATTGCATTGGATACCCCCAGATGTTCTCTTCAATGAGAATTCACACACTAATCCGTGCGAGCGGATTAGCATACCGCAACCTCAATGAACGATAAATTATTTCAAGGCCTGATTTCTTTTCTAGCGTTGAAGTGGTGGGGCCGGAGTTGTGGGTGGTGGTTGTTCCTGTGACGATGATGGTACAGGAACGCTACTCGTCGCCGGCAGAACGCTCGGCTCAACTGCAGGCTTGCTAGCTTCTGGAGTTGCCGTCACGGCTGTTTCGCTACCCTTGACGGCAGCACCAAAATTCGCCGCATTAAGTTCTGTATTCCCGTCCACGTACGAAACTACCGGCGTACCCTTGGCGATTACAACGTCCTTCCCGCGCATAAACAGAAACACGGGAGCCGCCGGGAAGAACAGAATTCCTGTTCCGATCATAGCCGCTGTCATCAATCCTTGACGGCCCTGTCCCTTGTTTTCCTGCATGGCGCGGAGTTTTGCGCGCGACCCGTCCGAAAGCCGCACTTCCTCAATTCTCACATTTAGCTTGCCGGCGCGTCCCATGTGCCGTCTTCCCTGAGCTTCCGTAATCGTGCCAATGGCTAGCGACCCCTTGGGGATTACCAGGACATCATTCACCTTGATATCTTCGGACACCTCAAAGTCCACGCGATTTCCCGTTGACTCTTTCCCAGAGGAAAGTTCCCGTCCAAGTATCAGCGACACCTTCGTCCCATCTTCCAGACAAAATCCGCATGCCGCGATAGCTTTCACCATCGGGCCTTCCTGCGATTGCCGTCCGGCAGGGGTTGCAGCCTTTTCATTTTTTGCTGGTTCTGCTTGTTGTAATACTAAGGGCCTCTCTGCCTCTAAATTTGCCCAGGTCAATGTCATTGCCATCGTCAACGCCAGTTCCGCACGCATTCTTCCTCCTGTTGCCACGATTCGTTCCAGGCCTCTTGACGAATCGCCGCGTTGCTTTTCTTCCCAGGGTTCGGTTTTTCCGCAGGTAGGATATAACAACCAGTTTCAAATTCCACAAGTACACAACGCACAATGCCCTATGTCACGCAACCGTAAGACCGTTCGTTTTCTGTACTTTGGACCAGTTGTTGACTCCCCATCCGTCCGCCACAATCTCGTTCTATGCGGCGCATCCTCTATTCCAGCCGGTATATCCTCCTGCTTCTCGCCTTGATGCTGATCCTGGTTGGTTGCTCATCGGGCGGGTCCTCCACTCAGGCGCCTCCCCCGCCTCCTCCTGCCACAGTCTCCGTGACCGTCGCTCCTCCCACCGCCAACATCCGCGCTGGCGCCTCGTTGACCTTCGCGGCCACGGTCACCGGCACGACCAACACCTCAGTCACTTGGTCTGTAAACGACACTATCGCCGGCTCCGCATCGCTGGGAACCATCGATTCTTCGGGCAAGTACACCGCGCCACCAACGCTGCCCGGTGTCACCCCAATCACCATCAAGGCCGTCAGCGCCGCTGATTCCACCAAGAACGGCACAAGCGCCGTCACCCTCTGGAATCCCACGCCCACACTCACCGGGATCAATCCCGCGTCCACCAATCTGGGCAACTACTCCATCACTGCCACGGGCACGAATTTCATTTCCGGCGCACGCATCTTGATGAACGGCGCTCTCCTCACCACTGCCTTCGTTTCCAGTACGCAGCTTACCGCCACAGGCGACGCCGCTACTCCCGGAAGCTATCCAGTAACGGTGCAAAACCCCGATCCCGGCAGCAGCAGTTCCTCGGCGATCAATTTTCAGGTGAATGGTTCCGTGCAGACATCCAGTTGCAGCACCATGTCCACTGGCCAGGGCGCGAGCCTCAATGGATTTCTTCCATTTCCCGCCGTCAATCTCTGGAACAAAGACATTTCCGCTTCGCCTGTAGACGCCAATTCTTCCGCGATTGTCACCTTTATCGGCGGGTCCATCGGACTTCACGCCGATTTCGGCGCGGGGCAGTATAACAATTCCACAATCGGCATACCCTACAGCGTGGTTGGTTCTTCGCAGGCGCTTATTCCCGTCAGCTTCACCGCCTATGGAGACGAAAGCGATGCGGGGCCGATGCCCATCCCCCTCACCGCCCCCATCGAGGGTTATCCCAATCCCGGCACGGGCGATCGCCACGTTCTTGTTCTCGATAACAGCAACTGTTTCCTCTACGAACTCTATACTTCCTATCCGCAAGCCACTTCCTGGAATGCCGATTCCGCTGCTGTGTGGGATCTTCTTTCAGACGAACAGCGCCCCTACGGGTGGACAAGCGCCGATGCTGCAGGACTCCCCATCTTTCCTGGTTTAATTCGCTACGACGAAATGGCCGCCGGCCATATCAATCATGCCATTCGTTTCACCGTGCAGCACTCCAGCCCGGGATTCACTCCACCTGCTTCGCACTTTGCTTCGAACTCTTCCGATCCGCACGCGCCACCCATGGGAATGCGACTCCGCCTTAAATCCAGTTTCAACGTCTCTTCGTTTTCGGCCGCCAATCAGGTCATCTTGAACGCGATGAAAAAGTACGGCCTTATAGTCGCGGACAATGGATCGTCCATGTACATCAGTGGAGCTCCAGACGACCGCTGGGACAACAACGACCTCCACAACCTTGGTTCGGTAACTGCCTCCAATTTTGAAGTCGTCCAGATTTCGCCGCTCTATACAGCTTCCAACATTCCCAGTGGCACGTCTCCCCAGATTGCTCACTTTACCCCCAGCGCCACTTCCATTTCCTCGGGCACAGCCGTAACTCTCTCTTGGCAAATCACAGGAGCTTCTTACGTCATCGTGTCTCCAGAAATCGGCGCGACTCGCGGAACGTCTGCCACGGTCCATCCCGCCACTACCACTACATACACCCTCTACGCCAACAATGCCTTCGGACAGACCATTTCCACTGTCACCATCACCGTCCATTAGCCTTCTCGCGACCGGGAAACGTATGAACCCTGACCCGCGATGTCACATTCGAGTCACACTACCTGAGCTCTTCTGACCGCGCATCCGGCCTTGTTCTACACTGGAGACCAAGTTTCCATCGTTCGCTCGTCGACCTGCGGAGGTCTTTCATCAAATGAAACCCACTGTTTTTCTGACTGTAGTTTTGCTTCTCGCCGTGGGCATTATCCTCGCCCAACAAACCACGAACTCCGACGACACCGGCCGCATTCTGGCCCTCGAAACGGCCTGGAACCACGCCATCGAAGCAAAAGATGCCAAAGCCATCGATATGCTGCTGGCCGATACCATGGTCGCGTTAGACAGTGACGGAAGCTTTACCAACAAGAAAGAGTATCTAGATGGAATCAGAGCCGCGGACTTCCAGCCTTCCCAAGCCATCAATGAAGATAATAAAGTTCATCTGTACGGAGATTCGGCGGTTGTTGTGGGAGTCTTTCGCATCAAAGGCGTCGAAAAGGGAAAGTTATACACTCACCGCGAGCGCACTATCGATACGTGGGTAAAAATCAACGGCACTTGGAAGTGTGTAGCCGCCGTCGCCGTCCCCATTGCCGCAAAACAGTAGTGCAGGACTAAATCCGCAGCATCCCTCGTGGCTTCGAGGGTTACGACGCGATCTATCACATCACGGTTGGCGTGACGAAGCCAGAGTCCGCCCTAATCCATTCCTTTTGCGGCTGTCGTGGTCTCCCGGGTAGACAGGCGCGATTCTGTCCTGCATTTATAGTTTATCGATAGCGGATTGTAGCTACCGCTGTCGTTTCTTATCGGCGCAATCGCTTGTCTTTCCTAAGAGTTCGCACCCATCGTAAGCCGGAGTCCTCATGAAGCTGAGATTGGTCCTGATTTCGTTTTGCACCACGCCAACCTTCGCCAGAATTGCCGTTAGTCCCGCGAAAAACGCCGACAGTAGCGCCCACACAAACCAGCTCATAGAACCTCCGCTCTAAGTGACACAGGCACTCTTGTCTGTGAAGCAACTCGCAACGTTCGTTCACACGCACAGCCAGTAATGCCGTGCCACGCCTCACGACTTGCCTTCCGGCGCGTAGGTATAGTGCCCGTGAATGCATAGCCACTTCCCATTTTCCTTAACGAATATCCGCGTTGATTTCCCCCGGCTGGTCACGCGCTTGCCATCTACATCCGCGCACTCCGTCCAGTAGTACGTGATCCAAGCCACATCTCCCCGCACCGTCACCTCCGGCTGGTGCATGTCCGTGTGCAGATTCTTTGCTCGCTTCAAATAGTTGGTGTAACTCCGCACCTCATACTCCTTGCCTTGGTTGAGATAGGTATCGTCCTCGCCAAACGATGTGAAATCTGGATGCAAATGCGAAGCGTAACGTTCAACGTCCGCATGTTCCAACGCATCCCACATCGAGACCAACGTGGTGATAACGGCCAGTTGCTCTGCGTTCTGAGCCTTGGCAGATGTCTGTGAAAAAGCCGGCAGCGTGCATAGCAGAAGTGCGAATACAACACGGCAAAAATAACTCATGGCATCTCCTTGACCGATGTGCAGCGAACATACTCGACCCAATCCGAGTTGGAAAGTCTGAAATTGCCCGCGCTCCAACACATTTCCCCTTGCGGCACCCGCCATTCCTCGCGTCTTCCCTTTCCCCTGTATTCGCCGTAGAATCAGGGTTGGTAACGAGACTGTATCGAATCGGTTAAGCCCAGGACGTACAGAAATAACCTGTTTGAAACATTGTGGCAATCTGGGTCAAGCGAAACTCGACTCAGCCTGAGGTCAACTGTGAGAACGGTAACTTCCGAGCCAGTCTTAGCTGCCACCTCTCTCTACCGCGTCAGCTTGGCGCAAACGCCTGATGATCTTGTGGAGTGCCAGCGCCTGCGTTACCTCGTCTTTAACCTGGAACTTCGCGAAGGCCTATCCACTTCCGAGCGCAGTGGACTCGATATCGACCCTTTCGACTCCTTTTGTGACCATCTGATGGTCCGCGATATTGAAACTGGTCGGCTAGTTGGCACCTATCGCCTGCAAACCGGCAAGACCGCAGCCCGCAACATGGGTTATTACGGCGACCAGTTGTTCGACTTTTCGGTTTACGAGCCCATTCGCCGCGAAGTCCTCGAGCTAGGCCGCGCCTGCGTCCATGAAGATTTCCGCAACATGATGGTCGTGCACTCCTTGTGGAAAGGCATCGCCGTCTACGCCACGCGCGTGGAATCGCGCTATCTTCTCGGGTGCAATTCCATCTCTTCGCAGGACGAGAATTACGGTGTGGCGATGTACGAATCGCTCAAGAACAAGTATCTGGTCGAACCATCCCTGCGAACCATGCCGCAACCTGGTTGCCGCTGCCACTCCACTGGAGAACCGGTAGCAGTCACTCGACCGCCCCGTCTGTTCCGCGCCTATCTCGACATTTCCGCCAGGGTTTGCGGGCCACCAGCAATCGACCGCGAATTCAAGACCATCGACTTCCTCACTCTCGTCGATCTGGCAAAGTTGCCGGATCGTGTCCGCACACGTTTCTTTTAGCCCGCTTTGAAAGTGGCCTGGTTTGTCATTCTCAGCCGCGCAGTTCGCTGCCGTGGACGCAGTATTTGTGGTCGGGAAATGGCCAATTCAGGCATTTTGCTGTAACGAGGTAAGGTGATTCATCTCATTACATACTCTCAAAATGTAATGACATAGAGCCGAGTATCTCATTACATCATGCGACCCGCCCTGATTTGCACGCCCGCATTGTCTTTTGTTCTTGCTGAACTTAACTAATTACGAGGGTTTTGGCCAGTTCCAAAAAACCCTCAGAATTTCTCGCATCTGCCAATTTTGCCCTGACAAAGTCTCTCGTACCGCCGCCTTTGCAAGGAAACGTGGCGCTGATCTTTTTCAGAACAGCTTGCAGGTCTTTACTCGCCGACTGGTGTTGCGCCAAAACAAGTTGGCCGCTCTCCTCCGCCACCAACAATGCGATGGTTTTCTCTCGAGCGGCGAGTCCTGTCGCGAGTGGTAACAACAATTCCACCGGGGCATCTCGTATAACTTCGGCAATCACTCTCAAGCCGTTCGGCGAATCAGGGGTCGAAGCGATCAGCAACGTTGCCCGCGCCTCTGCCAACTGCTGAATCACATTCTTCAATCCCTTGAAGCTCGCGTCGCGTTCCGCGATCGACTTGTCGATGGCTGCGGGCACATCTTCCGGTGTACAATTCAATTTGGCAGCAATCGCGCGAAGCAGTTGATAATTATCGATAGACACGCGTTCTGCTCTCCCACCGCAAGCGAACTCGACGCGCCAATCCTGGCGCATCTTCGTGCAGCGCCTTACTAGAATCATCCCAATCTGCCCGGTGGACTTCACATGCGTGCCGCCGCAAGGTTGCAGATCCGCGGATTCAATTTCAATCGCGCGCAGGATGCCTTCGCGGTCCACTTCCCTGCGGATTCCGATTTCCGCCAACTTGTCTGCCGTACCATAGCGCACGGTTACGGGGCGATTCTCAAATATGGCTCTGTTGGCGGCACGTTGTGCCCCCTGCAGAATCTCCAACGAAGGTTCCGGCCCACGCAAATCGATGGTGCACAAATCCGCTCCCAGATGAAACGAAACTGTTTCCAGGCCGAAGCGCTCATGAAACATCGCGGACAGCAAGTGCTGCCCTGTATGTTGCTGCATATGGTCGAAACGTCGCGGCCAATTGAGCGAAGCCTGCGCTTCGCCGCGTTCCACTTCCCTGTCGACGATGTGCGCGATATCGCCACCGTCGTCCCGCACATCCAGAATCTTCGCTTCGCCAATGCAGCCAAGGTCGTTCGGCTGACCGCCGGAAGTGGGATAGAACGCGGATTGATCAAGAATAACTTCCCAGGCAGGAATCGTACCCGCAGCGGAAGCAAACGGTTCTGCAGGCAGACAGCTCAACACACGCGCGGAGAAATTCTGAACATACGAATCATCGTAATAAATGCGATGCGTACTCATGGGTGCAAAAGTTTAGCACAGCCGGAATCTTAGTCGCCCGAATCCATGCCAGGCCTAGCGATAGATTTCCCTGCGATGGCCAATGCGAAGAACCAGGACCAACAATCGGTCGTCTTCGATCCTGCAGACCAGCCTGTAGGCACCGATTCGGTATTTCCATGCAACGCCTGTCCGATGCTGCGGGGATTCTCTAGTTTGGCGACTCGTTCGTTTAGGAATTTCAGGATATGTTTGGCTTGGGGAGCGTCAAGTTTGCCGAGTTCACGGTCCACCTCGGCAGAAAGTTCAACGCTGTAGGCCATGACGCTTCATTGCGGCCTTCAGTGGGACGGTCTTCTCTTCACCGCTGCGAATACGGTCGAGCACACTTTCCGCAAGATACACGTCCTCAAGATCATCCAGGTGTTCGAGAATGGCTTCCCGGACATAGCAAGACTTCGTGCGTCCCGTGCGCTTGGCAAGCTTATCAAGGCGTTTTTCGATGGACTCTGGAAGACGAAGGGCTAACATGGCAACCTTGCTATACAGGTATAGCATGTGCTCCCTTCCTAGCGCTCTGCTTACTGCTCGTAGTTCTCCACAATCTTCGCGGGGCGGACCTTCGCTTTATCGGGATCATCTCCAAACTCACGCAGCGCTCGCCGCTGTCGCAACAGATCCCAGCATTGGTCGAGTTCCACTTTCAGCTTCGACAACTTTTCCTGATCTTCCACGGATAGTTCGCCCTTGGCGTACAAGCTTTCTTCTTCACGCACCAACTGATCGATGTGGCCCAGCACCGCGCCATCCTTGTTGTCATTTGCCATGAACTTTTCCTTTCCCGTCAGGATTTGAATCCATTCCGAAAGCGTTTCCAGAATTGACTGACATATCGCCGTTTGATGCTTGTGGCGGGCGGCGAGGCACTCCGAATTCACGCTAAACTAGAGGGATGGGAATTCGGCTTATCGCATTGGACATTGACGGAACGTTGCTAGGAAGCAACTGGAAAGTCTCCGAGGGTAACCAGGCCGCGATTGCGGAAGCCACGCGCCGTGGGATTGAAGTGGCCCTGGTAACCGGCCGCCGCTACGACTTTGCGATTCCCGTGGCACGGCAGATTAACGCTCCGCTTACCATGATCGTGAACAATGGCGCGCTCGTGCGTACTCAGGAAGGCCACACCCATGTGCGCCATCTGCTTTCCCGCGATACGGCTCTGCGCGTTCTGGAAGCCACAACCAAATGGCGCGAAGGTACTGCCGTGGTCTTTGACCGGCCTGTAGCCAAACAAGTCATTCTGGAGCGAATCAACTGGGAGGATCTGGACAAGGTTCCCTACTACACGCGCAACAAGGAATTTCTGGCGGAAGCACAACCTCTGGAATCCTGCCTCGACGAAGATCCGATCCAAGTGATGTTTACGGGCAAGGTCGCGCCGATTCGTGAAGCGGAAAGCCTGCTGCGCACCGTCGAATTTACCGAGGAGTTTGCGCTGGCCGTGACCATGTATGAAGAGAAAGACTTCGCCATGATCGACGTAATCCACCCCAAGGTGACCAAGGGCGCCACACTGGCCGAATGGGCAGGTCTTCGAGGCGTTCAACCGGAGGAAATCCTGGCCATTGGGGATAACCACAACGACCTGGAAATGCTATCCTTTGCAGGCACCCCGGTGGTCATGGAAAACAGCGTTCCGGAGCTGAAAACGCGCGGGTGGCACGTTACCGGAAGCAACGACAATGACGGTGTAGCCGCCGCCATTGCCCGATTCGCCCTTAAGGAGACACCCTGAGTGCGCCTGAGGTACTTGATCGCAACTGGGACGCTGGCAGGCCTGTTCGCGGCTCTCTGTGCGCCTGCGGCAAGGGCAGAATACGTTGTCCTGCGTACTGGTGCTCGCCTCACAGTTACCAGTTACGAACTGCTGGGTGACAAGTATCGCCTGCAGATGAAGGGTGGAATGGCGGAGATCTCGGCGGAAGAAGTCGTCGGCATCGAACCCGAAGAGGTTTTCGAGGCGCTTCCTGAACCGCTTAGCGACAATACTCCGTACCATGAAATTATCCGTGCCGCTGCAGACCGCTATGGCGTGGATGCCGACCTGCTTCACTGCGTGATCGCCGTGGAATCGAATTTCAATCCCAAGGCCATCTCTCGCATGAACGCACGTGGATTGATGCAACTACTGCCAGGCACAGCCAAGCGCATGGGCGTCAAGAATATTTTCGATCCCGAGGAAAATATCGACGGCGGGACGCGCTATTTGCGCGATATGCTAACGCGGTATCACAACGATGTGACGCTGGCGCTGGCAGCTTACAATGCCGGTCCGGAAAAAGTGACGAAGTACGGAAACCGTGTGCCGCCCTACGCTGAAACGCGGTTATACGTGCAGAAGATCGCGCGAGGCTACGCGAAGATTAAAGCCAAGGGCTTGACTGCTGCTCTGCCAGTTTCCATGACCCAGGGTGCCGGCCGATAGTAGGACATTGGTTTTCGGTCACTAGTTTCAACACTTCGGACGATTCTCCGGTAGTGAACGATTTTTTAGTACGGCGCCTGTTCCCCCTTTGCCACTTACCAGCAGCCGATACTGTAAAAGAGGCAGTAGAACTGCCGCACTCCAAGTACAGACCAGCGCGTGACTCCTGCACCAAACTAGCCCTTTTGGACAGATACCGGGGTAAAAACGTCAGGACTATACTTCAAGGGGATGCCGTGTGGCTGCTTCAAGCCGCCACAGGAGGCTGTGATGATTGCGCGAGCGCTGAAGACGGCAGGTGGCAGTCTGGTCTTGCTGGCGTTTTTGGGTTGTGGAGGCGGGGGCAGCACAAACAGCAACCAGGCCCCGCCACCGCCGACACCAGCCTTACCAACGATTTCCAGTTTTTCGCCGGCTAGCGGCGCAGTGGGCGCAGCCATTACAATCACAGGAACAAACTTCACG
Organism: Candidatus Acidiferrales bacterium; assembly: GCA_963763395.1. Lineage (GTDB taxonomy): Bacteria > Acidobacteriota > Terriglobia > Acidiferrales > UBA7541 > Acidiferrum. Next base: position 105,799 of record CAVXOG010000027.1, on the reverse strand, counting down.
GGAGCTAGGAGCGTAGTCGTCGCGGGAAAAGCCGCGACATTTACCGTAACGAGTGCGACGCAGATTGCGACGAGCGTGCCTGCAGGGGCAGTAACCGGAAAAATCACCGTGACGACGCCGGGTGGAACGGCTACTTCAACGACGAACTTTACGGTGAGTTTACCGCCACCCACTATCGCGAGTTTCACTCCCACTTCCGGCCCAATCGGCGCAAACGTAGGCATTACGGGCACAGGATTCACAGGCGCAACAGCAGTGAAGTTTAACGGGAGCAGTGCATCATTCAGTGTCACCGACGACGACCATGTTTCCGCAACTGTCCCGAACTCCGCGACCAGTGGGACCATTTCCGTAACAACTCCTTCGGGGACAACCACCTCGTCCACTTCCTTCACGGTGAATGTGCCGACCGGCCTGGACTTGACGATCGACGGACTTTACGTAACACAGGCCACGCAGAACTATCCTGGTCACGACGTCCCCCTGGTTCAGGGACGCAGTGCGTGGGTACGCGTATTTGTTTTGGCCAACCAGGCAAACACCGCCGCACCGCAGGTACGCGTCAGGTTCATCAAAGGAACGACAACCAACACGCTGACGATCAATGCGCCGGGTACTTCGACGCCATTAAGCGTAGACACGGAAAGCGCCACCTCTTCGTGGAACGCGGCTGTGCCAGCGGCCTGGATTACTCCGGGAACGCAGGTGATCGCCGATGTTGATCCCGCAAATGCGATTGCAGAAGCAAATAAGGGCAATAACCAGGCGACGCAAAATCTTAACGTGCAGACTCTGAAAACCTGGAAGATCACGCTTATTCCAGTCAAGACGGCGGACGGTCGTGTGGGCGTGGTCGAAAATGCCAACCGAACCCGAACACAGCTGGTGGAATTTGCGAAACGAGTGTGGCCTGTGCCGGACACGGTGGACGTTTCAGTGGGTGCGCAAATGGTTTCCAGCGCTACGAACCTAACAAGCACCGGAACGGGTTGGGGGACAGTGCTAAATGAATTGCAGGCCAAACGTGTTGCGGATGGCGTGACGGACCGCTATTACTTTGGATTCGTCAACGTGAACTACACGTCTGGAGTCGCTGGTTTGGGATTTGTGGGAGCGCCGGAAGCCATTGGGTGGGATCTGAGCAGTGCCGATCAAGTTCTAGCCCACGAAGAAGGACATAATTTCGGAAGGCAGCATTCGCCCTGCGGCGGAGTTGCGAACCCGGATCCCAATTATCCGTATGCAGGTGGACTGATTGGCGTACCCGGATGGGACGCATTCGCAGCAAGCGGTAATCTGAAAACCTCCGCTAACCATCATGACGTGATGACCTACTGCAGCAATCTGTGGGTCAGTGACTACACGTATAAAGGCGTATTGAGCTTTCGGCTGACCAGTCCGTTGGGAGTCGTAGTTTCCGCGGACGCTCAGGCAAAAGCCACACCAAGGGAAGGCCTGTTAGTGTGGGGCCGACTGGTAGATGGAAAGATGATTCTGGAGCCGGCTTTTCGCGTGCCTTTGACAGGAGAGAACGTAGAGCCCGGGTCTTATGTTTGGGAAGCACGCGACGGAGCGGGCCAATTGCTGGCTAGCGTGCCTTTCCACCCGACGAAAGTGGAAGACCTGCCATTTGCGTCCGAAGAACATTTCGCGTTCGTGGTGCCGCTTGAAAGCGCAGTCATGGAGGCCATTCGGGCCAGTCGCGTCATGAAAGATGGATTGGAGCTGGCTCGACTAACGGCATTGAGCCCCGAGCGCTCCGACTCCGCGCTCAAAAGCGTCCGCGTGCAGAACCTGCTGGGACGCAACCTGCTTGTGCAATGGGATGCCAACGCGAACCCCGTATTGATGTTGAGAAATTCCCTCACCGGGGAAGTGAGCGGATTCTTGCGGGGAGGATATGCAGAGATCGAGGACGCGCCGGAGCAATTGGAGATTCACGTTTCCGACGGTGTAAGAAGCACGATGATTGCGCGTCCGCGATTGGACTAATTAGCTCGCCTCTTCCGCCGGTGGCTGCCACAACTCGACCCGATTGCCCTCGCCATCCAGGCACCAGCCGAAGACCCCGTATTCCGAACGCTCGACCTTTTCGTCGACGGTGACACCAGCGGCACGCAGTTGCGCCAGCAGCCCATCGAGATCGGCGACGCGAAAATTGAGCATCTGCGGCTGCGCGGCACTGCCGAAGTACGTCGTCGCGGCCGGAAATGCGGTCCAGAGCTGATAACCAGGCTCGCGGTCAGCGAACGGGAAGATCGCGCCGAAGGATCCGCCGAAGTCATGTACGTCGAATCCGAGATGCTCGCGATACCAGGCGGCGAGCGTCTTCGGATCACGAGATCGGACGAAGACGCCACCCAGCCCAAGCACCTTGTGTTTGCCTGCGTGGTTTATTGTCATGCTTTCCTCCGGCGGGTCGCCATGTTCGGGCGCAGCATCGCTCGCCAGCACCACCGCCGGTTCGGCCCCGGCGTGGGCCAGACGATACAGCGGCCAGAACACGAATGTCAACAGACTCTATCTGGACAGCAATTCTCTTACTGGTTTGGCGGAGCTTGCAGCGGAGGATTCCCATTGGGGTCGGGATTGAGGCCCGGATTTTGTGGAGGATTCGGATTGGGATTTGTACCATTGGAAAACGGCGAATTGTTGTTTGTGCCCCCAGGATTGCCAGCGGGGTTGCCGCCGGTATTCGTGTTCATTCCGGGGCGCGCACCCGTCAGAGCATCGACGGATGGATCCCACACAAACTCGAACTGGCGATAGTTTTTGGCTTTCTCAAACCAGATAATAGAACGCTGGTTGACTTTGCTGCCCACGCCGATGATATTGCCGCCCATGACCGGGCTGTCGCTCAAACTAGCGGGTTGCAGCGCAGGATCGCCGTCGCCTATTGGATCGGGCGTAGGTTGCCCGTTCGCAGATGTCGAAGATGGGTTAGAACTATCTGTAGTGGCCGGGGCATTTGTGTTGTTTGCAGCACCCGGCGTCGAGGGAGCATTCGGGCCGCTGCTGCCAAAACTAGAATTGTTACTCGAGCCGAAGGAACTGGCTGAGCCGAATCCGTTTGCCGAACCGAACATAGACGAAGTGCCTTGCATCGTGGAACCCGCGCCGTTCGTGGGTCCGCCGAATCCGCCCATTGCCTGGCCTGCCATGTTCACAGTGCGGTTTTTCAGGCTGCCGATCAGCATGCCGTTTGGCCCAACATAAATCAGCCGCCAGGAGCCATCCTTGACATTCATCGGATCTTTGTAGGCCTGGCGCAGAAACCGGATGCCAGTTTTCGGCTTGTACAAATCTTCAAGCTCAGTGGGAAAGCGGTGATTCTTGCCATAGAAAAGTCGTATACCGCGAACGTATTGACGGCCGCGCCAGATCATCTCTTCTTCGCGCTCGCGTTTTGTGTTTGTGATGATGTTGGGAGCGACCACAGTAACCGCAATGGCCATCATCGCTATTAGAAAGACAACCATCAGCAAGGCGTACCCTTGCTGGCCATGGCGCGCGTGTTTCGGTGAAATCTTCATGCTTACACTGCAGGTGACCCCGGCGAAGCTTCAATGGGCTTGGAGCCTCGCAGGTGCGTGTTAATGTCCTCGAACTCGATGCTGTCGTTGCCTATATGTGTGATGCGCAAATTGGTCTGTACGGTCTCACCCTCGCCAACAATACGAACTTCATCGCCATCGAGCAGAAAGGCGCGGCGTGGACCGCCTGAAGGAAGTTGGCCATAGCCGAAGAAAATCGCGGACAAAACGGGAGGCGGTGGTGGTGCAGGCAGCTGTGGCCCTACAAACTGCTTGACCGGATTAGGCGCGACGATCTTAGGAGCATTTGGATCCGACACAACGGGCACAGCACCAGCAATAAAAATGTTCCGTCCTGTGGACCTGTATTCGGTAGATTGCGCTTTGCTTAACTGGGCGAGTACGCCGCTGAAATCCTGTGCATTGATCGGAGTGTATGTGCCGTTCTCTACAGAAAATCCCGTGGAGACGGGATGCTTCGCGAACTGGTAATACCAGACGAGTAGCGCAGTCACCAGCAGGGCCACCAGCACATACATCTGTCTCTTTTGTTTAGCGTCGGCCATCAAACCTTCCGAAAATACGTACGCAAATGCAAATTCACGCGCAAAGCGCCGGTCACCGTCTGGCCAAACACCTGGCCTTCGGTTTCCACCTGCAAGGTGTCGACAATGTAAACACTCTTGGAACGTTGCAGGGCGTTCAGGAAACGGACGATGCCTCCGTAGTCCCCGCCGACCGAGGTCTCAATTTCCAGCTCGAGCAAATTGCGGCCGCTAATTTCTTTTTGGCGGAACTTCTTATCGGCAATGACCACATTATTCTTCTTCGCCAGAGCGGATAGCTCTTCGGAGATCGAAGAATAACCGTTGGGCGCCGGAAGCAGTGACCCCTCAAACTCGTCAAGCCCCTTCAAGTACGATGGAATCTTTTTCTGGATGTCGGTGGCGCGCTTTACATCGGCTTTCACGAGGGCAACCTGACGCGATTGCGTAATCAAGTAGGACTGTGGATTCTGCCGAGCGTCGAACATACGCACGCCGTACACAGCCAAGGCGACGTCGGCCAGCAGGAGAACCGCCAGGCCGGCAATAATGAGTCGTTTTTGCAGTTTAGAATCCATGTTCGTCAGGCCGCCGAGTATACTGCCGTAAATTCAATGGTCAGCGGGTCAGCGCCCGGCTGATTTGCCGCATGCTCCGCAAGCAACTCCACATGAGAAAACGACTTCGATTCTTCGAATGATTTCAGCAACTTTAGTTCTGCTTCCTGATTCACTGCTCCGACAACGAATTTGACGGAAACAATTCCCTTTTCAAGCTTCGGCTCGATGCGAATGACGTGAACTCCAGGAGGGATGGTGTGCTCCAGGTCCATGAACATCTGCGTCCAGTTGATGCTGCGCGCTTCGATGACCGATTTAATGAAGTTCGCGCGCTCATTCAGCTTCACGTTTTCAGGCTGCGCAAAGAAGCGGTCCAATTCCACCCGCTGTCCGCGCAACGTGGCCATTTCCGATTGCAGAGCGGCGGTTCGAGCACGCATCTCCGTGTCTGCCTTGCGCAAGCTGTGGTATCGCCAGCCGAGGATGAGGAAGAGCAGCCCGCCCAGCACGCCAAGCAATGCTGCTCCGGCCAAAAACCGCCTGTGGCTTAAGAGCGGCCTGGTCGCGAGATTGAGACGAATGTTCATGCGTTCTAAACCCTATTCTCCTTCAAAACCGCGCTCAAGCAATCCCCACTAGCCACGATGCAACATCCAGCCAACTAGGCCATCGAGTTCCTTGTCGGCCAGAGTGCGTCCATCGTCACCCAAACGACCCTCGGAAATCGCAGCACTGAGCAGTGAACGAACTTCACACTTGAATTCGTCTTCCAGCGGCTTCACAAACTCGGGCAGACGATAGCCCAACCCTGCCACGCGAACGGCTTGAATGCCTTCCTGCCAGGTGTCCTGGTAATACGCAGCAAGCGGAAATACTTCTTCCAGGAGCATTTGCGGCGTGACATCTCCGGCATGGGTAGGCAATTCCGTGCAACGGTAACCTGCTAAAACGCCCTCGCGAACAATCGCCGTGGTGAGCGAAGTACCAGATACGCGTGCCAGCAAGGTGGGCAATCTTTCATCGAGCAGCGTGATCGCAGCCAGGGTGGAACTGAGGACCACTCCGGGGCGCAACTGCAATGAGTCCACCAGCGATTCATACTCGCGAACAATGCGCAGGCGGGCGATGCCGGTAACGACGTCAACGCCATCTGCCCGGGGAGCCTGGCGCATGTAGGACAACAGAGTTTCATCAACTTCGAAAGGCACGCTCTTCTTCAGCTTCCAACGCAACATGGGGATGGCTTCGGCGGCAGAGCGCGGGAAATCCTCGAAATGCTGAACGAAGACGCGAATAACGGGATCGGGCAACAATAGCGCGATATCTTCGTCTTTTGCGGCAAGTCGAGTACAAACATTCGTCACGGCGGACTTGAGAGCAGAGGCGCTCAGAATATTCGTTTCGATGGCGGAGGGAACCAGCGAGTTCGGCGGAAGATTTTCAATGGCAAAACCACCTAGTGCGCCACTTCGGTGAAAACGAACCCCAGCGACGCGCTCATTGGAGATCTCCAGTGCCAGCGGCGGATGAGCCGTGCCTTCAAGCCAACGAGACACACGACGAACGAGATCGCTCTTAAATATGCCAGCTTGGTAGGCGCCTGCGCTAGTCAACGAACGTCACCTTGTTAATTTCCTTCAAAGTGGTAATACCCGCGCGAATCTTTCCCAGGCCGCTTTCACGCAGCGTAATCATACCTTCTTCCACGGCAATACGTTTGATTTCCGACGTAGGTCTGCGTTCAATAATCATTTCGCGGATACGGTCCGTCAAGTCCAGCAATTCGCAGATGGCGGTGCGGCCATGGTAGCCGGTTCCCGAGCATTCCAGGCAGCCGGCGCCTTCGGCAAACACGAAATTCTGCCATTGAGCAGGGTTAAGTCCAGCTTCCTGCAATTCCTTGTCGGTGAACGTTTTCGGCCGTTTGCAATTCTCGCAGACTACGCGAACGAGGCGTTGCGCGAGGATGCAGTTCAATGCGGAAACGAAATTGTAGGGCTCTACGCCCATGTTGATGAAGCGCCCGATCACGTCGGTAACGTTGTTTGCGTGGACGGTAGTGAATACCAGGTGGCCTGTCAGCGCGGACTGAATGGCGATCTGCGCGGTTTCCTGGTCGCGGATTTCGCCGACCATGATTTTGTCGGGGTCGTGACGCAAAATGGAACGCAATCCGCGGGCAAAGGTGAGGCCTTTTTTCTCGTTCACGGGGATTTGCGTAATGCCACGAAGCTGGTATTCAACCGGATCTTCGATGGTGACAATCTTGTCTTCATCGCTCTTGATTTCGTTAATGGCTGCGTAAAGAGTGGTGGTTTTTCCCGAACCAGTAGGCCCGGTGACGAGCACCATGCCATACGGCTCGCGAATGTAGCGGCGGAAACGTCTGGTTTCGTCGGCAGAGAAACCAACCACGTCCAGGCTGAGGCTTTGGAATTTCTCCGAGAGGGTTTCCTTGTCGAGCACGCGGAGCACAGCATCTTCGCCGTGGCTAGCCGGCATGATAGAAACGCGCAAGTCGATGAAGCGGCCTTTGTATTTCACGCGGAAGCGGCCGTCCTGTGGAACGCGGCGTTCGGCGATATCGAGGTCGCTGAGAACCTTGATGCGCGAGATAACCGTGGAATGCCACTCTTTGGCGATCGGCTGCATGGCGTGCTGAAGTACGCCGTCAATGCGGTATTTCACGGCCACTTCGCTGTCGCGCGCTTCGATGTGGATGTCACTGGCGCGGCGTTCAAGTGCGGTAAAAATGACGGTTTCAACGAGTCGAACGACCGGGCTGACGGTAGTGTCACGAGTAAGCCGATCACCGGAAATGGTTTCGTCCAGGTCTTCGTCTTCCTTGGAAACTTGAAGGGTGAACGCTTCCGTGGCTTGCTCGAGTACGCGCTGGGATTGCTCGGTACGCTTAAGGAGGTCACTGATCTGGCGGGGAGTGGCGACTCTGATAGCCAGTTTTTTGCCAAGGAGTAACGGAAGTTCGTCGCTGAGCAGAACTTGACTCGGGTCCGCAACAGCAATCACCAGGGTATTGTTGTGGAGCATCAAGGGCACGAAGTTGTAGCGGAACATCAAATCCGCCTGGATGGTGCGGAAGAGTTCAGGATCGATGCGTTGTTCGAGGAGATCGATGAAACCGCAGCGATAGCGTTCGGCCAGTTTACGGGCTAGTTCGCGTTCCTGGACGAGGTCAACCGGTCCGCCAATGGGCAGGTTCGAGTCGTGAAATGTTGAGTCAGGTGTTGTGGCCATAAGATTCTTAAACCTTCGCTACTTTCCCGCTCCCGATATGGAGAAGGAGAAAATAGGTAGATAGAGTGAAATCAGAATAAAGGCGACGAATACGCCCATGAAAATCAGGAGAAGCGGTTCGATCAAAGAAACCAAAGTGCCGAGACGGAGGCTGACTTCCTCCTCGTAAAACTCGGCGACACTGTTGAGCATGGGAGCCAGTGCGCCGCTGGATTCGCCGACTTCGATCATGTCGAGCGCCATATCGGGCATCACACGACTGGCAGTAAGCGCCCCGTGCAAAGATTCGCCTTCGCGAACCAGTTGGGTGGCACGACCGACTGTGCCGCGAAGAAGTTTGCTGGTGATGGATTCGGCTGAAGTTCCAAGAGCGGCTACCAGCGGAGTGCCCCCGGTGAGCAGCGTGGCCAAGGTGCGGCAGAACTGTGCGACCTGAAATTTCAGAAGGGTTTCGCCGACGATAGGCGTCTTGAACAGCAAGCGATCAAACGCTACGCCGCCCTGCTCACTGCGAGACCAGAACAACACGCCAATCCCGGCAACGATTAAAGCGAACACTGCCCCAAGAATGTAGTAGCGATAGCCTACGGTGACATTGATCAGGAATCTCGTCGGACCTGGCAGCTCCACGCCCAAATCGCTGTACAGTGTGGCAAATTTGGGAACGACGGCAGTGACCAGATAGGTGACGATGACTGCCGCGACGAAGACCAAAAGGGTCGGATAAACAAGGCTGGCGACAATTTTCTTTTTTACGCCAGTGCTGACGCGCTGGTACCCGATGTAGTAATCGAGAACACCGGAGAGATTGCCGCTTTTCTCTCCCGCAAGAATGGCCGTGGAATAGACCTTGGAGAAAACACCCGCTTCATCGACCGCTTCGGAGAGAGACTTCCCTTCACGAACGCGGTCACGAATCTGCGTCAGAACAGGACGTAGCTTGGGTGCAGTGGCGCGCGTGGCCAGCAAATCCAGAGACCGGAGAATGGGCAGACCCGCTTTGATCAGTGTGTTGAATTGTTGATTCAGGATGAGGAAATCATTACCGCCGATTTTGCGCTCTTTGCGAAAACCGAAGAAGCCGCTGACCACACTGCTGCGCGACTTTACGGAATAGACAAAGAGCCCGCGATCGGCGAGCTTCTGACGAGCTTCATCCAGGGTCCCGGCAGCTTCAACGTGAGAAAACACTCGACCGTTGGCGTCGGCAACGCGGCAAACAAATTCACCCATAGACCTAGTTTACCTCAACCAATCCGCCCGCAGGTGAGTAAGCGGTAATAACGTGTAACCTCTGGATTACCAGCAAGTTTCAAGCCTCGACAGCCTTCTTTATTATGGACGGGCGCTGGAGGAACTGGGTAGCAGGCCGTCAACGATCACCACGCCAGGTGGCGGAACGAAACGAAACAGCGATTCCGCCAGTGGTGGATTGAACTCCCAATCTTTGAAGCGAAATTCGGTGAGAACGCTGCCTGGGGATTGCACCAGCACACGTGCGAGATCGCCTTTGTCGGAAATCTTCCAGAAACACACGCGAGGCGGCTTCGCCGTGAGCATCAACCGCTGGCAGTTTTCGTCGCATCTTTCAGAACGCACTCAAATCCGATGCGACGAGTGCTGCCGGCAAACTTGTATCCGGCAACATTGGAAGTCTGGCGCTGAGAACGCGATCACAAACGCGAGAAAGTTTTCCTTCGCCGGCAAGCAAGGCCAGCGGAGTGCGCCAGTCGTCGCTCTGGCGAGCGGGAATGCGCGTAACGGTGTGGTCCACGGGAGTGTAGAACCAGGCAGTCTTGCCATCGACGAGAAAGAGATTCTTCTCGGGCTTCTCGTATTCCCAGCGCATCTTTCCCGGCTTGCGAAAATACGCGATGCCGGATTCGAGGCGAAGAAGGGAACCGTTTTCAAAATAGCGCTCAAGGAAGGTGGCGCGGAGACTTTGGGACGCGTGATATTTTTTGGCGAAGAGATCGACTGCGGGCGAGTCTTGGGCAAGCGCCGGGAGTACAAAGAGACTGAGCAGGAGAACACAGGCGACGCACTTCATCGCATTAGGCTACCACACAAGGCTTTGCGCAGCAGCTTATTGCAAGGCAAGGTCCGTGGCGGTGGCCACTGCGTTCTGGTTGTAGTGAGTGACATTTGTCTGGTCGGAATAGAAGCTGCGCTGACCTGTGACGCCACGAGTGAGAGGATCCACATTGAGCGTGTACTGTTGGTAGGGTACGGTGCCAATCGGTGCATACGTAAACACGTAGCCGGCCTTCTGACCGTTGGCCAGGTTGGCATCAAGGTAGGCACCGCCTGCTGGTCCCAAGGTAACGAGAAGTGCGGAGTACCCAAGTGTCGGATTCACGGAAGCATAGGTGATTTCAGCGGTATTGACCGCGTGAATGGAAGAAACGGCGCTGGCTTCATTGGCGGAAATCTTGGCGCGGAGGAAATTGGGGATGGCAATGGCCGAGATTATCAAAATGATGGCGACCACGATCAGCAGCTCAATTAGTGAGAAGCCTTGCGCCCTTGATGCGCCCCCTCCTCGTGCTTTTGTCATCTTTCCCGGCTTCATTCGCTCACTCCTTAGATTCAACCTTCGGGGACCTGAACCAATATTCAGCAGATTATGTCACACCACGTGTACTTACAGACAGATAAGAGCATTCCGCTTACCAATGCCTGAGAGATGCGACACGCGCAACAAAAAAGGATCGAACATAGGCGCCATTCAATAAAAAAGGGGAGCCGTAAAGGCTCCCCTTTCTCCTCAAACAGGAGAAACTGAGTTTACTGCAATGCTGGGTCGGCAACCGTAGCGGTACCCGACTGGTTGTAACGGATAACACCAGTCTGATCGCTGAAGAATCCGCGCTGACCGGTCGTGCCGACGTCTGGGGATCGCGGTCGTGGTGTAGGTGGTGACGATACCGTTCACAGCCGCACCAGCCAACAGTACGTAAACGTATAGCCGCTCTTCGTGCCGGAGCTGTACACCAAGAACGTTGTCCATGATAGCCCGCCGCCTGCGCAACCGCCACCCGGTGAGCCGGTCAAGAGAGCTACCGGAAACCCAAGTTGGGGCATGCTGCGCCGCATAGGTCACTTCAGCGGTGTTGATATGTCCGCAGGGAACCAACAGCCGAAGACTCGTTGGCCGCCATACGGGACTTGAGCAAGTTCGGAATTGCGATGGCTGCGATGATCAGAATGATCGCCACAACGATCAGCAATTCGATAAGAGAGAAACCCTTTTGCTTCTTCATGTAATCTCCTTGAGAGTGTGTATCGTGCCAGAGCACGCGCTAGTTAGGTGCAAACGGCATTCCAATCATAGACTTAGGAGTACGGAAGTACCACAACTCATGCAACCTTATAGTTTGCAATGGGTTACAGCCAGTACTTTCTCCCCCTAGAGGACGGGAGGAGAGACGAAGAGTGTCAAGGCATGAAAACTGACAGTTTTTGTCACCTTTGAGGGCCGCATAAGGTCATTCTGAGGCCTGGGCTATCGGGCAGGTTTTGCCGCATATTACCATCTATATTTTTATCATTGAGTAATTCCGTTGTCCGAAGATCTTTGAAGAACTTTTCCGTTTTTCATGAAAAGGGCGGCGAAGCTCATGCAGCCGCGCACGGCGAACTGTCCCAAACGACAGGCAACGAACTGACTGGAAAGACAGTGTGGCAAACAGTCCAAGAGTACAGCTCATGGTCAGAGGTCGTGTTTTTTTGCGTAGTGACGGAAGGAACGGTAGCTGATTTTCAGTAATTCCGCGGCGCGAGTGCGAACGCCTTCCGACTTTTCCAAGGCCACCTGTAGATAGCGTTTCTCCGTGCCGGCAAGCACGGCTTCGAAGTCGACGCCTTCCAGAGGAAACTCCTGTGCGACCGCAGGAGTCGGACGCGACGACGGCTTCGCTCTTGGATAGAGCGATACGTTCGGGAAGGACGGTGACGGAAATTTCCGGTCCGCTTTCGAGAGCGACGGCGCGCTCAATGGTATTTTCCAATTCGCGGACGTTGCCGGGCCAATCGTAGGATTCCAAGCGGCTCATGGCCTGCGGCGAAATCGCTTCGATGGGCTTTTCCATCTGCTTGCGGAAGCGTTCCAGGAAATGGCGAGCCAGCAGTGGGATGTCGTCTCGACGATCGCGGAGAGGCGGCACGTGAATGGGAATGACGCTGAGGCGATAGAAAAGGTCTTCGCGGAACTCGTCCGCAGCGATGGCTTTCTCCAGGTCTTTGTTGGTCGCCGTGATGACGCGAACATCGACATCGATTTCTTCGTTGCTGCCGAGTGGGACGAACCTTCCCTTCCTGGAGCACGCGGTAGAGTTTCACCTGCATGGCGAGATTCATGTTCCCAATCTCGTCCATAAATAGGGTGCCCCCGTGAGCGGCCTGGAAAAGACCACGGCGATTCTCGTTGGCACCGGTGAATGCACCCTTTCATGTAACCGAACAATTCCGATTCCAGAAGTGTTTCCGGGAAAGCCCCGCAATTGATGGTGATAAAGGGCGCCGTGGAACGCGAGCTGTTCTCATGGATGGCGCGAGCGACAAGCTCTTTACCAGTCCCGCTCTCACCCGTAATCAGAATGCGGCTGGATTGGGGAGCGACCGTCTGGATCATGTCGAAAATTGCCTTCATCTTCGGACTGGTGCCGACAATATTGTCCAGACCCGTGAGGCGGCGGATTTCGCGGCGTAGATAGCCAGCCTCTTTCTTCCACTTTAGGTTTTCAGAGACTTCGCGGACGGCAACGCGCAATTGCTCGACCAGGTCGTGGTCCTTGATAACGTAGCGATTGGCTCCTTCGTTGGCCGCGGCGATAGCGGTTTCGAGCGTTGGCACGCCGGTGATCAGAACAAAATAGGAGTCTGGCGCAATCTCGCGGGCGAAGCGAAGCAGTTCGACACCGGTGGCGCCTGGCATACGGACGTCGGAGATGACGATGTCAAAGAGCGAGCTTTCGAGCTTGCGTTTGGCGGCTTCGACGGAATGAGCGATTTCCACCTTATGTCCTTCCTTGCGGAAGGTAATTTCAAGGAGTTCGCAAATGGATTTCTCGTCGTCGACGACGAGGATATGAACCATCTCGCGCCCACTATCTTTTGTAGCCGTTTTTGTTCCTTGCATAAGCCCTCAGTTTGAACGCGGAAGTTCGACGACAAACTCCGCGCCTTTGTCTTTTTCACTGAACACGGAAATCCGGCCATTGTGCGCCTGAACAATCTGGTAGACGATGGCGAGCCCCAGTCCGGTGCCACCTTCAAAATTGGATTGGAGAGGCTCAAAGATCTTGGAGCGCTGCTGGGGATCGAGACCGATTCCAGTGTCGCGGAACGAAATACGGAGCCAGTCTGGCTGCACGTCAATGCCAACGGTTAGAGTGCCACCTTCCGGCATAGCACGCAGTGCGTTGTCACTTAAATTCCAGAATACCTGGCGAATCTTGTTGGGGTCGACATGGGCGGGTACGGTGAGACCATTGAAATCTTTCACAATGCGATAACGCTTCTCGACATCGGGCTTCATGCCGATGAGAAGCAACGTCTCATCTAGCAAAGCGCGGATATCGGCATCCTGGAAGACGTATGACTTTTCACGCGAATAGTTCAAGAAATCCGTAATGATGTGATTGAGTCGTTCTGATTCTCGGCTGACGATATTGACGAGATGTTTTTCGTCTTCTTCCAGCGGCATCATGCGGGTCAGTTCTTTTACGGCACCAGCCATGGCGGTCAGGGGCTGGCGGATTTCATGGGCGATCGCCGCGGAAAGGCGGCCCACCGCGGCCATGCGTTCTTTGGTGGCCACTTCCTGTTCCAGACGGCGAAGTTCGGTAAGGTCCTGAAAATTGAAAACGTAGCCGCTGCGAGAGGGATCCTTGGAGCGGAGCGGCGAAACGGAAATGCCAATAAAGCGAACCTGGCCGTGAGGCGTCTTGACTTCGACTTCGCGCCGCATGGAGAGCTTATTTGGCAATGCGGTCATATCTGGCAGCCAGAACTGCGCATTCAGAGTCTTGATGTCGCGCCCGCGGAGTTCGGCGAAAGACCGGCCAAGAATGTCTTCCCCGGTACGGTTGAGAAGGACGATGCGCCCTTCCAGATCGGTCGTAACCAAGCCGCCGCGCATTGAGTGGATGATGTCCGCGGTGAAATCCTGTAGTTCCATCAATTCTTCACTCTTGGCTTCGAGTTCTGTGCTCTTGCGACGCAGTGACTGCGCAAGCAGACTGGCAAGATAAGCTACGGCGAGAAAGCCGAAGGAGTTGCTGAGGAACCACATGCGCAGGCTCTCTGTGCTGGGAGCAGCGAGAGAGGTACGAGGAATTCGCCCGATGTAGACCAAACCAGTGATCGAACCGAGAGAAAATAGACAGAATAGCGAAGTAAAGAAGGCGGCGTTGCGCGAAAACAGAATGCTGCCGACGATGATGATCAAAAGATAGAGCGAAGTGAAGTAACTGTCCTGAAGACCCGTGGTGTAGACCAGAGCGGTGATAAGAGCGATATCGCAGCCGACCTGGACACCCCCCATCCAGTTCACGAAAGGCAGGAGGCGGACGAGAATCAGATGCAAAATGCTGATGGTAATCCAGAGGATAACGACGGGAAGAAACAACCTGGGCGCGCCGGAAGAAGGAATATATTGCGGCCAGACGACGCCAACACCGAGGATGAGCGCGATCATCAGCAGGCGGACTTTAGTCAGCCATTCCAGCCATTCGCGACGTGAGAAGGTTTGCTCCATGCGCGTACGAAAGAACCAACGATTCAGCCAATTGCTAAGTCCATCTTAAACAGAAAATGGAGGACTGGCGTAACTCAACCGTCCTCCATTTCCAGGTTTGAATCAGTCTAGTGTCCCGACAGTTTCCCGATGAGGGTGAACAGCGGGAGGTACATGGAGATAACCACGCCGCCAACAACGACGCCCAAGAAGACGATCATGATCGGTTCGAGAGCGGTCAAGAGGTCTTTTACGGCGGCGTCTACTTCGTCTTCGTAGAAGTCGGCGATCTTCTGAAGCATGGCATCCATGGCGCCGGTTTGCTCACCGACCGCGATCATCTGGGTAACCATGCCTGGAAACACTTGCGACTCTTTTAGAGGTTCGGTGAGCGATTTGCCTTCTTCGAGCGCTTTGCGAACGGCGATCAGGGCGCGTTCGACAACCGCGTTACCGGAAGTCTTGGCGGTAATGTCGAGGCCCTCGAGGATGGGAACACCGCTGGAGATTAGCGTGCCGAGGGTTCTGGTAAAGCGTGCGACGGCGATCTTGCGCATCAAGATACCTAACACGGGCAGCTTGAGAATGACCGTATCGATAGCAAACCGGCCTTGCGTTGTGCCGTACCAGATTTTGATACCAAACACGATGGCCACAAAACCAACGACGATCAATAAGCCGAAGATACTGCCGACGAAATTACTCAAGCCGATGACGATTTTGGTGGGAAGAGGCAAATCCACACCCAAGCCGGCGAACAAGGTGGCGAAGATGGGGACCACTTTCCAGAGCAACAGGAAGATAACGCCGGCGGCGATGGTCAACACACCGATCGGGTAGATCAATGCGGACTTCACAGCGGCCTTCAACTTGACGTTTTTTTCGATGTAGGTAGAAAGACGTTGGAGAATGGTGTCAAGAATACCGCCCGTCTCGCCCGCTTCCACCATGTTGCTGTACAGAGGGTCGAAGACCTTGGGATATTGCTTCATGGCGGCGGAGAGGGTGCTGCCGCCTTCAACGGCGGAGCGCGTGCCGGTCAAGACCTTTTGAAAGGTCTTGTTCTCCTGCTGAGTCGCGAGAATCTCGAGACATTGCACGAGAGGCAGACCGGCGTCGATCATGACCGAGAACTGGCGGGTGAAGATAGCCAGTTCCTTGGCGCTGACGCCACTGCCGAAAGTGGGCAGGTTGAATTCCTTGCCCTTCTCGGACATTTTCGTGGCGGTAATCTGCTGACGACGCAGCATGCCCTGCAATTCGTTCTTGCTGCTGGCAGACATTTCACCGGCAACAGAACCGCCCGAACGATTCGTTCCCTTATATGTAAAGACCGGCATATTTCCTCCTCAGCGGTCGAAACCCTTTTTAATACAGCCTGCAACCCGAGTCACTACAAAAAGTCTAATGTTTTGCTCCCACCGGGGACTTCCCTGCTGGAAACTTGCCGCCCGATTGCGTGGTCGCAACGCCACGATTGATCATGTCCTGCAATTCGTCTCCATTCGAGGAACGGGACAATGCCATATCCAGGGTAATGAGTTTCTGGAAATAGGCGTTTGCCAAACCCTGGTTGAAGGTCTGCATACCGGTCTGACCGGTACCTGTCTGCATAGCGGAATAAATCTGGTGAATTTTGTCTTCGCGGACCAGATTTCGAATAGCAGGTGTAGGAACGAGAACTTCCATGACCATTACGCGGCCGCGACCATCGGTTCTGGGCAGAAGAGCCTGACAAAGAATACCTTCGAGCACCATGGAAAGCTGGGCGCGAATCTGGGGCTGCTGGTGAGAGGGAAAGACGTCAATAATACGGTTGATGGTGGACGCCGCAGAGTTAGTGTGCAGAGTGGCGAAGGTCAAGTGACCGGTTTCTGCAATACGAAGAGCGGATTCGATGGTCTCAAGGTCGCGCATCTCACCGATGAGGACGACGTCAGGATCTTCGCGCAAGGCGGCGCGAAGAGAGTTGGCGAAGGAGTGGGTATCGGCGTGGACTTCGCGCTGATTGACCAGGCACTTCTTGTGATTGTGCAGAAACTCGATGGGATCTTCGACGGTGATCATGTGCTCTTCGCGCTCGGCGTTGATACGGTCGAGCATAGCGGCGAGCGTGGTGGACTTGCCGGAACCGGTCGGGCCAGTGACGAGGACGAGGCCGCGCGGCTTATCGCACATAGCCTTGACGACTTGCGGAAGGCCCAGTGCGTCAAAACCCTTAATTTCCCACGGGATGGTACGGAAAACGGCTCCGACGGCGCCGCGCTGATTGAATACGTTGCCACGGAAGCGAGCCAGGTTCTTTAGACCAAAAGAAAAGTCGAGTTCGAGATTTTCTTCGAAACGATGCTTCTGCGCGTCGGTGAGCACACTGTACGCGAGAGATTTTGTGTCAGCCGCGCTCAGAGGAGGCATGTCGAGAGGGCGCAGGCGTCCATGAACACGCACGCGGGGCGCGCTGTTGGTGGTGATGTGGAGGTCGCTGCCTCCCATTTCAATCATTTTCTTGAGTAACTCGCTTAATGTAATACCAGCCATTTGCGCATCCTCTCTTGCTTACAATACCGTTTCGCGAAGAACTTCTTCCATGGTCGTCTGGCCTAGCGCGGCTTTGATTAAGCCACTGCGGCGCAAGGTGATCATGCCCTGCTCGACGGCTTTCTTTTTCAGCTCCAAAGCCGAAGCGCCGACAAGGATCAATTCTCGAAGTTCATCGTTGATTTCCATGACTTCATACAAACCGGTGCGGCCTTTGTAGCCCCCCTTATTGCAGGTAGAACAGCCCTTGCCGTGATAAATCTTGGTGGTCTTGACCTCTTCGGGAGAGTATCCGGCGTCAATGAGGGCCTGCTCTGGAACTTCGAGCTCTTCTTTGCAATTGACGCAGATTCGGCGGACCAAGCGCTGTGCGCAAATGAGGTTCACGGAAGTGGCGACCAGGAAAGGCTCAATACCCATGTTCATCAAACGGCTGATCGTAGAAGGCGCGTCGTTGGTGTGCAACGTAGACAGGACCAAGTGTCCGGTGAGTGCGGCCTTAACGGCAATTTCCGCAGTTTCAAAATCGCGAATCTCTCCGACCAGAATGATGTTGGGATCTTGCCGCAAGAAGGCGCGGAGAGCGGCGGCGAAATTCAGACCGATCTGCTCTTTCATCTGAACCTGGTTGATGCCAGCCAACTGGAACTCGACGGGATCTTCGGCGGTCATGATGTTGGTGTCGACCTGATTCAAGCGCGCAACCGAAGAATAGAGAGTGTTGGTTTTGCCGGAACCGGTTGGACCGGTAACAAGGACCATTCCGTAAGGCTTCAAGATGTTGCGTTCGAACTTCTTGAGGGATTCCTGTTCGAAACCGAGCTTGGTCATGTCCAGGCGAAGATTTTCCTTGTCCAGCAACCGCATGACGATCTTTTCGCCATACAGTGTGGGGACGGAAGAAACACGGAAGTCGAGCTCTTTCTTTTTGCCGTCGGCCTTGTACTTGATCATGATGCGGCCGTCTTGCGGAAGACGCTTTTCGGCGATATCCAGTTTGGCCATGATCTTGACGCGGCTGGTCATGGCGTCGCGCAATTTCAATGGCGGATTCATTACCGTTTGCAAAACGCCGTCAATGCGGAAACGGACGCGCATTTCGTTTTCGTAAGGCTCAACGTGAATATCGCTGGCGCCCCGCTTCACGGAATCCGTAAGGATGAGGTTGACCAACTTGATGATGGGCGCTTCTTCGGCGGCTTTCTCAAGAGCACTGGCGTCCAACTGCTCTTCATCGGCGGCCAATTCCAGTTCCTGGTCTTCGTCGACCAGGTCTTTCATCAAGTTGCTGAGTTCTTCGTGGCTGGAGGAACCGCCACCGTAAAAGCGCGTGATCGATTCAGCTATAGCGGATTCAGAAGCCACCACGGGTTCGACGTTGAACCCGGTCATGAACTTGATGTCGTCCATGGCGAAAACGTTGGTGGGATCGGTCATCGCGATGGTCAGGACGGAGCCAACGCGAGAAAGCGGAATAACCTGATAGCGAAGAGCTGTATCTTGCGGGATCAACTTAATAACGTTGGGGTCGATTTCGTAATATTTCAGGTTGATGGAAGGAACGCCGTACTGGCGAGACAGCACTCCGGTGATGTCGTCGTCGGTGATGAAACCCATTTTCGTCAGGCAACTGCCCAACTTGCCTCCGTTGGATCGCTGAAACTCCAGCGCCTTATCCAACTGATCCTGGGTGATCAGGCTTTCTTTAATTAGGATTTCACCTAAACGGACAGACATCCGCAGGACTCCCTGGGTCGTTCATACCCATCGTCAACATAGCAAAGGCGGCGGTACGGCGTAGTCCGTTTTTGAGACATAGTTGTGAATTCGCTAATACCTGTACAGTTGGACAGGCGATAGGAAGCGCGGACAGTGGCGAATTCTTGACTTGCCTGGCTGGGATGACTATCGTGCAAAAGAGATGTCCACACACAACATTTTCCCTTATTCCGCTTGGCGCTGATTCGCCGGAGCCGACCGGAGAGAGACTGAGGCACGGCACGGCTGGAATCAAAGCGATTCCCGTCTTGCGGGAATACTTCCAAGCCTTGTTGGATGCGCTTGGACCGCAAAAATGGTGGCCGGGAAGAACACGGTTCGAAATTATAGTTGGGGCAATTCTGACGCAGAACACGAACTGGACCAACGTAGAGCGGGCAATACGAGCGTTGCGGAGAGCAGAATTGCTTACCGCGGCGGGTATCGCAGGGACACCCGTGAACAAGCTTGCGCAATTGATCCGGTCTTCCGGGTACTTCCGACAAAAGGCGCGAAAACTGCAACAGTTTGTGTGTTTCCTGAAAACAGAGCACGATGGTTCCCTGAACAAAATGTTCGGCACGGCTACGACAGAAGCTGCGCGAGCAACTTCTTGGCGTGCACGGGATAGGACCAGAGACGGCTGATTCGATCCTCTTGTATGCGGGGAAACACCCCGTATTTGTCGTTGACGCCTACACGCGCAGAATTCTAATGCGACACGAAGTCGTGCCGGAAAAAAGCAGTTACGAGGAAATCCGAGGGCTGATGGAGAAAAGTTTACCTCCGAGCGTTGCGGTGTACAACGAATTTCACGCGCTGATCGTAAATGTGGGTAAGCGTTTTTGCCGGCCGAAAGCGCCGCATTGTTCGGCATGTCCACTGAACTGTTTTTTGCCTAGACAAATTGAGGGCGCACAATGAGTTCTCATGACGCCTACGCTGAGGACACGATTGGTGATTGGCGCGGTGCTGGTCACGCTGCTACTGGCGGCTGTTTTCACTTTGGGATCGCTGGACGTTCCCATTGAGCCACGTAGTTGGCGTGAAATTATCGCGCTGTATTCCCTTTCGAGCCTGATCACCGCGGCGCTGCTCGTATTTGGGTTGATCCTGACACGAAGCATCGTGCGGGTGTGGCTGGAAAGGGGCAGGCAACAACTGGGTGCGCGGTTTAAAACGAAAATGGTTCTGGGAGCCATGGCGATTTCGCTCCTGCCGGTCATCTTCATGTTCTTCGTCAGCTACTCGCTGTTAAATCGAACGTTGGGCCGCTGGTTTCCCAGGCCATTGGAAATTGCATCGGAAGAGACGCAGAAGTTGCTGAACGATCTTGGTCATGGAACTCTGCCTCGTCTGCACACGCAGGGCTACCAGGCTGCCATGCACGCATCGGAGACACCGGAATCGTTCCTGGGGCATGCGCTGTCGAATGGCCTCGACGCTGTGTGGCTATATGACGCCCAAGGGAATCTTATTCGCGGGGGAGTCATCTGTCCGGATCAGCCCGAGGATCGGACTCTGACCACGTGCACCGTGGCTGGAGTTCAGGGAACGTTGGTGCGGGCACTTCCCAGCGGTGTGGAAATCTGGGAGGCGAATGGGCAAAATTATTTTACGTCGCGGGTGCCTGCGATGCTGGACGGGCAAAAGCCCGGCAGCCTGGTCGTTGGTTATCGGACCGGGCCGGATTTCCTGAAGCGTTGGGCCATCATTCAGTCGCAGACACGGGAATACGAGAACGTGAAACAGAATCTGCGAGCCTTGAAGAGGCAGATGCTGCTGATTCTCTTCTTTTTCACGATCCTGGTGCTATCCGCTGCGACATGGGTGGCTTTGTTTCTAGCGAAGCAGGTTACCGTTCCCATTCAAGCTCTCGCGGAAGGGACACGCGAGATTTCAGCGGGAAATTTTGGGTACCAAGTGCCGGATCAGGTCCAGGACGAGCTGGGACTACTGATTCGTTCTTTCAATGTCATGGCGGCACAACTGAGCGACAGCCGGTCGCAAATCGACGAATTCACGCGTAACTTGCAGCAGGCAGTGCAGGAGTTGGAGCGGCGACGTCAATTGATGGAAACGGTTCTGGAAAATATTCCCGCGGGAGTGATTTCGCTGGATGCCAGCGGGACGATTCTGCGGACCAACACCGCGTTGATTGCGGATGTTCGGCACCGCAGAACGCGACACCCATTCGCTGGAATCGCTATTAGGAGCAGACGCGCATAATACGGTGAAGGAACTAATGCGGCGGGCGCTTCGCATGGGTCAGGTATCGAGCGAGTTGGAAGTAGTGGTCGCCGGGCGCTTGTTGCACCTGGTAGCCACGGCCAGCGCTTTAGGTCCACGACGAGCGAATACTGGATTCGTACTGGTGTTCGACGACCTAACGGAAATGTTGCGGGCGCAAAAATCGGCGGCCTGGCAAGAAGTGGCTCGGCGTATCGCACATGAGATCAAGAACCCTCTGACACCCATTCAGCTTTCTGCGCAGCGCCTCTCTCGCCAACTGGACCGCAGGACAAATGATCCGACAGCCCCCAAGGATGCCGAGCTAATGGCAATAGCGCGAGAATCGGCAACATTGATTGAGCGTGAAGTGGCGACGCTGTCTGCTTTGGTTAACGAATTTTCGCAATTCGTGCGCTTCCCTGTTGCCAAACTTCAACCAGTAGACCCCAACACAACCGTGCAGGAAGCGGTAGAAGTGTTTTCCGGGCGCCTCGACGGAATCACCCTGAAGACCAAACTGCAGACGGGATTGTCTCCTGTGCGCGCCGACGCGGCCCTGTTGCGAAGCGTAATCGTCAACCTGATCGACAACGCCGCGGAAGCACTGGAAGACGCAACGGTTCGACAGATCACGGTGTCTACGCAATTGCACGTCGAATCCGATACGATAGAGATAGCCGTTGCGGATACGGGCCACGGCATTTCGCCCCAAGACAAGGACAAACTTTTTCTGCCACATTTTTCCACAAAAGAACGCGGCACGGGGTTGGGACTGGCAATTGCCGCACGGATCATCTCTGAGCATGGCGGGTCATTACGTTTAGAAGATAATTTGCCTCAGGGATCACGGTTCCTGATTGAATTGCCGGTCGTAGAAATTCCATCCGCGGCGGTTGTTACCGAACACTCACCGGAAGACAAAAACCAATGAGCACAAAGCCGAAAGTGTTGATCGTCGACGACGAGGCGGGCATCCGCGAATCGCTGGGGTCCATTCTGCGCGATGAACACTACGAAGTGGCAGCGGTCGGTTCCGCAGAAGAAGCGCTAGACCAGATTCCGGCGAGCGACTTCGAAGTCGTTCTGCTGGATGTGTGGCTGCCGGGCATCGACGGCATGGAAGCGTTGGGACGCATTCAGGCGATTCCCCGAGCCCCCGCAGTGATCATGATTTCAGGTCACGGAAACATTGAGACGGCAGTCCGCGCCACAAAATTGGGCGCGTTTGACTTCATCGAAAAGCCCCTGTCTCTGGAAAAAGTGATCGTACTGGTTCGCAACGCGGTTCAACAACGTCAATTGCAAGACGAAAATCTGTTGCTACGCAGCGAGTTGGACCATCGCTATCAGGTGATCGGGGAAAGCGTTCCAATCAAGGCCTTGCGGCAGCAGATTGCGGTGACGGCACCGACGAATGGCCGCGTATTGATTTACGGCGAGAGCGGCACAGGCAAAGAACTGGTTGCGCGGTCTTTGCACGCGGCCAGCTTGCGAAGTAAAGGACCGTTTGTGGAAGTGAATTGCGCCGCGATTCCCGAGGAACTGATCGAATCCGAACTGTTCGGACATATTAAAGGCAGTTTTACTGGAGCCAGCGAGGACAAGATCGGCAAATTTCAGAAAGCGGATGGCGGGACGCTCTTTCTGGACGAAGTGGGCGACATGAGTCTGCGGACGCAATCGAAAGTGTTGCGTGTGCTGGAAGAACAGCGATTTGAGCGCGTCGGCTCAAACCAGACATTGCACGTGGACGTGCGCGTGCTAGCCGCAACGAACAAGAACCTTGAGCAGGAGATTGCGCGCGGGGCATTCCGGCAGGATTTGTTTTACAGACTGAATGTAATTCCGTTCTTTGTTACTCCGCTGCGGGACCGCAAAGGCGATATTCCAATCCTTGCACGATTCTTCCTGAACGAGTTCAGTTCGGAGTACGGAAAGAAGACGCGCGAGCTGAGCGATTCGGCAATGGAGATTTTGACGCGGTATCCGTGGCCGGGAAATGTTCGCGAACTGCGCAATCTGGTAGAACGACTTGTGATTGTGTGTCCACAGACTCGAATTGAGCCACATCATTTGCCACCAGAATTATTTCGTGGAGTTGCAGAAAGCCCGCAGCAGCCGTATTCGACATTGCATGAGGCGCGCAGTGCCTACGAGCGGGAATTTATCTTACGCAAGCTACAGGAACATCGCTGGAACATGACCCAAACGGCTACGGCGCTGGGGCTAGAACGATCGCACTTGTATAGGAAAATGAAGTCGTTGGGGATTGCCGCGCCCGAGTAGGGCGTTGGCGGTCGGTCTTAGCCGAACGAACGGGAAGGAGCACAGGCAAAAGAATGCCTGCGCTACTGAAAGGGCGGAGGGCGGCATAAGGCCGCCCCTTCAAAAGGCGTCGCAGGGGTTTAATCGTCGCCAGGCTCGTCAAGATCATCAACTGCATCTTCGCCCCCTCGGGCACGACTGGCGCGTAAGGCTTGATCCTTGCGCATATCTTCGAGTTGGACGTGCCAATCGAGTTCACGGACCTTGCCGGGATTGTCTCTCCAGCCTTCAACAACTTTTACGAACAAACCCAAATACACCTTGGTTCCTAGAAGAGTTTCCAATTCCTTGCGCGCTTCGGTGCCAATTTTCTTCAACATCTCGCCTTTGCGGCCGATGAGGATTTTCTTTTGGGAATCGCGTTCGACGTGGAGAGTCATTTCAATTCGCAGGATTTTGGGGGTTTCTTCGAATTTGTCCACGAAGACAGCCAACGCATGAGGGACTTCATGGTAGGTGAGTCGAATGGCCTTTTCACGAACGATCTCGGCGGCCAGGAAGCGCTCGGGTTGGTCAGTGATCTGGTCGTCCGGGAAGAATTTGTCGTTTTGGGGCAACTGCTTGAATATTTCTTCGAGCAAGCCATCGAGGCCGCTTCCCGTGAGGGCGGAGATGGGAACGAGCGCGGCAAAGGGGAACGATTTGCCGAATGCCTCCAGCAGGGGAAGCAGCTTCGGCTTGGGCAGCTTGTCGATTTTGTTTAAGGCGAGAATGGTCTTACTTTCGTAGCGTTTGGCTCGGTCAAGAAGCATCTGGTCGGCATGAGGCATGGTGCGCGTGACGTCAATCATCATAAGGAGAACGTCGATGCCTTCTAGAGCGGCCGAAACTTCGCGCATCATCTGACGGTTCAAGACAGAGCCGGCATCGTGCAGGCCTGGAGTGTCAATAAAAACGATTTGGCCTTCGGTGCGTGTGACGATGCCCTGAATGCGATTACGCGTGGTCTGCGGCTTGGAGGTGACGATTGCGACTTTCTGGCCAACCAGCTTATTGAGCAGCGTAGATTTTCCGGCATTCGGTCGCCCGATGATGGCCACAAAACCGGCTCGGCCCACCGGCTTGGCGTGGGCTCCTGTAGGAACATCTGCCGCAACTATTACTTCTTCTTCGGTTTCTTCTTTGTGCTTCGATTTCACAAGATTCCTCGTTTCAAAGACCTCACTTAACAACGGGCAATTCCAGGACGCTGGCGTGGTCTGCGTCGTGCAGCAGTTGAATATGCGCCGTCCTCGCATCTTTGGCGGTCTCTTTGGCCACCACTCCACCGCTGTTGTAATTCTTCTCTGCGGACGGCGAGTTGACGCTGGCTACGATCAAGCGCAGTCGGCTGCCTTTGGCAATGCGGCGCGAAAAGAATGTGAAATTGTCGAACAAGTATCTTTCAGGCTTGCCGGCGGTAACCAGCTTTTCCTGTCGCAATGATTCTCGATAACGGGCACGCATGGCGGTTGTACTCAATTGCACAGCACTGCCATCGGGCAACACTTCCCAGAGTTCAATGCCCAAGTCGGTATCGGGTACATCCATGGTGAGCCATACTGTCAATTTTGCAAAACCGCTGATCTCCATGGCAGCGGGAAATTCTTCGCTGTGATAGATCACTCCTTCACCGAACAGATTGAATGCGGAGCGTTGAGAGGTGAGCGGAGCGGGATCGTCAACGGGTTCGGCGTCACCCGGCTGCGAGTTCAGAGGATCGTAAGTCCAATGATCAGCGTTTGTGGAACCGCCTTTTGCAGTCAGCAGCATTCCAGAATGGAAGATTTCCTGTGCGTTGCTGTTGGAAGCCAGGTAGAGCGTCAGTTTGTCATTCGCCAGCGTTTCCAGGCTATCGGCGTACTTCCATTCTTCGGCGCCCATCAGGTAATACGCGACGCGCTTCTTCAGGAACTCGGGCTTCTTCCCGCTTTTCATGGTCCAGTCGTACCACTCTGTGTGGAGCTTATTGAGGTCGAGGGCACTGGCTTCAGCAAATTTCAGGCCGCCCATTTCACGTTTTGGAGTGCGCGTGCCTGCGTGGTCCCAGGGACCGATGATCAGATAGTGATTGGCTTTGGCCTCAGCGGTGCCGTATTGCATGTGGCGCCTGTAGTAGGTAAATGCTCCCGGCTGATCGCCGTCATAGTGACCGGTGATAGTGAGAATCGGAAGAGTGAGCTTTCCGTACTGTTCGGCGCTGGGTACCATGGCGGCGTAATAATCGCCGTCGGTGGGATGCTGGAGCCATTTTTGGAAGATGAGAGAAGCATTGCCGACGATTTTGTCGTAAGTTTCGAAGGCGGAATGAGAGTTGTAGAGTTCACGCGATTTCTGTCCCCAGAACTCGCTATTGCCGAACGTATTGCTATTGCCCGTCTTGCCCGTGGTGAAAGTGAGCCACTGCATGTCATAGGGAGCAAAAATATTGAAACCAAAGGGAAAGTCCAGACCAGGATGGGCGGCAGCAACAGGAACAATGGTTGCCAAATGGGGCGGAAACTCCTTGGCGACAGACCACTGATCAAAACCGGCGTACGAACCACCCCACATGGTTACTTTGCCGTTGCAGAAACTTTGTTTCGCCAGCCACTCGGTGACATCGAAGCCATCGCGGCCTTCATTCTCAAAGGGCCAGAATTCGCCGCCGGAATTGCCGCGGCCGCGCACATCGATCAGGGCGTAAACGTAACCGTGGATGGCGAAATACATAGCGCGATCGGTGTAAGAATCGCCAATGTAGGGAGTGAAAGTGAAGATAACGGGGAGCGGATCTTTTTGGGCGTGCGGCTGATAGACGGTAGCATTCAGCAGGACACCGTCGCGTGCCGGGATTTTCACACCCCACTGCATATCGACAGCGGAAGAAGATGGAGCAGCCAGCTGCTGGGCGTTGATATCGGACACCGTGAACAAAAGCAGGATAGACACAACCAGCCAAAACGCGACGCTAATCTTCCGTAAACTCATCAACAGTTCTCCCAAATGGTTTCTGAGCAGCGAGCCTATACTATCGCGGCGGGACCAAAAACCATCAGGGGATTTGTGAATCTTCCGGCGCGCCTTCCCTCCCCTCTACTTTGAGGACATGCACACGCCGCATTTACCCGGCGGGCTCGTCGCCATGTGCCATGCTGCCGAAAACGATGGATACAAGCGCTTAAACTTTCCTACAACGATTGGATTCCGCCCGTTCGCAGTTGATTGACTGGATGCGGAATGTTTTCGGTTATCTTGGGAATAACAGGATAGTACGCCTGTCTGCCGTGGTTGGGATCTATGTAATGTCGGCATTTCTGTTTCTGCGCAGGTTTGGCGTAACCGATGCGGACATCTGGTAACTTATGGCAACGGGCCGCTGGATTTTACAACATCATGCAATCCCCACGACGGAACCATTCTCGGCATACGGGGCGGGCAAGCCGTGGATTGCCTACAGCTAGTTGAGATCCTTCGCAGAATCGCTCCTTGATTTCATAACACCGTCGGCTCCTTGGACCCGGTTAGACAGGATGAAACAAGGCGAGAGGCATAAAGAGGCATTGCCAGTCTGCAGGACCAACGACAAAGTTCAAGATGGCGCGGAGCGCACTATCCCTTGGCGGCCTGAAGATGTTTAGCGCGGAGGCGAAGGACTTTGCGCTGGTTGGCTTCCAGCACTTCGAACCGGAATCCGCCGAGGTCGACTTTATCGCCCGGCGTGGGAACTTTGCCGGAAACAGTGCTGAGCAGACCAGCGATGGTGGTGACGGTTTCGTCCGCGTTGTCGCCAAACTGGATGCCTAACAAATCTTCCGCATCGCGAATGGACATACTGCCTCGCAATACCAAGCTGCCGTCCGGTTCGCGCACCGCATCAGGCGCCGGTTTCAGATTGTCGGCGACATTCTCGCCCACAATTTCTTCTACTAGATCTTCAACCGTTGCAATTCCCGCGACAGTGCCATGTTCGTCGATAACAATCACCATGGACTGGCCCTTCTGGCGCATCTCTTTCAGCAAATCGGAACCGAGTTTCGTTTCCGGCACAAAGAGAGTTGGCTTCATCAATTCGCGAACTTTGCGCTTGGGCAAATCCGTGTCAGCAATCTGCAACAAGTCCTGAACGTGGACAACACCAACAACGTCGTCGAGAGATTTTCCATAGACGGGCATCCTTGCCAGTTTTGTTTCGGCATACCTGGCGTGCATCTCTTCCAGAGAAGCGTCGGCCTGCATCGCCACCACATCAGGGCGCGGGGTCATTACTTCGCGCACGCGTTTATCGCTGAATTCCACAACTTGCTCAATCAGGTCGGCCTGATCAGGCTCAATAATTCCCTCTTCTTCGGCCACTTCCACCAACGCGCCAATTCCTTCTTCCGTGCGCTGCTCTTCGGTGCGCTCCACTTCCTGCTCGGAAATGCGCGCGAGCGATTCAGCGGCTTCCAGAAACACGCGGACCGGCCAGACGAGCCACATGGCGGAGCGAATCAAAGGCAACAGCGGGCGAAGCCAGCGCCCGGTGGTCCTGTACAAGAGCATGTCTGGAATGAAATGCATGGCGATGACGACTTCCAGAGTGAGGAAAACGAGGAACTGAACACCAGCTTCGAGGCGATTAGGGACGAGGTAAACAACGCCACGAGTTGTTTCCAGAACAACGAAGGCCAGCCAGAAATGGCCAAGGATACGGAAGGTGCGCCCGCCACTGCGGCGGTTGATTTTCAGCTTCGGCTCAATCTCGGCTTCGAAAATATCGAGATGCTCGTGGATGCGGCCGGTGGTGATACGCCCCAATTCGCGGTAAATGAGAGTGAGATAGGAAAAAATTGGCAAGCCAAGAGCAAGAACTAAGACACTGGCGATATAACTCCATTGCAGCATTAAGCGATACCCAGTCGGCGCCTGAGGCGCATCTCCACGCGACTCATCTCTCCATGATCTTTCTCGTGATCGTATCCCAAAAGATGCAGGACTCCATGCAAAATCAAAATTTGGAGCTCTTCGGGCAGCCGACGCCTGTAAAGCCTAGCATTTCGCTGGGCAACTACGGGGGAGATAGCGATATCGCCAAGCTGCCTCCCTTTCACTTTCTGCAAATGAGTTCGCAAAGTGCCGGGCCTTCTGCGCGTTTCCGCGGGAAACGAGAGCACATCGGTCGTGCCCTTTTTGTCGCGATAGATTTCATTGAGGCGAGCCATTTCGGCATCAGTAACCAAGCGGACGGCGACGCTATCTTCGCCCAGCCCCAACTCTTCGCTAAGATGACGCGAGAACTCCAAAAGAGCGCGCACTCGAACGCGAACCGCCTTTTGGCGATTTTCGATCACCGGCTCGTGTTCTTCTTTCACGGTTTTAGCTGTGTGTCGCTTATGTTTCATTCCTGCGAAGTATCAGAGGTTGCGGGTTTCTCTGGCGTTTTCGTCGCCGGAACTTTTCCATTGCCACCGCGCTGAGGATTAGCCATGTCGTGTTCCTCATAGGCGCGGATGATCTGCTGCACCAGATTGTGACGGACCACGTCTTTCTCACCGAACTGGGTGACGCTGATGCCTGGGATGCGTCCACAGATCTCCATGGCTTCAATCAAGCCGGATTTTTTGCCCATGGGCAGATCGATTTGTGTGACGTCACCGGTGATTACGGCCTTCGAATTGAAGCCGAGACGCGTCAGGAACATTTTCATCTGTTCACTGGTGGTGTTTTGCGCTTCATCAAGGATGACGAACGAATCATTCAAAGTACGTCCACGCATGAAGGCCAGCGGAGCAACCTCGATAATTCCCTTTTCGAGGAAGCGTTCGAGCTTGTCCGCGTCGAGCATGTCGTAAAGCGCGTCGTAGAGTGGACGCATATAGGGATCGATCTTCTGCTGCAGCGTACCGGGAAGAAAACCCAGGCGTTCCCCAGCTTCCACGGCAGGGCGCGCCAGAATAATGCGGTTCATCTGCTTAGTGAGCAGCGCGCTGACTGCCATCGCCACGGCAAGGTAAGTCTTGCCGGTACCACCAGGACCGATGCCAAAGGTCATGTCATGCGATTCAATCTCGTCCATGTAACGTTTTTGGCTGGCGTTTTTCGGAGTAACAGGTTTCTTACCGAAGGAACGAGTTTTGCCGTGCTCAAACATCCCACGGGGAGATTCATGAGGCTCATCCGTGGCTACGCGCATCAACGACTTTACTTCCGAACTGGCAAGCGTGCGGCCGTGACGCGTGAGGTGGTTATACTCTTCGACGATGCGTACCGCCTGATCCACGCCTTCCTGCTCACCTTCAACGGTCAGACGCGAATCGTGCAGGTGCGTGCGCACATGCAGCAAGTCTTCGAGCGAACGGATATTTTCGTCGAGGGTGCCAAAGAAGGGTTCAATTTTTCCGGTAATGTGTATCGTGCGTCTCATCCACTTGGAAGGTTGTGTCGCTGTTCGAACCGGGTGGCCGATGGGATTCCTCCTGGAAATTGTGCTGTAAGGCACTACTGCACGGAGAAACTACAATCAACGTAGCGCACACGCACGCCAGCGTCAAGTTACAGGGTCATGAATTCTATGAGTTTGAAGGATTTGTGCGGCGACACGCAGCGTAGCCCGTTACCGAGGCGATTCATTCACGCAGCGACGTTTCAGTTTCAGCGTTCGCGTTCGCTTCCCTGTACTTTTTCCTCGCTGAAGGGACAGGGGACGGTTGGCATTTGATTACCTGTACTGTGGTACGCCAGAGCTATGGACACAAACGACGGTAAATCCGAAACTCCACTCATCGAACACAGAAGTTTAGAAGCAGTGAAATTCCTGAGGGAGGAATAGGGCCATGTCGAAATTCACGCTCGCAAAATACACACTCGCAGGTGCAGCGCTACTTTGTGCAGGCCTTCCCGTGCCGGCAGCAACCGAAACAAGCTCCGCATCCGCCGTTGCACCGATGCCGGGTGCAGGAATCAATTGTCCTGGTATCACCAGCGTTCCGATGACATCTGACGCAGAACAGTCTTTACCAATGCGTGTAGTCGCAATGTTGAGCTGCAACGAAGCGGTTGTCATTCTATCCGACAACGAAGGGTACACAACCCATATCCGCCGAACCGATGGCAAAGAGGGTTATGTGGCTCGGATGTATTTGAGGATGGATGACCCCGTCAGTTCCGCCCCAGTGGATCAGCAGCCTGTGTCCGCCCAACCTGTGAACAACGTAGTCCGCTGGCAAGCTGGGGCGCCCGGTTGCGATCAATTTGCCGCCAAGGGATACACCGTGGAATCCGCAACGGCGAATGGACTGACCGTTCAAGTTTCGCTGCAGGATTCGGGATGGAAGCTGCGCGCGACCATCGCGATTTCCAATAACTCTGCTGAGACGATCATAGTGGATCCAACATTAATGACGTTGGATGAGCTGGAACCGACATTGAAGACATTGCCCGCGCAGGATCCCGCGAAGCTCTCGCGTGCGGTGAACCACCAGATGTTGTGGACACAGGAGAATGCTCAACCAACGACAAGCGCTCGATTTTCGCAAGCACACCTGAGCAACACCTCTTACCGAACGTCCTCGCCTAACTATTTTATCGAACGCTCTGTGCCGGTAGCTTCGTCCAACCGCGACGAGAGTTCGCTAACGGGTCCGGAACTTGCCGCTCTAGCACTGAAGCATGGAAAACTGACCGATGGACAGAAGACGACCGGTGTAGTGTGGTTTCAGCGTGATGCGAATGCGCGCGAACTGTCTCTGCGTGTGCCGGCTGGGGACATGGTGTTCGACTTCCCGCTCTCGTTTAACCCCAAGAGGTAAGTGGCGAACGATTCTCTGGCGCGGCCCGGTGACTCTCACGCCGGGCCGTTTTATTTGTGCAAGGGGAGAGTTCCGTCGAAGCATCCATGGGAAAAATGCCCGCCGGAAAACAGGCGGCGGCTACACAACTTGGGTAATCAAAAGGATTAGTCTGCAGGCACGGCGCGGCCCTTGGCCCAATCGCGAATAGCAGCAATTTCTTCGGCACGCGTGACGCTTAACGGTCTTGTGACTTGAAGTTCAGCTAACAATATCTCGGTCGACAGCGACTGCTTCTGGCTGAAGGCGGTGTAGAGAGCGGAAACTATGGCCTGCTCAATTTCTGCGCCGGAAAAGCCCCCGGAAGCAGCGGCCAGTTTTGCGACAGCAAATCCGGCTGGATCGCGGCCGCGTTTTCTTAAATGCAAAGTGAAGAGCGCCTCTCGCACGTTGGCGGTGGGAAGATCCACGAAAAAGACTTCGTCGAAGCGTCCTTTACGAACCATTTCTGGCGGCAGGATCGTGATGTTGTTCGACGTAGCGGCAAGAAAGACACCGCTCTCGCGGTCCTGCATCCAGGTCAGCAGTGTAGCCAGCAGGCGCTGCGACAAACCGGCGTCGGCATCCCCGCTGGAGCCTGCAGAGGCAAAGGCCTTCTCAATTTCGTCAATCCACAACACAACCGGCGCCAGTTTCTGCGCGAGTTCGAGGGCTTTCTTCAAGCGCTTCTCGCTCTCGCCAACATATTTGTCGTAGAGAGCGCCAGCGTCGAGGCGAACCAGATCGTAGTTCCATTCACCGGCGATGGCACGCGCCGACAAACTCTTTCCGCAGCCCTGCACGCCCATGATCAGTACGCCCTTCGGAGGAACCAGGCCAAACTTCTGTCCTTCGAGGGTCCAGGCACTCTTGCGCTTTGCGATCCATTCGCGAAGATGCCGGAGTCCGGCAATATCACTGAAGGATGCGTCGCTCTTTACCGTTTCGAGCAAGCCATCGGAGCGTAACGCTTTGCGCTTGGCATTGAGAATATCGTCCAACACTTCAGCGTCTGCTTTGCCGTGCGCTAGAAGACACTTGCGTAAGAGGCGCAACGCCTCTTCTTCTGGCAATCCAACGAGATTCCTAGAGGCTTGGCCGATGGCAACGACGTCGAGACCCATCACTAATCCCTGCTCGTGATTCAGTTCGGCGAGGACGCGCTTCACTCCGGGAAGCAACTCGTCCGCGGATGGCAGACCGAGTTGAAATGTGGCTGCGTCAGCCTCCAGTTCTTTGGGCAGTTGAATGCTGGCAGCGAGAATGACAATGGAGCGATGCGAGGTACGAAATCCGTCGGCAAGGTCACGCAATCTGCGGCTGATGCGATCATTATCACAATAACGGCTGAAGTCCTTGAGCAGAAAAATGCCGCTCTCCTGGATAGTGGCGATATTTGTCAAAGCCTGCTCGGGCTGGTCGGAGTTGTAGAGTGCAGCGCCTCCCCATCTGGCCAAACCCACGGTGACGCTCCAGACGTAGAAGGAGATTCCGAGGTCGGTGGCAACGCTGGCCAGCAAGTGGGTGAAACGCTCCTCTTCTTCGCTTTCGACACTGATTATGGGATTGCGCGAATTGATTAGCAGGCGCAGCTCTTCCTGCTTTTTGGTGGAAGGTCCGGCCAGTCCGGCTGGAGGGCTGCTCAAGCTCGACTTCACCAAATCTGACACAAAGACGTTCCTCCGAGTGATGAGAGTGCTTGTTGTATGTGAGTTTCAGAGTAACGACTGAGATGCCAGTTTTCCAGACCTTTGAGCAAGAGATGTTCTTCGCCGAGCAAGCGCTTGTTCGCTTGAACGAGGAAGAAACAACCCGAAGCGCACCATCCAATTTCGACTGAAAAGGGACGCTATTCTCCCAGCCCGACACGGCGCAAAAGTTCCTGAAACCGGGGATCGCCTCGCAGGGGGTCATAAGCAGGTTCCACCTTGAGGGCAGTCAGGGAGTTCGAGTGCTGCGCATACGCTTTTTTCAGAAGCTCAATCGCTGCCTCTTTATCTCCGGCGCCAATATTTGCGAACACCAGGACGAGTGGATCGAGCTGCTCCTTTTTGGCATCTGCTTCCACTTTTGTAAGTTCACTCCGAGCCTTCTGCGGTTGCCCTGACCGGCCGTAGAGAAGAGCCGAAATCGACCAGAGGGCGGGCCCGTCGCCTGATTCCTGGAACCATCTCTCCAGTTCCGCTAAAGCATCGGCGTATTGGCCATTCTGAATATACGCGTGGGCCACCATGTGGGCATGAGAGAACTTGGGATCCAATTCCTGCACGACATGGAACTGTTCAATGGCACGATCGTATTGACGCGAGTAGTAGAAAATCATGGCGTGATCGGTAGCGATAATCAGGGAGAGTGGATCGAGGCTTCGTGCTATGTCACTTTCATGCAAGGCTTCGGGAAAGCGCCCGCGCCAGGCCAAGTGCTCCGCGTACCAATGGTGCGCCGTGGCATAGTTGGGATTCAATTCGATGGCTCGCCGATATTCCTTCTCGGACGTGGCCCAATCCCAATCGTAATTCTGCACGACCAGTGCGAGGGCAACGTGTGCTTCGGGCAGTGTGTCGTCGAGTTGCAGTGCACGCAGCGCGGCCGCGCGCGCCTGAGGCATATAGCTGGATGAAGGCGCGAGGCTGTAGCCAGTCAAGAGGGTGTAGCTGTTCGCGAGGCCAGCATAAGCGGGCGCGTAGCCCGGATCCTTGGCGATGGCCTGTTGAAAATAGCCAACGGCCTGCTGAAATCCCGGCACGGTACGCTTGTTCCAAAAATATAGCCCTTTCAGATAAAGGTCGTATGCCTGGTAAGCCTTCGGAGTAAGCGCGGCCGGATTTGTGCGCACCAGCCGTTTTGCACCTCCGAGTGTAAGTTGTATTTCGTCTGAGATTTCCAAAGCAATTTCTGCCTGAGTGGAGAATAGATTGGTTAAATCGCGATCGTACTCGCGCGACCAGAGGGGCGTTTGGCTGCCGATCTCGATCAGCTTCGCATCGATGCGAACTTTCTCCGAATCGCGGCGGACGCTTCCTTCCAAGACATACTGCACTCCCAGTTCTCGGCCGATCTGTTCCATGCTCGCGGGATTTCGCTTGTAATGCATCACGGAAGTCCGGGCAATCACCCCGAACCTTTGGGGATCCAAGCGGCCGAGTTGCGTGATCATTTCTTCGGTCAAGCCATCACTGAAATATTCCTGTGCATCCGCTCCGGTTAAATTCTCGAAGGGCAGGACGGCCAGCATCTTGCGACTCTTCAGGGCTGCTTTCTGCGGGACAGGTCGCAGGCGAGACCACTCTTTTGGTCCAATCAGGATGGCTAAAGCTGCTACGGCCAGAATCAGGACGCTTACCCAGGGCCAGGTCGGTTGTCTGGCGCGGACTGTCTGCTGTTCGGATGGGGTCGGCGCAGCGGCTGCGGTTTCAGTTTCTACCGGGACGATCAGCCGATATCCCGTTTTTGGCAAAGTCTCTATATAACGAGGCTCAGAGGCAGAATCACTTAAAGCACTGCGCAATTCTTTGATGGCCGTGTTAAGACCATGATCGAAGTCCACGAACGTATTGGAGGGCCAGACGCGTTTCTGCAGCTCTTCTCGAGTCACGCCTTCGGCGGCATGCTCCAGCAGGACGACCAGGACCTGAAAAGCCTGGGGACGGAGCTTTAGCCGTATGCCGTGCTTATAGAGCTCCCGGGTGCGGGTTCTAAGTTCAAAGGGACCGAAGCGGTATTTACCCACCTGCACTAACATAGTTTCACCGGGATGGGTGGAAGGATTTTGCTCTCTCTATCCAAAAAAAGGCAAACTAAATTTTTTCGAATGAAGAGGTTGGACCTTCACCCATTTAATACTTCTTCTCCACCCGCCTTGCATTGACCAAGAAGCAAGAATCTGCGATTCCCATAAGCACGGAAGTTCACCTTCCCTGGCCTGACTTGACTGGAATCAGGCCGGAATCATGCAAGAAGCCTTTCGGTACTCGTGTCTCGAAGCAAACTCAGGAGGCAATATGCGACCAATGCTCGGCTGGGAAATGCGGTCTGTTAGGAACAGAAGGTGGGCGCTGGTTCTGGGCATTTTGGGAATGGCTAGTGTTGCATCGGCAGCCGTTATTTTGCCCAATCTGTTCCCATTGTCTGATCCCACAGGTATGGTTTCAACCTACAACGATATGGGTCCAATTGACCAGAGCAGCAAGAATCCGTTTTTCCAGAGTTTGGGCACTAACGGCAGGTCTTGCGGCACCTGCCATATCGCGGGTGATGCGTTTGGATTAAGCAGCGACAGCATACGCAGGACGTTTTATCGCACACATGGGCATGATCCATTGTTCGCTGCCGTGGATGGCGCCAACTGTCCGGATAACACTTCGAATGATGCAAACGCCCATAGCTTGTTGCTGAAGAATGGACTGATCCGCGTTGGCATGCAGGTGCCAGCCAATGCCCAGTTTAAGATTCAGGCCTATCGCGATCCCTACGGATGTGCTGTGGTTACAGAGCCCAAGAGTGGAGTTCAGACGGTATCCGTGTACCGCCGCCCGCTGCCGACGACGAATCTCAGGTTTTTGAGTGCAGTCATGTTCGACGGGCGCGAGACATTGCAGCCGCTAACTTCGGCAACGACCTTCCAGACGAATCTGACGGCGGACTTGATGCACCAGTCCATGGACGCAACACTGATTCACGCTCAGGCCTCGTCGGCACCCACCGTTGCCCAGCAAACCGCCATCGTCAACTTCGAGTTAGGCCTAACGTCAGCACAAGTATTTGATTATCAGGCTGGATGGCTGAATCGACATGGAGGACTGGGCGGAGCGATGGCCCTCTACAATCAGGAGTACCATCCCGGGATCAACGATCCTTTGGGTGCTGACCCTAATGGTAATCCGTTCAACTCTTCCTCGTTCACGCTCTATTCGGCTTGGGAAAATGCACAGGGAGAAGACTTTCGAGGTTCGGATGAGAGAGAACGTGCGGAATATCGTCGAGAGATTGCGGCGGGCGAAAAGCTATTCAACACACGCACGGCTGTCATCACTAGTGTTAGAGGGTTGAATGACAATGCGGCTCTGGCCAAGGCGCTGGGCACGACGTTGCCAATCGCTCAGTTTAACGGCTTTTGTACCACGTGCCATGACACGCCCAACGTGGGCAATCATTCGTTGCCGCTCGCTCTGGATATTGGCACGGGTCACGATCCCAGCGTAGAAACCGACCCGTTGATTGCGAATGGAGTGTCACAACTGAGCTTCCCCGACCTGCCGGTCTTCGAAATCACGGGATGCCCCAATCCATTCGCCGATCCGAGTCAACCCCCAGCCCCCTACACAATTCTGACGACCGATCCAGGCAAGGCACTGGTTACGGGATTGTGTAGCGACGTAGCCCGAACGAAAGGGCCTGTGCTGCGAGGACTGGCTGCACGTGCTCCCTATTTTCACAATGGAGCCGCGCGCAACCTCAGCGAAGTGATCGATTTCTACAACCAGCGTTTCCAGATGAATTTTACGAAAGAAGAGAAAGAAGAGTTGATCGCGTTCCTGAATTCACTGTAGGTGTATTCTTCTCCTGGGCGTGGCATGATAACCGAAATCGGGACCATGCCGCGACCGCCGAATTGACTTCACCGAGTATTTCCGTTGGCTAGCTCTGTCTTGGACCTTCCGTGGCTTTGAGATGGTGGCGGCGACCTGGATATTAAGCACGGGGGATCTTTACCCGCTGGCGGCAGCTACAATATTTGTATCGAAAAGAAGAAATCGCCAACAAACCCGAACGTCCTAGCCTGGTCCAGGAGTCCGGTTCATCCAGTACGGCCGAATTACTTTGTTTGACAATGCTGCGTTATCGCTTCAAAATATAAGATTGAAGAAAGAGCTTAAGGAGCGATAGATGGCGCAAGGTCAGGCAAGAAAAGTAAAGAAGAAGAAAAAATCAGTATTGAAGCGGGCAGCGCAATCGCGCGAGCGTGCAGAAGTGAACCGCACCAACCGCACACGAGTTCGTGGCGTCATCAAGCGCCTCCGCACGGCGATTACCGCGGGCGATGCAACGGCGGCCGGCAATCTGCTGCATCCCACGATGTCTGCGATCGATCAGGCGATAAGCAAGGGCGTCCTTCACGAGAACACCGCCAATCGCTACAAGTCACGACTTACCTTAGCCTTCAACCAGATCAAAGCCAAGGCCGCAAAGTCCTAAGAGAAGACTCCCAGTTTCACACGGCGGGCGGCTTCCTAAGTTGCCCGCCTTCTTTGTTTTCCGGCGACCAAGTTGGCTCTACAGGTCGTCTTCAAGCTTGCTGCAGTTTCCACGAGGATCACCATGGCCTACACCATTTCTGTAACACGTGTATCGAAATCCCGACTGACCGAAGACCTACGCGAGAATTCGCCGTTTGGCACGAACTACAGCGATCACATGTTTGTGGCCGACTACAGCAAAGGCGAATGGCGGGAAGCACGCGTAGTACCTTACGGAACGATGCCCCTGGCCCCGTCTCTTACTGCGTTGCACTATGGTCAATCGCTGTTCGAAGGATTCAAGGCTCACCGTACAGCAGAGGGACGAGTCGTTGTTTTTCGCCCGATGGCGAACCATGCGCGCATGAATCGTTCGGCTGCGCGGCTGGCCATGCCGGAAATTCCGGAGGATCTGTTCAAGGAAGGCTTGCGGGAGTTGTTGCGCACGGATCGCGACTGGGTGCCTCATCGGGAAGGCGGTTCGTTGTATGTGCGGCCGGTGTACTTCGGAACGGATGAGTCGTTGATGGTGCGGCCGGCGGAAAGCTATCGGCTGGTGATCTTCACGGCACCCGGAGGCCCCTATTTCGCACAGCCGATTCGGTTGCTGGCAGAAGAGACCTATGTGCGCGCGTTTCCCGGCGGAACGGGCGAGGCCAAGTCAGCAGGAAATTATGGAGGCGGATTGCTGGCGGCAAAACTGGCCCAGGCCAAGGGCTATCAGAATGTGATGTGGCTGGATGGTAAGGAACGGAAGTTTGTGGAAGAGTCCGGGGTGATGAACATCATGTTTGTCATTAAGGGAGTGGCGATAACTCCAAACCTTTCCGGCACGATACTAACTGGAGTGACGCGGGATTCCGTGCTGACGCTGTTGCAGGATATGAAGATCCCTTGCGAGGAGCGGCCCATCACGGTGGACGAGGTGTTTGCCGCCCATGTGGCTGGAACTCTGGAGGAAGCATTCGGCATCGGCACGGCTGCGATCATCGCTCCCATTGCGGCCATCGGTTACCGAGACAAAGTGTCGGAAATAGCCTCAGGCACGCCCGGCGGAATTGCGAAGAAACTGCACACGAAGTTGGTGGCGATTCAGACCGGCAGAGAACCTGACACACACAACTGGCTGCTGGAAGTCTAGTGGCACAGACACTTTTGCCTGTGCGAACGATACGATAGACAGATCGAATGCACAGGCTAGAGAGCCTGAGACACCTAAGGCCAGTTCACTCTTCGAATATCGATCAGGAGTGTCCCTATGCCTTACTACGCGGTCTTCTAGGAAGTGGTTGATGATTTTGTGGCGCGGCTTGGAGCGTACCGTGGAGAACACTTGCGGCGGGAGTCCGAATCCTACGCGCATGGTGAACTGATTCTTGGGGGAGCGTTGGCCGAGCCCGCCGATCGGGCTTTGCTAGTGTTTCACGTTGCCGACAAGAAGACGGTGTTGTCTTTCATCGAGAACGATCCGTATGTCGTGAGTGGGTTGGTTAAGAAATGGGAAGTGCGACCGTGGAATGAGGTGACCGGCAACGAGGCGGCGCCCAATTCGGTTGTGCCGAAACACCCCACGGAAATTGTGCGAGCTTGGTCGGCCCGCACGAGTGAGCAAAACTGGCTTCGCTATCGAGAGCACTTCGCCAAGAGAGTGCTGGCGGAACTGAACAAGCTTCCCGGCTATGTCGGTGCAACGCTTTCCGTGCGGGCGGCGGGCGATCAACGTGAAATTCTGGTAGAGACTTATTGGCGATCGCTCGACGCGGTACGGGCGTTCGCCGGCGTCGATCTGGACTCGCTCGCTGGTGCCCAGCGAAGCTGTGGCAGTGTTAACGGAATACGACAAGCGCGTGCGGCACTACGAGATTGTTCTGACTGGTAGCGCGACCACTTGAGGATTGTCTAGCTCTTGCGAGAGAAAAGATGCCGCCTCAGAAGGCGGCTGCTACACAGCCTGCGCGAGCTCACATTTTTAGGGCCGATTGATGGCCGCTCAAATCCCACATCAGGAATTCCATTACGGTGCGCTCATCGCGGCCGCTCTTTAGCTGGAGGTCAGCGTCGCGAAGGGCTTGCAGACCTTTCATCAGGCGCTGCTTTGAGATTTTGCGTGAGCATTGCAGAGCGATTTCCGCCTGCTCGGGACGCATGCTCAGTGCGCGGGCGGCTTGCCAACCATTCGTGGCACCACGCACTTCGCTTGCTTCCACGATTTTGCGGTACATCCAGGTGATGCCGCCCAGCATGAGCAACGCAGGCTCGCCTTCCGCAAACAACCGGTTGATGAATTCGATAGCTTGTTTCGGTTGCTGAGCGGCAAGGAACGCGGCGACTTCCCAAATCGTAGTAGTTTTTTCAGAGATGACCAGCATCGCGATATCGGCTTTGCTGATTTTGTTGCGTTCGCCGGCAAAGGTGCAAAGTTTCTCTAGTTCCGTCTGCAGCCTCTGCAAATCACCGCTGACGAGTTCGGCCAGCTCTTCTGCCGCACCTTTTTCCAGTTCAATTCCCTGCTCGCGGGCCATCGATTTCGCTGCTTCAGTCGCAGCGGCTTGACGTGCGTTGGGATCGTCGCCAGTGCCGACCTCGACGACCACCATTTCTTCAGCAAGATTCTTTCCCAGTTGCATGCGCATATCGAGCTTCGCGGCTTCGATTACCAAAACGGTGAAGGGCGCTGGATTGTTCAGGTAAGCGAGAATTCCATCCACCGTCTCTTTGCGATTCTTCTCACCAAGGCTCTCGATGGCTTCCGCGCCTTCCAAAAACACTACTTGTTTGGGAGACAGCATAGGCAATGTCTGAGCCTGATCGAGCGCGGCTTGTGTTTCTCCTCGATCCGCGGAAAAGCGAGAGACGGCCCACGTACGAGCCGCTTCCTGAACGAAATGGCCAATCAAATCGGCTCGGCACTTGTCTCGCAAATACGGCTCATCTCCCAGCAACAAGATCGCCGGGAGCTTTTCGTTTTGTTCCAGCCGCGCCAGGAGTTCTTCGCGGGAGATACGCGCCATCAGTAGTTCTCCGTCACCGCGGTGATCAGTCGTGAAGCAAAATCCTGCGCCATGCGGTCGATAGCCGGATCGCCTTCCTGGAAAAAGCTTTGAACATCCGAGGAAAGTTCGTATTCGTTACGAAAGACAAAATTATCGTTGTGATAGAGAACCTTCTGGCTGAGACGGTCGGTAAACGTAACATCGCACTTCATCGTAACGAGCATGGCGGTAGCCTGTGCGGTCTGTACACCGGTGCTGGAGGTGGTGTTGTTGTAAAGCAGCGGAATAATTTCCAGGCTGACGACTTTCCCGGTTAGAACTGCGTCGCCGCCTTCAGCGTCGGACACCACTTTGTACTGCGTCTTGGCCAGGAACTCGTGGATTGTGGCCGCAGTCAATTTCTGTTCAATGCGATACGTGGTGGTCTTATTCTCCATGGCCGGTACGGCAATCACGTGAATGGTTTTGGGCACGGAATCGCTATGACCGGCGACGTGGTAACCGCAACCAGCAAGGGTTACGGCAAGGCAAACCACAACGAAGAACCATTCTGCCATGTTTCCAGAGGCACTCTTGGCTGTGCGGAGTGAATTTCCCTTGGATCGGCGGCACGGACAGGAGTTTTTGTGCCACATATTTCGGAGTTGCATCATGAGTCCAGCCATTCCGCGACTTTCACTGCGCTATACGCAGGCACTCGCAGATTGTCACCCGCGCCCCACAGCCACCAGCTTTTCTCTCTCGAAAGCTCGGGAAGTGGCTCACGAAGAAACACGCTCGTCTCACCGGCGATACTCACGTTGCTCGGCGCGGCTTCCATTTCAGGCACGATGACAAAGCCAGCGTCCTGACAGCCGCCAGCCAAGGCCAGCGAATCGATGTCGCGCTCCAGATCGACGCAGACACTGAAGGTAGTTCCATAGAAAACTGGCGCATGCAGAAGGTTCACGGAAATCTTGCCGTCCTCCTGGCCATCGTCAAGCGCGGCAGAAATCTCCGCCCGCATCTCTCTCAGCTTGCTGGCCAGATCTTTCTTACTGTCCGAGCCATAGCGCGGCAGCATGCTGAAGGCGGTCTGCGTTCCAAAAACAGCCGAGCCGATGCCCTGGAAGGAAAGCAACTGCGAAGTCTGTGTCTCCAATTCCTCGATTCCCGCACGGCCTGCCTCAGAGACCGGTTCACAAACGACCGCGACCATTCGCCGTAGTCCATAGCGCGACTGCAGCATCATCGCCAGGCTGGTGAGCGCCATTCCCCCGACGGAGAAAACACTGAAAAGCCAGCCATCTTTGCTGGCGATTTTCCCACTCAACGTTTCGATTTTGGGAAACCATGGCGTGGCATCCGGATCTGCCAGCGAGGCATGTGAAAGATCAATCACCGCTGCAGCCGCTACTTTCGCCGGCCCCAAACACTTCTTTCCGAAGGCCGCGGAGCCAGTTAGAAATGCAAAGCGAGCGTCGCGAAATGTGTCTTCGTCGACTCGCTGGATAATTTTGGCTTCACCGCCTGCTTCGGTCAAAATGCCCGCAGTTTCGTCTTCATCCACCAGATGAAGATCCCATCCTGCAAAACGACTCTCTTCGAGTAAGGACTTCAATTCGTGCCCCAGGAGAGAGGACGCGCCTGTAATCACAATTTTTTGGGAATTCCGGTCAACAGGCATGGGTCAGACGGTCCTGGGCACCATTCGGAGCCTCACCGCGCGGACCACATGCAGGGCAATCCCAATCAGCGCATAGCTGCAGGCGAAGACCACTAACACAAACTCCGAGTATTTCCAGACGACGCCGACGAACAAGCACAGCAAAATAATGGTGACTGACGGCTGTTTACGCGCCCAAGGAATATCCTTAAAGCTGTAGTATCGGATGGCACTGGTCATCAGAGCGCCCAGTAAAGCCATCAACACGAACCAAGAAATCGACCAGTTTCGTTCGGTGATCGGACCAATCCAGTGGCATGCGTGAACAATCGCCGCCACAACGCCCGCCGCTGCTGGAGTAGGCATTCCCACAAAATTCTTCGATCCGCCGGGGGCCATACCTTGAACGTTGAAGCGCGCTAGCCGCCATGCCGAGCAGATCAGAAAGACCAGGCAACAGAGCCACGCCACGTCGCCCACCCAGGCATTCTCCCCAAGCGCATGCGCACCTACCAGAGCCACCCCGGGAAGCTGCCGGAAACCCCAGGCATACGCCAGAATCGCCGGGGCAACGCCAAAGCTAACAACATCCGCTAGCGAATCGAACTGGACGCCAAATTCGGTGTTGGTACCCGTCATGCGAGCAATGCGCCCATCCAATGAATCGAACAGAATCGCAATGCCGATCGCTTTGGAGGCGTGGTCAAAATCCTCTGGCCTGCCCATCAGAGCAGCGAGCGAAGCGTAGTAGCCGCATAACAAATTAGCAGCGGTAAACAGACTGGGGAGCAAAAAGATTCCGCGGCGTAACCGGTGACTCCTGATGCGTTTCTCCGGAAGCGGCAGTTCCTGTTGTTCGAGTTCAGACATGGGTTTCCATTGTATCCCGCAACAAGATACTACGCCGC
This sequence comes from Candidatus Acidiferrales bacterium, assembly GCA_963763395.1. GTDB lineage: Bacteria > Acidobacteriota > Terriglobia > Acidiferrales > UBA7541 > Acidiferrum. The sequence goes on along the minus strand of CAVXOG010000027.1, from coordinate 62,766 downwards.
GCCTTCACCTGGTTCTTTTTTCTGGTTGGCCTGTCGAAGGGCTTCATGGTTTCCGGTCTTTGCACCAAGGACTTCCCTCATGCGCGCGAGAGTGCTGGAACCGCCCTTTACGTGGTCACCCACTTTCACCAGGACATCCGCATTCTCTGGCATCCAGACGTCAACGCGAGAGCCAAACCGTACCAATCCCACACGCTCGCCGCGTGCCAGGGTATCACCCTGCTTCTTCCAGGAGACGACGCGTCGCGCTACCCAACCGGCAATCTGCTTGAACACAAGCTCGCCGTGTTCACTTTGCAGCGTGAAGACATTCTGTTCATTATCAAGGGAAGCCGATTCTGACCAAGCCGCCATGAACTTGCCGGGCTTATACTCAAGACGAGTGAGGATGCCCGCTGCAGGCGAGCGATTTACGTGAACGTTCCAGACCGCCAGAAAAATACTGATTCGTTTTCCCGGACGGCCTGCGAAAGCTTCCTCCTTGATAACAACAACGCGACCATCACCAGGAGACACAATCCCTCCAGCGTCCGAAGGAATTACACGGTCCGGGTCGCGAAAGAAATAAAATATGAATAGTGCCAGAAATACAAGAAGTGAGCCGGCTAGGACTCCGGTTCGTGAAGCAATACCGAATGCGAACAAGCCCAGCAGTAGCGGGGGTAACCCAAAGTAATACCCTTCGCGGACCATACCCTCCCCTTCTCCGCCGCGTTTTGCACGCGGGGGAGGTCTGTGGTCATCTTACGACAAAACTTGTGCCGTGGGCGCCCTAACTGGGTGGCTACTGGGATCGTCGTTCAGGCGCGACATGGTGCCGCGCAATCAAGCGCTCCATTTCATCTTTCACGTGGAGCTTCAACTTTTTCAATCGGATTTCTTCGATGAGGTCTTCAGAATTATGGTAGGGCGAGCTCGAAAGATTCTGAAGTTCTACTTCATACTGCCGGTGCTTTTCACTCAGACGCTGATATTCGGCGTCTGTTGCGACTATTACGTCCCGAGGGTTACGCTGCAATTCGGCCACGCGGTCCTCCTCATGAATGAATTGTGACTACTACATGACGCGAGACTAGCACTGGGAGAATCCACGTCAAGAGCTATCTGGTACCAAACTGTGGATTGTTCACATTCACGCCCGCTCCAGTACTAGAGCATCTTCGTCCGGTGATGAGTAGTAGCCCATGCGACGTCCAAACTCGCGAAAACCTAACGATTGGTAAAGCTTGATGGCGCCACAATTGGATTCTCGCACCTCAAGGAATACCCGGCGAATACCCTGTCGCTCCCATTCCACGAGGAGTTGCCGAACCAAAGCTCGTCCGAACCCTTTTCGTCGATGTGCAAGCTTGACAGCCAGATTCAGGATCTCAGCTTCACCGGCCACGTTGATGCCGAAAACGCAGGCAACGACTTCTTCGTTTAACACACTGACCAAAGATGTGTTCTTGTTGTCGAGTTGCGAATTGCGGATCGAACCTTCCGACCAGTCGGCAGCTTCTGGCGACGCGTGCAGCAGTTCCCAGACAGCGTGGACATTTTCTCCTGCCAGTCGCCGGACAACCGGAATTGCTGTGTCGGGAGAATACTCAGCCGACACGGTGCGCCGGCCCTTTCCAGTAGATTTCCGCGTCGGAGCGCCTAACGTAGTTGGCATCAAGCCGCAGAACATCCGTGAACTCTCCTCGCGAGGCGTTCTCCTCTGCGATCTCTCCAATTAAATCAGCCACTATCGGGTCCGCAGCAAGCAACGTCGAACCATTTCTTTCCTGTACTTCCCAACTGGGTAAAGAGCGGACCAGTTCCGGCTCCAAGCATACCCATCCCGCCGGTTCGCCGTTGGTGCGGTAATTCACAAAGGTAAGGAACTCTTGGGGGGCGATCACCATTTCCTGGTCTTCCATGGTCCAGATGGAAGTGTTCCTTCGGTACAATCCACCGAATAGCTGACCTCTATGCGCATCATAGACGGCAGCAACCCAACCGTCAGCAGTGCCCTGCCGTGCCAAGGCTGCCAGGCGCGAAACGCCAACCACGGGCTTGCCATAGACCTCGGCCCAGGCCTTTACGGCACACAAGCCAACGCGCACCCCAGTAAACGAGCCCGGGCCGGTAGCCGCAGCAATCAGATCAACATCGCCGAACTTTCTGCGGGTTTCCATCAACAGAGTTTCCACAGCCGGGAGCAGCCAACTGGAATATTCTTCGTCCTGGTGGAGGCGAGAAGCAATCACGCGGCCATTTACACGCAGGCAAACACTACCCATTTTGTCGCACGTATCGATAGCCAACGTTATCATTTCGTCGATGGAACTCTCTTCCACTCTAGGGCCTTACTGCATGAATCTAAACGATTTGTGACATGAGTTGCAATGACCGAGATCAGCTTGCTTGTCGAGCAGAAGGCATGAAAATGTCCCAGCGAAGTAACCAAAGAGAGGCCTCACCTGAGCAATTTTAGTGCCAAATTGGTATTACAATTCCGCTATCTTCTTCATTCCACTGGATATACCTTGACTCTTAGCTCACATTTACATACACTCATTTCATCTCCTAGGGGGAACTCCTGATCTATGGACTATAAGATTGGCGACAAAGTCGTATATCCAAATCACGGCGTTGGCGTTGTAGAACAGATGAGCTTCGGTGTCTTGAATGGAAGAACAGAACGTTATTATATGATCCGCATTGTATCCAGTGGCTTACGCGTGATGGTGCCACACACCAACGCGATCGCCGTTGGGCTTCGATCGGTTATCCGCTCCAATGACACAACCAAAGTTCTTGGTTTCCTCGAAAAAGGCAAGTTGAATTCGCATCACGATTGGAAACACCGTTTTAAGGAGAATTCGGAGCGCATGCGCACCGGTTCCCTTTTGGAAGTAGCCGTGGTCCTGAAGAGTCTGGTCTCCCTCAGCTGCAATAAGCCCCTCAGTTTCCGCGAAAAGAAAATGCTAGAACGCGCCAAGTACTTGTTGGTCAGTGAAATGGCGACGGCTCGCAACCTGACGGCGGAAAATGCGGAAGGCCTGGTAGTAAAGTCCCTGGCTAAGGCAAAGTTGCAATTTCCAACGATGCTGGAAAAATTCGAATAGTTGATTTGTAACTAAATTGTCTCTTCCGGGCGGCTCACTTGAGTCGCCCATTTTTTTTGTGTATGCCGTGAGAACGGTTGGAGTGCACAGGGCTCGGAATGCAGCACCAGGAGACCCTAAAAGCACAGGGTGGAGAGGCTATACCGCTGCATGACTAACACTAGGCCAACGGCATGCTCCCGACTGCATTCAACTCCACATCGGCGAACGTACCCCGCCGATATTTAGCGAAGGCCGCCGCAGCGATCATGGCTGCATTGTCCGTGCATAGCTCGCGGTCTGGGAAATAAACCTTTAAGCCACGAGCTTGGTCGCGAAACGCGGTTCGCAGTTGCTTGTTTGCCGAAACTCCGCCAGAAACCAAAACAGTTTGCACGCCACTCTCTTCCGCGGCAGTCATGGTGCGTTGCAAGAGATCACGAACGACCGCATTCTGGAATTCGCGGATAAGTCCAAGAGTCTGAGGGCTGCACAGCGGCAGCAACTCGTTAAATGAGCGCTTCCCCGCTGCAAGAGCCTCCTCCCGACGACGAATTTCTTCGTTGTATTCGGGATGCTCGCGCACATGGTAGAGCACGGCAGTCTTCAGGCCACTGAAACTGAAGTCCAGTGGATTTCCGCGCGTCTTAGTGGGTCCAAATTTCACTGGCGCCGGAATGCTAGGGGCAACCGCCGTTGACAGACGATCCAGCATCGGCCCGCCCGGGTAGCCAAGCCCGAGCAACTTGGCCACCTTGTCATAAGCTTCGCCAGCTGCATCATCGCGAGTCTGGCCAATTCGCCGGTAAGCGAACTCTTGGGAGCCTTCGCCCTCTTTCACCTCGTACAAGACGGTGTGCCCCCCAGAGACGATCAAACAAACGGCTGGGAGTTTAGGCGACTCTCCGACTTGGTACGCCTCCAGAAACGCAGCATGAACGTGACCTGCTAAATGGTTCACGGCGATCAGTGGCTTTCCCAAGGATTGGGCAAGCGTCTTTCCATAAGTAATCCCAACGAGCAGGGATCCCACCAAGCCGGGTCCTTGCGTTACGCCAATAGCCTCCAGGTCCTCAAGCTTCATGTTGGCTTGGCTCATTGCTTCACGCACCACGGGAACAATCTGACGCAGGTGTTCGCGCGAAGCCAATTCCGGAACGACACCACCGTATTTGCGGTGAACGTCAAACTGCGAAGCCACGACACTCGACAAAATCGTACGCCCGCCGATGACCACAGCCGCAGCCGTTTCGTCGCACGACGATTCGATGCCCAGGATTCGCGCTCCAATTTTCGATTCACTCATAAATTTCCGCCCGAAAACTTCATGCTAACACAGGCGGTCTGCCACGCCTGCATTCCTGAGTACGATGACGCTATCCTCAGCGCTTCCTGTCATGGCCAGACGCTTGCGAGCCTTGCCCAGCCGCAACCGGCGCACAAATGTAGCAGGCGCGGTCTTCATCTCCTGCTTGAACCGCCGTGCAAAACTCAAATAGTGCGCCAACTGTCTCGCTCCCCTTTATTCACAAATTTTTCGAAACCATCTCTTTGCGGCGCAATGGTATAGTGCTCGGACGCTCGAGGCATTTCAAAGGGGAGAGAGTTAATGGTCGACCGCCGCAATTTCATGAAAGCCTGCTCAGGGCTGGGATTTTCCGCGACTCTATTTCCCGGCGTACTGTGGGCACAAGCGCAAGGAAAGGCGACCATCACCAAGGAAATGATCGACAACGCGGCGGCGATTGCCGACGTGGCAATCTCGGAAGAATACAAACAGATGATGCTGGAAAACTTGAACGATCAGGCAAAAGGCTACGACAAGATATACGCACTGAACATTGGGAACTCCGTGCAGCCGTCGATCGTGTTTGATCCTGTCCTACCCGGCATGTCACTGGATACCGAACGGAAGCCGATGCGAATCTCGAAAGCGCCGGCGATCGCGTCTCAGGGGATTCCGAAGAATCTTGAGCAACTCGCCTTCTCCAGCGTCAGGGATCTTGCCGAAGTGGTGCAGACACGTAAGGTTTCATCGACGGCGTTGACGGAGATGTATCTGGAGAGATTGAAACGGTTTGATCCTGTGCTGAAGTTTTCGGTGACGCTGACAGAAGATCGCGCAAAGGAACAGGCCAAAGAAGCCGACAAAGACATCGCCGCTGGACGCTATCGCGGGCCGCTCCACGGGATTCCGTGGGGTGCGAAAGACCTGCTGGCGGTGAAAGGTTACCGAACAACGTGGGGAGCTGGCGGTTTCGAAGAACAAATGATCGATGAGGATGCCACGGTCGTGCAGCGCCTGGACAGAGCCGGTGCGGTGCTGGTGGCGAAGCTGACGTTGGGAGCGCTGGCACAGGGAGATGTGTGGTTTGGAGGAATCACGCGGAACCCATGGAACACGCAACAAGGATCAAGCGGTAGTTCGGCGGGACCGGCATCGGCTACGGCCGCGGGGTGTGTGGCGTTCAGCATCGGGTCAGAGACACTGGGATCGATTTCGTCTCCATCAACACGTTGCGGCTGTACTGGATTGCGCCCGACCTTTGGACTGGTACCGCGAACTGGAGCAATGGCGTTGTCGTGGACGATGGACAAACTGGGACCGATCTGCCGATCCGTGGAGGATTGCGCTCTCGTACTTGATGCGATTTATGGACCGAATGGCAAGGACGTCACGGTGAAGAATGCGGCGTTCAACTGGAATGCGGACCTTGACTGGAAAAAGTTGCGGGTGGGATATTTGAAAACAGATTTTGAGCTGAAGCCGGCAACAGAGTCGAACAAGTCAGAAGAAAAACCTGCGACAACAGAAGAAGAATTACAGAAACGAGAGGAAGAGAAGAAATGGCAGGAGCTCCGCAAAGCGCGGCAAGTATACGACCGTCAATTTGATCAAGCGGCACTTGCAAAACTGAAGTCCATCGGTGTGAACCTTATTCCTGTGGAGATGCCGAAGTTTCCCTATGATCCGTTGGTCGCAATGCTGACGGCGGAATCTGCCACGGCGTTTGATGAATTGACGCGTTCAGGGCGAGACAAGCTGCTGACCTCGCAGAAGGACTACGACTGGCCGAACACGTTTCGTTCCGCGCGGTTTATTCCTGCTGTGGAGTACATACAAGCAAGCAGAGCCCGCCGGCTGGCGATGGAAGCCGTGGCGAGAGTGTTTGGGCAGGTGGATGTAATTGTTGCGCCGACTTCGAGCGACCAATTGGTCATCACTAACTTGACCGGGCACCCGTCTGTGATTCTGCCCAACGGATTCCGAGGTGCCGATGCGCCGAAGAGCCCAAGCGACGATCCCGGGGATTTCCGCAATTCCGGTGGACCCGGAACACCGACCAGCTTAACGTTTCTGGGAAAGCTATACGGTGAAGCGAATTTGCTTGCCTTTGCAAGGGCGTACCAAGACGCGACGGAGTTTCACACGAAACATCCGGCGCAATTCCAGCCGGCTTGATCCGGGGAAATAAAAATGGAGCGGGACGGTTGGGAGGAACCCGCCCCGCTCATGACCACCCTCGACTCACCATCTCGTTTTTTTGTTCATTCGAGAACGTGGATGTTTTTCTTCTCGCAAATCTCTTTCAGGATTTTCGGCCACACGCTAACGGTAACTTCGCCAAGATGGGCCTTCCTCAGTAGCAGCATCAACGTGCGCGATTGCCCAATCCCACCACCAATACTGAGAGGGATTTCGTTCTTGATGATGGCCTGATGGTAGGGAAATCTCAGGAAATCGGTCTGTTTAGAGAGCTCCAATTGTTTACGCAGAGTCTCTGCGTTCACGCGGATACCCATGGAGCTGAGCTCGTGGCGTCGCCTGGTCACATGGTTCCAGACTAAAATGTCGCCATTTAATCCGTGCTGGACCTTCCTTTCCGCATTCTTCGTCTCGGTGACCCAATCGTCATAGTCCGCGGCGCGCATCTCATGCGGGTAGCCATCTTCCAAGGGGTAGCCAATACCCACGATGAATAGCGCAGGACATTCTTGCAGGATGGCCGTTTCCCGTTGCTTGCGCGGCATTTTCGGATACATCTTCAGCAGGTCCTCCGCATGAAGGAACGTGAGCTTCTGCGGGAGATTGGGGAATTGCTTCGAGCGAAGCTGCGGAAACAATTCCTGGGCGTAAAGCTCCGCCTCAGTCAACACCTTCCAGATTCTGGCAACGATTTCTCTCAGGAAGTCCAGGTTGCGTTCCTCAGAAGTGATGACGCGCTCCCAATCCCATTGATCGACATACACGCTATGGTCATGGTCCAGGAAGTAGTCTTTCCGCACGGCGCGCATGTCGGTGCAGATACCTTCACCGGGACGCATTCCGAACTCTTTAAGCGCCATCCTCTTCCATTTGGTGGCCGCCTGGACGATCTGTGCATCGAGCGGGTGCTTATTCCGGTCGTTGGCAATATGGAATTGAATGGGAGTGCGCGAACCATCGCGGTCCAGCATGTCGTTCACGCCGCTTTCCACATCCACAATGAGAGGGACAGTCACCATCATCAAATTCAACTCTTTGCTGAGGTTGTCCTCGATGAACCGTTTTACCGCATAAATAGCTTTCTGCGTTTCGCGCCGCGTAAGCACGCTGCTGTACTCATTTGGCAGGATCTTCTCCAGCTCTTTGTAGTTGCCAATCCCGGGGCCTGCCAGATCCGCCACTTTACTGTTCGGCATGACACACCTCCGCCTCCCACAGTCCCGCCATGGCAGGGGAAGAGCGAGGACGTGCCGCACAGGTGCGTATGACCCGGGTCACCCGGAGTCGGCCCATGGAACAACTACCTGGTTGCTGGAATCTAACACTGCAAGGACGATTGACGCTGCTGCAAGAAACGGCGAGTCGCGGGATCGCGCTCCAGTCCGATGGCAAGTTCATACGCCTGGCGGGCGCCGGCGTGCGCACCGGTTTTGGCCAGCAGTTCCGCGCGGGCAGCCCAGTAAGGTTGATATTCCGCGAGACGTTCATCGGAAGACAACGCGTCGAGCGCGGCGAGGGCAGCACCTGGGCCCTGCAACTCGCCGATAGCCAATACTCGATTGAGAGCAACCACGGGGGAGTGTGTTAGCGCGAGCAAGGCGTCATACAGTTGCAGCACTTCTGCCCAGTTAGCGTTGCCGGTATGGCACCGGTAAACATGGGCAGACTGTATCGCCGCCTCCAGTTGATAACGACCAATCGTGGCTTTCGAGCTGGCGGTTCGCAGAAGGTTTTCGGCCTCGGCAATCATTTGCCCATCCCATAAACGGGAATTCTGCTTAGCAAGGGGAATGAATTCGCCATCTTCATTGCGGCGGGCGCGGCGCCGAGCCTCGGCATGCAACATCAGCGCGAGTAGCCCCATCGTTTCAGGCTCGTTGGGAAGCAGTTCGGTCAGCAATCTAGCCAGGAACAAGGACTCTTCAGTTAGATCACGGCGAGCCGTATCGGTTCCGCCGGGATCACTCCATCCTTCTGTAAAAGCGGCATAGATTGCGTCCAGCACCGTGCCGAGTCGCTCCGCAAGTTCTTCGCGTTCTGGGACGCGAAATGGAATGCCAGCGCTGTGAATCTTCTTCTTGGCGCGGACGAGCCGTTTTCCCATCGTTGCAGGAGAGATCAAAAATCCGGATGCTATTTTTGCGGAATCAAGCCGGAGAATTACTTGAAGAATTAGCGGGGCTCGAATCCCGACGTCGATTGCCGGGTGGGCACAGGCGAACATGAGTGCCAGGCGTTGATCCGGAATTTCATTTTGCGTCGCGGCAGCGTTCAGTCCCTCCGCCATGATTTTCCACTCTTCCCCCGCAAGTTCGTGTCGACGCTGCCCACGAGCTACATCGGTGCACTTCCGCCTTGCCACTGTGAGTAGCCATGCTTCCGGATTTGCCGGACACCCTTTCACCGGCCAATCAGCCAGCGCCGCAACAAAAGCCTCCGAGAGGGCGTCTTCTGCAGCCGCTACATCGCGTGTGCGCGCCGCAAGAAAGGCAACAAGCCTGCCGTAGCTGCGACGCGCAACCAATTCTGCTGTTTCAAGAGAGTTCAAGATCAGTGCACTTATTCATGCCGCCGGAACATACCATAACATGACATTCCCATTGCTGAAGGTGCGGCTTTTCGTCAACTTTAGCTGCAGCTTGGTTTTGACTCCTTCGAAAAGCGATCTGCCCTTGCCCATGGCAACGGGATTCAACGCGAACTGATATTCATCGATCAGTCCTGCCTCAGCCAATTGGGCAACGATGGTGCCGCTGCCAAAGATCACCATGTCGTCTCCAGGACTTTGTTTCATGTTGCGGACTTCCGTCACGAGGTCGCCTTGCACCAGGCGGGTGTTCTGCCAGGAGGCTTGGTCCATGGTTTTCGAAAATACCACTTTCGAAGAACTGTTCATCTTCTGCGCGACATCGTGCGCATTCTGCAGGGCCATCGGCGTCGGCCAATAGCCAGCCATCAGGTCGTATGTCTTTCGGCCAAACATGAGCACGGCATTACCCTTCGCGTTTTCTGCAACGAATGCATTCCACTCGGCATCGTTCCTGGCACTATGGGCCCAACTCATGTCTCCTTTGCCATCTACAAAATATCCGTCCAGTGTGATGTGATTGAACACAATTATCCTAGGCACTTTTTTGCTCCTTTTCTAATTTGAATTTAATTACAGTTCCGAGTCCAGGAGTGAGCGTTCCGCCATCGGACGCACCTCAACAACCCCGTGCAGCGCGGTCGGACTTCGAGAAGCCCAGGAGATTGCCGCGTCGAGATCGGCAACTTCGATAATGTGAAAGCCGCCCAACTGCTCTTTCGTATCCGCATAAGGACCGTCGAGCACCTGCGGTTTGTCGTCCCTGACACGCACGGTCGTCGCCATGGTCGAGGGTTGCAAGCCACCGCTGCTTTTCAGGACGCCGGCGTTCTTCATGGCTTCCATATAGGCACGATACGCCCCCAACCAACGGGATTGCTCCTCCTTGGTTAGTTCAAAGAAACCGGCAACCTGCACATAGTCCATCAGCATATACTTCATGGGCAGTCTTCCTCCTGGGCTCTTCGCCCGTAATCCTCGCTGCTACTACAATGACGCCCGAGACCGGCCGATTTGGACATCCGCAAAAACAAAAGTGGTCAAGCGAGTGCGCACAGCTCACAGCGAGCCGTCGAAAACCTCAAGGTAGTGAGCATAACTTGAATGCTAAACGTTTGGGAATTCTATACCTTACGGGGTGAGAGGATCTATTTCGATTCCTGGGCGATGATTTCTTGCTTTTCCAATTCCTTGCTGACGGTCTTGATCAATCCCTTGATCGCCTTCTTCACCGACCCATACTCAAACTCGTTGGTTGTCCCTGTCCATACCAATTCTCCGTCGGGCTTCGCCGTGGAATAGAAATTCACTTCCACTTGAGCTGTCTTTTCGGTATCCATATAACCCGGGGTATAGATGGCCGGATAAACTGCGCCATAATAACCGTAAAACGTTCCGTAGTAAGGGTAAGGCGACCAGACCTGGCCGGGAACATATGTGTTCTTCGTGTCTTTCTTGGTCAGTCGAGCAACGACAACCGCGTCGATTTTCTGATCTCGAACCAAGGCGCGCATATCGTTCATGTCGATGGGCGTGGAATTGGGCCTGGCGATGAATTCATAGCTGGGAGAGACATGCGATCCCGGGCGTGCAATCGCGGCAGTCAGTTGATCTTCAAATTCCATCCGATTTGCGGCTTTCCCATTCAGCGCGAGCACAAGGATATTCTGGAATTTCCCACCAGTGTAGTTTGGGTTCTTCCAACTCAAAGCCATTTTCGGTCCGGCACTGGCCATAACTGCCAGGGTGAGCAGCACTGCAATCAGCAACAACGATCTTTTGTTCAAGTTGGTTTCTCCTCGTCTTACTCAAGCTGTACCAAAGTTTCCATTGCTGGTCAGTGCGTGGAAGCCGTCAACATGTGGATCGTTTTCAGCCAAGTTTCCACAAGTTGCGGCCAACCCGTAACGGGTAGCTCGGTGCGGCGTAAACCATAGCCATGTCCACCTTGTGCATAGATGTGCAACTCGGCAGGAACCTTGGCGTCCTTCAGAGCCAGGAAATAAACTGTGGCGTTTTCAACATGCACCCCATCGTCTTCGGCTTGCACAATGAAAGACGGCGGCGTTTTGTCGATTGGATGAATGTCCGCATTAAGCGCAAAGTTTTGTTCTTCGACTGCGATGTAACCGGGATAAACGACCACGGCAAAATCCGGACGGCAACTGAGTTGATCTGCCGCATCGACGGGATCGTACAAGCGTTGCTCGAAATGAGTGCTGAGTGCAGCGGCCAGATGCGCTCCGGCCGAGAATCCCAGGACGCCAATCCGCTTCGGATCAATGTTCCATTCCGCCGCATGTTGACGAACGAGGCCTACGGCTCGCTGTGCGTCCTGAAGCGCCGCTCTTGACTTGGGGTAAGGGCCGGATTCAGGTACGCGATATTTCACCAGTACGCAGGCAATGCCGGAGGAAGTAAGCCAGTCGCACACTTCGGTGCCTTCAAGATCGATGGCCAGGATCGTATAGCCTCCGCCGGGGAACACGACCACCGCTGCACCTGTGCTTTTGCCCTTTGGTTGATACAGCGTCAGGGTTGGATTGGAAACGTTGCCGAGCCGAATGAGTGGCTTGCCGGCGATTAGATTATTGTTTTTCGGGTTTGTTGTATCCACCTCTGGAGCAGCACCGGTTTGTGCTCCAGGTGCAGATTGGGGCCACAGGAGTAAGGTGGTATGGCCCGGCGCTGGTTCCCATGCCGGTTTCTGAGCGCAAGTGATTGTACACAAACTGATTAGGCCAACGAGAACACTCACAACGTAGCGCATGGCGGAAACCTCGAGTCCGTAAATTCTGGCGAAGATCGTAGCACGGGCTCACTGTTCCCGCTGTGACTTCCAGTGTTCAATAAGGGACAGACTCGCGCCTGCCTCGCAGGTAGTTTCCAAGCCAACCAAATAATCAAATACGAAATACGTACTTCATCCCCACACCGAGTCTCCGACGGCTCGGGGTGTATAACCTGGTCGTACAGCGAAGCTGGGGCTGGCCGGCCGACTGTAACCGCGGCACCATATTCCTAGTCAAAATCAAGTATAGCTTCATGAGCAAAATGCCCAAATTAGCCGTGCTGATCTGCGGAATCCTGTCTCCTGTGGCCGCTGTGTTTATGTACAAGCTTGTGTCGAGAGGTCTACTTTTGGGTAGTGCCGACCCGGAAAGCAACTGGCTGTTTCGTCTGACAATGTCCGGCATGGCAATGACGATCCCTTTTTTCGTGACCCTTGCCGTCGCGGTACAAGAAGGGCGCCATCAGCCGCTATCCCGCCCAAGCAAACTCGGCCTCGCCTTTGCCGTTCTCTCGGTGGGATTGACTTACCGGCCGATTCGCGGCGCGTATCTGCATGAAAGACAGGTCCGAAATCTTGCCCTACGTGACGTTGCAGCGCCGCCCTTTGACACTTCGGACATTTTTGGCAATTCGCATCGACTCGCAGACCATCGAGGTGAAGTTGTGCTCGTGAACGTCTGGGCAACTTGGTGCGTACCCTGCCGCGAAGAGGTCCCAAAACTCGACGAGCTTTATCGCTCGCGCAAAGAGAAGAGATTCATCGTGTTTGGGATTTCTGCCGAGAACGTGGAGGTACAGCGTAAATTTGTAGAACAAGTCTCCGCCAGCTATCCATTCCTCACGCTCAGCGGACAAGTGCCGGACCTCTATCGTAGCATCGTGAGCTATCCGGCAGTTTTCCTGATCGATCGTGAAGGACGCCTGCAGCCTGCCCCTGGCCCTGCGCAACCGTTTGAGAAAGTGGCCGCCGCAGTGGATTCCCTTCTCAACGACACTGCCTACTAGATTTGGTGTTCCTTTGTAACTTTCAGGCCGCTACTCAGCACCAAATAATAATATTTAGAATGCCTAACTGGGTATATAGTGTCAGCCTATCGGCGGTCAAGTCGGGGAGTCCGAATCAGTTCGCGCGGCCTAAGTAAGCTCTTGCTCGAGGAATCTGGCGAAAGTCCCACGCCGGATCACAAGTACGTAGAACGAAGTGGCAAGTCCTTGTTTCAATAACGGAAAGAACATCAATTCAGGAGGCTCAATGAGACGTACGGGGTGGTCATACTCATTGCTCGCAGTATTGCTTTTGCTGTCTTTTGCACAAACCGGTGCGGCGCAACAGTCGCGAGAAAAGCGGCACATCGTCGTTCCACAATCCAGCGTGGTTGCGCCAAATGGCGGGATTGCGACGGCCCATACCAACTTGCTCATCTCCATGCCGGAGTCCGGCCCGATCCCAATCAGCGCCGCGTCTTCTCCCAACGAACTGCCGCCGGTGCCGGGGCTGTTTTTTGAAACGCCAGCCTCACTTGCCTGCGTGTATCGCCTGGTAAAAAATCCAAAGCCAGGATGTAACCCTGACGAAACGACGGCCGTCGTGACCGGTGGCTCCGGTGCAATCGCTATCGTCGACGCATTCCACAACCCCAACGCGGCCAAGGATCTGGCCATCTTCTCTTCTATTTTTGGATTGCCGCCTGCCGACCTCACGGTCGTGTTTGCGAGTGGCAACCAGCCTGGTCTTGATCCAAGCGGAGGCTGGGAACTCGAGGAGTCGCTAGATCTGCAATACGCCCATGCGATGGCACCGAAAGCGCGGCTATTCCTGGTCGAAGCGGACACCAATAGCGGCAACGATCTGGTTGACGCTATTATCCTGGCCGGCAACCTAGTCTCTGCCAACGGCGGGGGCGAAGTCACCATGAGCTTCAGCTTCGGCGAATTCACGCAAGAGACGCAGCTGGATTCGTTGTTTACTGCACCAGGGGTAGTCTATCTCGCGTCCACAGGCGACAGTGCCGGCGCCAATTGGCCGGCGACTTCACCAAACGTTGTGGCGGCGGGCGGCACCACGATTTCCCGCGATTCATCGACTGGTCGATTCTTGTTAGAGTCGGCATGGCAGGATGCAGGAGGCGGCCCGAGTCTTGTCGAACCGCGCCCGCATTTCCAAGACCGAATCGCGCGAATTGTCGGTCCAATGCGCGGAACCCCAGACATTTCTTTTGACGCCAACCCGGCCACCGGAGTCTGGGTGGTAGACACGAATCTCTTTCAGGGACAACCGGGCGGCTTGTTCATCGTTGGCGGCACAAGCGTCTCATCGCCTGCGCTAGCGGGAGTCATCAACAATGCCGGAAAATTCTTCGCTTCCAGCCAGGCAGAGAATACGGAAATCTACCGCCACGTATTCTTCGACCGCGATGATTACCGAGACATCGTCTATGGCAACTGCGGCATTAACATGGGAGATTTCTCGCTGCCCGGCTATGACTTCTGTACCGGAGTAGGCACCAGTCTGGGTTTCGGCGGGAAGTAATCCCACTTAACCTTCTGCGTTTATCCAGCCAGAGAAGCCCTGCGCCCCCGCAGGGCTTCTTTTTGCCTTCAACTACAAGGCCAAGGTTGAGGTTAAACATCGTTGGCTCATCACAGAAATGCTCTGGATGCTGGTGATAGCATCCGGCACACATGATGCCATTTCTGCATACCTGGCTCTTTCCGGCGATGTGGCTAAGTTACCTAGGCTACTGGTCAACGAAGTCCACGGACGTGAAGGAAACTGAACGGGTCGAGTCTGGTTCTTCACGGATGGTTCGCGTCGTTTTGATTTTATCCGCGATCGCACTTTTGGCCTTCCCAAGTATTCCCGTTTCTTTTCCTAACAGTCGCTTTCTTCCGACGAGTCCGATTTATTTTTGGATTGGTGCTGCGATCACGGCCGGTGGCCTGCTGTTTTCCGTTTGGGCGCGCCGCCACTTGGGAAGAACTGGAGTCAGGCCGTCACGATCAAGGAAGACCACGAATTGATAACGAATGGTCCCTACTCTGTAGTTCGTCACCCAATCTACACGGGGCTATTTGCTGGGATTTCTCGGGTCCTCCGTTGCTCGCGGAGAATGGCGCGCTTGCGCTGGCCCTTATATTCGGCACACTGTGGCCGAAACTCAGGCTGGAAGAAAAATGGATGCGCGCCCATTTCGGCGAATCATTACTCCCGTCGAGTAGCCGCGCTCGTGCCGTATTTGTTCTGAGAGTATTCTTCGTATATCCTTCCGAACCTGTCGCATTCAGCACAACGTCACAACGTACGAAGTGCTTTACCGAGCGGATTTGCGCCAGTAATGGAAAAACGGGACACCTGCCAAGATAGCTGCCAGGCCCAGCGACGAACGGACCGGCCGGTCAATCCACAGATTTACGGTGAGCGCAACAGCGGCAACGAGAAAAATCAGCGGTGTCACCGGATAACCCCAAACTCGGTACGGACGCGACAACGCGGGTTCTTTCCTGCGCAAGCGAACCAATGCGATGGCCGTCAACGCAAAGAATATCCACACAGCAAAGACAAACAGCGAATAAAGCTCTTCATAAGTACCCGTGAGCGCAAGTAGCGCTCCGATGGAGCCAAGAAAGACCAGCGAACCGCTGGGTGTGCGGAACGATGGGTGAATGCGTTGCGCAAATTGGAAAAACACTCCATCGCGAGCCATTGCGTAAGGAATACGCGCACCTGTCAACACAACGACATGGAGTGCTCCCAGGGCAGAAACTGCCATGGCAATGGTTAGCCAGATGGCGCCGCGAGATCCGGCAAACGCTTGCACTACGTCTGACGCAACGTGTTGCGATTGTGCCAACTCTGAAAATGACAAAACGTGGAAATATGCGACGTTCGCCAGAAGATACAGACCGCCGACCGTGAGCAACCCCAAGATAATTGCGCGCGGAATATTCTTCTCGGGATGCACGATTTCTTCGCCTAGATCGCCCAGATCGTTAAAGCCGTTGTACGCCCACATAGCAGGGACCAGCGCCGTCAGAACAGCGCCAATCGCGCCAAGGCCTATCGGAATTACCACCGGAACCGCTAGCGCCACAGCGTGCCTGGCGAAGAAAATTCCTCCGAACACGATCACCAGGATCGTCCCCATTTTCAGAGAAGTCAGCAGTACCTGCACGGAACCGCCGAAGCGCACACTTAAATAATTGATGGCTGTGACTGCCACTACAACCGTCGCCGCCAGAGGCTGCGCGAAGGTGAAATTGAAAACGTATCCGGCGATACGCCAAGTGAACAAGGGAGTGGCGACAACCGGAAACAAGAATCCCGTGAATCGTAAAAAACCTGCCGCAAGCGTAGCCATCGCCACGGGTCGCTCGAGAAACGAACTCATCCATCCAAACAGGAAGCCCCACAGCGGGCCAAGTCCACGATTTAAATAGACGTAGTTGCCACCGGCCTTCGGAAACGCGGCCCCCAACTCCGCGTAGCAAAATGCGCCAAACAACACGATGATTCCGCCAATGATCCAAGCCGCGAAAACCAACGAAACGGAGCCCACCGATCGGGCCATGTCACTTGGGACGAGGAATATCCCCGTGCCGATCATGTCGCCGATCACAATGGCCGTCGCGGACCACAAACCCAAACCGCGAATCAGGCGTGCTGATTCAACTGATTTTCTGCTTTCGGGAGCGTTGGGAGTCATAGAAGTCCAGAGAGACTACTCTTCGCTCACGTGGCCCGTCAAGCTAGCATCTCGAGGGGCAAATTGTCCCTATGCTTGCTTAGTGGCCGTAGTTGCGGGTTATGATCGGAATCACCATGACAGCCGCTAATTTCATGCTGGATGAGTTTCCCTGGGACGCGCGTTACGCCGTTCCCAATCTCGAAAATGTACTCACACCCGCGCTGGTGATTTATCCGGAAGCGATTGACGCGAATATTGCTCGGACCACAGGTCTATTGGATGGCGATCCGAATCGTTGGCGTGTACATATCAAAACGGCCAAGCTTGGGTACACCGTGGGTCGATTGATCACACGAGGCATTCGTAATTTCAAGTGCGCGACCACGTTGGAACTTCTGGTCGCATGCGAGAGCGGCGCAACAGACGTGCTGCTGGCCTATCCAACGATTGGCGCGAACGCACGACGCGTGTGTGAAATCGCAGAACAATTTCCCGGCGCCCGTATCTCGGCGCTTGTCGAAAACGAGGAGCAGATCAAACAGTGGAGTGGAACGCGGATCGGATTGTTTCTGGACATCAATCCCGGGATGAATCGCACGGGGATTGGGGAAAATCACGTCGAAGAGATTGTTGAGTTAACACGCGCGATTGGGGCTGCAGGGCTGGAATTTCGTGGACTGCATTACTACGACGGCCACTATGGCGCTCTGGCTGAACCAGAACGCACCGCTACGGCGCATTGCGGCTACGATCATTTAATGGAGCTTGTGAGTGCCCATGAACATGCCGAAATAGCAGTGCCCGAAGTGATCACTGCAGGCACGCCGACATTGCCTTGTTCGCTTTCTTATGCAGGCTTTCGCAACGCCAGGTTCATCCATCGCATCTCGCCGGGCACCATTGTCTATTGCGATGCGACCAGTCTAGCTCAACTGCCTAAGGAGTACGCCTACCAGCCGTCGGTATTTGTAGTAACGCGCGTCGTGAGCCACCCAGTTTCCGGAATTGTCACCTGCGATGCCGGACACAAAGCAGTGTCGGCAGATTCTGGTGTTCCCACATGCGTGGTCGTTGGATTTCCAAACCTCACGCCGCGCGCACCCAGCGAAGAGCACCTGCCTATTGCCGTGAACAACGGAACTTGTCCCCAGGTAGGAGAAGTGCTGTACCTGCTGCCAAGGCACGTTTGTCCCACCGTCAATAATTTCGATCATGCGTTACTGGTGCGGACTGGCAGGATTGAGTCGGTGGAAAGGGTAACTGCTCGTGGCCGCGAGACTCCTCTTCTCCTAAAAGTCAGTAAGGCGATTCCTGCCAAGGGTACGTGAGGGTTTGCAGCCTGAGATTGTCTAGCGCTTGCGCTCCGGTGATTTCTTTCGGGAACTTGACGCTTTCTTCCCTGCTGCCTTCTTTGGCGCATAAGCGATGCAATCCAATTCGACCAGCATGCCTGTAGCGTGGCCGAGGTCGCTGCCCACTGTAGTACGCACGGGATAAGGCTCGGAAAAGCGTCGCGCATACACCGCGTTGTAGCGGGCGAAGAGAGACGTATCGCTGAGATGGGCGGTGACTTTAACCACGTCAGCGAGAGATGCGCCATCAGCTTCAAGAATCGAGACCAGATTCTCGATGGTCTGCTCGGTTTGTTCCTCGATGCAATCGCCCACCAGTTTGCCAGTGGCCGGGTCAACAGGTCCCGTGCCGGTTACAAAGATGAAATCTCCCGCGCGCCATCCCTGTGAGTAGGCTCCCTGCGGCGGAGCCCCACGCTTGCTTTGAATGACATATTTAGCCATGTCTCATTCTCCTTCTGTCGCAGCAGACATTTTACATCGAGTGCGTGATTCCGATGACCCGTACCTCTTCCTATCCAGTCTGCCGATGGTCTATCTGGCGCTAGACGGAGTGAAATGAAGAGTGAAAGAAAGGCCGAGGAGACTCACGCGAGCTTTGTAATCCATCGCCAGATACAGGGCAGGCCCCGTGGTCGCGCTTGTGTGCTGTACTGTCACCTGATCCGGTTCAAGCTGAATCTGAAGTCGATTCGCCTTACGCATGACGGCCGAGCGAAGATCATCGTCCGTGCTCGGTGCATTCAGCCCGATTTTGTCGCCAACCTGTGCCGCTAGATCCCTCAGGTCACTCCTCAATTCAACGTTCGCCAGTTCACACGAAACGACCTGCCAGCCCACGGTGACGGCCACTCCGAAAAGAACGACAACGAGAATGATCTTGGCTCTGCGCTTCACGGTTTTCCGAATGGCATTCTGCAGCAAACGCATTGCTCATTTATTTGAAGCATACGCTTCCGCTTGCTCCCATCACACTCGTCCATTACGATACGCGAAGATTTTTTCTGGGGTAAGGCCGTGGGCAACGAATTCATTTGCCTGCAGGAGCACCTTGCGTGGAGTTCCAATTGTCGGGTCGGCGAACAGTTCTGCGTACGGTGGTTGTGGGATGGCTGCTGCTGTCCTGCATTGCCACGCCCGGGCAGGAGTCAAGATCCAAAAAACGCGTTGCCGTCCTGAATTTCGATAACCCCAGCGTGGCATCCGATGCTCCTTCAGGACTTTTCGGTCCTGGCGGCGACAATGTCGGCAAAGGTGTATCCATCCAACTCATTCAAAAACTTCTGCCCAGTGGCAAGTACACGATCGTGGATCAGATGGCGGTTGAAAAGCTTTTGAAGGAACAGAAAGAGGAGGACAGTGAGCGATTGGATGCTTACGGTCGCGCCGCCAGAATTGGCCGCCTGCTCGGCCTAGACGCGATGATCATCGGAGCGGTGACACGCTTCGGCCCCGAGGCTAAAACAGGTGCCAAAGAAAAAGAGGTGCACGGTAGCATGCTCGGCGCCGGAATTCATTCACGCAAATCGAAAGCGTTTGTCGAAATTTCCGCTCAGATTTTCAACATTACTACCGGCGAGGTGATGGCGACATTCACTGGTGCAGGCGAGTCAACCAATTTTGGAGAGATCACCACTATCAGCACCAAAGGGAAATCCAAGACGTCGGTAGAAATGCTTGGCAGCGAATTCGTCGACAAACTGCTGGGAGAAGCAACCGGTAAGGCGGTTGACCTGATCGCAACTCAACTCAACTTGTTTGCCGATAGAATCCCCGTCTTGGTGCTTGCCGTTCAGGGACTCGTCGCGGAAGTTGCGGGCAACACCGTGACACTCAACATCGGCAAGAAGTCCGGGGTGAAGGTCGGGGATCAACTTGAAGTATTGCGCGATCCACCCACAACCACAGGTACCGCCGCTCCGGTGGTGCAGCCAGTGGCAGAACGCATCGGCCAGGTTACAGTAACGGAAGTCGCCGACGATTACGCCACAACAACATTCTCTGGTACAAGCGAACCGCGTGTCGGCGATCGCGTAACAGGAACTGCTTCGCCAAACACCGCCCACTAGTTCCGTCGCTAAGTTAAGGGCGTTAATTTCTCCATCGCCGAGGTGTACTATAGCCACTTCCCCTTGCCGGAGGTTGTCGGTGTTCCGCTCCCGAATGGAACTGTTGTGGTTCCTGGTAATTGCGCTGAACCCCGCGATGATATTCGCGAGATCGGCAGGAGTTCCGTCGGCTAGCGTGCACGGAGTGGTAGCTTCAGAGACGACCAACCAGCGCATCCCTCACGCCACTGTCTGGCTTTGCGATGACGCGGGAGATCGGGTGCAAGGCGCGATCACGAACGATGCTGGCGAGTTTGGCTTTATGGGATTAAATGCGGGGACCTACCTCTTGAAAGTGGAGGCTCCCGGGTACGAACCGGCCGAGATATCCATCCAGGTCAGTTTCGCAAATGAGCGCGGCTTCTCCGTATTCCTCAGACCTATCTCAACATCTCTCAAGAATCTTTCGAATAGTCCGGTGATTTCCGCGCACGAACTCTCCATGCCCGAATCCGCCAGGAAATTTGCAGAAGCAGGCAAGAAGAAGCTCTATGTCCACCAAGACCCTAAAGGGGCCATGAAGGACTTTCAGCGCGCCATTGCAAAAGCCTCTGACTACTATGAAGCGTATTTTCACGCGGCTATGGCCTGCCTCTCGCTGCAGGATTCCGCGGAAGCAGAAAAGAACCTCGAAAAGGCCGTGGAACTCAGCCAGGAGAAGTTCGCCGAGGCCGACCTCGCGCTGGCCACAATGCAGCTCTCGCATCACGACACCATGCGAGGAGAACCCCTGTTGCGCCGCGCACTGGAGCTTAATCCAAATTCATGGAAGGCTTATTTCGAACTGGGAAGGCTGGAACTCTATCGCGACCGACTGGAGCCCGCGGCTCAGGCTGCGGAAAAAGCGAAAGAACTCGCGCCGGAACAGGCTGTGACCTACCGACTGCTCTCGCTGATCCATCTGAAAGAAAACAACTATTCCGCAGCTCTTGTGGATCTGGATGGCTACATTCGGCTCGATCCGGATAGTCCGGAAGGCCTCACTGCAAAGAAGATCCGTTTGGACACCCAGCAACGCATGGAGAAATCGCAACCGGCTTCTTTGCCCGCTTCTAAACCGAAATGATCAATCCTTAGGGCGCGCAGAGCACATCGTACTGATAGTTGATGAGAGCGCGCTTTGGGATGGCATCGAGATTGCCCAAAATCATCTTTCCCTCACGATTGCTAACACCTTTCATATTGACCGCGCCAAGTTTGGCAAACTGCTTGTTCGCCATTTCGAGATAGATAGGAACAGGCATCTGGAAATCGCCAGACACGCCAGATTGCTGAAGAGTCCAGCTCAGGACAACCTTTCCCTCGGGGGTTTTGCCGAGGGAGTAAGTAAACGCATAGGCGGGCAATTCTGTTCCTCGAACCCATTCGTCGAAGAACCAATCCATCTTGTGATTGCGAGCCAAGTCCATACTCGGAGTCATGTGTTTTTCGACGAGGTGTTGAAAATCCTCAGTGGTTGCCGGTTTGCCTCGAAAAGTTTCCAGAAAATCTCGCATTATGGCGCTAAATTGAATGTCCTTCTCCTGCGGAGTCCAAAGCATCATGCGTAGCATGTGGAGAACAAATGCACCCTTTGGGTAGATGAGACTGGCGTAGGTTTGAAAGCCAGTCCGCGCCGTGGCCAGTCTGGTCCCCAAAACCAACGGACCAACATCGATTGAACGAAAACCCTGGGCAGAACGCTCGGTCAGTTGCGCGCGCTCCTCCTTCCAGAACTGCAGATACTCGTCTTGTCCCCAGGTAATCTGGACGTAAAGCGAGGCGGAGAATTCGGCAAATCCTTCGCTCATCCATTGATCCCTATAGGAATTCCAGCCGACAGTGTGCCCCCACCACTGGTGTGCTACCTCGTGCGGAACAACAGATTGCAGCCAGCGTGCCGACACGCCAGTTCCATAACCCAGTTAAGTCGTCAAGAAAGAGGATCTCGGGAGAAAGATAAGTTCGGGCCAAGCTTGTCCGTAGTTCGGTGCCGCTTGTTGGGTCAGGGCAACGTGGCCGAAAGGAACAGGTCCGAAGACATTTGTATAAACACCAGACGCCGCCATTCCTTCCTCTAAAACACGCTGCAGGCCGACGACAGGAACGATCACATCGCCATATGAGTGGTACCGGTCTTGATCGGTGTTAGCGTACGCGTTGACAACCAGATCAGCGCCTTGCAGTTTGCCAGACTTTTCACGAAATCCGCCCAAAGCAAACCCAGCCACTGCCATGGGAAGCTCGCTTTGCCATTTCGTAACGCTCCTGCCGCTCTCCACGCTCTGGCTCACAAGTTTCCCTGTTGCAAGCGTAGTCAAACCTTCGGGCACTCGCAGAATTAGCGCATAGTCCGCGCGGTCGCCGAGCCGCGAATTGGGATACCAGTTGTTCCTGGCAATCGGATAAAAGTTGTCATTTCCTTCATTGAATACGACATCTTTGCCGGAATATCTAGTTGTCAACGTCAAGCTCTGACCCTGCGGCAGTGGTTCGAGGAGTATTACGGAAAACTGCGGGTCTTGATTCTTGTCTTCCTGAATGAATTCAAGAGGATGGCCCGATGCATCACTTACTGACTCTACGCGCAAGGTTTCGTGCAGGTCGAAAGGAACTACAAACAAAGCGGGGACGCTGGACTGGATCGTACTAATGTCGGATGCGCTCAGCATCCCATTCTTCTCGATGGATATATCCAGAGCGTGCTTGATCGGGCGGAAAAACGAGTTTGGCTGGTTGCCAGTAGCGGTCCCGGCCACGTACTCGGAGAGCAAGTGACGGGCATACCAAACACCAAAGTGCTTGTCGTCGTAAGTAAACAGCGCCACCTCTTCCGGCGAAACATCAATGGGCGGCATGCCAGTGTGGACTGAAGGTAGCAGTAGTTCGGGGATTCCATGCGGATCAATCACGAACAACATTCGGCTGCTGAATTTGCCGCCGTCGATAAAAGCGTAAAAGGCGCCATTCGGATCTTTAGCCATAACGTCTTGCAGTAGTCGTGCGGCAAGGTTGTAACGGATGGGTGAGCGAAGCCTTTTCCCCACATCCTCGAGCAGCTTTGCCCTGCATCCGACAGCTGAGGTTGGCGTTACCGAATGGGACTTACGCAGTTCTTCTGCCGTGAGGTCCGAAAACCGAAGGACCAGCTTGTCGAACTGCTCGTGCAAGGCAGGCTCATTGGTGAGCAGCTTTATCTGTGCGCGTTCCGTTGCGGAATCGGTTTCCAGTGACAAGCTGCCGTTACCCATGAAGATTGCCCCGGTGACGACGCCATCAACCGGTGCCAGCAGGCAGAGAGTTCCCGAATGGAGCGTGAACACAGCCGCATCACGAGTAAGAACCAACTCCTCGACGACAAACGCTTCATTTCCCAACGAGGGATTTCGTAGCAGTTGATACCTGCCTATCGCAGCATCCCCCACAGGCGCTTGGGTCTGACATAAGCAAATCGTGCAAGACAGCAGGCCATTTATCACCACCGCCAGTGCAAATCTAGAAAGTCGACATCCAATTCCAAACAGACTCATATTCCTCCTGGCCTACCTAAGGGAAAAAAGCAGTCTTGGACAGTAGCTATTCGCTCATGCATTTATGATTTCCCCTCTCAGTATCCCTAAAGGCTTGGTATTGTTCTGTGACTTGACGCGGCGTTCCCGGCCAGTTTCGACACAGTCAGTCGTTCGCTCTGAGGCCCTCCGGGCCTCGATTTGTCTCGTTCAGACGAACTTCCGGAGAGAGAGCAGACCTGGGTTTGTGGCAAGGAAGAGTGAATGGGGAAATGAAAGCGTCGGGACTCCACTGCCGTAACTTCTCGTTACGGAATTGCTAGAAAGAAAAACGCTGGTAGAATGCATCACCAGTAACTCGCCCTGCAGATGGCGGCCCGTGACTCGTTTTAGAAACCAGCCGGAACACTTCAGTTGAATGGTTAGTACGAGTTATGGCGCAGAGCTTTTGCTTCACCTAATGATGGCTTCCTGGTCAGCCTCAGAGTTTAGACATGGGCGATCAACCACATTCAATGTGTAGCCATGCGAACGCACTGCCTCAACTGCCTCACTGCGGCTATCCGCGTCCACATTTTTCAAGATGCGGTGCATATGATTCTTGACGGTAAATTCCGAGATATTCAGCCGAGAAGCAATCTCTTTATTCGTCAAGCCTTTCGCGACAAGAGCTATCAATCGTTGCTGGCGAAGCGTTAAAGAAGGTCGAGCAACGCCCCTTGTCGGCACAGCAACGCTCGATAATCCGACTTTGGATACAAATTGGAAAAGCGTGGCACAGAGCTTTGGAGGACAAACAGCCTCGCCCCGATAGGTGGCACGCACGGCGGCAACCACCTCTGCTGCAGACGCTTCCTTGAGGAGATACCCGGCCACACCCCTCTGGATAGCCGCCAGGAACTGCTCGGATTCCTCGCTCATGCCGATTAGAACGGCTTTCGGTTTGCCTGCCTCCTCTGCTTTCTCCCTGTCAACTACGGAGATCAACTCGGAGTTGAAAAAGTCCAAGACCAACACATCACAAGGTGTTTTTCTTACCACTTGCCGCGTCGCACTCTCTGATCCTTCGCACCCCACGACCTGAAGATCCGCACGCTTCCGGAATAAGCGTTCCAGGGCGTCGCGCAACAGTCGATTCTCAATTAAAAGGAAGACACGTATGGCCGCTTCGGGGACAGTATCGATCATGGAATTCGTGCTCCTCCCTTTTCGACGGCAGCAGCTCAGAACGGGTTGCCGACGAGGTGCTGAAATCTGCATCGCCCAGACACTTTCGCGCTAGTTTCGCCTTCAAAGGACACGATTAGCTCTGGGCTATTTGCTGGGATTTCAGAGTCTCTGCACGCCGTGCACGCGTCCATCCATACTTGTGTGGAGGAGACTGCGCGGAATTCACTTAGTCCCAGAGTATCATCTTGGAACTAAGTTCATGAGTGGTAATCCAGCACGTTTCATTCTGAAACTTTGCTGCACCGGGTCTGCCTACGCCCCTACCCTTCGTTCTCATAGAATTTGCACAACTGAGCAAACCCCCATCCGGCTAAAAATTGCATACGCGTTTAGAACGTGGCGATTTTCTTCTCTTGCACATTCAAAATGCTTTTTATTGGAATTGTAATTGTTGGTACTGGGACCCACCCCCGGTGTCATCCAGAAATGGGTTCGGTTCTGGCGGGATGTTCTCTAACAGGACTCTTCTCAACTTCGAGTCGTCTGGTGGCTCTCAACACAAAGGGCCCCAACTTACCGCTGGCCGGTAATTTATCCACCTATACGGTAAGATTTTGCCGGTACTTCCGTTGCCCCCCGCTGCCACGTTTTCTTCAAGAAATTCACAATGATCGACCCGCCATTCGAGAAGACCGTCTCCTCCACTCCATAGTCCGGTGTCAGAAAGTGATGTTCAGTCATCGATGCAGTGCTGATTGACTAGAACCAATCATCAACACATGCCGTCGATTTCAGTGCTTGCTTCTGCCTCGGCAAACTTGGCATGTCTTTCAGTCCCGACAGTACGAAATATCCCCCCAACATGTCTTCCAGTACAGCAGGAGCGCTCAGTCCTGACAACTTCTCAGGTGTCACCGATACTGCACCTGCGGCAGCGGCCAACTGCAAAAAGGAAGGACGTTTCAAGGAGTCTTCCGAGGGGAAAACCTTGCAATGAGTCGGCGAGCGCGATCGGCGATATCGTCAGTATGATTTTGCGACCAACTTCTGTAAATGCATTATTTTCTTCAGTGAAATAGTCTTTCCGTTCTGTGAAGCTCTATATCTATTTGTCGCGTCTGCTTTCCTGCAGATGTGATCCACCATTCATGCAAGTTGTGATGCCAGAGAGGAGACTCCATCGCTCAGTTCCCTGTAGGGATAATGCCAGCATTTTCCACCATGAGTACCACGGTGCGATCCACCGCGCGGGTTCGATGCACCACACCCTTGGGAACGACAAAACCCTGCCGCGGATCGAGTCGCACGGTTCGGTCCTGAAGGTCGATCAGCAACTGACCTTCTACAACGTAGAAAAATTCGTCATCCTCGTCGTGCTTGTGCCAGTGATATTCACCCTGAACTACTCCAAGACGAACCACGGAGCCGTTCACCTGACATAAGGTCTGGTTGTACCAGCGGAATTCGCATGCGTCGGCCAGTGCTTTTTCGTCGACAATTTCCAGCGGTTTGTAATAGATATTCAGACGAGTTTCATACGGAAAAGATGGTGTGTCGCCCATTGTTCGCTCCTTCTCAATCTTCGTGGAGTGAATTGCCGTGCGCTAGATTGTGAATCGGAGATCAACAGCCGACAATTAGGTAGTTGAGCCCCACCGAGCCATTTTGACTCGCGTACGGCACGCACACTAGGATCTATTTGCCTCTTGGAAAAATTGCGAGCGGACTTCTGGCAGTCTGCGCTATCGCTTCGCCTTCCTCAGAACCAGGGGAATACTGGGAGGGCCGCTGGTGTCCGGCATGTCGAAGGACGGATCCGTTCCGTCGGGCGGTGGCCCGATCGCCGGCTTCTCGCCGGAGAGAGTGGCTGGGCGCGGCATCATGTCTCCAAGAAAGCTCAAATCAATCGTGCGGGTCAAATCGAGCTTGTCTCCCTTTATCGTTCCCGTGTAGCTGCTGTTTGCTGCCTTGAAGAACACCTTATCGCCCTCCACTTTGCCTTCGGTTATGGGAATGGGAGCATCCGTTCCGCCGAAGAAGGCCATACCACCGCCCTCAACGTTTCCCGTAACGGTATTCCCTTCTTGTCGCAGAGTGAAGACGGAGCTGCCACTGCCAACGAGGAATGTCATTAAGCCAGTCGGTTCTGGACCCGGAGCTGGTCTCCATACTCCGGTGATGCCCGGGCCAACGGGAACCTCGCGATCCCACACGGCTACCTGCGGACGAAGTTCTACCGCTTTGGTCGCAATCGTCACGCTCGCCGAACCTAGTCCTGGTGAAGTTGCTTCCACGGAAATGCTTCCCGGCTTCTTGATGGACTGCACGAGCGCCATGCAATAGCCCGAAAATGCTTTCCGCGCAGAACCCTTATCAGGTTGCTGATTGGTAGGATCACCATTACCTGTACCGAGCAACTTCCCCGCACCGGAGACACGGAAAGCGACATCGTTCTCCGTAATGGGAACGACGCGCCCCTGCGCATCCTGCACTTCCACGGCGAACATCGCCACGTCCTCGCCGTCCGCGGAAATTAGTTCACGATCTGCGCGCATTACGAGGCGCGAGGGGGATCCGGTACTCTCGCGCTTTGCCGTCACCGCCACTTTGTCACCCTTATAGCCTCGGGCTTCAATTGTCCCGGCGGCATACTCGACATTCCATGCCACATGGGAATCCTTCTTCACTTCCTTCACGCCAAGACTCTTGCCGTTTACCAGCAGTTCGACCTTGTCCAGATTGGAGTACACCCAGACAGCAATCTTCTTTCCCTCCATCCCCGGCCAATTCCAGTGCGGAAATAGACGCAGCACCGGCTTTGCAGTCCACCAAGCCTGGTAGTAGTAAAAAGAATCCTTGGGAAAACCGCAGGTGTCGATGATTCCATATTGCGAACTGATATTCGGCCACCCGTTTGGAGAAGGCTCCCCGCGATAATCGAAGCCTGTCCATACAAAGCCACCAGAGAGCCAAGGCTGCGCATTGCAGAATCTCCACCAACCCTCGGCCGACGCTCGTCCCGTTGTTGTGTAGGGATCGTACGAACCGACAAAACCTTTCTTCGCATCGGTGATGTAGATTCCGCGAGTGCCCACGGCGCTGACTGTCTCTGTGCCAATCACCGGCTTGTCCGGATGAGATTTGTGGTAAGCCTCGGCCTGCGGATCCTGGTAGTTGTAGCCCATCACGTCGCACAACACCAAACCTCCCGTGCCAATCGCACCGGTTGGTGCAATCGAAACCGGGCGAGTACCGTCCAACTCTGTCGCCACCGCCTTCATCGCGGTCAGAATCTGTACGCCACGCTCCGTGTTCGCCTGTCCTTCTTCGTTCCCCATCGACCACATGAAAACACTCGGACGATTCCGATCGCGCCGAACCAGATTCGCAAACTGGCTTAACCCTTCTGGATTCGAAGACATCATGCGCGTCTCGTCGAATACCAACATCCCCAGTTCGTCGCAAGCATCGAGCAACTCCGGGGTTGGCGGATTATGGGAGGTCCGCAGGGAGTTGCAACCCATCTCCTGCAGCTTGCGCACGCGGTAATACTGCACTGCATCCGGCAGCGCCGCGCCAAGCCCTGCATGATCCTGGTGATTGCAGGTGCCCTTCAGCTTCACCTGCTTGCCATTCAAAAAGAAACCTTTCTCCGAGTCGAAATGCGTGGTGCGGATTCCGAATCGCGTTTCGTAGCGATCCACTAAGGACCCAGCAACATGGACCTCCGTCACCAGTTTGTAGAGATTTCGTTCCTCCAGCGACCATAGTATCGGCTGTTTCACTTCAATTTCCTGAAATAAGCTTCGTTCTTCGCCTGTAGGGATGGCGACGGAATCCGATGCCGAGTTCGCCGCTTCCTTGCCTGCAGGGTCGAGAACCCTGGAAACTATCCTGGCTGAATGTGCCTCCTTCTCGCGGTTCTCTACCTCAGTTCGGATCGCAAGTGTGGCAGAATCTCCCTTCACCTTCGCGGAAACGAACGTGCCCCACTGTTTCACGTGAACGGGATTCGTTTTCACCAACCATACGTGACGGTAGATTCCCGCGCCCTCATAAAACCATCCATCGCTCGAGGTTGCATCGACCCTGACGAGTAGCACATTCCTCCCGCCGGGTGTCGCGAAGTCGGTGACATCAACGCAGAACGGGTCATAACCACCGCTGTGCTGGCCAATGTAAAACCCGTTGAAGACCACCATGGTCTCCCGATAAGCTCCATCGAACTCGATCGTCAGCCGCTTCCCCGCGTCGGTTGTTGGAAGTTCAAAGACCCGCCGATACCAGCCCACGCTTGTTTCCGGATACTTTCGCCCTAGCGGGTAGAACCCTTTGTTCAGCAGAGATGGATCGTTCGCAAACGGCAATTCAATCGCCCAGTCGTGGGGCAGATCGACGTCGCGCCATTTGCCGTCATCGAATGGGACAGCCCCGGCCGGAAGAAAATTCCCCGTCTTCTGGAAGTTTCCCTGCTCGCCGCTACCGTATCCAAAGTCCCTGGCCGGGTCGTTGGAATTCCCAAGTTGAAATCGCCAACCAAAGTCCAGCAGCAACCGTTCGCGTCCTGCACTCGACGGAGAACCGGAACTCAACGTGGCTTCAACCGCGCTCTCGGGAGTCGCCACTGGGCGTTCACCCACTGCGCGCACCGCATCACCCAGCGGCCCCATCCCATGCGCAGCAACGACTGCGGGCGCCATCAGCCCGGTCTTCAACAAATCGCGTCGTGAAATATTTTTCATCTTTATCTCCCGAACAAACGGCCAGAGGAAATCTATGAGCTTCCTGTGGTTGTGGTTACCTTGAAAAATGGATCGCTACAAAACTATTGGCTCCACTTCCTGGGCGGGAGCGATGCGCACAGATTCTCACAGGGCACGAGCCGAGATTCGTTATTTGAATCTGCCTACAGCGTAGGTGCTTACCCTGCTCTTGCTATCCAACGCGCGGATGTTGGCACACGTAAGAGTCTCTGTCTAGGATGGGCAGCACTTTAGGGAGGGTGACTACGGCTGCGGTGAGACAATCGGGCTCCGCAACTGGAGCTCCGTTGCCGGCTGCTATAGGCACATCCTTCCTGCGAGGGTTGCGGACTTTTCCAAAACGGAACGATGCACTGTCTTAGTAAACGCAACACGGCAAAGTTCTCTCCATTTAATTCACTCCAGAAAAAATCCTTGCTGCTGCGAATCGTATTTAAAATGCCTGTCGAAATGTTGCGAATAGAATTGACTTTGTTTTTCCGCCGCCGTCATACTACAGCGTTTAAATATGTCAGCTTCAGGTTTGCCCCTTCACGCAGTTTCGATTCTGTAGAACGCTACGCCTCAACCTTTTGGACGCTCATTGACGAGGAACTGTGCACAACTCGAACGATCAACCAAGAGCCCTAGGGCTTCATTCTCTCGAACGAAAAGTCCTCATTGGTTTTGGAAGTGCCGCCATTCTATTGTTGCTGATGGGGACGTTTTCCTACGTCAGCGTTGTCCGATTCCGGGCGGATGCTCGCCAGGTGGATCACACCCATCAGGTATTAACCGCTCTAACGCAACTGCTTGCGGATTTGACGGCTGCGGAGTCCAGTCAGCGCGGCTTCCTGATGACCGGCCAGGAAGAGCATCAACAGTCCTACGATGCGGCGGTGCTGCGAATTCAAAGACAGATTCCGCATCTTCGAGACCTCACTCAAGACAACCCGACACAACAGAAGAACCTGGACGAATTAGTTCCCCTAGTCGCAGATCGTCTGAACCTGATGCAAAGCCGGCTCGCTCTACGCCAAAATCAAGGATGGCCGGCAATTCAGGCCCTGATCGGCACGGACCAAGGGAAAAGCCTTCGCGAAGACACTCAGAGGGTCGTTAGAACCATGGAAAACGAAGAACAAGGTTTATTGGAGGAACGCGAGGCGCGGGCGGAAGAGAGTAGCCTCCTGACGAGGACAACCATCGCAACCAGCGGTTTGCTCGCCATCACACTGCTTGTTGCCGCCCTGTTCCTGGTTCAACGAGGCTTCGCGCATAGCCGTCGGGCAGAAACGGAACTGCGGCTGGCTCGAGATACGCTGGAGGAGCGGGTTCGTGAACGGACTGCGGAAGTCATTAAAGGCAGTGCAGCCGTGCGAGCGGGTGAAGAGCGAATGGCCCGCATCGTCGATTCGGCGATGGACGCCATCATCTCCGTCGATGAACAGCAGCGCATCACGATCTTCAATCCCGCCGCAGAGAGAATGTTCGGTTGCCCTGCAAGCGATGCCTTCGGAGCGCCGCTGGCACGATTCTTGCCGGAGCGGTTCCGTACAGCTCACGCGGAACATCTTCGTGCCTTTGGCCAAAACTCCGTAACCCGACGAACAATGGGGGGATTCAGCCCGTTAAGAGGGCTCCGCACGAATGGACAGGAATTCCCGATTGAAGCTTCCATCTCGCAGATCGATGTAGGCGGAAGGAAGCTGTTCACGGCGATCGTGCGGGACGTTACGGAAACCTCGAAAGCTAGCGAAACAAGCGGCAGACTGGCTGCCATCGTAGAATCAAGCGACGATGCCATCATGAGCAAAACTCTCGATGGCGTTATCACCAGTTGGAATCCCGCAGCGGAAAGATTGTTCGGCTACACGGCTGCGGAGGCGATTGGCAAGCCAATGCTTACGATATTCCCACCGGAGCACGTCGAGGAAGAAAAGGACATTCTGGCGAGGATTGCGCGGGGAGAATCGATCGACCACTACGAGACGCAGAGAGTGCGAAAAGACGGCAAGTGCATTCTGGTAGCGGTGACTATTTCGCCGTTGCGGGATGAATCCGGAAGAGTGGTGGGAGCCTCAAAGATAGCGCGGGATATCACTGCGCTCCGACAAGCCGAAGCGCTGCAAATGCGTTCGCAGAAACTGGAGGCACTGGGCACACTCGCCGGCGGTATCGCACACGACTTCAATAACATTTTGGCTGCAATCAACGGAAATGCCACGCTGGCACTCGCCCAATTCCCTCCGGATCATCCCGCGCAAGCTTGCCTGCTGGAGATTGAAAAAGCTGGGACGCGTGCCGCCGAACTTGTGCGCCGTATTCTCAGCTTCAGCCGGCCACAGGATCACAACATTGAAGTTCAGTCTCTAGAACCGGTTGTGGAAGAGGCTCTGAAATTGGTGCGAGCTACGTTGCCGGCCATGATCGAAATCCGCGCTGCGTTTAATACAGAACAAGCACAAGCGCGCGTGGACAGTACGCAAATCCATCAAGTGATTGTGAATCTGGCAACGAATGCCGCTCACGCGATAGGAGATACGCAGGGGCTGATTGAAGTCAAGTTGGACGCACCGACGGTGACGGAATCGGAGATCCTCTTGTACGGACAGGTTCCCGCGGGCGAGTATCTCCGCCTTTCGGTCAGCGACAATGGGTGCGGAATGGATTCGGAAACTGTGCAGCGTATCTTCGATCCGTTCTTCACGACCAAGCCAGTCGGCAAAGGCACAGGACTCGGACTATCGGTTGTCCATGGGATTGTCGCTGCACACCAGGGAATATTGAAGGTCTATAGCGAGCCGGGCAAAGGGACGACTTTTCATGTGTATTTGCCTGCAGTGCGGACGGTAACCCTGGACACGCGCCCGACAAAACGGCAATCGCCGACTGGACTGGGCGAGCGCATCTTGTTTGTAGATGATGAAGGCGTGCTGGTGTTCGTCGGCACAATGAGCCTCGAGCAAAATGGTTACAGAGTGACGGGTATGCCGAATGGCGAATCGGCCTTGCGGGAATTGCGTCAAAATCCAGGTGCTTACGACGCCGTGATCACAGACCTGTCAATGCCCGGCCTATCTGGATTGCAACTTGCCCATCAGATACGAAAGGTGCGGGCGGACCTTCCCGTAATTTTGCTCTCGGGATACGTAAATCCTGAGGACCAGGTAAGGGCCGACAGGTTAGGCATTCGCGCAATCCTCACCAAGCCCGTGAATTCTTACGATCTTCTGAATGCGCTGGGAGCGATCTTCCAGAGCATGCGAACTTAGATTTCTGAATTCAGAGGATATTTCGCCAGATACGGGTCATCCAAATAGCAACTGTAGATATGGAGACACTCTTATTTTGCCTGACTATCCAATGCGGCGAGAACCCACTCTTGTAGAACATCTCGAAAGTGCAACGTCACGTCGCCGAACACGAAGCCTGCGCCATTCGGCTTCAGGTAGATTACCTGGGCCGGGGCTTCGAAGTACTTGTTCGAATGAAAGATCTTTAACTGTACCTGCTGTTGTTCCTTTAACGGAATGGAAGTTTCCACGTAGCATCCTCGTAAACTCAATTCCGTGACACTGGCGGAAATACGATTGGTCGAGCCACCCAGAATAACCTCAGCATCGGCACTGAATGGAAATCTGAGACCACGCTTTTCTTGGTTCATGTCGAGAGAATACCATCCTCATGCATCCTTCCGAATGGCTTATGAATTGCGCGAGTTAACTCTTGATTACTGCGGTTTCAGGCAGCCAGAGCATACAGTTCACGAACCTTCCTTTATCTCCAGGCGACGTTCGTTCGCAAGAGACCTGTACAAAGAGATTTGACGATCGTTGCAGTGGTTGAGCGTGAATTGACTCTCGATTCTCGCTCGCGCTTGCCTACCCATGACCAGGCACTGGTCCAGCACCTTTTGCGGAGGCAGAAATCCCGTCAGCCTTGCGTTTTCCGTGGCGTATTTTTTCAGAATCATTTTTATGTCGGGCTGCACTTCGCCAATCAGCAACAATTCGGCATTGGGCAGCGCCAGCCTCTTCCAGGCTTGCAGCAGATATCCGATTCCTTTAGCCAACGCAACGCGCCCCACATAACAGAGTCGGAAGCCTGTTGATGCGTTTGGCTTTGCGGAGGGCGTGAAAAATGTGCGGTCAATCCCGGGCAGCACCACCACTGTCTTGTGCTCATAGCCAAACTCTTCGAAGCTGCGCTGGGATGCACCAGATAGAACGACTAACTTGTCGCACGCCTGATATTCGCTCTCCATGCGACGAATCATTTTTTCGGAAAATACATCGCCGCCATCGCGCTCATCCAAGTCGAATCGTCTCCGCTCCTCGATTGTGGCCTGCTGCCAATGCCGCGGATGCCACGAAGCGGTCTGCAGCAGAGTGATAGAACCTTGCCTTTTGGCGACCCGCAAACACGTCAGACAATTTGCGGTAGGGAGCGGCGCCTACTCCCAGCGTCACGCTGATGGCATTGGATGGCGGGACCGCGATCTCGTTATGATCCTGCTCACCTGCAGAGTGGGAAGACGTGGACAACACAGACATGATGGTTACACGAAAATTATACCCGCCCTATTTCTCCAATAGAGTGACCGCGGGATTAATGCTGGAATCCAGGTAAAGAAACTTGTTTGGAGAAATCACGATGAGCGCCGTGCCCGCACCCACATTACCGGTTCCGTCGGCAGAGACTGAATAGGCCGACACCGGAAGCGGCTGATTCGCCTGAAATAGTGCACCGGTACGAACCGCATCAAGCGTCCCGGTCAGTGCTCCACTGCCGTTCGCCGTAGCGACGCCGGATTCTTCCGGAACACAGGAACAACCTGCAGTCTCAGTGCCAAAAAAGTAGGATCCAGAAACCGAGCCGTTGCTGTGCGGCCCTGCGGCCTGCGGCTCCACAATTCCTAATGGCGCTGACGTACCGCCTGCCACAATGAAACCCTGATTGCTTCCGCTCAAATAAACTACGGGTGCATTGGGGAAGACCCCTGTCGCGGATACGCGTCCGTTTGATGCAACAGCATAAGTCGCGGCTCCCGTGGTGTTGCCAATAGGATTATTGCCGGACTTCTCGAAGAGACTCACCGATGAAAGGTTTCCACCGCCATCGCTAGTAGCCACTCCGACTATCACGTCAGCGCTCCCCCCTGAGGTTCGGCCCGTCAGGTGAAACGCAAGCGCGCCGCTTAGCGAGTTATTGGCAAAGGAACCGGTTGCGGCCCTTAGAGCTTCACCCTCGGTCATGGGATTGGTGGTACTAATCGCATCAACGGAAATAATCAGCGCGTCGGTATTGTTGATGATATAGAGCGCATAATTGGCCGTATTTCCGCCAGACAAAAGACTGAGCGTGCCCCGACCGTTATTCCCGATGGAATACGTTCCGTCCGAAATAGATGCATTCGTGTTTAGCGTGCCGCCGTCATTGGAGTCAAAATTACCGGTGGTAATGACGCCAGCGCCGTTCGAGGAAAGAGTGCCCGCTATTCCAAAACGCTTGCCTGTTGAATCCGTTCCATCCAACCCGAAGGCATAATTCCCTGCAAACGCCGCATTCGTGAATGCGGAGGGGTCCTGGAGTCGCAGTTCGCCACTGATCAATGTGTCGGGAGTTGCTGTTGCGTCATAGCCAGACACGCGCCCTTTTGTGGCAACGCCACTGCCATTGAAGGAGCCAAGTGCAACACGGAATTCTGTCGTCGTGCCTTGTGAATTGAGAATGGTAAGACAGCCGCGATTATCGGTTCCTACGGAATACGAACTACCCGTCGAGTTAATCGTCAGATTTGTTTGAGGGCCGGCCGAACTGTTGATGTCCTCTGCCCCAGCGACCGTACCAATGTGCCCGGCCCCGTCTGCACTGATGGAAGCCGCAATCATCACCTGAGCCTCAGATGCGTCAAAGCCTTGCAGCGCAATGACGTATTGTCCATTCAGCACCGATTCGTGGCCAGAGCCGCAGGACGTCGTCGCCGCTACGATCGTGAAACTGTCCGTATCCGTCTTCGTCGGGTCTTTCACCGAAGCGGCAGTAATTGTCGGCATATTGTTCGGACTTGAAGGAGCAATCGCAGGAGGAACATAGGTCGCGCTTGACGTAGTTACGTTCGTAAGTGTTCCACACGTAGCCACTGTGCAGGCTACGGAATTGGCCGTCAGGGTCCAGGAAACGCCGCTGTCGGAAGTGTCACCCATTACGGTCGCGGTGAGCACGGCAACGCTTCCGCCGGCAATGACGTTGCCGCTGACCTTGTTTTGGATGGCGACAGTAATCGGTTGAACAGTCGGCGGAGGTGGCGTTGACTGCGAGCCACCGCCTCCACCGCACCCGGCCATGACTCCTGCCAAAACAATTGTCGCGAAAAGAATCCTCGAGCGCATCAATCCTCCCTCCGGGCAAAGCCTTAGGTGCCATCGGAGCAAGGGCAGATTAGTAACCGCCCCAGAAATCTGGTATAGGCGTTTTGTTGTAGTTGTTTAGAAGAAAAAAGGTAACGCGAATCACTTTGAGTACTAGGCCAAGCATTGCGAAGCCACTGCCAGTTTGCTGGCGGATGGCGCGTTGGGGGCCCATGCAATTTCCTGAGTTGCTGCCATCAAAACTTACATTGGGTGATTTATTGACAAAGTTCCGCTTCGACGGATACCTTCGTAACGTATTCAAATTCAGATTTCCGAGAGACACTTTTCGTCACTATGACGCCAGATCCGAATCAGTCCACTCCCGTGCAAACTCCTCATCGGCGCGTCCGCAAAGCGGTTCTGCCCGCCGCCGGGCTCGGCACGCGCTTCCTCCCCGCCACAAAGGCACAGCCCAAGGAAATGCTCACCGTCGTCGATAAGCCGCAGATCCAATACGTTGCGGAAGAATGTGTGGCGTCCGGTATCGAGCACTTGATCATCATCACCGGCAAAGGCAAAACATCCATCGAGGATCACTTCGATAATTCTCCATCGCTCGTTCGCTTCCTGGAGGAAAGAGGCAAACCGGAACTGGCCGAACTTGTGCGCGGCATCAGCAACATGGTGCAAGTCAGTTACACGCGGCAGAAGGAACCTCTCGGTCTCGGCCACGCCGTTCTCGTCGCAAAAGATCTTGTTGGCGATGAAC
This sequence comes from Candidatus Acidiferrales bacterium, assembly GCA_963763395.1. Taxonomy (GTDB): domain Bacteria; phylum Acidobacteriota; class Terriglobia; order Acidiferrales; family UBA7541; genus Acidiferrum. Next base: position 26,155 of record CAVXOG010000027.1, on the reverse strand, counting down.
CCTTCGCGGTTCTGCTCGGCGACGTGTTGATTCCCGGAACGAATCCCGCCACAAAACAACTGATCGATGTGTATCAAGCCACGGGAATTGGCGCTATCGCCGTTGAAGAAGTGCCGCACGAAAGGACGCATCTGTACGGGATCGTCGATGGAGAGTCCGCCCCGCTAGCGCCCTTCGGTGAACGTTTGCTCCGCGTCCGCGACCTGGTGGAGAAACCGAAACAGGAAGATGCTCCCAGCAATCTGGCGATTACCGGTCGCTATGTTCTGCCACCCGCAATCTTCGAGTGCCTTGAACGGACCAAACCCGGCACCGGCGGCGAAATTCAATTGACCGACGGGATGCGCCTGCTGGCCAAAGAACAGGGTCTGTGGGCTTACATTTATGAAGGGATTTCCTACGACGCGGGAGAAAAGCTTGGCTTCCTGAAAGCCACGGTGGAATTGGCGCTGAAGAATGCGGAACTGGGCACACCGTTCCGGGAATATTTGAAGACGCTGAAGTTGTAGGTAAAGGACTGCCCGCCTTGGAAGGCGGCCGCTACGCAACCTGGGAGTTCCGGATTCCCGCTTGCTGGATCAGTTCTTCTTTTTTTCGGTTTTCTTTTCGGCAGCGGGCTTCGATTCTGTCGTTTCCTTGCTGTCCTTGGATTCTTTTGAATCTTTCGTCGCGGAATCTTTCGCCTCACTCTTGTCAGAACTAGTGCTTGCGCTTCCGGCGTCTCCTGCGCTCTTCTTCCCCGCGTAATCCGTCACGTACCAACCTGCACCTTTGAACTGAATCGCCGAGCGCGAAACCAATTTTTCCACTTTGCCGCCACAATGCGGACACTTCTTCAAATGCGGCCCATCAACCTTCTCGATCTTCTCCGTGCGCTTGTGGCACTTCACACATTCGTACTCGTACAACGGCAAGGTCATTCCTCCTGCTTACAAAGGGAATACTAAATTGTAGCATGCGCGGCGCCGCGCCCAACGCGTGCTAGACTCAACTTCGGACCTCTGATGATCGAGAATACGGAAATTACTTCGGACACCGCAACTGCTTCGGGAACGCTCTATCTTGTTGCGACTCCTATCGGCAACCTGGAAGATATTACGCTGCGTGCGTTGCGCATCCTGAAGGAAGTCGACAAGATCGCCTGCGAAGATACGCGTCACACCCTGAAACTGCTGAACCACTTCGAGATTCACCGGCCTCTGGTGAGTTATCACGAGCACAATGAATTGACGCGCGCGCCGGAACTCGTCCTGGCGATGGAACAGGGCGAAAGCATCGCGCTGGTGAGCGACGCGGGAATGCCATTGGTCTCCGATCCGGGACATCGATTGGTCATTCTATGTATTCGGCACAAGATTCCCGTTGTGCCAATTCCCGGACCTTCGGCTGTGCTCACAGCGCTTTCCGCTTCCGGATTACCTAACGAAGAGTTTGTGTTCCTGGGATTCTTGCCAAACCGCGGAAGCGAGCGGCGAAGAGCACTAGAACGTCTGCGCATTGAGGAACGCACGCTGATTTTCTATGAAGCGCCACATCGCATCGCGGAGACTCTCGCCGATGCTCTGGCAATCCTGGGAGATCGTCCAGCGTGCATTGCGCGCGAAGTAACGAAGCTCCATGAAGAGTTTCGGCGCGGAAGGCTGTTTGAGCTGGTGCAATCGCTGGAAGAGCGCCCGGTGAAAGGCGAGATCACATTGCTGATTGGCCCTCCCGAAGCGGTTGCTCCTGGATCGCAAGTGTACACCGCGAAATCACTGGCCGCGCGGGTGGATGAGTTGATGCATCAGGTGAAGCTCGATCGCAAGGAAGCGCTGAAATTGGCGGCCAAGGAACGAGGAATCACCAAGCGGGATGCGTATCGGCAGTTGTTGGATGAAAACACGGGTGAGGAGGAAAACTAGCGGTTTTGAGTTGTATGTTTCTAAAGAAACTCATCGCTATTCATCATTCGTCTAGAACGACTTATCTCAAACTCAACCAAATTCGTTTGAACAACCACCTCGCTCGCGCTGCGGCACCTGGGCTGCCGCACTCCAAATTCAGGCAGCGGATTCTGGGTGGAACATGCGTTGGAAACGAGGGCCGACGAAGCGGACGCCGACTAATTTTTCGCCGTCCAGTTCGGGTGCGCTAACGTGGACTACCTGGCCTTGCGTCTCGAAGTCAGCTTCCTGTCGACGCATGGTGCGATTCGGAATGCGAATTTCGAGGCTTCCGCCGATGGCTACATCGAAGCGGGTGCGGAAGGCCACACCGCTGCGGCACAAGTTTTCGCTGTTGGTATCTTCCTCGAAGGCGAACCCGCGGGAATCTTTGCCGCGAACTCGTAGTGGCAATCGGACAGAGATCCTACGTTCGGACCTCAGTTTCGTGATGTCTCGTGTCTGGCTCATGGGCTGGGGCCCTTTCGACGGAGACTTCGCCAGCGAAAAAGTTTTCTACGTTCTGTACCACTTCCCCTGGCGTGCGCGCCGTGTGCACGATCCTGCGTAGTTCGCTGCCGTTCGTGACACCGTGGGTAAACCAGCAGGCGAACTGCTTCATTTTTCCCACACCATCGGGGAGGTTGGCGGCAAGAATTTTTCTATAGTAGCCAGAAAGTAACTGGTGACGGTCTTGTTCAGTTGGGTGCTCGTACCGCCCGGTGAGACGGAACTGTTCCATTTGGGAAAATATCCACGGATTGGTGGCGGCGGCTCGGCCGATCATCACGGCGTCGCAGCCGGTCTGCTGAACCATTCGGTCGGCGTCTTCCGGAGTCTGGATGTCGCCATTGCCGATGATGGGGATTTTGACGGCTTGCTTAATTTGGGCGATCAGGTCCCAATCGGCTTTGCCAGTGTAGCCCTGGGCACGAGTGCGGGGGTGGATGGCGGCGGCTTCGATACCGATGTCCTGTGCCATTTTGACCACGTCGAGGGCGACGATGGAATTTTCGTCCCAACCCGCGCGGAGTTTAATGGTGAGGGGAATCTTCACGGCGGAACGGACAGACTCGAAGATTTCCCGTAGGAGCGGAAGTTCACGGAGCAGGCCGGAGCCACCGCATTTGACTACTTTCTTGGCGGGACAGCCGAGGTTGATATCGACAGCGTCGTAGCCCAGGTCTTCGACCATGCGGGCGGCGTCGGCCATGACTTTGGGACTGGCACCGAAGAGTTGGCCGGCGATGGGATGCTCGTCTTCCTGGAATTGCAGATAGCGCAGAGTCTTGGCGGCGCTTCGGGTGATGCCCTCTGAGGAGGTGAACTCCGTCATAAGGAGACCGCAGCCACCCTGGGCGCGGATGACTCGGCGGAATAGGGTGTCGGTGACGCCGGCCATGGGCGCTAGAACCGTGGCGGGACGGATGGTGAGGTCGCGGACGGTGTAGGAAGCGGGAAGCATGGTTCCCTTTTAGTTTAGCAGGGATGAGTAGTTTTTCTGTCTTCCGTAGCGAAAATGAGGATTCACCACAGAGGACACAGGGGAATGCACGAGAGAGAAAGGATTACCGCAGAAGCCCCTGAGTTCCGCAGGAGTAACGGAGAGTTTGGTGGCAGAGGATGATTTGAGGTTCTACCCGAAAACGGGGGCCGGGCCACAACGCAATCCACGGCTGCCAAAGTTCACTTTGTTTTCGGTGGGTCGGGTTCTTTCAGGTAAGCGTTGAGGTCGAGGAATTTGCGAGCAAGGGCGCCACTGTAGGCGGACCATTCGGGTTCGGTGGAACCGGTGGCAAATGCGGCTCGAACAGCGGCCATTTTCGAGTCCATATCGTCCATGTAATGGAAGATGAGGGCTTCTCGAATCATAGGGAGTTTCGGAGAGCCGAATTCATACTGGCCGTGGTGACTGATTAAGATGTGCTGGACAACGGTTTTCAGTTTTGCGGGAAAACCTACGATGGAATTCATGGCGTTGGTCACAGTTTCCAGTTCCATGACGATGTGGCCGAGAAGCTGACCTTCTGAAGTGTAAGCAACGGCACGATCGAAACAAAGTTCTTCGAGTTTGCCGACGTCGTGGAGCAGTGCGGCCATGAGCAAAAGGTCGACTTCCAACTCGGGATAGTGGACAGCGATCTGTTTAGCAAGCCCACAGAGTCCGACCACGTGTTCGAGAAGTCCGCCAATGTAGGCGTGATGCATTACCTTGGCCGCCGGGGCCCGCTTGAAATTCTTGGCAACGGTGGGATCGGAGAAAATCTGCAGGCAGAGTTTCTTGAGCCAGGGATTCTTGATTTCTTCGGCGTAGGCCAGAAGTTGCTTGAACATGACTTCCACGTCGAAAGGGGTATGCGCAAGGAAGTCAGAGATATCGATTTCGTCAGGCTTAGCAAGACGAAGCTGCAGGAGCACCAGTTGGGGCTTGTTGCGGTAGATTTCGACGCGAGCACTGACCTTGATGAAATCGTCGCGCTTTATGTCTTTGCAGGGAATCTCGAACGCGTCCCACATGCGGGCTTCGACGGTGCCGCTGCGGTCACCAAGCTCCATGCGAAGATACGCCTTGCCGGCCGCGGTGTTGCGAATCTCTTTTTCGTGAACGAGGAAGAAAGTGGCGATGGAGGAATCAGCCGCGAGATCTTTGACGAAGGGCGATTTCATCTGGGTCAGGTCTTCTTGCCGAAGAGCAGATATTTCTTGTGGTGCTTCTTTTCCTTAGTGGATTCGGGCGAGGTATTCACTTCCTGGATTTCGGAGTTTCCTCCCCCAGCCATTTCCTGGAAACCGGGCTTGACGACAACGTAGCTCTGTTCGCGAAGAGTTTTAAGGTATTCGCGCATGGCGGGTTCCATATGCTGGGAGTAGAGCCGATCCATGATTTCGGGTTCGACTTTTTCAAAAGGCTGCTCGCCTTCGGAATAGTGTTCAAGGACCTGAAGGATGAGGAAGCCCTGCTTGGTTTCGATGACCGGCGTAATGCCATTCTTCTTCATGCTGAAGGTCTGGTCTTCCAGCTCCTTGGAAAGTTCGCCACGCTTGTAGACACCGAGGTAGCCACCTTGCTGAGCCGTCGATCCGTCGGAGCGGCGCTTTGCCAGTTCGGAGAAGTCGCCGCCTTCGTTCAGTTGCTTGACTACATCGTCAGCTTTCTTCTTCAGGTCGGCAATCTGCGCCTCCGTCTTGCCCTCGGTTTTGATTTCGATAGCGCGGAGTGCGACAGTTTCGGGACGCTCAAATTCCTTCTTGTGCTCTTCGTAATATTTCTTGGCATCTTCGCGGCCGATAGTGATGTGCGAGCCCACTTCCCTGCCGATTACGAGCTGCGTGAGGGCACGATTGCGAATATTATTTTTAAAATCGTCCCAGTTCAAACCCTGAGAAGTAACCGCCTTCTCCAAGGCATCCATATCGGGCAATTTGTTGGCGATCCGTATCTGGTCGAGCTGTTTGACTACGTCGGTTTCGACGTTGACGCCCATGTCTTTGCCACGCTGAGCCAGCAGGGACTGATCAATCAGATCGCGCAAGGCAAATTTCTGGCGATCCTCTATGGCGATTTGAAGCTGGTCAGGCGTGCAGCGATTGGCGCATTCCTGGCGGGAATCTTCTTCGGCAGAGGTGCGCGCCTTGTCTAATTCCGACTTGGTGATGATCTCGTTGTTGACGCGAGCGATGATTTCTTCGACCGTCTTGCCTTCTCCGGTATAAGGTTTCTTCAGGTCTTTGGCAGCGGTGGCAGGTTTGGCACCGGCGGGAACCTTGGCGTCAGGGGTCTGTGTAGTAGTGGAAGGCTTGGCATCGGCAGGTTTTTCAGCGGACTTCTTCGGTTCTGGTTCGGGCTCGGGCGCCGCTTCGGCAGGCTTTTCGAGCGTAGGAGGATTCTGCGGCGGTGGTTCTTGCGCCGGGGGATTTTGGGCCAGCAAAGGCCAAGCGAAAAGCAACGCTGATAAAAGTACGGATTTCTTCATTAAACCCCTCATTACAAGAGTCTAAAACCCATCGGACAAATGCGCAAACAGGAAAGTGGATATGACGGCCTCGGTCGATAAAACATAAGAGCATGGGCTGGAGAGCTTATGCCACTGGGCCGCTGCACAACCACGCTCCACAGTTACTCGCCGCGAAGGCCTTGCAGGATGTTACGGAAGGCCGAGCCCACTTGTTCGCCCTTCTTGAGTTCTAACCAAAGGATACCACTGGGGTCCAGACGGATGCCCTTACGCGAACGGACAACCTTGACGAGAACAGCCGGATCAAGAGGGGTCTCTGGGTGGAAGCGGACAGCCAGCTTGGAACCCTGTCTTTCGACCGAAGCAATGTGAAGTCGCTCACTCATGGATTTGAGCATGGCGAACTCCAGGAGATTCTCCACGGACTTGGGTAGCTGGCCAAAGCGGTCTTCCAGTTCCTTGCGAACATCCTGCTTTTCCTCTTCGGTGGCGACAGAAGAGACGCGTTTGTAAGTTCGCAGACGCAGGTTCTCGCTGGGGATGTATTCCTGCGGGATGCGTACATCCATGCCGAGGTTGAGGGTAGTGCGCTGGTCAGGAACGGATTCCTGGCCCTTGAGTTTGGCGACGGCGCGTTCGAGCATCTGGACATACAGGTCGAAACCGATCGCTTCAATGTGACCGTGTTGTTGACGGCCCAGCATGTTACCGGCACCGCGCAGTTCGAGGTCGAGGGCGGCGATGCGGAAGCCTGCGCCCAGTTCGCTGAACTCTTTCATGGCGGCAAGGCGCTTGGTGGCGATGTCCGAAAGGATAGTCTCGGGCGGAACAAGAAGATAGGCATAGGCTCGTTGGTGCGAACGTCCCACGCGGCCCCGCAGTTGGTACAACTCCGCGAGTCCCAGGCGATCGGCTCGATTGATGAGGATAGTGTTGGCGTGCGGAATATCGAGACCGTTCTCGACGATGGTGGTGGCAACGAGAACGTTTGCGTCACCCCGAATGAACTTCAGCATTACCTTCTCGAGATCTTTTTCGCCCATTTGGCCGTGGCCGACTACTACACGTGCCTTGGGAACTAGCCTGACAACCAGGGCGGCGAGCGAGTCAATGGATTCGACACGGTTGTGGATGAAGTAGACCTGGCCATCGCGAGCCAGTTCATTGTCGATTGCGCGCTTTACGACGTCCTCGTCAAAGCCGGTGACAACCGTCTGGATAGCGAGGCGATCCCGGGGAGCGGTTTCGATTACAGACATGTCGCGCAGACCAACCAGCGACATGTGCAGCGTGCGGGGAATCGGAGTGGCGGAGAGAGCAAGCGCATGAACGTTCTTGCGCATCTCTTTGAGCCGTTCTTTGTGGGCTACGCCAAAACGCTGCTCTTCGTCGACGATGAGGATACCGAGGTCTTGAAACTTGACGTCTTTGGATAGAAGACGGTGAGTGCCGATGACGATGTCGACCTTTCCGGCTTCGAGATCAGTAAGGACGACCTTTTGTTCCGCGGCGGTGCGGAACCGGCTGAGCATTTCTACACGGGTGGGAAATGCGGCGAAACGCTTCTTAAAGGTCTCAAAATGCTGGAATGCCAGAACCGTGGTTGGTGTAAGAACGGCGACTTGCTTGCCATCGGCGATGGCTTTGAAGGCGGCGCGCATCGCGACTTCGGTTTTGCCATACCCGACGTCGCCGCAAAGCAGGCGATCCATAGGAGCTGACTTCTCCAGATCACGCTTGATGTCCCGAATAGCGTTGAGTTGGTCCGGAGTCTCTTCGAACTCGAAGGCATCTTCAAATTCGCGCTGCCAGTTGCCGTCGGATGAGAGAGCAAAACCTTCGGCAGTTTTGCGTTGCGCGTAAAGGAGCAGAAGCTGATCGGCCATGTCTTCGAGGGATTTACGGACGCGAGATTTGCGATTGGTCCAGGCAGTGCCGCCAAGACGATCCAGTTGCGGCTCTGAGCCTTCGACTACACGATAGCTCTGGACCAAATCCATGCGCTCGAGAGGGACGTAGAGGCGAGCGTCTTCCGCAAAACGCAACAGCATGAATTCACCACTGCGGCCATCAGATTCGATAAGACGGAGGCCTTCGAACTGGCCGATACCGTGATCGATGTGAACGATATAGTCGCCGGGCTTGAGTTCAGAGAAATCGGTAAAGAAACCGGAGGTGCGAATTTTACGGCTGGCACGCTCTGCAGAGGGCGTGACGTCGAAGAGATCGGCGTTGCCGAAGATAGTGAGCTTGGCATCAAGAAAGGTGACGCCTTCGGCAAAGGGAGCGCGGACTAGCACGAGTGCGGCGGATTCATTCGCGGTCTCGGAGGTGAAGCCGGTGGCAGCTTCTTGGGACTCGCCGAGGACGTAGCGAACTTCGTATTCGCGGCAGATATCGGCGTAACGCTCCAGTTCACCTAAGCTGGCGGCGGTCAGATAGACCTTGCTGCCGGAGGCCAGCTGTGTCTTCACTTCGTTAAAGCATGCGACTACATCGCCATGGAAGCGGGTGGAAGGGCGAGCGCTTAGTTCGAAGCGGTGCGTGCTGTCTTGCGCGAGGTGAAGTTGCTCCAGTTCAACGCGGCTGGACTTGGTTATTGTGCTTTCCCATTGATCTATGCCCCAGAAGTAGTGAGCGACTTCCGGAGAATTGGCCTGGCCGTGGCGTTCGTAGTTTTCCGTGGCCGATTGGAGATGCTTATCGGCGATTTCGCGAAGGGCTATTGGTTCGTCGAGGAAAAGGATTGGCTTGAGAGAGCTTTCGGCCAATTCCAGCAAAGAGGTGGTGCCGGATTCTTTTGTGCCGCCGATCCATGTGGTTGATTCCCAATCAGCTTCGCGACCAGAACCGGGAGCAGGAAGGCTCCATTCGGTGAGTGGAAGGATCGTGGTGCGATTGACCGGCGCTACGGAACGCTGGGTGCGCGGATCGAATTCGCGAACACTCTCCACGGTATCGCCAAGAAGTTCAATCCGCACAGGGCGGGGAGCTTCGGGAGAGAACACGTCGACAATGCCGCCACGGATTGCGAATTGGCCGGGAAGTTCCACCATTTCCGTGCGGGCATAACCGGTGCTACCCAAGTGGGAGATCAGGTCTTCGTGAGTGACTTCGGTGTCTTTGGCGAGAGTCGTGGCCAGGGTGAGATAGACGTAGGGATCCTGATAGCGCCAGAGTGCTGCGGTGATGGGTGCTATCACCAGAGAGACTTCGCCGTTCGCCAGGCGGTAAAGTGTGGCGGCGCGACGTTCGAGAATGTCGGCGTGAGGTGATTGGTGATCCCAAGGAAGGCTGTCGAAGGCGGGAAGAACGGCGATGCCACCGGTCTGACCAGGAAAAATTTGAGAGAAAAAACGGAGAGATTCGACCAAAGCTTCTGCACGTCGATTGGAATCGGTGAGAAAAAAAGCGGGACGGCGTAATTCGTGGGTGAGATAGGCGGCAAGGAGAGCTTTGGCTACGTCGTGGAGGCCGGAAAGACCGACAAGTGCGCTGCCTGCGCGTAGTTCTCCCAACGCGCCTTCCAGGGAGGGGTGGCGCAGAAGGGATTCGAGACGTTCTCTAACCGCAGGCAGAATCACTACATTCCTATTGTAACGTGAGGGATGGGGTTGGAGGAAATTCCGTGGCGCGTCTGGCTAGCGGGGGAGATTGCAGATTTTTTCCAAGAGGCCTGTGGTGGAGTAACCAGGGACGATGTCGATGCGGGCTACGCGGCCTCCGGCCGCTTCGACTTCGGGCCGGCCTATTATTTGGTCGCCAGGCCAGTCGCCCCCTTTGACGAGGACATCTGGAAGGAGTGCAGCAATCAGGTTCTGCGGAGTCTCTTCCGGGAAGATAGTTACGGCATCTACACATTCCAGGCTTGCGAGAATCTCGGCGCGCTCCTGTTCGGGAATGACGGGACGAGTGGGACCTTTCAGGGTGCGGACGCTGGCGTCACTATTGATGCCAACGATCAGGATGTCGCCTAAGGCGCGTGCAGCTTCCAGACTGCGGATGTGACCGGGATGGAGAAGATCGAAGCAGCCATTGGTGAAGACCACGGTCCGGCCGTTGCGTTTATTTTTCGCAAACCGCAAAATTGTTTGTTCGAGTGTCAGGACAGATGGGTGCATGGTGTGTTGAAGTGAAGAGTTTAGCATGCTGAAAGCCGAAAATAAGCGTTCACCCCATTGGACACTGAGAGCGAGCTCGCAGGAAAGAGATGGAAAGGTGGAACGGTGAAGCGGAATCCATTGGTGGTGGTATTGACGGGAGTGGGGCTGCTGGTGATCGGGGCGGCGCTGACGTATTGGTCATCACGAGGGTTTGCGGAACAGCGTGCAGTGGTGAATGCGGGATCGTGCAAGATGGAAATGACCGTGGTGCAATTGGCGGGGTTGCCGGAAAATTCACAGAGTGGAAGCCTGGTACTGTTCCACGGCTTGTCGGCGAACAAAGTGATCATGACGTACCTGGCGCGGGCGTTTGCCCTGCAGGGGCTACGCGTGTACGTGCCGGATCTGCCGGGGCACGGAGGAACAGCCGGACCGTTTACGCCAGACCAGGCCGAGGCATGCGCACAGTCGTTTGTGCGCGGACTGATGGCCCGGGGATATCTGCGACCAGATCGGACGCTCCTTGCTGGACATTCGATGGGCGGCGCCATTGCCTTACGGGTAGCGGCAAAAATACGCGTAGCCGGAGTCATTGCCATATCTCCCGCTCCAATGAGAAGTGCTCATGGAGTTTCGCCGGAGGTTTTGCTGTATCAGAATCCACCTCCAGTGCCTCCGAATACGTTAATCATTACCGGGCAATTTGAGCCACAGGGATTACGGTTGAACGCGGCCGACTATGCGGCAAGTAGTATGAATGGGACGACCAAGTTCGTGGAATTCCCTTTTAATTCGCATGTGAGCGTTTTGTTTTCGCCAGGGGTGGCGAAGATGTCACAGCAGTGGGCCGCGCAGACTCTTCACTTGCCCGCAGCTGAACGCCAGCCGTTGAGAGGAGATCTGCTTGGAGGGCTTTTGGGATTGACGGGGATTTTACTGCTAGCGGGACCGTTCTTGCGCGAGTCGGTGGGCGAAACGCCGCGGGATGAGATCGCTGAGACAAAGAAATCCAAGACCGGGCAGGATGCCGGCGGTCCCCAAAGTGTTTCACTAAGTCTCGAGCCAGTGGAAGAAGCGGCACCTAGCAAATCGATTGCAACCTGGCGAGTGTTGATGGAAATTGCGGTCGCGTCGATAGCGGTCGTGGGACTCCTGCACTACGGGGTGCCGCTCCGGATGCTTCATCTGTTCGAGGGGGATTATTTGGCCAGCTTTTTCCTGATCGTGGGAATGCTGTTGTTGTCGCTGCATGGGAAAGAAGCGGCGAGGCAGTTTTCCACCAGATGGGGACTGCTGGCCGGGGCGGGCTTCGCAGCGTTGGTATTGCACTTGTTGATTACCGGTTGGTTGCAACTGACGATTACGGGTTCGTGGCTGCCACTGGATCGCTGGAAACGCTTTCCACTATTTTTTATAGCGGCGTTTGCGTTTTCCTATGCACTGGAGGTGGTGTTGGGACGCGTGGCTCCCGGCGGCGAGCGCAAACGGTTCCTGTTGAACTTGGGACTGCTGGCCATGGTTTGGATGGTCTTGAGCTTTGGCGTGGTCAAACTGCACAGCGGGGCCATACTGCTGATGCTGCTGGCTCCTTATTTCCTGTTGTTGTTTGTGTTGCTCCGACTTGGTGCTCAATTGGTACGCAGGCAGAGCGGCTCCGCACTGGCTGCAGCAGTCTTCGGTGCTATACTCTTGACTGGATTCTGTCTGGTGTTATTTCCGGTTTCATGAAAGAACTTCACCGGTTACTGTCTCTTTCTTTCCCGCGCTTGAGACAACGTTACTGACGATAGGTTGCCACGATGTCTGAAATAGCGATTGTTGGTGGTGGCCCTTCTGGGGCGATGTGCGGTGAACAGCTCGCACTTGCGGGGAATACCGTCCATATTTTTGATGAAAAACTGGCTTGGGAAAAGCCTTGCGGGGGCGGGCTGACCTATAAAGCGACTCAACGATTCCCTTTCCTGCTGGACAATCCTCATCCAAAGAAATTAATTCGCGACGTTGAGATCATCAGCGCTGAAAACCAGCGTGTGAAACTCGATCTGCAGCACCCTATCGTGATTTATTCGCGGACCGTACTGAACGGAATGTTGCTTGACCGGGCACGCGAGGCTGGTTGCCACATTCACCATTCACGCGTGCAGAATGTGGATACGGATTCAGAGAAGCCGCGTTATTCCGTCGATGGAGAATGGAAGCAGGCGGATTTTGTGGTGCTGGCGGCGGGCGCGCGCAATCAATATCTGCCCGGGATTCGGGCATTGTCAAAAGATGAGCTGGAGATAACGCAGGGTTATTTTGTTCCCCAGACCGCGGAAGAGATCATCATCAAGTTCTTGCCGGAGTTTGAGGGATATATCTGGTCGTTCCCTCGTGCTGATCATTTGTCGCTGGGAATTTGCGGGAGCATGGCATCGCATACCAGCAATGAGTTAAAGACGCACTTGCACCAGTTTGCGGCAAGCGAGAATTTCTGCACGGAAAACGCAAAGTTCTATAGCCATGTACTGCCCTCTCCACAGGAGAGCACGTTGTCGAATCGAGCGGTGATCGGACGTAATTGGGCGTTGTGCGGAGATGCGGCGGCCTGGGTAGATCCACTGACGGGCGAAGGGCTGTTTTACGCGATGCGTTCGGGAGAACTCTTAGGGCGAGCGTTGGCGGAAGGGTGCCCGGAAAAATATCCGGTTCGGGTAAGGGCCTCGTTTTCCGCGGAACTGGAATTTGCTTCTCGAATTGTGCGACGTTTTTATCGCGGATCGTTTCTAGGATCGGCAGTCACCACGCGCATGGTGCAGTTCTTGCAACGGAACGCTGTGTTTCGCCAACTGATGAGTGATTTGTTCTGCGGAACACAGGACTACACGACACTGAAGGCTCGCGTACTGGGACATTTGGGCGGAACGTTGAGCCAGTTCGTCTCCAGCGTCTTGAATTTCGACCGACCAGCAGCAAAGGTACCAACTTATCCGGCTGCGGATTAGGTATCTCCCCCTGACAATCCAAATCAAGCTGGTTCACCCTTTCTGAAGTGTACCCAGGGACTGTTGTGTCCAGGATGCTCCTAACCCCCGGAAAAGAGCTTAGCCGGATGACTAGGTGGCGCGAGCAGACAAAAAATGGGCGCGCTGTAGATTAGAGGGTGGAGCAGGCATCCAAATTTAGTAAGGTAGAACTCGGGAAATTATGGCCGCCAAGATGACAACCACGTTCAGAGCCCACGAAGGACGGTCTGGCATAGGCCGGTCCGGCGGAAGCCGCTCCAGTTCGCCTGGAACTGCCGAGGAAGCCAAGAAGTCAAAGAAGGTGAATTGGAAGGCGCTGCCCGAGATCTGGACATTGATTCGTCCGCGGAGAGGGGTTTTGCTCCTGGGATTTGTGTTGATGGCGATCAACCGACTGGCCGGTCTGGTACTGCCGAGTTCGACGAAATATCTAATCGACAACGTGATCGGAAAACACCAGATCAACCTTCTGTTGCCGATTGTTCTGGCAGTAATTGGCGCGACGGTAGTGCAGGGGCTGTCTTCGTTTACGCTGACGCAGCTTCTGTCGAAATCGGCGCAACGCATGATCTCCGATTTGCGGAAGCAAGTGCAGGCGCACATTGGAAGACTTCCCGTATCGTTCTACGACGCCAACAAGACGGGAGTGCTGGTTTCGCGCATCATGAGTGACGTGGAAGGCGTGCGGAACCTGATCGGGACCGGACTGGTGGAATTTGTCGGTGGTCTGATGACAGGGGCACTGGCACTGGTGATTCTGCTGCGCATCAGCACATTAATGACTGCGGTGGCGTTTGTGGTGATGTTTGCCTTTGCCCTGTTTTTGAATAAAGCTTTCTCGACAATTCGGCCGATCTTCCGGGCGCGGCCCAAGATTACCGCCGAAGTGACCGGGCGATTGACAGAATCGCTAGGTGGGGTACGTGTAGTGAAGGGATATCACGCGGAATCGCGAGAGGAAGAAGTATTTGGCGGTGGCGTCCAGAGGTTGCTTGATAACGTGTTGAAGACGCTGACGGCCACTTCGCTGATGAGTCTTTCTGGTTCAACGCTGATGGGCGTGGTGAGCGCCGTGGTGATGTTCCTGGGGGCGCGCCAGATTCTTGCTGGATCAATGACGCTGGGAACCTTTATTACCTACGTATTCTTTTTGGGACTGATGGTGGCACCGGTATTTCAGATCGTGGGAATCGGTACGCAGATTACGGAAGCGATCACCGGGCTGGAGCGGACGCGAGAGATATTGAATGAGTCGATGGAAGACCAGGACCCGAATCGCACGGTAAAACTGGATCGCATTGACGGACGCGTAAGATTCTACGAGGTGCATTTTTCCTACGAACCTGGCAATGAAGTCCTGCATGGGATTTCGTTCCAGTCTGAACCTGGAACGGTGACGGCACTGGTAGGCCCTTCTGGTTCAGGTAAGTCCACAATCATTGGATTGATTTCCGCGTTTTACACGCCGACTGTTGGGACAGTTCTGGTGGACGATGTGGATTTGTCTAGGGTGCTGCTGAGTTCGTACCGCACGCAGTTGGGAGTTGTCTTGCAAGAGACATTTCTGTTCGATGGCTCGATTCGCGAAAACGTGGCCTATGGACGGCCCAATGCCAGCGAAGAAGAAATTATGGCGGCTTGCCGCATCGCAAGAGTGGACGAGTTCGCCGAAGGGTTCGAGAAGAAATACGACACTGTTGTTGGCGAGCGCGGCGTGAAACTCTCTGGCGGCCAAAAGCAACGGGTGTCGATTGCGCGAGCGATTCTGGCCGACCCTCGGATATTGATATTGGATGAGGCTACGTCGAGTCTGGATTCGGAGTCGGAAGCATTGATTCAGGAAGGGTTACGGTACTTGATGCGTGGACGAACCACGTTTGTGATTGCGCATCGATTGTCCACGATTCGGAGGGCGGAGCAGATCCTGGTGGTGCAAGACGGAAAGATTCTGGAGCGGGGGACGCACGCATCGTTGTACGCGGCGCAGGGACGTTATTTTGAGTTGTACACTAAGCAGCACGCGGTGGAAGCGAATCTGTTCTTGGCGCCAGGCGAAGGCGATCGGAAGGATGAGGAAAAGAACGACGACGGGAATGGCGGGCCGGCAAGAGGCGGTGCAGCGGATGCGATTCGGTTAATGCGGGGATAGAAAAACGAAGCAAGGGAGTAATGAAGTAACGAAGTATCGCGCAAGACAGAGTCGCGAAGAACGCTGAGAATCGCAGAACAAGGATTAGACAAAAGGACGCCGGCAAAAATGTCAGCGTTATATAAAAAAGGCGGCGCAAAGCCGACCCTACATTCGGAAATAAAATAAATCAGAGAGATGGGCGGCGGATAGCAGGCTTTTTGGCCATGGCTCCCTGCACGGGGAGAAGTGTGGCCATCTTGCGGATCATGGCCAGGACCAAGCGCTTGTCTCCATCAGAGAGTGTGGTGCTGTACTTCTTGATTTCGGCAAGGAAGCGAATTTCGTCTTGAGAGAGTTCGCCAAGCATTTTTTGGGTCTCTTTATCGTGAACCGTTTCGGTGCCGGGGAAGAAATCGGCAAGGGAAATCTCCATGGCTTCGGCAATTTTTGCCAGCGTCTCCAGCGATGGGACGGTGTGACCGTTTTCCACGCGGGAAAGATAGCAGCGAAGGAGTCCGGTGCGACGTTCAATGTCGCCCTGCGAAAGACCACGCTGGCTGCGGTAGGTCTTGATTACTTCGCCGATGTTCACTTGTGGCTTTTCTTTAGGCACGGGATCCTCCAACAGAAAGGGTATCTTAGTGGCTAACAGTAGAAGTGGCAAGGGGGAATCGGTAGCGGGTGGTTGCTAAAAGGTTAACGGGCTTGCAACTCATAGAGGGTGCGGCTGATGTCGGCCATCAAGGCCGAGCTATCTTTGATGTCGGCGAGGCCGCGAACGAGGATCACCAGGACATACGGCTGGGAGGCAAAAACGATTGCGGCGTCATGATGAATCTTAGTGATTTCACCTGTCTTATGAGCAATGCGAGTCCCCGGCGGCAGGCCGGCGGGGATGCTCTCGTTGAACTTCTGGCGCTCGAGAATCTCGATCATTTGGCGAGAGGAATCAGCATCAACCGCTTTTGCGTTGGCGATTGCGGTTAGCAAAACTTCCAGGCCGCGGGCAGTAGTCGTGTTATTCAGGCCTTTGTCAAAGGCTTTGTTGTCCTCCACACCGCGGAGGACGTGCATGCCATCTGCATGAAGGACGTGGACAGTGTTGCGGATATTTTCAACGCCCAGCTTTTCGATGACCAGATTTGTAGCTAGATTGCTGCTTACCGTGATCATCAATTCGCACAGTTCGGAGAGTGTGCGTGTTTGGCCCTCGGCCTGGTAGAGAGTGGATTCTGAGTCGTCCAGGGCGCTGAGCTTGTAGGAAGAGCCATCTACGATGGAATGAAATTCGTTGTGGATGGTTATTCTATCAAAGAGATGTAGTTTGCCTTCGTGTACCTGGTGGAAAAGGTCGATCATGACGGGAATTTTCATGGTGCTGGCGGCGTGGAAGGGGTTGTCCGCGTGATAGAAAAATTCGGATTTGCCATCGAGGGAACGAAACGCGATGGCAACATCGGCGTGAGAAGCGTCGATGCGGAACTGGATTTGTTGCCGGACGGCGGCGGGGATGGATTGCGAGTGCGCGTTGACGGAAGAAAACAGGAACAGAAGGGGAAGGAAGATTGCTCGTCGCATGGATGGAGAGGATATCACGAGAGAAGAGACTTGATGCAGAGATGCAGATCCCGAGTGAAAAGAAAGACCAAGTGGGGCACAATTCACTGTGGCCCGTGGTCTGTAATGGCTAGTGCAGCTTGACGATGAATGGAGTGATGTTAAAGCCACTCACTCCCAGTAGCGGCACGGTTCCTTCCGCGTCTGCCGGTGTGTAGCTTGCGGAGACGGATCTCTCTTCACCCGGGAGTAGCGAAAAATAGTTATCATCCCAAAAAATGGGAGCGATGTCGTCGTTGTCCTTGGATTTGGCCAGGCGTAGGTGAATTTGGAATGCCACGCTGGCGGCTGGATTCTTTATTTTCAGATGAAGAGTTCCCTTGCCTGCATCGAAGTGTTCCTGCTTTACGACGAGATTAACCAGGGGAAGAGAGTTGAGGCCGGTGAGATCGCCAAACTCTTTTTGCGGGGTGTAAACCGTGTCTTTCTTGTTGGCCCAGTCCATAGTGTCGGCTTTTGTGGAGAGCCAGTAGAAATTGTCGCTGACAAGTTTCCCGCCCGAATCGTGGAGTTGGAGCTTCAGGAAATAGGTGGTGGTGAGATTGTCGGGTTTGGAAAGGTCCAAGGCTTTGGTGGCGGCGTCGGCGTCGACATCGATGGTGGCATCCTGGGATGCGGCTTCTTTCGAGTCGATAGTGATGAGTTTGGCGCTGACTTTCAGGCCCTTTAGCGGGGCGTACGTACCATTGACCACAGAGACGGAGTTGCTGTTGTAGTCATATTGAACGTGGATGATTTCCTGGGCTTTTTTAGTGCCGAAGTAGCCCCCGCCGGGAACCAGGTAGTAATCGTAGAGATGCCAGATGACAGAAGGCCAAGCATTGTTCAACATCCACTGAATGACACCGGTGGAAACATATTTGTTCCGACCATAGGCTTCAAACATGGAGCGCTCATTGTCGTAGGCAGAGGCTTGCGCTTTGCGCTCATAGTCGTCTAACGAGGTGGCGGTGCCATAGCGGCGATTGAGGCCGTCGGTGAATACATCAACGGTGGTAAAGCGTTCACCGCCAGCGTGGAAATTCCAATATTCACCGATGGGCCAAAGATGATCTTTAGGAATGAATTTCGAGAGGCTTTCCTTTGTAGGAATGGCTGGGCCGGGGCTGGTTTCGGTGTTGTAGCCAAAGGCGCCACCGGCTTCCTTGTCGCTAAGCCAATACATGGGTGGAACGTACTCGTAAGGACCGGTCATTTTTACGCCGGAATTGCCGGTAACTTTGGTGGGAGTTTCCGAAGCAGAGGAGACGGACGGATTCGGCCAACGGAGATCTTTCAGGATGTCGAGATACATGTTTTCAATGTCGGCAGGCGGAGGACCGTCGCTGCCATAGAGCCAGACGAAGACGCTGGGATGAGTGCGAAGTCGACTGATCTGATCGACTAGAGATGCAGCGGCGATCTTTCTTGTTTCGGCGGTCCAATCGTCCCAGTGCTCCCACATGTCGCAGCATATCCACCCGGGCATGATGAGAATGCCGAGACGATCGGTTTTCTCAAAAAATTCCTCACGATCGATTTTTCCTTCCAGGCGAATCGTGTTCAGACCCATGTGCCTGGTGTAGGCAAGGTCGGCATCGACACGTTTGGAATCCCAACGAAGAAGAAGGTCCGGGGCCCAGGCCGCACCACGGATGAGAACTTTGCGTCCGTTTACTTTGAAGAGACGGCCACCTGTCGGCGTGAGTTCAGAAGTGACTTCGCGAATGCCGAACGT
Organism: Candidatus Acidiferrales bacterium; assembly: GCA_963763395.1. Taxonomy (GTDB): domain Bacteria; phylum Acidobacteriota; class Terriglobia; order Acidiferrales; family UBA7541; genus Acidiferrum. The sequence goes on along the minus strand of CAVXOG010000027.1, from coordinate 7,704 downwards.
GAGGTTGGCAGAGTCCGAGATTTCCTTGGCAACTTCCACCCGAAACTTGGCGGTATAGAGAAAAGGCTCACCCATCTGGTACGGCCACCAGAGATGGGGTTTGCTCAGTTTGAGTTTTGGAAATTTATCGGGCGCGAAGGTGATGATTCTGGACTCATTTGCGGCCAATTGAACAGGTTGCGAGAGATGGTCGTCGTTGACATCGGCATGAAGAACGGCGTCTACGGGATGATTAGCGGTGTTGCGCAGTTCGGTGCTGACAGTCAGTTCGGCCGAAGAATAATTGTTCGTGAGTTTAGACCCGACGAAAGGTGCGCGGATGGCTACCTCACCGCTTTCGGAGAGAAATACTTCCCGCCAGATTCCCATATCTTTATCGGGAGGAGTGGGATTCCAGTCAACCCAGGTAAGGCCGAGGTCGTTCTTCTCTGGAGCGAAGACTTCCACCGCCAGTGCGTTCTTCCCTTCTTTATGAAGAAGCTCGTTTACGCGGAACTCATAGGTGCGGTACGCACCGGCCATATCAGCGCGGTCGGCAATTTTATTGCCGTTGAGCCATATATTGGCCCTGTAGTTGATGCCGAGGAAATGAAGCCAAGCGGACTTGTTGGTGAAACTGGCAGGCGCGGCGAATTCGGTTCGGAACCAATGCGAACAGCGGTAAGGGCTGTCAGCAGGCATTTCACGATTAGAGAAGGGCTCTTCGCCGCCAAGGCTGACACCGGGAATCGATTTCAGGTTCATGCCGAAATTCAGATCAGGAAGGGTCTTATCGGTGACTAGACCGCCGACGACAGTGCCGGGAATTTCCGCGTTGTGCCACTGCTTTGCCGAGAAGCCGGGTGTGGAGATGGCTTCGCCACTGGATTTATCTGCGCACGAAGATTGCATCTGCCAAATGCCGTCTAGAGATAGCGGTGAGTTCGTGCGAACAGGGGAATCTGCAGAGGCCACTCCGGCAAAGCCGACAAACAGTAGCCCTGACAAGAGGAGGGCAGGAATATAGCTAGGAACAGGATGTGGTCTCATGAAAGCTCCGATCCGATGGAGGTTGAAGAGGTATATTAAACCGATTCAATACAGGGTGCCAGCGTTTTTTGAGGCAAGAGGACTCAAAAAGTATCGGAGGTAATTTGCGGATCTTGGGTTGCCCAATCGGAAGGCGGGAACGCAACATGCCAGAAATTGGAATTGCGCGTGGTGAATTCGACACCGACTTCGCGCTTGCCATCGCGCTCTTCACAGATGTGGATCACGCGGCAGGATTGTTCTTCGCTGGATTCGGGACTGCGCAGGATGAGTGCCTGACCTTCGCGCACCTTCATGGATAGATAGATCAGACCCCCATGAGCGTTGACTACGGCAGTGAAAGTTTTCTCGGAGATAGGTAGCTTATCCACGCCAATAGCAATGACAAGAATGGGAATTCGGAGCAAGACGCGTTGACTACGACGACGATTGCTCATGGGTACGAGATTGGAAGAGAGAGAGGACATGCGATCTTCGTTAGAACACTTATGGCAGGCGGGGAGGGGTGCGTCAAGGGGAGGAAAGTACCGAAGTTTCAGAGACAGAGAAGATCCAAAAAGCACTATGCGATCGTCTTCTGGAAGTATCAGGCCGCTTTCCTTGACGCGGACTTTTGGAGCGCATATCGTGTCCAGCATAGGCGGAAATGAATGTTTTCCAGGGTTAGTGACAGCGGTGGGGTCAAAACTTTCACGTTCATCGGTGCGCTGCTGTTGTCTCCTGTTAGTTTGGCCTTTGTGCTGCCGATCGCGTCCACAAATCTACCTGCCCCAGCTAAAATAAACGTCACCGCAGTAGAAGATGTGTCGTCAGGGGATACGCTTAAGCCAATCACCGTGGACTATCCGGACGAGGAATCAATCTTCCCTCCGGATATGGCGCCGCCCACATTTCTCTGGCGTGATGGTGCGGAAGAGGCAACGTCATGGCAGATTGACCTGGTATTCGCCGACGGCTCCCCGAATGTTCGCATTACAACCAGCGGCGAGCATTTCCAAATCGGCGAGATTGACGAGCGCTGTGTCGCACCCTCAAACCAGCGGCCCATACTTTCTACCCAATTGGCTGCTACCAGAACGTGGGTTCCTGGCGACGCGACATGGGCATCTCTGAAGAAACATGCCAAGGAAGTTCCTGCGACGATAACCTTCACGGGACTCCGGGAAAAACTGCCGGTGTCCCGCGGAAAAGTCAGTCTGCAGATATCGAAAGATCCCGTGGGTGCGCCGATCTTTTATCGCGATGTTCCACTTATGCCGACCGAAGGCGATAAGAATGCCATCAAGCCGATCGACCCGAAGGCAATGCCGCTGATCGCATGGCGACTGCGCTACGTAGGAGAGAAACAAAGCCATCTTTTGCTGACAGGCCTGCACACTTGCGCCAACTGTCATACTTTTTCGAGTGATGGGAAATGGCTTGGTATGGATATGGATGGACCGGGAAACGATAAGGGGCTGTACGCACTGGCTCCGGTTCAGCCGCAGATGACGATCCGTCGCAAAGACCTTATCTCGTGGAATGGCGACTGGCAGTTAGGGCTGACGAGGGTGGGGTTCTTGACGCAGGTTTCGCCCGACGGAAAGTACGTGCTCACCACATTCACAGGACCGGGATTGGATTTGCACGGTTCCTATTACCTCTCAAACTTCAAGGACTACCGATTTCTCCAGGTATTTTATCCGACGCGCGGAATCCTCAGTTGGTACAGCCGAGCCAAAGGAGAGCGCCAGGCTCTCCCGGGCGCCGACGATCTTGATTATGTGCAGACCGATGGAGTGTGGAGTCCAGATAGCAGCTACATCGTCTTCGCCCGAGCGAAAGAAAAGGAACCTGATTGGGCATTCCAAGCCCCCGCGAAATACGCCAACGATCCCAATGAGACACAGATCAAATACGACTTGTATCGCATTCCGTTCAACGGAGGCAAAGGCGGTCGGCCGGTAGCCATAAAAGGTGCATCGAAGAACGGCATGAGCAACAACTTCCCCAAGATTTCACCGGATGGCCGATGGATCATATTTGTCAAATGTAAGAATGGACAATTGATGCGCCCCGATAGCCAACTATTTATCATTCCAGCCCAGGGTGGCGCGGCCCGGCGCATGCGATGCAACACGCGGCTGATGAATTCCTGGCACAGCTTTTCGCCGAATGGACACTGGCTGGTCTTCTCATCGAAAAGTCGATCGCCTTACACCCAGATGTTTCTCACTCATATCGATGCGAACGGCAACGACAGTCCGGCCATTCTGATTGAGAATGCCACAGCAGCAAACCGCGCCGTGAATATTCCTGAATTCGCGAACATCCCGGAAGGTGGCTTGCTCAATATCAACGCACTCGCTGCCGAATCCTTCCAGATATCTGACCACGCGGCTGAGTTGACGCGGAAGGGACAGTCTGCCGAAGCGCTTGCGGAGTGGAAAAAAGCCGTGGAAGCGGATCCGGAAGATGAAGGAGCACGTAATGGATTGGCCGTAAGCCTGGCCAGGAACGGAAACTACGAGGAGGCTGCAAAAAACTATCGTGAAGCGACGGAGCTCAATCCCAAATTTCTGGAAGCTTACTTCAATTGGGGAGAAATGCTGGAGCAGTTGGGAAATCACGACGAGGCGATTGGGCAATGGTTAAAGGCAGTGGAAGTGACGCCGGACTTCGCCAAAGCGCAATACAGGCTGGGAGACGCTTATTATCGAACAGGACGAATTCGCGAAGCAATCGCACATTGGAAGAAAGCAATCAGCATAGATCCAAATGACTTGCCGGTTTTGAACCAGACTGCATGGCTGTTGGCAACCAGTCCTGATCGCGCGATTCGCAATGGAGCGGAAGCAGTGAGTTATGCCGAGAGAGCATCGAAAACGGCCGGGGAGGGGAATGTGGAGGTTCTGGACACACTGGCCGCAGCCTATGCCGAAGCGGGCAAGTTCCCTTCCGCTACAAAGGTCGCGCGGCGCGCCCTGGCCCTCGCGGTACAGAGGAATAATCAGGAATTGGCGGAAGAGCTAAAAACGAGGATAGCGCTCTACGAAGCTGGCGCTCCGTTCCGCGACAACACTACAACCACAACACTCCGAATGCGATCGCCAAACTAGCGGTGTCTGCGCTTCCCTTCCCTTGTTCGTCAGTCGTTGGTCAACTGAAAAGGAAATGCAGATGGCGACAAGAACACAAGCGGCTGGCGGTTTCCTCGTCGGCTTCTAAGTCGTTTGCAGGTGCGAAACATACGGACATCTTCGTACTGGAACCTGCTTCTCCTCAGAGGGTCGAGCAGAGAAGAGATAGAAATAAGGCACGGAGGTCTCGGGCCTTTCTTGCGGATGCAGTTGGAATGAAATGGTCCCGGAGGAGGGAGTCGAACCCACACGCCCGCGAAGGGCGGCAGATTTTGAGTCTGCTGCGTCTGCCAGTTCCGCCACTCCGGGAGAACTGTACTGAAAATAGCATGGAGTGGGGGTGAGAGGAAAGAGGGGTAAGCAAAGGCGGGGATGAGAGGCTAACGCAGAGTCCACTAAGAAGAAACGATCGAGTACTCACGGGCTCGTGTCTTGGTTCAGCCTGAAATGGAGAAGCGACGTTCTCCGTTAGTGAGTATTCCGCCCTTCGGGCGGGGATTTTCAAGGCATGGGGTCTTTCGATCCGATGGAGGTTGGGCGGCGCAAGAACGAGCTCTCACGCCCCCGTTCATCGTCTCGATGAGCCCACCGGGATATCCCTCGGCATGGTTGCGTCCCCGCAGTGCCCGCTTCCGTTTCGCCCGGCAAAATCATTGTAACTCCGCAACGAGCTGCCGTTTCTCAACATCCGGTTTGCCCGTGACTCCGCCGGAACCCAGACCGGCCAGACCCGAATCGTGAGTTGTGATCGCCTGGTTTCGACAACTATCTATGCTATTTGGGGTCTGCCAATAAACGAGTTGTACACGTCAGGCCCTTGCCGCCCATTGGTCCGATATCCGTCCGAGGCAAATCTTAGCGTGATTTTTCGGTCAAAAGTTGAGTAATCCGCCGGGGTTTGATCGTATACAGGATATATGTCGGCTCTTCCCATGACATTGAATACGACAGCCGAAACCGAAACGGCAAAGATTGCGCGAGGCTTACGTGAGAGGGATATGGAGTTTCTTGCAGACCTGGTGGAGCGCTGTCAGCATCGACTGGTGCGCTACCTGCTATACCTCACCGGGAGGCGAGAGCATGCGGAGGACCTTGCGCAGGAGACCTGGATTCGCGTGCTGCAACGGGGCAGCCAGTACAACGGGCGGCAGCGGTTTGATCCATGGCTATTCGCGATCGCCCGCAATTTGGCAATAGATTACCTCCGGAAAAAACGAAAAGCGGTGGCAACAGTATCCTTGCCAAATGATCGCGATGCAATGCTGCTGTTTCCCTCTTCCGATCCTTCCCCATTCGAAGCCGCGGCTCGAAGCGAAGACGCAATGCGTCTGGCCGGCCGGCTGCAGATTCTGCCACCGCTGTATCGCGAGGCTTTGCTGCTGAGGTTTCAAGAGGACCTGTCTCTTGCGGAGATGGCTCAGGTCTTGGGCGCCCCTACTACAACGGTGACGTCCAGAATCTATCGCGGTCTTGCAGCACTGAGATCCGCATTTGAGGAGGGTGATTCGCATGGAGGGTGACAAGAGATTTCGCGAGCTTATCGACAGGTCTTTCGTAGAAGAGGTTTCAGAGGGCGAAAGACAGCTCATCCATGACCACATCCGCGACTGTGATGGCTGCAAGCGCTACCTCGAGCTAACTGAGCGTACGATTCGGGGGTTGCGGGAATTCACCTTTACGAGTGAACCAGATTCGAATGCCCAGGTCCGTGAGATTCTTGCGCATCATACCGAGACAATGCGCCAGCACAACGTGCAATTCAAGGTCTGGGCTGCATTTGCTGTAGCGCTCTCGATGTCAATCGTGGGATCGGCACTTGTCTACCAGGTGGCTAAGCTCCTGACGGTCCCAATGCATTTCGACACTGCTCAAGTCCAGGCAGGCGTGCTCGTCTTTTGGCTGCTGCCATCTTTTTGCTCGGCCTTACTTCTGCTCGCGGCGCCTGGTGAGAATAGAGGTATTGCATGACACAGCAATCGGGGGTGCTTTTGATAGCGTTCTTGGCCGGGCTTGTAGTTGCGACTGTCTTGTTGGGAACCGCAAGACGGAATGTTCTACCCAGGTCTGCAATGGTCATCGCAGCACTGGCGATCCCGATTTGGGTAGTCTATTTTGCTTCCAGCCAGGGCCGTTCCTTACTTGCTTCCAAAGGATTTCTCAGTACCATGCCAGAAGCGCTTTGGTTTGGCTTGACGTTTGGCGTCTTCACCGCGGCTTTTTTCCTTGCCCTCGGATATATTTATGGGGACGCAAAAAGGCATCAAATGCCTGCTTGGGCCTGGGTGATTGCCGCTTTCCTCATACCCAATTTGATTGGATTCATCCTTTATTTTGTGTTCCGAGGGCCTCTCCTTGGGCCTTGCAGTTCCTGTGGCAAGCCTATTCGAGGGGGAGAAGCATTCTGCTCACACTGCGGATGCTCGCAGGGTTCCAGTATCGGACGCATCACAGCTGAAAATCACACAATCTGAAGTGAAAAACGTGGTAATGACCTTGCATCGCACAAAACGGAGGACGGTATGAAACGTGAGCGCGCCTTGCAGGTAGTGTTGGTGCTGGTGGGCTTGTTTTATTGCTTTTGGGGCTATCTCCTGTTCGACGATCTGTGGCACTCTAGGTGGCTTAGCGGGCATAGTGACGTCATGCCGATGTTCCTGAGCCTTAACGCGGCGCTTGGGGTCTGTCTGTTGGTGGCCGTTAATCAGCCGGCCAAGCATCGCTTGATGATCGCCTATGGGGCGTGGTCAAGCCTTGCCCATGGGTTCACGATGACAATCATGTCGGCGCAGGCCGTGGCGCACGGGATGCACAGGAAGGATAGCCCCCAGGACATTGTGATCTTTGGCGTGATTGGAGTCACGCTGCTTGCACTCCTCCCGGCAAAACAACCATCGCCGGCCGGCGCGCCTATCAGTGAGCCGCGCGTTGCCGAACGCTAGAGGACCTGGTCCACCGCCGCGCGCATACCGAGATGCAGGGACTCCTCACGGAAGCGCGGCGACCGCTTCGTTGACTATATGCTCGGCCTTGCCGCTGTGTTAATTCTGCATTGTCGGCTAACGGGAGCAATCCGTTTCATCCATCACCCCGCCCCCTGGCGGCGATTCTTCCGCTGTTCCTTCGCCGCGTCCAACTTCCGATCCCGCTCGGCTTGAATCTCCTGCTGGTGCCCGGCGAGCATGTCCTTTGGAGTGATGTAGCCGATGGCACTGTTCAGGCGAACGTTGTTGTAATGCTCCACATAACCCTCTACCAGGCGCCGTGCATCTTCCAGCGACGGCGGCGTTCCCGGCCGAATGCACTCCCCCTTCAACGACTTGTACCAGCGCTCAATCTTGCCGTTCGACTGTGGATAATAAGGGGAGGTTCGGACGTGCGTCATGCCCGAGATGCGAATGAACTCCTTGAAGTCGCGAGCGATGAACTGCGGGTTATTGTCGGAGATGATTCGCGGCTTGGCTTCCAGGTACTTCTCCTTGGCTCGCTGCAGGATCACTTCGACATCGGTTTCTCGCATAGACTCACGCAGATCCCAATGCACGAGGAAACGACTGAA
>CAVXOG010000026.1:0-479720 GCA_963763395.1 Candidatus Acidiferrales bacterium | reverse complement strand
AGACCTCGTTCAATAAGTCAATCGACGTTCGCCGAGTAACGAGGGAAGAATACGATTTCTCAAATTGCTAACCATTACTACAACCGAGGTTGTGTCTGCCCGCATGTAGATGCTGGCAAGAACCTCTGCTCAGGTCACTTTGAGGCCTTGTCCTTCTGCTGTCTTGACGCAAAATAGCCACGGCGGGCCTCAATCTTCAGACCCTCTCCTTTCACTTTCACTTTCAGCGGATGATACGAACCATCCTGCTTGATCCCCGTCGGTGAAAGCTCCAACAGGTACACCCATTCAGGAACAACTGTGAGTCGCTGAAGTCCTTCTTCGAGGTCATTGCTGTTATGAAAAAACGTGCCTCCAGTGCCATCCGCCAGTTCCGCCATCACGTCTTCATTCAGGGTCATCGAATACCCACGATATTGTGAGGCATTCCGCTCGGCCAGGCTTGTGCCTCGGCCTTGCTCCGAAGCGTCGAGGGTTGTTGTGTAAAGCCCACGCGCATCTAATGCGTTGATTGTGACATTCGACTTCGCTGCCAGATCCAGAATTGCCGACTTGCCGGCCATGGCTTCCGGAGTAACAGTTAAAATACCCGGCGAAACCAGCACCAGGGTTCTTTGTCCTGGCATGGCACCCATTTTCGCCACAATGTCTCGAATGAACCCGAGTGTCTGCCGTACATCTTGATCCCCAATACGCAAGGTTTCAGACGCAGCATTCTGTGCCTGCACTTCCGCTATATCCCGCTTGCACTCACAACACGCCAGCGTGTTCTCGGTGGCCGTCTCCAGAACCATGAAGTCGTGTTTGTTTACAATGCGATCTGCTTCGTAATAAGTCATTTGTGGGCATGTTCGGGCAACTCCACTGTAAATATTGCCCAGCCTAAGTTTCATAATAATTTCCTGCAACTTCCTCCGGTCTCGCGTCAGTCCGGTGCTGATACCTGAGGTAGCTACCACCGCTGCAATGTCCGTTTCGGCCAGAGATTCTGACATGATCCGAGTTCCGGCCTTCTGAATCAGGCTCAAATCGCCCGCGCTCAAGTGCAAATCATCGAAAAGGAACACGACAAAACGTTCTGGCGAGATGGGTTTGGGCGTGTCCGTTTTCGGACCCGAGGGACTGGCCACATCCGCTTTGTGATCAGTGCTGTCCCGCTCCGTCGCCGGACTCGTTCGCTGCTGGATATCGAATCCGACGATCGCCTGCAGTTTGTTCTTATCGAAGACTTCGAAATCTTCCTTCTTCAGATTACCGACAGAGTTGCCTTGAGCGTCTCGTACAACGACCGGAACCAGCACGGCATTGACCGTCACGGAAATCCTGTTTGAACTGTTTTCTGGTTGGCTCGGGGTCTGACCGCTGCACAATCGCGCAATCAACAACAACATCAAAACACTGGCACTTCTACTCCATCGGCAATTTGTCAACGGGCTCATTTTGGGTCCCTTATTGTACTCTTGCCATTATCCTTGGATTCCCGAATTCAGACTTAGTAATGCGACAGGCCTGCGAAGTTTGAATGAATAGAGGAGCGCTTGATGTAGCAAATCTGAATCTAAGTACGCATTCACTCAGAAACTCTAGGAGAGCCTTCCCCCGCGGAGACGATAATCACGAGCTTTTTCAAAATGAACTCCTCGACCACCACTAGGGAATTTACTTTCCCAGATCCACGCTCTCACCTCTAACGTGCCCCGATGTAAATCCCTGGGGCAATTACTTGCAGTCGTTCTCAAAACAGAGACTTTTGCTGAAAAAAGGAATTACATGATTTTGGAAACGATCAGCCACCTTACTTGTATGGGTCCCTTGATACACTTCAAAGTCGTTGGTGATTTTATATGTGTCCAAAACATCGTGGAGCTTGCCGGCATCAACCCGCAAACCATCCTGGTCACCCACGTCAATCGAAACGGCGCGATACTCGCGCAGATTTCCGATGTACTGATCTATAAAAGCAAGCGGGGCGTTCGCCGTCCATTTTGCGAGAACATCAGGCTGGACCATTCCGTCTTTCATAGGAAGGTCTAGGTACAACGGCGGATTCTTGGGATCAGGCGACCAAGCCGCTGCGGTCGCAAGCTGAGCGCGTTGAAAGAATCCGAGTTTTGCCGAATCCTCGGCCGTTTTCACGCCCTCCAGTGCTTTTTCGTCTTCCGGTTTTAGCGAGCCTGCTGGACGGGGAGACAAACAGCACGGGCTCATGATGTACAGACTTCCAAACACATCGGAATGCTTCATGCCAATGCGGGTCGCTCCGTAGCCTCCCATAGAGTGGCCGACCAGACCGCGGCTGAGCCGGCCAGGAAGCGTACGGTAGTGCGCGTCAATATACGCAACCAAATCGTGCGCGATGAATTTCTCGAAATCTCCGGCGGTTGCTGAACTCGAATACATGGAACCATTGTGGACCGTCTTCGAGTCGGGAACTACTATGATCATCTCTCGGGCACCTTGAGCGATCGCGCCTTCAATGGTCTGTGGCACGTGAATCTCGTGGGTCCATTGCTCTGCTCCGATCGAATATCCGTGAAGGGCATATACAACTGGGTAGCGGCGGGATTTCTGCTTGGCATAGCTGGGCGGCAAAAATACGAGTACGTCGCGATCCACAACGTCTCCCTCCAGATTGCCTTCCAAGGCTGCACCATGCACTTTGATGTGTTCCACGGAAACTGGTTTTGCCCCTGGAACCGGCGGGGGTACGTCAGTCGCAACTTGCGAAGCAAGTTGGGGACACATAGCAGTGACAGCGGCCACCGTCATTAAACAAAACCACTTCATTGCAGTCATCGATACCTCCCTAGAAAGTGACAGATCAAATTGTGTGTTTCGGGTTCGGTCATTGAACGCTCTCGCGAAGTCGTCCGTCCATAACAGTGAGATGGCCGGATGCAATGCGGTCGATCTTCGCGCTGTGCCTTCGACATATCTACCGACAATTCCCTACTTTGCGCGCCAGTAAAGGCGCGGCAACGTCGATTACCCAGTCAGTCAGCACAAAAGCATGCAGTGTCAGAACTTCCTTTTCAGTCCTTTCCAGCTGGCGAGAATCCGAAGATATTGTTACTCCACCAGATCTGCATCGTACGGGTTCAGTTGAATGACTCCTTCATACGCGGTCCCGCTAATAAGTCCAAGCTTCCTTCCGCGAATGGGGATACGTTTCACTTCATTCGTAGTATTTACGTATAGCGTCTTCCCTTCCACCACTCGTGCGTAAACCCCGGAAGGAGTCTCCGGCCCCCGTTCGATGTCGATGGTTGAATACAGGCTGCGCACGAGCGGAGCCAGTATCGACATCTGCGCAGGAACAGCTACATAGATAGCGCGTCCTTTTCCGTAGGTATTGACCGTTATGGCGGACGACTTCTCGGGAGTGTTTGTAAACAGGGCCACGGGCTTCGCAGTGCGTGGTTCAAGCACTTCATAGAAACCCAGGTTGGCCCTTTCCGTTTTGCCGTTCAGGCTCATCTCCAGGGGTGTGCTTGGCCGGTAGAATTCTGCAGTACGAATCCCGAATACATCGCTCAACCGGCCCGGAAGCGGTGTATCAAACCACTGATTGTTCTCGTCGACCTTCGCCGACATGGCGGTCATGATCACCGTACCGCCGTTGCGCGCGTAATTCCGAATCGCCTCAGCGCTTGCGGTATCCATCAGATAGTCCGCCGGCACAACCAGCAGTTTATAGTCCAGACCACTGTGTCCGATGTTAATGATCGCGACATCTATATTGTCTTCAAAGAACGGCTGCAGGGCGCTCTCAACCTGCTCGGCATAGGGGAAAGTGAAATAGCTGCGAACCGTATTGCTTGGACCCGGCGGACGAGATGCCATATTGCTTTCAAAAGAGTAAGCAATGGCGACCTCTGGCTTGTGATAGCGGGGGAAGCCCAAGCGTTGCAACTTTGCAAACTCCGTCGCGATTTGCTTGAACTCCCGGTACTTCCACGAAGGCGTGCCATCGTGATCAAGCAATCCAAAGAGCGCCTGCTCTTCCCCGCCACGATGGGTATTGAAGGTCCATGCTAGAAATGCCTGCCCGTAGTCGATCAAAGCCAGATACGCCCACATGCGAATGATTCCTTTGGGGCCGCCGTAATATCCTCCACCGCCGGTGATGAATTCGTTGAACCATGCGGGCGTAGAAAGATCTCCCTTTACCAGCAGCGCGCCAAATGAAACGTCAAGGGGATTTGCTGGATAGAATCCCTCCGCTCCGTAGCTCACGTATTTCTTGTATGAGCTCAGGTAGTCGAAACCTCGACGCCCTGCGGTGTCCCACAGGTTAGAAACGGCAGGCAGATTGGGAACGTTGCGCTGCCTCACTTTTTCGAGATCCTCAAGCACCGAAATTGTTATGTCAGACCAGAAGCGCCGCAGATCAAGATACCGTTCGGGCGGAGAAGGTCCGTCCGCGTACGGCAACTGCACTTCGTCAAAGGAATTCAAGTGCCGTGACCAGCGCTGTGTTGCCCAAGCTCTGTTAAGATTTGCAGTCGTCCCGTATTTCGTTTTGAGCCACTCAATGAACCTCTGACGATCCCCTTCGGAATAGGACATCACTCCATTGCCGATCTCGTTGTTGTAGCCAATCGCGGCCAGTGAAGGGTTGTGGGCATAGTGTCGGGTCAACTTGTCGGCAAAGCGAATCAAGTGCTCGCGATACGCCGGATCGCTGATGTTGTCCATGTAGCGTTCCGCCGGCTGGACCGTCGCCCTATGTTCGTTGACCATGTTTACCGATGGATACTTGTGATGCAGCCAGATGGGCGCGGGCGATCCGCCGATGTCGAGGATCACCTTGATTCCCGCCTGGTCCATCTGCTCCAGGATCTGGTCGAACCACGCGAATTCAAACTGGCCCTCGGATGGTTCAAACGCGTCCCAGGAAAGGTCGCCCATGCGGACCATAGTGAATCCCGCTTGTTTCATTAAGGCAACATCCTGCTGGATCTGTTCGCGTGAACGATCTACAGGCTGGTAGCAAGTGCCGACAAACAGCTGACCTTTCCCGGGCCATTCCGGATGATGCTCCGCACCCTGTCCAAAAAGCGGAGTGCCTCCCAGGAACAGCGCCGTGGCAATCAAAATTTTTTTCAAGGCCATCTCCTTTGGTGTCGATGTAATTAACCAGTGTTCCGCAATAAGCGAAGCTCCACATCGACCTACTTCTTTCCTCTCCCGAACGTCACCAGCACGACATTATCGTAATGAAGTAAAGCACTTTGGCGAGACTACGCTGGCCGTTCACCATGTCTTTGTGGATAAGTCGTGCGGTTTTTCTAACCACCTTTATTCAAACTATTGAGATTGAAAGGAATAGATGCTGACGCTGTACGGAGGGACAGACATCGTATCGGGCATGGATGTCATATCCTGTTCCTGCACCTCCACTTCGGGCTTTCGTCCAACGGTATTTACTGCATCGACGGTTGACGGAGCCATGCGCCAAAGGTGGCCTTGGTTTGAGAGCTTCGCGCCAACTATCGAGAGCTTTACGCGTTGCTCGGTGTCCGACGGATTCAGTACGGCGAATGTAAGCGTCTTGCGATCTTCACTGATGGCCGCGCTCACATCCAGGGGATAGGTGTCACTTCCCGGATTGACGGCGGGTTGATCGCCCCCTGCGGGATAAACCGGTTTCGGCTGCGGCGAATCTCCAGATACCTGCACGGGAATCGTACCGAAATGATCTCGATACATCTTGAACAGCAGTCCCGTCGGACTCAGCAACGCGTTAGTGCGGTCTGCGCTGATCATAGCCGTAGCGAACGTGAATGCCCCCAGCTGGTAAAGGTCGGAATGACGAAACATTTCATGAAACGCCCAAGCGTAAGCAGGTACCACCTTATACGAGTTCGGCGGCCCGCCAATGTAGGCCCACTCATCCAGACTGATAGGGACGGGTCTTTCCTTGAGCCCAGGAATGCGCTTCAAGTACTCCTGATAGTGCTCGTATTTCACCCGAACCTGGGTGGCGGGTGCGCGTTCCCACTCAACGAGCGTCTGTGCCTCGACGCTCACTTTCTCGCCAGTCTGAAGATCAGTTCGCTTACCGCTTGTGGAATAGAAGTGCTCGCTGAGCATATCAATATTGTCCAGGCAGTGAGCCAGCAAGTTACCGCTCCAATCGCCGGGCGACAGATAGTCAGGCACGACCTGTCCGTTCAGCCGTTTTGCCTGCTTGGAACCGGTCATGGCGTCGGGCATTGATCCAGGAGCGATCAGCTTGATCGTTGGGTCGATTTTGCGCATGGCCTTTGCGAACAAATTGTATTTCAGTTCAAATTGCGCAACTGGCATGAACCCCAGTTGCCATTCGCCCCAAGGTTCGTTGCCCAGGCCCCAATACTTGACGTTGTAAGGCTGCACATGACCATTCGCGGAACGCAAGCTTCCCATTGGTGTGCTTGCCGCACCATTGACGTATTCCACCAGTTGCGCGGCAGACCAGGCATCACCGAAGCCCGCGTTGACAGTTATGTAGGCTTCGACCTCCAGCAACCGGCAAAGCGTCATGAACTCATCGGTGCCCACATCATTCGGCTGAACGGCGTGCCACACCGGATCCATGATTGGGGGCCGTTTATCAGGATCGCCAATCGCGTCGCGCCACTCATGCCCTGAAACGAAGTTTCCGCCGGGCCAGCGATAGACGCCGGAATGCAGTTCCTTGAGCGGAGCAATCACTTCTGCTCGAAAACCATTCACGTTGTCCGCAGGCATTAGCGAGACGGCTCCAACGTGAAACGCCCCGGCACCGGTTCCAACAATCTCCAGGTGCGCGCTATCGCTGTCGCCCTCAACGCGGAAACTCAGCGGAAACTTGATGTAATCAGTGCCGAGTTTATTGATGGCAACCGTTTGGCGTTCACTCGCTGCATCTCCCCACACCAGTGTTACCTTCACACTCGCGCCAGGAGTGCCGGACAGAATAATACGACCTGTGTAGGATTTTCCTTTGCGAACCGCCAGTCCTGTCTGCTGGATTCCATGCGCTTCGCTTCCATTAAGTTTCACCACAGGCGTGTGTTCGCCTACATAAGGATGATCGGAATCCATCGTCATGAATTCGTCCGGGCCAATGGGTATCCAGTGCCGCAAGACGGCGCGCCTGAAGCCAGCTGCAGCGGCCGGTTCGGCGGGCGGGTGCGAGGTGATCGGGTAGTAGAACTTCCGGTCATCCAACATCTCAGCCCATATGCCGTTATTGACGATTCCTCCGATGTGTTCAAGAAACTGCCCATAGACGTTTTTCGAAATTGGAGCGCCCGCTTTCGAGACGTCAATCGTCGCGCTAATAGGTTTGGTCTGGGCAGAAAGAAGAGTCGGGAAGAGTCCCATTAACAACACAACTTGCATCGCAATACTCATATTGTTGACTTTTGATCGCACGCTACCGCGCCTCCCGCGTCTATTCCGGCAAAGTCTTTGTACCATTAACCTTGAGCGTTCCCGTCACCGCTGGTACGCCGGTATTTGGTTGTCCACCACCGATCGATACTGAATAGGTACCCTCGGCGATGACCGGTTCGCCAGTTTCGGTGACCATACTAAGATCGCGATCCTTAAGGTCAAAACGCACTTTCTCCGACGCACCTTGTTCGAGATGTATGCGCTTAAATCCGCGCAGAGCTCGCAGCGGTGCTCCCGGCACATTTGGGAAACTGATGTACAACTGCACCACCTCATCTCCTCCACGTTTTCCTGTGTTGGTAACGGTCACTTCCGCTGAGAGCGGATCACCCGCTTTGATTTCCTTATTCAGCAGTCGCAGTCGGCGATAAGAGAATTTCGTGTAGTTGAGGCCATAGCCAAACGGATACAGGGGTTTGGCCTGCAAATATCGGTAGGTGCGACCCTTCATCGCATAGTCGTCAAAGGGAGGCAATTGCTCAATTCCGGTGTAGAAGGTAACTGGAAGCCGACCCGCAGGATTGTTCTTGCCAGAAAGCGTTTGCGCTATTGCGGTCCCGCCCTCCTCTCCGGCATACCAAGACTCGAGGATCGCGTTGACGTGTTCTTTTGCCCAGTTCACGGACAGCGCGCTCCCGTTTGCAAGCACCAGAACCACCGGTGTTCCAGTCGCAGTCACCGCTTGAAGCAACTCCTCCTCGGGCCTTGGCAAATTAATATTCGTGCGATCCCCTCCCTGGAATCCTTCCTCGCTAACCGGCATCTCTTCGCCTTCGAGTTCGCTGGTGATTCCCAACACCGCCACGACAACGTCCGCGGCTTTTGCGGCAAGAATCGCTTCAGGATTCGGTTTGGGATCGTACTTCGACCAGATCAACTGCGCCCTAATTGGCTCCGCATTCACTTGTGAGTAGCCGACCTTGAGGGATACTTTCTTGCCCTTCTCCAGGTGAATGTGACCGATTTTTGCCTCTGCTGACTCGTTGTTACCGGCCCATCCCTGCGCGACGGGCTTTCCGTCTACCAAAACCCGGGCGAACCCGAATTGAATACGCATTCCGATACTGTAGTCACTCGTTTCGGTAGGCGTGATAAAGCCGCTCCACTCCGCCCGCATCGGGTACTTCCCCTTGACTTCTTCGGGAACATCTTCCGCCTTCAAGTCAACGGTAGTTACTTTGCGGCTGGCGACAATAGTGGCCTTTTCCCCGAATATGTCCCCAGTGGCAAACTCCAGATTGAGTCCCGGTTGACCGTCGCTGGTGGTTAAGGCTGACACCGGAATGGCATCGCCATCGTCGCGCAGGAATTGCGTGCCTGCCACAAATCTGATCTGCGCGTCAGGAAACTCCGCCTTAAGGCCCTCCAGCACCGAAACCGTGTGCGTCGGAACTCCGTTGTAATTGCCAAGCAGGTATCTGGTCTGATCTGCAAGAGGCCCTACGAGTGCGATTTTTACCGGTCCCGATTTCAGAGGCAGGGTACCGTCATTCTTGAGCAGCACCATCGACTCGTTGGCCACCGCACGCGCCATGGCGCGATGTTCAGCAGTATTGAGGTCTTTCTCGTTGATCTTCGAGTAAGGAACGATCTCCGGCGGATCGAACATTCCGAGCTTTATCCGCGCCGTGAACAACCGGATCAGCGCGGTGTCAATCTCGCTCTCTTTCAGATTCCCCTGCTTGTACGCCTCCAGGTATGGCTTGTAGTCATGATCGTCTTTCACTTTTGCGAAGTCGATGCACTCGTTATCCATTCCACGTTTCACCGCGAGCGCAGAGGCTTCAGCCTGGGTCTTCGTAAAATGATGATCGCGGAAGATGTTGATGACCGCGTCACAATCCGAAACTACATAACCCTGAAATCCCCACCGGCCACGCAGTTGGTCCTGCAGCAAAAACTCGCTTACGCAGGCCGGTTGCCCGTTGACGCTGTTATAGGCGCACATCACCGAGCCTGCCTTCGCCTCCGTCACTGTCGCGCGGAACGCCGGTAGGTAGGTATCCACCTCGTCATGCTTGCTGACTGTCACGTCAGCCGTGTGGCGCGTCGACTCGGGGCCGCTATGCACCGCATAGTGTTTGGGAGTGGAGATGACACGATAATATTTCGGATCGTCGCCTTGCATCCCAGTGACAAACGCTACACCCATGCGCGCCGTTAGAAACGGATCTTCGCCGTAGGTTTCCTGTCCGCGTCCCCAACGGGGATCACGAAAGATATTGACGTTCGGCGCCCAGAAGTCCAGCCCTTCAAAGATGTCGCTGTGCCCATCGCGCAAACCTCGAACGTAACTGGCACGCCCTTCCGTCCCGATCACTATGGCCATCCTGTGAATCGCATCCGTGTCAAACGTCGCGGCCAGGCCAACTGGCTCGGGAAATTCGGTGGTCCCGTTTCGAGCCACTCCATGCAAAGATTCGCTCCACCAGTCGTAGTCCGGCACGATCAACCGCGGTACTGCCCGGGACTGGTTAACCAGTTGGGACACCTTCTCTTCTACGGTCATGCGGTGCACTAGATCCGCTGCCCGCTGTTCGACCGGTAACGAAGCGTTCAGATAGGCCGGTTGCCCGGCGTTCTGGGCGAACAACCGGCTCGCAATTAAGAAAGCAGCAAGGGAAACAAAAGTTCTAACGTTGGTAGTTCGCATGTCTCTCTCCCCATGTCGAATTTCCTCGCCCCTAAAGCGAGCGCACGCGCTGGCCGGCAGCAAGTTCTCTGAGACGACCGGGCGCCAGGGCCGTGGAACCTCGAAGAACCAGATTCGTTCTGATCTCATATACTGAGCGCGAAGATTCAGAACCTTCAACCCCCACTAAGTCAAGCAATGCGCTAAATGCCGCGGTAGCAATTTCGATCTGCGACATCTGAACCGAAGTTAACGGCGGAGTCATGAACCGAGCCAGGCGAATGTCGTCGAACCCGATTACCGAGAGCTCCCGCGGGACATCCAGGGCGAGTTCAAATGCTTTTCGCATTACCCCTATTGCAGTCATATCATTCGAACAGACTACCGCGGAGGGCCGGTCGGCCAAAGCAGCCAGGGCTGACATGGCGCTCATGCCCCCTTCCATCGTGTGATCTCCATCGAGGAGCAGCGTCGGGGATATCGGCAATCCAATTTCCTTCATGCATTCTTGAAAAGCGACTCTTCTTTCCCTCGCCGTCTTCAAATGTGCAGGGCCACTGATAAAGGCGACGCGTACATGCCCCATAGCACCCAAGTGCTGCACGGCTTGCCGAATGCCGTGTTGGTAGTCAATGCGGATACTCTTGAGCAGCGGTCCCGGAGACTCCACGTCGACGGCAACCGCAGGTACATTTCGGCATCTGAAAATTTCAACTACTGAGTCTTCTCTCCCAAACGTCAGAATCGCCGCGCCATCGACCCGGCGCTCCATCATTCGCCAGGCGGCAGCCTCCAACTGACGCGGCTCCTGAGCCATCGAACTCAGAAAGACCTCGTAATTGTGCTCGACACCTAAGTCGGCAAAAGTCTGCACAATTTCTGGGAAGAAAGGATTGGTGATCTCCGCGACCATCAGGCCGAAAGTACGACTGCGTCCGGAAACTAGCGCGCGCGCATTGGTGTTGGGGCAATAGCCCACCTCCTCAATCACCCTCCACACTCTCCTCGCAAGCACGGGCTTCACTGTAGGAACACGATTGATGGTCCGCGAAGCAGTCGCGATTGAAACTTTCGCGCGTTTGGCGATTTGGTGCAGGTTCATTCAGCACCTGCCTCGCCTTGTAGAGAGGCACAGTCAAAAGTCACAAAGAGCACATCTCCAAAAGCTGTAGCCACAACCGCCGACATGTAGTCCTGGACCATTACTCAACTGAGATAACCGTAACCGATTTGGGCTCCAGCTTCAGAACCAGCTTGCCGCCTTGAACCTTCGCTGAAACGGGTTTCGGCACGACTGTAGTGGGCGACTCGAAGGTGTTGACGCTGTCAACTTTGGGCGCGGTCAAGATTTCCCCGGCCGCCGATTTAGCCGTAATGCCCGTCATGCTTGCCTCGACTTCAATGGGCTGATTAGGATCGAGATTCGTTATGGCTAACCACAGCTTGCCTGCTGCGTCCTTCGCTCCGATGGCATCTACGCGCGGCAAACTGACGTCGCCGTGAGTATAGGTGCCGGCGTCGAAAGTGACCGGGACAAAGGTAGCGTCCTGAAATGGAACATACATTTTGAACACGTAATAGGTCGGGGTGAGAACCATCTTTTCTTTGTCCGTCATGATCATGGCCTGCAGCACGTTGATCATTTGGGCGATGTTGGCCATGCGTACGCGGTCAGCATGACGAGCAAAGATGTTCAGGTTCAGCGCGGTTAGAATTGCGTCCCGCAAGCTGTTCTGCTGGATGAGGAAACCTGGATTGCTGCCTGGCAAAGGGGCGTACCAAGCGCCCCATTCGTCCACAACCAGGGCGACCTTTTTGTCCGGGTCATACTTATCCATGATGGCGGAATGAGTGCTGATCAGTCCTTCCATCGCCAGCGTGAGTTTAAGGAACTGACTGTACTCGGTCTCGCCGAAGTTTGCAGATGCGAAGGAAGGCGGCCACTGGCCCACCGTGTAGGAGTGCATCGAAAGACCGTTGATATCCCAGCTCCATGTGTGGTGCTCGTAAGCCTTCATGGTGGCTTCGGTCCATTCGGTCCATCTGGGCTCACCGCCCCCGGGGCCTACAGCGATCTTCAGCATTTGCCGCTTGTCCTGCTGTGTCGGATTGAAGTTACGGACGAATCGGCTGTAGATCTTAAGCTGGCTCAGATAGTAGTCCGGTGTCATGTTGCCGCCGCAGTCCCAGCTTTCGTTGCCGATGCCAAGGTAGGCGACTTGGTAAGGAACGGGATGACCGTTGGCTGCGCGCTCCTTTGCGAGCGTTGTTGGCTGAGCTGTGGTCAGATATTCCAGCCATTCCGCCGCTTCCCGCGGAGTGCCGGAGCCAACGTTCACTGAGACGTAAGCTTCCGCTCCAATCTGTTCGAGGAAGTCCATAAATTCATGTGTTCCGAAAGAGTTCGGTTCAATCACCCCGCCCCAATTGGGATTGAGCGTTACCGTTCTCGGACTGCCAATTCCGTTCCGCCAGTGGTATTCGTCAGCGAAGCATCCCCCTGGCCAGCGAATGTTTGGCACCTTGAGCGCCTTCAGCGCGCCAACAACATCGTTGCGGATGCCGCGGGTGTTGGGGATTGTGGAATCAGGGCCGACCCATATGCCCTCATAAATGCCGTGGCCAAGGTGCTCGGCGAACTGGCCGAAAATGTTGCGGTCGATCTTCGCGTCGGTTTTGGACACGTCAACGGAAAGTGCCACTTTCTGCGCCACGACAGCAGGCGCAGCTGCAGTCAGGCTCATGGC
Organism: Candidatus Acidiferrales bacterium; assembly: GCA_963763395.1. GTDB lineage: Bacteria > Acidobacteriota > Terriglobia > Acidiferrales > UBA7541 > Acidiferrum. The sequence continues at coordinate 466,916 of CAVXOG010000026.1, read as the reverse complement.
AATCGCAGCGAAACAAACAAAAAGCGATCGCATGGCCAGTCCGGGTTTGGTGACGAAGCTTCCTTCGAATCGATCCATTTCCTAACTCCCAATCTCGAAGCTCACATCCCTCTACGCCTCTTCGAGCAGCTTTCTCAAAAGAGTCTTGGTGCAAAATCCTTGAGATCCCGACGCCAGGTTTGCCACTCGTGGTCGGTATCCGGCGATTCGTAGAAAACGTGCTGAATGTTCGCTTCCTCGAGTGAACCATGCAGTCTCTGCAGTCCCGCACGCATTCGCTCAGGTTCATTTGTCCCGACACCCAACCAAAGCAAGTGCACTCTCTTTGCGAACGCAGCCGAATCGGCAAACACTCCGTTGTAATCGGTCTTGGGATCGAGTTTTCGATCGCCTATAACGAGCATCCCGCCTGCTCCACTGAATCCCCCAATGTAGGAAAAGAGGTCCAGATGATTCAGGGTGATCTGAAACGCCTGCATGCCACCCATCGAAAGGCCTGCCATGGCGCGGTGGTCGCGATCGGAAAGTGTCCTGAAGGTCGAATCAATGTAGGGAATTAGGACCTGTGTCACATCCTCTTCAAACGCGGCCGCCATCTCCTGCATCGCCTTTAGCATTTCGGGAGAACCAAAGGGCTTTCCGGTCAGATCGGGCGGAACCTGACCGGCGCGGCGGACATAGCCATACGCCATCACGACGATCATTGGCTTGCAGTTTCCGGCAGCGATTAGATTGTCGAGAATGAAGTTGGCATTACCCTGGCGAATCCAGCCGGTCTCATCTTCGCCGCCGCCGTGCTGCAAATAGAGCACCGGATAGCTGATCTTGTTCTGCGTATCATAATTGGGCGGCAGATAAACCAACGCATGCCGCCAGGTGCTCGTTACCTTGGAGTTATACCAAACCTCACGAACCTGGCCGTGGGGCACATCCTGAGCCGAATAATAGATGGAGCGAGGTTCTGGGACTTCCACTGCGCTTGCGGGCTTACTTCCACCAAAGTACGCATGAGTGTTGGGGTCGCTGACTTCCGCACCTTCAATAATCAGTGTGTAATAGTGAAAGCCGGGAACGAGAGGAGGAGTAATAATTGTCCAGAACCCGTCCGGTTGTTTCACCATATCCAATTTCGGCCCGCTCCAGAAATTCAACCTGACCTTGGTGGCATCGGGGGCTTTAACACGGACTTCCACCCTTCCTATACTGTCAACGCGGGGATATTCCGCGCCCCACACGTTGGTCGCAGAGGGCTTGAAATCGCGCGGCTCCTGTGCCCAGCAAACACTCGCAAATAGGAACACCGCCACTGCAACATGCTTCATTTCTTCTCTCCCCGGGGCAGGGCACGCCCCTGAACGGACTTAATCACTTTCTAAGCAGTTCTGTTAAGGGGTGTTACGGTGTAACAGAATCCCGAATCGAGTGATATCACGGTGTATCACGCGAAAGTCTGGCGAAAATACGTGTAAATGCAGTATCTCAGGCCTAGCTTCAACTCAAAGACAGGGGGTCCCCTATGTCGCTATGAGCAGTTCGGATGGCATCGCCGACGCCGAAGAGTAGGCTTGCTGGCCTGCGATCAGTTCCACTACCTTCCTTCGTCGATGACTTCTATCGCCCTGACTTCGGCGTAATTCACCTTTGGCGAGAAAGAGAGCAGCAGCTTCCCTTGGCCGTTAGGATGCAGGCCGTGAAATTCGCGTACCACGGGGCGTAGCGCCCCAGGGGCGGCACGCACTATATCGAAATCCTGAAGAAGCATGACACCGTTACAGCTGACATCGAAGACCCTGCAGCCGACACCGTGGCAGAATGCGGCCGGAATCAAAGGGGTGAAGAAAGATTCTAGAAAGTGGAGCTTAACTGTATAGCTTCCAGGTGCCACGGGGATTGCATAATTGAAATTACCGTGCCGCTCCTCGGTGTATAGAGCAGGGATCTTTGGCCCCGTCTCGGGATTCTCGTAGACGTTGGTGCGCCCCTCGATAAAGTAGTTGTCCCCGCTCCAGCGCCTGCCGTCGGTATCTATGAAATCCGATCGATGAGCGGAAATTCGGATGGGCTTCAGTTTTCCCGGCGTTCCGCGGGTCAGTTCCACAGCACTTACGAAGGGTGGCGCTCCCCAACCTGCAAGAAACTCCAAATGGAGCTTCCCGTCCGCCGCAGGGCTCACATCCTTGAATACTCGAACATCAACTGCGGCGGAGCCAGCGTCCGCGATCGGATCGAATTCCACCAACAACGGATGCCCATTCAGATTTATTTGAAAATTGCGGCTATTTTGCGCGTCCTCCTGGTTTGCTATATCTGACCGCCTCAGGGGATCAGCGAAATAGAGCCTCAGTTCGTAAACTCCCGGCGACGCTGGAATGTCGTAACGAAACTCACGCTGCGTTTGCGGGACCAACATGCTCGCTGAGAGAGCCTGCCTCATGCTTCTGAATATGCCTTCATCCGCTACAGGGGGGAAAAGGTGTTGGGGACCGGCCTGGAGAACACCTCCCTCGAAGTAGCGGTCGGCTTCCCAGCGATGGCCCCAAACGTCCACATAAGGAGCCCCGATATGACCAGCGGCGATACGGATTTCGCCAGCCTCGGGAGCTAAGGCGAGCCTTGGGTTAGTCGAAGTTGGGTCCACCGCGCGCGGTTGGGGCTGGGGAACTGAGTCCGCTGTGACCACCGAGGACGGCACAATAGAAGATCTCGACTGGAACCACCGGAATCCAAGCCACACGACTATAAGTCCGAACAGAACGGCTGCGCCAACCAGGATCTGTCGCCAACGGCGGGCTTTGCCCTCTGCTGGTAGGGAGAGAGCAGGGGATATTACCGGCTCCTGGGCACGAGTTTCGAAGACGGGCAGATAATGGCCTTTGGGGATGTTAATGACCACCGGCTCGTGCTTGCCCTCATGGGCAAAATGGTGCTCGAGCTTCAACCGCAACAGGCGGGCCTGCGAGCGCACAATATTGTCTTCGTTGGGGTTGTAATCGGGCTGGCGACCGTAGACGTTAATGCCGATCTGCTGTTCCGTTACTTCGTCGGGCTTGTTCTCTAGGGCGCATCGGCACACATAGAGGAAGAAAGCCTGAAGCCGCGGCGACTTTTCAAGGGCGTTGCTAGAAGCAACGCGACGCACCAATTCGTCTCGCTGTTCTGCAGCCTCGGCAGGAGCTTCCTTGGAACGTGGCACCAGCACGACCCCTGAGTTCATTTGGAGCTAAACTCCACTGGTCCCGGCCAGCGGTCCTTTCTGAGAAGGCGTTTACTCACTCAAAAGAAGTCTATCACTGGCCGCTCGTTCCCCACCCGACTTTTCAATTGCGCAAACGTTTCCGCTGATTTTAGTTGCATCCTCACAATGACCGCAGTCCATTGTCAAGCCACAATAGAACCAAGTCCGTTCGTGGCGACCGTTCTGTTGCGGATGGCCGGGCTGGATACGCTCGATGGTAATGCCGAGGCGAAGCCACCAAACGGCTAGCCTACTTAGGTTGAACAGACCATTGGGTGAAGCAAAGGGAACTCCGTTGTCGGAGCGGATAGCTTGGGGCAGACCGCGTTCCTTAAACAGGCGTTCAAAGGCGGTAAAAGCACCCTGTTCTTTGATGGACTCCATGGCTTCGCAGAGCAAAAGATAACGGCTGGCGTAGTCCGAAACGGTGAGGGGTAGCAATATCTTTTGTCCCCGAGCATGAACTCACCCTTGTAGTCGGTGCACCACAAAGCATTCGGAGCGAGTCCTTGGGATAAAGGGGTACCTTCGGTTTTTGTGCGCGAGTGCCTTTGCCGAGCAACCAGCCCATGGCGGTCCAGGATGGCGTGGATGGTGCTTCAGGCGGGTACACGGACATCGCGTGTTGTTTTCGGTCATGGCAGTGAAGTAGCCGATATCACTCGTATTGCGCGGCAAAACCGTAGTGTGCCGTCAGCAACTTCTTGCCTTGAAGGACTCTTCGCCAGAACGTTTTCCGAATTGGGCGTAGTCAAATGACCGAGTCGCTATGCACTGGTCCAGGAAAGTTTTGAGGCTTTTTGAGAGCTGCGCCACACATCTTGGACAGGGCCATTGACACGTGGGTACTGAGGACACAAGCAAGACAACAAACGCTTTGGGAGAATGAGCGGAGTAGTCGAAAACAAAGCCAAATTGCTCCCTAGGCTTAGATCAGCAGAAACACTGCCCTGCCTAGGTTTTGGCCGATTGAACCAAACAGACCTCTTCCCCAGCGGAAGCATTGTCGATTCAAGGAATTGGAGTGTGTTGCATCGACCGTCTGAACCGGCAGGGTTCATCAGGACTTGGGACGGGTCGCAAATGGAAAACATGGTCGGCAAATATAGCCGGGACGCCAAAACCTACTCTGCGATTATGCGATCAGCCCACTCGACGAGAGAAACAAAGATGGCTGGGTTACCGAACTTCGCACTCCAAGTAGCGAGGTCATTTTCCGAAACCCCACGGGCTCGGCTGCATGCACCTCAAGCAAAGACAGGAATGTGTTTAGCGACAACCTTCTCTCGCAATTCACTGAGCGGTGGCCAACCGATGGGGATCACGGCATCTGACGTCGCCTTGCGCATGAGATACGTGGCATCAGCAGTAAGAAATATCTGAACTTCGTGACCTGCGTCCGCCAAGGCGAGCGCATGTGCAAACACAAATGAGGCTCGGGTCGAGTCGTCGGTACCCCACGAACTCCTCATCATGATCTTCAGAACTCTTTTCGAATCCTGCGCCTGCGCCCCCAGCGCTAGAAAGGGAAGGCTGAATAACTGTGACAAGAACGTACGCCTGGCCATACTGTTTTCTCCTGGTTGCTTCATCCAATCGGGGGGATTGCGAAGAACCTATATTGCCGCGTTAGCTCTGTCAATTGGTTGAATCTTGCTGACCCACTATCAATTCATCGGCAATAGAGGTTCATGCTCTCCGGCGAGGGCTCGCTACAGTGGATTGATCAACGACCTGGGTGGATTCACGAACAACCAGCTCAGGCTCTATCAATATTCTCTCGCGGAATTTTTCTGTCCCACGAATCCTGTTCAGAGCACACTGAGCGGCAATTCTTCCAATATCCAAGAGGGGTTGACGGATGGTAGTAAGACGAGGATGGCAGAAGGATGCGAGCTTGATGTCGTCGAAACCGATGACCGATACATCTGCCGGGACGCGCAATCCCATGTCTTCCAAGGCGCGCATCGCCCCGATCGCGGACATATCGTTAAAGGAAACAACTGCCGTAAATGGTTCCCCAGATGCCAAGAGCTTACTGATGACCGGATAGCCAAGTTCCGGGGATGAGATATCTCTTGTTAACTGCAGAACCAAGGCTGGATTAATGTTGAGGCCAATTTCGCTGCAAACGTCTTCAATCCCTGTCCAACGGTCGGCGGAGTCAGAACTGAAGGGCTGCCCACGCATGAATGCAATGCGGCGATGTCCGAGTGAGAAGAGGTGAGTGAGAGCGAGTTCGGCCGCAAGCCGGTGGTCGAGAACTACGTTTGTAACGTCGGGCACATCATGGTGCCCGGCAACGGCAACGACAGGAACAGGAAAAGGGTGGGTCAGAGCGGTGTCGATGGCAATAAGAGCCTCAGCGCCCCGGGCAATGAGCATCCTTCCATATTCTTCGATCAGGTTTTTGCGGTGCCTGTGATGCGCGGTGAAATAGAAAAAGCCGGCATCCATAAGCTCATTGCCAATACTGCTCATTACCTGTGTGTGATAGCCATCGCCCAATTCCGGAACCAGAATACCGATGGTATGGGTACGGCGCATACGCAGGGAACGTGCCACCAGACTTGGTTGATAGTTTAGTTCCTTGGCCGCAGCTTTGATGCGATCTCGAGTTACCTGGGGAATCGAACGTCCGGGAACTTCGTTCAATACAACGGATACGGTGGCAGGATCCAGGTCAAGATGTTTAGCCAACATCTTTAGACTGACTGGTCCTTGGGCGGGCTGGCGCTTACGTTTCATGGAAGAGCGGTGTCCTCACGGAGGTTCCAGCAGGAACGATTTACCTCCCCATTTTAGTTAATGATTTTGACGCACCATTTTGACGCACCATCGTACCGAGTGGGTACCATTTAGCGAATTCTACTTCTGATTCTACGCCATTTTTGGCCCAATCTGTGGGGCAAGAGCAAAAGCGAGGATGACCCCGGGAGGGGTAGGCCCGGGGTCTGCTCGCGCTCACTTTAAAGGATTAACGTTGTGAGCGAGTCCGGTTCAAGGGTGAGGGTCAACGAATTCGTACCAAGCATACAAGCAACGTCCTGCTTAGCACCCCGATTAGTGACGATCAGAACATGAGTGCCATCCGGGTTTTCCAGCGCGACGTGATCCACATCGGCAAAATCGCCTTGAGAGGAAACTACTCGCGCACCCCTCTGGATGACTTTTGAAAAATGTGCAAACGCCCAGTACTGTCCACTCCGCGTTAGTTGTCCGGTCTTGGAATCCACGGTGACCAGACCTCCGCACGGAAATGGGCCGATGTTGGGATTACCTTTTTCGTCAAGCAAGAGATTCCAGCCAACTATGCATTGAGACCAATTGCGTAGAATGCTCGTAAAACTTCGGCCCCATTTGCACCAATCACTCGCGTAGTCGGAACTGCTGATATCTGGACCTCCCTCGGTCCAATAAGTTCCTTTTTTCGGAAAAGCGTCATGGACTTTGGTCATTGCCGTCGGGTCGCCGCCATATCCATGCCACGCAACACCGTCGACGTACTTGCACAGAAGTGGATCGTTTAATTCGGCAAGAGCGCGTCCGTAAAGATTGTAGTTGTGATCAAGGATCCAGATTTTCGTGTCGAGATTGGCGCGCTCAAAGGCGGGACCCAAATGGAACTTCACGAACTCTATTTCATATTCCTGTCCCCAGAGAGCGGCAGGCATTTTGCCGTCCTGGTCGGTGTCGACTTCGTTTTGAATTGTAACGGCATTGATCCTTACACCTTCGTTTGCATAGCTCTGCAGGAACTTTACGAAGTAGGAGGCGTAAGGCGAATAATATTTCTTCCGCATGGAGCCGCCCAATAAGGAACCGCCGGCTTTCATCCAGCCGGGAGGACTCCACGGGCTGGAGAAAAAGAAGAGGTCAGGATTGATCTTTCTGGCAGCGCGGAGTGTGGGCAAAATATATTTGCGATCATGTTCAATCGTGAATTTCTGGAGATCAGGGTCAGGAACGGGGCTCTCATCGAAGCTGTAAGGCTCGGTGGAATAGTCACTGGCGCCGATACAAGTTCGGGCGACGGAGAGTCCAAGCTGTGAAGGAGAAAACAGATTTGAGAGAAGAGACTCTCTGGTGGATGCATCCATGCGATCCAACAGGAAACAGGAAGCATCTGTGAAAGCGGCACCGAAACCGAGAATGGTTTGAAACTGCTCGGCGGGATTTAAGCGGATAGTTTTCGTAAGATTACTGGGTTTTTCCTGCCAAGCAGGAAGGTCATATTTTTGGAACTTATATTCTTTTGAAGTAATCCATCCCCGGGGTTGGGGGTTGGTGTTGGCCAACAGCCATGACTGAGAAAAAGCAGACAGGCTGGCGGCACTTGCTATACCAAATCTAATAAAGTCTCGACGATTTGCCTGTGTCATTGAAGATTCTCCGCACCAAAGAACCGACGCTCACAGGGGCTGGCGTGAGCATAAGACAAACGATTGTTTGTATGATATGCGCAACCCGGCAACAATTCCAGTAATTCTTAGCTATTTTTTTGGACTCGATGTTCCTCGACAGACGGAACAAGCGTTGTCATACCCATTAAAATAGGCCTTCTTCCCCAATCAGTGTGAGCATGACGTGTGATGATCTACACGATTTATCCCCTATCTATGCGGAATTAAAGGGTTTCGCCATGGTCACGGATGCCAGGGGCCAGTTCTCTGCCGAAGACAACGGATTGTCTTGAAAATTGGAAGCGTTTACGGAAGGAACTGCGACGTGGCAAAAGAGTTCCGCTTTGGGTAGTTTCTGGTCGGGAAGTGTAAACTCTTTAGACAATCGCTTTGTCTAGACCAAAATATTGATTTTTTGTCTTGACACCATGACTAGTTTAAATGTACTAGTTGAAACAACGGGGTGCTCGTCGTTTTTGCTAGACAATCGCTTTGTCTCAATATAGGCGAGTACCAAATCGGTTACTGCCCTTAAAAGCGCTCCTTGGGGTGCCAAACTTCCCAGGTTCTTTGCCAGGCATTAGGAACTGGGACGCAATTCAAGTTGATTTTATCGCCCAGCTGAGGGTGTGCTCACTGGGTGTGGTCGAGGAGGAGAGAATATGGCTAAATATGTTCGGTTGTTGATGGGCGTGGGACTGATCTTATGTCTCATCGCGCTACTCGCTCCCGGCAGCGGCGCTCAAGTTGTAACAGCATCGGTGCGTGGAACGGTGACGGACGAGCAAAAGGCCGCTCTAGCCAGCGCCGAAGTCACGATTACAAACGATAGTACGGGCTACACACGAACTGTAACTGCGGGTCCAGAAGGCGAGTTCAGTTTTCCTGATCTGCCTTTGGGTGACTACAAGATCCACGCGGCTCATCCGGGGTTCAAGGGAGAGACGCAAACGGGCATTGCTCTTCATGCCAACGACAGCCTGGTTGTCAATATCGCTTTAAAGGTTGGCGCGATAAGCGAGTCCATTACGGTAGAAGCCAATCCGATTGCTGTTGAAACCAACAGCGGCTCTCTAAGCGGCCTGATTCAAAGCAATCAGGTAGCAGAATTGCCGTTAAACGGACGCAACTTCATGCAACTTCTGACCTTGGTTCCTGGCGTGGCGCCGGCCGAGGCATTCAGCATCACGAATAAGGGATTGAAGGGCGCATCGGACGTTTCCATCAGTGGCGGTGCATCAAACGGAAACCAATGGCTAGTGGACGGTGCTAATAATAATGACACCGGTTCACAGCGCACCATTCTTGTATATCCTTCGGTCGATGCGATTGAAGAATTCAAGATCGAACGAAACAGCTATGGACCGGAATTTGGTCTTTCCGCTGGCGGACAAATCAGCATCATTACCAAGCGTGGTGGAAACGATTTCCACGGCGGCGTATTCTATTCCGGCCGCAACGACGCGCTGAACGCGTTCGACACTCAACTGAAAGCCGGTGGCTGCACGGACTGCCAAAAGAACAAATTCCGCGGCAACGACTTCGGATATAACGTCGGCGGACCGGTCATCAAAGACAAGGTGTTCTTCTTCTGGTCGCAAGAGTGGAACAAGCGCATTGAAGGATTGGTACGTAGCGCGCGCGTCCCGACGGCCGCCGAGAGAACCGGCGACTATACAGCACTTGCCGGCTGCCCTGCTTCTGCAGCAAACAAAGCTGGAGGCCACAATGACATCGGCTTCCCGATAGATCCGACTACCGGCGCTCCTGCATTGCACGATCCTGCAGGCGCGGTTGGTAACCAGTCGCTTGGGGCTACGCTTCCCACGGCCCGACAAATCCCCTCCGCACTTTCCGATGCCCTAATGGGCATGTTCCCACTACCGACGAGCTCCGACCCGTGCGCTTCAACGAACTGGACCAAGTCGTTGGCCGTGCCGACGCCATGGCGCGAAGAGAACGCACGCGGCGACATCAATATCACAAAGACTCTCACCTTAATGTTGCGCTACACGCAAGACGCCTGGCAGATTGGGCCGCCGTCGGCGGGATTCGGCTGGGGAAGCAATTCCCTGGGTCAAATCGATCAGTCGTGGAAACAGCCTGGGAAAATAGCCGTTGGCCGCTTGAGCAAGACCATTGGTTCCAGCATGTTCAACGACTTTCAGTTCAGCTGGTCACAGAACCAGATTACCATCAACCCCACGAATGTGGCCCTCGAACAAGCACTGAACAACAACATTCCCTATTTCTTCCCACTGTCCGGAAAGAAATACGGAGACAAGGGACCAAGCGTTTGGTTCCAGGGGGCAACGAACTTGCCCGGCGTGTGGACCATTGCGCCATGGGCGAACGAACAACAGCTTTTCACCTGGCAAGACGACTTCTCCTGGGTTAAGAACCGCCACACTATGAAGTTCGGTGTGTCTCTCAGCCGTAACCTGAAGGACGAACAGCAGTCCAACCTCGAATACGGAAATTTTGGCGGACCATTGGGCTTCAATGGTTGTAACGGAGGCGTGAGTCCGGCGTGCCCCAATGGCAGCACGGGCAACACCACCGGGTACAACCCCGCTGACATGTTGTTGGAAGGCATGGCCTATGGTATGGGAGAAACGGACACCATCTTCACCGGCAAGAATCGCTGGCACAATTATGAATTCTATGCCGGCGACACTTACCGAGTGAGCAACAGGTTGACAGTGGTGTACGGAGTTCGGTGGTCTTTCCTGCCGAATCCGACTCTTGCCGACAATCGCTACTCTGTCTTCAACCCATCCGCCTACGATGCGAGCCTTGGAGCTACCGCATGCAACGGCTTACTCTACGCTCCTGGTCTCGGGTCGAACCCATGCCCGGCAGGTACTGGCGGAAAAGCCGGTCCGAACAACGCATTGTGGAACAACAACAATCACATGATTGCTCCACGACTCAGCTTTGCCTACGATCCGACAGGACAAGGCAAGTGGGCCATCCGTGCAGGCGTAGGACAATTCTTCAATCGCGACCGCTTGTACACCTTGCAGGAGTCAGGTCAAAATGCACCTTTCATCAGCAACTTCAATTCAACCAACGGCCGGTTCCTGGACACCCTGACGCAGCCAGTAGCCTGCGCTCCTACAATCACCAACCCCGATGGTTGTTACAGCACTGGCTTTGGTATCCCGCAAATCGGGAACGATACTGGCAACAAGATGCCGAACAGTTGGCAGTTCAACTTGAGCGTACAGAGAGAGCTCTGGAAGGACTCGGTGCTTGAAGTCGGCTATGTCGGCAATCGTAACCTACACTGGGAAATCCGTTCGAACATTAACGATGTCCCAGCGGCCGACCGCCTAGCCTATTACCAAGACGCGGCATGCCCAGGAACCGCACTTAACAATCCATGCGGGAATGGAGTCTCCAATACAGCGGCCCGGTCAGCGCTACGGCCCTTCGGTGCTCTAACGAAGGACAATGGCCTCAACTACTACAGCCGGTCTGGACAGTCGAGTTACAACGGGTTGCAGACTTCGTTCAAGACGCGCTTTAACCAAAACACGTTTTTCCAGGTGGCCTACACCTGGTCAAAGCTGATCTCTGACACGCAGCTGATTGACTCCCCGACATATAACGTGGACTACTACAATCCAGGCGCCAACCGGGGACCAGATCAACTCAATCGTCCACATATCTTTGTGGCAAACTTCGTTTACACTCTGCCGACACTTGATAAGCAGAATGCATTCGTGAAGAACACGGCAGGCGGTTGGGAGGTCAGTTCTATCATCAACCTCGCCTCCGGTCCTTCTCTAACTCCCGTTATGGGCAACGACTACGCTGGCATTGGTCATAGTGGGGCGCAATACCTTATGAGGGTCCCAGGCCAGTCTTGCCGAGCCAGTGGGGACAGCAACGGAAGGCAGTGGTTCAATCCAAATGCCTTTACGCTGAATGGCCTAGGGATTGGCGTGCTTGGCAATTCCGGAGTAGGAGTCTGCCAAGGACCAGGCAATAGCGATGTCGACCTGTCATTGCGGAAGAACTTCAGAATCACCGAACGGATTAAAATGCAGTTCCAGTTTGACTTCTTTAATCTGTTCAATCATCCGCAATACCAGGCTAGCGCAATCAACATGAACTGGGGCTTCAACACGCCGCAATCAGCAATAGGCGACCCCAATTCAGCGACATACGCAGACAGCCAAGGCAATCCCATCTACCCACGATCCAGCACTTTCACTGGTTGCGGAGCGGATCACCTCGCAAGCGCTACGGGAACAATGGGCGCTCAATGGTGTGCAAACTCCATTATCAACACCAGCTACAATCCCGGCAGCAACTTCGGGCTCGCAACGCAATCTCGCGAGAACGGCTGGCGCCAAATCCAATACGGTCTGAAGTTCACCTTCTGATCGCACTGGTCAACTTGTTTCTTCCAACTCCCGCCAAGCCCTTCAAACGGCTTGGCGGGAGTTTTATGTGTTGACAGTTTTGGTTATTCCAGTGGTGTGGCAAGCAATTAGGAACGATAACTGCCTGGGATATAATCGAACTATGTTGTGGACTCACTCTTGGCGTTTTTCCTGTATGTTAGCCCTCGTCCTTCTCTTAATCGCTTTCTGCGATGTCGCTGGAGCGCAAGTACCGAAGGAAGGCGGGATGGGAAGCACGCCTGTTCCTATCCCGAAGCTGCAAGCATCGGCCAAGAAAGATCGCAGCGGCTTTCCACCGGTACCGACATTCAAGGACGTTGCCAAAGATGTAGGGCTCACTGTCGCCCACATTTCCGCTCCCGAAGCACACTACGTAATCGATTCCACCAGCGGCGGCTCGGGGCTTTTCGATTGCGATGACGATGGCCGGCTTGATGTCCTGCTTATCAACGGATCCACAGTTGAGCGCGTCCGAGGGGGTGGTGATCCCATGGTCACGCTCTACCACCAGGAGGCCAACGGGACTTTCAAAGACATTACGAAAGAAGCGGGACTGACTCATCGTGGCTGGGGAATGGGTGTGGCGGTGGCCGATTATGATAACGACGGCAAACTCGACTTGTTCGTCAGTGGGTATGGCGGTAGCGCCCTGTACCATGGCCTCGGCAACTGCAAATTTGAAGACGTCACCGAGAAAGCAGGAGTAGGTGGCAGCGGCTTTATGACAGGAGCGGCTTGGGGCGACTACGACCGGGACGGTTTAGTGGATTTATATGTTTCGCGTTATTCCCATCTCGATATGAATAACTTGCCGGAATTCGGCAGCGGAAAGTTTTGCCGTTTCAAAGGCATTCTAGTGCAGTGCGGACCTTGGGGATTGGAAGGCGAAAGCGATTTTCTGTACCACAACAAGGGAGACGGCACCTTTGAAGAAGTTTCCGTCAGAGCGGGCGTCCACGATGACATTGGATATTACGGGCTAGGCGTGATGTGGGTGGACTATGATGACGACGGTTGGCCGGATCTGCTCGTTGCCAACGACTCAGTGCCTAACTACCTCTACCACAACAATCGGAATGGTACCTTTACGGAACTCGGTTTGATGGCCGGGGTTGCCCTCAGTGGGGATGGTATTGAGCTTGGCAACATGGGGGTAGACTGGGGGGACTATGACCACAGTGGACGCCTCAGCTTTTTTGTGACCCATTTTGAAGAACAGCCCAATTCGCTTTTCCGCAACATGGGCGCGCAGGGATTCGACGATGTCAGCTGGACTTCCGGCCTTGGACAACCGAGCTATCCTTATCTTGGATGGGGCACGGGCTTTTTCGACATGGACAATGACACCTGGCTCGATATTCTGGTGGCCGAAGGGCATGTCTATCCCCAAGTCGACACTTTGGATACCGGCCCGCGATTCCGAGAACCACTCCTGCTTCACCGCAACAATCGCGACGGAACCTTTGATGAGGTTTCAAAGGAAGCGGGCCTGCAAAGTATTCCGGTGAAGTCGCGCCGCGGTGCGGCATTTGGTGACATCTTTAATACCGGCAACATCGATGTCTTGCTGCTGAACATGGGCGAGCCGCCATCGCTACTTAAGAACTTGAATGCCGATGGATACCATCGCGTTCTGTTCAAACTCATTGGCACGAAAAGCAACCGAGCTGCAATCGGCGCACGTGTGACTATTCGCGCTGCCGGTGTGAAGCAGTTGGCAGAAGTGCACGGCGGTGCAAGCTACCTTTCGCAAAACGATTTGCGGTTGCACTTTGGCCTGGGCACCGCAAAAAAGATGGAGTCCGTTGAGATTCGCTGGCCCAGTGGCAAAATCGAGACTTTCGAAAATGTCGCCGCGGACGCGATTCACACTTTTGTTGAAGGTTCAGGTATCACCAAAAGCTCACCGCTCCCGCCACCAGTGGGCGGAGTGCAGAACGGTGCTCCCTAGACCGCGCATAGAGTCTTATGTCTGCGAATTCTCTTTTTCCGGAACCTGTTGGTCGCACGTACTCATCACACGCGCAAGTCACATCTAGCTCTGCTTCACTATTCTTTTTTCCGAGAGTTGCCTGCTTCTTACTTCTATTTTTGTCACCCGCACTCACCGCACGTCCTGCCGACGAGCCTGCACCACTCCTGAAGCGCACATTCGAATCTGCTAAGGCCGCGCTGGCCACTGGAGACTTTGCAGAAGCCGAGCGCCGCTATCGTCGTACGATTGCCATAGGCCTCCGCCAACTTGCCAATCTTTCGGTTTCCGAATCGCGCTTTGACGAAGCCATACGCGATCTGGATGACGCTATGAAGTTCGCGCCGGACGATCTTGACCTGGCCGTGGACGCTGCCGTTGCATCGTTTCGAGGAGGTGACGTAAAGAAGGCCCGACAGCTTGCGCAATCCGTTCTTGCTGTGAATCCCAACCATAATCGTGCACAAAATGTTCTAGGCCGGATCGAACTGTATCGAGGCGATTTCGACGCTGCTGCAACCAATTTGCAGGCTTCTGTTTCCCGCGATGGCGATTTCGAAACCTCCTATTTTCTGGGAATTGCGTACCTGAAAGCGAAGCGTCTCCCGGAAGCCCAGCAGTTGTTCGCCCGGATGCAGGGGGGGACGGGCGACTCCGCGGCTTTCCATGTTCTGATTGGCCGCGCTTATTTAATTGCGCACTATCCAGAGTCTGCTGTCAAAGAGTTGCGCAAGGCAGTTCAGCTCGATCCAAAATATCCACATGCACACGGGCTCCTTGGTTATTCCATTCTGGAATTTCGCGGCGAAGAAGCTTATCCGGATGCTCGCCTGGAATTTGAGCGCGAGCTCAAGATTCATCCTGACGACTACAATGCGCTATTGCTTCTTGGCATCAGCGCCGTAGCATTACGCGACTTTCCCGCTGCCGAGACAGCTTTATTGCACGCCAAGCGCCTCCGCCCTGAAGAACCGTTTGCTTATATGTCCCTCGGTGAGATTTATAGTGAAACCAAGCGCCTTCAGATGGCCGTTGATGCGCTGGAAAAATACATTCAACGAGTACCCGAGCCGGAACAAACTCCCCGTGACGTGAGCCGCGCTTATTACTTGCTGGGCCAAGCACTGCGACGCCTTGGTCGGCTTGAGGAAGCACAAAAGGCACTTGTGAATTCCCAGCGCTTTCGCGAGGCAAAATTCCGCGACGACGCCAAACATATTTTCGATGCACCCGCCCCACCTTCCGACGGCGACAGTCACACGTCGGACCGTATTGCCGGATTGCTCGAATCCAGTGCAACGGACGAACAGAAGAACGCGAAGGCCCTGGTCCATGGCGGAGTCCAGGAAAATCCCTCAAGCGTGGCGGACAGGGCAGCACAACGTTCCGCCGAATCTAAGGCCGCCAAGGAATATCGCGCTTTTGCTTCAGAAATTCTTGCTCGTTCCTACAACGATCTGGGAACCATTAGTGCGAGAGCCGCGAACTTCTCGGATGCTACGGGTTACTTCAAACAAGCCGCAGGCTGGAATCCATCCCTTCCCGGGATTGATCGCAATTGGGGTTTGGCCGGCTACCGTGCTCAGCTATATCAGGAGGCTATTCCTCCGCTTGAACGCCAGCTCGCGCGGTCTCCCGGCGATACCTTAGTTCGCCAACTTCTCGGCATGAGTTACTACTTGACTGAGAATTTTGCGAAAACGACCGAAGTGCTCCGGCCATTTCTTAGTAATCCGCCAGATGACCCTGGGTTGCTTCTGGCGTGGGGCACTGCGCTGGTACATACCCAGCAGCCTGATCTTGGCGAGCGACTGTTTCGCCGGTTACTCGAGAAAAACGCTGACGATCCTGACGTTCATTTCCTTCTGGGGCAGGCTCACGCGCAACAAGAAGATTATCCAGCAGCTTTGCAGGAATATAGCCTAGCGCTGGGTCGCGATCCGCATCTTCCCGAAGCGCATTACTATAAGGGCCTCGTTTATCTCCATCAGGGCGATTTGGCTTCTGCCGAAACCGAATTTCGTGCGGAGCTTGAAATCCGGCCTGGCGAGGTACAGACCACCTATCACCTTGGGTACACTCTTCTGTCTGCGGGGTCGCCAGAAAAAGCGATACCACTTTTTCAAGATGTATTGAAGGTAAAGCCGGACTTCGAACTGGCCTATTTTGAGATTGGCCGGGCCTTGCTCTTGCAGGGAGATGTGGCGGGCGCGATCGACAACCTCGAGAATGCGACGAAGTTAAATCCCGAGCATGACGCCGCGTTTTTTCAGCTGAGTCAGGCCTACCGACGCGCCGGTCAAGCTGAGCAAGCCCAGCAAGCTCTTGGGACTTATCAAAGACTGATTGAAACCAGCCGCTCGAAGAAGCGCCAGAGCCTTGAGGCCCCAAGCCCCCAGTAAGACTTCCCGTCAGTCGTGCTCGTTCTCAATGTTATGCACTGTCCAGGGGTGATACTGGGTCTGCACTTCGTGCCTTTCCGAACATCCGGACCAGCTAGGCGTGGACAGGGAAAAGGAAGACTGCTTTAAGTCCCTCATAGGCCTCACAAAATCCTTATGCTTTCTGCGCGGTTTGTTTATGTCCGTCTAACACCTCACTTACAGACTCAATTCCAGACTACTTCCAGAAGACGTCATGAGATCTATTGGGATAAATGACGGGTCAAACCAGTCGACTCGTTGTAGATCGGCGATCGATCTCGCGTGCGACCGAACGGCTCTCCTTGCTGATGGCTATGAGGCAGATGATGCCTGCAGCGGCGAGGAAGCCCTCTGCCCCATTTATGCCCATCAGGATTACTTCATATTCTGCTAGCGGATCTTCCCGCTCCAAATTCCCTGATGGTGATATTTGGTTTTTTGTGCGAAAGGGATGCTAGTCATGAATAGCACATCGATTCTGTTACAGAAGGCTGCGCACACTGCAGCTGTAACGATATTGTTTGGACTGATCTTTGTCGCTTTTGCCGGTGCACCATGTTACGCGCAGGCTCCAGCCGAAGTTGTGCCCTTGCGAATCCATAAGAATGAGTCAACATCGCCGAAAACGAACTTGCCGAAGGCAACTGCCAATAGCAACGAACCAACTGCCTTTGCGGAAGACCCTTCGCCTTCAGAAATGCCGCCAGCCGTGGCGAGAGAACTTGCGGCTCTGAGAGAACGCATTGATCAGCTCGAAACGGAATTGAGGGCTCGTCCCGCGGCCAATCGAACTGCTGAGGCCGAATCCTCGTCAAAGCCAACAGTTGCGGCAGCCGTTGTTGAGCCAGCCAAAGTGGAATCAACTTCGGCCTCGAGAACGCCTCCAGACACGGCTCCTCCGGCAGAGAAGCCTACGCAGGAGGCGCCCTTTTCCTATGCAGACTGGACATGGTTAAACGGCACCGCCCGCACTAGAAACGCCGTCTGGGATTCCCAATACTTCACGCCGGAATTCCGCATCGACACGCATTTTATGCAGGACTACAACCAGCCAAAAGATCACACCATGGGTGGTTCGACGGAGAGTTTTCGCAGCGGCGAAGTGCAGTTGGAGCAATTGAGCTTTGGTGGCGACCTGCACGTGGGAAATGTGCGGGGCAGAATACTGACCATGTACTTGCTTCCTCCTATCAATGGGGCAACAGCCGTCTCTGGGTCGCCCTATTTTCCCGCTACTCCCGGGAGCGTATTCAAAGGATGGGATACCACCGCCACGTTCGACTGGATGCCCTCGCAGTACATTACGTTCCGATTCGAGACCGGATATCGTCACGCAAACGTGCCCTACTGGTCTGGCCGTGGCGGAATTACTCCTCCAGGCGGCAACGTTAGCCCGGTAGCTGGCAACGGTTCCGTTGGCACGGCTGCAAGCTACATTTGCACAAACGGATCAACTTCCGCCGTCTCAAGTCTTTCGCCAAGCGGGAACGGATTTGCCGCAGATAATGCAGGAGGTGCGGTCACTGCTTCCTGCGTGAATTCTTACGGAAGCACCTGGAATGTATGGCAGCCCGATCTTCGTCGCGGCCAACTAGTCAACACAATTGCTATCCTGGTGAAGTTTTAGCCGGAGACTGCGAACGAGAACGTATCCAGTTCACGTCGCTCTGTCGCTAGAGTTATCGGGGGTTCAAACCAAGGAATCGGCATATAATCGCCCCCTAGAGCGTATAGCTGATGAATCGCAGAAAGTTCGTGAAAGACGCGGTTACTGCGTGTGTGGTTGGCGCGTCGATGGCAACGGCATCAATCGCCTCGGGAACTTCCCACTCTTCTGACAATCCAGAGATAACCTCGGCTCATATTCCGCGATGGCGAGGGTTTAATTTACAGGGCAGATTCGGTAATCCAACGAATCCGTACACAGGTCCCGCTTATGAGGAATTTGATTTCGCCACTATGGCTGAATGGGGCTTTGATTTTGCGCGACTCCCGTTGTCGTATTGGGATTGGGGAAGTCGTGAAGACTGGACGCTGATACGTGAAGAACCGCTGAAACTGATTGATCGAGCCGTCGAATTGGGTCGCCAGCACAACGTTCATATTAATATCAATTTTCATCGGATTCCCGGGTACTGCATCAACGAGCGAGAGCTGGAACCAGCGGATCTATTCAGTGGGACTGCGGCGCAGCGGGCAAAGGCGTTAATCGCCGCGAAATTTCACTGGAGGGCATTCGCGCAGCGCTATAAAGGAATTCCCAACCGACAACTGAGCTTTGATCTGATTAATGAACCACCGAAGATGCGGTCCTATGAAGGGTATTTGGAAGAGCGTTACGTGGAGATTGCGCGTGAGCTGGTGGCCAGTATCCGCGAGGCGGACCCAGAACGTTTGATCTTTGCCGATGGCATCAACATTGGACAGGCTCCCGTGGTGGGACTGATAGATTTGGGCTTGGTGCAAAGCACGCGCGGGTATCAACCTAAGGCGGTTAGTCATTACACTGCGACGTGGGTGCCGTTGGATGAATTTGAAACAATGCGAAAGCCAACATGGCCGATGACCGATGACAAAGGCCAGGTGTGGGATCGAAGCAGATTGAAAGAGGAGTACATCGCGCGGTATCAGGTGCTGATCGACAAGAAGGTGCAAATTCATGTTGGTGAATGGGGCTGCTTCAATAAGACACCACACGACGTTGCGCTTTCTTGGATGCAGGATTGTGTTTCGCTGTGGAAAGAGGCGGGATGGGGCAATTCGTTGTGGAATTTACGCGGATCGTTTGGGGTGTTAGATAGCGAGCGGACCGATGTGGCCTATGAAAACTACAAAGGACATAAACTCGATCGGAAAATGCTGGAAGTGCTCCGCACCGGTTGAGGTACGGCCCAAGAAGTAGTCCAAGCGCTTTGTGATCGGACGGCCATTTCAATCCTCTGGACAGTCAGTCCCAGAGTTGTTTCTCATTTGAAAAGAGAGTATGAAATAGTCTTCCGTCGCCTCTGATGCGACCACGGTGGATCGGTATGAAACAGGGCAACGAATATAGGCGGCCCACTCCTGGCACTCAACCGGCACACCTCTATCCGGCGTACGTGAGTTCGATTTTGCGAGCGCCAACCAAGCCTCTTGTCCGTATTCCGCAAACCATTTCAGAATTAACGGGTCCCACTTTCGGACGTCACACTACTAAGCCAGGAAGTTTTGATCTGACGCGTCAGAATGTAGGAGAGCCACTCGGCCAGCGAATTGTCGTTTCGGGGAAAGTGCAAGATGAAGCAGGCCGCGCCGTGCCCCACACGCTGATCGAAATATGGCAAGCGAATGCTGCTGGCCGCTACCTCCATGAACGGGATCAGCACAATGCGCCGCTGGATCCCAATTTCACAGGATGTGGGCAGGTACTCACCGATGCGGAAGGGCACTACACATTTGTGACCATACGCCCGGGTGAATATCCGTGGAGAAATCATTACAATGCGTGGCGACCGGCGCATATACATTTTTCATTGTTTGGACCCTCCTTTGCTACGCGTCTTGTTACCCAAATGTATTTTCCGGGCGATCCATTGCTGGCCCATGACCCGATATTCAATTGTGTGGCCGACGAGAACGCCCGCAATCGACTGATTTCGGTTTTTGATTGGGATTCAACAATTCCTGAGCAGGCGCTGGGCTATCGCTTTAACATAACATTGCGCGGTCCGCAATCTGTTCCGTTTGAGAACAAGCCATGACGACTCCTGCCACCACCTCGCAAACGGTCGGCCCCTACTTCAAGATTGGTCTAAGTCCCCTGTATAGCCACGACCTCGTTAGGGCTGGGATGCCTGGCGAGCGCGTGACAATCCAAGGCCAAGTTTTGGATGGCGAAGGAAAACCCGTTCCCGATGCTGTGCTAGAAGTCTGGCAGGCGGATGCGCAAGGGCAGTATGTTGCAAAGGAGGATGCGGAGCAGGATGGCGCCGATGCGCATTTTACTGGCTTTGGCCGCATTC
The DNA here is from genome assembly GCA_963763395.1 of Candidatus Acidiferrales bacterium. Lineage (GTDB taxonomy): Bacteria > Acidobacteriota > Terriglobia > Acidiferrales > UBA7541 > Acidiferrum. The sequence continues at coordinate 446,467 of CAVXOG010000026.1, read as the reverse complement.
CCACAGACGGAACCGGGTTTTTCCGATTTGCCACCATTAAGCCTGGCAACGTGATTGGTCCGGATGGAAAGGTTCAGGCGCGGCACATCGCGGTCTCTATTTTTATGCGCGGATTGCTGACCCGACTTGTCACACGGATTTATTTCTCAGGCGACAGTCAAAACGAGAATGATTTTGTGTTGAGACTCGTGGACGAGGACAGGCGACCCACACTGTTTGCAGTTCCAGTTGCGGGCAAGGGTGATGTATGGACGTGGAACGTATGTTTGCAGGGCGAAAACGAAACCGTATTTTTTGATTTCTGATCGACTTCCTCGGGGTGATATGCACAAGCAGGTTGGAATTGTTGGAGCGGGTCCTGCAGGGCTCATCCTTTCTCATTTATTGCAGCGACAGGGGATTGATTCCATCGTGGTGGAAAAATACAGCCGGTCGCATGTCGAAGAACGAGTGCGAGCGGGTGTGCTCGAGCAGGGGACGGTGGAAATGCTGGTGGAGATGGGGCTCGGCGAGCGCCTGCTGCGCGAAGGACTGGTTCATTACGGAATCGACCTGAGTTTCCTGGGCAAGCGCCACCGGATTGATTTTCAGGAGCTCACCGGCCGAGGCATAACCGTCTACGGGCAGAACGAAGTCGTTAAGGATCTCACAAACGCGCGACTGGAGAGTGGCAGGGAAATAGTGTTTGAGGCACAAGAGGTTTCGATTCATGACGTGCAGACGAACCGTCCAACGATTCGCTACAGGAAAGACGGGAACACGCAATCAATAACTTGTGACTTCGTTGCCGGTTGCGATGGGTTTCATGGGGTTTGTCGTTCCAGCTTTCCTTCCACTTTGCTGAAGATTTATGAGCGTGTGTATCCCTTCGCGTGGCTGGGGATATTGGCAGAAGCTCCTCCATCTTCACACGAACTCATCTACGCGAATCACGAACGCGGCTTTGCCTTGCTTAGTATGCGATCGCCAAAGGTCAGCCGCCTCTATATACAATGCGAGCCAGACGAGGATATTGCGCAATGGCCGGACGACCGGATCTGGGAGGAACTCGAGATCCGGCTTGTGGTTGAGAATTGGAAGCTCACCCGCGGCCCTATTTTTCAAAAGGGCGTGACCGGGATGAGGAGTTTTGTAGCGGAGCCGATGCAGTTCGGGAGGCTGTTTCTTGCTGGAGATGCGGCTCATATCGTCCCGCCAACAGGGGCAAAAGGGATGAATCTGGCGGCGGCGGATGTCCGTGTACTGGCTGCAGCCATCGGTGACTTTTATAAATCAGGCACCACACTTTTGTTGAATCGCTACTCGGAGATTGCGCTGCGCCGGGTGTGGAAAGCGCAGCGATTCTCGTGGTGGATGACGTCTTTGCTCCACCGATTTCCGAACGAAAGCGCTTTCGATCACAAGAGGCAGCTTGCCGAGCTTGACTACTTGACGAGTTCGCGAGCAGCGTCGCAGAGCTTGGCAGAGAACTATGTAGGACTCCCATTCGACGCTTACTAGTGGGGATGGCCGGGATACGTGAAAATTGGGGTACAATCCCGTGTATCGCTCTAAGTCGATCGTAATCAAGGAGAGTTCCATGAAATTGCGTCAGTATCTTGGACTACTTGCCGGGTTGGTCTTAACGGTCTCCGGCTTTGCGTTTGCACAAACCCCCAAGGCTGGAGAGGTTCCTGCCAAGGAAGCGGTACTGAAGGCCGCCGACGTAGGTGGCAAACTTCTGCCGGACAAGGTGTTTTTCCGCGGCCAGAGTGCACCTGCGCAGGCGCGCAACTCTGGTGGGGTGCGTTATGCCGACGGATTTTATGTTCTTGTGACTTTAGTTGATAATTCGGGATACTCTTCGGGAATTCGTGAAAAGTATCAGGCGTATTTCATTACGGAAGTTACGCTAGAGATCGGCGGACAGACCCTGAAGCCAGGCGCATATGGTATTGGCTTTCTGGATGCGGATAAACTTGTGGTGATGGACATCGGCGCAAACGACTTGTTCACGACCGGTTCGAAGAAGGACACGGAGCTTAAGCATCCCGTGCCTCTGCAAGTGGTGGCGGGCGATGGCGGCGCGTATCGACTCTATAAAGGTCGTGACTTCGTGGAATTTCATCGCTCAAAGTGACTGTCTTTCATAAAAAAGGGACCCGCGTGATGGCAGGTCCCTTTTTTGTTGGTTGGAGTCAGTTCCCAGTTCAGCCCTTGATTTGTCCGGAAGCAGCGTCCCATGTGACGACATTTCTTCTGAAATAGGACTCATTTGCCATGTGGCATGCCAAGGCTGCGTTGTGGCCGAAGAGCGCGTCTTCGACAACGGGTTTGCGTGAACGCACCGCCTGGAAATAGTTCCAGAGGTGCGGTCGCAGGTCGTCGAAGTCATCACCCTTAATCGTGAAACCCTCCAACATGGGCTCTTTTCCAGGAGCAGGGTCGTTCGCTTCATGCCATTTTTTGTAATAAGCCTCGCGCATGTCATGCGGAAAGCTCGCGGCATAGTAGCTCACCGAAGAGTCTTCGCCTGTTTGTGGTGAATAAGTGAGGGAGAATTCGGTGACTTCGAGGTAGCCCTTGGAGCCTTGGAAGCGATATGTTTCCGGCGATTCGCACCCGAGATTCAGCCGCAAATAGACAGGGTACTTTCCATATTCAAAGAGGGTTGGCTGAACGTCCGGCATATTGCGGCCGTCAGGGAAGCGAAGAATCGCACCAAAAGAAGCCGCACGCTTGGGCGGTTCGTTCCAACCGAGCATGTAGTTCATGCCGCTGACGAGATGGACAAGCAGATCGCCGGCAACGCCGGTGCCGTATTCCTTCCAGCAGCGCCAACGCGCGAAGAGCTTTGGATCAAAAGCGCGTTTCGGAACAGTGCCCTGCCAGGTATCCCAGTCCAGGGTTTCGGTATTGAGATTGTCCGGCAGAGGATAAACCCAGGCACCATTGGGATCGTTGCGGCCGAGTGAACCTTCCACAAGCGTGAGATCGCCGATGATACCCTTGGCAAGAAGTTCCTTTGCTTTTGCACAAATCACAGAGCTGACGCGCTGCGAGCCGATTTGCACGATGCGTCCCGTTTTCTGTGCGGCATTCACCATCTCGATGCCATCGGCAGGACTGTGAGACATGGGCTTTTCGCAGTAAATGTCCTTTCCGGCGTTTACGGCGTCCACGACGATCTGTTTGTGCCAGTGGTCAGGTACAGCGGCGATAAGACAGTCGATGCTCTTGTCGTCGAGCAACTCTTTGTATTTCCGCGTGGTTTTTATTTTTGAGCCGGCGATCTCCTTAGCCAGCAATTGCCTGCCATCCCAAAGATCGCAAGCAGCCACGCACTCTAGGCCTGGCAGAGTGACGGAAGTGGCAAGAAGGCCCGACCCTTGCATGCCTATGCCGATGATGCCGAAGCGAATTTTATCGCTCGGCGCAACGTTGGTTTCCCAAGGTGCGGGGATGTGCTCCGGCTTAAGAAAAATAGTGTTTGCGGCCATCAAAGCACCCGTAGTGCCTGCGCTCTTCTGCAGGAAAGCGCGCCTGCTTAACTCAGTTTTGTTCATCGAATCCTCCTGGTCGTTTCTGAATTCAGATAAATGGTTATGGCAACTGCTGAATGCTGACTTCTTTAAAAAAGACGACATCATTGTCGCTGTGATTCTGAAGACCGAAATATCCTTCGCTGGGGCGAGTGCCGCGTTGCGGTTCGAAGTCGAATTTGCGCGCCGGCACGGGCTGGCCTTCGGTGTAGTCGGTGACCTTTACACCATTGATTTCGACCACGGTGTGAGGGCCATCAATAGTGATGAGCATGGTGTTCCACTCGGGGCCGGGCTTTGTTGGCTTGGCTAGAGGCTTGGTTAAGGAGTAGAGCGTCCCTGTGATGTGGTACTCATCCTCGTTGGATTTCTCTGGCTCGTTGTCGATTTGCACTTCATAACCGTAATGAACGGGCATCCATTCCTCGCGCGGTTCTACGGGAATGCGGATGAAGACGCCGGAGTTGTCATTGTGGTCGCGCATTCGAAATACAACACGCAGACGGCAATGGCTAATTTTACCGCCAGCCCAATAGAGGAGACCCATCCCGCCGTGAGTATGAATTTCTCCATCTTCGACAGTCATGTTTCCCGGACCGACATGCTTCCAACCAGTCAGGTCTTTGCCATTAAACAGCGGCTTCCATGCCGATTCGGGCGAGCGAGCGGCCAGCAAGCAGACCGCGAAGAGCAGCATCCCAAGCAGGGCACTTAGTTTGCGCATCCAACACCTCCAGAGAAAATTAAGAAGCAAAAACATTGCGAAGCATGAACCACAGGTTCGCCGGTCGCTCTGCGAGCCGCCGAACAAACCAGGGATACCAGTAATCACCGTAGGCAACGAGAACAACCGAACGGTTGCCGGCCAGCGTCAAACGCTCCTGTTCGGCGCGTTGAATACCGTAGAGCATTTGAACTTCAAAATCATGGCTCAGGAAGCCCTGCTGGTTCATGTAATCGTCAATTCGGCGGATCAGGTGAACGTCATGGGTACCAAAGGCGGGCCGGACACACGTGCCCGCAGACTTGGCACGTAACATCTCTTGCGCCAATGCAAAGTAATTTTCATCAACGTCAGATTTCTTGGGAAACGCTACGCTCGCAGGTTCCTTATATGCGCCCTTGACCAGTCGGATAGATGGGCGAAGGGGAAGCAGGTCCGCGATGTCCTTTTTGGTGCGGTACAGATACGCTTGCAGGCAAATCCCGACATTGGGGTGATGGGCGAGCGCAGACTTGTATATCTCGAGCGTTGCATCAACGTAGTTGCTCGCCTCCATATCCACCCAGACGATGGAGGACGGTTGTTCTGCCTGGAGAATTCGTTCCAGGTTTTCCGCACAGAACTGTTGAGACAGATCAAGGCCGAGTTGCGTGAGCTTGACGGAAACTTCCGTACTCAAGTTCGATTCGTGTATGCGGCGGATGACTTCAACGTAATGATCGGTGACTTTCTGGGCTTCGGCGCGATCGGCAACATTTTCGCCAAGGTGTGTGAAGATGGTACCGATCTGTTTAGAACGTAGAGTCTGAGCAGCAGCGAGGGCCGCATCCAGGGTTTCTCCAGGCATGAACCGAGAGACGCTGCGGCGAACAAAGGGGTAATGAACAGCATGCTCGCGTAACCAGACGTTCTGAGAGGCGGCAAGAAGCATCGAGCGCAAAAGCGCCATGGATTTTTCCAGCCTCCAAAAGAGGAGCGATGGCGGGAGGTGAGGTTCCGAGAGCCTATTCTAGACCAAATCACACAAGTGCAACACAAGTTTAGAGATTCTTAGCTTGAGGCAACTGCCGGCCTTATGAGAGTCAGCTATTGATCAGTTGGGGACTGATAGTTGGCCCCTCGCCAAATTTCGAGAGAATCCCATCTTACGGGCTGGGACGCTGTGTCGGTTTACTTTCATTGGCGAACGCAGAGTTGGGCAGGGACAGAGCTTCTGAGAGCAATTTCGATAGATTTGCGGGAACCGATCGCGATTGTGGACCGAGTCGAGCTTCGCTCTCTTTCCGCGCTGCGACAATCGCCGTGAGGGTATCGCCGGGCGTTGTGTTCATAACGTCTTCTGCACGATACAAGCAAGCGTAGATCAATCGTTCCGGTTGCTTCTGTCTTCGCAGGAATTGTGCATAGTTGAACCAATCCGTTGCGGTCGCTTGTGCTTCGCCACTGGTTTCGTCCAGCAGCAGAGCCTGTTGATAAGACGACGCGGCTTCCCCTATATCTCCCATGTGCTCCTGGACCTCGGCTCCGTGGACCATAGCCAGACTCTGCAAGGATGCATTGCCCAGTTGACCGGCGAATTTCTCCGCGGCCACGTAACTTTGCATGGCTTCTCTATTACGGTTGATGGCCGCATCCGCGTCTGCCACCTTCACTAATGCTGAGACAACGGCAGGGCCTTCATTTGCATGATCCTTTGGGTGGAGGCTAACAACTTGGAGATAGACGCGGTAGTGTCTGGCTGCAGCCTGCGTTTCGCCCTGTTGTTCGAGAACCTGAGCGAGATAAAGTTGCGTATTGGTCTGGCCAGGATCCAACTCCACCGCATGCTGCCAGGAATCCAGTGCTTCTGCGCCGTGGCCCAAACGCTGCGCCAACAATCCATAATTGACCAGTGCATCTACGTTGTGTGGGGTGCGCCCCAGAAGCGTCCGATAGAACGCATAAGCATCGTCGTTTCGTCCCACGTTAATCAGTCCGCGTGCGTACGCCTCCTGTGCAGAGAGTTTCCCTGGATTAAGGTTGGCCGCTTGACGCAATGCCGCTAATGCGACTTCGTGTTCGCCCGCTGCTTCCGCTGCCCTGGCCAATCGCATCTGAACCGCACTGTCATTGGGATTCAAGTGAGCCGCAAGGGTCAGGGCAGAGACAGTCTCTGGAACGTTTGCCCAATAGAAGCGAAGACGGTCGAACCCACCCCAGAGAAGCAGCAGAAGGACCAGAGCGATTCGAATTGTCCGGGCGGGGGTACTAGAGCCCGCTAACCAGCGAAATCTTCTGGAAACGTTATTGTAGTCCTCAGACGCAACTTCGCCCTTCTCATCGGGTTTATTCAAAAGGAAAGACGCAATTCGTGAATCGCGCAACTTCCAGATGGCGCCGTCCAACAGAAAGTGATGCAAGTTCACGAGTGCTGTAAAAGTAAGAAAACTTGTGGCGAAATCGGCATGAAAAACACGGCTGGCGATCCATGGACCGGGAATAAATAGCGCAATGCCTCCTGCGATAAGAATTAGGAGGTATTTTGAGAAGTTCCAGCCGGATTGGACAGCAGTCCGTGCTTCCTTCTTCTGGAAATAACTGGTGATCCAAAGGTATTGCGCGGAATGAAGTACAGCCAATACACCACTGGAATAGCGAGTTTGCGGTACCTCTTTACCGCTGATCAGTTCGATCAAGGCGGGCAGTAGGAACCAGAGAAACTGTGTGCTGACCAGCGTGGCTGTGGGAAGAAGGGCACGCCAGTAGCTACGCCGAGCAAGGGAAGACAAAGCCCAGCCGCTGCTGGCTAGAAAAAACGCAACCAAGACGGCACGTGCGGGCAGCGTGAACCGCCAAGGCAGGCCTAGCGATAGTATGAGCGGATCGCCGGAAGTGCCTGTTTGAAAGCTCAACATCAATAGAAGAAAGGAGGCCACGAATGAGAGATGCAGTGCTCGACGCTCATTTTCCGTGGGCGAAATTTCCGCGCGCCGGGCGAACATCATTAAAAGGCCGAAATTCTGTCCTGTGTAGTGCCAAGGGCTCCAACAAATGTAGAGCGTAAATATCCAAGGAAGGAGCGGACTCCAGAGATGGGCAATGATTCCAGCAGCCGCCAGTAACAACGCGACGTGTACAGTAAAGAAACGGTACTTGGCGAATTCGTCGTAAGAGTGATAGGCGCGGTACACCGTGGCCATGAAATGCGGGTAGTTGAATAACAACGCCAGCAGATAAAAGCCAAATGACCATGCAGATGTCCTCGTGCTGGAAACATAAGCGGCCAAGAGTAGCAACGGTGCGGACCATGCACCACACCCGACGACTAGGTCAAGCCATGGGCTGTAGATCCACAAGCGCTTATTTGAAGTTTCCTCGGTGGGCGCTTGTCCTGATGGACTGTGCGCGTTGGGTATAGTACTGACCATGTCTACCAAGATTAGCTGAGGTTATATCGGACGACGAAGATCGGCTTCACCGGAATGGGGAATGAGTTACCATGCAAGGCAAATCGAAAACCAATGCTGTGGCAGACTGCGAATTGGCCGCGAATCGCGCTGGCGCAAGCTGACGATGCACCGCAAAGTTGGGTCTTATCATCTAATGAATAAGTAAAAGGAGAATGCAAATGTATCGGAAGCAAAGTCCGTCTCGATGGTTGGCAATGATCACTGCTCTTCTCTTTGTGATGTCCGGTGCGAGTTTCGCCCAGAATAAGGCCGCTGCCGGTTCTAGAGCCGATAGCGCCACGTTCACCGTAACGGTTGTGGGTAAGAAAGAGGCCACACCTCCGCTGGCACTCGATGATGTGCAGTTGTTCACGGGTAAGGAGCGCAAGCAGGTGGGCGATTGGAAGAAGAGTGACAAGCTGTTTCTCTCGATCCTGATTGACGACTCGATTGACAGCACCGCCGCGAGCCAGTGGGAATATCTGAAGGAATTCATCATGGCACAGCCACCCTCGAGCTATATCGCCGTGGGCTACATACAAAACAATACGGCCAGGATTGCGCAGGACTTTACCGACAACCACGAATTGGCAGCCAAGGCGTTACGTATTCCCTTGGGGCTCGGCGGTATAGGGTCCAGTCCTTATCTTGGTACTTTGGGTATGCTGAAGCGGTGGCCGTCTAATCCGGGCTTTCGCCAGTCGATCATCTTGATCACTTCCGGTATCAACTATTTCCGCGGCTCGAGTCTGGGGACGTTTGACCCCGACCTTGATTCGGTTATCCAGCGGGCAGAACGCCAGAACACAAACATCTGGACGGTCTACTATCCGACGGCCAGCCATCGAGGCCGCAGTTACTTCCAAGTAAACAACGCACAGAATAATCTCGCTAAGCTCGCAGAAGATACGGGCGCGGAATCTTATTACCTGGGCGCTTCGGCACCGGTTTCCCTAAAACCATATTTCGACGAAATTTCTATGCACCTGAACAACCAATATTTGTTGACCTTCGCTGGAAGTGGCGGAGATAAAGGGAAATATCAGTCGGTGAAAGTGAAGACAGAAATCAAGGATGTGGAGTTCTTCACGCCTGCGGCCGCTTACATTCCCGGAACGAAGTAATTTCACGAACTCCAGACAGAACCTGCCGGCGCTCCGAGTTAATCCGGGGCGCCGCTTCTTTTTTGTGCCCGCATCTTGTCAGTCTCCAATGCTCGCGCTACACTCTCCCCGGCGGTTGTCACCCGGGCGAAGGCACTCATGAATCGATTTAACTGGGCTTATTTGACGAGTTGCAGCTAATCCTCGATGTACAGGGAAGCTCACGGAGGCGGTTATGAAATCAGTGGAAGGTTTTGGCAAATATGCTCTCTCGCTGACGACCAGCGCAGTGCTTGCGTTTCTTTGTCTCGCGTTCTCATCCACAGGACAGGCCGCCGAACAAATTACGCTCCGTGAAGGCTGGACGGTCCAGTCTTCGGCAAGAGTGACTGAGGGTGGAGAGAAAGTGTCCTTGCCCGGAATTGACACTTCGAGTTGGTACAAGACATCAGCGCCGAAGACAGTTTTTGCGGTCCTAGTGGAAAACGGTGTGTATAAGGATCCGTATTTTGGCATGAACCTTCGCTCCATACCGGGTGTTGAATACCCGATCGGAGGGCAACTCGCCAATCTGGAGATGCCTGCAAATAGTCCTTATGCCGTGCCTTGGTGGTATCGCAAAGAGTTTGAAGTGCCCAAACAATTCAAAGGTCATACGGTTTGGATGGCTTTCCGCGGAATCAACTATCGTGCGGACATCTGGATCAATGGGAAAAAGCTGGCCGGTTCCGATCAGGTGACCGGGGCGTTCCGCCGGTATGAATTTGATGTGACTGCATTTGTACATGAAGGTGGGAAAAACGTTGTTGCAGTTGCGGTGTCCGCTCCCAAGGCCGGAGAACTGGGGATTACGTTTGTCGATTGGAATCCGGCACCACCGGATAAGGACATGGGACTGTGGCAGGAAGTTGTGCTGAGTGAGAGCGGCCCAGTATCGATTCGCCACGCGTTTGTTGCAACGAAACTGGATTTGCCCGGCGGTGAGAATGCTCATTTAACAGTTCGCGCACAACTCCAGAATGGTTCCGCTGCCGCTGTGAAAGGTACGTTGAAAGGCAAAATTACGGGCGCTGGAAAAGCGATCGAGTTTTCCGAGGCTGTCGAACTAAATGCGAAGGAGGCGCGTGAAATCACGCTTTCACCCGAAACTATTGCAGCGCTGAACATCGAGAAAGCACGATTGTGGTGGCCATTTCAAATGGGCGAGCCTTTCCAGCACAATCTCACGCTGGAATTCCATTTAGAGAAAGATGGTGTGTCTGACACACAATCCCAGTCTTTCGGCATCGTCCAGATAGATTCCGAGCTGACGGCCGAAGGCTACCGATTGTTCAAAGTGAATGGCAAGCCGGTATTAATTCGTGGTGCAGGTTGGACTCCGGACATGATGCTTCGCGTAAATGAATCGCGCCGGGATGCTGAGTTCCGATACGTGAAAGAAATGGGCATGAACACGATCCGTCTGGAAGGGAAACTGGAAGACGAATCGTTCCTCGAACGGGCTGATCGAGACGGAATCTTGATTATGGCGGGCTGGTGCTGTTGCGATGCATGGGAGAAATGGAACAAGTGGGGAGACGAGAACCGGCACGTGTCGGTCGATTCTCTACGTGACCAGATGCTTCGCTTGCGGAGACATCCCAGCATGCTGGTTTGGCTGAATGGCAGCGACAATCCACCTCCCGGCGAGCGCGAACAAGCCTATCTTGATGTGGAAAAGGCTACCAATTGGCCGCGTCCGACACTTTCATCCGCAACTGCCAAAAAGGCAGAGGTTTCTGGCGAGAGTGGCGTGAAAATGAGCGGCCCGTACGAATACGTTTCACCAAACTACTGGTTGGTGGATACCAAAAACGGCGGAGCATACGGATTCAACACCGAAACTAGTCCTGGTCCAGCCGTACCACCTTTGGAAGAGTTGCAGTCTATGTTCCCTGCAGAAAAGCTGTGGCCCATAAATGACTTCTGGGATTTTCATGCCGGTGGTGGCGTGTTCAAGACGATCAAAGTTTACGCGCGTGCGCTTGAAGGACGTTATGGAGTGGCCAAAGACGCGGCCGATTTCGCGTGGAAGTCGCAAGCCACGACTTATGAGGGCGAGCGAGCGATGTTCGAGGCATACGGAAGAAACAAGTACAAATCTACGGGTGTGATCCAATGGATGCTGAACAATTCATGGCCAGGACTTATTTGGCACTTATATGATTATTCGCTGCGCCCTGCCGGCGGTTATTTCGGCACGAAAAAAGCTCTCGAACCTCTTCACGTTCAATTTTCTTACGACGATCGAGGGATCGCGGTGGTCAACAACACGCAGCAAGCTGAAAAGGGGCTGAAGGTTGTTGCGAAACTCTACTCTCTCGAAGCGAAAGAGCTCTTCAGCAAGGACTCGACAACAGATCTAGAGGCAGATGGAGTGGCAAGATTATTTGCGATACCCGAACCTCCAGCCAATAACACTACTTATTTTCTGGCATTGCAACTCAGTCGGGCTTCGGGCGAAGTTGTCAGCCGCAATTTCTATTGGCTTTCCACGAAGCCGGACGTTCTGGATTTTGCAAAGACGGAGTGGTATTACACTCCACTCAGCTCGACAGCAAACCTGACAGGTTTGCAAAACCTGCCCAAGGCGAGCGTAAAGGTATCGATGAAAGCGAAGGACAGTGGGGATGAATGGGCAGCACATGTTGTTGTGGAGAACACGGGAACGAGCATCACTTTTCTTACCCGCTTGCGGTTGTTGAAGGCAAAAGATGGCCCTGAAATCCTGCCGGTCTTCTGGGAAGACAATTACTTGAGTCTCCTACCGGGCGAGAAAAGGGAAATAGGAGTTCGTGTCAAGAAGAGCGACCTGGGAAGCGCTAAGCCTGTTCTGGCAGTGGACGGCTACAACCTGTCACCGATAGTACAGTAACGCACGATTTCCATGAATTCGATTAGACGCTGCGGGTCGATTCCCGGATCACGAGCTCTGGGTGAAGTTTCTGCGAGACGGCGATCCACTCGCGGTTCTCGTGTCCTGCTTTGATTGCATCCATCACGATATTTACGGCTGTGCTGCCCATCGTTTCAAGCGGTTGGCGCACTGTTGTGAGTGCAGGAGCGGAAAGTGCCGACAAGGCAACGTCATCAAATCCCACGACAGAGCACTGCTCGGGAACCTTAATCCCGGCTTTTGAGAGGGCGCGAATTGCACCGAGCGCCGTCAAATCATCAAACGTCAGCAAAGCTGTGAATTTCTTCTTGCACTGTAGAAGCTCTTCCGTAAGGCGAACCCCATTTTCAAAACCGGAGTTGGGATCGAATACATCCGGTAGGTTCAACACCAGCTCGGGATCAATCTTGTGACCTACGGATTCGGCGAACTTCTGTATGCCACGCCATCGGGGCCCGCTGTCGATTAATCGCTTCGGTCCTCGAATAAAAGCGATACGCCGATGGCCGAGTTGGTAAAGATGTTCGAGCGCAAGGCGGCCGCCTGCTTCATTGTCGACCATGACAGAACTAATCTTGTCCTGGGGCAGTTTCCAGCCGATGGTAGCAGCGGGAATCTCGCGTTTGTTCAAATCAGCAAGTACGTCGATGTCGACAAACAGCCAGTTGGCCACAACAATCAAGCCATCGACATGGCGTTCCAGAAGCATTTCCAGATAGCGTTCGAAGCGATCGCGTTGATTCTGCGCATCCGCAAAAATCGGGAGATATCCCAGGGGGTAAAGTGCATTCTCTATTCCGCGAAGGATTGGCGTGCAAAAAGGGTCGGTAACATCAAACAACATCACGCCAATGCTCTGACTGCGTTTGCTGCGAAGAAAACGAGCCATAGCGTTGGGGCGATAACCGAGGCGCTTGGCGGTGTCTTCAATGCGTTTGCGCGTGGTGGATGCAATGTACCGTGCCAGAGGAGCATTGTTCAACACGATGGAGACGGTTGCGGGAGAAAAACCGGTGGCCTCGGCGACATCGCGCATGGTGACCATTCCGCGTTTTCCTGGGGCTTTAGGCATAATATGGCGTGACCTCGCGTGCCCAATCTTTGTCCCGCTTCACATTAAATGCAATCAGAAAGCTGTGCTGCTAGTCTTCCGGGGGAACTTCAAACGAGAGCGGATTCCGGAACCAATTCGTCTTCCAGAGGCCGAAAGCAATTCCGACGAACATCCAGACGGCTCCAATTTTCATGGCTGGCCGACTTAGATTCATCCACAGCAACAGGCAAATGACGAATCCCACGACCGGTGGAATCAGATTCCACACCTTCTTTTCCTCCGCGCGCCAATAGTAGCGCAGAAACGCCGCCGCATTCACTCCCATGAACGCAATGAGCGCGCCGAAGTTGAGCATGTTAAGTCCAAGGTCGTAGGTCAGGAGGAAAGAGCCGATGAGTGCTACGGCTCCAATGAATAGGACATTCTTGCGCGGGACGTGATGCTTGACGTCGATGCTGCCAAAGAAGGACTTCGGCAGAGCGTTGCTTCTGCCCATTCCGTACAATAAACGTGCCGCACCGATTTGCGCGCCAAGGCCGGAGCCAAAGTTGGCCACCACCAGGGTAAACCCTACGATTCCGAACAGTGGCGCCCAGGTACGTGCCGCAGCGAATACATAGGCCGTGTCTTCATTGGGAAATGGTTGGGATGCGGGCCACACGAGTTGAGCGATGTAAACCTCAGCGGCAGAGAGCAAACCGATGACCAGGCAAGTCAAGACCGTCGCGTACATGATATTGCGGCGTGGGTTTTCCGCCTCTTCCGATAGGGTGGAGATACCGTCAAAGCCAATGTAGGTCAGGACGGCGATCGACGTGCACCCGAATAGGTTCCCAAAGCTGAAAGTTGCCGGATCATAGAAGGGCCGAGTGAAATAGAGGGGGTCAGCAGCGTGGGAAGTGCCAAAAATGTACCGGATGGCAGTTACGAAAACAACGACAATCACCGCACTCATTCCTGCGGCCATTACAGTGTTTACGCGCGCTGACGTCTTGATTCCCCGCACATTCAACAGTGTAAAAACCACTGCGAAGAAAATTTTCCAGCCCCAGACAGGAAGTCCAGGAGCAAATTCGTGTGCCTGTTGCGCGCACCAGATAGTGCAAATCAACGGGTTCAGCATGTAATCCATCACCATGCTCCAGCCCGTCACATATCCCACTGCCGGGTTGATTTCCTGCGCCACGTAGGTAAACGCTGACCCCGCACTCGGATACGCACGTGCCATCCGTCCATAGCTGATTCCTGTGAACAGCATGGCCACCATGGCGATAAGTATCGCCGTCACAACGTGACCATGGCCCCGATTGCTGAGCACTCCGAAGGCCGACATCGGCGCTACCGGCTGGATGACGATGACCCCATACAAAATCAAATCCCAAAGAGTGAGTGTTCGCCGCAGGCGTGGACCTGTGGATGATGTGGTGCCGGCTTCTCCGCTCAAGCACCTCTCCTTTTCAGCGGCCGGCTTCCGTCGGAACCCAGAACGACCGCTCGCGTCAGATTTTTCGGTGCGTCGGGATTAAGTCCCTTCCGCAAGCCGATCGACGTTCCCAATAGATGTGCAGGAATCGCGGAGACAGCGTACCGTGCAAATTCCGGTCCGTCCAGAGCCAACTCAATAAGGAGGTCCACGTTCTTCGCTAGTTCGGGAGTGGCCCGATTCGCAACTACGCAGGTTGCGGCTCCCAACTCCTTTAGTTCGGCGCAAAGCTTGGCCTCTTCCTTTGCGGCCACATCTGACATAAAGAACGTGATGAGAGTGTCTGGCCCAGCGATGGACCGTGGGCCGTGACGGAATTCCAGGGAGTGATAGACCTGCGCATAGGAGGATGACATTTCCGTGACTTTGAGGCCGGCTTCCTGGGCGAGCCAGTAGTTCACGCCTTGGCCGAGGAAGACGTAGTCTTTGAAGCTGCGCCGAGCCACGAACTGCTGGATATTTTTGGCATTCGCATCCAGCCAAAGCTGCCCTTTGTGCGGCAGTTGATCGAGGGCCGTAGAGAACTGATTGTCGCCCACAAACTGCAGAGCCAGCCGCTGGAAGGAAAGCAGAATGGCCGTGAATGAGCGTGTCATCACCACGCTCTTTTCGTCAGCCCAGGTGAGTTTGAATGCGTGGGTGCAGAGTTTTTCGAGAATACTCTCGGGATTGCAGGTCACGCCCAGCGATTGTACAGACTTGTGCGATTGAAGAAGTTCGGCAGCGCGAAGCACTTCCGTAGTTTCACCCGAGCGGGACATCAGCACGATTTGTTCCGCTCCGGTGCGCCGCAAAGTCTCTTCCGGGGCGAAAAGCAGCTCGCTGGCGGGAACCGCTGCCGCAGGTATGTAGAAATATTTGGTCCAAAGGGCGGCAATCAACCGCGAGAGGTAATAGCTTGAACCACAACCGACAAAGAGCCATGGACTGCGCGGTGAGAAAATCTCGGCGAGATGTTGCAGAGCACCGGAAGCGGCCAGATGAGCGTCCGTCTCCTGCCAGATATGGGGTTGAGAAAGGATTTCCGACAGAGTTTTCTCGGCAGGGCGTGGTTTGCGCTCTGCGATCTTCCTTACCAACTTGCTGGTGTGCGTTGCCACCGTCTCCGTCCCTCTATTGAAACGTTTCAATAAACGATATTGTGAGGAATTGGGGTGCGCGACGCAAGGCCTTTTTAAAGCGTCGGACGCCTGGACATCTACTCTTAATTGGGTTGGGCCAACATAGGATCGATATTCGAAACCTGCCACGCTCCCGGAACGTCGTTTCCTCCCTGTCCCAAAGGACAGGTGCGTCGAATTCCACAGACGGTATCTCTTGCCTCACATACAGGATTTCCACGCAACAGGACTCTGCCATTTCGCGTCTAATCTAATAGGAGAAAGAAGGGAATAACCCAGCCAAGTGGACTTAAATTCATGATGGACGAGTCTTCCTTGCTTGCCGACCGGCGCAGATACCACCGCGTGCTCCTGCACGTGTGTGGATTTGTGCTGATTTTCCTGGCGGCGGCCTGGCTGCGGAATTATTCACCTCGTCCCGACCCAATTCTCCAAGGATACCTCCAGCTTACAACTGGATTGTTCGCGTTCGTATTTGCCGCCGTCGCCTTTGTCCGATTTCAAGGCACACAAGACCGCATATCGCTGATCCTCGGTTCCGGTTTTCTCCTTTCGGGAGCTACGCTTACAGCATCGAGTGTTCTGTTCTTTCAACTCATTCACGAAAAAGACATCTGGTTTTTGTGGGCCCCCGTAGCCTGGTGGATCAGCCGATTGCTGTTGGCGCTGTTGTTTGTCGTCGCGCTCCTGGTCGAACATTTTCTGCCACGCTCCAGGCATCCCCGTTTGGAAATTGCGGGCGCTTTATTCACTGTGGTCTCTTTCACTTATCTAATCACAGCGACATTGCGGAAATTGCCTCAGGAAATATCCGGCCATCCGAACGCGTTTATTCCGAACCCGTTGCACCTTCTGCCTGCGGTCATCTTCCTGATCGGAATGCTGGGTTATCGCCGCCGGCGCTACCTGAGCGACTCGCCTTTTGATCGTTCGATCTATATCGCGGTCTGGCTGAATCTTGCCGCGCAGTTGGCCGCATGCCAGTCGGTGCGTCTGCTTGATGGGCCGTTTGTTTTTGCGCAAGGGCTGAACGTTTGCAGTTACTTCATTCTGCTGGGCGGAGCGCTGCTTGACAGCGCACATGTGTTCGAACAGGTTCGCCACTTGGCGGCGAGCGACCCGCTAACCGGGCTGGCGAACTATCGCAAGCTTCTGGACGTTCTGGATACGGAGACAGAGAGAACGCTTCGTACAGGACGTCCCTTCGCGGTGCTTTTGTTGGATCTGGATGGCTTAAAGAAGATCAACGATACGTACGGGCATCTTGTGGGCAGTCGCGCCCTATGCCGCCTCGCGGATATCCTTCGCTTCCACTGCCGCGCGATTGATACGGCTGCACGTTACGGTGGGGACGAATTTGCCTTGGTGTTGCCCGAAGCCCGAGAAGAAGAAGCGCAGCGTGTTACTGCTCGCATTCGCGAGACAATGGCCGCCGACGAGGAGTTTCCGCCAATCTCCGCAAGTATTGGCGCCTCCATCTATCATGGCGAAGGCGAGCGAGTGGAAAAACTCCTCAAAGAGGCGGATCAGAACCTCTACGATGAAAAAGCGCGACGGAAATCTACTACGAAGATCATCGATACCTCACGGCGCCGTGCCCCCAAAAAGACCTGAACCGCCTATTTAATTGGACGGCTTGAAGGGCGCTACTTGCTCTTCAATTTTCGATTTATCACCCACGACGACAACAGTCATGAGTTCTGGTTTGATGTACTGGCCTGTCAATTTTTGTACTTCGGCAGGTGTCACTGCGTTCACCCGCTGGACGTAATTCTTCAAGTAGTCCGCGCCAAGGCCCTGGAAATCGACGTATTGTAGCTGGCCTATCAGAGCGCTGCGGTTGGAGTTCTGGATTACAAATACGCCAGAAAGATAATTTTGTATCCCTTTTAGCTCTGCGGTTGACGGTGCTTCTTTTTGCAGGCGGTCGATCTCCGCGAAGATTTCTTTCAACGACGGGCCGGTAAATTGCGTTGTGACATCCGCGTGTTGCGCCCAGTAGGCATCGTGATAGCGGCGAGAAATTTCGCTATACGGCGAATAGGTGTAGCCCTTCTGTTCACGAATGTTGCCGGTAATGCGCGAGTTGAACGAGCCCCCCAGCAATGCATTCGTCACACGAAGTCCAATGGCATCAGGACTGGCCGGGCTAGTTACCGGCAAGCCCACGATTATTGTGGATTGCGGCGCACCGGGACGGTCTGTTACATCCAGAACCTTTTTGCTCTGTGGCGCCGGCGAATTTACAGCTCGGGCCGGGCCCTTTGCCCAACCACTGAAGCCTTCAGCAATGGTTTTCTTCACGGCTGGCAAGTCAAATCTCCCAGCCACGTAGATATGAGCGCGCTGTGCCCCAAAGTTCGTTGTATAAAAATCCTTTACATCCTGAAGTGTTAACTTCTTAACGTCATCTTCCGTCGGAAGAACAGTTCCGTAAGGATGATCGCCGTAGAGTATTTTGCGAAAACGAATCTGAGCGATGGTTTGTGGCTGCGAAGATTGCAGGGCGATGTTACGCAGCATGTCGGTCTTCAGGCGCGCAAGCTCGGACTCAGGGAACCGAGGATGCTGTAGAACGTCCCCCAGCAGACGCGCGCCGTCCGGGGCGAATTCCTGCAACACGTCCATGGAAAATTCCATTTGATCCTCGTCTGCACTAACGGAAAGGGAGCTACCCATTCGGGCCGTTTCTGCGGCCAATTGATCAGAGTTCAGAGTCGCCGTGCCCTCTTCAAACAGATGGGCGGCCAGGCTGGCTACTCCTGTGTGATCTTTGCCCTCGTTCAGATGCCCAGCATCGATCGCGATGCTAATGGCGGCCTTGGGAATGATTCCGTACGGTACCAGAGTGACTTTCATTCCATTTGGCAGCGCATAGGTCTCGCTCGAGGGAACGGTAAACGGTTTTGGTGCAGAGCCCTCCGGTGACGCCTGTTTTTGCGCTCTAGCGGGTACGGATAGCGTCACTGTCAGAATTCCTGTCAGAACCAGCAGACCTGCGTATTTGTATGCGATTTGTGCTTTCATCGAGATTCTCCTTTCCTACTGGTTCTTCGCCGGTGCCGCGGCTGATTCTTTGGGAGCAGGTTCCAGGAATACGATCGTGCGGTTTTCTGGCCGCAAATATTCCTTTGCGGTTTTTTGTACCAGTTCGGGTGTGACTTTGCGGAATTCCCCGACCAGCGAATTTACGCGTGCTGGATCATCGTCAAACAACGCAAAGCTTGCCAGCAGGTCCATCAATCCAAAACCGCCGAATTGGCCCATGGTGTCATACAACTCAGAACGGAGTTTCACCAGTGAACGGTCCAGGAGCTTTTGGTCGATTGGTTTTTGGCTTAACGGATTTACCACCGTGTCGAGCGCTTCGATTACGGTTTCTGGTTTGGTGGTGGGATCGTATTCCAACTCCGCGCTGAACAACATCGGGCCTTTGTAGTTGTACATATTGCCCAGCAGGTTGATTCCCCCGTCCACGCTACCAGTCAGCCCCCGCTTCTTCACCAACTCCTGGCGGAACAGCGCATCGTCTCCTTGAATCAACATTTGGACGATCAAGCCCATCGCGTAATATTCCGGGGTATTGCGCTCCGGCATGTGATAACCCACCGCAATCGCGGGACGTGGTGCCAGAGCATCCTTTTTGTTTACATGCTTCTCATGTTCCTGCCGCGGTTCGGTGAGATCCGGCTGCGGTGGCACCTTCGAGGATTTAATTCCGCCAAAGTATTTCTCAACCAGCTTTCTTGCATCAGCGGAATCAAAATCGCCGACGATTGCCAGCACTGCGTTGTTGGGCGCGTAGTAAGTGTCAAAAAATGAAGTCACTTCGTCGAGTTTTGCGGATTCGATATCAGTCAAGTCGCCGTAGAAGTTATGCGCGTTGTACCAGTTCGTGTTGGCAGCCATCGGCAAATCAATCCACGGAAAGCCGCCGTAGGGTTGATTCAGAACATTGACCTTCACTTCATTCCCGACTACACCTTGCTGATTTTTCAGGTTCTCGTCGGTTACCGCTAAGCCGGTCATGCGGTCCGCTTCAGCCCAGAGGACCGTTTCGAGCTTATTGGAAGGCATCACCTCGAAATAGTTGGTGAAATCAAATCGTGTTGAGCCATTCAGAATTCCGCCATTCTCTTGCACCAGCTTAATGAACTCACGTTTGCCAAGATTCTTGGAGCCCTGGAACATCATGTGCTCGAAGAGGTGCGCGAAGCCGGTACGGTCCCGCGGCTCAATGCGGAAACCGATGCGATAATAGACGCCAACACAGACCGTTGGCGCGGTGTGGTCCGGCGAGAGCACTACACGCAAGCCATTCGGTAACTTGTAATACTCCACGGGGATATGAAATTCGTCGGCCGCAGCCCGCGTTGCTTGCCCCAACGCCAACAAACTCACCGCCGCTAACATGATTTTGCACGCTGCAAACATGGCACGGTTCAAGATACCAGGCATACTACCTCCTCAAACGGCACACCAAAAACTTCACATCAAAACTGCTTGTGGAAATGACTCGGGACATACCTCTACTCTCATTAAAGACGCAATCCCTTGCGGAAAGTTTCGTGTAAAGCTGGTTTTCTCAGTAAACCGCCCTTTGCTGTTGGGTTGCCTTGTTGGCCAGGCTGAACCTTGATTCCGGATGGCTATTGCCCACAAGTACTCCAGCCAAGTATTCGCCGAAAGCTGGGCCATGCTTGAATCCATGTCCGGAACCGCCTCCAGCCATCCACACGTTGTCCCAATCTGGGTGCCTATCGATCAGAAAGTCCCCGTTGGAGGTGTTTTCGTATTGGCAGACGCGAGTCTCTGTGATTTCCGACTTTTCCAAGGCAGGAAAGCGTCGCGCGACGTAATTCCGCGCCCAGTCCACTCCTTCTTTGGAGACCAGTCTTGATTGCGTGTCTGGGTCCACACGCGCGCCGTGGCGGTCACAGGCGATCTTCAGACCGCGGCTCTCAATGTCCGGCATGCCGTAGACATCATCATCCTGGAAAAACCATGTGGGCAAGGCAGGCGCTGCAAAGCGTGACTCTCCACCCGGGCTGCCGAAGAAAAAGACCTCCTGCCGGGTGGGGAAGATCCTGGGTCCAAGAAGTTTTGGAAAGAGTTTGCCTAGCCACGGACCGCAGGCGAACACGAACTGGTTCGCCTGGATAAGATCACCTTTCGAGGTGGACAGGGAAGTTAGCTTGCCGTCTGTGGTCGGCGGCCTGATCTCCGCAATTTCAAACTGTGCGCCAAGACGGACCGCATCTTCTAGCACGCAGGCTACGGCACGCCGCCCCAGCAAGACGCCACTTTCCGGTTCTAAGACTCCACGCACCACGTTTTCGAAATTGACCTGTGGGTAGCGCAGCGCCAGTTCTGCGTGCTCGAGTACATCAAAGACAATTCCACATCGCTGAAGCACAGCGGTTGACTCGCGAAGCCTGGCATCGTCTTTCCCGGCAAGCCACAAAACTCCTGTGCGGACAAACAGAGCCTGGCCCGATGCAGTGAACAACGATTTCCACTGTTCCAGAGACTTTTGTGACCAACGTGTGTAAATCTCATCGGGGCCATAACTCATGCGAATGATGCGCGATTCGCCACCGGAACTGGCGCGCGAGTGGCCTGGACCGTGAGCCTCTACCAGCAAGACGCGTTTGCCGCGTTTCGCCAGATGCCAAGCCGTCCACGCGCCAAACACTCCTGCACCCACAACTACCACATGGTATGTTCCGGCATTTGGCATGGCGTCGTCATCCTACCCAAATCCACGAAATACGCAAAGTCCCTTTCGCCATTTACCCAGCCGGAGTACTATTTGTCGCTTGGCAAATTGGATTCCGGGGGAAAGTGTGAACCGCTCACAACGCTTAATCCTGTTTCTCGCTATCGGCAGCTCATTCATAGGTAGCTATAGTCGGGCGCAGCAAATAATCGATCCGAAGACCTACGAAGGAATGAAGTGGCGGTTAATCGGACCGTTTCGCGGTGGCCGTTCTCTGACCGCGGTTGGTGTCGTCTCTCAACCAAACACCTACTATTTTGGCGCTGTCTCTGGCGGCGTCTGGAAGACTACTGACGGTGGACTCAACTGGGATCCTATTTTTGACAAACAGAGTATTTCCTCGATTGGGTCTATTGCGGTCGCAGATTCTGATCCCAACGTAATCTATGTTGGTACAGGCGAAGCCTGTATTCGTGGAGATATTTCGTACGGAGACGGCGTCTACAAATCAGTCGATGCGGGAAAGACCTGGGTCAATGTCGGCCTGAAAGACTCCCGTCACATCGCCTCAGTTATCGTACATCCGACGCAACCCGACATCGCTTATGTCGCTGCGTTGGGCCATGTCTATGGACCAAACCAGGAGCGCGGAATTTTCCGAACCAAAGATGGTGGAAAGACCTGGGAAAAAGTCCTGTATATCAACGATCGCACCGGTGGAATCGATGTTGTCTTCGATCCCCAAAATCCGCATGTACTTTTTGCCGCAATGTGGGAAGGCTATCGAACGCCCTGGTCGCTGAACAGTGGTGGGGATAAGAGTGGCCTTTACCGTTCTGGCGATGACGGCACTACCTGGAGGCGAATTGAGGGCGGCGGATTTCCTGAAGGGCAGCTCGGCCGCATTGGTGTCTCTGTTGCCGGCGGAGACTCAAGTGTGGTGTATGTCCTGGTTGAAGCGAAGAAGGGCGGCCTGTATCGAAGCGATGACGGCGGGGAGAAGTGGTCGCTGATCAATGACGATCACCGCTTTCGCCAGCGTGCCTGGTATTTCACGCACGTGTGGGCCGATCCCAGGAATCCCAATACCGTTTACACTGCCAACACCGGGCTGTATCGTTCGATTGACGGTGGAAAATCTTTCGATAGGCTGACAGCTCCTCATGGCGATCATCACGGTTTGTGGATCGATCCCAATAACACCAACCGGATGGTCAACGCCAACGACGGCGGGGCTACCATAAGCGTAGACGGCGGCAAGAATTGGTCCACGCAAAATAATCAGCCGACTGCGCAGTTTTACCACGTTACAGCAGACAACGATTTCCCTTATCGTGTGTACGGCGCACAGCAGGATAATTCCACCGTTGGTATATTGACGCGAAGTGACCGCGGTTTTATCGATCGTCCCGATTGGGATCCCGTTGGCGGAGGAGAGAGCGGCTACATTACCGTGGATCCGCGCGATTCCAGCATTGTCTATGCCGGAGCATATTTTGGCGGCATCACGCGCTTTGATCGACGCACGAATCAGGCGCAGGACATCATGCAGTGGCCGAATGACCCGGACGGCCACAATGCCGGCGAACAAAAGTATCGCTACACCTGGACGATGCCGATCGTCTTGTCTCCGCACGATCCAGGCATCGTGTACAACGCCGCACAATATCTGTTCCGTTCCAATGACGGCGGGCATTCCTGGCAGACCATTAGTCCGGACCTCACGCGCAACGACAAATCAAAACAGGCGGATTCCGGCGGGCCGATTACGAAGGACCAGGCTAGCATTGAGTTTTACGACGTCATCTTCACGGTCGCGGAATCACCGAAACAAAAAGGTTTGATCTGGGCCGGTACAGACGATGGTTTGATCCAACTCACGCGCGACGACGGAAAATCCTGGTCAAACGTCACGCCTAAAGCCCTTCCAGAGTGGTCGCTGGTAAGCCTGATTGAGGCTTCTTCGCACGATGCAGGGACAGCCTATGCGGCCGTTGATGCACGTAAACTCGACAATCCCAAGCCATACATCTTCAAGACTTCGGATTTTGGAAGAAGTTGGGCCCAAATCACGACGGGCATCCCAGACGGCGCGTATGTTCATGCTGTCCGTGAAGATCCCGTGCGCAAGGGATTGCTATTCGCCGGCACCGAATTGGGCATCTATGTTTCGTTTGATGATGGAGGGCACTGGCAATCGCTGCAACTTAAGAGTCTTCCGGTCACGCCGATTCACGACATGGTGATTCACGGGAATGATTTGACAGTTGCCACGCACGGAAGGGCGTTCTGGATTCTCGATGACATCAGCCCACTTCGTCAGGCTGATGCGTCCATTGCTGCCAACGATGCGCATCTCTTCGCTCCAGCTTCGGCGATTCGCACGCGCACGGGACACTTCGGCCGTCGCCGGTATGCCATCGGAGAGAATCCTTTGGGCGGCGCGATTCTCTATTACTACCTGAAGGAAGTGCCGAAGACTCCAATTAAACTGGAGATTCTTGATCCTACTGGAAAGGTCATTCGTTCCTATACCAGCGAGGAAAAGAAAAAGGACGACGCCGTGTCGGAAGACGAAGACGAGTTCGAGAAGGAAGACACGGCAGATCACATCCCAGCCAAAGCTGGTCTGAATCTCTTCTCTTGGGATATGCGCTATCAGGAGCCCGTGAAAGTGCCGAAGGCTGTCTACGACGAAGGCGAGCCAGCCGGGCCGTTGGTGTTACCGGGTAAGTATCAGGCTCGGCTGACAGTGGCGGACAAGAACAACACCCAAACCCTCGACGTGGTGATGGATCCTCGTGTGAAGACCAGTGCCGCCGACCTGCAAAAACAGTTCGACCTGATGCTCAGGCTCCGTGATCGCCAGGAGGAAATGAACAAAGCTATTCTGGGCATTCGCGATCTGCGTTCGCAGCTGCAATCGGTTGAAAAGCGCCTTGCACCCGGTAGCAGTAATAAAAAACTAGTTGAGCAATCCGAGGTCCTGCGCAAGAAAATTAGCGCCATAGAGAATGAAATGGTGAATCCAGAGGCGAAGGCCAGCGAAGACGAACTCAACTACCCGACGAAGCTCAACAGCAAATTCGGATTTCTGACCGCAGCCGTGGACAGCGCGGATGCCCCACCCACCGAGGCTCAACTAGCGGTATTCGATACGCTGAACCCACTGCTGGAAGCACAGTTGAATGTATGGAGAGCAGTTACGACAAATGAAGTGCCCGCATTCAACGAGGCACTTCGTTCGGCTAACATTCCGCTCATAGCGGTGCGATGATTCTCACTTGTGGCGGGACGGAGTTGCAACGTGCACGCTAGACCGTGCTTTTTGCTGGGTTTAGCTTATCGTTCCACGACGCCAACTCCACCAGCGATTCCGCATGTGTGGGATCAAGATGGAGCGGTGTGATCGAGGCATCTCCGGCAAAAATTGCGGCGTAATCCGATTCCGGGTCCACGTCTTTTTCTCGATCGATGCGCTGTTCACTAAGCCAGAAATACGGCCGGCCACGGGGGTCTTGTCCTTCACGTAAAAGATCCCTGGTGATTTTCCGGGATTGACGGGTAAACCGCACGCCACCAGACCAGCCTTCAGGTACGTTCACATTCAACACGACCTGCGGATGCAGACCTTTACTGAGGATCAATTCCGCCAGTTGCCGTGCCAGTCGTGCCGTCGGCGTAAAATCTGTACCGACCTTTTTAGAGCATAACGAAAGCGCCAGGCCCGGAACGTGATGAATTACAGCTTCGCGCGCGGCTCCCACTGTTCCGGAGTAATAGACATTTTCCCCCAGATTTGCACCGTGGTTGATCCCGGAAATCACCAGGTCCTGTGGTTCTTTTAGTATTTTGTGCAGCGCGACAATCACGCAGTCCGCAGGCGTCCCGTCGACGGCCCACTCGTTCTCGGCAATCGGATGGCATACGATCGGTTGCCTCAGGGTAAGCGATTGCGCCGCACCGCTGCGCTCCCAACTCGGCGCCACGATGGTTACCCGCGCGAATTCCTGCAACTCCTTGGCTAAAGCTCGCAGTCCTGCAGCTAGATACCCGTCATCATTGGTAACTAATATTTTCGGCTTCATCTTTCCCTTGGTTCTGCTTCCATAGTAAACGGTTTGATCAATCTCACGGTGCAACTCGAGTGTGAAACGAGCGAGGCAAACTGAAGTTGAAGATGGTCGGGACGGCGAGATTTGAACTCGCGACCTCACGCACCCCAAGCGTGCGCGCTACCAGGCTGCGCTACGTCCCGACTGCATCGACTGCCGCAAACCGCAGTCGAACTCATCTTTCAAGGCTATCACTTGCTTTCGAGCAGCGTCAAGAAACTGCGCAGTGCGTCGCGCAAATCGAGGAGCATTTTGCGATTTAAATTGCCAACAGAATGTTCTACTCCTGCTCCTGTGTTAGCCATTTGTCCCGTGGTCGACCCGCCACCTTCACTGCTCCCTAGCCCCTGTTCCAGCAAATGCCTCCGCGCGCCGGCAATGGTAAACCCCTCGTCATAGAGCAGTCGCTTGATCTTTAGCACCAGGTCAACATCTTCCTGGCGATACAAACGATGTCCTCGAGGGCTCTTCACCGGCTGCAACATGGGAAATTCCGTCTCCCAATAGCGCAGCACAAATGGTTTCAAGTCCGCCAATCGGCTTACTTCGCCAATGCTGTACATTTTTGCTGCGTCAAACAACCCTGGTGTGGCAGCGCTACTCATCGTCACTTACGCCTCCGCCTGCGCGATCGCCGCGCGTTTTCAAACGTTGAATAAATCGCACGGGAGTGCCGCTAAAGTCCCATTTTGCGCGCAACTGATTTTCCAAGAATCGCGTGAAGTTAAAATGCAACGGTTTCTTCTGGTTTGTAAACAACAAAAATACCGGTGGGGCCACCTTTGCTTGTGTCATGTAATAAATGCGGACAGGGCGAGCTTTCGGATTCGATGCCCGCTGCAAATCCACTTCTTCCTTCAGCCAGCGGTTCAATTCTCCCGTGGAGACTTTGCGATAACGTGATTCAGCCACGTGGTCGATCAAGGGATACAGCTTCTGCGCGCGTTCACCGGTCTTTGCGGAAAGAAAAATGATCGGTGCATAGCTGAGGAATTTGAACTTTTCCTGCACCATCGCTTCGTAATCTTCCAGCAGTCTGCCCTTGTCGATATCTCTGGCCACGCTGATGCGGTCGGCGGCCATCTTGGCCCGGCCTCGGGAGGTTTTCGACGATTCATTCGCCGCCTTCTGCGCTGCCTCTATGGCGAGATCCCACTTGTTCACGACGATGATAACGGACCGGCCGGACTGTTCCGCATAACTCGCAATCGTTGCATCGCCTTGCGTAACTCCGAGCTCGCCGTCAATTACCAGAATCGCTACATCGGCTCGTTCTAAGCCACGACGCGCCATTACTACACTCAATTTTTCCGCGACCAGTGTGGTTTTGCCCTTGCGGCGTATCCCTGCGGTATCCACGAAACGATACATTTTGCCTTCGTGGACAACGTCTGTGTCAACGTTATCCATGGTGGTGCCGGGAATTGGAGATACAATCGAGCGTTCTTCGCCGGCAAGGCGATTAAGCAGAGTCGATTTGCCTACATTGGGGCGGCCAATAATCGCGATTTCGATTAGCGTTTTAGCTTCGGGTTCTTCGGCTACATCGCCGCCTTGAATCTCCACCAGAGCGGCATCCAGCAAATCATCCACACCAGTTCCGTGCTCGGCAGCCATAGGAAACACCGGAGCGCCCAGCGAATGAAAAACCGCGGCGTTTACTTCCTGCAGCCGGGAATCGATCTTATTCACAGCGATAAAAAGGGGTTTCCCGGTGGCTCTCAGCATGCGACCCAATTCCTGGTCGAGCGGCGTAATTCCTGCGCTTCCGTCTACAACGAGAACCAGCAGATTCGCATTATCAAAGGCCACGCGGGCCTGACGGAAGATCTCTGTCGGAATCAGTGCTTTGTCGCCGGGCACTATTCCGCCCGTATCCACCACTTCCATCACGCGCCCGTTCCATTCCGTTTTGCCATACATGCGGTCGCGGGTAATTCCTGGTTCGTCGGTGACGATGGCTCGGCGAGTCCCGGTCAAACGGTTAAAAAGCGTGGATTTGCCCACGTTAGGGCGTCCGACAATTACCAGAGATGGAAGTTTCTGAGCCATAGGGATTGTGCGTAGAGAGCTATCTAATCTGCCTGAGAATCATCACTTTGACTGTATCGCATAGCACCAGAACTTAGTAGGGGCCTCGGCGGACACGGGACCTCCCAGAACGTGCCCAAATCGCTGTAATACGGAAGAGGTGGAAAGCAGGACCCATCTCAAGCTTTTCTTGCAATGTATTGATAACAAAACGCTTAGTCTCTATTGACTTCCTCCCTCGGAAGTCTTCATTTTGTCCTTTGCGCACTGCTAAAACTCGCCTACTCCTTGTGCAGTTCACACTCAACCACCTTAAAAATAGCAACTTGTGATAGTTTTGCGCCCTGGGCCGCGTATTAACTTATGGAACCTCTGAGACCAGGGCGAATGAGCGCGCCGGGACAAATTGAACCTACGGAAATGATTGCCCGGGCTCGGGCAGGGGACACTTTGGCCTGGGGCGACCTGTACAAGGACTATGCCCCGGCCATCTTTCGCTTCTGTCGCAGGGCCATGCCCACGCGCGAGGATGCGGAAGACGCGACGATGGAGATTTTTATGAAGTTGCGCGACAAGCTTATCCAGTACGACCAGACACGTTCTTTTACCGCGTGGCTCTACAAGGTTGCTGCCAATCACTGTTGGGACATGCTCCGCCGCCGCAAATTGCGGCAAGACAAGGAAACGGAAGACGTCGACGATATGCCGTTGGAAGCTCCAGAAGCCAATCAACTGGAAAAACTGATCGAAGAACGTACCAGCGAGGAAGTTCGCAAAGCGCTGGATAAATTGGGAGTCCGCGCGCGCATGGCTCTAGTGATGCGCTATTACTCGGATATGAGCTACGACGAAATTGCGGACGCCCTAGGCGTGCGGCGGGCGTTTGTGGGAGTTGTATTGCTGCGCGCCAGACATGATTTGCGCCAGGCCATCGGAGAAAAATCTTTGTTGGCTGCGGGAGGCTCGCGTTGAGTGAACAAGAACTGACTCCGAACAAACACCTCAGCGAAATCAAGCTGCTTCTCTACGTCGAGCGCCAGCTTGACCGTGAAAGCGCACAAGAAGTTTCTCTTCACACGCAAACCTGTACACAGTGCCTGAATCTTCTTCGCGCGCTTGACCGGGAATCCCGGTTGTTGACGCGCGCGATGCTGGAGCAAGACGAGCCTTTGCCTGCGCGTCTTGCCAACTTTCAGTTAGCCGTACGGCGCTCCATGCATTGGGTTTGGGGCGTCTTTTTTGGCCTTGCGGTGATGGGTGTCTACGCACTCTATACCGGTTATATCGAGCCTTGGGAGAAACAGTTTGAGCAAGCCGGATTCGGCAGCACCAATCTGCTCAGCTTGTTGCTCTTTCAAGGAGCGTTCTGGAAAGGATGGCAATCCATGTTCACACTGTTCCAAGCACTTGCCCTCGCTGTTCTTCTGGGTCTTGTGGTGTTCGCATTCCGCAAATTCCTCAAGAGGGGATCGGCCCTTGCTTTAATGGTTGCCAGCCTAGGATTGATTGGTGCCTTTGCCGTGCCCGCCAGTGCTACGGAGTTCCGCAAGGGAGACACCGTTGAAGTAAACAAGGATGAGACGGTTAAGAGCGACCTGTTTATCTCCGGGCATACGCTTCGCATCGAGGGCACGGTTGATGGCGACGTCTACGCCTTTGGTCAGCAGGTCGATGTCTCCGGCCACATTACCGGCGACCTGATTTGTTTTGCGCAGTCTGCCCGTGTCCGGGGCACGGTTGACGGCAACATTCGTTCCTTTACAAATAACATCACCCTCAGCGGATCGGTGGAACGCAGCGTTACCGCCTTCAATGAAGTATTCAATCTCGATGCCAACGGCAAGATTGGACGCAACCTCACGATGCTTGGCCAGACTGTGACTTTGGACGGGAAAATAGGCCGCGATTTCCTTGGCTTTTTCCAACAGGCTACGCTCTCCGGAACGGTTGGCGGATCCCTGGCGGGTAAAGGGAACTCACTTACGATTACGGGTGGTGCCGAGGTCGATGGAAAGAGCACATTTGAAGGCGAAAAGCCTGCCGTCGTTTCTTCGGCAGCGAAGCTTGCCTCTCCCCTCGAGTACAAGAAAATGGAACACAAGGTTGGGCATGAACGCGATGCCAGCTACTACGTTTGGCGCGTAATCTGGACCGCGGCCTTTATATTATTGGGATTGGTACTTTTCAGCTTGATGCCGCGTTTTGCATTTGAGACTACAGATTCGGCGGAGAATTTGGGCGCCTCGTTTGGCCTTGGCGTGCTGGTCATTCCTGGTGTTTGCATCGGCGCATTCATCGCGTGTATCACGGTAATCGGGCTGTGGGTTGGCCTGGCTACCATATTGATGTGGCTTATTGCGTTACTGAGCGCGGAGGTTGTAGTGGGCGCGATTGTGGGCCGCTGGATCATGGGGAGGGCCACGGAATTCTGGCCCATGATCGGCCGTATGGCGGTTGGCATCACTGTGGTGCGCATTATCACCACACTGCCCTGGATTGGCGGATGGGCCAAGCTGGCTGTAGTTTTATGGGGTGTGGGTGCTATTTCTTTAGCGCTGTACCGCAGATTCCAGCCATCACCTGCCGCAAGCATGCCGCCAGTTCCAATGGGTCCGATTGGCACACCGCTGCCTCCGACCACAACCGTTGGCGCGGCTTAATTTACTGCCTTGGCACAAAAATGAAACGGGCCCCGGAATTTCCGGGGCCCGTTTCATTTTGCCTTTGCGGAGGCGGGATAAACTGCTTTACGGCACGCGAACTTTTGCAGCCTGGAACGGATAAGTTGCTGGTGGTGCATTCAGGTATAGCGTACGTATCGATACAGAAGTCCCGTTTTGAAAGGTCGAGTCGGTAATGGACGTGATTCCATCAAACGCAGTCAGGTTCTGATAGGTAAGGACCTGGGCTGCACTCGTATTGAGAGTCGGATTCAACGAGTAAACATAGCCCGGGAGACTTGTTATTGTGAAGACATTTCCTGTAACTGTGTTTACCGTACCGGAAAGGCGAGAATACCTTAAGAGCACATTATTCGCCGTCGCTGTAATTCCGTTGCTGCCCGAAACCACGTTCGTTACTTGAGCCCGTACCACTTGGCCGCCCAGCAGGTCGCCGCTCCCAGCAAATCCAACTACCGGTTCGACTATCTGTGAAGACAGAGTCTTGGAGTCTACCGAGAAATTGGGTGTCGTGGCTGTCAAGAAAATGATTGTGCCGGCCGTTGTCGTTGAAGCACCAAGCACAGCATTTCCACTCGCTGAAACCTTGTCGGCGAGAATCAATTGGACTACACCAGCGGTCGTCGTGGGTAAGATGACGCCTTCTATTTCGTCCACGGCCGTTGCATCCAAAACATCCACTTCGGTCGCTGAGAACGATCCACTGGCGCTTACAACGGTGTCTATGCTGACCGTGCTACCAATAGTGATGCATGCCTGCGCCGTACCGCTGCAATTGCTGTAATTTACCGGGGCCAAATCATATTCGGTGTTCGACGTAAGAGAAGCCGTAAGCGACACGCCAGTGAGTCCGTTTGCAACAGTGATGCTTCCGTTTTGTGTATAGGCCGTGACCTTGCCAATAAAATCTTCCATCGTGTCTACGCTTCCGGCGGGAATGCCTGCACGCGAACTTGTGGTCGCCGTAAAGACACCCGTTTGCGAAAAATCAACACTGATGCCATTCGAAGTTGTAATCGCTTTGTTCAGATTGAAATCTAGACCGATCCACTGATTCTGATCTCCGGCCAGGGTCAAGGAAATCGGAATTGACGCAGTGAAAATAGCTCCGACGGGAAGTATGCAAATCGAATTGTTCGAGCAAGTTCCCCCACTATAGGTGATTGGTGCGCCCGAGGTATTCACAAATAGATTGTTTGTAGCGCTTGTGGGACCGACGGTGACGTTAAGTGAAGTATAGGTATTTGCCGGGATCGAAGCTTGATCGACAATTACGGTCGAATCCGTTTGAAGCCGTGTTATTTCAGCCGACGAAACGGCACTTGACACGGAGACGGGGCTCCCCGACGTGGGAGTCAGACTGATGCCAGCGATCGGAAGGGTGAAGCTTAAGACACTGGTTCCATTAGGGGGCGTATCGGCAAGGGAAATCGTCAGGTTCGCCGTACCTCCGCCGCAGTTTGTCACGCAACCACTAGATGGCAGTCCACTGCAGGATGTCAGCATTCCCAACGTAAAGATGGCCAACAGGCTTAGATACCATTTTGATTTCATAAGGACATCCTTAACAAAATTTGACTTACGCTGATTTTGGGGCAAAGGGCTGGGAATTCACCCAACATCACTGTACCCCTGCCCCACTCGCGTCCCGGTTTCAACGAACCCGATGTGTGTTCAACTGCTAACGGTTGGTCGAGATTCAACGCAATGATAGTGGGAGCACCTTGGCTGGGTTTCTGCGGACGTTCCAGGCGCGACTCGTGCAGAACATGAATGTGCTATCGTTAAAAATTAAGCTGTAGCTGAACGATACAGGTTCGATAGCTGTGTGCTAGAGGAAGATTCTTGGCAAAACGCAGTCCCAAGCCGGCCGCCCATCCTGATGAGCCGCACAAAAACGCCGCAAATTCTCTACCCGAACGCACCTACGTTCCGTTGGAAGAAGAGCATAGCCGAAAGACTCGATTGGATGTATCCACTCCGAAACCGACCCATGTAGAGGAAGAATCCTTTCAAGCTAATCACGACATCGGATCGGACAATTCCACACAGCCGACGATGGGGCAGATTTTTGGACCAGGCGGGTTATTGGATCGCTGCATGATCGGCGGATACGAGCATCGCCCCGCGCAACTGGAAATGGCAGAGGCGGTGTACGATGCGTTTGCCAATCATCACCACGCCATCGTTGAAGCAGGTACCGGCACAGGCAAAACGCTTGCCTACCTCCTCCCGGCAATTTGCAGTGGACGCCGCGTGGTTATTTCCACGGCGACGAAGTCCCTACAGGAGCAGCTTTACCAGAAGGACGTACCGTTCTTGCAGAGGCACTTTGCGCCGGAACTGAAGGTAGCGGTCATGAAAGGCCGCAATAACTTTCTGTGCCGCACCAAGGTCCACGCCATGGCGGACCAGCCAATGTTGCGTGGCATGGAAGAAGTGGATGCCTTTCGTCAAATACGAGATTGGGCGAAGCTGACGGAGACTGGAGATCGTTCCGAGTTGACGTTTCTGCCAGATGAATCCGAACTGTGGTCACGGATTGATGCGCGACGCGACACCTGCACAGGACAGAAGTGCCCGGAATACAACCAGTGCTTTGTCACTGCGATGCACCAACGCGCCAAAGACGCCGATCTCATCATCGTCAACCACCACCTCTTTTTCGCGGACCTGGCCCTGAAGCATGATGATTTCGGCAGCATTCTCCCTGAGTATTCCGCGGTTATCTTTGACGAAGCGCACGAGATGGAAGACGTAGCCAGCGATTACTTTGGCCAGCAGATTTCCAATTATCGCTTTGAGGAGTTGGCGCGAGACGCGGATCAGACCATGCGGCTGACCCACCAGTCGACGCCGGCGCTGCTTCGTCGCACGCAGCGCATCCGGGAAAAGAGTCGAAACTTTTTCGACGCGTTTCCTCCTCGCGACGGACGTTTTGCCTTTTCACGGAATGAACGCGAAGCGTTTCTGGAGCAAAATCGCGAGGCCTATGATGCATTATTGAATGCTCTAAAAGCCATGGAAACAGAATTCGCCGCGTTAACGCAAAAGCCGGAAGAACTCGTGCGCATTGCGCGTCGCAGCTTTGAAATACGCCAGGAATTCTCGTCCCTGATGGAATCAAACGAAAAGAATTGCGTTTACTGGTATGAGCGCAGAAATAAAGGCGTGTTTTTGGCCGCTACGCCGATCGACGTCAGTCAAATTCTGCGAGAGAAGCTGTTTGAGTGGTTTGACACCATCGTCCTCACTTCCGCGACGCTCACGGTTGGCAATCGCTTCGAATATATTCGCCAGCGGCTGGGGCTGGACCACACCAAGGAGAACGCGCTTCCGCCAGAATTCGATTATGCGAATCAGGCCCTGCTCTATTTACCCAAGCGCATGCCCGATGTGCGCGATGCCGGGTTTGGAGCACAGGCGGCCGAGGAAATCGTCAAGCTTCTCGAGTTAAGCCAGGGCCGGGCATTCTGCCTCTTTACCAGCTATTCGCAAATGAACGACCTTTTTGAACGAGTCAGGAATCGAGTAGAGTTTCCGCTCTTTCTCCAGGGGACAGCGCCACGATCCGCGCTGCTGGAACGCTTCAAGAACACGCCGAATTCAGTGCTTTTCGCTACTTCTAGCTTCTGGCAGGGCGTTGACGTGCCCGGCGAGCAGCTGTCGTGCGTCATTGTCGACCGCTTACCGTTCGCAGTACCCAGCGATCCCATCGTAGCCGCCAGGGTGCGCGCTCTTCAGGACGAGGGTCGCAACCCTTTCTCTGAATTTCAAGTGCCGCAGGCCGTACTGTCGCTGAAACAGGGTTTCGGACGGCTGATTCGAGCTAAAACCGATCGAGGAGTGTTGGCCCTGTTGGATACGCGCATCTCTCGGATGCCGTATGGTAAAATTTTCTTAGGGTCGCTACCACCTTATCGGATGACGCAAGATCTGTCTGAAGTAAGGGATTTTCTTGCTGCCGAACTCCCGCCTGAAATTCACTCCGCAGTGAAGCGAAGCAAACGGGCTAGGAGTAGTCACTAGGAATCGCGAACTCGGCGCAACTGCTTGCGTGCTTGGTAAAAGGGGAAGAAATGTTTCAAGTAAGTGTGGAAGAGACGTTTTCCGCCGGACACGCCCTTCGTGGTTACAAGGGCAAGTGTGAAAACGTCCACGGACATAATTACCGTGTGCAGATTACGCTGGAGGGTCCGCAACTGGACAATATTGGCCTGCTGGTGGACTTTACACGCGTGAAGCAGGTGATGCGCGATATTATCAAACGTCTCGATCACCAGTTCATTAACGATCTTGAGCCTTTTACCACTGTGAATCCATCCGCGGAAAACATGGCCAAATATTTTTTTGAGGAAGTTGGCAGCCAATTAAAAGACTTGCCCCCAGGCGCCACGGTAAAAGATGTTGTCATCTGGGAAACGGATACAGCCTACGCCAAGTATTGGGCCCGCACCTAACGCTTCTTGAACGAGGAGGTTTATGAATCGTTCCTTGCTGATCATTCTGGTTCCTGCCCTGCTCGTTGCCGCGGGATACATTTTTATTCTGCGAATGATGGGCATTGCCCCCGGCTATCCTCGTTTGATTGTGGCGATGATTTTGTTCTTTGGGGCGATTTACTGGTTGTCTCGACGCTCTGGCAAGAAGGCAAAAGCCAGCGGCCAGTAATTCATTCGGAATCCGTTCATGTTTATCACCGAAATCTTCAATTCGATTCAGGGAGAAGGTACCCGCGCCGGGCTGCCCTGTATTTTCGTGAGACTGACCGGCTGTAACCTTCGATGCACCTGGTGCGACACGGCGTATGCATTCCATGGCGGCAAGAAACTGAGCGTGGGTGAAGTCATCGCCCAGGTGGATGAGCTGAGCGGCCGCAATGAAACCGACAACGCGAGAGTGAAACTGGTTGAATTGACGGGGGGCGAACCGCTCTTGCAGGAGGAGATCTATCCTCTTGCGGACCAATTGTTGGCTTTGGGATATACCGTGATGGTTGAAACCAGCGGCGAGCGTTTCATCGGGCGTCTCCCCAAGGAAGTGGTCAAGATCGTTGACGTAAAATGTCCTGATTCTGGCGAGCCGGATACGTTTGACCATCGCAACCTCAACGAGTTGGACAAGAAGGACGAAGTAAAATTCGTCATTTCAAGCCGCCGTGATTATGAATTTGCCCGAGAGTTCGTTGGCGAACACGAACTTTCGAATCGCGTGAACGAGATTCTGTTCTCGCCTGTTCACGATGATCCGCAAGGGAATTGGAAAGGCCTCGAAGCGCGCAAGCTGGTGGAATGGATGCTGGAAGATGGCCTGCCGGTTCGTCTCGGCCTACAGCTACACAAGATTGTGTGGGATCCAGCCACCAAAGGCGTTTAAGGACTTTCGGAAAGCAAAGTGAGCGATCAGCCCAAAGCCGTCGTTTTGTTGAGTGGAGGGATGGATTCATGCGTCAGCGCCGCAATTGCCATAGACGCTCACGGCACAGGGAATGTGGCGCTTTTGCATGCGAGCTATGGGCAAAGAACGCAAAAGCGTGAGCGACGTTCCTTTGATGAGATCGCTGATTTCTACGCCATCAACCAGCGCCTTGTTACTGACTTAAACTATTTCCGTTCCATCGGCGGTTCAGCCCTCACAGACAAAAACATCGCCGTTCCTGAGCACGAACTCAATGCCTCTGGCGAGCACGGAAACTCCATACCGGTCACGTATGTACCTTTTCGCAATGCTCATTTTCTCAGCATTGGCGTCAGTTGGGCTGAGGCTATTGGTGCCGGAGCAATCTACATTGGCGCCGTGGCCGAAGACAGCTCCGGTTATCCGGACTGTCGGCCCGAGTATTACCGTGCGTTCCAAGAACTGATTCGTGTCGGGACTCGGCCGGAGACGAAGATTGAAATCGTAACTCCGGTCATTCAAATGAAAAAAGAAGAAATCATTCGCCGAGGACTGGGGTTGGGCGCACCCTTACAACTCACCTGGTCCTGCTATCAGGGCGAGGAATTGGCCTGCGGCACTTGTGATAGCTGCCTGTTGCGTCTTCGCGCCTTTGCCCAGGCAGGGCTGCCTGACCCTATTGGCTATCGACCGGGTGTGCGCCCGAGCTAGCCGAATGTGACGTAGCCCATTGGTTTACGCCACAGATGAGAGATAATGGGGTGAAACCGGCCAGGGTGGGTCGACCGGCGCTCCTCAAAGACTAAAGGAGATCGGAGCATGTTGAAATTCATGAAATCGTACGCGATGGTCGCAATGCTGGCGTTAGGACTGGCCACATTGTTTGCGGGACGCGCCGCGGCACAAGACGGCAGAATCACCGGATCGATCATCGATTTTGATGGAAAGCCATGGGCAAATGTGCCACTGAAACTTAAAAGTGACCAGGGGCAAGTCATGGAAGGGAAGACCGACGAAAAGGGTCAGATTTCCTTTATCTCGCTGAAAAATGGAAAATATACGCTCTCCATTTTAGCACCGCAACTCCAAACGCCTTTTGAAGTTGTTGTTGGTGTTTCCGGTTCCGATACGCCGCCCGTAAACATAAACTTCAAGGACATCCTTGAGAAGCAAAACCCGGAGGCCGCTGCGGCCTACAAGAGGCGTGCTGAGGAACAATCCAAAGCCGTAGGGATGAAGGAACACTTCAATAACGGCGTCGCCTTCCTTGAGCAGGAACGAACTGCCAAAGCGGATCTGTCGAAGGCTCCCGCCGATCAGCGCGACGCAGCTAAGGCAAAGGTTGCTGATCTATCTGCCAAGGCTGTCGGAGAATTCCAGGAAGCGCAAAAGTCTGCACCTGAGAAGGATCAGAACGGCCACCTCTTCTGGGCGCGCATCGGAGAAGCATACGACCTGGCGGGACGCAATGACGACGCCATAAACGCTTACAAGCAGGCAATCGCCGCAAAACCGGAAGTCGCCAGCTATTACAACAATCTGGGAAATATTCTTGGCCGTTCCGGAAAGATTGACGACGCGCGCGCAGCTTATACCAAGAGCGCCGAGCTTGATCCACCCAATGCGGCGCTTGCTTGGCGGAATTTTGGCATCAGCCTCTATCAGGCAGGACGTATGCAGGAAGCCGTCGAGCCCCTGAAAAAATCTATCGAAATCGATCCGAAGAACGCGCAGACCTATTATCTGCTGGGTGCTTGTTTGGTCGCTTCCGCGGATTACAAGCAGGTGGGCGACAAGATGGAAGTCACCCTCAAACCGGGCACGGTGGAAGCCTACCAGAAAGCCCAGGAGCTTGATCCCAACGGCCCTTGGGGCAAGCAAGCCAAAGAAGGTCTGGAGCAGGTCAATCAACTCACCGGCGGCATTGATATGAAGGCTAAGAAAAAGAAGTCGTAAGTTTTCACGTATTTCGACGTTGAGTGGAAAGCCGGTTCCCTTCAGGGGCCGGCTTTTCTTTTAGGGAAGAGCCTGGCTATCTATGGGTAAGTGTCCCGTTGATTTTGGTACGCTTCAGTGCCCATCCAAATGTTGCCATGGAAAGTGGCAAGAGCACCGCTGCGGAGGCAATGAGAACGAGAAGTTCCCGCCAGATTACCGCTAGGCTCGCCCCGTCCAGCAGGGAAGCACGCATCGCATCGAGCGCATAGGTGATGGGATTGAGGCGAGCTATTGCCTGTAACCAGTCCGGAAGAATGTTGATGGGAAAAAGCATTCCTCCTGCGACGCTGGAAATACCTAGAATGAACCACTTAGCTGGATTGCCACGCTTGAACAGCAGGAGATAGCTTGCGGAGAATATTCCCAGGGCGGAAAAGGCTAGTAGTGTAGCCACGATCACGATCAGTACGGAAACCCAATTGGCTGCCGAAAGTGGAAAACCGAACAATAGCGTTCCCCATCCAAGATAAACTGCAATACGAAGCGTGGTGGAAACGAACGGGTAAAACGCTGACCCTGCCAGAACTACCGGGAGCGAAACTTGTGTTACCAGTAGTGGTTCGAGCGTCCCCGTGTCGCGCGCTTCCAATAGCGTCCGGTCAAAAGTGTCCATCGCAGCGCTCAAATAATCGAAGAACACAAATCCCACCAGTGTATAGGCAAAATAACTCTTTCCGTTGGGCAGAGAAGCCCGAAGCTCGGGAGAATCGACAAAGCGTGCGGCATAGAAAAACAAAGCCGCCGCAAAGAGTGCTTCAATAGCCTCTAGAATAAAGGGGCTTCGGTAAGTGCGCGCAATGCGAAGGTCGCGCGCAAAGAAAAGCCAAAGATCGCGGAGGATGCGCATCATTCGCCGTGCGCCTCGTCGCTGCTGCCGGGTTGGCTGCCCGTGGATTTGAGAAACACTTCTTCCAGCGAGTCGGAATGGTATCTCGTTTTCAGCGCGCTTACTGTATCACTCGCCACAATCGTGCCTTCCTTTAGAATTGCGACTCGATCTGCGATCAATTCGATTTCTTGCAGCGAGTGGGAGGAAAAAAGGAGCGCTGCGCCGCGCGATTCCACCACTTCGTTTTTCAGGAAACGTCGGAAGTCTGCTGCCGCGATAGCATCCATGCTCCGAGTGGGCTCGTCTAACAACAGCACTTTCGGGCCATGCAACAACGCTCGAAGCAGGCTAAGTCTTTGCATCGTTCCAGTCGAAAGCGAACGTACCTGCCGATCAAGGGCATCGCTGAGTCGAAAACGCTCGCTGAGTGCGGCAATGCGCAACTTCATGGCATTGTCAGTCATGTGGTTTAATTGCCCGAAAAAACGCAGGTTTTCGCGTCCCGTGAGGCGCGCGTAAAAACCCACCTCACTTCCGGCGTGATAGCCCAACTGCCTGCGTACGGCTGGACTTTCACGGACCGCGTCTTTCCCAGCGATGCGGGCTATCCCCTTGGTGGGCAGAAGAAGCGTTGCAAGGATCCGCAGAAGTGTAGTTTTTCCAGCCCCGTTTGAACCAAGCAATGCCACTGCTTCTCCCGGGGCTATTTCAAGAGAGACTCCTCGCAGGGCCGGAGTTGTTGGTGAAGCGAACGGCTGCAGGAAAGCGCGCCACCCACTCTGTGCAGGCGGAAACCATTTCTCCAGTGCATCAACAGAAATTGCGGAAGCGGGCACGTTGGAACTTATAGCGTTTCTTTTGCCAGAAAACAATCCGCCGTGCCATGCCGGCCATTCCTAAGATGGCAGGCCGCCTCATTCACAGGTAAGATAATTGCTCATAGGCGGTAGCCGTCGAAGTGTGAACTGCTACGAACCAAGGCATGGAGGAGTTCTTCGTTGAGTCTTTTCGGAAATCGAGCGATCATTCCGGCCCAGGTGCTAGTCCGTCACCTGGACGGGGAGTCTGTTTTGTTGAATCTCGACACGGAACGTTACTTTGGCCTCGATCACACTGGAACCCGTATGCTTGAACTCGCAACGACCTTGCCTTGCATCGAAATTGCTTACGAAAAGCTCTTGGAGGAATTCGATGTCGAGCCCACCCTCTTGCTCGAGCACATGAACGAACTCTTGAATCGCCTCGTGGAGAATGGACTGCTTCAACTTCTGCCTGCCGATGTGGGAACCACTTCAACGTTATAGCGCACTCTCTCAGGAAGCTCGGAGGTTGTTTCGTCGAGCTGCCCTCCTGGGACCCTTGATTGGCGCCTCTCTACGCTTGCGTGGGTACAACAAAACCCGCGAATGGCTGCAAAAGAGATTAGATCAGCAAGCCATCCAATATTTTCAGGCTCCGGAAAATTCCACCCGGGTGGAGATGACCTGCCGGATGGTTCGTGCTGCCGAACATTACTCGCCGGTTCGAGTAACGTGCCTGGAAGAATCCCTGGTGCTTTGGTATCTGCTACAGTGCCAGGGGATTTCCGCTGCCATCCGCATCGGTGTCAAAAAGCCGGAAGGACAGTTCGAGGCACATGCTTGGGTGGAACGCGATGGAATCGCTCTGAACCAGGCTGACGATCAACATCGCCATTACCATCCGTTTGAAAACGACATGCCGAATCCACCCAAGGATCTACCATGAGCGGATTCTTCGGCATCCTGCGTTCCGATGGCAGGGAAGTCGCCTCCGATCTTCTGCAGCGCTTTGCAGACGCACTTCGCTTTCGCGGTCCGGATGGCGAAAACATCTGGCACCAACTGGGAACCGGTGCCTGCTTCTCTTATCTCGCCACTGGCCCAGCCAGGCAAGCAACGCAACAACCGGTCTCACGCGGCGCCGATTGGCTAATCGGCGATCTTCCTTTGCGGATCCCGCCGTGCGCAGCTACGTCGATCTGGATTTGTTGGTTCACCACACGGACATTCTGGCGGCCTGCCGCCGTATGATCGATTTGGGTTTTGAGCCGGACGTTCCCTTGACCGTTATCGAGGCAGGAAAAATTCCAGGCGAATATCTCTTCAGGCGTTCAGGCACGTCACAAATCGTGGAACTCCACACCGAGCGTACTTTTCGCTATTATCCCCGCCCAATGCAATTAGACGCTCTTTTTGCGCGGAAACGCCGCGTCTCTCTCGAGGGTCGTGATATCCCCGCTTTGAGTCTAGAAGACGAATTTCTTCTTAACGCCATTCACGGTGCAAAACACTTCTGGGAACGATTGATGTGGGTCGCGGATATCGCCGCGATTCTGGCGCGACATTCGGAAATCGATTGGGACCGGCTGCGCCAATTCGCAGACGAAGTTGGTGCTGGACGAATGCTGCGCGTGGCAGTGCAATTGGCACAAACGCTGCTCCAGGTTCCGGTGCCGTCCCCGATGGTCAGAGAAGTGAGAAATGATGCAATCGCGCTGCGTCTTTGTCGGCAGGTCGAACGGTGGCTTCCCAGCGCAGGGTACGATCCCCCTGTGTTAAGAGAACGCGCTTTATTTCGCATGCGTATGAGAGGCGGACTGGCCGGAGCGTTCTACCTGCTTCGGTTGGCGTTCTCTCCCACGGAAGAAGACTGGGTGGAAGGAGCTGAGGATCGCCGTGCCGGGATTTGGGACGCCATCCAACGCCCGTTGCGCCTGTTTCGGAAATACCGGTCCAATGACTGGTAAAGGAACCGAGCCCGGAGTCGACTCACTCGCAGGCTCGGCGTCAAGCCCGCGCTAGAGATTTGTTCGCTCACTGCGTTGATGAAATTCCTTTTTCGCACGCGCCGGTATTTGAACATCCAGAGTGAGCTCGCTCTTATTACGGAGCAGGCCAACTTTAAGCGATTTCTCCTCGCCCGTGCCCTTGATTTGTTCGCGCAATTCGCGAACATGATGAACCGGCTTTCCGTTGACGCTGGTAATGACGTCTCCTGCCTTGAGTCCGGCCTTTGCAGCAGGAGAGTCGTTGAACACCCGGCGCACTAGAATTCCTTCTCCGTCCGGTACACCAAAATACTTGCCGAAGTCGCCTTGCAGGTCTTCAGCATCAATACCCAGTCGGGGCTGTCCAATGCCGGCAATGGCAAGAGAATTCAATTCTCCCAATTCGGCTACTTCCGGCAAATCTCCCATGTCCGGAACTCGAAACGCGAACGCGCCCGGCGAGGGAACGCCCATCATGCTCGTTCTGTTTCGCGATTCTTGTTTGCCAAGCGTGACGCTTACGTTCTGTGACCGGCCATCGCGAAGGAGCGTCAACTGCGCCGTGCGTCCAGCGGGGATCTCGCGAATCATCCGCCGGAACTGCGCTGTTCCCTCGACTCGCTGCCCGTTCAATTCGGTAATCACGTCGCGTTCCTTTAGTCCGGCTTTTGCTGCCGGGCTGTCCGGGACGATCTTCCCCACCAGCACCCCGCGCTCTCCAGGCAGCTTGAGTTCCTTCACTTGTTCTGCTGTCACTTCGTTCGTCTCCAAGCCCAGCCAGCTGCCTCCGCCAATAAATACCTCGACGTCATCACTGATCTCGGGCACTTCCATCCTTTCGATATCCTGAACTTTTTGCCAGGATTCGTCCTGGTCCACGACCCGCTGAGCTACCTCCTCTGCCAGATCATCCAACAAGAGAATTTTCGATTGGACTACTTCCTTCTGATTGGCGGCAGGATTCTGCAGTTTTGTGGAGTTACCGGGAAGGGCTGCGAGCGCAATAACGAGGGCCCCCAGGAAGAGGGCTAGACCTAAATTTCGTTTGTTCATGTGCATCTCCTTACGTCTTTTAGACGGAGGAGACGCTAAATGGCTGCTTTCAATTCCACAACGCGAATGGCGCCGTTGACTGTGCCCAAGTGGATGGGAACCCCTGCTCCGCGGCCAAGCCGGCCATGTACTACACGCGGCTCGTCTTCACCCATCATTCGAAACGGTAAATCGGAAGAGAAGCTCCCGTTGCGGCAGCGGGCCTCGAGACTTGCTTTCGTATTTGCGGGAATTGCCAGAAGTACAGATCCATTCGTAGTTTCTGCCACTGCACCATGGGTATCCGCCGCGCGTTTCCATTCCATATAAACGTTTCCGTTGGTCGTATGCGCATGGACGTTTCCGCTCCCGCCATAAATCTCGATGTTACCGTTAACTGTGTGCAGATCGCCGAGGCCCTCTGCTTCGTTTACGCTCAGTGTCCCGTTGATCGTGCTCAGATGGTTCAAGTGTGCGTGACGCGGCACGTGGATGGTGTAATCCACAGCCACTTCGACTCCGCCGTCTTCCGGATAGCGTGTGGAAATGGAAAGCGAATCTGGCTTGGCATCTACGTCAATCGTAACCTGGTCCAGAGCCGACTCTTTATCCTGGGTCGTCTTCACTGCGCGCACTTCCACCACGTCCTTGTCCCAGGCCTCAATCCGAACCGTTCCGTTAACGTTTTTCAAGTCGAATGAACCGTCGGACTTCAGCGGATAGGTCGTCGTGACTTCTTTTGTCACGGCGCGGCATTCAGCTGCGGCGCATGACATGACCAACAGCAGAGCGAGACTGATCTGGCGGTATGCGGAGCGAACCATGGAACTGCCTCCTTCGCGAACTTTCCGACCGAACCCCAGGGCCACGAACCAGGACCCAGACTTACCACTACCCCCCACGGAATCCCAATACTTTACCGTAGTTGAAAATTAAACGTAACCGTAGAAATAACGTCCACCTTTTTGCCCGAAAACTGACCCGGTGTGGCGCGCCACTGTTGAATCGCCGAAGTTGCTGCTTCCACCAGCGCAGGATCGCCTTCCAATACCTTCTCGACGACCAAGGATCCATCTGTCCGCAATCTCACCTCGACCCGTACTACCCCTTGCAGCCCCGCGCGCCGTGCCAGTTGAGGATAGTCAGGGGGCGGAGAGACCAAAAGGTGCTTCTTGAACTCGTCGGGATCTTCTCGCACTCCACCCGTAAACCAGATCTCAAACCGGCTCATCCAAGTCTGCCAATCGCTTCTTGCTTCCTCCTGATTGCTCCCAGCGTTTTCCACCTGTGGCCGCGCGAACTGAGCGCTCACAGTCACTTGGTCATAACCCGCTTCGCTTAGCTTTCTGGCAATCCTCGAACGCTGTTCTTCCAGCAGGGCATTTCGCAGCGCGTTGTCTGCATCGAGATATTGCAGACGGATCTTCCCGGTTGTGGTTCGCAACTTCAGCAAGGCGCCCCCACCATTCAAGGATCCGAGCGCATGCGCCTGCCCATCCTTGCGCATCTTCATATTGAGCGGGAAGGAGGGGTCTGCTTCAATTCGTTGCATGTCGCCATTTTCCACCGTGGCGTCAATTGTGGCCGCGATATTCCTCGGCAAAAAGACGACAATGTCCCCCGTTCCCGTTGCCAGTTGCGATGGACCAGGGAGACGAACAGGGGTCATCTTGTTGTCGGCGGCTTCCGGATTAATCCAGGCGGTGATCGATCCATCTCCCGTTTCCGCGTGTACCGTGTTTGTGATTCGCGTCAGGCAGATGCTTCCGCCACTAGTCTCTACTTCCATAGGTCCTGCGACATAAATTACCCGAATACCGCCTCCGCCTGTCTGCGCGTGGACCGACCCATGGACTTCACCAAAATCAATCTGACCACCGCCTGTTCGCACGGCAACGTAAGCGCCTGCTTCGCCGACCGTGATGTTTCCTCCATCTGTTTCCAGTTGAGCTGTCCCTTTGATTTGCCCTGCGCGGATGTGACCTCCGCCTGTTCGGAGTTTGGCATTGCCGGCGATGTTCCCAACCATCACGTGACCACCGGCTGTATAGGCATCCAGATCGCCGGAAACATCCTGAACCTTGATATGTCCGCCCTCGGTTTCCAGTTTCGCTACCGCACGATCTCCGGGGAGGGCCGGAGCGCCTCGATAGTTGATGCGTCCCGTAGTGATGTTTCCACCTTCAGTTTGCAGGAGCGCTCGGCCGCCTATATCGGAAGTCGAGATGTCGCCAGCACCTGTATGAATTTCAAGATTGTAATTCGCGGGAACACTCAGGACGAACTGCACCCAGAATTGTGCACGATTGGTATGTGTGGGGAGCGCGCCGGTGATTTCGACGCCGGTTCGGCCTGCGCCCGCCGATAGCGTGTA
This sequence comes from Candidatus Acidiferrales bacterium, assembly GCA_963763395.1. Classification (GTDB taxonomy): domain Bacteria; phylum Acidobacteriota; class Terriglobia; order Acidiferrales; family UBA7541; genus Acidiferrum. The sequence goes on along the minus strand of CAVXOG010000026.1, from coordinate 402,134 downwards.
TGCATCCAGCAGGTTCTTGCCTGCAGGTCCACTCGCATCCGTTTCTATATGGACGCTGTACTGTACAACACGCGGGGCTCCCGGTGGCTGCGCTCGAATCTCAACGGACCCCAGGTCGGCTTTCAGATGAAGCGTGAGGCCCTCGGAAGTGGGTAGGGAACCAGTGCGATTCGCACTCTGACGACTTGTCCCCGGCTCGGCGGCATTGGCGACAACCGTCAGCAGCAGGATTATGCCGGTTAAGCGAATCCCAGCCATCCGCGTACGCTTCTGTCCCAAGTTTTTATCTCTCGAAAGGATCATGGAAACCGTCGTCCCACCATGTGAGCCTTTTTGACCGGACAACTATGGCACTATGTCCTAATGTTCCCGGCGATCGCTTATCTCTCGCAATGCCGCGGCACTCTGCAGCCGCACATAGCGGCTAGGGTCTTTTTGCTGTAATTGTTCCAGGGTTTGAATCATGTAGGCCATCGATTGTTCGGGGGTCCGTTCACCAGCCAATCCTGGCATTTCTGAATGGATACGTCCTTCCACTCGCGGTAGCCCGTCTTCACCCGGCACCAGAGCCAGCATCTCGCCATCCGCTTTTTCCAGGGAACGTACCAACAAGTTCACCGCTTCCACGCGCACGCCAGGGTTGGTGTCGTGCTGCAGCGATTCCAGCAGGACTTCTCGAACAGACGAATCATTCGTCGAATCGCGAAGTGCTTCCAGTGCTTTCAATCGCACAGCCGGGTTTTGATCCTTTCGCGCCGCTTCCAGCAATGCTCCGCGTACATCTTTGTCCTGTGAGCGAGTCCTCAATACATCCAGGCAATCCAGGCGCACGCCAGAATTGAACCGATCGCCACTCTTTACGACGTAGGTCAGTACACGCCGGACGTCGCTATCATCCAGGCTGCCGGTGAGAACAACCGGTTGCTCCGCGCTCAGTTGCAGCCGCACATTCTGTGTGCCCGTCGATGGGGAAGGCGTCAGATTGATTCCTGCAAAAGACATTTTAGATAACTGTTCATCCGTTAGCTCAGTTCCGGGACGGACATTCACGGCCTGCTCGAGTCCCGACACATCGTTGCGATTTGCAAACCATTGTCCCGACTGCGCTCCAAGCACCAGCCCAGCCAAAACCAGTGCGGCGCCGCTCCATGCAGGATGCAGTATCATCCAGCGACGGAACCATGCAAACCGCAGCGTCTCTTCTTTCACCGCGGGCCGTCCCAGATCATCCAGCTTTTCAGCCAATTCGCTTCGGCACTGCGACAGAATGATTCCTGCGCGATCCAAATCGTCCGCGTCCTGCGGCATGGCTGCCAGCGTCTCGCCAAAACTCCGCTCTTCTTCCAGTTGCTCGCGGCAACTTTCGCATTTCGCGATATGTTCATCCACCGAGGAACGTTCCCGCTCATCCAGCTCATTGCAAACATAAAATACAAATAAAGAAGTAATATCCTGGCAGTTCGTTTTCATCCCGGAATTGTTCATCGCAGGACGCTCAATTCCTGCCGCAGTTTCCGTGTGGCCCGGAACAGGGAGTTCTTCACAGTTTCTTCACTGGTTCCCAGCGCATCGCCAATCGCCCGCAGTTTCAATCCCTGATAATGTTTCATCTCAAATACTACGCGCTCTCTTGGCGACAGTCGCAGCATCGCCGTTGCCAAGCGCGCCTTGATCTCCTGGCCCACCAGATGCTTTTCCGGGTCGAGCGTTGACCGGTGTTCCTTCTGTCGTTCGAAGAAATCTGTGCTGCCTTCTTCGTATTTTGCGGGGTGCAATTCAGGTGCCTGATCTTCAGGGCGCGCCTTCCGCCGCCGCAGATGATCGAGGCATACATTGGTGACAATACGGTAGAGCCACGTATAGAAACTGCATTCAAAACGAAAACGGTGAAGATTGCGGTAGACCTTCAGAAACGCTTCCTGATAGACGTCTCGGGCGTCTTCCGTTCGCTTCATCAAATTCATGGCCAGCCGCAAAACATCCCGGTCGTAGCGCTGTACCAGCTCTTCAAAGGCAGCCCTGTTGCCCGCCTGCGCTTCCAGCACCAGGTTCCGATCATCTAGGTCGGCCAAGGAGTCCACCGTAGCCATGGCCTCCACGGTGGCGATGGCCTGGCTGGTCTGATCCGCTAAAGCAAAAGCCCACTTTATTAACGGCATATTCGCTTTCTCTTTGCCAGTTGTGGTGTAACTAACTACACCTGAATATTTTAGGGGACCGGTAAACCGCAGCAATACTCTAGTCTTGCCGCTACCCTGTTTGGACGCCGTCCTCCCAAAATCGTAAGCAGGAAAATCCCACCCACTGACGCCGCTTGTGTTCACTTAGATGCAGGCAAATTGAAAACGAAGCACTACTGACAGTACGGTTAAACTTGGGCGAATGTTTCCTCTGTGAGCCCACAATTGACCCTGTAATGCCTAGGTCTGCGAGGTTGCGGGGAGTTCTGTGCCTGGCCGCATTTTCCAGGTGACGAGTGGCCACACCAATAGCAATCCCAGAGCTGTCAGCACGAGGTAGCCCTGCGTTTGGTAGAACTTGTTGGGCTGGGCCAGTAGCTCCAAACCGCCGCCGAGCAACCTGGTGCACGCTATTACCAGGAACCAACCCAGGAGATTGAACCGAGCCACGCGACGTATTCCCAACACCACAACCGCCAACAGGATTGTTGCCGCCACGAATTGCTCGAGAAAATCGAACGGAGATCCCCAGTTGGCGATCCTGGATGCTGCGACCGCCAAGAACAGAACCAAACGCATCCAGCGAACGCGCAACTCCGCTGCCAGGAATGCGGAGGCCAGCGCAAATACTCCGGTGAAAAATAGCGCTAGTAAAATCCCGCTCCCAATCACCGCCGCAGCCGGATAAAGCGCGTCGAATGAATCTCCAAACTGCGCTGCGTACGCACGGTGCAACGTAGGTAGCAACGTACTCGCTGCTTCTATGGCGCGGCTCACACCGATTAGTGCCGCCGATCCGCCTACGCCAATCCAGAAGGCGTCGCGATAATAATTGCCGGGCATGCCCAACCACTGCGGAATGCGCTCTTCGCCAAAAGCACGTGCCGCAAAATCCCAGGCAAGTCCGAACACCAATGTAATTCCGCCAAGGATGATCAGACCGCGCAGAATCGTCAGGCCAATCTGTGTACCGAAAAACAGTCGAAAGGGAAATGCGGTTTGATATTGACCCAGAAGGCCCGGGATTCCGCTTCCTAGAAAAAAACTGAACGCAAAGGCTGCCCATCCAACCGATCCCCAGAGGAATAAACGCCGCCAAGGCACATGCACGGGTTGCGTCTTGAATCGCTTGAAGTAAAAAACTAAAGCAACGATTGCCAGTCCAGAATACAAGACCACCTGTCCAATGACGAATAGCATCCGCGGCAGTGAACGTTGTTCTTGTTCGCGTGCAAACGATTCCGGGATCTTGATATAGGTACGATAGTTCACGGCCTTGTCGCCCAACACCTGCACTTCCATTCGCGCGTATGAGTGATCCGTGGAATCTTTTTCTCCGACTTTCGCCGCGTCAAGTGGTGTGATCCGCTGCCAAGTCAGCGTGTGGTCCGTCCGGTTCGGCCGCTTGTCGGAAGTGGAATCCACCAGCTTCCAGTTGCTCAAATCAACGTGCTTTTGTTCTCGCAAGTATCTTTCCGCAACTGCAATCGCATCTTCTTTGGTTAACGTCGCACCCTTCGTGGTTTCAGCGAGTGTTTGCCGGAAGGCATGCAGTGAACCATCCGGTTTCAATGTCACCGCATACTCCTCCAGGTCGGAGTCCTTAAAATAACGCACCAGCCAGAGAGCGCCGGAAACTTGTTCCGCGTAAATCTTGTTTATCTCCGTTATGGGAATTCTTCGGCGCAGATATTCGTTCGTCACCGGATCCATCTTTTCAACGAACTGAGCCGTCTTGTAATAACTCTTCGGATCCACACCGTTTTCGCGGAGCACCGTATCGGCGCGTTCTACGGCCGCTTTGGAGTCCACAGATACGCGCAGATAGTCTCCGATGTGCTCCCGTTTGAATTTCCAGGCAGCAAGACCGCCTACGATTAGGCAGACTGCCAGGAATCCGATACTCCCGGCAGCCAGCGCGTCGTACCGCCGTCCCAACACACTCTGTTCAGCCGTCGTTGTTTCGTGCCTGATCTCGAACGGTGCTGCCGGTTCAGCGCGATTCAGAATATCCTCAACTTCTTCGAACTGTCCGCGTTTCAAGTAAGTGAGACCCGAATAGGCCAGCGGAATGACGGCCGCAAGCGCCACAATTATCCCCGATATGCGGAAATACACGTTGTCAGAGCGGATCAGCAGCAATCCCACCAGTGAAGCGTCCACTGTGTAGTGCCACACCAGCGTCGCAACAATTCCCCAGCGCAGAATCACGTATCCAGCCACGATTCCGATGAGACCCACTTCAAGTCCGCGGATGTAGGCGGGTTCCTGCGGATAATTGCTGTGAAGAAATCCCCACAGGAATGCCGGCACAAACACGGCGATCCAACGAAAACGAGTCAGCCGCGCGAGAAAGGGAATTGCAAATAAACGAAATAGGAATTCCTCGCTTGTCGCCGCTGTGATACCGATTGCCGCTCCGCTGATCCACGGAAAAACCGTGCTGGCTGAATTTTCGTAGTTCAGTTCCTGCGGCGCCCACACGCCGTGGCTGCTGCCAATCATGTAGAAAGCGACGATGAACCCGATGTGGCTGGCAGCCATCGAAAGGCCAACAATGGAAGAGGAGAAAAACTCTTTGGACTTGAACCCGCGCAGCGTAAAGGCCTTGCTCAGTCGAAGTCGATCCGGCTGTGTTCCTCGGTAGAGGATCTCACCCGCCGGAAGGATGAGAGTGACCGTCAGCGCTCCGGTCACCACCGCGCCGACCAACGCGAACCCGATCTGCGATGCAATAAAGCTCACGTACGAGTCTGTTGTTCTGTATTGGGCAGACCACAACGGCCAACTATTCAGACTCTGCAAGAAGAGCAAAACCGCCACGACGATGCCGAGTTTGACAGGCAAACCCCAGGAAATTTGTCCTTTGCGGGAAAGTGCGATCGCAATCCACGCTGCAGCCCCAATTAGCATGAAATACGGAACGGCGAAAACGAAGGCCAGCGTGTCGTTGCCGTTTCGCAACCGTTTGTAATTTTGAGTCCACGCTTCCGGCACTTGCAAAAACTCTTGCGCTTCTCCAATCGCTTCGCCTTGCAGCCCCAATTCCAGCCGATAAGGCGCTTCCTTGGCCTTGAATCCCTTTCGCTCCCAGGTAAACGACCAATCGAGCCGGTTCGGCTTCGTCTGCGAATTTGCCTCCTCTGACAGAAACTGCCAGTTGTTCAAATCCGTTCCCAACTTCTTCTGCAAGAATTCCTCGGCGGTCGACTGCGCTTCCTCGCGGCTCAACGATTTCCCGGCACGGGCTTCTTCGATTTTGTGCTCGTAAGCAACTACTTTCCCGGCAGGGTTCACGCGAACCTGATATTCCTCCTCTTGTAACGGCCGGAAGAAACGTATTTCCCAAAACCAAGTATTCAATTCGCTGGACATCAACTGGTTCGCTTGCTTCAGTCCCAATTCGCGTTCCAGGTAGGTTTTCGCGTTGTCGTCAACTTCGAACGTAATCGCCGACTGGTAGCCTTGAAGATTTTCGCCCATCCCCTCTACAAACTGTTTTGCCCGAGCCTGTGCTTCCGCTCGAGAAACCTTGAAGTCTACAGACGCTTCGGGAAACGCCTGGAAGAAATAGCGATGCGCGAACCACACGCCCAGTAGTCCAAGCGTCATCCACAGGAGCAACGCGCGCTTGTCAGTCCCCGTCAATCGATCTTCTGGCAACGCAACCTCCCTGAAATTCCCTCGCCCTCTGAAATCGCGCTTCCCACTCTAGTCATACGCATACCCGCTGCGCAAGTTTCACGAAAGGCGCGCCTTACGCGAGAATGATATAAAGAAGATACATGCCCATCAGTCTTCAGACCGAGGTTCGCATGGTCAAGGGAGTTGGCCCGCAGCGTGCCGAACTTCTTGCCAAGCGCGGCATCTTCACCCTGGAAGATCTCTTAAGCTATCTTCCGTTTCGCTACGAAGACCGCATTCATTTCGCCAAAATAAAAGATGTCCAACCCAATGGCACCTACACGCTGCGTGCCCAAGTAATGAGCGGCCAAGCCGTCCGAGGCATGTACGGTCGTGACGCCATCTATCACCTCCTGGTGCAAGACGATTCCGGCTCGCTCCCGTGCAAATTCTTTCACGGTGGTTATCTCGAAGGACGCCTCAAGCCCGGCCAGCAACTCATTCTCCATGGCAAAGTCGAAATCGATAAGCTGCGCCCGGCTCGCCGGGAGATGGTTAATCCGCACATCGAAATCATCAACTCTACCGAGGTCGATTCTACCGAAGCGGGTCGCATTGTTCCCATCTATGAGTCCGTAGGCACATTTGGCTCGCGCATGATTCGTCGCGCGATTTACGCCACCCTGCAAGACCTGGAGCAGAACATCGTTGACGTGCTACCCGTGGACCTGCGCGAAAGGCTGAAACTTCCCACTCGCCGCGACGCCTTGATACACACCCATTTCCCTTCGTCAGATGAATCGGTTGAGGCGCTCAATCTTTTCCGCTCTCCCGCCCAGCAACGCCTGATCTTCGAGGAGTTTTTTCTCTACCAGTTGAGTCTGGCCCTGGGTCGTCGTCATATGCGCAAAGAAAACGCCATCGCTTTCCGTGTGCGGGAAGACAAGGTGCGCGAAGCTCTAAAGCGGATTCTACCCTTCAAACCCACTGCCGCTCAGAAACGCGTTCTGGCGGAAATCGCTACCGATCTGGAAAAGCCCGCACCCATGAATCGCCTTCTACAAGGGGACGTTGGCAGCGGAAAAACTATCGTGGCCCTGCAAGCGGCTGCCATCGCTATCGAAAACGGTTGTCAGGCCGCCCTGATGGCGCCTACGGAAATTCTTGCCGTGCAGCATTATCTTTCCGCCCGACGAATCTTTGCCCCGGGTGGCTACCCGGTCGAGCTGCTCGTCAGCGGTATGAGATTTGCCGAAAAATCAGCCGCCCTCGAGCGCATTCGTTCGGGCGAAGCAAAACTGGTCGTTGGCACGCATGCCTTGATCGAAGACAATGTCGCCTTCGCGCGGCTCGGTTTTGTATCTATCGACGAGCAGCATCGCTTCGGCGTCCTTCAGCGCAAACGTTTGATGGATAAGGCTGCAACCCACGGCCACGCTCCTCACGTATTGGTTCTGACCGCCACGCCGATTCCGCGCACGCTTTCACTCACCCTGTATGGCGATCTGGAGGTTTCAGTTATCGATGAACTTCCGCCGGGTCGCACACCGATCGACACGCGTATGACGACTGATAGAAACCTTCCGGGTGTGTGGGAGTCGATCCGCCGTGAAGCCGAAGCCGGCCGCCAAGCCTACATCATCTATCCCGTCATCGAAGAATCTAAGCTTGAATTGAAAGCCGCAATCGAAGAATATGACCGGCTTTCCAAAACTGTTTTTCCGAAGCTGAAAGTGGGCTTGTTGCACGGCCGTCTTAATAGCGAAGAAAAAGAAGATGTTATGCAGCGTTTCCGTCGCAACGAAATTCAGATTTTGGTTGCTACGACGGTCGTCGAGGTTGGCGTCGACGTTCCCAACGCCACAGTGATGGTAATCGAACATGCGGAGCGCTTTGGTTTAGCCCAGCTGCACCAGCTTCGCGGCCGCATTGGGCGCGGTCCACAGAAATCGCACTGCATTCTTGTCGCGCCCGCGCGCATGACCGAAGAAGCTCGCGCTCGTCTCGAGACCATGGTACGCACCAACAACGGCTTCGAAATTGCCGAGACGGATCTGCTGATTCGAGGCCCGGGTGAATTTTTCGGTACTCGGCAATCCGGCGAACTGGGCTTCCATATCGCCAATCCGTTGCGCGACCGCGAATTGCTGGAACTTGCCCGCAAAGAAGCATTCACTCTTGCCGAAGAACCTTTGCAAAAGGAGAACCTGCAGCGAATGCTTCGCTTCCTGCCGCCGCAGTGGCAGCGGCGCTATCATCTCGCTCACGTGGGCTGATCTTCCCATATACTTTATGCGCGTAATCGCCGGACAATTTCGCAGCCGCCAATTAAAGAGTCTGAAAGGTCAGGCACTTCGTCCCACCAGTGACCGTCTGCGCGAAACACTTTTCAACGTAATTTCCTCACGCATTCCCGACTCGCGTTTTATCGACGCTTTTGCCGGGACAGGTGCCATCGGCATCGAAGCGATCAGCCGAGGTGCTGCCCACGTCATATTCATCGAAAACCATCCTGCCGCCGTCGCTCTGATTCAGAAGAATCTCGAGTCGCTCGAGATTCGCACAGGCACAAGAGTCCTCGCCCTCGACACTTTGCGCGGCCTGGAGCGCCTTGCGTCTCTACACAAACGGAACTCGCTCCCCTTCAACATTGTTTTTCTCGATCCACCGTACGCCGCGTCTGAGGATTATCGCCGCGTACTTTCATTCCTGGGTGAAGTTTCATTTTTATCCGAAGGGAGCCTGGTTATTGCCGAGCACCAGCGCAATTTAGATCTGCCTGAACAGTTCGGAAAACTCCTGCGCGTTCGAATCCTTCGTCAGGGGGATGCCGCGCTTAGCTTTTATCGTTTTACCTGCACGTCTGAATAATATTGAACCCGAGCAAACCCTCGTGCGATTAGCCTCATCTATCTTACTTCGGGTATCATGGCTGACATCCCCGGCAGAGCCACCCGCGATATAATCTAAGGATTCATGTCGAGCCGCTTTCATTCCAATCCGTTTGACCTGCTTGGTCAGGCGGAATTGTACGTCTATCCTGTCCATCTCTCTGGCACTGTCCAGCCAAAACTCGAGATTGCGTGGGATAGCTTTCACTACAATTTCCTAAGTGGCCTGCCTGTTTTTCTTAGGCGTGCAGGGCTCGACAAAGACGCGCCACCCTCTCGCGTTTTTCCGGATACCACCATCGAGCGCAATTTTCCGTTGCGTGCCATTCTTGCCGCCGGATTGTTACACGTGGCTTTCTTTATGCTTCCCTGGTCGGACTTCGCCGTCACTCCGCCGTCCAATCACCGCTTCGACAATTCTCAACTCGTCTGGTCGGGTCCCATTGACGATCTGCCTCTTCTCCAGATTCCCAAAAGCAAGCCGAAATCTTCCAGAAAGTCAGAACCTGCGCCTTCCGCGCCGTCTGAACCCAACGAAGGTTTTCATCCTCGTCAGCGCATCTTTACCGATCCAGTTCATCCTACGCATCCCCGGCAGACACTGATCAATCCGGCCGCACCTCCGGAAGCGCCCAAGATCCTTCCCACCTTGCCCAACATCGTCCAGCTTGCCGCATCCGCGGCGCCTGCGCGGCCGCGCATTGAAATCAGCGAGAAGACTCTTGCCAAGCTCCGCCCGAAGATTGCCAAGTCTGTTGCTACCACCGACGCACCCACTCCAGAGATTTCTAACCTGGAGCAGCAAACCGCTGCGCTGAGCATTGCCGCATCCACAGAAGGCCCCGCAAAACCAAAATTGCAGATCAACAGTTCCTCAGCGCCACGCCTTGCTGACCGCTCGCAACCAGGAGAAAACTCGTTGGCGCCCGAGGTGCCCCTGGGGGCATTGTCCTCTTCATCCGCCCCGTCAACGCTGATTGCCATCTCCGCCAGTCCCGGCCCCCCTGCACCGGTCAACGTGGCACCCCAAGGGAATCTTGCGGCGCGCGTAGTAATCTCGCCTGAGGGCAAGCCAGGTGCTTCCGGCACTTCCCCCAAGAGCGCCCCTGGTGCGGGCAATGGCAGCGGGGAAACCGGAAACTCGGGCAGCGGAACGGGAAGCAATTCCGTTGGCATCTCGATCAGCGGAGGCAATCCAAAGCCTGACGCAGGTGTCTCCGGACTTGGTGCCCCCGGCAAATTTGTGATCCCCAGAGCACAATCCGCCTTCAAGCGACCTGATCCCAATAGTTCGGTGGAAGATCCGCCGGAACGCACAGGACCACCAAATTTTGCCATCCTCACTCCGGGCGCAAAACCAGAGCAGATTTTTTCGACCAAACACGTTTACACGATGAACGTAAACATGCCCAATCTGAACAGCGCGACGGGAAGCTGGATCATTCACTTCTCAGAGTTGCATGCCGATGCCGCACATCGCACTGCCAGCAATGTCACCTCACCCGTCCCCGTGCACAAGGTCGATCCCAAATATCCTCAGAGCACCGTAATAGAACATATTGAGGGAGAAGTGATTCTCTATGGTGTAATCCGCCGCGATGGAAGTGTGGAGAGCATTCAAAAGGTACGTGGAATTGATGACGTGCTGGACGCCAACTCCATCGAAGCCTTCGCACAATGGAAATTTCAACCAGCCACACGCGATGGAGAACCCGTCGACGTGGAAGCAATTGTCCACATCCCGTTCAAAGCACCAGAGCGCCGTTAGTTCAGAATCCGGCTTCCTGCAGCTTCACCAACGTATATAAGGTGTGATTTACCGGAGTTGGCACACCTAGTTCCTTTCCTGCTCTAGCGATATAGCCGTTGAGCGATTCGATCTCCGTGCGCTTGCTGCGTGCCATATCCTGTGCTGTCGACGATCGCGTGCCTTTCATTTGTTCCGCAATCTTGAACGCTCCAGCCAGGGCCGCCTTCGGATCTTCCAAGCCCGGAGGCCGTATATTTTTTGCCTTCGCAACCGCCAGCACTTCGTAGACCGCCGCTTCCACAACTCGCTTCGCATCTTCGCTGGCAATAATCTCCCCGTATGTCACTCTCCCCAGCCCGGAAACCGCGTTCAGCGCACAGTTCCACACCAGCTTGGTCCACAACTCACCCTCAATATTCTCGGAAAGCCGGCAGGGTAGCTTTGCTTGTTCGCAGATCCTTGTAAATCTCTCAGTGCGCTCGTTCTTCGGGCCAACTACTAAATCGCCCCGGCCCAGATGTTTCACATGCCCCGGCGCAGCCATTGCCGCCGCCACGTATACCACTGCCGAGACCGCATCAATGCCAGAAGCTTTGCGAATTTCCTCCGCGTTGTTCACGCCGTTCTGCAGACTGACTATTGTCGTTGTTGCCGTCAGCCACTTGGCCAGTTCTTTCGACGCTTCCACCGTGTCCGTCGTCTTCACGCAAAACAGCACAAAATCCGCGCCTTTCGCAGCAGCGATTTCCGTGGCAGCCTCCACCCGTACCCGCTCCTGAAACTGCACCGTATCCAGAAACAGCCCGGACTTTTTCACGGATTCCACAAACGCAGCGCGCCCGATCATAACCACCGGTGCACCAGCACGCGCCAATATTCCCCCAAAATAACTGCCGACAGCGCCTGCTCCCACAACAGCAATCCTCGGCCAGTTTGCTTCGCTGCCCATTGTTTTTCTCCTCGTAGCGAGTTTGGAGTCTTTATCTTAGAAATGATTTCGTAAATCGCGGAATGCCGGAACAATCACCAGCTTCCCAGACCCGGCCATCACCGGCTCATGCTCCAGGTGCCAGGTGTTTACATGCGGGATATACACCGCATTAAGCCCAGCCTGCATCGCCGGATTGATGTCGCTTCGCGGACTGTTCCCGATCATCCATCCATACGTCTTGACGATTTTGTGTTTGTTCACCAGCGCGCCGTAAGTCTTGGCGTCTTTTTCCCCAACGATCTCGATTGCCTCGAAAAATCCTTGCAAGCCTGATCTTTCCACCTTTGCCGCTTGCTCCGCCGGTTCGCCCTTTGTAAACAAGATCAATCGGTGTCGAGTTGTCAAATACGCCAGTGTTTCCGGCACTCCATCCAGAATCTTTGGCGGCGTCTTCTCCAGATCCATCACTCTTCCGTGAACTTGCGCCAGCACCTCGCGCTTCGCCATCTGATCTGCCAGTTTCAGGTAGGTCTCTTCCAGCGAACGCCCGAAACTCCGCACTCCGTACCCATACTGCCGGATATTCTTTCGTTCCGTTTCGTTCAGGATGTGGCGGATATAGGCGCGGCTGTAACCACAAGGTTCCACCAGGCTGATGAAATCCTCGATCACCTTTTCAAAAAATACGTTATTTTCCCAGAGTGTATCGTCCGCGTCGATTAACAGCGTGTTCCGTCTCATGTGTGTTGTGTCGGTAGCCTGTTCTTACGCTGTCTTGCGGTGCCCCGTGGATAGTTGCTGTAAAATTCTGCCTGCAAGTTTCTGTAGCTCGCCGAAACGCGTCAAATACTCCTGGAAATCATGATTCAACGCCTGTGCGTCTTCGGGACCCAATTGATTTCGCAGAATCATATCGCGCAGCTTTACAGGATGAGGCAGCAGCGCCTCTTCCTGCAATTCCTCGAGCGCTTGTTTTGGATCGTAGTGATACATGTGCCTTCTCCAGAGAGCCGCCCGGCGATCCGCACAGCTCCACACTCCATTCTACGCAAAAAGAAGATAAGGGTACCGCCGAATCTAAAGGAAGGGAATTAAGTTGGTTGATTCAAGCCGCGGATGCGCGTATGGGTACGAATTCGTAGCGCTCTATCTTCGCCGCAATTCCAGTTTTGCCGCTGTCGTTCGATTCCACGCGCACTACTCGGCCGTGGCACCGGATGTTGACATCTCCCGCAGTGATCATCTGTTGCGGCAAGGTGAGGATAAAGTCGATTTCGTTTCCCGATTCGAATTTCGCTTCGGTCAGGAAATATAATCCCCGGTAGCTCACGTCTCGAGTGTGCGCTTTCAATTCGTGCTCGCTTGTATCCCGCGCCAGCACTCGCACCGGCAACGTCATCGTAAATCGCCGTGCTTCTCGACGGTCTGACAAATCACTCATGGGGTCCCCCGGGCGACGTTCGACCCGTGTGGAACTTACCACCCGCAGACCCAAACTTCAATCTGAAACTCCCTCTTTTTAGCTCTAGTACGCCCCGTATCCCCATGCCGTACTACTACTAACTCTTCTCTCCTCTTGACTAACCTCTCTTGCATACACCATTTTGACGGAACATAAAGTGTAGCCATTCCCGGCAATCCGGCGCGTTTCAAGTACAATTTTATTTGCGATGGAATACACTCACGATTCTCGCAAGTTTTTCATCAATGGTCCGGTCGGCGATCTCGAGGCCATCCTCTGGATCTCTACCCGCTTTTCTCGACCGCCTCTGGCCGCGGTTCTATGTCATCCGCACCCCCTCTTTGGCGGCACGTTTCACAACAAAGTCGTCTATCAGGCAACGAAATCGCTCGATTCCCTTGGCATTCCTGTTCTTCGCTTCAATTTTCGCGGTGCCGGATTGAGCGCCGGAGTTCACGATAAAGGTCGTGGGGAACAAGGTGACGTACAAGCGGCCGTCGATTTTCTAGCCTCTGAATTCCCCAGTATTCCACTGCTTCTCGGAGGTTTTAGTTTTGGCAGTTGGGTCGGCCTGGGGATTGGCTGCTCCGACGCCCGTGTTTCCGAACTTATCGGCCTGGGCCTTCCCGTCGACAATTCCGATTTCACGTATCTCTCGAGGTGCCCGAAACCAAAATTATTTGTTCAGGGGGCAAATGACGAATTCGGTGCTCGCCCCAAAATTGAAGAACTCGTCGCCGCACTTCCCGGAAAGAATCGTCTTTCCGTGGTCAACGACGCTGACCACTTCTTTGCAGGACACTTACTTGAATTCGATCGTGCCATCACCGATTGGCTCATCGATCGGCATCCAAAGCTGGCCAGAACCTAAGCCCCTTCACCACGCTGAAATAGCTTCCCGAAGTCGTCAATTCCCGCCGGAGCCGCTGCCACCACGCTGCTGTTTTCTTCCACGTGAGAGGATCGGGACATCCCCACAAGTGCCGTAGTAATTCCCGGCGCCGACCGCGCAAATTGCAATGCTCGCTCCCGATCATTCGACAATCCCAGTGCCTCCGCTACAAATCCAGGCAGATTCTGTGCCACCTGGCCTTGTAACAACGAAGCGCTCCCCACCAGCGTAATTCCTAATTCGCTGGCCGCTTCCATAACCGTCTTCACACCGCTCTTCAAATTCTGATTTCCGAGTGTCAGTGCTTCCGTCATTGCCAGGTTGAACGGCAATTGCACGAATCGGAACCGGTGAGTTTCTCCTGCCGCTTCGCGCGCAATCTCCGCCAACTCCCCCAGTTGCATTGCGTCCTTCGCGGTGCTCTCCTGCCGGAATCCGTTCCACGTTGCCATGCCGTAGTACTGTATTTTCCCTTCGGCGGCAGCCTGCTCCAGAAATGTGAAAGCCTCCCGAATTCGTTTTGCAAACTCCGCTCGTGTTACTTCGCCCAGCTGGGTTTCTGGATTGTGCAGGTAATACACGTCGATGCAATCCACTCCGAGGTTCTTCAAGCTCCTCCTCAACTGGTTCTGCAGGTAGCGTGGCGTCATGCAGTGGCTTCCAGCAGCAATGTCTTTCGCTGTGAAGACGCCTCGTTGAATGTATTCTTCGAAGAAATAGCGATTCGGATCTGCGGGCATCGTTCCATCCGGCGTCAAATAACCACCTTTTGTGCAAACCACAATCTCATCACGATTAAAGCCCTTATTTGACAATACGTTCAGCGCCGCAGCAACGTTTCGCTCGCTTCTCTGCAGCCGGTAGTTGATCGCCGAATCGATCACGTTGATTCCTGCTTGAACCGCAACGACAATTGCTGCGGTATAGCTCGCGTCGGTTGTTTCATTGGGCTGCCCCAGATAGGTGCCGATTCCCAGGGAAGACAGCACCAATCCTTGAGCCACCCGGAAGTGTCCATCGCCGGCCACTCCCTGGAACTTCCCCGCATATCGTGTGGTTCCTTCTTTTGTTGCTCCGTGGCTCATTTCGTTTCCTCGCTTTTCGCCGGCGGTTCCGTTTTTTCGAGTTTTGCGGGTTCTTCCGTTTTCGGAGACAACAACCGTGAACACGCGCGTAGTATTCGCCGGTATGGCCAATCCTTCTCTCGAAAAAATATCTCACCTTCGCGTGGCTGGCTGTAAAACCATCGCGAAAGCAACCACAAATGTTCGGCTATCTCCTGAGCGCTTTGCCGCGCGTTTCCCCGCTCGTTCAATTCCTGGTTCATCACGCTTTCCAGGTAATCGCGCGCCGCCTCTTCCGCAGATTTCGGTTCGCTCGTATCCCCGAATCGCAGGTATGACGGTTCTGCCAGCCTTCCGCCGCGCACGGCATACATTCCCACCGTATGCTCCTCAGGGGTCCGCTGCAAAATCACCGCGTCGACATCCTGCACCCTTCGTGCAAGTTCCGAACGGCCCCGCAGCGCATCGTCCAACTTCTCCAGTTTCTTGTGGATGGATGCCGCCTTCTCGAAGTCCAGACCCTCGCTCGCTTTGTCGCGCTCCTCTTCATAGGACCCACGCAAAGATCCGCCACTGGTATTCAGGAATGCCACCAGCCGTCCCACTTCGACGTCGTACTCTTCCTTGGTGCAGCCGGCAAAACAGGGCGCCAGGCACATCTTCATTTCCGAATAGATGCACCCGGGGAATTCCGGGTCGCGGCGAATCTTGATCTGGCATCGTCGCACTTTGAAAAATTCCAAAACTCGTTCCGCAAACGCCTCTGCGGCTTTTCGCGTCGCGAACGGCCCGTAATACGCCCCACCCGTTGGCTGGCCTTGCTCGTCTACGCTAATCCGGCGCGTCACAAAGCAACGGGGATATGGATGACGCAGGTTCACCTTCAGTACGGCAGGCGGACGAAAGCGCGTCAATTTCTGATATTTCTGCGGAAAGATCTTTCTGGCTTGCTGGTAATACAGCAGATTCTGCTCAAACGCAGAACCCGTTTCTCGGTAACGAACTTTCCGCGCAAAATCGCGCAGGTTCAGCCGTTTGCTTGCGGCATCGGGCACTCCCAGTGTGCGTTGCATTCGGCGGCGCAGGTCTGCAGTGCGGATTAAATAGGGTTCTGCTTGTTCATCGCGGGGCTCAATCAGGCAAACCGCGTGTCCTGTCGGCAGCAGCGAGAAAAACTCCTCGTCTCGTTCTGCCTCGAATTCCAAACCGGCGTCCAGTTCCAGCACCCCGTCAGGATACTAGACTCTTCCCAGATTTGCTGGACTGCCCTCCAGGCTATTTCTCCCAGTGGGCCGCGCTGAATTCCCTGGGATCGAAGATGGCTTCGGGAAGATTGACGTCACCCTGAATATCGTAATAATCCTCAGTGAATGTCAGCTTTTCGTTGCTGTAGACTTCCACCCGCGCGGCGATCCATGCCTTCCGAAGTTGGCGGTAATCTTCAAAGCGAATATCGTCGACGTTCTTTGTGTCGTGCCGGTCCGGCTCAATCAGACGCACAAACAGCAGTCGCTCACGCTCGATCCAGAATTGCTTTGCCTTCAAATCGCCTCTGTCCGCTCCAACAACATATACTGGCTTGCCCTTCCAGACATCTTCATGGAATTTGCTCAGATCGAATCCTTCCTGCTTCAGTTGTTCCAGCGTCAATTCGGCGGCTTGTCGATACACGTCGAATCCAAGTACCAGCAGAATATTCAGGCGCGGTTGGTTTCTCGTCTGTTTGCCCTTCTCGAACAGAATTTGCTTACCGCCGGTAAACAGTGCACCGTTGCCTTCCCTAGGCGGTCCGAAGTCAATGCGCAACTTTCCCGGCAGGCTTCCTGCCTCATACCACGTTTCAACTTTGGTCGTGCCATCCGCGTTGTACGTGGTGCTCTTCTGTGTAAATGTCATGGTTTCGTACCAGGTCTTTTTGTAGCGGGCACGCATTTCATTTATAAGTGCCTTTCCATCTCGTATTTCCGCAGCGATTCCGATGCTTACTGCCACCAGGCAGATGATAGGTAACCACGCTGTTCTTCCCAGCTTCATATTCGCCCTCTATTTTCCCATGCAACCTTGACACATCATCCCATTCGCGACAATGCGTCCTGGTCAATCGCAGATCATGAAACGCGGGCAGTCTGACTCCTAGATCTCTTGCTTGCACGTTATCCAAGGTTGGACTGCTAGCAGGCTTAGTGGAGTGAGTGGCTAAAATTATTAGCGGGGTGGTTGCCTGACCGCTTAGGCCTTCTGCAGCGCGGTTACTCCACGCACTTCCAGTTCTTGCCGCTCGATCCTCATCGCGTGCTGCTCCCGCACTCTTCTCAGCAGGGAAGCGGGCCATAGTCCGCGCCAAGCCATCAAAAACGCACCCTTCCACGTCAACTGGTAAGACTGACCATCTTCCGCCAAAGTCATGTAGCCGATCTTCACGTGACGCGGACCATAATTTTCCAACACCCTTACCAGCCGTTGAATTTCCTCACCCTTCGGCTCGCCCGCAGGCCACAGTCCGCCCGCATATTTTTCCAGCAAACGCCGATGAATCTGGTACAGAGCTTCTGGTTCTGTAATCTCCGCGAATCGAAACACACGAACATCCGGATTTCCCGGCGTCAGCGGAGCCATTCGGTTGCTGTTCGTCTCCAATGCCTTGCCGTTCGAAAACCGTGTAGAAAACTCGAAGTAACTGACGACTCCACGAGGTGTGACCACGGCGGTCACATTCGCAAAATCATTTGTCCCGCGGTTACAAAAATACGCGACATACCTTCTGGTCTGCAGCGTCAGCTCGCCGCAGTCGTAGCATCCAACTCTCTCAAATCCCAGTCGTTCCAACTCGCCGACGCGCGGCGCGATACTGTTCGCAACAGCTTCCGGCAGTTCGTCCAAGCCAACCAACATTGGCACGATCTTCGCCCTGAATCGAAACGTACTATGCAAGGCCAGTGGGCCTGCCAAATGCATAAGTCCGATTACCGCCGCTGCATCCATCCAGTAATTGTCGAACATGATCTTTGACCGCGTGGGTGCCGCAGTCCCTCCGTTACCCTTGATTTGCTTATGGTTCAAGTATTCGGCAGGACTCGGCCGTTCAGCGGACTTTGCCGCAACGGTGCGTGCAATGCGTAATCGAGCTTTCGGTAACACGGGTCAATGTTTCTCTTGTCTTTTTGAGATGGCAGGACCCCGTCATCCAGGCGGCGGTGCGCTGTCCGAAACTAAGGGTAAGTGTCAAGTAATAGTATTTATTAATTAATATAAGAGGCTGGCGTGACTTGCCTAACCCTTCAGTACCCACGATGCAATCACCAGTCGCTGGATCTCGCTGGTTCCCTCATAAATCTCCGTGATGCGCGAATCACGATAAGCGCGTTCCACCGGATATTCTTTGCTGTATCCGTAGCCGCCATGGATCTGTATCGCCTTGTGTGCCACCCGCGTGGCCATTTCACTCGAAAACAGCTTCGCAACGGAAGCCTCCAGGCTGAAGCGCGCACCGCTATCCTGCTTCCACGCTGCCTTTCGCACCAGCAATCGTGCCGCATCGGTCTCTGTCGCCATGTCCGCCAGCATGAACTGGATCGCCTGAAACTGCGCAATGGGATGTCCAAACGCCATTCTTTCCTGCGACCACTTCAGCGCTGCCTCAAACGCCCCCTGCGCTATCCCCACAGCCTGCGACGCTATCCCGATTCGTCCGCCATCCAGCGTAGAGAGCGCCACCTTGTATCCCTCGCCTTCGTTCCCGATCCGATTTCCCTCGGGTACTTCGCAATCTGTAAACACCAATTCGCTGCATGCCGTCGCATTGATGCCCAGTTTTTTTTCTTCCTTGCCTACCTTGAAGCCCGGCGTCCCCTTTTCCACCACAATTGCTGTAATTCCTTTTTCGCCCTTCGACGGCTCCGTATTCACATACACAATCGCGGCGTCTGCTACACCACCGTTGGTGATCCATGCTTTCGTCCCGTCAATGACGTACTTGTCGCCCTTCTTCGCTGCCCTGGTCTGCAAGGCGGAAGCGTTCGATCCTGCTTGGGGTTCCGTCAGCGCATAACAGCCAATTTTCTCTCCCCGCGTGAACGGCACCAGGAATTTCTTCTTCTGCTCATCCGTCCCATAACGATGGATCGGGTCGCAGAAAAGAGAATTCTGTACGCTCAGAATCACTCCAGTAGAAGCACAACACCGCGAAATCTCTTCAATCACAATTGCGTAGGCGATGTGGTCGAATCCCGCGCCGCCCTCTGCCTCCGGAAATGCCACACCTGTCAAACCCAGCTCAGCTGCTTTTGCAAATAATTCCCGGGGGAAGCGCCCAGTCTCGTCCAGTTCCTTCGCCAGCGGACGCACCTCGGACTCCGCGAACTCCCTCACGCTCTTCTGCAGCATCTTCTGTTCTTCGTTCAGTTCCAGATTCAAGGCCGTTCTCCCGCACTCGAATAGTTTTAATCCGCCAGCGCCTTCTTCAACTTGGCGTACGTCGTCTTCAAATCTTCCGGCAACACGCGCGTTTCACCTGTTACCGTAATGAAGTTCGAATCGCCAAGCCACCGCGGCAACAGATGGAGGTGCAAATGTCCTACAACCCCTGCCCCTGCCGCTTTGCCTAGATTCATTCCCAGATTCATTCCATCCGGTTTGTAGCCCGTTTTAAACGCGCTTTCGACCCGTTGCGCCAGCTCCATCATTTCGCTCAGCGCCGCTGGCTCGCACAAGTTCAATTCCGCCACGTGTGCGTAAGGAACCACCATCACATGCCCCGAGGTATACGGATACCGGTTCAGAATCACGAACATTTTCTTCCCGCGATGTACCAGCAACGTCTCGTCATCCTGGCTGCTGGCCACCGCGTCGCAGAAAAAGCAGTCCGAGCGTTTTCCACCCGCCACTTCCGTCATGTACTGAAATCGCCACGGTGTCCACAAATAATCCATCGTTCATCCGCCTTAGTGCTTCAATTCCGTTTCCAGCATATCTTAATTTGGAGTGCGGCAGCTTTGCTGCCGCTTTTGCGGATTCAGCCAAACGCCGTCTCTGCTGGCGTAAACAACCTACCCGTGGTGAACTAATCTACCCACAAAAAAACGCCCTGATCATCTCAGGGCGTCGTCATTCAATTAGAACCAACTCCGTTCAGGAAGCCGCTTCTCCCAACGGCTCTCCCGTCGTATTCACAAAGTCTTTCAATTCCTTGCTTGGTTTGAAGAAGGGAATCTTCTTCGCCGGCACGTCCACCTTCTCGCCGGTTTTGGGGTTCCGTCCAATCCGCCCGCGCCGTTGCCGAGTCCGAAAACTGCCGAACCCGCGGATCTCGATCTTGTCGCCCTTCTGCAGCGCTTCTATGATGCTTTCGAAGATTGTCTCGACGATCGTCTCGGACTCCTTCCGGGGAAGCTCCGCCACTTTCAGCACTTCCTCGATCAAGTCCGCCTTCGTCAATGTCGGTTGCTTTGTCATCGTCCCATTGCCTCTTTGCCCATCTTCGGTTTATCACTTACAACCTGCTGGAGCAAGGCGAGTTAGGGGGACACGCCTGTCCGGGTGCCCCCTCTTCGTATCATTAAATTGGCCTTCAGGTAAATGAATTTTCTGATGGGCCAGTGCCGGGGAACGAATCCGTCCCCTTACCCCTACCGCGACGCCAGCTTCTGCTTCATTGCATCGCCGATCGTTGCCGTTGACGAAGACTTCGTCGTCGACTTGTATTGGTCGATCTCTTTGCGTTCCAACTGGCGCACTGCCGCGCGATAGCTCAATCCAATCCGCCGCGATTCAGAGCTGATCTTGATGATTTTGAAGTCGTATTCCTTGCCCGGTTCCAGCGGTCCCGCGCTCTTCAGCGGTCCCGTGGTTGGCCGGAAGCCGGAAGCGCCTTCATCGCGCCGCTTGCGTTCTTCGATTTCCGTGTTGTGGCACAGTCCTTCGATGTTGTCGCCCAGTTCTACGAACGCGCCGAACATCGCAATACGCGAAACCTTGCCGCGTACCACGTCGCCCACCTTGTGCGTCTTGAACCAGTCGCCCCAGATGTCGTTTACCTGCTTGATTCCCAACGACACTCGGCGGTTCTCCGGATCGATCCGCAACACCTTCGCGGTAATCGGCTCGCCCTTCTTGAATACTTCGTGTGGGTTCTTTACCCGGCCGGTCCAGCTCACATCGCCCACGTGCACCAGTCCGTCGAATCCTTCTTCGATTTCGATGAACGCGCCAAACTCCGCGATGTTGCGAACCTTGCCCGTGACCACCGTGCCGACTGGATATTTATCCGCTACCAGCAGCCATGGATCGGGTTGAGCCTGCTTCATCCCCAACGAAACGCGACGGTCGCTCGGCTTGATGTCGAGCACCACCACATCCACTTCTTCGCCGACCTTCACCACCTTCGACGGGTGTGTGGCCTTCTTCTGCCAGCTCATTTCCGTTACGTGTACCAGCCCTTCAATCCCTTGCTCCAGTTCCACGAACGCGCCGTAGTCCACCACGCCCACAACCTTGCCCTTGTACTTGCCCCCTGCCGGATACCGTTCAGATGCGTCCACCCAGGGATCCTTCGTCAATTGCTTCAGGCCCAGCGATACGCGCTGCTTATCTTTGTCGAACTTCAGAATGATCAGGTCCAGCTCCTGCTCCGGCTTCACTACATCGTTCGGGTGACGCACGCGGCCCCAGCTCAAGTCCGTCAAATGCAGCAACCCATCGATGCCGCCCAGGTCCACGAACGCGCCATAATCCGTCACGTTCTTCACCGTGCCGTGCACAATCTGGCCTTCCTTCAGGTTCTCCATCAACTCCGCGCGCTTCGCGTGCAGTTCTTCTTCCAGCAAGGCGCGCCGGCTCACCACAATGTTGCCGCGGCGGCGGTTCAGCTTGGTGATGCGCACCTGCACTTCGGTACCCAGCAACCCATCCAGGTTCTGCGTCGGCCGCAAGTCGTATTGTGAGCCCGGCAGGAATGCGCGCACTCCGCCAACGTCCACCACCAGCCCGCCCTTGATCCGGTCCACAACCTTCGCCGTGATCGTTTCCTTTGCCTTGTACTGCGCATCAATCTTTTCCCAGGTCCGGCGGCGATACACCTTCTGGTAAGACACGATGACAAAGCCGTCCTTCGTGTCACCCGTACGCTGCACTTCAATCGTCGCGTTCGGTTCTGGCCGTGGAATCTCGGTCTCGGCAAACTCCGCCGCGGGAATCAGTCCCTCGGTCTTCCCGCCCAGGTCCACCACCACGCCGTGTTCCGTGTAGGCGACCACCTTCACTTCCAGCACTTCGTTGTTCGTCGTTTCTGCTTGTGGTTCGCTGTACTGGTCGATGAGCTTGCTCATCTCTTCCGCGCCGGCTGCTTCTTCCGCTGCCGCTGCTGCTTCGGCATCGACGGCCACCGTCGCCGCGTGCGATTCCGCCTTGGCGTGCGCTTCATCGGCGTGGACGTGTTCCACGGCTACCGGTGCTTCCTGCGCGGGCTCTGCAGGCTGCGCAACTTCAGCGCTCGGCGTTGTTTCACTTGTTGCTTTGTGATCGGGATCTTGTTCTGCTGCAGCTGCTGCGGACGATACGGGGTTTTCCTGGTCAAAGTACATGTTTAGACGCCTCCGGGATTTCTATCCCATTTTTTTGTCAGGTCAATCCTTGCGGAATCCCTACCGGGGTAATGCAAGGAGGGTTACAACGGGGCAGTACAGACGGTTAAACCTAACTGCGTCGAAGTAACTCGTTAGCTGTCATCTGGATGCCTCGAACGGGGTTGTCCGTTGCATCCCTTTACGCTTCACAAAGGATACCCGCCACCCCAGCCCCTGTCAATCAACTCCACCTCTCAGTCTCGTTGGGATTTTGGCTCATAGTTTCAATGGTGCCCAAAAACAGATAGATTTAGAATCATCCTCGTGACCCACCCGCATTCATGGCTGCGTTGCTTCGGGTACATGTCCGATGCAAGTCGGAGTGTCTTCTCCACCTGCACAACAAAGTGTGATCTTGAGTAGGCTATCTCCGGTTGTCTGTCTTCCACTTGCTCGACAAACCCGCATTACGGGAGAAGTGAAGCTGACGCTTCATGTCAGCAAAGATGGTACAGTCGAATCAATAGTCGCCGCGAACGGTCATCCACTTCTCATCCCAGCAGCCAAAGACAGCGCACAAAAGTCCCAATTCGACTGTAGGGAATGCAATGAAGAGATGAATTCAGCGGAATTAATTTGCGCATTCGAGCTTTCTAGCACAACGAGTTGTTGTTCGACTGACGAGAATAGAGTAAAGGACAAGGAAGTTGTACCCCGCGTCGTCCAAATCCAGAATCACGTGTCCGTGATAGACCGGCACACTTGTATCTGCGACCCGTCAGGAGAAATAGGGAAGAGGCCCCGCTCTATCAGATGCCTTTACCTGTGGCGCTGCGCAAAAACCATTGGTATCGAGTAGCCGGACACTTTGGTTCGTTCGCTCTGCTAGACTCTAGCCCCTCGCGCATGCCCCATCTCTTTACGAAAATCTGGCGCACTTACTTCCACCGTCCGGCACATCTCATATAACCGTGATCTCATCCGCGCGCCGATCCGGTCCGCCAGCGTATCTTCTTTCACAACCAACTGCCGCCCGCCCGGCAATCGAGCTCCTGCTTCCGGCGTAGCCGTCTCATCATAATAATTGGTCGTAATAATCGTGGTCCGGTTCTCGTTGTACCGCGCGTTCAGCACGATCCCCACAATGTCCCGCACCCAGTCCGAAGGTTTGCTAGCTCCCAAATCATCCATCACCAGCACTTCCACCGTGCGTATCGGATCGAGTATCGCCATCTCCGTCGATTCGCTCGCCGGGTTATAACTCCCTTGAATCTCTTTCAACAATTCCCGGTAATCGCAAAACAATCCGCCATGTCCCCGCCGGATCAGTTCCTTCAACGCCGCCACCGCCAGGTGTGTTTTTCCCGCTCCCGACGACCCAATCAGCAGCAATCCTTTTTCCGACGCAGGATAATCCCGCAAAAATCCCTGCACCACCATCTTCGCGTTCTTCAAAGACTTCTCATGCGCGGGAGTCCAGGTCTTTCCATCCGCCAGATCCGTCACATAACTCTCAAAATCGCAATGCTCATACCGCTTCGGTATCCGGGCCCGGTCCATCACCTTTCCAGCCCGCTCTTCCATCCCACACTCGCAAGCCACCGCCACACTTCCCGGAGTCGCATCCTTACGCGCTACGAGCTTCCATCCCGTCCCTTTGCAGTGTACGCAATTCTCTTTAGCCATCTCTCCTCTAGGTTCCTTCTGTTACACCACTCCTCATACCTGAGGGTGGGTTTCCCACGATCTGAGGTCCGAAAACTTTCTGCTCTTTCTCTTGCTGTTGTAAGGCTCGCCTTCTGAGGCGGGCCGCGAACTAAACTCCTCGCAACTCCACCGCCATCATACGACCGCAATCTCCCCGCGACAATCCTACAAGCAGCGGAAATCTGTGCACAAAATAAGAAAGCCCCGATCTCTCGGAGCCATCACCCAAACTCTGTCATCCCGACCGCGGAACCAGCGCCGTTTGCTGGCTCGGAGTGGAGCGATCACTCCTCCACCTTTACCTCGCCGCCCTCGGTCCCGTCTTTACAATCGCCGTATTCGGCACCTTCTCTCCCGTCCGCGCCATCCGCGTCAACTCCTGTTGCACCACATGAGCAAATTCGCCCATCTGCCGTTCCATCTCAATCATCTTTTCCCGCATATTCAAAATGATTTCGATCCCCGCCAGATTCACGCCCATGTCACGAGCTAGCGTCAAAATCACATCCAGCCGCTCCAGATCCGAATCCGTATACAGCCGGGTATTCCCCTGCGATCTCGACGGCTTCAACAACCCCACGCGCTCGTACAATCTCAACGTCTGCGGATGCAACTTATAGAGTTCTGCCACCGCGCTGATCATGTACCCGGCCTTGGCCCGTGGCTTTTTCGTTTTCAGGGGCATCGCTTACACTCCTGCCTTCGAAAACAAATCTTTTCGCGGATCAACTGGTGCAACCTCTTCCAGTTCTTTCATCAAATTGCGCACCCGCTCATCGGTCGGTTCCGGCACGATCACCTGAATCTCCACATATTGATCGCCGCGAGCCCCATTTCGCGCGCTGGGCACACCCTTTTCCTTCAACCGCAAAGTCCGCCCGCTGTTCGTCCCGGGCGGAATGCGTACCAGCGACCGTCCATCAATCGTCGGCACTTCAATTTTCGCGCCCAGCGAAGCCTCCGGCACAGTCACCGGCACCTTGGTGTACAGATCATTCGCTCGCCGTTCGAAAAATTCGTGCGGTCTTACCACCACGCGCAAATACAAATCTCCCGAAGGAGCGCCCATCGTTCCAGCATTTCCTTTTCCTGGCACCCGCACGCGACCGCCGTTCGCCACGCCCACCGGTATGCGCACGTCTATTGTCTCTGTTCGCCGCATGCGTCCTTCGCCGCCACACGTCCTGCAGGCGGTACGCAACTTTCCCGTGCCGCCGCAGCGGTTGCACGGCACGTTGAATCGCATCTTCCCGGCCGTCTGCTGAATCGATCCCGTTCCGTTACACGTAGGACAAGTCTGCGGAGTTCCGATCGCGCCAGTTCCGTGGCACGTTTCGCACGAATCCATGCGCGTGATCTGCAGCTTTTTTACCGCTCCGCGCACGGCATCCCAGAAATCAATTTCAATCTGGTATTCCAGGTCCCCGCCAGGTTCGTGCTCCGGCTCCGTTGCGTGACCGCGCCCGCCAAAAAACTGCCCAAATAGATCACGGAAGCTGGAGCCGCCGCCGGTCTGGCCGCTTCCACCTCCAAAATCAAAACCACCAAAGTCGAAATTTACATCACCACCACCACCGCTCGATTCCGTCCCCGGTCCATAACCCGCAGGTGGCATGTTGTCGCTATAAAATCCGTGCGTGTCGTAAATCCCGCGCTTCTTCGTGTCCGAAAGCACGTCATACGCTTCCTGCAATTCCTTAAACTTCTCTTCGGCCGCTTTGTCCCCCGGATTCAGATCCGGGTGGTACTTGCGCGCCAGTTTGCGAAATGCTGTGCGAATGTCCTTCGCTGTGGCTTTGCGCCCCACACCCAGCAAATCGTAATAATCTTTTCTGGTTCCCGTAGCCATTCGCCTCAGTCCATCCAACGTGCGTAGGGGTGCAGCACCGCTGCACCCCATTCACCGCACATCACATCCATTCGCTCTTAGTTCGGCTTCTTGTTGTCATCCACATCCACATACTCGGCGTCGATCACGTCGCCCGGCTTACCGCCGCCTTGCGCCGCTCCGCCACCCGCCGATGCTCCCGAAGCCGCACCTGCTCCAGCCGCTCCTGCCTGCTCTGCGCCTCCGGCCGCTTGTGCCTTCTTGTACAGCTCTTCCGCCATCTTGTGCAGCGTCTTCTCCACGTTCTCTCTTGACGAACGCAGGCTCGCCACACTGCCTTCGCTCATGGCCTTCTTTGCCTCTTCCAGAGCCGATTCGGCCTGTTTCACGTCGCCTTCATCAAGCTTTTCGCGGTTTTCCCGGATGGTTTTCTCCGCCTGATACACGATGCCGTCCAGCGCGTTCCGTGCTTCCACTTCTTCCATCCGTTTGCGGTCGTCTTCGGCATGCGACTCCGCCTCCGTCCGCATCTTCTCGGCTTCTTCCTTGCTCAAACCAGTTGAAGCCGTAATCGTGATTTTCTGTTCCTTGTTCGTCGCCTTATCCTTCGCGCTCACGTTCAAAATTCCGTTCGCGTCGATGTCAAAGGTCACTTCAATCTGTGGAGTTCCCCGTGGAGCGGGTGGAATTCCGTCCAGCTTGAAGGTGCCCAGCGACCGGTTGTCCTTGGCGAACTTTCGTTCGCCCTGCATCACGTGGATTTCCACGCCCGGCTGATTGTCCGATGCCGTCGAGTACGTTTCCACTTTGCGTGTAGGGATTGTGGTGTTCCGCGGAATCTGCACGGTCATCACACCGCCCAACGTTTCCACGCCCAGCGAAAGCGGTGTCACGTCGAGCAGGAGGATGTCCTTCACTTCTCCCGCAAGCACAGCACCCTGAATGGCCGCGCCTACCGCCACCACTTCGTCCGGATTCACGCCTTTATGCAGCTCTTTCCCGCCAAAGAACGTGCTCACCAGTTGTTGCACTTTCGGAATGCGCGTTGAACCACCGACCAGCACCACTTCCTGTATGTCTTGCGGCGACATTTTTGCGTCTTCCAAAGCCTGCTTCACCGGTTTCATCGACCGTTCCAGCAGATCGCGCATCAGGTCTTCCAGGCGAGTCCGTGTCAGCTTCTGTTGCATGTGGATCGGCCCGCTCGCGCCTGCTGTGATGAACGGCAAATTAATCTCCGTCTCCATCATCTGGGAAAGCTCGATTTTGGCCTTCTCCGCCGCTTCCTTCAGCCGTTGCAACGCCATTTTGTCTTTGCCCAGATCGATGCCGTGCTCCTTCTTGAACTCATCGATCAGCCAGTCCACGATCTTCTGGTCGACGTCGTCGCCGCCCAGGTGCGTGTCGCCATTGGTCGACTTCACTTCCACCACTCCGGCTCCAACTTCCAGCACCGAAATGTCGAACGTGCCGCCGCCGAGGTCATACACAGAGATCGTTTCGTCACTCTTTTTTTCCAGTCCATAAGCCAGTGCCGCCGCCGTTGGCTCGTTGATGATGCGCAGCACTTCCAGACCGGCAATTTCACCCGCTTGTTTGGTGGCCTGCCGTTGCGCGTCGTTGAAATACGCCGGAACGGTGATGACTGCCTTCGTCACCTTCTCGCCAAGAAAATCTTCTGCCGCGGTCTTCAATTTCGACAGAATCATCGCCGAAATTTCCGGTGGGCTGTACACTTTGCCCGCCACTTCCACGCGAGCGTCATCATGGTTGCCTTTCACTACCTTATACGGCACCCGTTTCATCTCTTCGGCTACTTCGTCGTAACGGCGGCCCATGAATCGCTTGATCGAGTACACCGTGTTCTCGGGATTCGTCACCGCTTGGCGTTTCGCCACCTGGCCCACCAGGCGCTCTCCGGTCTTGGTAATCGCTACCACCGAAGGCGTAGTTCTTCCGCCTTCCTGATTAGGGATCACCACTGGCTCTCCACCCTGCATCACCGCTACCACCGAGTTCGTTGTTCCCAGGTCAATTCCAATCGTCTTACTCATGTCCTCTGTTTCCTTTCCCCTCAAAAATCCTGTCCTACACAACCCTTTGATTCAGCCGATCTTCAATCTGCTTCAGCCTTAGCTTCTCAGCCTCAGCAAGCGTCAGGCTTGAGGCTGGCCGTCCTTTTTCCGCTCAAAACCTTGCCTACTATACAAGTTGAGTGAGTTCTTGTCAAGTTGTTTGATAGTAACCGTAATTGCTTACCTATCTATGCTTTACCCCTGCCATCTCCTTCTCTTTGCCCCTGGCCTTCACCGCATACCTCTTTCTCCGCTCTTCGATTTTGCCTGACCTTTTCCTTCCCTTATGCCATTTTCCACTCGCCGCCTTTATCCCAGTCCATCTCCTCCACCCCTTCTTGCGTCTAATCTTGTGTTACTCTGCTGCTGATTCGATTGACACCCGCTTGATTCGGAGGAATCCTTGAACCGTCGGCTGCACCTCGCCCCCGTCTTCTCTTTGCTCTGTGTACTTGCCTTGCTGGCGCTCCCGCCCAGCCAGAGAGCGCAGACCGTAAGGAAGACCGCTTCCACCACCAAGGCGACCGCACCAGCCAAATCGGCTGACACTCCCCCCGCTCCGGTCGCTCTGATTTCCGTCAACGGCGTTAACGACATCGATCCCACCAAGGCCATGGGCTCTAAGAACGCCCCAGTCACCATGGAAGTTTTCAGCGATTTTCAATGCCCCGCCTGTAAGCAGCTCTTCACCACGACTACACTGAAAGTAATCGATAATTACGTCAACACCGGCAAGATCTATATGGTTCACCGCGATTTCCCGCTCCCTATGCACGCCTATTCCCGCATCGCTGCCAGCTACGCGCGTGCCGCCGCCCACATCGGCAGGAATGATGTTGTAGAAATAGCCCTCTTTCAGAATCAAGAAAAATGGGAAGTCAGTGGAGACATCAAGTCTGTGGTTGCGGACGTTTTGACCCCCGCCGAGATGAAAAAAGTCCAGGCAATTGTCGACTCAAAGGCTCTTGAACCGCTCATTGAGAAGGATAAGCAGCTGGGAGCAGGCTATTCGGTGAACCAGACACCCACCAGCTGGCTGCATACGAAAGGTGGACAGGCGTTTCCAGTTGTCGGCTTTGTGCAATATGACGTCCTGAAGACGTTTCTCGACCAATTGGTAGCGCAGAAGTAAGGTAGAACTGAAAACTGATCACTGGAAACTGTGAACTGATAATGATGCAATCCGCCCCGTTCAATTTCCGCCGCATCATCATATTGCTAGGCCGTATCGTCCTCGCCGTCATCTTCATCTACGCTGGTTATTCCAAGATTTTCGTTCCGAATCACATGTTCG
Source organism: Candidatus Acidiferrales bacterium (assembly GCA_963763395.1). Lineage (GTDB taxonomy): Bacteria > Acidobacteriota > Terriglobia > Acidiferrales > UBA7541 > Acidiferrum. The sequence continues at coordinate 372,877 of CAVXOG010000026.1, read as the reverse complement.
GGTCCTTGTTTATGGCCAAGTTCTCAGTCATGTCCAACTTGTCCAATTTCGGCCAACAGGTCGCGTCCTACAAATTACTTCCGCCCGCGGGAGTGGATTTCGTTGCTCATACTCTACCGTTCGCTGAAATCCTTATGGGATTGCTGCTATTGATTGGATGGAGACTACGAATTTGGGGAACCATCGTCAGTCTGATGCTTTTCGGTTTCCTCGCTATGGTTACGCGCGCCTACTTGTTGCACATGGAAATCAATTGCGGGTGTTTTGGCACTCCGGAGCCGGTCAGCCTGAAGAAGATCATTGAAGATGGCAGCATGCTGGCTCTCGCCATCCTGATGACCGTTTTCGCCTTCCAGGAATCTCGCAAGCCGCACCCCTGGACCACCTCTTCTGCTACCGAGCCCACTCCGTAATCAACCAGTTTCTAAAACAAAACGCTCTCTTTCACGAAACGCCCTGAGTCATTTACTTATGCGCTAGAATTATCCGTTCATGCTCTCTCTCCCTCCCATCACCTTACGCCTTCGCGGTTGGAAGCTCATCGATCGCGTCGCCCTGACTTTTCTTCTCCTCTGCTCGATTACCATCGGCGCTGTCATCGGTCTCATCTTCGTTTACGAAAGTGATCTGCCCGAGATCCACGCCCTCGAAACCTATCGTCCCAACGTCGTGACGGAAATCTACGCGGACGATGGCCAACTCATCGGCAGCTTCGCCTTGCAGCGCCGCATCCTCATGACCTGGGAGCAAACACCTAAGGTTCTCTACAACGCCGTAACCTCCATCGAAGACCAGCATTTCGAGGATCACTGGGGCGTCGATTTTCCCCGTGTTGCTGGCGCCGCCTACCGCAACATTCTCAAGCGCCGCAAAGCGGAAGGCGCCAGCACCATCACCATGCAGCTTGCCGGCAATCTCTTCCTCGACCGCAGTGATCGCAGCTTCCGCCGCAAAGCCCAAGAAATTCTACTCGGCCTGCAGATTGAGCGCCGCTACACCAAGCCGCAAATCTTTACGATGTATGCCAACCAGGTCTATCTCGCCCACGGCAACTACGGTTTTGCCGCCGCCGCTGAATTTTATTTTGGCAAGCCCGTTACCGATCTGAATCTCCAGGAAGCCGCTCTTCTAGCCGGCATGGTCAACGGACCAAAATTTTCGCCGCTCAACAATCCTTCTGGCGCACTGACCCGCCGCAACCTGGTCCTCTATCGAATGATGGAAGGCGGAAAGATCACGCTAGCCGAAGAAGCCGCCGCCAAGAAAACGCCCCTCGGCCTGCATATTCAATATCCCCGCAATGACCTCGCGCCTTATTTCTTCGAAGAAATTCGCAAGTATCTCGAATCCACCTACGGCACAGAAGCCGTCCACGAACGCGGCCTGCGTGTCTACACCACTCTTAACATCCAAATGCAACGCGCCGCCAATCAGGCCATTCGCGACGGCCTGCACATCTACGATCGCCGCCACGGCTGGCGCGACAAACTTCCCAACGTTATCAATGACAATCTCGGCAGGCTCGATACTTACGAAGACGACGACTGGCGCCACGCTATCGAAAAGGGAAGCTACACCACCGGTCTGATCCTCGCCGTCGACGAGAAGAGTGCCACCGTCAAAGTTGGGAATTACCGCGCTCTGCTCTCGCCTGCGGACATCGCCTGGACCGGCCACAAGAAGCCCAACGAAATTCTTAATGTCGGCGATCTCGCGCAGTTTTCGGTTCAAGATCTTCGCGAAACCACCGCACGCCTCCAACTCGAACAACAACCCGCCCCGCAGGCAGCCATGATTGCCATCGACAATGCCACCGGCGAAATCAAGGCTATGGTCGGCGGTTACAGCTTTGAAGACTCCAAGTTCAATCGGGCTACCCAGGCTTTCCGTCAGGTCGGCAGCTCCTTTAAGGTCTACGTCTACGCAGACGCCATCGAGAAAGGCTCTTCGCCTTTTGACACCATCGTCGACGCGCCCTTCACCACCATCAGCGGTGGCCAACCCTACTCTCCACACAATTACGACGAAAAATTTGAAGGCACCATCACCCTTCGACGCGCCCTTGCTGGCTCTAGGAACGTACCTGCCGTAAAGCTGGCCGAAAAAATTGGCATCAATTCCGTTGTCGACGTCACCAAGCGCTTCGGAATTACAGCCCCTCTTCCACCTTATTTACCACTCGCACTCGGCGCCGCAGACCTGCGCCTCATCGAGCACGTCTCTGCCTTTACCGTATTCCCCAACGAGGGCATTCGCATCGATCCACACATGATTCGCCGTGTCACCAGTTACGATGGAGCGCTACTCGAAGATGCTCACCCGGAAGTTCACGACGTGGTATCTCCCGAGGTGGCTCATACGATGACTGCCATGCTCGAAGAAGTCGTGCAGTTCGGTACTGCGATGAAAGCCAAATCGATCGGCCGTCCTGCTGGCGGCAAGACTGGCACCACACAGGACTTCACCGACGCCTGGTTTATCGGATTTACGCCGCAGATTACCGCTGGTGTTTGGGTAGGCTACGACGACAAGCAAATCTCATTGGGCAAAAAGGAATCTGGCGCTCAAGCTGCTCTTCCTGTCTGGATAGAGTTTATGGAACGGGGCATGGCCGGTATTCCCCCCATCAATTTCCCCAATGTCGTCACCCTGGAAGAACAGGCTGCTGATCACAACGTCCACGTCGATGTTCCCGACACCACGCCCGAAGAAGAGGTCCCCTTGGCGCCAAAGCCCAAACCCCCGGCCCTTCCGGGCACCACCGCAACTTCTCCTCCCAACCAGTGACAAGCTTCCGCCAGCGTGGGCTTGCCTAAACGAGGTCTCTGCTCCTTGGTTTCTCTGCGCACTCTGCGTTATGACTTTCTTTTTTTCTTTCCTGAATTCCCCCGAAACGGATCCCATCCCCCACTCCGCAAAGCCTGCTTTTTCCCCTCCGCCTCGACTACAATGTTCCGTCGCTTCGTAATCTCTCCTATCCGAGTCAGAGTAACGCCCGCATACTCTCGCGGAATCCTGGCGGCCTTACTCGGGCTAACTGCAAACAACAATTCATAATCATCGCCGCCATGCAATGCCAATTCGCTCTCCTCCTGCCGTTTCACAAGCGGACTTACCGGCAATCGCTCATTCTCAATCCGCGCTCCCACGCTGCTTGCTGCGCACAGCCGCTGCAGATCCGTCGACAATCCGTCCGACAAATCCATCATCGCGCTGGCCAATCTCCTTTCCGCCAGCCATTTTCCCACCGCGAGTTGTGGCAGGGGATAGAGATGTTTCCGCAGCGCAGAATTCTGCGCACGAGCCAAACCTGCTGCCTGCCTCAGCATCCTGAGCCCCAACTCTGCCTCTCCTAACCTTCCCGTGACGAAAAGCTGGTCACCTCCCTGCGCCCCGCTTCGTCTCAGTGCCAGTCCTTTCCGCACGTCACCGACTACCATAACGTTAATCAGAATCTCCTCGCGCCGCGTCGTATCACCACCGGCCAATTCACAATCAAACCTCTTTGCCGCCCGTCGCAATCCTCCGAGAAAATCTGCCAGCCAACTGCCGCTCGCGCTTGCCGGAATGGCCAGGCTCAGCAGAAAGCACCGTGGCACTCCTCCCATTGCCGCAATATCGCTCACCGCCCTAGCCAGACACTTCCACCCCACGGAATCCGCTGGATGCTTGTCCCGCAGGAAGTGAGACCCCTCCAGAAACCAATCGCATGTCAGAATTGTCTGGTAGCCTGTCCTTGGCTGGAACAGAGCTGCATCATCTCCCAGCCTGAGGCACAGTCTGTCGCTCCTCCACTCTGGAAAACGACGCTCAATCAATTGGATTAGCTGATTCTCGTCTTCTGGTTTGGCCATGGATTTTGTGAAATGTCACTTTATCCTACTTCAACCTGTCCCCTGGGTCAGTGGACAGTTTTGCAGAGGCTGAACCAATTTCTCAAAATACAGGGTTGACGGGAGTCATATACAAAAATTAATATACGGTCATTGAGAACCACGGCTCACGCTTAAGGGCCAATTGCCAGAGCTAGACATTTCGCGGGCAACAGGGACAGAAAGCCCGTACTTCTAAGAGATTTAGGTAGCGAAGAAGGCCTGAGGGGGCCAATCCGTGATTAGCGGGAAGAATTACACGTTTTATATCGCGTCCACGCCTGGTAAGCTCCGCAAGCTTATCGTCCCCGCCTATCTTCTGCACGGCGTCGCAGCCCTTGCTCTGATTGGAAGTATCACCGTTGTCGCCGCTGTTGGTTCGTACTCTCGCATGCTCTGGAAAGTGGGCAATTACAACGCTCTTCGTCACGATCAGGAAACTCTAAAGAAGCAATATCGCGATCTTCAGTCCACCGTAAAAGACACCAACCAGCGCCTCGACTCCCTGCAATCTCTTGCCACCGAAGTCGCCATGACATATGGCGTGCTGCGTTATCACCCTGCCGCTTTTGAAACGACAGATGATCCCGGCACACCACAGGATTCCTTCGACCGTTCGCTCGAGCAATACACCTTCTTGAAGCGCAATGCCGCGGTTATCGCCGTCTCCTCATCTGGGTTGCGCATGATGCCCGCGATGGCTTTCGCGGACTCCAATTACACTCCTGCGATTTGGCCAGTTCTTGGCCACATAACCGATAGTTTCGGCACGCGGATGGATCCGTTCTCTGGTGAAGGCGCCTTCCACACTGGTGTAGACGTTGGCGCGGACTACGGCGCTCCCGTACACGTTACTGCAGACGGCATCGTGGTCGCTGCCGACCAGCACAGTGGATATGGCCGTGTGGTCATCGTGGAGCACGGTTTCGGGCTCACCACCTGGTACGCGCACCTTTCTTCCTACGCGGTAGTTGCTGGGACTCGCGTTAAGCGCGGCGAAGTGATCGGCTACACCGGGATCAGCGGCCGTTCCACTGGCCCTCACGTTCACTATGAAGTCCGCATGAACAACGCCCCGGTCAATCCGTGGCGCTACATGAAGTCCACCGCCTCCGGCGACTAGTCGATTTCCTCCCAAATTGCTTTCTTAACTCAGTCCGGGAGCGTGCGCTCCGATGTAATCTTGAACTCCGTCTCCTCACCTACGCTCTGGATCTTCTCTCCCGCCGCAGCCGGCTGGCCTCCGCCGATCCATACTCGGCTGCAAAGGAGAATAGCAAGGCAATCAGCTTGCGATTCATACGCTCCGCCAGGATTAATCCGGAGCCTCAAAATCCCCCCGCCAAGGAATCAGTCTCGCAGGCAAGATCACACTGTTCGCGAATCTGTGCAACAGTTTCCGATTCGTTCTTTCAATTTTTGTTCTTGAATTCGTGAGGCTTTTTGCCGAGAGCCACTTTTCAGTGCACAGTAACTGGCTTCGCCTCGCTTGCTGCTTTGATCGACTCGAGGAACTTTGGCGTAATCGCAAACACGATCCGCACAGATTTGCCGCCTCCGCGATCCACTCTTTCCACTTCCGCCGATTTCAATAAGTCCAGGTATGCTTCACGTAATTGCCCATCCATTTGTTTCCGGTTTTGTGCCCCATTCAATCCGGCTTGCGCCATGACCAGCATTCCCTGCAGGAACTCCTTCAACTGATTCAGCACGCTCTCCGTCGCGCTTTCCCCCTCGATCACCACGCGAAGGTCATTCTCCTCTGGTTTTCCTCCAATGGTGATCCATTGCAATTGGCTCAGTAGAGTGGCCAGTTGTGGAGAGTGGAACCCTCCCGGCGCCTGCTTTTCCATTGCGGCAGCCGATGCAGCGTCCTCGCGTATCACCGCAAATACCGCGCTTCCGGATAATCGTGCAAAGTGCTCCTGCCAATCTTGTTTTCCTTGAAAACCTGGCGTCTGTAGGAATAACGCTGCGTACGACGGATCATTGGTCCACGCAATTCGGTCGTCTCGTAAGAAAGTAAAAAACGACGGGCGAGTTGAGTTCTTTAGCTTAACTGTAAATACTCGCAATCCCCGCAGGTCGATGCTTTGGCCGTAGCTTCTTGCGTACTCTTGCATTTTCTTGCGATCGAATCTCCCCTCTGCAATCGCAAGAAACGTTGAAGTTGTTCCTTTGCCGGTAGAGGCGATGGCCACGCGGTCCAGGTCACGTTCGTAATTGAATCCCGTCGCTTGCACAAACTTCGCATAGTCTTCTTCCATTGATTCACCCGGAATCCACGCCAATAGTTGCGGAAGAAACGACGACTTGCGGAATTGTTCCAGGTCCAGAAATGCCACTTCGGAAGGATCGGACGGCAATAGCGAAAGCATCTCCTCGCGTGCGTCAGCGCGATCCCTGACATGCCAATGACGAACCGCGAAAATTCCTGCTATCGCAAGAAGCACAAATCCAGTAATTCCTATCACCAGTTGGCGTGTTTTCATAAGTTCAATGAATCTTGGTGCTCACAGTCTGCATCCTGTTTCATGTCAGCCTATTGTCGCATTCTCTCTGCAAACACACCCAGTTTTGACGGGTAAAACCCTCGAAACCCGCCACCGGCAGGCGCCTGTGGATAGTGTATACAGTCTTTTCTGCATCTAACCTCATAACTGCTTAATATTAAAGCATTTAGCCTGCAATGCTAAATTCACAGCTTCGGCCGTTATTTCCACAGATTTGGCTCGCTACTTGCTCCGTTGCCAAACCCCTCCCTATTGCAATAACTGTGTCCAATCTGCTATTCTTGTGCGGTTTGAGCAGCGCTGGCGTAGCTCAGCTGGTAGAGCATCTGATTTGTAATCAGAGGGTCGGGGGTTCAATTCCCTCCGCCAGCTCCACCATTTGTTAGGGGAGTGAGGCGGAGCGATTCCCGTCATGCTAACATGAAAGGGCTGGTGTCTCTTGACACGAGTCCATTTTGTGTTTTCGTTTACCGCGCTCCCGGTAATTTCACCGCTGGCAAACTACTTGGACATTCTATTTGTGTCCTTGCATTTTTCGCGGACGGGTGGGTGAGTGGCTAAAACCAGCAGACTGTAAATCTGCCGCTCCTTGCGGGCTACGAAGGTTCGAATCCTTCCCCGTCCACCAGGATTCAACCTCCGCGATGGAAGTCCCGGAGTGCAGTAACGCCGATCGGGCAAAGGCGTTCGGCGAAGCAGCAACACCGCAGGAAATCGCAAACGCGATGTTCGAAAGCGGTACGGAACGCGGCGCCGAGCCGTTTAAAAATCGTGCGCCGTGTTAGGTAGCTTTTGCTGTATCGGGTTCGGCCTGGGTAGCTCAGCTGGTAGAGCGCGTCCTTGGTAAGGACGAGGTCACCGGTTCAATCCCGGTCTCAGGCTCCAGTTTTGGTTTTTCTTTTTTACGGTCAGGGGACGGGCACAGTTTTCTAATTGGGCGGGGGTAACTCAACGGTAGAGTCTCACTCTTCCAAGGTGATGGTTGCGGGTTCAAATCCCGTCCCCCGCTCCAAAGTTTGGCTCAAGCAGCAAGGTGCAAATGCCGCTTGCGCAAAGGATGAAGACAAATGGCGAAGGAAAAGTTTGAGCGGACAAAGCCACACGTCAACATTGGCACGATCGGCCACATTGACCATGGCAAGACGACGTTGACGGCGGCGATCACCAAGGTGCTGTCGAAGCACAATCCGAAGGTGGCGTTCCGCGCGTTCGATTCGATCGATAACGCGCCGGAAGAGCGCGAGCGCGGGATTACGATTGCCGTTTCGCACGTGGAGTACGAAACACCGAATCGTCACTACGCGCACATGGATTGCCCGGGCCACGCGGACTACATCAAGAACATGATCACGGGCGCGGCGCAGATGGACGGCGCGATTCTTGTGGTAGCGGCGACGGATGGACCGATGCCGCAAACGCGCGAGCACATTCTGCTTGCTCGTCAGGTGGGGGTGCCGGCGATAGTGGTGTTTCTGAACAAGTGCGACATGGTGGAAGACGCGGAGTTGCTCGAACTGGTGGAACTGGAAGTTCGCGAACTCTTGAAGACCTATCAATTTCCCGGCGACACGATTGCCGTAGTACGCGGTTCGGCGTTGCAGGCATTGAACGGCGATGCGGCATGGGAAAAGAAGATCGATGAACTGATGGCGGCGGTGGATGCCAACATTCCTCTGCCGGTGCGGGACGTGGATAAACCGTTTGCCATGCCGATCGAAGATATTTTCTCGATCTCTGGCCGTGGCACGGTGGTAACGGGAAGAGTGGAACGCGGCAAGGTGAAGGTCAGCGAAGAAGTGGAAATCGTTGGTTTCCGCCCGACGCAGAAGAAAGTGGTAACCGGGATCGAGATGTTCAAGAAGCTGCTCGATGAAGGACTGGCAGGTGACAACGTAGGCTTGCTGTTGCGCGGCACGGAAAAAGAAGACGTGGAGCGCGGACAGGTTATTTGCAAGCCGGGCTCAATCACGCCGCACACGAAGTTCAAAGCGGAAGCGTACGTGTTGACGAAGGAAGAAGGTGGACGGCACACCCCGTTTTTCAGTGGCTATCGTCCCCAGTTCTACTTCCGCACCACGGACGTGACCGGCGACATGAAGCTGCCGCAAGGCGTGGAAATGGTGATGCCCGGGGATAACGTGAGCTGCGAAGTCACGTTGATCACCCCGGTGGCGCTGGAAAAGGGCTTGCGGTTCGCAATTCGTGAAGGCGGCCACACCGTAGGCGCCGGCGCGGTCACGGAGATACTCGAGTAATTCAGAAGGCCCGGGCCAGTCACTCTGGCCCGGACTCTTTCAAAAGGAATTCATCAAATGCGGGAAATCATTACGTTGCAATGTGGTGACTGTAAGAACCGGAACTACACCACAACAAAAAATAAGAAGAAGCATTCCGAGCGTTTGGAAACGAAGAAGTTTTGCCGTTCCTGCCGGAAGCATACGGCCCACAAAGAAGCGAAGTGACAGTCCGGCAAGGATTGTCATCCTCAGCGAAGGTTTGCCGTTTTGCTAACCAGAGCCGAAGGATCTCAATTTGGGCGGTAGCGGGGAAGTAAGGTTTGGAGCCGGGTGGGGAATTAGAGCTTGAGAAGTTCGGGCTCACGGTTTAGGGGAGTCGTCCAACGGTTAGGACTCTGGTCTCCAAAACCAGGTATGGGGGTTCGAATCCCTCCTCCCCTGCCAGATTTTTAGTTTGGCGCGAGCCACGGTTCGTGCAGGTTAAGAGGTTTCATGGCTACGCAGGCGGTTAAAGTGAAGAACGAAGAGCAAGGCACTAACGCAATTACCGGGGCAGCTTCTTCCGTCGGCCAGAAAGTTACTGGTTCGATCGAAGGGACTCGCGAATTTCTTCACGACGTTCGTGTCGAAATGAAGCAGGTCACTTGGCCAAACCGCGAAGACGTCATTTCTACCACCACCGTCGTCATCGCAACGGTCGCTTTCTTCGGCGTTTTCCTCGCTATTGTCGAGAAGCTTGCGCAACTCGGCCTGGACAGACTTTTAAAGTATTTTCACGTTTAAAGGCGAAACGACACCATGTCGATGCAGTGGTACATCATTCACACCTATTCGGGCTTCGAAAAGAAAGTCAAAGAAAGCCTCGAGAGCCGTGTGGCCGCTTTCACTCTTCAAGACAAGATCGGCCGGGTGCTCATCCCCACCGAAGAGGTCGTCGAAGTTCGCGGCGGCAAGAAAGTTGTGGCCTCGCGTATGTCCTACCCCGGTTACGTCCTCGTTGAAATGGATCTCGATGAAGACACTTGGCACATCGTGCGCAACACGCCGCGCGTCACCGGATTTGTCGGCTCCGCAACTTCGCCTTCTCCGCTCACGGAAGCGGAAGTCGACGGCATCATCAACCGCGTGCACACTCCCCAGGATCGCCCGAAGCCAAAGGTGGTCTACGAGCGCAACGAGCAGGTTCGCATTGTCGATGGTCCGTTCGCCAATTTCAACGGCACCGTCGAAGAGATCGACAACGATCACAGCCGCTTGAAAGTTTCCGTTACGATTTTCGGCCGCTCCACCCCTGTCGAACTGGATTTTGCCAGCGTTGAAAAGCTGGGATAAGAATTCGCGGCGCACCATTCTGCCGCAACAAAAAAGGGATTGAGGTAAAGGAAACATGCCACCAAAGAAGCTTCAGACCACTGTCAAGCTGCAATTGCCGGCCGGCAAAGCCACTCCGGCTCCTCCCGTGGGTACCGCCCTCGGTCCTCATGGCGTCAACATCATGGATTTCTGCAAGCAGTTCAACGCCAAAACCGGCAAAGAACCCGACGGAATGATTTTCCCGGTGCTCGTCAGCATCTATACCGACCGCACCTTCACTTTCATTCTCAAGACTCCTCCAGCCTCTGTGCTGTTGCTCCGCGCTGCAGGAATTGCCAAGGGTTCGCCAGAGCCGAATCGCAACAAGGTCGGCAAAGTTACCAAAAAGCAAGTCGAAGAAATTGCCAAAATTAAATTGGTCGATCTCAACACCACTAAACTCGACTCCGCGGTGCGCACCGTGATGGGTACGGCGCGCAACATGGGGTTGGAAGTCGTGGAAGCCTAGGAATAAGAGGCGCTGGGGATCGCCGAGGAAACTATGACCAAGAAAGCTGGAAAACACATAGAGAACGCGCGCAAAAAAGTAGAAGCGCGTCCCTACAAGCTCGCCGAAGCCACCGAGCTCATCAAGAAAACACATCACACCAAGTTCAACGAAACCGTTGAACTGGCCATTAATCTCGGGGTGGATCCGAAGCACTCTGACCAGGTGGTTCGCGGCACCGTCGTCCTCCCTCACGGGCTGGGCAAATCGGTTCGTGTCCTCGTCCTGGCCGGTGGCGACAAGATTCGCGAAGCGCAGGAAGCTGGCGCGGAACACGTCGGCGGCGATGAACTCGTTGCCAAAATCATGGAAGGCTGGACCGATTACGACGCCGTTATCGCCACGCCAGACATGATGCGCTCTGCCGGTAAGCTCGGTAAGGTCCTCGGCCCCCGCGGCTTGATGCCCAACCCGAAAACCGGAACGGTCACCATGGACGTTGCCAAAGCCATCAAGGAAACCAAGGCTGGCAAAGTCGAATTCCGCGTCGACAAAGCTGGAATCGTTCATTGCCCCGTGGGGAAAATCAATTTTGACGCTGCAAATCTTGCGGCCAACGCCCATTCCATCATTGCCGCCGTACTGAAGGCAAAGCCAGCCGCAGCAAAAGGCAAGTACGTCAAGAGAATTACCCTGACCTCAACCATGGGCCCGGCTATCAACGTAGACCTGGCAGAAGCGGAGACGCTGGCAACCGCCGCCTAAGTATCGGCTGCGTCACAGGACGAAATTATGAAAAAGAAAAGCGAAAAACAGCAGGATCTCGATCAACTCAAAACGGACTTGGCGAAGGTGTCCACGGTAATCCTCACTACCTTCCAGGGCATCACTGTCGAAGACGACACCAAGCTGCGCCGCGCCGTTCAGGCTGCCGGTGGCAAGTATCAGGTCGTCAAGAATACGCTCGCGGAGCTTGCCGCTTCTGGCACGCCTGTCGGCGGAGTTTTGAAAGACCTGAAGGGCACCAACTCAATTGCCTATACCAACACCGATCCGGTTGCCCTTGCCAAGGCGCTTACCAAGGTCGCAAAAGACGTTCCGGCCTTCAAATTCAAGTCCGGCCTGGTCGAAGGCCGCGTCATCTCGATTGCCGAAATCCAACAGCTCGCAACTATGCCGTCCAAGGAAGAACTCATCAGCAAGATTATGTTCCTCCTCAACGCACCGGCGCAGCGCCTTGCCGTGGTCATCAGCGCCGTTCCGCGCAATGCCGCTGTTGTTGTCAACGAAGCGGTTAAGGCCAACAAGTTTAGTGAGTAAGGGTTTGGAGCTGTGCGGGCCCCGCCCGACCCGGTTCTAAAAAATTTGATTCAGAAAATTGAGAGGAGAACTAGCAGTCATGTCGAAAGTTGAAACCATTCTGGAAGAAATCAAGGGCCTGACGCTTCTTGAAGCGTCGGATCTTGTCAAGAAGCTCGAAGAGGCCTTCGGCGTCTCCGCAGCGGCTGCCACGGTTGTAGCGGGCGGCGGTGGCGGTGGTGCGGCGGCTGCAGCTCCAGCGGAAGAGAAGACGGAATTTGCTGTCGTCCTCACCGATGTGGGCGGCAACAAGATCAACGTCATTAAGGCCGTTCGCGAAGTCACCAGCCTCGGCTTGAAAGAAGCCAAGGACCTCGTCGATGGCGCGCCAAAGACCGTTAAGGAAGGCGTTACCAAGGACGAAGCCGCTACCATCAAGAAGAAGTTCGAGGAAGCGGGCGCCAAGGTCGAAATCAAGTAATGTTTCGCCAGCCGGTTTCCGGCTGGCTCGGTTTTTGGTCAGGCTGCTTCACACATTTGGCGCGGTAATTCGGGTGGGCACATTCCGCGCCAGGGGAACTTGGTACGCAAGCTACGACCGGATTTCTCTACAACTATTCGGGTCCTTTTTGGACCTTCACTTACCGTGTGCGGGGCGGCTCCGGGCAAGCCGCCATGCGGCACGGTTTAGTGTCTTTACCATGTTTTTGTCATGCTGCCCGAAAGGGAATGAGGTAAAGCAGGTATGTCCAATAGCAATCGGCACGTTCGGGAACGCCAGCGTCTGGACTTCGCTAAAATTCAGGGTGCGATTCAGATTCCCAACCTGATTGAAGTTCAGAAGAAGTCGTATCAGCGCTTTTTGCAGATGGATTTGCTGCCTAGCGAGCGCGAGGATGGCGGTCTTCAGTCCGTCTTCACCTCTGTTTTTCCGATTAAGGATTTCCGCGAAATGTCGCAGTTGGAATTCGTGGACTATTCCATCGGCAACTGGGAGTGTAAGTGCGGCAACCTGAAAGGCCTGCACCACCTCCGCGCTACTTGCCGTAATTGCGGCGCTTCCGTGGTCACCAATCCGTATCAGACAGGCGACGTCATCTGCACCAAGTGCGGCACCTTCAACAAAAACACTCCGACTTTCTGTAACAAGTGCGGCGACCCCGTCGCCATGCAATTGAAATATGACGTGAATGAGTGCCAGGAGCGCGGCATGACCTATTCGGCCCCGCTCAAGGTCACTATAAGACTCACGATCTACGATAAAGATCCCGACACTGGCGCAAAAACCATTCGCGACATCAAGGAACAGGAAGTGTTCTACGGCGATATTCCTCTGATGACCGAAAACGGCACCTTCATCATCAATGGTACCGAGCGCGTTATCGTCAGCCAGTTGCATCGTTCGCCTGGCGTGTTCTTTGAGTCTGCCAACAACCGTTCCTATTTCCTCGGGAAAATTATTCCGTATCGCGGTTCCTGGGTGGAGTTCGAGTACGACACCAAGAACATCTTGTACGTTCGCATCGACCGCAAGCGCAAATTCCTTGGCTCGATTTTCCTCCGCGCTCTGGGAATGAAGTCCAACGAAGATATTCTGCGCACCTTCTATCAGGTCGAACGAATCTCTCTGCGCGATAAGGAACTGCACTGGAATATTTCGCCCGGCATCGTGGATCGCAAGCTGGCCCACGAAATTCGCAACCCCAAGTCCGAAGAAGTGATTGTCGGCGCGCACAAGCGCATCACTGAAAATCTCTTCAAGGAACTCATCAAGGCCAAGATCTCTCAGGTTCGCGCCGCGTTGGCCGACGTCGAAGGCGCTTTCAGCGTCGCCGATGTCGTCAATCGCCAGACCGGTGAAGTCTTGCTCGAAGCCAACAAGCCCTTGACTGCCGATCTCTGGCAGGCCTTTGCCGAATCCGGCATCACCGAAGTCGACATCTTCTTCCCTGAAAAGGACGACATTGGTCTCGTCTTGTCGCGCACTCTCGACAAGGACTCCATCCGTTCTTCCAAGGAAGCCCTTATCGAAATCTACCGCAAGCTGCGTCCGGGCGACCCTCCAACTCTGGAAACCGCCACGAACCTCTTCCGCGGCATGTTCTTCGATCCGCGTAAATACGATTTCTCCAAGGTCGGCCGTCTCAAATTCAACATCAAGATGGGACTCGATACGCCGCTGGAAAATCGCACGCTCGATGCCACGGACTTTGTTTCCGCCATCAAGTACTTGTTCAAGCTGCGCAAGAACATCGGCGTTGTCGATGACATCGACCACCTTGGTAACCGCCGCGTTCGCGCGGTTGGCGAGTTGCTCGAAAACCAGTTCCGCATCGGCCTCGTCCGCATGGAACGCGCTATCAAGGAAAAGATGAGCGTTTACCAGGAAATGTCTACGGCTATGCCGCATGACCTGGTTAACGCCAAGCCGGTCATGGCCGCCATCCGCGAATTCTTCGGTTCTTCGCAATTGAGCCAGTTCATGGACCAGACCAACCCCTTGAGCGAAATTACTCACAAGCGCCGCCTATCGGCTCTTGGACCTGGCGGTCTGTCTCGCGAACGCGCTGGATTCGAAGTCCGCGACGTCCACCCAACTCACTATGGACGCATCTGCCCGATTGAAACTCCGGAAGGCCCGAACATCGGCCTTATCAGCTCGCTCTCTTGCTTTGCACGCATCAATGATTACGGCTTCATCGAATCCCCATATCGCCGTGTTAAGGGCGGGCGAATCATTGATTACGTACAGATCATGAATGCGGGTGACAGTGAGTTCAAAGCTGGCGACATCGTCGAAAGCGATCGCGTCGAAGAACTCAACGAAGAACTCAAGCGCCGCAAAGTCACCGATGAGCCCTACTGCTTCTATCTTTCCGCTTGGGAAGAGGACAAGTACGTCATCGCGCAGGCCAACGTGGCTCTCGACGAGAAACTGCGCATCACCACCGAACTCGTCAACTGCCGTCAAGCCGGTAACTTCGTCCTCAAGCATCGCGACGAAGTCGATTACGTCGACGTTTCGCCCAAGCAGCTCGTTTCTGTGGCTGCCAGCCTGATCCCGTTCCTGGAAAACGACGACGCTAACCGCGCTTTGATGGGTTCCAACATGCAGCGCCAGGCCGTTCCTCTTATCCGTGGCGAAGCACCTCTCGTAGGCACCGGTATGGAACGCGTCACTGCTCGCGATTCCGGCGCAGTTGTTCTCTGTAAGCGCGACGGCATCGTCGATCAGGTCGACTCCGAACGCATTATCGTTCGTGTTGAAAGCGATCACTCCGGCGTACTCAGCCGCGAAGTGGGCGCCGACATCTATACCCTGACCAAGTTCAAGCGCTCAAACCAGAACACTTGCATCAACCAGAAGCCGCTCGCTCGCGTAGGCGACCGCGTCAAGACCGGACAGGTTCTTGCCGATGGTCCTTGCACCGACCGTGGCGAACTCGGCCTCGGCCGCAACGTTCTCGTCGCCTTCGTTCCCTGGCGCGGGTACAACTTCGAAGATGCCATCCTTGTCAGCGAGAAGCTGGTCAAGGACGACTACTACACCTCCATCCACATCGAGGAGTATGAGATCGAAGCTCGCGACACCAAGCTCGGTCCCGAAGAAGTTACACGCGACATCCCCAACATCTCTGAATCCTTCCTTCGCAACCTCGACGAAAGCGGAGTCATCCGCATCGGCGCGGTGGTGAAGCCGGGCGACATCCTGGTTGGCAAGGTTACCCCCAAGGGCGAAACCACGCTGACTCCGGAAGAGAAACTGCTTCGCGCCATCTTCGGTGAAAAAGCCGGAGACGTTCGCGATGCCTCTCTCTACTGCCCGCCAGGCATCGAGGGCACCATCGTCGATGTCAAGATCTTCACTCGCAAGGGTGGAGAAAAGGACGAACGCCACAAGGCTATCGAAGCCTCGCAAGTCTTCAAACTCGAAAAGAACCTGGCTGACGAAATCCGCATCTTGACCGACGAGCGCCTCAAGCGCCTCGGCGATCTCCTCGGCGGCAAAATTCTTCAGGCGGACTTGCACGACGAGAAGACCAATAAGCGGTTGCTTACCAAGGGTGTGGAACTCACTCGCGAATTGATCGAGAAGATTTCAACCCGCAACCTCAAGCGCCTCAAGCTCAACGAGAAGGATCCGCTCCTGATCGAGAAGATCGAAGAAATCGAAGAGATGACTTCGCGTCAGATCGACGTCCTTCGCAAAATCACCGAAGAGCGCAAGGAAAAGCTCAAAAAGGGCGACGAGCTTCCTCCGGGCGTCATCAAACTGGCTAAAGTCTATATCGCCATGAAGCGCAAGCTTTCCATCGGCGACAAGATGGCCGGTCGTCACGGGAACAAGGGCGTTATCGCTCGCATCGTTCCGGATGAAGACATGCCAACCTTGCCTGACGGCACTCCCGTGGAAATCGTTTTGAATCCGCTCGGTGTTCCTTCTCGTATGAACGTCGGTCAGATTCTCGAAACCCACTTGGGTTGGGCCGCCAAGGAACTTGGCAACAGCTTGAAGCGCCTTCTCAGCAAGGAATATAAGGCCGAAGCGCTTCGCCGCTGGTATCGCGAAGTTTTCTCCGACACCGTCATCTGGAAAACCCTGTCCAAGCTCAGTGACGACGAGTTGCTGGACTACGCCGAAGGCTTCAAGGACGGCATCCCCTTCGCCACGCCGGTTTTCGACGGCGCACGCGAACCGGAAATTCGCCACCTCCTGGAAGTTGCGGGATTGCCGCACGCCGGAAAAATCAACTTGTATGACGGCATGACCGGCGAACAGTTCGATCAACCCGTCACTGTCGGCTACATCTACATGCTCAAGCTCTCTCACTTGGTTGACGACAAGATCCACGCTCGTTCCATCGGTCCCTACTCCCTCATCACCCAGCAGCCGCTTGGTGGTAAGGCGCAGTTCGGTGGACAGCGATTCGGTGAAATGGAGGTGTGGGCCCTCGAAGCTTACGGCGCCGCGCACATTTTGCAGGAATTGCTGACCGCCAAGTCCGACGACGTTTATGGCCGCGCGAAAATCTACGAGGCCATCGTGAAGGGCGAGCCCGGCATTGAGCCTGGCGTGCCCGAGTCGTTCAACGTGCTCGTCCGCGAGTTGCAGTCTCTCTGTCTCGACGTCGAGTTGATGAAGCGCCAGAAGCCGGTTGAAAAAGCAGCGGATTAGTAGCACAGGCTTCAGCCTGTGTTCTTCTCTGCAAGAAGAAAGCAATAAGGCAACACGCAGTTTTCGAGTAATTGGGTTCTCAGCCGTCTTGTCCCGGCACTAACCGGGACAGGACGCGTCCCGCGCCGCAAGGCTCGGGAGGGAGGAAACAACCTTGTATCGCAGCAGCCCTTATGATCGCGCCAGTCTGATCGCGGATTTCGATTCCATTCGCATCTCTTTGGCCAGTCCGGAAAAAATTCGCTCCTGGTCCCACGGCGAAGTTACCAAGCCGGAGACCATCAACTACCGTACCTTCAAACCGGAGCGTGACGGTCTTTTCTGCGCCAAGATTTTCGGTCCCGTTACGGACTGGGAGTGTTTGTGCGGAAAGTACAAGCGCATGAAACATCGCGGAGTTATCTGCGACAAGTGCGGTGTGGAAGTCACCCTCAGCAAAGTACGCCGTGAACGCCTGGGCCACATTGAACTTGCGTCCCCCTGCTCTCACGTCTGGTTTTTCAAGGGACTGCCCAGCCGCATCGGTTATTTGCTCGATATTTCCATGCGCGACCTCGAGCGGATTCTCTACTTCGAAGCCTTTGTCGTTGTTGACCAGGGTGAAGTTGCCGTCCTGAAAGAACGTCAGGTTCTACAGGAAGAGGAATACCGCAAGCTCACCAGTGAATATCCTGGCCAGTTTGTCGCCAAGATGGGCGCGGAAGCCATCAAGGAACTTCTCCGCCGCGTCGAAGTCGACAAGCTAGCCGATGAGCTTCGCGAAAAGATGAAGGCGGATCCTTCGCTTCAAAAACGCATCAAGTTCGCCAAGCGCCTCAAGGTTCTCGAGGCATTTCGCAAGAGCGGCAACAAGCCTGAATGGATGATCCTCGACGTGATCCCGGTTCTTCCGCCGGAGTTGCGCCCGCTTGTGCCTCTCGATGGCGGCCGCTTTGCTACGTCCGATCTCAACGACCTTTATCGCCGCGTCATTAACCGTAACAACCGCTTGAAAAAGCTTATGGAGCTTCGCGCGCCCGACGTTATCGTGCGCAACGAGAAGCGCATGCTTCAGGAAGCCGTTGATGCTCTCTTCGACAACGGTCGCCGTGGTCGCGTTCTCCGTGGCACCAACAACCGTCCGCTGAAGTCTTTGAGCGATACCCTTAAAGGCAAGCAGGGTCGTTTCCGTCAAAACTTGCTCGGTAAGCGCGTTGACTACTCTGGCCGTTCCGTCATCGTCGTTGGCCCCGAACTAAAGCTCAACCAGTGCGGTTTGCCCAAGAAGATGGCTCTCGAACTCTTCAAGCCCTTCATCTATCACAAGCTCGAAGCCCAGGGTCACTGCACTACCATCAAGCAAGCCAAGGAAATGGTCGAGCAGCAAGAGCCGGTCGTTTGGGACATTCTCGAAGACGTCATCCGCGAGCATCCTGTGCTTCTCAACCGCGCTCCCACCCTTCACCGCTTGGGCATTCAAGCCTTTGAACCCACCCTTGTCGAAGGTAAAGCTATCCGCATTCATCCGCTCGTCTGCACCGCGTTCAACGCGGACTTTGACGGCGATCAGATGGCCGTGCACATCCCGCTTTCTCCCGAATCTCAGGTGGAAGCCTCGGTCCTCATGCTCAGTTCGCGCAACATTCTCTCTCCCGCGCACGGTCTGCCTCTGGCAGTTCCTTCGCAGGACATGGTTCTTGGCATCTATTACCTGACCAAGTCCAAGCCTGGCGCCAAGGGAGAAGGCCGTGTATTCGGTACGCCGGAAGATGTTTCGCTCGCTCTCGAAGCGGGCGAAGTCGAACTTCTGACTCCGATTCGCTTGCGCTTCACCGGTGAAGTCATTGACCTGCTCACCGCTTACGACAACCAGGACGTTACCCACACGGAAGTCGTGCGCTTCGAGCGTCAGTTCATCCAGACCACCGTTGGCCGCGTCATTTTCAATTCGCATCTGCCCAAGCAAATGCCATTCATCAATGGCTTGCTCAAGAAGAAGGGCGTCCAGCAACTTGTCTATTATGCTTACCTGCGCTTTGGCCTCGAAAGCACTGTCGCTTTGCTCGATAACCTGAAGCAGCTCGGCTTCACCTACTCCACGAAGTCCGGCATCTCCATTGGCATCGACGACATGCTTATCCCCAGCGACAAGTACAAGCTGGTTGAGAACGCCGAAAAGGAAGTCGTCAAGGTTCAGCAGCAATACCTCGACGGCGCTATCACCAACGGCGAACGCTATAACAAGGTCATCGCCATCTGGGGCGATGTTACCGAAAAAGTTGCCGACGAAATGTTCAAGGCCCTCGAAACTCAGGACCGCGACGGCAACATCAACCCTGTTTACATCATGGCGGACTCCGGCGCTCGCGGTTCCAAACAGCAGATTCGTCAGCTCTCTGGTATGCGCGGACTGATGGCCAAGCCTTCCGGCGAAGTTATCGAAACTCCGATCACTTCCAACTTCCGCGAAGGCCTCACCGTGTTGCAGTACTTCATCTCCACACACGGTGCCCGTAAGGGTCTCGCCGACACCGCTTTGAAGACCGCCGATTCCGGTTACCTCACTCGCCGTCTCGTCGATGTGGCGCAAGACGTCATCATCAATGAACCCGATTGCGGCACCTCCGACGGCATCTACGTCGAACCCATCATCGAAGCCGGCGTTGAAGTCGAGCCGTTGCGCGACCGCGTCGTTGGCCGCGTTTCTCTTGAGAAAATCCGCGATTACGAAGGCGACGTTATCGTCGAGGTCAACCAGGAAATCACCGAAGAACTCGCCAACGAAATCCAGGAAGCGGGTATCGAACGCGTTCGCATTCGTTCCGTGCTCACCTGCGAATCTCGCCGCGGTGTTTGCGCCCTTTGCTATGGACGCAACCTCGCTTCGGGCCGCATGGTCGAACTCGGCGAAGCGGTCGGCGTCATCGCCGCTCAGTCCATCGGCGAACCTGGCACCCAGCTCACTATGCGCACTTTCCACATCGGTGGTGCGGCAACCCGCGTCAGCGAGCGTTCCACCCTCGAAGCCAAGAATGCCGGCGTGGTCAAGTTCGTTGACCTCCGCTACGTCGAAGGCCGCGGCGGCGCAATCATCGCCATGAACCGCTCCGGTCTGCTCGTCATCGTCGACGAAAAGAACCGCGAAAAGGAGCGCTACCACGTTGTTTACGGTGCTCGTCTCCGCGTTAAGGATGGCGACGCTGTCACCCACGGCCAGATCATGGCCGAATGGGATCCGTTCACCTTCTCGATCCTTACCGAAACGGCTGGCTCCGTGAAGTTCGACGACCTCCGTCCCGGTCTCACGATCGAAGAACAAGTCGACGAAGTCACCGGTCTTTCGCAGCTTGTCGTCACTCTACCCCCGGGCGATGAAAAGCATCAGCCCGCCATTCTCATCCGAGACGCTTCTGGCAAGGTCCGCAAGAAGTACCTCATGCCTTCCCGCGCCCACTTGATGGTGCAGGATGGTGATGAAGTACAAGCCGGCGACGTGCTCGCCAAGATTCCGCGTGAAACCACCAAAACGAAAGACATCACCGGTGGTCTCCCGCGCGTCGTGGAACTCTTCGAAACCCGCAAGCCCAAGGATCCCGCGGTCATCAGCGAAATCGACGGTACCGTTCGTTACGGGGAAATCGCCAAGGGCATGCGCAAGATTTACGTTGAAAGTGCCGATGGCAAGACTTCCAAGGAATACGCCATTCCCCGCGGTGTTCACATCAACGTTCAGGAAGGCGAACATGTTCGTGCCGGTGAAGCGCTCATCGATGGCCCGCTCAACCTGCACGACTTGCTGGCTGTTCTCGGCGAAAAGTACACCCAGGCTTACCTCGTCAACGCAATTCAAGAGGTCTACCGTCTGCAGGGTGTCAACATCAACGATAAGCACATCGAAACCATCAGCCGCCAGATGATGCGCTGGGTCAAGGTTGAAGACGTCGGAGACACCACGTTCCTTCTTGAGGAGCAAGTTGACAAGTTCCGTTTCCGCGAAGAAAACGATCGTGTCATCGCCGAAGGTGGCCGTCCTGCTACGGGCCGTCCGCTACTCCTCGGTATCACCAAGGCGTCTCTCTCCACGGACTCCTTCATCTCCGCCGCAAGCTTCCAGGAGACCACCCGCGTCCTCACCGAAGCGGCTGTCGCTGGAAAGGTCGATTACCTGCGCGGCTTGAAGGAAAACGTCATCATGGGCCGTTTGATTCCGGCAGGAACCGGACTCGAACACTATCGCAGCCTTCAGTTGCTCACCGAAATGCCGGTACCGCCTCCTGTCGAGGAACTCCCCGACTCTGCCGAGTTTGCCGCTGCAGACGAAGCCGCTGGGCTCGACTTCCTTGGTAACAAGGACGGCGATATCGATGGCGAAATCCTTCCGGAAGGTCAGGACTAACATCCGTTAGCGCAAGCTCCAACCTGCGCTTCCTAAACAATCAGACGGCGTCCCAATCCACCGGGACGCCGTTTTTTTGCTATTCACTATTTGGTCTCAACCCACTGACTTCCACCCTGTCTTGTTGTACCTTCGTACAGGTAAGGTTCACGTGCATTCCCGCCCTATCCACCTTGCCTCTCTTCCTCCTTATTCTATGATGGAGTGAGACTTACAGGACTGTTCTTAGCATTTTTCGCAGTTTGAAAGCTCGCATGCAAGCTGACCCAAATCCTGGCCCTGCCCTTAACGGGTCTCCCTCAAAAGACCCCCACGCCATGGCCGAGGCGCGTCTGCAGAGCTTCGACAAGCGCCAGGCCGAGCTTTGGCGTCTGACCTTCTTTCTTCTCTTCGTATTGACTTCTGTTTTTGCCTGGCTTTCTTACGATTGGTTGCGTCAAGAGAAGCCTCATCTCCTTGCCCTGCCCATCGGTCTTGTTGCCCTGGTGATTCTCTTCGGCGCCTACATCTGGAAAAAAACCACCGAAATCTCCGAGCTAAGGGGTCTTTTGCGTGGCCTCGATCAGAAGGACGCCAGTCTTCCCAGTGATCGTCAACTCGATCAGCTCTTCGACATGATCTCCAAGTCTCAACAGGGTTTCCGCGATCTCATCGATTCCTTTGACGACCATCTGCTCGCCCTTAGTCTCGATGGCCAGATTCGCGCTGCCAACCGGAGTTTTGCCGATCTTCTCGGTCTGCCGTTTCAGAAAATCATTGGCCGTTCGGTCAATGAGTTTGTCGAAGACGTGAGTGGCATGCATCCGGGCGACTTTTCTCAGAGCATGGCCAGATTTATGGAACGCCGCCAGTGGACGGGCGTCGTGCAGGTGCGTCTAAAAGGCAAGAACACCACGTACTATTTTGATTGCGTTGCACACGCCATGCTCCGTGATGAGAAGGTTCATGGTCTTACCCTTTTGGCTCGCGATGTCACTTCTGCTCGCCGCAACGAAGCTCGTTTTACCGAACTTTTCGAGACCCTTCAGGAAGGCATCTACATCGCTACTCCCGAAGACAACATTCTCGAAGTCAATCCCGCCCTCGTTCGCATGCTCGGCTATAACTCCAAGGAAGAGCTTCTGACCAAGCACGTCTCGGATGTCTTTGCCGACGAGTCGCAGCGCACCACCATTATTCGACAGGTCAAACGCCAGCCTTCTCCGGAGAGCCGCGAAATTACCCTTCTCCGCAAAGACGGCTTTCCCCTCATCTGCTTGCATACCGCCACCGCTATCCGCGATACCAGCGGCAAAGTTGTCCGCTTCCAGGGCGCTCTGGTCGACATTACCGCTCAGCGCGAAATCGAAAAACGCCTTCACAAAGAACAGGAATTTGCCCGCCGTCTGGTCGACAGCTTCCCCGACCTTATCTTTGTCGTCGACACCAACAGGCGCTATACCTTCGTCAGTCCCAAGGTTCCTGAAGTCTTGGGTTATGAGATCGGCGAGTCCATCGGCATGGTCTTTGGAGAGCGCACCCATCCCGACGAGCGCGGCTCCATTCTTTCGCTGTTCCAGGATCTCATCGGTGGCCGCAAGAATTTCGGTTCCATCGAAATCCAGGTTCGCCACAAAAATGGCGATTGGCGCCGATTGAAATGCCACTTCAGCCCCCTCTTCGACGAGTCCGGCGCAATCGAAGGAGTGGTTATCTCCGGCCGCGACGTCACGGAAGTCAAGCGCCTCGAAGAACAGTTGATCCAGGCCGAAAAACTCGCCGCCATGGGACAAATGCTCGCCGGCGTTGCTCACGAACTCAATAATCCCTTGACCGCCATACTCGGTGTCAGCGAACTTCTCTGCGATCGTCAGGGTATCGACGAAAGCACCAAGCGTCAGCTGGAAATGACTCACCGCCAGGCTCGCCGCGCCGCTCGTATCGTCCAGAATCTTCTCGAATTCTCGCGCCCCGCCTCTCCTCAGAAAAAAGCCATCGACCTGAATGGAATTATCGACCGTACCCTTCAGCTTCACGATCATTCTCTCCGCCGCAACAACATCGATACCGATTTCCAGCCATTCCTCGAGTTGCCCTTTATCGTTGGTGACGCCAATCAGCTCATCCAGGTCTTCTTGAATCTAATCAGCAATGCCGAGCAGGCTATCAAGGAAACCCGCACCACCGGCCACATTCAGATTCGCCTTGGCAAATTTGTCGACCGTGTCTTCGTCACCGTTCGAGACAATGGTCCCGGCATCAAGCCCGAAGCACTCCCCAAGCTCTTCGATCCTTTCTTTACCACCAAGCGTCCCGGTGGTGGCACTGGTCTCGGCCTCAGTATCTGTATGTCCATCATTCGCGAGCATGGCGGCAACATTGAAGTGGAAACCGTCCCCAAAGGCGGCGCTTCCTTCACCGTCTATTTGCCGATTCCTCTCTCGCACAAACGCCTGACTTCCAGCGACGCCGACTCAAGTTCCGGTGAACGGCTTGCCCCCTCACCGGGCAACATTGCTAACCGCTCCATTCTTGTTCTCGATGACGAAGAATCCATTCGCATGCTCCTCTCCGAAGGACTCACTGCCCACGGCCTCACCGTTGACTGTGCGGGCACTGCCGAGCAGGCCTTGAGCTTGGTCCTGGGCCAAAAATACGATGTCATCTTGTGCGACTTGAAATTGTCGGGCAGCGGGCCCAACGCCGATGGTCACAATGTTGCCGAACGCCTGAAAATTGCTTCAGGTTCCAACAAGCCTGAGATTATCTACATGTCAGGTGATGTGGTTGGCGACGATTCCAACTCTCCCGATGGCAAATCTCACAAACTCCAAAAGCCCTTCCGCATCTCCGACGTGCTGAATATCCTTCTGGAAGTTTTCTCCCGCGTCCCCGCCAACTTTACTAAGCACTAGTCAATTTGTTCGAGTCATACCGACCGGAGTGCACCACTTTTTGCGGAACATAGTGGAGGGATCGTGGCAACA
Source organism: Candidatus Acidiferrales bacterium (assembly GCA_963763395.1). Classification (GTDB taxonomy): domain Bacteria; phylum Acidobacteriota; class Terriglobia; order Acidiferrales; family UBA7541; genus Acidiferrum. Next base: position 348,638 of record CAVXOG010000026.1, on the reverse strand, counting down.
TCTCAATGCCACTCAGACCAAGAAGACCTGCCAGGATCTCGCCTACTTCTTCGCTGGCGCAGCTGTCTCACCATCCACTCCAAAATCCCACACAAAAAGATCCAGTCCCTCTTCCGCCACCTGGGCCAACACATACTCCCCGGGGGGCAAGGGTTCGCTCAATGTAAAACGGTAAACCGAAGGTGCCACTTCCCACCTTTGAATCGAAAGCTCACTCTTCTTGCTTCCCATCGCCTGCCCAAACAGCGAGGTAATGGATTCCAGCACCCTGCCATTCTTTGTCACTTTGGCACGAATCAACTCCACATCCGGTCCCGCATCCCCGGCTTTCCGGCTCTTTTGAATCGTCGAAGTTCTCTCTGGGTCCGGTGCCGCCTCTCTCAGGTAAAACTCGGGATTCGCCGTCTTGATCCGAAAGGCCGCTCGCGCCCCCGGCAATACCACGTTCTTCTTTCCGGGAACAATTGGTACCGGCGACATGATCTGTTCAATCGCTCGCAGCTTGTCCGCTTTCAACTGCGAACCCGCCTGATCCATGATCCGCACCGACTTTCCTTCCACTAAGTACATTCCTTCGGCATCCGGCAGGAACGCCCCTTTACCTACTGGCAGGCTGGCATCAATATCCGTTACGTTGTCCATCCGCCGCGCTTCCTCCTGCTTGTGGATCTTCTCCACGACTGCGGTGGACGCTTTCTCCGCTTCACCCTCCGCCTTGGCTGTGGCATCCCAATCCACCATCGAGCTCGGCACTTCTTCCCAATCCCCTCGCTCCAGGCTGTAGTAACGTACATGCTCGCCATTCCGCTCGTACTCCCGTATCACCTGATACGTGCCATCCTTCAACATCAACTTTTTCCCTCGGGGAACCACGGGCACGGTCTTGTCTTTTTGGCTGCTGTCAGGTTCCTGTTTGTGTCGTTCCGGGGAGGTTTTTGCTCCGGCGGTAGCAGTCAACGCTATCGCAAAGAGTAGTCGTACGCCGAGGCGGGCCGCGAGTCTGAATGTAACCATAATGTCACCGGCTTCGTTCCGAGCGCGCTAACCCGCTCACGAAGCCTGCTTCCAGAATAGTCCTGTGAAACAGAACTCCGCAAGTTGGCAAAGCATTTCTTATTTCAATTGAGGGGAGGATTGAAAGGGGTTACGCCCGAAGGCTTCGGAAGGGTAACTGTGCCGCTTCCGCTCAGTGAGTGCAGCGGGGAAACAGCGTGACCAGCACCATCAGATCAGACAAGGTGAACAGCCACTGCTCCGCTTGCGCACCTGCAGCTTCCGCTGCTCGCGCAATCATTCCCAGATGACGGCTGCGCGCGAAATTATGCAAATGTTCCACGCAAATCCCCGTCAAACTGGCAACTTCGGAGTCCGTAAAGATCTTTTGACTAGACTTGACCGTAACCACTTTTGGCCTCGTTTGGGTTTCCACTTATCCCTCACTCATTCTGATGCTTCGGCGAAGGATAGAAGATGCCAATATCCTGAGCAATAGTCGTTCCGTTCTAAAACCCTTTAAACGGAGTCTCTAGTACTTTTCTGTCAAGCCCGAAATTAAAGGCTTTTTGCCTGTTTTGCTTGGGGAGCTACCTGGTTTCATGCATGCCATAGCTGGTAGGAGAGTATGCAAAAACGTACTGCTTTTAAGAAATTCCTACAGCTTTTGGGAGACGCTTGACAATCTCTTTCATCTGCTTCGTGTGCCGCTGCTCGTGCGCTGCGATCATTTCAAACCATTCATATACGTTTAACATACCTAGAAATGCGTGCGGCCATCGGTACGCACTTAAATCCTTCTGTTTAGTTTCTTCCAGAAACGCCAGCGTCCGCTCGCGCACTCCTCGCAACTCCGCCAGCATTTCTTCTTTGTTCCCAATTAGTCCGGGATCCAGTGGAATCGGCGTCTTGCGCCGAATGATCCGGCTCTCCACCAGCCACAATGGCAGATGCAATCGTTTCAGGTAAGGAATGTGCCGCGGTGATTTCTGCGAAATCCGGTCTGCTCCTCCCACCACGGCTCGCTCCACCATCACCAGGTGGGCAACAACTTCACTCGCTGACCAGGCCTCGGCGCTTGGCTTCGCATTCCACTTTTTGCTGGGAACCGCATCTGCAACTCGGAAGAATGCGCTCCGTGCTGCTGCCAGTCTCTCGAGGATGGGTTCCAGAGTGGCCAAATCCCTGCCTTTGGAGTGCGCCAGCTCCGCTGCCGCTTCTAGCTTGCCCTTATCTCTACTACTTTAGTCGTAGATTTGGAACCTTGTCTTTAAACCGTAGCCCCGCCTGCACTCTCAAACGCTTGCGCCAGTTGCAGCACCTTTGCTTCGCTGAACGCTGGACCGAAGATCTGCAATCCTACAGGTAAATCTCCGCCAATTCGGCCGCAGGGCACGGAAATCCCTGGCAACCCTGCTAGAGACCCGGTCACCGTATAGATATCCGCCAGATACATTTGCAGCGGATCATTTGTTCTTTCGCCTAGCTTAAATGCCGGCACCGGCGATGTTGGCGTCACAATCGCATCCACTTGCAGAAAGGCCTTGCGGAAATCCTCAGCGATCAGCGCCCGAACTTTCTGCCCCTTCAAATAGTACGCGTCATAGTATCCGGCGGACAGAACATAGGTCCCCAACACTATCCTTCGCTTCACTTCTGCACCGAATCCGGCGCCCCGTGTCTTGCGGTACATTGAAATCAGGTTATCCCCCTCGGCTCGAGGCCCGAATCTTACGCCATCGTACCTTGCCAAGTTGGAACTCGCTTCCGCTGTCGCGATAATGTAGTAAGTCGCAATCGCATAATCCGTGTGCGGCATGCGAATTTCCACCATCTCGCAACCCAATTTCCGGAAAAGCTCTATCCCCGCGCTAATCTTCTCGCGAACTCCCGCATCCATCCCCTCTGCGTAATATTCCTTGGGGATTCCAATCTTTAACCCCTTCACTGGCTTCGTCAGCGTCGCCGCGTAATCTTCTACCGGTGTGGTTGTGGACGTGGAATCATTCGGGTCGCGCCCTGCAATTGTCTGCAAGATTTTCGCTGCATCCGCCACGTTTCGTGCCAACGGTCCAATGCGATCCAGTGACGAGGCGAATGCGATCAGCCCATACCGCGACACTCGCCCATAACTTCCCATCATGGCAGGCAATCCGCAGAACGATCCCGGTTGCCGTATCGAGCCGCCCGTATCGGTTCCCAGTGCCGCCACCGCCAAATCCGCCGCCACCACCGCTGCCGACCCGCCGCTTGATCCACCCGGCACACGCCCCGGCGCCGCCGGATTCTGCACCGGCCCATATGCCGAATTTTCGTTGGAACTTCCCATGGCAAATTCGTCGCAGTTCGTCTTGCCCAAAATCAGCGCACCGGCCGCTTCCAGTCGCGTCACCGCCGTCGCATCATAAGGCGGAATGTAGTTGTCGAGAATCTTTGAACTGCAAGTCGTTCGCACCCCGCGGGTGCTGATCGTGTCCTTGATCGCCACCGGGACACCAGCCAGAGCAGGCAGTGGTTTTCCTTCCGCCACCATCGCATCTACGCGCTTCGCCTGTGCGTATGCACGCTGTTCGCACAACGTCAGATACGCATTCAACTCAGGGTTCTTCGCGGCAATCCGCTTGTAATATTCTTCCGCAATTTCGCGTGCGGAAGTCTTCTTTGCCGCGATTGCGCTTCGTACGGTTTCAATGGTCCAGTTCGTCGTCATCTGTCCGATTCCACTATCGTTCAATCACTTTTGGCACTCGGAAATACGGTGGCTCCGGGTCCGGGGCGTGCTGCAGCACGTCGTCAGCGACCGCGCAGGGAACCACGATATCTTCACGAAGTGTCGCGTCTGCTGCCTGATCGTCGCTTAACACTTGCGCCATCGGCTCCACATCTGCCGTATCGAGTTCGTTCAACTTGCCGATGTATTCCAGAATCTCGTCGATTTGTGCACGGTACTTCTCCAATTCCTCTTCGCTCAGGTCGAGGTAGGAAAGTTCGGCAACTCGCAGTACATCTTCGCGGGAAATCTTCATGTGTTTATCTTAATAATCCATCTGGTATTGCGGATGCATAAAGTCTATCACAGCGACGAACGCGCAGAATCTTCGCTCCCTATCCCGCTTTGAAACGTCGCTGGTAACTCTATGCACTGGTTTTGTTCACACCTGCTCATTGCTGTTGCGGGATTCTCCCCGCAACTCACACACACCGAATTGGTTCCCGCGGATCCCCTGCTGCAGGAATTTGCTGAGCGCGTACGCGCCGAAGCTCGCACTGTCGGTGTAGTTCAGGTTACAGACGAAATGGGAGAAGTTTGGTTTTGTGCAATCGCACACAGGAAATCCGTTGTTGGTTATCTGGACGCGAGAATCGCCGGTGGAAAAATCAGCAGTCGTCTATAAGTGGGATCGCGGCGCGTACGCGGAGGTGGCGAGCTGGACTGAATTTTACGAGTGCGAGATGAGGACGAAGAATTTCGCTGTCACGCGACGCCGAAGATTTATTCGGACATGCCGCTCGGCGTTTTTCTGCCAGACTAGCGGCTGCTTAACACTTCCGCGGCTTTCTTCGGATACTTCGTTGCCACATACGTATCGACCAGATTCTTGAACGCGACGGCCAGTTCGTCGTAGGTGCCTTCGAGGGTCACGTCTTTTTGTCCATCGATATAGACTGGGCAGCGTGGTGCTTCGCCCGTGCCTGGCAGGCTGATGCCGATATTCGCGGCTTTTGATTCTCCCGGGCCATTCACGATGCAACCCATTACCGCCAGAGTCATTGTCTCCACGCCGTCATACTGTTTTTTCCATGTCGGCATCATTTCGCGAATGTAATCCTGGGTACGTTCCGCCAATTCCTGGAAGGTGGTGCTGGTGGTGCGGCCACAGCCAGGGCAGGCCGTGACGCTGGGCGAAAACGAACGCAGTCCAAGCGATTGCAGCAGTTCACAGCAGGCATAAACTTCTTCGCGACGATCGCCACCTGGACGCGGTGTCAGCGAAACACGAATGGTGTCGCCAATCCCTTGATAGAGCAACACCCCGAGTGAAGCGGACGACCAGACCAATCCCTTCATACCCATGCCCGCTTCCGTTAAGCCAAGGTGCAGCGGTTGCTGAGTCTTTGAGGCGAGGTCGCGATAGACGGTGATCAAATCGCGCGGGCGAGACGTCTTGCACGAAATGATGATCTGATTGTGAGTCAGGCCGGATTCCAGCGCGAGTTCCGTCGATTGCAACGCCGATAGCACCATACAGTCGTTGATGATCTCTTCGGATTCTTTGCCCAGGTTCTGGTCGGTGTTTTCCTGCATCTTCTGCATGACCAGTTCCTGGTTCAGCGAGCCGCCATTCACGCCGATGCGCACGGGCTTGCCGTTATCGACGGCAATTTTGCAGATGGTGGAAAACTGTTCGTCGCGGCGTTGTCCTGCGCCGACGTTGCCGGGATTGATTCGGTATTTGTCCAAGGCTTTGGCGCACTCGGGGAATTTTGTGAGCAGGACGTGTCCGTTGTAATGGAAGTCTCCGATGATAGGCACGCGGCAGCCCGCGTCAAGCAGTCGCTTCTTGATGACCGGGACGGCTTCTGCCGCTTCCGGAACGTTTACCGTCCAGCGAACGATTTCGCTGCCGGCTTCGGCCAGCTCCAGGGTCTGTTTCAGCGTGGTTTCCACGTCGGTGGTGTCGGTGTTGGTCATGGACTGCACCACGATGGGTGCGCCGCCGCCTACCTGGACGTTGCCAACTTTGACGCCATACGTTTTGTTGCGCGGGTGCCGCAACAGAGCCGCATCAAATCCGGAAATCTGGTTCAACATATCCTTCTATTTTAGCAGCCTCTCCTTGGTTCTGTCCTGTAGACGCGGCCTTCTGGTTGCGATGGTTGCGAAACTCAGCCATGCGCTGCGTTGTCGCGACTGGACGAGTGCAGGAAGGCAGGGCAGACTACGAGTATGAAAATGATGCCCCTTGCGATGACGATTACTGACTGGGAGAAAGTGCCCATTACCGAGCATCCGGGCGAGCAGGGAATGGCACTGTGGAAGACCCGAACGTTTGGCGATATCCGCGTGCGCATGGTGGAGTACAGACGGGGTTACACGGCCGATCACTGGTGCTCCAAAGGGCATGTCTTGCTTTGCCTCAGCGGCGGGCTGGACATCGAATTGAAGGATGGCACGCGCTTTCGGCTGGAACCCGGGCAGAGCTACCAGGTAGGCGACGGAGACCCGCCGCACCGCTCGACGGCACCTGAGGGGGCCAAGCTGTTCATCGTGGATTAGGCCCGGCGTCGCCCTTACTGCCTTTACGCCGACGAATGGCACGATGTTTAGCCGAGACTCCATTTTGTGTTCTGAATCGGGACCCGTCTGTTTGCAGGTTGGATACATCCGCTGGCTCGCAAACCGGGCCCAGGTGATTATTGCCTGTTTGTCGTCAGATTCGATCCGCGGTCTACCGGCATGACGTTCAGGGAGATAGTGAAAGCGATGGTCCGGAGCGGGCACGTGCAGCCGCATCCCGGTGCCGTCCAGCTTCCAAACCTGATCGTTTGACATCAGCCCTACGACGCAGCCGGTTTCTCGACAGAGGGGTGACGAGTAAGTGTTCGTTTCCCAGCACGAGCAGATCTGGAGAGGCTGCGGCGCGTAGGGATGCGGTGCGATTGACGATTAGTCCCGAAACGCAGCGCCGATTCGTTGAGAGGCACCGGTTCGCACCAATTGTACGCCTGGCCCACGAATTCGAGAGACGGAGCCGACGGGTGGCACATAGAATTTGAGTTTGTTCACGCATCCGCGCGGCGGGAGTATCTGAACGGTTCGCACGCGAAACCGGTTTGTCAAAATCATGGACCGGACACGATGCGCTTCCAGAAGGCGGAGCAAGAGCACGCAGCATCAAACCGCACCCCAGGTGAAACGTAAAGGTGCGCCGCCCCAAATCGCATATCTAGTTATTCTGTGGCCCACCCGCGATGTGCGTAGCTCTTACGCTTTTGCGGCGCGCATCTGTGCAATTCGCTCTTCACGCTGGCGCGTCAAGTGTGGAACGATGCCCAACTGCCGCTCGATCAACATCAATTGCGCGCGATGGTGCATTTCATGTTCCTTCGCACTTAGCAGCCATTCCAGGCGGGTCTTGCTGGATTTCCCGTCTCCTTCCGTCATCGACTCTTGCAAGAACTCCGGGCTAACACTTTCCAGCCATGCTGCAAACTGCTCACCTTCTGTTCGCAATATTTCAATGATTTCCGCTTTCGTGCGCGGCTTGCTTTCATCCGCTTCGGCGCGCGCGCTCATCCCAATAAAATCGAAACCCTGCATTGTGGTAAGGCGTTGCTTTCTGTGAATTTCATCCCAAAAGCGGTTCGAAATGGCGATGTGCGTCAGCATACGTCCGACTGGTTTGCAGCTGGGAGCCGCAACATGCCCGTATTGCGATTCCGGAATGTCTTCCGCAACTTGAATTGTATTCTTTCGGACCGTGCGAAATGCGTTGGCTAGTTCTTTCCCACCGAATGCAGACATCGTAATTCACCTCCATGCGTTTTTATGACTTCGTCGCTCGCGCTGAGAATTCAGTGGCTGTAACGCGCGGCACTCACTAGGATGCATCGGCCTCAGCAATTGTCACGGGCATCTGTTAAAACGGCGGTGTCACATAGAATTTGAGTTTGTTCACGCACCCGCGCGGCAGGAGAATATCATTCGCTCGGCCGACGGGAAGGTTCGAGAAGTTGGGTGGCGCACCCTGACGGTTTATCAGGGTGCGGGTTTTGACTTGGATGCGCTATCCTTACGCCAAAGTTTATGTGGTTCTTTGCGTTTTGCCTTCGAGGACGGCACGAATCGCAGGGAGTGCTTTCAGAGCGGCTTCTTCTCCGGCGCGGATCATTTCCGCCGTCTTTGTGAAATCGTCCCACACAAACGGGGTGACGTCGGGTTCAATAATTACGTCGGCTTGTTTCCGCCATTCCAGATCCGCGTGCTTCTGAATAATGGTGAACGAACGGCTGAGAATATCAGTGAAGGTGCGAGGTTTTTCCACGACTCCAGGTTCAAGATATACAGCAATAACTATTTCCGCTCCCAGTAACCACGCTCCTTCAATCGGCACGAGGGCGGTCAGAAAGCCATCCACAAGCGTGCGTCCCTCATAATGGATGGGCACAAATAAACCGGGGTAGGCGCAAGAGGCTCGCAGCGGCGGCCCAAGCGGGCCGCTGTGGTGGTAATACACTGCCAGACCAGAGTTAATATCTGTGGCCGAGATTGCCAGCGGTTTTTGGAGATCCTCAAAGCGCTTCGACGGTGTGAGCCGTGCCAGGAACTCTTCTATCCTTTGATTGGTGGCAAGGCCGAGCCACGATGGTGTCCAGCGTCCAAAATCCGTGAATTTCGTTTCGCATGCGACCGCTTCCATCTTCTCCAGCGATGTGCCGGCACAGTATGCCGTAGCGATTAGAGCGCCGACGCTTGTTCCGGACACGACGTCAACGGGGATGCCCGCCTCGCGAAAGACCCGCAGCACGCCAATGTGGGCGATGCCCCTTGCAAATCCTCCCGCAAGCGCCAATCCCACTTTCGGCCGCGTTTGGCCTTCGCGGTTTCCACCATAGGCAAAAGCGCGGAAGATCTCGCGTGCAGTCTGCAGCAGGCCCTGCGATTCACTCCGTTTTTCATCGGCCATATCTTCACTATTTTAGGCCAGATTCTCCAATTGGTTTTCGGGCCTGCTGTTTGTATTGAATTGGTTACCCTGACTTGGTTGGCGCAATTTCAGACGAATTCGTCGCGAATTCGGCAACTGTGGCCGCGAGTGTTCGCAGTTGCGTGCTGGCTATCGCGAAGACTGGGAAGGTTGGGCACTTCCTCCGCCAGTGACGAGATGGCCTACTGGGCAGCGGCCGATCTTTGGTGCAAACACAAAAGGATGCTTCGGATCTTCCGTGGTCCCGACGATAACTCTTCCATTTACCTGAATGGTGCCATCGGCGAATAGAGAGCCGTCCGGCTTCAACTGGAGAGTGAGCGGGTTTGCCGGATCATGAATCTTAAGGAGTATCTGGCTGCCTGTTTTCTGCATGGAATATTCGAGCGCATGCTGGGCCTCGCCGCACGCAAGTGTTACTGATTCTGGATGAAAGGTCAGGCTGAAGCCGCTCTGGCCGATGTAGCGCCCGTTCATTCGCAGGCCGGGAGCCGCAGCTTTGTCGATTTCGAACATCTTGGCAGCAGCCTTGTCGACGGTTCCACCCTCCATGAGAACGGAAGTGCCACTGAAAATAGTGGTGATCAACCCAAAGGGGCTCTCGATATCCGGGGGAAGCGGAGTGGGACCGTTGGGAGTCATGACACCGAGATTACAGTCGACTGTTTTTGTCGTGTACTGCGTGACGGTCCTGGTGCCCGTGGAGCCGTAGACCATTTCCGTCGAGCTCTCCGTATTGTTGAAGACCTGACCATTTTGTTTCGCGTCGGGATAGTTCTGTGCTTCGAGGGGCGTCAGTTCTCTGTTCGAGGTGGTTGTCCTGGTGCTTGTGCCCATGGTTTGTTCGGTGCGCGAACCAGCGGGGGCCTGGCCAGTAAATTTGATAGGGCCCGAGCCTTCGATCTTTCCGTCTTGTCGCAATGCAAAAACGAGGGGCTTGGGGTCCTGCTGGATCCTTATGATCGCTTGCGTGTCCGTCGCCTCCACGACGTAAGGCCGGGGGGAAGAAACGCCTCGACAACTCATGACCGCTTTATCCTGCGTGAAGATGAGGCGGAATCCAGTGGGAGCGGAATAGTCGCCGGTCATGCGGAGTCCGGGGGTAGATGGAATCTTCAGGCTGATCCCGGTCATTTGATCGAAGCCATTGCTCATAACTTCGGAGAAGCAGATGCGTTGACTTCTGCCGGAAGCGATACATTGCCGGAGTTCCGCTTTGCTTCCGGGTTGAATTGTCTGAGAATTTGCCGTTGCAGCATCCGCCGTTTTTTGCTGAGCGACAGCATCATCGTGGGTGCGCTGCTCGGCATCAAAATGCGCCTTGGCGTGGGCGCTATTAGCCACTTGCGCGTTGAGGTAGCCGGCGCGAAACTCCGTGGAAAAAAGAGAATTGAACCATTGTTTGTAGAATGCGGAATCCATTTCGTAGCGGCCGTGGGCTCGTGAGAATTCCTGTGTTTGTTCCGGAGTGTGGGACTTGGCGTAAGACTGCGAGATTTCGTAAGCCGCAAGATTGTAAGCGTTGGTGATGCGTTGTTCGTCTGGAGTGAGACCTGCGCGGACATTTCGACTTGGATCCTGATGGCGGACGATTATTTGCGGAAGGTAAGTGAAGACGGCGGCTTGTCGAGCGAGAGTGTCATCGGGACTGGAGCCCTGAATTGTGCGCTTCACATCTTCCACGGAAGGCATACCACTGAGATAGGGCGGATTGAGTGGCTGACCCGGAGTGGGTGGTTGCATCGCCTGATTTGACTGGCCGGGAGTTGCGCCGGGACTCGTGCCAGGAGTTGTGGCCGCCGGTGTCTGGACTTTACAGATTTTAAGCCATCCATCCATCTGGGTGCGCACATTGGAGACCTCGTGGATGAGTTGGCCGTTTTTTTCCACTCGCCAGATGCACGTTTCTCTGCCTTTCCATGGCGCGCAGCGCGTGATGATATTGTCGGTGCCATCGGGGCAGTGATAGGGGACGTTGAACTGGAGAGGTTCCTGTGCGACGAGGACGGAGGCGGAGAGAAGGGCGAAAGCGATAAGGGTCGCAGTCTTCAGTCGAGAGATTCTGCCGATTGTGCGCATCATTGGGCAAACTCCGTGATGGGAAACTCTCGATTTGGCCCGGCGCTACTTCTTCTTCGTCAGACGTCCCAACATGCCGCCTGGCGGGCCAATGAGTGCTCCGTCATCGTCCAGGGTGAAAACGGTTTTGTCTCCCTCGCAAATCATCGTGACGGTCTTTCCGCTAGTCGTGTAGGAACAGGGAGTTGATACGGGGCCTGTGGATACGAATGCTTTGCCACCGGATTTAAACTCAATTACGACAACACCGCCGTTGCCGGTGTAGATGTTGCCTTCGACACTTGCCCCACAGGCAGTTAAGAAGAGTGCGGACATGAGGAGGATTCCGATGGTCAACGCAGCCGACGACTTGAACTTATTATTTGACACTTTTCCCTCGATTCTTCGATTGGCTGATTTGTCCACCTTCAGCCTTGAATAGTGTTAGTGCGACAGGTCGGGATTCAATCCTTACGCTTTTTCCGTCTACCGCTCAAAGGTGACTGGGCAAAACAGGGCCCAGGACGTAAAGTTCTTATATCACAAGTACGTTGCGGGAGTGGCTTCTTGTAATTCAAACGAACCAGGATTAAAGCAGAGAAATGAGGTCCTAAAAACATGCAGAAGAGCGACTGCACAATTGGTCTACAACGTGGGCGGAATGGGCTGCTGCAGGGCTTCGTATTTAGGGAAGAGGCGGCCGCCTTTTTTCAGGGCGGCGTCGGCGGCGGTGTGATCGCCCAATTTGGTGGCGACTGTGTAGAGAGATGTGTAGATGGTGGGGTCAGAATCGGGGAAGAAACGAACGAGAAAATCCAGGCGCTGACGAGCATGGTCGGCGAAACCGGTTTGGCGATAGAGTTCGGCTAGATTGCGATTGCACGAATAACTGTAGGGATCGACGAGATTGCCGGTGAGGAACGATTTTTCGGCATCGGCGAGGCTCTGCGTGTGGAGTTGAAATTCTCCCAGACGGCAGAATTCGATGGCGGGGGGAGTTTTGTAGGATTTCAGCAGCTTTTCTTGCGCGGACACGGCGAGGGGCCAATCGGAGAGGGCGCTGGCGAATCCAACGCGATCGGCAAGGGCGGGCTGGAAATTGGGATCACGTTTGAAGAGTCTCGAGAGATGCTGATTGACAGTGGCTTCATCTCTCTTTTCGAGTGCGCGGAGCAGCGTCAATGCAATGTGCCGAGTTGTGCGGTTGGTAGTTGGGCACAGAACGGTGCTGGCTGCTAGAGAGCAGACGAAGAAGAAAACCCACTGCCGCACAGAAGGGGAGCGTAGAATGCGAGAAAAGCTTGCCTAAGGAGTGGGGTGTCAAAATGTTGAGACTAGCGAGTGTTTTTCTGAGTTTGGCATTTGCGGGGACGGCGATTGCCGCGCCGCAGGAGACAGCGAAGCCGCCAGAATCCTCAGCGCAGGACTCGACGGCCGAGAAGGCACAAGCGCCGACCAAGATTCCCGATGAAGCGGTGAAAAAGGTGAATCCGGTGAAGGCGTCGGCAGCCGGGTTGGCTCATGCAAAGAAAGTGTTCGGCTACAACTGCGCCATGTGCCACGGGAAAAATGGCGACGGGCAAGGTGACCTGGCAGGAGATATGAAGTTAAAGTTGAAGGATTGGCGGGATCCAGCGTCCTTGAAAGATATGACGGATGGGGAATTGTTCTACATCATCAGCAAAGGAAAAGGGCAAATGCCTGCAGGCGAGCAGCAGATGAAACCGGATGAGATCTGGACAATGGTGATTTACATAAGATTGTTCGCGGAGAAGGCCACGCCTGCGAAGGCAAAAGAGTAAAGAGAACCATTACGTGCCTGCGCGGTCGGCGAGTTGGTCCTCGATAAAAAGGACGCCCGCCTCGGAAAACGTTTGTTACAAAAGACAAGCCATCGGAATCAGAGAGAGCCGCGGAGGCCGAGGGCATCGGCTTGTTCGCGCATGGCGTTAATACAGAAGGTGATGTGATCCTCGAGCGGAGCAGCCAGTTCCGTGGCGCCTTGAGTGACATCTTCACGGCTGACGCCACGGGCGAAAGCTTTGTCTTTCATGCGTTTTTTCACCGAACTGGCCTCGAGATCGAGAATGCTTTTGGATGGACGGACGTAAGTACAGGCGGTGAGAAAGCCAGCCAGTTCGTCGCAAGCGAAGAGGGTGTGTTCCAAGGCAGATTGGCGTGGGACTCCTGAATAGCTGGCGTGAGAGAGAATGGCACGGAGCATTTCCTCGGGATAGCCGTGCTCACGGAGAATTCTTACGCCCTCGGCAGGATGTTCCTTGTCTGGGGAATGGGCTTCGTTGGGCCAGCGTTCGTAGTCGAAATCGTGAAGGAGCGCCGTGATGCCCCAGAGATCTTCATCGGCACCGGATTTTTTGGCGTAAGCGCGGACGCAGGCTTCTACCGCCAGCATGTGTTTGCGGAGGCTTTCGGACTGGGTGTATTCGCAGACTAGCTTCCAGGCATCTTCGCGCGATGGCATGGGATCGGCTCCTTATTAGTTGAGTTGGAAGGATAACCTAGTTGAGAGTTGAAAGTTAAAAGTTGAAGGATGGAAGCCGAAAAGCAGCTGACAGCCAAGGCTGGAAACAAGGATGACCACAGAACCCTCAGGGGCCGCAGAGGACCTGAGGGTTGGCGCGGGGCTTCGACTCGGCAAGACACACAAGCTCAAGCTTGCCCCAGGAGTTCCGCAAGGCAAAAATTGCGTTCCGGGTTGAATCAATTGTGCACAAATGAAAACGGGGGCGAGAGGAACAAAAACACAATATGTAGTTGTAGGGGATGGAGAGAATCGCAAGGGGCTGAGGAAAGAGAACAGAGCCGGTCGGCAGTACAGGCGAAAACAGGGCGTAAACACGGGCAATTTCAGGCGTTGGACTGCAAAATATTTGTAAAATACTCTTGACAGAATATGAGGAATTACGCGAGACTCCGTTTGCGCCAGTAACACATCCTTCCCACAAAGAACGCTCCGACGTTCCTCACCTATCCGCACGCCGGAAAAACCAGTCAGCGAGGAGTCCCGGTGTCGGCAAATATGGCAAATGAAGCAGCTTTGAACACATTGGAAAACGATCGGGAAGTGATCCGTTGCAAGACGTGCGGACTTGTCCAATACCGGACGCGAACCGGCAATTGCCGGCGTTGCGTGCACGCGCTGCCTCAAAGGATGGAGTATCTGATCCCGGAAGAGGCTGTGCAGGAAGAGCAAGCACCGGCGGAGACGATCTCGTCGAAGTTTGCGAATCAGGAGACCGTGGAGAACATCGGTCAACGGATTCGCCAGCTGCGTGAGTCGCGGAGTATGACGCAGAGCCAGCTGCAGGCGAGGTCGAAGGTGAGCCGGTCGTATCTTTCGCGCATCGAGAGCGGCCAGATGACACCGAGCCTCGGCACACTGGAAAAAATTTCGGAAGCATTAAACGTCGGTCTGAACCGTTTCTTCATCCCGGAATCGGACGGAGAGGCGCTGCTGGAAGATCCATTCATTCAGGGATTGCGGCCGTTCCTACGCCAATTGGACTGGGAACAGTGGCAATCGATCCTGAAGCGCTTGCAGGCCATAAGCGATCACGTGAATGCAGCACCGATCACCCTCCGCCCTATCGGTAACCCGGCACGGCTACCGCAGCCCGCGCCAACGAATGGCAACGGACAACACGGGCATATCGGCCACGCCAGCCATTCGAATGGGCTAGTGCCCGCGCACGCCCAGGGTCAACCGCAGGGATACACGCTGCGGAGACCGGGATTGCCGGCGTTCCAACGGCCGTTGGCACGATAGAAAAAATTTGCAGAGAGTTTGCAGGAAGAATGGCGCTCCGGAAGTTCCGGGGCGCCGTTCTTATTTTGGAGCGGCAGCTGCACTCCCGCCGTCGAGGTATTGGATAGTTTGAGGCTCGAGAAAGTGGCAGCAGGGCTGCCGCACTCCAAAAACTATTCGCGGACGACGGCTACTTTAGCGGCAGGGACCTCGAGGCGGATTAATTTGTGGTTGGTGTCCAGGTACAGGAGGACTTCGAGGTCGGACGTGGTGACCTTGAGGCCTTCGTAGGATTTGCCCTCAGCGGAAAGGGCACCGACCCAATCCACGGTGATGGTGCCGGGAGTGCGCTCTTGCGGAATCAAGACTGAAAAATTCTGGGTGCCCCGGCGACTCCAATCGTAGATGCGGGCCAGCACGGCATATTGATGATAGAGGTTGTTGTCGAGCACGACGATGGTGGGAGAGGCGAAGGTAAAGTCCTGATCGAAGGGGCGAGCGCCCTGCATCTGCAAGGTCATTTTGGCGACACCGTTGGCGAAGACGACATGAGCGCCGTTAGTTTTATCCGATTGAGAAGACCAGTCGTAGCTAATTGGTGCGCCATCCGCTTGCAGCGTTAAGTTGCCTGTGACCTTTGTCTGTGGGCCGTCGGGCGCTTTAAACGTGGTGGTGCCTTTCGCAATCCAACCGCCGCCGTTCGGCGAGATTTCGTACTCTTCACGGCCGACGGAAGTGCCGTCAAGAAGAATGTTGAACTTGCCTTTGTCTGCGGCGAATGCCGAGCCGGATGCGCCCTTCTTCTGGGCTGCCTCAGTGGACAGGCCGAGCGCGATTGCAGAGATGAGCAGAAGAGCGCGCAAAAAAGTGCGAGCCTGATTTGTGGGAGGGGCGAATCGCAGGTCAGGAGTTCGAGAACAGGACTGGCGGGAGTGCGAGCGGAGCAGCGGATTGGGTTTGCGATGAAGCGACATGGAATTCTCCCTCATGATTGCGGTTTTTCCACTGGCAAATCGGGCTCGGGCAGGGTTGCGGAAATTCCAGCGAGCCCGCGACGCAAAATCTCGGCGACAACCGCGGCAGGATCCCCTGAACTGTCCACTCGGAAATCGGCGAGTTGATAAGAAGCGACTCGCTGGGCATGGAGCGCGCGGAAACTGGCCTCGTCTTTGAAAAGCGGGCGGCCAGTCATAGTTGTACATCTGGCGAGAAGCACCTCGATAGGGGAATCCAACCAGATCACGGGAACACCCGAGTTGCGAAGAAACTCCGGCGCACCCTGTTGCGCGTAGGTACCACCGCCGAGAGCAAGAATCGTGGGTTCAGACCGTTCCGTGGAACGGCCGAGCGCTGCGCGAAGTTGATCTGCTTCCAGTTGGCGGAAGGCAGGCTCGCCATGGCGCTCGAAGAATTGCGGGATAGTTATGCCCGCGGATTCTTCAATTCGTTCGTCGAGATCGACGAAACGCCAGCCAAGTTGCTGGGCAAGGCGAGAGCCAACTGTGCTTTTGCCGGAGCCCATGAACCCGGCCAGACATATAAGAGGTACGTGCGGCGTCGAGCCGCGAAGAATAGAAGGTTGAGTCACAATTCCGTTGGGCGCGAGCTAATCGCGCTTCAGAATTCGGATTGTACCACTGTATGAGGAGAGTTCTACTTTGGCGAGGCCCGCGCCAACCGTACCGAAGAAGCTGGTGGTGAACTTCCCCTTGTTGTGGCGACTGGCATGTACGTCAGGCTTGATGAAGTCGGTAGCCTGATTATCGACGGACCCCAGAATGGTCTGCGCGCGGAGATCGAAGGAACCGGTGCCGGAGAATCGAACTTCCACCAGGCCACGGCCGCTGTTCATGGTGTAGATTCCGGTGCGAACGAAATCGCCGTCGTAGAGAATATTTCCGGTAGTGGTCATCAGATTGATGTTCCTCAGAGAAGGCTGGAGGATTTGGGCATTGCCGCTGATGGAAGTGAATTCCAACTGTCCGGCACATTGTGTGCAAACGAGAGAGCCGCCGGTAGTCTTAACGATGATGTAGCCTGAAACTTCCTTGAGATGAACATCACCGGCAACGCTCTGCAGCTTCATGTCGCCGTTGACCTGTTCGACGAGAATGAGTCCAGTCTGAGTTTTCAGCTGAAGTTCGGTCTGTTCGGGAACGATCAGCTGGAAATTAGCCTCCAGATCGTGAGGTTGCGTGGACGCGACCAAGGCGCTGGCATTGATGTCGATACGATCGCCGACTTGCTCGATGTCGACTTCGACTTTGCCGGGAGCAAATGTGCTGTTCACGACGATTTCTGAGTTTTTCCAGGACTTTACTTCAATACGGCCATTGACGATATTTTGCAGGACCACGACGGGCCGGTTCTTCACGGTGAAGCGGCGTTCCTGCTGCTCGGGGCTTGCTGCCCTGATGGTGGCACCGAGTGTACATAGCAACAGGGCTGTACCAAGGGCGGAGAATAGGATGCGTTCACTGGGCTTCCAAGAGATCATCACTGCTCGCTCCTTCCGCTGTCCAACATAGCGGCGAGTAATTCTGCTTTTTGCTGGTAAGCGCTATTGAGGTATTCGCGTGCCAGCGTATCATGCGGATGCTTTTTGAGGTGTGCCTGGCATTCCGCAATAAATTCGTTAACAGTGCGCAAATTCTGGCGCAAAGCCTCGTCAAGGGCAGGATTGCCGGCGACGCCAGATCCAGAAACTTCGCTTTCAGCTTGATTCAGGGCTGCGGACCTTGCCTGATAAACATCCAAGGAAGGCGGAGGCGCAAGTTCCTGTCCGGATGCCTGGGGAAGCGCAACTGGAATGTGCCCCTGGGGCTGTGGAGCAGAAGGCTGTGCCGGCTGCTGAGCGGCCACCTGGACTGAGGGCTGCGAGGGAGTCAAGGCTTGTTGGCTGGCAACTTGTTGCGGTGCAGCTTTCTGAAGCTGTTGCTTGGCGACGGGCGAATCCGCGGGAGTGCTGGGCTTGTGAAATTGAAGAAAAGCAGCGATGGCGAGCGCCAGGCCGACACCGACGGTGGCCAGAGAACGAGGAGAAAACAAAGCACGAATATTTTGCAGCCAATCGGAAGTGGAACTCGCAACAACCGCAGAAGGTTCTTTGATTACCCCTTCCGCTTCCAGTTGCGCACGAAGAGAAACCCATACCCTCTGAGGAGGATCGGATTCGGCGGGGAGTTCGTGTGCGACGGCAACGATAGCGTTGAGATCCGTCAGGAGATTCTGGCAAGAATCGCAGGAAGCCAGATGGTCTTGCGCGGCCGGCGGCAGAGGAGAAAGTCCCTGTAGTTCGAGAACGCTTGAAAATTCCTTACACTGCATACATCAACTCCGAAGAGAAGGGAGCTGGCAGGCCAACCTTCCCTAAAAGCTTGCTGCTAACCAATGACACGGACCTGGTCTCCGTCGAAATCATCATGTTAGCTCAATCCTGAGAACCCGTCTGCGATTTTGAGGCCTGCCGTTCCTGGCGAGCCTGATCGCGGACATCTTCCTGAAGCAATTCGCGCAGACGAGTACGAGCCTTGTGCAATTGCGATTTGGAATTGCCGACCGAACAGCCCATGATGCCGGCAATTTCGTTGTGCTCGTAGCCTTGAACGTCGTGCAGAACAAAAACGGTGCGATAACCCGGAGGCAATTTTTCGATGGAACGATCGAGATTGACCCGGTCGACGGCGCCCGATAGGCGAAGATCCGGAGCACCTACATCTTTCTTAGGGCCACTATTCTCGGCATCCGGGTCGAGAGTTTCTTCCAGAGAATCGGTGGGAAGAGACTTCTTCCGCAGGCGCATGAGAACGACGTTGACGGTCATGCGGTGCAGCCAAGTGGAAAAAGCAGACTCACCGCGGAAGGTGGAGATTTTGCGGAAGAGCTGTAGGAAAGCTTCTTGCATCAGATCTTCGGCATCGGCGGGATTACTTACCATGCGAAGGCAAAGAGCATAGACCCTGCGACCATGGAGTTGATAAAGATGCTCGAAGGCCGCAGCGTCGCCCGCCTGAGCACGGCGAATAGCTTCCGCTTCGGTCCACGCTACCGGTTCGGCTGGTCGTTGACGGGCCAACTGTCCAATGGCGGCGCTACTAGTATTACGGATGCGCCGAATACCTCCGAGAGTTGTCCCTGGCATTGCCGTAGAGGCGCACATTATGAAGCTATAGAAGGCGAAAGTGCCCTATAGGTTGCATGTGACGCCAAAAGAAGCGGCACGCCGGGTGTGCTTATTGTCCCTTGACCGGGGTTAGACGTCTATGGGCAAGATTCCGGGTGATTGAGGCTGTCCGAGATGTGGACCGTGTGTCTTGCACCTGCTGTTGGAGGGTGGCCAAAAATTCCCCCAATTGCTTCTCGGGGAGAGCTAAAAGGAAGCACTTCAGCAGCACTACAGATTCCCGTAGGCAGGTGTTGAGATCATAGTGAGACACGTCAAGCATCTCCCAGTAGCGACCGGCCCGGGACGGAGAGATATCGCTGAGTTCCTCGATGGCCCGGTCAAAACTGGCGCTGAGTTCTTCCGTCAATTCGATGAGTGTAGAGATCTTGTAGAGGAATTGTGACCGCCGGGTGAGGAGGACGTGGCTGAAGACTCCATTGAAGCGGACGACACGTTGGCTTCGGGATTGTTGAAAATTTTCAGGGTCGAGGGATGCCAGGCTCG
Source organism: Candidatus Acidiferrales bacterium (assembly GCA_963763395.1). Taxonomy (GTDB): domain Bacteria; phylum Acidobacteriota; class Terriglobia; order Acidiferrales; family UBA7541; genus Acidiferrum. The sequence continues at coordinate 329,443 of CAVXOG010000026.1, read as the reverse complement.
GTGCAGTTCCAAAATGGCGGGCGTGTACGGTCATAGCTCGTAGGAGAGCGAGCAAAGGAGAAGTGAGCTTCGCACAAAGCGCTGGTGCAACGGTCAGAACCTCGTGAGCAAGCTGAACGCGACCACACCGCCGCATGCCGATGGCTTCATCAAGTGCAACGCTGAACATGCCGTAAGACGTCTCAAGCCGATGGAGGGTAGTGGCGTAGGCATGGTTTTTCTCAGGGGAGAGGGGGGCTCTCCAATCCAGAGACACCGAAGCAGCCGGTTTGCCGGATGACTTGAAACTCACAACGACCTCCGCTGAGCGATTGAATTCATTCTAACAATTTTTTAACAGTTTGATATCTAATTTTTGTGTTATTGGCAAGGCGTCCGAGAGAGGACGCCGCCCGGCAGAGACGATGGCAGGATTCCTTGCCCTGGCCAACTAGCAGCACTTATACTCCTGAGGAAGTGAAAAGGAAAGGGTGTAGAACACTTTGGACTTTGAGCCGCGAGATCAGGTTGAACAGCGAGAAAAAAAACTGGAACAGATCAAGGCTCTCGGGTATGAAGCATTTCCCCGGGAGTTCCGGTGGACTGACCGGCCGGGAGAGATCCTCGCAAAGCACGGAGATAAGGATGCCGCGACACTGGAGGCGAACCGAGTTGAAGTTCGTGTTGCAGGTCGTCTGGTTTCTTATCGTTTGATGGGGAAGGCCGGGTTTGCGCACCTGCAGGGAGCCGGGCAACGGGTACAGATTTATGTGAGAAAAGACGTGGTCAGTGAGCAGGGATTTAGTCTGTTTCAACTGCTGGACCTCGGGGATCATGTTGGAGTGAAGGGGCACCTGTTTCGAACGAAGACAGGCGAGCTCTCCGTGTGGGTGGAAGAGCTTTTCTTCCTGTCGAAGGCGCTGTTGCCGCTTCCCGAGAAATGGCATGGGCTGGCGGATATTGAATTGCGTTACCGTCAGCGCTATCTGGACCTGATTGCTACCGAGAAGTCCCGCGAGGTGTTCCAGACGCGCGCGCGGATCATTCGAGAGTTGCGGAAGTTCTTTGACGGGCGCGGGTATATCGAAGTAGAGACGCCAATGATGCACCCAATTGCGGGAGGCGCGGCGGCGCGACCGTTTGTCACTCACCACAATACGATGGATGTGGATTTGTACTTGAGAATTGCACCGGAGCTTTACCTGAAGAGGTTAACGGTTGGTGGATTCGATCGCGTTTACGAAATTAATCGGAATTTCCGGAATGAAGGAATATCGACGCAGCACAACCCCGAATTTACAATGCTGGAGTTTTACGAGGCATACAGCAATTACCGTGACCTGATGGATCTGAATGAGCAGTTGTTTGCGCAACTGGCGAAAGATATTACGGGGTCGACCGTCGTGAAGTTTGGGGATGTGGATCTGGATTTCGGAAAGTTCCAGCGACTGACAATGAGGGAAGCGATCATTAAATATTGGCCGGATGGGGCCGGTCCGCCGCCAACGTTGGAGCAGCTTGCTACTGTGGGCGGGCCACAGAAGGCTACAGAAGCGTACAACGTTTGGGCCAAGGCTAATCATGGCCCGTATGCGGCGGCTAAAGGGAAGCTGTCCGATGGCGAGTGGACCGGGCTCTTGTTCGAGACACTGGCGGAAGACGAGCTGATACAGCCAACGATTTTGTACGAGTTCCCGACGGAAATTTCGCCGCTTTCGAAGCAGAAGCCGGATGATCCATCGTTGACAGAACGATTTGAGATCTATGTTGCGGGAATGGAGATCGCTAACGGATTCTCTGAGCTGAATGATCCGGCGGAGCAGGAACGGCGTTTTCAGGCGCAAATTGCGCAGGGTGGAGAGGAAGTCCCGAAGCAATTGGACGTGGATTACATTCGGGCGCTTTGCCATGGAATGCCTCCCACAGCTGGTGAAGGCATTGGCATCGATCGACTGACTATGGTGTTGACGGATTCACATTCGATACGCGACGTAATCCTGTTTCCTCTGCTGCGTCCGGAAGCAAATACAGACGAGTCGGGCGCAGCGGAAGGCAGCAAGGCGTAGCGGGCGGCGCTGTGGGATTTGAATGGTTCGTAGCGCGAAGATACTTACGATCGCCGAATCGGCCGGCGGTGCTGCGGCTGGTCACCTTATTCTCCGTGCTGGGAGTGGGCGCGGGCGTTGCCACGTTGGTGATTGCGCTGGCAATGAACAGCGGGTTTCGCGAGACACTGCAAGATAAGCTGCTAGGCGTTACCGCCCACATCTCCTTGACGCGGCCCGGGACGAGCGGCATCCACGACTACAAACTGCTGGCGAAGAAACTCGAGAAGATACCGGGAGTGCGTTCGGTAACCCCGGGGATCTACCAAACAGTTCTGCTCTCTTCCGGTGGGCAAGCTCGAGGAGTAGTGATCAAAGGTGTGGATGTCGAGCTCGAAATGCGGAGCGACGAAGCTCTGCGGAGATTAGCCGTGGGACGCGTGGATTTTTCAGCCGATGGCGAAGGGATTGAAGGTCTTCTTGTCGGGAAGCAGTTGGCGGACGAGTGGAAGATTCGGCCCGGCGAGTACGTAACGTTGACAAGTCCCCAAGGAAGGCTCACACCCTACGGACTGATACCGCGCACCAGGCGATTCCGGGTGTCCGGCGTGTTCGATTCCGGCTTTTACGACTACGACGAAAACTGGTGCTTTGTAGGACTGCCAGCCGCGCAATCGCTGGCGGGTACGGGTGATGTGGTGAACGTGTTGGAGTTTCGATTGGAAAAGCCGGGACAGGCTAAGGAAATTGCGCAAGCCGCGGAGCAAGAGGCGGGCCCGGGATTTCTCTCGGCCACCTGGATGGAAGAAAACCGGGCGCTGTTCCGCGCGTTGCGCTTGGAAAAAGTAGTGACAGCGATTTTCATCGGGCTGATCACTTTCGTTGCCGGCCTGAATATTCTGGTGGTGCTGTCGATGACGGTGACCGACAAAGCGAAAGACATTGCGGTGCTGCTTTCGATGGGAGCACGTCGCGAACAGATTCGGCGGATTTTTTTGCTGCAAGGGATCACGATTGGCGCCACGGGAACAATACTGGGATTGCTGGTCGGCTACCTGTTCACCTGGATTGCCGGAACGTATCACCTGGTTCCACTCGATCCAGAAGTGTATGCCGTGCCCTACGTTCCATTTCTGCCGAGTGCGATGGACGGAGTTTGGATCGCGGCGGCGGCTATGGCGATTGCGGTTGTGGCGACGATTGTGCCTGCGCGAGAGGCTTCGCGTTTGCTGCCGGTGGAGATATTGCGATTCGAATGACACAGCTGTTGCAGCAAATAAAACGCGCCCCGGGGACGGGCGTTTGGTGCCTGATTTGCTCCAAAGGGAGCTAACTAGCAGAAGTCTTGGGACGGCTGAGACCGCCTACCGGTGCAACTGGGCCCAGGAGAACTGCAAGTTAAAGACTACAAGGAACTTAAAATCGTTCCAGGCTGAACCTTTTTCCGAGCTTTTTGTGATAGGCAAGAGAAGGCAGGAAAAGGGAAAAAGGTGGGTTTGAAAGCGCACCAAGACGTGATTTGCCGCAAGGGAAGCAGGAATACGGGCTCGCGGCATCTAATCTACTTATAAGGTAGATGAGTCGGGTTCAAAGGGCAGGGGAGAAGTCTTAGCGGCAGACGAGAGGCTGAGAAACGGATTTGATGAGTACCCAGCTGAGCGCCGAAACGACAGAAAAGCAGGATGTGCTGCTGGAGGCTCGCGAAATCAGGAAGATTTACGGAACCGGCGAAAAGAAATTGGAGATTTTGGTAGACGCAAATTTAATTTTGCACGAAGGAGAGATGGTAGCGATCGTCGCTCCATCTGGGGCTGGAAAGAGTACGTTACTGCATGTGCTGGCCGCGCTAGACACTCCAACAAGCGGTACAGTATACTTTGAAAATAACGCGATAGAATTCAAAGAAGCAGCGGCGCTGGCAACATTTCGCAATCGTGCCGTGGGGTTTCTCTGGCAGAGGCATCAGTTGTTGCCGGATTTTACGGCAACCGAGAACGTAGCAATGCCTTTGCTGGTGCGTGGCGAGCCACGTGAGACGGCGCTGCAGGAAGCGCGGAAGTGGCTGAAGGAAGTAGGCCTGGAGGAACGGGCTGAGCACCACGCAGGAGAGCTTTCTGGCGGGGAACAGCAGCGTGTAGCAATCGGCCGGGCGCTCGTCACCGGGCCGAAAGTGCTGCTGGCCGATGAACCGACAGGAGATCTGGACGAGCAGAATGCTTGGGCCGTGTTTGAGTTACTGGAACGGCTGCATCGAACGCATCGCCTGACGTCGTTAATCGCGACGCACAACCTGGCGCTGGCGGCACGATGCGACCGGATCGTGGGACTTGAACATGGCGTTCTGCGGACTCGCACGGTGAAAGCCCAGGCGAACTGGACCCTCGGGGGAGAAGCGAGCTAATCGTGTTCGAACGATATACAGAAAAAGCGCGACGTGTAATCTTTTTTGCCAGGTACGAAGCCAGCCAGTATGGCAGCCCGTACATCGAGACCGAACATTTGTTGCTCGGCTTGATGCGCGAGGACAAAGCCCTGGCGAACCGCTTTTTGCGGCAGCAAGGCTCGATCGAATCGATTCGCAAAGAGATCGAAGCGCGCATCACGATCCGCGAGCGGATTTCCACGTCTGTGGAAGTGCCTCTCAGCGCGGAGTGCAAGCGCATCCTGAACATGGCCGCGGAAGAAGCCGAACGGCTGGGCCACAAGCACGTGGGGACAGAGCATCTGCTGCTGGGAATTCTGCGGGAAGAGAAGTGCTTCGGCGCGGAAATCCTGATGGAGCGCGGGCTGCGCCTTTCGACCTTGCGTGAAGAGCTTTCGCGCACAACCGGTGAGAAGACCACGGCGGCGCGGCCTAAAGAGACTTCCTTGCTGGCGGAATTCAGCCGCGACCTGACAACGGCAGCCGCGGAAGGTTCGCTCGATCCCCTGGTAGGACGTGATAACGAAGTAGAGCGCGTCATTCAGATTTTGTGCCGTCGCACGAAAAACAATCCTGTATTGATTGGCGAACCGGGCGTGGGCAAGACGGCAATCGTAGAGGGGTTGGCGCAACGGATTTCTGATGGTGATGTGCCGCCGTTTTTGGGAGACAAGCGGATTCTGTCACTTGACCTGTCTCTGATTGTCGCGGGAACGAAATACCGCGGCCAGTTTGAAGAGCGGTTGAAGACGATCATGAAAGAATTGATGGAGAGCCAGAACTCCATCGTGTTTATCGACGAGTTGCATACGCTGGTTGGCGCAGGATCGGCGGAAGGTTCGTTGGATGCCGCAAATATACTGAAGCCGGCGCTTTCCCGTGGAGAGATTCAGTGCATTGGCGCGACTACGCCCGGTGAGTATCGCAAGTCGGTCGAAAAAGACCGCTCGCTGGAGCGGCGCTTCCAGGCTGTAAAGGTGCCAGCACCGAACGAAGAAGAAGCCATCCAGGTTATCAACGGAGTGCGTGAGCGTTATGAGAAGTTTCATGCCGTGGGATACACGGATGAGGCGCTGCGCTATTCCGTGTATCTGTCGAACCGCTACATTCCCGATCGCTTTCTCCCCGACAAGGCAATTGATTTAATCGACGAGGCAGGCGCTCGTGTGAAATTGCGGCAGGCTTCCGTGCCAGTGGAAGTGGGAGAAGTGCAGAAACGCGTGAAATTCATTACGCACCGCATGGAATCGGCGATTGCGGCACACGAGTTTGAAAAGGCGCGGTTTTATTCCGAAGAGGAGCGCAAAGAAAAAGAAAATCTGCGCTTGCTTCGTGAGCGGTACAAGCTGGACGATGCTTCCACAGGCGTGGTGACGCGGGAAGATATCGAAGAAGTGGTGTCGCGCTGGACGGGTGTTGCGGTGACTTCGATCAAGGAAGACGAACAGCAGAAATTGCTGCGGATCGAGCCGGAGTTGCACAAGCGCGTCATCAGCCAGGATAAGGCGATCACCGCGCTTGCACGCGCGATTCGGCGCAGTCGTGCGGGCTTGAAGTCGCCTTCACGCCCGGTTGGCTGCTTCTTCTTTCTTGGGCCTACGGGCGTTGGAAAGACGGAAGTGGCGCGGCGTCTGGCGGAATTCCTGTTCGGTTCAGAGAAATCGCTGATTCGTTTCGACATGTCTGAGTTCATGGAAAAGCATTCGGTGTCGAAGCTGATCGGCGCTCCTCCAGGATATGTGGGATATGAAGAGGGCGGGCAGATGACAGAACGCGTGCGCCGGACTCCATATTCCGTTATATTGTTGGACGAAATCGAGAAGGCACATCCGGACTTGTTCAATATTCTGCTTCAGGTGTTTGAAGACGGGCAATTGACGGACGGGTTGGGCAACACGGTAGATTTTCGAAACACCATTATCATCATGACTTCCAATCTCGGAGCGCGGCATCTGCAGAAACGCACTTCGATCGGGTTCCAGTCTGGATTGGACGAGGCTGGATTGAAGAGTATGGAAGACCTGGTGATGACGGAAGTGAAGAGGTCGTTCAATCCGGAATTCTTGAACCGGCTGGATGAAGTAATCCTGTTCAATCCGTTGGGTGACGAAGATTTGCTGCGAATTATCGATTTGCTTGTAGGACAGTTGAATGACACACTCATTCACCGTCAACTGCAAGTAGTATTGTCGCCGGAAGCGCGCCAGTGGATCCTCGAGAAGACATGTGCGGATCGGAATTACGGAGCGCGGCCGCTGCGACGGGCACTGCAGAAGTACGTAGAAGATCCGCTATCTGAGGCATTGATTCAGGGTGGGATTCAGAGGCCGGCGACGTTGCAAATATACGTTGCAGGGGAAGGCCTCGCGTTCCGGCCAGTGTCTGAGGCAACCCCAGTCGTCCACTAGCGAATCTGACGCAACACGTGAACTCGCGGCGCGGTTTGTCCCACTGGGAATCGCACGGGTGCGCACACGGCTAGTCTCATACCGGGACTGGCGGGAGAAGAACATCTTGGGTTTTGGGGCGCGGCCTTGAGCCGATCAATGGCCGCTCGAAAGAATCTCTGTTTACTGTCGAGGATGGACGCTGGGCGTGCAGTGCGCCGGAGTGTATGTCTTCGATGCGCCTTATGGCTTTTGGTTATAGGGATTGTGCCAATTCTGGTAAAAGCGCAGTCGCATTCCGGCAACGAGACAAATTCTGCAAGCAAAACAACCTACCTGTTTCACGCATCGCTGAACGAGACCACATTGGAAGAAAAAATCGAAGAATTCCCCGCGCAGGCTGGACAGAAAAGTACCATCCGGCCTGCGGACGGACAGGAATTCGTGGAACGCATCGATTTCACCGGTAACCGGCGCATCCGCGCGGACACACTGAAGGCACGAATCTTTACCCGTGATGGCGATCCCTACAACGAAGATACATTGCGGCGGGATTTTCAGGCGCTCTGGAACACGCAATTTTTTGAGGATGTGAAGCTGAGCGTGGAAGACTCGCCGGACAAGCCGGGCGGGAAGATCGTCATTTTTGACGTAAAAGAACGGCCGATTATCCGCCGCATCCGGTACGAGGGCATTCACTCCATTTCCGAGTCCGACATTCTGGACCGGTTCAAGGAAAAAAAGGTGGGGCTAACGGTCGAAAGCCAGTTCGATCCCACGCGAATCAAGAAGGCTGAAGTCACTCTAAAGGAATTGCTGGGAGAGCATGGGCGGCAGTTTGCCGATGTGACGCCGGAATACGAGCGGATTGCCTCGAGCAACGCGGTAATCCTGGTTTTCAAGATCAACGAAGGGCCGAAAGTAAAAGTCGGCAAACTCATGTTCACGGGCAATCACGCCTTCAGCAACCGGAAATTGATCCGGGCGATGAAGCACGACCGGCCGTATGCCATTCCGCTGTACTTCACGGAAATCAACGTGATGTCGAAGACTTATGATCACGACAAACTGATCGAAGACATCGAAGTCGGAATTCGCGGGCTGTATCAGGACAACGGCTATTTCAAGGTATTGGTGAAGGATCCCATTATCGAGAACATCGATACGAATGGGTTCCGTTACGGAGTGCCGATATTCGGGAAATCGGAAGGCAAGGCGGTCAACATCACAATTCCTCTGGAAGAGGGCGAGAAATACGTGATGGGGACGATTAAGATTGCCAGCAGCGACCCGGACAAGGCGCTTTCGCTGAAGGTCGAAGCACTGAAGGGTGCGTTTCCGCTGAAGGCGGGAGACGTTTTCTCTTCCGCAAAGATCCGCAAGGCCCTGGACGATTATAAGAAGATCTACGGGCAGTACGGTTTCATCGATTTCGTGGCGACGCCGGAAACGGATATCGATGACACGGCAAAGCGAATCGACGTCACGATGAAGTTTGACGAAGGAAAGCAGTATTATGTGCGCCGCATCGACTTCAGCGGAAATACCACGACGCGCGACAAAGTGATCCGGCGCGAATTGCTGATTGATGAAGGTCAGCTGTTCAACCAGCATGCATGGGAATTGAGTATTTTGCGGCTAAACCAGCTGGATTATTTCGACAAACTCGAAGCGGATAAGGCTGCGGAAATCAAGCGCAACACGAAGGACGGCACAGTCGACCTGCTGCTGAAGCTGAAGGAAAAAGGTAAGCAGTCGATTGGATTGCAGGGCGGCGTCAGCGGGCTTTCTGGCGGATTTATCGGGTTGACCTATCAGACGAACAATTTCCTGGGTTTGGGCGAAACGTTGACCTTGTCCGCGCAGGTTGGACAGTACCAGCGAAATCTGATGTTCGGATTTACAGAGCCGTACCTGTTTGATCGACCAATTTCGAGCGGCTTCACAATTTTCTCCTCGTTGTACAAATACAACCAGGCCCAGCAAGCGGCACTGCTGACGGGGCAATCTGTCAGTATCAATCCGCAATACATCCAGAACTACAACCAGAACAGCACCGGATTTACGGCGTTTGCCAGCTACCCGATGAAGCGGTTCTCGTTCACGCGGCTCTCGGTCAGTTACGGTCTGACGCGAACCAATATTACGACCTACAACGCGGCATCTAATTTGTTGTTCACCCAATTGCAGTATCGGAGCATCGCGGGTCCTACCGCTCTGGATGGCATTCTGGCCAGCACAATCACGACCTCGATCACGCAAAATACCCTTAATAGTCCGATCAATGCTACCCAAGGAAAAAGCTATTTCTACTCGCTGTCGTTTACCGGCGGACCGCTCGGCGGAAACGTCAACACGATTACAAACACCGGCCAGTACACCTATTTTCACCCGATTAATCACAGGCGAAATGCGGTGGGTTTCCGTGTATTGGGCGCGTTCACCACGGGATATGGCGGCAAGGAAGTGCCACCGTATAGCCGGTTCTACATGGGCGGAGAAAACGACTTGAGAGGGTTCGACATTCGCGCCATTTCGCCGGTCACATTTATTCCGACGGTGATCAACCAGCCCATTTCGTTCCCGTATCACGGATCCGCAACGACCCTGTCCGTGCCGGTGGTCGCGTACACAATTACATTCCCCGGTGGAGATACTCAGGCAGTAGGCAACTTTGAATACCGGATTCCAATTGCGGGACCGGTGAGCATGTCACTGTTTGCGGATGTTGGCACGGACGGAACTCTCCGAAGAAACGGGCTTAGCCTTGATCCGACAGGGGTGGCCAACATCAACTCGCAATTCCCGCTGGTGAACCAGCAGGCACAATTGCAGATTGCTCCAGGAACAAACTTCAAGATTCGCGCATCGACGGGAGTTGAGTTCATCGTGAACCTGCCGATCGTGCAGGCTCCATTCCGGATTTATTATGCGTACAACCCATTGCGGCTGCACCAGACGCTGGTTGCGCCAAACGATGTCTACAATCCAGAGAGCCTTTACTTGCAGTGCCGAGCGTTGGGATTGGTCGATCCCTTGCATCCGGGAACGTGCGATCCGATCGTGCTGACGCCGCTGCAGCCGATTTTGCAGAACCCGGGAAGATTGAACTATTTTGAGCCGAAGAGTACGTTCCGCTTTACGGTAAGCCGGACGTTCTAGGCAGGCTCGGGAAACACAACGAATGTGAATGTCGCTCGCATCACATTCGGAACGAGATTCGAAAAAGTCAGTAAAGGGCTGCGCGCGGGTTCCTGCGGCGTCCGTTTAGGAGAGATGTTCGTTATGAAGTTAAGATCGATACAACACGCCGCTCTGGGTATTATTTGCAGCGCGCTAATACTGTTGCATGGATGCAGCAGCAGTTCGAGTGCAAACGTGATTACCGTGACGGTGAGCCCGGCAGCGCAAATAGTTATCGCGGGACAAGTGCAGACATTTACGGCAACGGTAGGCGGCAGCACCAACATCACCGTGACAGACTGGCCTTGCACGTATTCGTATACCCCGCCAGCGACTACAGCCGTACCCAGCCCACCGGCAAAGACGGGGACGTGCACCAGCGGAGCCACTTTCCCTGGAGGGACGGGCACATTTGGGACCTGGGTGATTTCGACAACGAACGGTTCAAACGTTCTTACTTACACGGCGCCAACGCTGGCTAATTTCCCGAATCCCGTTCCGAAACTGACGTTCACCGCCACTGCCGATGCAGACAAAAAGAAAACGGGTACAGCGACCGTTCAATTGGATTCAGGAATCCGCGTTGCCGTGACGCCATCGACTGCCACCGTTCCTGTCGGGTTGACGCCAGCCCAACAAGCAACTTTCAACGCATCGTTCCTGAATGCCACGCCAACCGGCCAGCAATGGCACCTGGTGCAACCCAACACGAGTTCGACCAACGTGAATGATCAAACCATCAGTTCATTGACGGAAACATGCGATCCAACCTGCGGCACGATCGACAACAACGGAATATATACGGCTCCCAGTACACTGCCAACGGACACGAAGCCGGCGGGAAGCAAGTCGACAAGCCCGACGACGGTATATGCCGTGGTGTGGTCAGAAGTTGATCCAAGCCAGGTCTCGTTCGCCACAATTACGCTGGTTACCGCCACGGCCAACGCGATTACGTTCAGCGGAATTTCGCCGAGCACGGTTGCGGCCGGGGGAGTGTCTGCGGACATTTTTCTGAACGCGAAGAATTTCCTGAATACCACGAAAATATTCTTCACAGCGCCCGGCTCGACGACCAGCGCGCCGATTGATCCCACAAATATTTTCACCATTCCGGTTAGTTTGCAGTATTGCACGCCAACGGCAACCGGCGTGACGCCGGTCGTGACATGCGATGCATCGCTGGTGACGCGCATACGCCTGACGTCAACGCAGCTTGGAACGGCGGGCACGGCACAAATTACGGTGACAAACATTCCAGGATCACCCACCGCTACTCCTCCTTGTGTTGTGGTGCCGAATGGGGACGGATCAACGAACACGACTTCCATTTCCTGTCCGTTGAATTTGATTTATGCCAGTCCGGCGCTGGTGGCCACGGTACCGGATAGCTTCCCGCAGGGACAAGATGCGCAGATTGCCGTGAATGGCGGTTATTACGGTGCAACGAATCAACCCATCGTCAGCTTGCTGCTCGATGGTGCTTTGGACACCGTGTTCCTCTCAGGGCCGCGGCAATTCATCGGTTCGCCGAAAGGAAGCCAGCTGGCGAGTCCGGGCCTTTACGAGGTGTCGGTAGTAAGCCAGGCCCCGCAAGCGATAGCGCCACTGTTTCCGCTGGTTACCTCCAACTTCGCGGTCCAACCGAATTTCCAGAGTGTGGGGACGGTAACATCCGTTCCGCTGCCCACGACACCTGCCAGCGGAGCAAATCTCGCTCCCAGCAGTTTTGCGATTAACTCCACAAAGGGTTATGCCGTGATGACCGAGCAGGCGGGCAACTCGATCCAGCTGGTTGATCTAACGGGTGGAGTGCCACAACCCAGCGGACTGCCAGTGCAGGTTCCCGCCGGCGGCACCACCGCGGTTGCCAGCCAGCCAACGAGCATTGCGATCGATGACCAAATCAACATTCCGGGATTCAGCGGGCAAGATCTTGGTGTCGTCGTCAGCACGGGAGACAGTACTCTGCGGTTGTTCGCGTTATCGCGTAGTTCGGCAACGTATCTGAGCAAGGCGATCCCTGTAGACCTGAACACACTTCTTCAACAACCGACAGGAACAGGTCTGGCGACGCCTTTCTCCGTGGGAGTCGATCCAGGAACTCATTTGGCCGTGGTTGCCTATGTCAATACGAATATTGGATTCATCGTGGATGTGAATCCGAATCTAGACAATTCCGATACACGAACCTGCTTTATCTCCACGCAGAAGCCTCCCTGCGTGGTCGCGCCGGTCTCCATGAATACCGGCACTTATCCTCAGGTGGTGATGCAGCCGCAGACGCCTTTTGCCTACGTGACGCCGGGCGGAAGCGGATCCACCTCAGTCGTCGATCTACTGCAAAAAGGCAAGTCGGCGACAATCGCTCCGGCAGTTAGCGGCGGAACGAGTGGCGCGGTGCGAACGGCCGGTATCACCAAAATCATTTGCACACAGGCAACTCCGCACGGAATCAATCCCGCCCTTGGTGGCACCGTCATCATCTCCGGACTGATGCCTGCGGACTTGAATGGAACCTACCAGGTGATTGGCGGCAGCGTTACAGACCCTTGGACATTCTCATACGCGCAACAGGGTTTGCCGGATGAGGTGGAAACCAATACGGCAAGCGCGCCCGGAACAGTGCAGTATGGCACGCCTTATTTTTCGTTCAACACCACGCGATTTGCTTCGGCTGGAGCAATTAATCCAACGACGCGTACATTCGCGGCGGCGGATTTCAACGCCTCGGCAAACCAGATTCAGTTCATTGGAACGCTGGATCAGACGCTGACTGCGCTTACGCTGACGGCCGGCAGTTGCAATGGGTGCACGCCAATACCGAGCGGAGCACCGGAGACAGGGTTCCATTCGGTGGCTTTCGATCCTTTCACCAACGTTTTGCTTGCCTACGATCCCGCAGATCAGGTGGGCCCGAATTTCCCAACCAATGCAATCTCGTTGATCAATCCAGGTGGACCTACCTTTAACGGTACTTCCTCACCGTATCGCATCGTTACCGCAATTCCGATAGGACAAGCGGGACAAGGGTCTTACACGCCTGCGGGGTCGACTACGCCCGTTGTTGTGAACGGACCCATGACGTACGACCCGAAGTCGAAGTACGTCCTGGTGGCCAATGCAGGGAGCAATACACTGAGCTACCTGAACCTCGACCCGGGGAATATTTTCAAGAAGGTTTCCATCCAGAGACTGCAGGTCGCCAGCGCGGGTGTTGCCAACGGTCAGCCGGATTTGAATGGAACGTTCCCGGTGCCGGCGGCGCAATGCGATCCGACGAACACGGATGGCACTAAGCCATGCATGCCACAGGCCGTTCCCTTGGGACAAGCGGCGAAAGTACGCGTATTGGGCCAGGGATTCGGAGTTTCGTCCGGCGCCGTGGTGCGCTTGGATGCGAAGTCGTCCGGCCTATGCTCCGGTGCGTCCGATACTTCGTTCTGCACAACCTATGTCAGCGACAGCGAACTTGACGTGACTATACCAGCGTCGACGTTGGCCGTTGCGCATGATTACGCACTGGATGTGCTGGCCGGAGGAGTCGTTTCTAATTCAACAAACCTGCATGCAGTAGGAGTTTTGGACCTGAGCACAACATGTGCGCCAACGCAGAACTTCCCGCAAGGACCCGAAGGCGTGGCAATTGATGAGCTGAAGCACGTTGCGTTCATCACGAATTACGCTTGCAACAGCGTGACATCGATAGCTATCGATCCGGCGGGTTATGTGAGGCCAGATTCAAGTGTCGCGCCTTTTGGCAGCATTCTAAATACGGTAACGGTAGGCAAAAATCCCGTTGGAATCGGCATTATTCCCCGATTGGGTTATGCCGTGGTTTCAAACAATGGAGATTCACCGACGGGAACTGCTTCGATCCTGGATGTCAGCAATCCCACCGCGATGAAACTCCTATCGTTCACAACGACGTCAGGGAGTACGACCACGACGTCGAATTCTGTGGCGGTCGGTCTGTCTCCTCTGGGTGTGGCGATTGACCAGGATCGTGCGCTGGCGCTGGTTGCCAATAGCGGCTCCAATACCGTAACGGCCATTGATCTGACTGTGCTGCTGCCAGGCGCGGTCACTACGACAACCCCTACGCCGACGACCATCGCGGTCAGTGGAGCGCCAACAGCAATTGCCATCGATCCGAACCGTGCGATTGCCGTTGTGACGGTGCTGCAGAACTCGGGCTCAACGGTCGCGACTGCGGGTTTGGATGTGATCAGCCTTGCCTCCAAACCGCCGACGCGAAGTTCCGGCGCATCGGTAGGCTCGCTGTCCGCCAGCTTGACCGGGATTGTGTACGACCCGGCGCCGACCACCGCGCTGTTCTACGCTACGTCGACACAGCAAAACGCGATTTACGCATTCAACCCCAACTCTGGTTCTACCCAGACGATTCGCGTCGGAATTAACCCCTATTCGCTAGCCTACAATTACCAGACGGGCGGAATCCTGACGATCAATTCAACTTCTGCCACGAGTTCCATCATTGACTCGCAAACGTTCAAGACCAGAGACACGCTCGGAATCAGCAGCCAGTCGCAATTCGCTTCGGCGATGGACAATGTCACGAATACCGTGGTCATGGTGGACCAGAACAATAACCGGGTGATCTTGCTGGCGATGCCGAAGTAAGACTAGCGCGTACAAGGGCGTCGTGAGCATTCTTGTGCGCGAAGAGGCATTTTCACTAGAGGATTGCAGGGGAATCCGCGAGTCAGTTATACTTCTGTGTTTGTGCTGAAGCTGGCAAACGGGCTGTGGGGACCAGTAGACAGGCAGTGAGGAAGTACAGCTTGCAGGGCGTTCGAAAAGGATTAGCCGGGAAACGGCTACGTTATCCAAGGGATGTCATTTCGTTGGTCGCTCAAGCGAGAGCGGAAGACGCACCCGGAAATGAATAAGGAGAAAACAGTGAATTCCAGAAATCTGATGGTAACAGCGACGCTGGCGATTGCGTCCCTTTTCGGGGCGGCAGCCGTGCAAGGGCAGACAGCGGCGGGCAGCTCGAGTGGTACGAAAATTGGGGTCATCAATGTTCGGCAAGCGATTGTGACCACCGCGGAAGGCAAACAGGCGTCAGCGGAATTGCAGACGCAGTTCGCGCCCCGGCAGAACGAATTGGAAAGTATGAACAAGCAGATCAATGATATCCAGCAGAAGTTGCAGGCTGGCGCTAGCACATTGAGCGAAGAAGAGAAAACGCGGCTCAGCAATCAGGGTCGCCGTTTGGCAGCGCAGTTGGAACGCAAGAACAATGAACTGCAGGAAGATGTGAATGCGGCGCAAGCGGAAGTAGTGGATCGCATCGGCCGGAAGATGATGGATGTGCTCGACCGTCATGCCCGCGAAAACGGTTTTGTGGCCATCTTTGATTCCTCGGCACAGAACTCGCCGATCCTTTTTGCCTCGACAAATATCGACGTGACCCCGGAAATCATCAAGTTGTACGATCAGGCATATCCGGCGGGAGCAACGACCGCACCAAAGCCGGCCGCGAAGCCTGCTGCAACGACGCCGAAGCCGGTGACGCCACCAGCAGCCAAGCCCCAGAAGTAGTTCAGCGTATTGATTCTATTGACAGGGGCTGCCTCTTCTGTGGCAGCCCTTGTTTCTTTGCAGCTTTAGGTTCAAGGATTTAGCGGTGAGGCCCCAGCCAGGTTCAGCCAGGTCAGGTGCCTTGCTTTTGTCGTGTTTGGGGAATATACTCCTATTTCGCTCTGAATCGGGTCGCTTCATGGGGTGGGCGCAAGCCCACTTTTTTGTTGGCGCCGGCGGTACTGAGCTTTAGACCGGCGTAGGCCGTGGAGTCTTTGCGTGAATTTGGATAAGGTCCGCGAGGCCGCCGAGCGTGTAGCTCGCTCGGAAGGCTTGGAGATCGTGGATGTCGAATGGAAGATAGGTAAGCAGCGCTTCCTACGGGTGTACATCGACCGGGTACCCCCCGCGAACCCTGCGGAAGGTGCCGAGGGCGAGGCAGCACCAGATCCTTACCCCAAGATAAGCCACGCGGATTGCGAATTGATGAGCAAGCAGCTCAGCGTAATCCTGGACGTGGAGGAATTGATCCCCGGGCCGGGGTATGTGCTGGAAGTGAGTTCGCCCGGCATGGATCGCGCCCTGAAGAAAGCGGCGGATTTTCAGCGCTTTCGAGGCCGGCTGGCTAAAATCGCTACCACCGAGCACATCGGCGAAATGAATTTTTTTGAAGGACGGTTGCAAGGAATTGCGGACGGAAAGGTTCGCATGGAGTTGAAGGGCAAAGAAGCTCGAATCGTGGAAATACCGCTGGAAACGATTCGGAAAGCCAATTTGGTAATTGAATTTTAGGAAGTCAGGACGAGGAAATGGCGAATCTGCTCTATCAACAAATCGAAATGTTGAGCCGGGAGAAGCACATTGAACCGGAGGTGGTGATCTCTGCCATCGAAGACGCCATGGTTGTGGCCGCCCGCAAGTTTTACCGGACGGAAGAGGATCTTCGCAGCAAGTTCAACCAGGAAACGGGCCAGGTGGACGTGTTCTCGGTTTACACGGTGGTGGAAGAAGTCGCGGATCCGAAGCGCGAGATCAGTCTGGCCGAGGCCAAAAAGAAGCATCCCGGGTCTGAAGTGGGCTCCGAAATTCTGACGGCAAAACCCACCGATGTTCTGGGGCGCATCGCGGCACAGACCGCCAAGCAGGTTATCTTGCAGAAGGTGCGCGAAGCCGAGCGCGACACGATTTACAACGAATATCACACGCGAGCCGGCGAACTTGTCACCGTGATTGTGAAGCGTGCCGAAGGGCCGGACCTGATTGTGGACATGGGGCGGACGGAAGCCCGTTTGCCAAAACGAGAACAATCGAAGCTGGAGACCTACAACATTGGTGAGCGTTTGCGCGTTGTGATTCGAACGGTGGACCGCGCGGCAAAGGGTCCACAAGTGATCGTTTCACGCGCGGATGCGGCGCTGGTACAAAGATTGTTCGAAATGGAAGTGCCGGAAATTTACGACGGCACGGTGCAGATCCGGGCGGCGGCACGCGAAGCTGGAGAGCGCACAAAAGTTGCTGTGGCCAGCCGCGATAAGGACGTGGATCCGGTGGGTGCATGCGTTGGCATGAAGGGCATGCGCGTGCAATCGATCATTCGCGAGTTGCGCGGCGAAAAAATTGACATCATTCCTTATAACGAAGAGACCGTGGCATTTGCGCAAAAGGCGCTGAGTCCGGCGAAGGTTACGCGCGTTCAGGTAACCGACCCGGAAAACCGCAAATTGGAAGTGATTGTAGAAGATTCGCAGCTTTCCTTGGCCATCGGCAAAAAAGGGCAGAATGTGCGCCTGGCCAGCAAGCTGATCGGCTGGGACATCGATATCAAGAGCGAAGAGGAAAAGCGCCGCGAGATCGAAGAGCAGATGACCGCTTTGACGGCGCCAACTACGCCGCTGACAGTTTTGGCAGGCATCGGGCCGAAGACCATCGAGAAGATCGAAGCCGCGGGAATCTCCAACCTGGAAAAGCTCGCCAGCATGACTCCGGAACAATTAATGGAAATTCCGGGCATCGGCGAGAAGATGATCGACAAAATCTATCAAGCGGTGAACCGCTTCTATGAAAGCGGTGACTCGACGGCAACGCCAGCGGCAGAAGGCGCGGCAGTCGAAAACACCGACGAGCCTTCGGAAGAAGCTGGGGCGGTGAAAACGGAAGCCGCGTCCGAAGAGGATACCGCTGCTGAGTCGGATAGCGCCGCGGAAACAGTTTCTGAAGAATCTGCGACAGAGGCATCCTCTGCCGCCGTTGAAACGCCGGAAGAAAACAAGCCAGCGGAACAACAGGAAGAGAAAAATTCCTAACGAAGCATGAATGACGCATCCCAAGTACGCATCAATGAGCTTGCCCGTGAACTCGAGGTCAAAGCCAAGGCCATTATTGACCTGCTTCCGGGCTTCGGCGTAACCGAAAAGAAGACCCATTCCAGTTCGATAGCTGTCGACGTGGCCGAGAAGGTTCGCCAGCGCCTGAAAGGCGAGGCGGACGCGGAAGCGAACGCAGAAGCGGAACGTCTTGCAAAAGAAGCTGCCGCGAAGGCGGCGCTTCGCCGGCCGGCTGCTCCTCCCGCTCCCGCGCCCGTTGCGGCAAAACCTGCTGCTCCAGTCAGCGCTGCTCCTGCGGCGCCTGCTTCGGCTACACCAGTAACTGTGGCAACACCGCCTTCGGCGGTACGGCCTCCGGTCGCACCGAGTGCGCCAACGGCGACGCCCCCACTCGCAAAACCTGCGGCGCCTGCGACAGCGGCCCCAGTGGCACCTGCCGCTCCCGCAGTAAGGCCTGCTGCTCCTGCAATCCCGACAACGGCTGCTGCGCCAACGCAACCAGCTACACAAGCTCCTCGTCCGGCAGGACAACCTCCTGCTGTGCGTCCCGCTGCGCCGGGCCAGGCACAACCTGGCGCTCGTTCTGGCGCACCTGCGCCCGGTCAGCAACGGCCGCCTGCGCGTCCGGGAGCGCCGGTTCCTCCGGGAACAACAAGATCTCAACAGCCCGGCGCACAAGCCAGCACACGGCCAGCAACGCCGGGTCAGCCATTACGTCCACCCATGCCAACTCCGCCGCCACGTCCTCCGATGCCGATGCGGACAGGAAACCGCGGTCCGGTGCCGGGTACAACTCCGGGAAGCCAGCAACGCCAGGGGCCGCGTCCCGGCCAACCGATGCGTCCGCAAGGACCGGGGCAAGGTGGGAATCGGCCGTACACTCCGCGATCTGGAGGACCGGGCCAAGGTGGACCGGGCGGTCCAGGCAGATCTTTTGGCAATCGACCGGGCGGCGTCCCAATGGGAACGCGCCCCGGACCTCGTACACCGGGGCGGCCAGACATGTTGCCGCCATTTCCAGAGAAGCTGCCTCCAAAGGCAGAACCGGGAAAGCCGTTGTACACACGCAAGCCGACACAACGGCAACGACCCACTGCGGACAAACGAGAAATTGAAGGTGAGCGGAAGCTTCATCCCACACGGCAACGGCCGGGTGCGGGTGGCCGGGGCGTAATCGCGCCGGTAGCTCCGCCAGAGCCACGCGCGCCGCGCGACATTACGCTAACTGAGGGAATTACCATCCGCGAACTGGCGGAGAAGCTGGATATTCGCGCTAAGGATTTACTGAAGATTCTGCTGGACCGCGGCGTATTCGCCAGCATCAACCAGGCACTCGACGTCG
Organism: Candidatus Acidiferrales bacterium; assembly: GCA_963763395.1. Classification (GTDB taxonomy): domain Bacteria; phylum Acidobacteriota; class Terriglobia; order Acidiferrales; family UBA7541; genus Acidiferrum. The sequence goes on along the minus strand of CAVXOG010000026.1, from coordinate 310,214 downwards.
AAACGGCAACCGACCTGGCGCAGTCCTTTAATGGCGTGGTTAGTGTCGTTTCGTTTGAAGAAGAGATGGTTTTGGAAGTTGCGCAAGAAGAAACCAAGGAAAATCTGAAGCCAAGGCCTCCGGTGGTGACCGTTATGGGTCACGTCGATCATGGCAAAACCAGTTTACTGGACGCAATCCGAACGGAAGATGTGGCCGCAGGCGAAGCAGGCGGAATTACACAGCACATCGGCGCGTACAAAGTGCAGGTGGGCGAACGCGCGGTGGTTTTTGTCGACACGCCGGGTCACGAAGCGTTCACGCGGATGAGAGCGCGCGGAGCGAAGGTTACAGACATCGTGGTGCTGGTTGTTGCAGCGGATGATGGCGTTATGCCGCAGACGCGCGAAGCCATCGATCATGCCAAGGCCGCGAATGTGCCCATCATCGTGGCAATCAACAAGATCGATAAGCCAGAAGCTCAACCCGAGCGCGTGAAGCGTCAACTCAGCGAATTGGCGTTGATGCCCGCAGAGTGGGGTGGCGATACCGAATTCGTCGAAGTATCCGCGAAACAAAAGAAGGGTCTCGACAAACTGCTGGAAATTATTCTGCTGGTAGCGGATTTGCGCGAACTGAAAGCGAATCCGGATGCGCCGGCAGCGGGAACAGTGCTGGAATCGCGAATCGATCGTGGACGCGGTCCCGTAGCCACCATTTTGATACAAAACGGCACGTTGCAAATCAGCGATTTCTTTATTGCCGGCTCGGTCTTCGGGAAAGTTCGCGCTCTATTCGACGAACGTGGACGCCCGGTAAAGAACGCGCCACCGTCTACACCCGTGGAAGTTCTCGGCTTGCAAGGCGTACCGGAAGCGGGCGACCACTTCCAGGTGACGGACGAAGCCAAAGCACGCCACGTGGTGGAATATCGCCAGGGCAAGCAGCGCGATGCCGCACTGCGCGCCAGTTCCGGCAACCGCATTACGCTGGACCAGTTGCACGAGCAATTGAAAACCGGCGAAGTGAAGGAATTGCCGATCATCATCAAGTCTGATGTGCAGGGTTCCGCCGAAGTGTTGAGCGAAATGTTGCCGAAGCTCTCGACCGAACAGGTGAAGCTGAAGATCATCAGCAGCGGGGTGGGTACGGTAACGGAAAACGATGTGCTCTTCGCCGCGGCCTCCGGAGCCATCATCATCGCGTTTGGTGTGCGGCCAGACCGTAAAGCACTGGACCTTGCGCAGCAGGAACATGTCGATATCCGCACGCACAAGATAATTTACGAAGTCTCCGACGAAATGAAGAAGGCCATGGACGGCTTGCTCGAACCCGTCATTCAGGAAACGTATCTGGGCCGTGCGGAAGTTCGCAACGTATTTCGCATCAAGGGCTCTGGATCGGTGGCCGGGTGTTACGTGGTTGATGGCATCATGAAACGCGACGCTCAGGCACGCGTCGTGCGTGATGGCGCGGTCGTCTACACATCGAAGCTGAGTTCGTTGAAGCGATTCAAGGATGATGCCAGCGAAGTGCGCACGGGATTCGAGTGCGGCCTGGGCATTTCTAACTTCAACGACGTGAAAATCGGCGATGTGATTGAATGCTTCCAGGTCGTTAAACTTTCGGCTGCTGAAGCAGCCGCGCAGGGTACCGCCTCCGCCGGACGCAGATAGTCCCCTTTGCGTCCACAGCATTCCCGGAGCAACATATGCCGGTTGGATTGCTTACACTAGAGCTGCACATCGCTGAGGCACAATCCTTAAAGGACAAACGGCAGATTTTGCGCAGTTTGAAGGATCGCCTGCGCGGCAAATTCAATGTAGCTGTTGCGGAACTGGATTTCGAGGATACCTGGCAACGCTCCGTGGTGGGAGTAGTGACACTTGCCAACGAAGAGCAGCTTGTTGAAGAATCGCTACAGAACGTACTGGCCGAAGCCGACCGCGAGCTTGGACCCGTGCTGATTGGACATTCTGTAGATATGTTGTAGAGTTTCGCCGCCCGATTAGTTTGCCGAGCGGCCACAGGACGTAATCGCATGAGTCCCGACAATCATCGCCATGAACGCGTCGGCGAGGAAATCGCCCACGAAATCAACGCCATGCTGGCGGGGGAATTGAAAGACCCGCGGCTGGAGACTTCCGTCACGGTAAGCGAAGTGCGCGTGCAGCCTGACATGAAACACGCGCGCATTTACGTCAGCGTACGCAACGCCACCTCCAAGGAACAATCTGACGCCATTAAAGCGCTGGAGCACGCTTCGAAGTACATCCGGCAGGAACTGGTGGAGCGGCTCCAGTTGCGGCGAATCCCCGACCTGCATTTTGTGCTGGATGTGTCCCAGGAACACGTGGAGCGCATTGAGCAGCTTCTGAAGGAAGTAAAGAAGAATCCCGCAATGCCAGAGTAAGTTGCGCACCGAACCTGCGCGAAACGAGAGCCGGACAACACTTAATCCAATAAATTTTTCGGAAAGGCGCTAATGCCACGGCAAGCCAAGCCTGCCCCTTTTGATGGGGCACTGGTGATCAACAAGCCACAGGGGCGAACATCGCACGACATGGTGGACGCGGTCAGGCACCTTGCGGGTTTCCGCCAGATCGGTCATTTGGGGACGCTCGACCCGCTGGCCACAGGTGTCCTCGTCTTGCTGCTTGGTAAGGCGACGCGGTTGGTGCGCTTTTATACCGGGCGGCGAAAGCGCTACACCGCGGGATTCCGCTTCGGATTTGCGACTAACACCTACGACTCTGAAGGCGAAGCGCAGGGACCGGATCTTGCGCCGGTTCTCGATCGCGAGCAGTTGGAAGCCTTCGCCGGGAAATCGATGGGACGCTTCGAGCAGATGCCGCCGCTTTTTTCGGCAAAGAAAGTACATGGCCGGCCAGCCTACGAACTGGCGCGAGAAAAGGTTGAATTTGAACTAAAGCCGGCGGAGGTTGAGCTTTTTGAGTACCGTCTGACAGGGATTGAGGGAAGCACGGCGCGGTTTACGATTGAGTGTTCCTCAGGAACCTACGTGCGATCGCTGGCACATGACATGGGGAAGAAACTCGGTTGTGGGGCGCATCTGACGGAAATTACACGGACAGCCGTGGGCGAGTTTTCCATCGAACAAGCGATTCTGATTGAAGAAATTGCGGAAACGGCGCGCGCTGGAAAACTGAAAGACCTGATCATTCCACTGGAAAACTTGTTACCTAACTATCCCCGGACAAACGTGCTGCCCATTCTGGAAAAACGTGTGCGCCATGGAGGCAAGTTCAACGTAATGGTTTCGCAGGTACAGCCAGGTCACGTTGAACTTCCCCCGGGTGCCACGACCCATTTGGATACCGAGCCCGCGCAACCACCGCGCCTCCGGGTATTCAGCCAGGAGAGCAAGCTGTTGGCGATTGCGGAAGCCGTTGTGCCCCGGACATACCAGCCGATCGTTGTATTCGATCCCCTGCCTTAAGAGTGGAGTGCTTGCTGGCGGGAATTTGCCTCGCTATATTGAGTACTGATTGGGGACGCCAAATGACTGCCGCCTCTGCTTCTCACCAGCCGGAAATTCCCACCGGGTTCAGCCACGCTATTCGACTCCGGGATTTTGACGATGTGGCCGGGGGTTTGTCTGCTGAGCGAGGACGCGCACTCTGCAGCCATTTGGAAATCGGGGATCTTCTTCTTTTGGAATCAACTCCATTTGCGATTCCCACGGAAGATCGAGACCTTTTGCTTGGTCGCAAGCAGGTAAGTTCCGCATATCACAAAAACATTGCGTATCGCCCGAATGAGGATCGCATTACAGGCCTCAACGCTTCCGAACAGAACGAAGCGGAACAATTGCGCCGAATTCTACGCAACTATTCGCAACAAGCGATCGAGTTTGTGAACTCCGTACTGACTCCGTATGCCAAACAATGGAAGCTGGACTACGCCAGTTTCCGACCGATTGAGGAAAAAGGACGTCCGGCGCGGCTTCACGCACGTAATGATCTGCTGCATTTCGATTCATTTCCGACGCGGCCTACAAATGGCGGACGCATTCTTCGTGTCTTTACAAACATTAATCCAGTTCAGAGTCGTGTTTGGTTGACTTCGCAGACTTTTGAGGCGTTTGGGCCACATTTTGCAAAAGCGGCAGGGCTCGAGAAGGCTTACAGGGAATTTTCGTTCTCCCGAAGCATGAAATCGGTCGCTCGGGCTTTGCACCTCCCTGGCGCCGGTAAACCGCCTTACGACGAATTCATGCACCGCTGCCACAATGCTATGAAGGAAGACGAAAACTTTCAGGAGACCACGCCAAAACATCAGTGGGAATTTCCGCCGAACTGCAGTTGGCTGGCGTTCACGGACTGCGTAAGTCACGCGGTGCTCGAAGGGCAGTACGCCCTTGAGCAAACCTTCCTGATTCCGCAACATGCTCTCGTGGAACGAACGCGCTCCCCTTTGGCAATCCTCGAAAAGATTGCCGATCACACTCTTACGATTTGAAACTGCACACGTTGCTCGAACTGGCGCCATGCATACACGAGCACTTCAATTCCACCCTCAATTCCAGTTTGTAACTTCTGTCTCTACTGCGGCGGCGGTTGTGGCTGTTGCTCCGGCTCAGGCTCAGGTTGCGGCTGTTGTGGCGCCGGTTCCGGCTCGACAGGAGCGGGTTGTGGCTGTTGTCCCGGGAAAGCAGGCGGACCTTGACCTGGTGGCGGCGCTTCGGAAGTTGGCGGAGTCGGCTGCTCGGAGGGTCTTGTCACGGGTTGTGGAGGGGGCGCGGCGCCACCGCCAAACGCACCTCTTCCGCCGCCTCCGGTAAGTTCACCTCGGCCCGCATAAATCGTCTTCGATTCGCGCAGAGGTTGTCGCACACGGCGAGGCGTAACCAGAATCAGAAGCTCATTGTCCTGAAAAGTGTTGCTGCGCACACCAAAGGCGTAGCCTATGCCCGGAAGCGGGGCCAGACCGGGAAGGCCCGTAATAGTCTTAGTTTCCTGCTGATCGAGTAATCCAGTCAGCAGTGAGGTCTCGTCTTCTTTCAGGCGCACGGTCTGCGTTATCGTGCGGCTGGTGATAACCGGAATTCCATTGATGCTGTTTCCGGCCAACGCCTTAATGTCAAAATCCAGTTGCAGCGTTACTTCATGATTTGGGTGAAGTGAAGGAGTTGCTTTGACCTTCAAGCCGAGGTCGATGAATTCCGAACCCGGGTAAGGTTGTTGATTCGTAGCGGGATTAGAAATAAGGCTGGTAGGACTGACGATCAGCGTGACTTGCCCTGCCGCTCCTGAAATATTGTTTGTGACCACCAAATCCGGGAAGGTGCTGTCGGTGAAACTGCCTGCAACGATTCCGGTAGGATTTGTGCCTGCTCCAGGTTCCAGAGCTTTGATCAAACCGGTTCCCACATCGACATAGACAGTGACCGTGCCCGAGCCAGTGTTGGTGACGGCAATACCACTGTTTGCCTGCTCCAGGAAATTTCCTATCACCACGCCGCTGGGCGTTGTACTGGTGGTCAGGGGTGAATTGGCAGATTGCGTGAAAGTGCCGTCTCCATTGCCGAGAAGCACGGTAAGTGTGTTGTCATTCTGATTGACGATAGCTAGCCCAGGACCAGTGCTGCCATTCAGCGAACCGGAAGCAATGGCGACAGGGAGTGTGCCGACGGTGATGGGTGATTGCAATATGCCGGCTGCGCCAGACGATCCCGGGAAATTCTTGAAGGTGCCGTCACCGTTGCCCTCCAGAATGGTCACTTGATTGGTGCCTTGATCGACGATGGCTAAATCCGGGAACCCATCGGCATTGAAGTCTGCCACCGTCATCGCGATTGGCCCGGTAACACTGTCGGGCAAAAGAAATGGAGAGCCAGTCACTTGTGTGAATGTGCCATCCCCGTTTCCGTTAAAAACGGAATATGTGTTGTCCTTGAAGTTGGTGACAACGAATCCGGGATTCCCGTCGCCGTTGTTCGTATTGAACGTACCGGTGACAATCGCGCTGGGTTGTGTGCCTACTGCAATTGGATTAGCCAGAAGGTTGAATGTGCCGTCACCGTTTCCCGTGAGGACGGATACTGTGTTTGCAACTGGATCGGTGACCAGTAGACCTGGAAACGAGTTCGTCGTTGCGTTGATACTCGCGGAGGCGAGCGCCGCTGGCACAACGGGATTTGCTGTGCGGGCTGCTCCAAGAGAAATCGGTGAATTTGTGGCGTCCGCAAACTGGGAAGTTACTCCCGCTCCCTGGTTCAATAAAATCGTCAGTGTGTTGTCGATTTGATTGAGCACGGCCAGATCGAGTGAACCGCTACTGCGAAAATCGCTGCTCACGATGGATACCGGGCCTTGTCCCACGTTGAATTGCTCGAGGGGGATGGTGACGCCCGTTCCGCCCGGATTGGCCGCAAAATTTGCAGTGCCCAAACTTCCCGATAGAAGGGATAGCGTTACCGGATAACGATCACCCACAAAGAACGTGGCGGGTTTTCCGTCTTGGGCGCGCAGGAGCACTTGCCTTCCGCTCTGCACCAGCGACAATCCTTGCGAAAAATCTGCAGCCGCACCGGGCAGCGTCAGCAGAAATGTGGTCTTGCCGCCGCCGAGCACCAGGAACGACGGTATCGCGGAAGCTAGATTGGCCACACCGCTGCTGGCCGCCGTACCCACTGGGCCACCGAAGATCGTGGCCAGTAACGTCAACAAAGCTGTGATGCTTTGGGCGGAACGCACCTGCCGGGACAATCCAGGATCAAGCGTAATCAGGCGAGCGCTCGAGGGAGGAGTAATGCCAATCTTGGTGGCATTGTTGCGATCCACTTCGAGCAAGTCGATTTCCAGAAGCACTTCGCCACGTGCCTGATCCATCTGGTGAATAATACTGCCGGCAAGCTTCACCTTCTGGACCGTGTCGCGAATGGTGATCGTGTGGGAGGGAATCGATTGCTGGATGTGTTGAATGCCCGTTAATTCTCGCACCGCACGGACCAGTTCCGTCATTTCCGATGAATCGACAGTGGAGGGCAGAGCAAAGGTCTGCTCCATTTCCATATCAAAGGCTTTACGCTTCTCTGACGTGTCTGCCGCGACGAACATTAATTTGGAGTTCAGCGGACGCCAGAACGTGCCCGTCTGCAGCATCAGAATTTTCATTGCCGTTTCAAAGTCGACATCCTTCACGCGAAAGCGAACATTTCTTGCGGGAAGGTCCGGATCGAATGCGGCTTTGATTCCATAAGCCGCGGCGACCTGTTCATAAGCCGTCCGCAGATCTGTGCGCGTATCGAAGCTTCGCGTGGCCTTGGCGGGATCGAGTTTCGGCATTCCCGCGGCGGGCTCATCCGCAGGCTCCTTTTCATCCTGGTGCATGGACTCAATCTGCTTCAACCGCTCCATCAACACGGCGTTAGTCGGGTCTGCATGCAAAGCAAACGCAAAAGCTTCCGCTGCAGCCCCCAGGTTGCCTTCCAGCGCGAGTCGTTCGCCCTCGTCGACGTAGCCACGCACCAATCGAGATCGTAGCGTTGCGCCCTTGCTTACTATCGTCACGTCAAACGGAGCATATCTCGCCGCTTCTTCGTAGGCTTCCAGGGCACCTTCGTAATCGCCAGCGGCTTCAGAACGAGCGCCCAGGTCGGCCAGTCTCTTGGCGCGCTTCGGGTCGGGTTTGACCACAGTGCGCAGCTCGTCCTTAGTGGTGAGAGTTTGCGAGGGGGTCTGCGAAGGTGTGTACGGGCACGCCAGCGCCGAGCAAAGCAGCAGGGCTAGCAATGGACGAGTGGGGAGACAAGGCATGAGTAAGAATAGACGCAAGAGTCTATTCTAGCGTGAGGAGGGTGTGATGAGTGAACTTGACGATAGTGAGGGCAGGGAGTAAGCTGGAATCGTTCTTGCAAATGATTATCAACTGGAGTTTTCTTGCTCTCTGCTTTCCTCATTGCCCTTCGTGAAGGCGTTGAAGCTGCCCTCGTCGTTGGCATCATTCTCGTCTATTTGTCGCGAACTGGGCGTTCCCATCTTTCTCGTTACGTGTGGGGTGGCGTCGCTGCCGCTACAGCCCTAAGTCTTGCCGTAGCAATCGTTTTAGAGCGTTTCAATATCAGTGAGGACGGTTTTGAGGGGTTGTTACTTTTGGTGGCCTCGTTCTTCGTGGTCACCATGATCATCTGGATGAATCGTATTGCCCGCCATCTGAAGAAGGAGATTGAAGAAAAACTGGAATCCTATGCCTCAAGGTCCGGTGCGGCCGCGGGATGGGGGATAGCCCTGTTTGTTTTCCTGATGGTGGTGCGTGAAGGCGTGGAGCTGGTGCTCATTTTGCGCGCGGTGGAGATGTCCACGGAAGGACTGCAGACTTGGATCGGCACGGCGGCAGGCATTGCGGCGGCGGTGGCGGTGGGTGTTCTGTTCTTCAAAGGCACCTTGAAGATTCCGTTGCACCGGTTTTTCTCGGTCACAACAGTGATGCTGGTTTTAGTGGCGATTCAGCTGGGCGTGACGGGTTTGCACGAACTAAGCGAAGCGCGCTGGTTGCCCTCCAGCCAGGCGGAGATGTCATTCCTTGGCCCCATTGTGAGCAACGAGTTGTTCTTCTTCATATTTGTGTTTGGCGCAGGGGCGCTCATGATTTTTCGTGAATGGCAATCGGCTTCGCATTCGAAAGCCGCCAAAGTTGCGGCGAATGAAGCGGAGAAGCGTCTGGTGGAAGCGCAAAATCGCAAGCAGCGCCGCTGGATGATTGCGGGAGCGGTGGCGAGCCTGGCTGTGATCCTGGTGCTCACGGCCGATTTTATCTATGCGCGGGCGAATTCAGCGCCACCGGAAGCCAGAGTTGTGCAAGCCACGAACAATCTGGTGCGTATTCCTGTCAGCGAAGTTCAAGACGGAAACCTGCATCTGTTCACGTTGAAGGATAACGGCCACACGACTCGCTTTATGGTCATCAAGAAGCCGAATGGGTATGGCACAGCGCTGGATGCCTGCCTGATCTGCGGCGCGAAAGGCTACCGGCAGGAAGGTCAGAACGTGATTTGCCGGCACTGCGCCTCGGCGATTTATATTCCATCGATTGGGCAAAAGGGTGGCTGCAACCCGATCGGATTTACATCCAAGGTGGACGGCGATGATGTCATCATTGATGTATCGGCGGTGACAAAAGCTGCGGAGGAGATTCCGCAATAGGAGCGGTTGCAACCTAGACAGGTGAAATGTTCCTTCGACTCGTAACGGATTCTTTCACACGCCGACCCAAGCGCAAATTGTTGACGATGGCTGCCCTGGCTCTGGGGATGGCGGTGGCGACTGCTGCGTTGAGTGTGTCTCTCGATGTAGGAGACAAGTTGGCGGAAGAGTTCCGGAGTCTCGGCGCGAATCTGCTGGTTACTCCACTGGCCGATTCCTTGCCGCTGGAAATTGGTGGTGTGGATTATCGTCCCGCAAATGCCGGTGCGTATCTGCCCGAAGGGGACCTTGGCAAACTGAAAACCATTTTTTGGCGCTTCAATATCGTGGCGTTCGCGCCGATTTTGGACGTGCCGGCAGTTGTTTCAATATCTGGGAACAACCGGCAAGAGCCGATGGAGAATGTGCAACTTGTCGGCACCTGGGTAAATCATGAAGTGAAGATCCCAGATGGCACTACTTACTCTACAGGAATCGAAAAAACTAACCCCTGGTGGCAGGTGAACGAAGGTCGTTGGTTCAGCGAAGCCAATGCAAAACAAGAAGCTACGAATGCCACTTCTGTGGAAGGCGTGATTGGCGAAAAACTTGCCCGGCGACTGGGTGTCAATCTTGGTCAGTCAGTTGTCGTTCTGTCGAAACCGGCTTCCTCAGTCATTTATTCAGTCAGAGTGGTCGGTGTTCTCAGCAGTGGTGGCCCCGAGGATGATGCTCTTGTAGTGCCGTTATCATTCGCGCAGATAATTGCCAGTCAACCTGGAGTCTATCGCCGCCTTTACGTCAGTGCGCTCACCAAGCCTGAGGATGCTTTTGCGCGGCGCGATCCTAAGTCGATGACCCCGGCGGATTTCGACCGCTGGTATTGCACGCCGTATATTTCGGCAATTGCGTTGCAGATCAGTGAAGAGCTGAAGGGCACGGACGTGCGCGTGATCCGGCGGGTGGCGGAAGGGGAAGGTAACGTACTCACGCGTGTGCGGACGCTGCTGTGGATGGTTACCTTCGCGGCATTGCTCGCCGCTGCGTTAGCCGTAGGCGCCTCTGCGGCTGCTTCGGTAATCGAACGGCGCACCGAAATCGGATTGATGAAGGCGCTAGGCGCGGGCTCTGCTTTAGTGGGCGTGCTGCTGGCAGCGGAGCAACTCCTTCTGGCGTTTGTCGGCGGTGGGATTGGCTACTCAGTGGGAATCTTATTTGCTCGGCTGTTAGGGATGAGGATTTTTGGTTTTGCGCCGGCGCCGAAGTTATTTGTTTTGCTGATCATTCTGGCGCTGGCGGCACTAATCACGCTTCTCGGCAGCGCGTTTCCTTTGCGCAAAGCGTCCCGGTATGAGCCGGCGCCAATTCTGCGTGGCGAATAATGGCGAACACTCCTATGTTCTGGCGCATCGTGCGCAGATTGATCACCGCAAATTACGGGCGGTTGTTCGTGATTCTGCTGGCGCTGGGGGCGGGAGCGGCAGTTACCGCGGCGCTGCTGAACCTTCAAATTGATGCCAAAAAGCGGCTCACCACGGAATTCCGTGCGCTTGGGGCCAACGTAATTGTGGCGCCGAAGTCAGAAGACAATACCAGCGGAAGTTCCAGTGTGCCACCAGGCAGCACCGCCACATTGACACTGGACGAATCGCTACTGAAGCAAATTCCGACGCAAAGCGACCGGAAAGCAATTCCTGCAGTCGCGTTTCTCTATGTGATTGGGGAGGTGGCAAAATCTGGATCACTGCACTTTGAACCCGCAGTGATTGCTGGTGCCGAGGGGGCAGGAATCACCCAAGTGCGTCCCGGACGCCGCGCGGAATTCAATGCCAATCTGGAAAACGATCCGTCTTCCTGCGAAGTCGGCATTAAGGCTGCCACACAGTTCAACGTGCACACGGGCGATTCGTTGCTGCTTCGCAATCAGGGCAGGGAAGCCTCCTGTAAGGTTTTCGCCACGATTGCCACAGGTGGCGCCGAGGATACCCAGATATTTGTGAAGTTGCAGACGGCGCAGGATTTGGCTGACCTTCAGGGTCGCATCAGCTTAATTCAACTGAGTGTAACGGGCACTCCCGATGCAATTAGGCAATTCACTGGCAAACTTGGCGAGACCATGCCGGGTGCTGACGTTCAAGGAGTGAAGCAGTTCACCGAAGCCGAAGGACGAATCTACAATCGGATCAGCGGATTGCTATCGACGACGGTGCTTCTTGTTCTGCTGTTGACGTCGCTCTGTGTGATGGCGGGTATGAGCAATGTGGCCATCGAGCGAAAGAACGACGTCGGTTTGATGAAGGCCATCGGCGGGTCCGTGCGAAGAGTGGTGAGGCTATTTCTTGCGGAAGCGATTTTAATGGGCATTGCTGGCGGCTTGGTCGGCTCTGCGATAGGAATGCTGGTTTCCATCTGGCTGGGAATAGCGGTGTTTGGCGTAGCAGCCCAACCGCGATGGATTGTGTATCCTTTTTCGGTGGGGCTGACAGTACTGGTTTCCATCGCCAGCGCATTTCCGCTGCGTCGACTGGCCAGTATTCGACCTGCAAGCGTGTTTCGAGGTGAGGCGTGACGGCGCAAGTGAAGATCGATTCGCTGGTGAAGGAGTATGGCTCGCTGCGCGCCCTTGACGGCATTTCCATCAGCGTCGAAGCTGGCGAGTGGGTAGCCCTCATGGGGCCCTCGGGCTCAGGCAAAACCACGCTGATCAATATTCTCGGCGGGTTAGACACGCTGACTTCCGGCCACGTGATTGTGGACGATGTGGACCTGGCCAATCTTTCGGAACACGATCTGGTGCGCTACCGCGCGGAGAAAATCGGGTTCGTATTTCAGCAGTTTCACCTGGTGCCCTATCTGAGCGCATTGGAAAACGTCATGCTGGCGCAATACTTTCATAGCGTGACGGATGAAGCTCAAGCCGCCGAGGCGCTAACTCGAGTGGGACTCGGAAGCCGCCTGACCCATCTCCCTTCGCAACTGTCCGGTGGAGAGCAGCAGCGTGTGGCTATTGCGCGTGCGTTGATTAATCAGCCGAAGCTGATCCTGGCCGATGAACCGACAGGTAACCTGGACGAAGCCAACGAAGAGACTGTGATTGGACTGTTTCGGGAATTGCATCACGCGGGACACACGATTCTGATGGTGACGCACGACCCGGATATCGCGCAACAGGCCGATCGGCGCATCGAGCTGGTGCACGGGCATCTAGCGGTGGACCAGAGAATCTCTATGGACGACGGAATTCATTTCGATCACTTGCTGGAACAGATTTGGGTTTGCGGCGAAGAAGGCATGCCGGCGGATGTGGAGCATATACGCACCCCAGGAGGTATCGACGCAGGTCGCACCCTGGCGCGGATGGAAGACTTGCGGCTGGTTCGTGTGGCAGACCACAACATTTCACTGACGGATCGAGGGAAGACGCGAGCCAGAGATGTGGTGCGCCGTCACAGGTTGGCGGAACGCCTTTTCAAAGACACGTTTCGCATTGACGATCACGAAGCGCATAGCCAGGCCTGCAAGTTCGAGCACATCATCAGCCCGGAACTCGACGAACGTATATGCAGCTTTCTGGGCCATCCGACGACCTGTCCACACGGCAATCCTATTCCGCCAGGCGATTGCTGCAACTCCGAGAAGAAATCATAAAGGGCACAACATCTGATTGAACTGGCCAGAATTTTCCAAAAAACGTGCCGGGCTGTAAACTAGCTGGTGACAAACCCCAATGCCATTGCCTATTGATCCGAGACGTAAACCAACGGCCGTGAAGATCCACGTGAAAACGGGCGCCGGTGTGGACATCACCTGGGCCGACGGTCATGAGAGTCACTTCGATTTTCCCTTGCTTCGAGATAATTGCCCTTGTGCGACATGCAATGACGAGCGCGGCAAGAAGGAAGTGGCCATCTCGTTTGCCAATGCGCCAGCTTCCACCGTGTTGCCCATGTATAAGCCCAAGGCCAGGGCACAATCAGCTACCCAAGTGGGGAACTACGCCATACAGCTGGGATTCAACGATGGGCACTCGACAGGAATATACAGCTACGATTTTTTGCGGACCATTTGTCCCTGCGAGGAATGCGCGAAAGAATTTCGCAGCGCCCCGGAAGCAAATTCCGCAAAATAGCGACATTCTTGTGGGTATCTAACCCGCGCCGAGGCAGGAGAAGGCGAAACATCGGTCAAGTGCCAAAATCGATTGTGCAATGCAACTCTCTCTGTTTTGGCTTGCTGGACTTGATTTACAAAAGATGCGAGCATACTGGACGCAGGTTATAGACCAGGTTAATGAGTAGCACCCCTAATTCCCCTGTAGTACAAAGCAGGCAAGGCAACGCTGTACCGCGCGTTCTCGTCGCGACGACCGCGCTATTGAGCTTTATCTCCTTCTGGCGTGCCGCCGCTATCGTCCTCAACGACCTTGCTTCCTCCGCCTATTATGCGGGGGGCGAAGCGGAAGGCTACATTGGCAAGGCCGCTCCCTGGTTCATTCTTGCCATCATGTTGTTTTCCTACGCCGTTCGAGCGGTGTACGTGGAAAGCTGCAGCATGTTCGTGCGTGGCGGAGTCTACCGCGCCGTTAAGCAGTCCCTCGGCGGTGGCCTTGCGAAATTCAGCGTTTCCGCACTGATGTTCGACTACATTCTTACCGGTCCGATCAGCGGAGTTGCGGCCGGGCAATACTTGGCCGGACTCATCAGCGATCTGCTTGTGTATTTTCATCTGTCCGGGCCGCTCTCGACGGGTGGAGTGGATTCCATCGCAGTCAGCTTTGCGCTCGCGGTCACGGTGTACTTTTGGTGGGAAAACACCAAGGGAATCACCGAGTCCAGCGACAAGGCACTACAGATCATGAAGTTGGTCACCGTGATGGTAGTTGTCCTGATTGTGTGGTGTACCTACACGGTGATCCTGCGCCATTCCGCGCTGCCTCCATTCCCCTTGCCCCGCAATCTGAAACTCAGCCCCACGGCGCTTGGCTGGCTGGTCCACAGCAATATCCCGCACATGTTCGGAATCGTAGCTATCTTTATCGCCCTCGGTCACTCCGTGCTGGCCATGAGCGGAGAGGAGTCTCTGGCCCAGGTGTATCGCGAAATCGAGCACCCCAAGCTGCCGAACCTCAAGAAGGCTGGGATGGTCATTTTCATCTATAGCCTTGTGTTCACCTCGCTCGTTTCGTTTTTTGCCGTGATGATCATCCCCGATGGAGTGCGACAGAACTACCTGGAAAACTTGATCGGCGGACTGGCGATGAGCCTCCACGGGCCGCTTCTGGCCAGGCTGATCTTCCACGGATTTGTGGTTGTCGTCGGCACGTTGATCCTGGCCGGCGCGGTAAACACGGCGATCGTGGGCTCCAACGGAGTCTTAAACCGCGTCTCGGAAGACGGTGTACTCAGCTCCTGGTTCCGCCAGCCGCATCCGAAGTACGGCACCAGCTATCGGATCATAAACATCGTGGTTCTATTGCAACTCGTCACTATCATCATTAGCCGCGGTCAGGTCACATTCCTGGCGAACCTGTACGCCTTCGGTGTCATCTGGAGTTTCGCGATGAATGGCCTTGCCGTTCTTGTTTTAAGGTATACCAGGCCGGGGGAACGCGAGTTCCAGGTACCGTTTAACTTTAAAATCCGGGGAGTCCAAGTTCCCGTAGGACTCAGCATTATCACCCTGGTCCTGTTCCTGATCGCCATCGTCAACCTCTTTACCAAGCCCATTGCAACGATTGCCGGCGGAACTTTTTCGATTCTCCTGTTTCTTGGGTTCACCATTTCAGAACGATTGACGCGTGTTGGCGGCTCGGCACACGTCGAAATGGATCAATTCAACCTGGAATCGGAGAGTGAATTGACTCCGGAAGCTGTAGGTGCTCGCCCCGGAAATATTCTGGTTCCCGTCAGCAACATCCACGCTCTCTATCATCTTGCCAATGTGCTGGATCGGGTGAAGCCTGGCCGCCGGGATGTTGTCGTCCTCCATGTCCGCCTGTTGCGGCGTTCGGCTTCTGGCGAATACGAGCTTGAGGCAGAACAATTGTTCGGCAGCATTGAGCAACAATTGTTCTCTCAGGCGCTTTCGATTGCCGAAAAGCGAGGTAAGACGGTACGGCTGGCTGTTGTTGCCGCCAACAATTTGTGGGATGGCGTGCTTCGCGCTGCAACTTCGCTGGAATCGAGCACCATCGTTCTAGGCCACTCTCAAAAGGAATCGACGGAAGAGCAAGCGCGTGAAATCGGGGATGCTTGGGAAAACCTGGGCGACACCAAGCCTCAGTTTAATCTAGAGATTCACATGGCGAATGGCGACAAGGTCTACAAAGTCCTTGGCCCACACGCGCCAAACTTGACGGCGAACGAAGTAAATCTATTGCACCAGTTGTGGTTGCGGTTCAGTGAGTCCACGGGAGCGCTTGAACTTCACCACCACGATGTTGTGCACTTCGCACTTGAAGAAGTACAAAAAGAACTCGATGAGGGACAAGAAGACGCGGTCGTGACGCGCTTGAAAGCGCATCTGGAAGCAAACCTCAGCAAGAAACCCAAGAACAATTAGCCTTGGCAGAAAAAAGAAGAGAGAAGAATTGCGATTCTCCTCTCTTTCTTGTTTCAAATGATATTGCCGCTAAACGGCGCTCGTGCAATGGCCGCACTTTTTTGCGCTTGCGGGAATCGACATGGCGCACTGCGGACAATCCTTCGTGGCAGGAGGCGGCGGTGGCGGAGTCGGCTTTGGGACCCAACGATTCACCATGCGAACCAACAGAAAAATGGCAAATGCCACAAACAGGAAGTTGATAATCGTGTTAATGAAGATTCCGTAGTTCAGCGTCGCTGCCGAATGGGCTTTCGCCTCCGCCAGCGTGTCGTAATGCGCACCGCTCAGGTTAATGAACAGGCTGGAAAAATCTACGTTCCCGATTAGTTTGCCTAGCGGCGGCATGATCACGTCCTCTACTAACGAGGACACGACCTTCCCAAAAGCTGCGCCAATGATCACACCGACGGCCAAATCCAATACGTTGCCGCGCAAAGCAAATTCCTTGTATTCCTTAAGCACTAGATTTCTCCTCGAAATGGTTTAGGCCGTGGAGCGAGTATTGGCTTTCTCCGGGCGGGAGAGGTTTACGTGGCAGGATTATAGCCGAAGTACCTTAAGACTGTTTGAAAATCATGAGGGAAGCGAAGAGTCCGCGCAGGACGAGGACCAGTCCGACTACGATGAGAAGTTTCGGTACCCACAGGAACGGAACGCGTGTCATAGCCAGCATAATCAGCCCAAGTAGCACCAGTGAAATGCCGCGATTCCATTTTTCCCAGAGATTCCACCGCTGAACCGGCCGCGCGAAGGCCATCAGCCCCCAAGCGATCAGCGCCAGACTCACGATTAGGAAGGCCGCTCCCCGGCGATCGAAATAGATATTCCCGCTTGCGCCAAGCCACACCACCAGTGCGCCGAGCAAGATAAAAACCACTTCCATCAGCAGTTGCGTCAGGCGCGCAGGAGAAAGCATGGCGATTACGCCTCGTAATCTGAGTTCAAGCTAAGCGACTCGTTCGATTTTGACTTTTTGCAGCGTGATCGGTGTACGCGGACGATCATTGGAATCCCTCGGCGCGTTGGAAATCTTGTCGGCCACGTCCTGGCCTTCCACCACTTCGCCGAAAATCGTGTGGCGATTGTCGAGCCACGGCGTTGCTGCTACCGTGATAAAAAACTGGCTGCCATTCGTGTTGGGACCGGAATTTGCCATCGACAGCTTGCCGGCCTTGGCGTGCTTTAAAGAAGGATGGAATTCGTCGGCGAATTTGTAACCGGGGTCTCCGGTGCCAGTGCCGCGGGGGCAACCACCCTGAATCATAAACTGGGGAATGACACGGTGAAACGTCAGCCCATCATAAAAATTGCGCTTCACTTTCTGTCCAGTGGCAACGTCCGTGAATTCCCTTGTGCCTTCGGCCAATCCAACGAAATTGGCGACGGTTTTTGGCGCTTCTTTTTCCAGCAATCGCACCACGATGTTTCCCTGCGATGTTTCAAAAATTGCGTATGTTCCTGCCTCGCGTGCCATTCAGTTCTCCTTGTCACTCTATGCAACGATGTTACATGAGCCACGGTCAGCGTGCTACTCAGCGCCAGCCTTTTTGTTTGCGGAGTTCGGTGATGTGCGCCGTGTGATGCCGGCCGTGCCAGGCGTACAGAAACAGCATCCAATCGAGTGTTCGGACCCCATGCTCCGGATGGCGGAACGTTCTGGCAAAATCCTGTGGTTTCAGAGAGCGCAGCAATCGCACCCAGCGGTCATGGAGTGATTCCACAAGGTGCACGGAAACATCAGCGGGAGCATGCGCGGCATCGTCCAACTTTGCCCAATCGGCTTCCGCGTAAGGTTTGATGGTGGGTTCCGTCTCTGTGAGCGCGAAACGGAAGCGGATGTACGCGTTGATGTGGCTGTCGGCGACGTGGTGTACCACCTGCCGCACTGTCCAGCCGCCTTCGCGGTAAGGCGTGTCGAGTTGCGAATCGTTCAAACCTCCCAATGCCGCCCGAATCTTCGCGGGAGCGCCGGCTATCTCCTCTATCGCAGCAGTTCGCAGCTCCGGAGTAACTTCTTTTGGCGGAGCATAGTTTCCGACAGGGTATCGTGGATCCATGATTAGTCTGTCTCCTCAAAAGGGATGAAGATTACTTTAAGCAAGTACCTAACCCCCGTCCAGCAGGGCATTGAACTCTCTAATTCCAAATTGGACGCCGTACCACTGCAAATGGATAGGCTGGCGTGAAACTTTTTCCCTGGTGGGCAATCCAATGTGAGAACGATCGAGTTCGTTCGCCTGTTTGTCACCCTGTGCTTACCGCGTGCTGGTGCTACAATCTTCGTTTGCCCTCGCCAGGTCGTTGTACCTGTGCGTTACCGTCAAGAATCTAATGGCAGGAGCCTAGCCTCATGGAGAACGTTGTCATCATCGGAAGTGGCTGTGCCGGACTTACTGCCGCCATTTATGCGGCGCGCGCCAACTTAAAGCCTGTGGTCCTGGACGGGCACGAGCCGGGAGGCCAACTTTCCCTAACCACTCACGTAGAAAACTTTCCGGGTTTTCCCGAAGGGATCATGGGGCCGGAATTGATTGAGAACATGCGCAAGCAGGCGCAGAAGTTTGGGGCCGAGTTCAAAGCTGGCTCAGTTACGGAAGTGGATTTGACGGGACGCCCATACAAAATTCACGCCGGAAAGGATGTTTACGAGACACGAACACTGATCGTTGCTTCCGGCGCGTCGGCACGGTTATTGGAATTGAAAGGGGAACGCGAACTGATTGGGCATGGGGTTTCCACCTGTGCCACCTGTGACGGTTATTTCTTCAGAGGTAAGCCCATTGCCGTGATCGGCGGTGGAGATTCGGCCATGGAAGAAGCGAACTTTCTTTCACGATATGCCAGCAAGGTTTATCTGATTCACCGGCGCAAAGAATTTCGCGCCTCGAAGATCATGATTGACCGAGTACTTGCAAATCCAAAAGTGGAAATTGTCACGCCGTATATCGTGCAAGAGATCAAGGCGCCCGAGGGTTTGGTGACGGGAATACGCACGGAGCACGCCGTGACTCACGAGTCTCGACATATCGATCTCGATGGCGTTTTTGTCGCCATTGGCCATATACCCAATTCCGTCGCGTTCCGCGGCAAGCTTGATATGGATCATAACGGCTATTTGATCGCACGCCACGGCAGCCTAACAACGGTCCCCGGCGTGTTTGTCGCGGGCGACGTGCAGGACCATCGCTACCGCCAGGCAGTCACCGCTGCGGGTTCTGGCTGCATGGCAGCCCTCGATGCGGAGAAGTTCCTCGAAGAGCACAAAGACTAGTCAGGCACTAGCCTCGCAGGGTAAGAGTATGCATAATCGAACTGTCCATGCTTCGTTCGATTCTTCTCAAACTTTCCGCTAGTCCGGGATTCGCGCACTGGGTCACAACCAATGGCAGCACGCGCCGAATGGCCATGCGTTTCGTTGCCGGGGAAACGCTGAATGACGCTCTTGCTGCGGCGCGCTCCTGTAACAACGCTGGAATGGCCGCAACTCTCGATTACCTCGGCGAAAACGTCAGCACGACAGCCGACGCCCAGCGGGCCCGTGACGCCTATCTCAACATCTACGAGCGCATCGCACTTGAGAAATTGAACGCGAATGTATCCTGCAAGCTCACGCAATTGGGCCTGGATGTTAGCGTGGAGTTTTGCGAAGGCATGGTCCTTTCTATCGCCGAGCGCGCCCTGGCGCACGACAGTTTTCTGCGCATCGATATGGAAAGTTCCATCTACACGCAGAGAACCGTGGAACTTGTGAAACGTGTCCGCGCGCAATCTCCGGCCGTTGGTGCAGTGATCCAGTCCTACCTCTACCGCAGCGAACCCGACATTCAGGATTTGCTCTCTTACGGCTGCCGTATCAGGCTGTGTAAGGGTGCCTATAAAGAGTCTGAGGACGTAGCCTTCCCGGCAAAATCGGATGTCGACGCGAACTATTTGAAGCTGATGCGGCTGCTGCTGACCAGTGGCTTTTTTCATGGGGTCGCTACGCACGATCCGCGCATGATTGCGGAGACCATTCGATGGGCCGCCGAGAAACAGGTGTCCAAGGACGATTTTGAGTTTCAGATGCTGTATGGCGTCAGGATGGATCTACAACGGCAATTAGTCAGGGATGGATTTCGTTTGCGGATTTACATTCCGTACGGGCGAGACTGGTTTCCTTATTTCATGCGACGTCTGGCCGAACGCCCGGCCAACTTGTCGTTCTTCATTCGCAATTTCCTGCGCTCGTAAACGTTCTGGATTTTCACTAACCTAGCGATTCACCCGGTTTCATGGCATAGATCTGCAGTCCCTCAATGTCCTTACATTCTTCCTGCAATGCTTCCGCCGTTCCGGTCAGGGCGGGGAAAGTCGCATAGTGCATGGGAATCACATGCTTCACGCCCAGAAATTTTATTGCGTGTGCGGCTTCTCGTGGGCCCATGGTGTAAACGTCCCCGATGGGCAGGCACGCCACCAATGGCTTGTAGATTTCTCCGATCAGCTTCATATCGCCGAACAGGGCGGTATCTCCCGCGTGGTAAACGGACACGTCACCCGGCATGGTGACAACATAGCCTCCGGCCTCGCCGCCGTAAATGCGTTGGCCATTGTCTTCGATGGAGTTGGAATGGAAGGCGTTGGTCATCATCACCGAGAAATCGCCCACTTTCTGCGAGCCTCCCTTATTGCCCGGAAGCCCCTCTGCACCGGTTTTTTTCGATTCCAGCCAGAGGTAAGTTTCAAACGTGCTTACAATCTTTGGTTTGTATAATTTTGCCAACGCCAGCGTATCCCCGATGTGATCGGTGTGGCCATGCGTCAGGAATATCGCGTCGAGCCTCGCCAGCTTCTTGCAGCTTTCAGGGCATTTGGGATTCGTGGATATCCAGGGGTCGATCAGCGCGAACTGACCTGTAGAAGTGCAAAGCCCAAATGTACTGTGTCCGAAATACTTGATCTTGTTTCCCCTAAGGTCTAACATCTGCTACCTCGCTCGTTCGATGATACCTCGGCGCATGTTCATTCTCGATTACTTGGAGAGGACCATGCGGATGGCGGCTTCATACGTATCGCGGCTGCCCGCGCCAACGAAATTGCCGGCCTGCGTTCCGTCCTTTGCGTAGAAAACAGAAGCGGGGATCGAGCCATTCCAACCTGGAAGTACCGCCTGCACAAAGGCGTCTTCTCCACCCTGTTTCTTCCGGTAATTGGGAAAGATGGGCTTGTAGCGAGCCAGAAATCGTCGCATCAGGATCAAATCGCCATCCTGGTCGAGGCTGACTCCCACGACTTTCAGTCCCTGCGGAGCGTATTGTTTTGCCAACTCATTCAGCATGGGATATTCGTCGCGGCATGGTTCGCACCATGTTGCCCAGAAGGTCACCAGCAGTGGTTTTCCTTTGTATTGCTGCACCAATTCTTGATATCCCTGTGCATCGATTAGTTTGGGGTCTTTTGGCCCGGGTGCCTGTGGAAGCGCTAGCGTTCCTCCCAGCGTAATCAACAGGGCGACTGCCCCAATCATGCCAAGCCTGTGCTTCATACATGTCCCCCTCTTCCTATTCTAGCCTTGACGGGGCCGGTTGAGAATCTGCTGGCTCCTGCGTAAAATAAGGAGATAGGTTCTTGCTAGGGGCACTGCCGTGGTAAGGTTATTTGCACAGGTTGGCCTAGTCCAACCCGCCTGCTGGCCTTTAAAAGGAGAGTTTGATGGCTTACGTGATCGCCGAACCGTGTATCAACACCAAGGACACCGCCTGTGTCGATGTTTGCCCCGTGGATTGCATCCATCCACGAAAAGACGAAGCTGCCTTTGCAACGGAAACCATGCTGTACATCAGTCCGGTGGAATGCATCGACTGTGGCGCCTGCGTGCCGGTCTGTCCGGTCACTGCGATTTTTGCTTTGGAAGACTTGCCGGAAAAGTGGCAGTCATTTACCGCCAAGAACGCGGAGTGGTACGAAAAGAAGTAGATTATCCCAGGTCTTATTGAGATTGTTTTGTCAGAACGCCTCGGCTCAACCGGGGCGTTTTGTTTTGCGCAACAGGCTGCCTTTTCAATACATCGCTCATCCAATCAGCTAAAATCCATGCTTCGGTTTTGGAGATGCAATTGTCGTTTCCTTTCACACGTTTTCTTGTAGTCACGGCGCTGGCCAGTTTCGCAATGGTATTTTCGGCACCAGCGCAAACTCATTCGGCCGTGCCAGTACCGGTCAATTCACTGGCTGGCAATTACGCCGGGACGCTGCAGGCAGGCGAGGCACAGCTTCACCTTCTTCTCCACCTGACGAAGAATGGCAGCGGGATACTTCATGGCACACTGGATAGCCTGGACCAGGGCGTTTACGGAATCGAGGCCACCAAAGTCGCGCAGTCCGGTTCCACTCTCGAACTGGACGTTGCCTCCGTGGGTGCTCATTTTGAAGGCAAGATTTCTGTCGACTTTCGAGCCATCGAAGGTACTTGGAAGCAGGGCAATGCCGAACTGCCACTTAAGTTTCTTCGGCACGCGTCGAACGCGGCATCCTATAAAGCCAAAGACGCTATCTTCCCGGTGGAAGGCGTTTGGCAATCCGCACTGGAAACCCACGGGATGAGGTTGCGATTGCAGCTTCACGTTTCTCACGACACCGATAAACAGCTGGTGGCGGCCTTGGACAGCCTCGATCAGGGTGTCAGCGGTCTTCCAGCCAATAACGTCAGTTTGAAAGAAGCGGCTTTCCATTTTGAGGTTCCGGCCGTAGCTGGAGTGTTTGAAGGAAAGTTCGACGCGACAAAGAACGCGTTGAAGGGAAATTGGTCGCAAACGGGAGCCGACAAGGTACTGGAGTTTAAGCGGTCCGATGAACCGCTAGCCGTGCGGCGCCCTCAGAATCCCATCGAGCCATTTCCGTATCGCGAGCAGTCTGTCTCATTTTCGAATTCTGCGGCAAAAGTCGATCTTGCCGGAACTCTGACACTTCCCAGAGGTTCGGGACCGTTCCCCTCAGTCATCCTGATTGCCGGGTCTGGACCGCACGACCGAGACGAAGCCTTGGCGGGTCATCGTCCCTTTCTGATCATTGCGGATGCATTGACGCGAAGGGGTATAGCCGTTCTCCGCTATGACAAGCGCGGCATCGGGGGTTCGACTGGATCAGTCGACAATTCCACCATGCTGGATTTTGCGGGGGATACGCAGGCCGCGATCAACTATCTGAAATCGCGCAAAGAGATCGATGTGAAGAAAATTGGCCTGCTGGGCCACAGTGAAGGGGCAATGATCGCTCCCTATGTCGCGAATCGTTCACAAGATGTGGCGTGGATTGTTCTGCTCGCTCCTCCTGCGACGCCGGGCGAAGAGACACTGATCAATCAATCCAGTCTAATTGGCCAGGTGGGTGGACTCTCTGATGCGCAATTACTGGCGAGCCTGACCTTTGACCGTGAAGCTTACGATCTGGTTCGTAAGGAAAACACGCCCGCAGCCATCGCGGAAAAACTGAAGTCCCTATTGAAGGAATCGGGGTTGGATGCCGTAATGCCGCCCGCAGCGCTCGAAACGCAGCTCCGCATGCTGAGTTCTCCCTGGTTCCGCTTTTTCCTGGACTATGATCCAGTGCCTGCCTTGCAAGCCCTGAAAACACCTGCACTCGCGCTTTATGGCCAGAAAGACTTGCAAGTGCCGCCAAAATTCAATCTCGAACCGTTTAAAAAGGCTTTAGAGAGTGCTGGCAATATGGACTATGAAGTCAAAGAACTTCCCGAGCTGAACCATCTCTTCCAGCACGCCTATTCGGGCTCTCCCGCAGAATATGCTGCCATTGAGGAGACCATGTCGCCGGAAGCACTGCAAATCTTGGGTAATTGGATCGCGCGGCACGTTGCTCCATAACGGAACTGACGTTCCGAAGCTGGTCATACTGTTCACCGCAGGACAATGTCATTTTTGAGCATCGCTTCCTGCTCTTCCATGCTCACCCGCGGTATTATGGAATGTGAGTTCGACGCCTCAATCCCCGCCGCCATTTCATTTAGTGCTCATCATCCACGCTCACCAGCCCGCCGGAAATTTCGAACATGTCTTTGAGGAGTGCTATCGCAATTCTTACGAAGCCTTTTTGAGCCTCGTCGAGAAGCATTCGGGAATTCGCTTCGCCTTGCACTATTCAGGGCCGTTGCTCTTGTGGATTGAAAAGAATCATCCCGAATATTTCACCCGGCTTCGCAAATTGGTTCGCTCAGGCCAGGTAGAATTGATCGGCGGCGGTTTTTACGAGCCGATCCTCGTTTCCATCCCCGGAGCGGACCAGCACGAACAGATTTCGCGCCTCGCCTCCTACATCGAACAGCATTTTGAGAAGCGGCCCAGCGGTGCCTGGCTGGCGGAGCGCGTTTGGGAGCCGCAGCTTCCCTCGGCTCTTGCAACTGCCGGCGTTAATTACACCCTGATTGACGATCTTCCATTTCTTGCCGCCGGTTTCGAACCGGAAGAGTTGTTTGGTCCCTACCTGGCCGAGGATTGCGGAAAGTCCGTCTGGCTGTTTCCAGGTCTCAAGGAACTACGCTACTTGATTCCGTTTCGTAAGGTTGAGGAATCGATCGATTATCTAAAGCGGGCTGCCCAACTCCACCCCGGCGGCGTCGCGTCTTTTGGCGACGACATGGAGAAATTCGGTGTCTGGCCGGGTACTTTCGAACACTGTTACACGGATGGTTGGCTCGAGGATTTCTTTACCGCGCTTGAGAATAATTCCTCCTGGCTTAAGACCTGCACGCCCAGTGAGTACATCGCTTCGCACGTGCCGCTTGGCCGTGCGGACCTGCCAACCGCCTCCTACGCGGAAATGATGGAGTGGGTGCTTCCCACGGCCACTCGCCAACGGTTTTACGCGGTTGAGAAGGAGTTCGCCAATCGGCCGGATGTTCTCGCTTTTGTGCGCGGTGGCTCCTGGCGTGGATTTTTCAGAAAGTATCCAGAAGCGAATCTCTTGCACAAGAAGATGTTACGTGTTTCCGCCTGCGTTACTTCGATTCCAACTCGTCGCTCGCAGCCGGAACATTCCGCATTGGTTCAGCAGGCACGCGACTTCCTTTTGCGAGCCCAGGGCAACGATGCGTATTGGCACGGCGTGTTTGGCGGCCTGTACGCCCCGCATCTACGAACGGAGATTTGGCGCAATCTGGTCCGCGCGGAAACCTTGGCGGATCAACTTACCCCCGGTGGTTCGCAGCCGCGTGTCGAAATGTTGGATTTTGATGCTGACGGATGTTCCGAAGTCCTTTTTTCCGCCCCCGAATATCAGGTTCTCTTGAAACCAAGCGATGGCGCTACCGTCGCGGCACTTGATTTCCGCCCCGCCTCGGCCACCATCATTAATTCCGTGCTCCGCCGCCCTGAGGCGTATCACACGCGCCTCAGGGAAGCCGCTAACGCCCCTACGGCAAACTCCGGAGCGGTCTCCATCCATGATCAGGTACGCGTGAAGGAGCCGAACCTCGAACGCTTCCTGCGTTATGACAAATACGCGCGCCACTCTTTCCGGATCTTGTTATTTGATCCGGCACGCTCGTTCTCGGACTACGACGCTCTGCAACTTCACGAGGTCGCGTCCTTCGCGGGCGGCGCGTTCCAGCTTCGTCGCTCCTCAACCAACTCCGCAGAATTGGTTCTTGATCAACCACTTCCGGAATTTGCCGATGAAAATGACGTGGCTGATCCTCCTCGGCTGAAGATCTCCAAACAATTTTCCTTTGGACCCACTCCTCACGGCTGTGAGATCAGCTGCGATCTGAAACTCTCTCTCTCTCGATCAACCCCGCGAAAGTTTTGTGTGGGCTTGGAATCGGTGATCAACTTCCTGGCGCCATCGGATGATGACCGCTGGTTCGCTACTCCGACCGGGCCGCACAACCTGCGTTTTGTGGGTGTCTTGCCAGGTCCACTGTTGCGGATGGAAGATGGCTGGCAGCGTATTCGTGTAACCCTTCACGCTCCCAACGACGCCGAATATTGGGTTGCTCCCATCGAAACTGTTTCCGAATCCGAAGGCGGATTTGAGCGCGTCTACCAGGGTTCGCAAATCCTCACGGTTTGGCGCCCGCACTGGTCTACCTCAACCACATTTACTGCGCGCCTGTTGTGCCGCTTGGAGACATTCCAGGCTTGAGTATTTGTTGTTCCTTCGGCTGAGGTGTCAGAAGAT
The DNA here is from genome assembly GCA_963763395.1 of Candidatus Acidiferrales bacterium. Classification (GTDB taxonomy): domain Bacteria; phylum Acidobacteriota; class Terriglobia; order Acidiferrales; family UBA7541; genus Acidiferrum. Next base: position 284,316 of record CAVXOG010000026.1, on the reverse strand, counting down.
CCTTCACCCTCTGCAAGCCTTCCTGAAAACTCGAAACCTTTTTCGCTGTGTCCAGGAAATTGCCGCCCTTGTGCGCCGCCACGGCATCGGTCCAATCCAGTTTCACTTGATCAAATTGTGCCAGGGCGCTCTCCATCTGTTCCAAGCCAACTCCCTTGGGAAGACGGCCATATTTCTTGTACATATCCATCTTGATTTGTATGTCGGCCAGCGTCCTGGGAGCCGAGGCATTTACGCTGTCCCACGTCTTCTGCCACTCTTTTTTCTTTGTGGCTGCGGAAGTCACTGCATCTTTTGTCTTCTGAGCCGCATCCCGCGTACCGTTCAACGCCGATTCATAGTCGCCCTTTGCCAGCGCTTCCTTGGCCTTTTGCAGTGCATCCTGTGCCGCGGCGATCTGCTCAGGCACGAATTTGTCCGTCGTGCCTTGTGCGGAGTTAATGGCTGTCTGCGCCGCGTTGATGGCGGCTTCCGTCGCTTCGCGTTGGGCGTTTCCGCAGGCTCCCAGCAACAACGCGACTCCGGTTACATAGGCCAGCCAACGTACTTGTCGTTTCTTCATTGCTCGGTCGTCCCTTTACCTCAGAAAACCAGGTTTGCCTCTGCGGCACTGAAGAGGATACGCTGTGAGGCGAATTGAGGAAAGTCATTTAGCCCATGCAAGCACGCATACTTCACCTGCTCGCTTCGCTTACGCTGATCGTTCTTTTCGCATTTGCATGCCGCGTCGCGTTTGTGCTCCACCAGGGATCGCTGGTCCCCAGGGATGTTCTCGCCACCGTCCCTTTTGAAAATGAAGCCGGCAATATAGCCCAAGCGCTGGCGGCCGGGCACGGCTTCTGCTGCGTGTTTCGTCAGCCGACCGGCCCTACGGCTTGGCTCGCTCCGGTTTACCCCATTCTTCTTTCGTGCATCTTCAAGATGTTCGGCACGTTTACCGCCGCTTCCTTCTACGCGGCGGCCCTATTGAACTGTGTGTTTTCTGCGCTGGCCTGCATACCCCTTTATCTCGTTGGCAAACGTGTAGGCGGTACGCTTTGCGGCGCCCTTGTCGGTTGGATATGGGCGCTCTTCCCCAGTGGGATTATTCTCCCGTTCGAATGGATCTGGGACACGTCGCTCTCCGCACTAGTTGCGGCCACATTGTTATGGGCCACGACTCACATGGCAGAAAGCGCAAAGACTCGTGACGCTTCTGTATACGGGATTCTCTGGGGATTTTCTCTGATGGTCAATCCCGCACTGGGCTCACTTCTGCCATTTTTTCTGGGCTGGATCGCATTCCGCCAAACACGCCTGGGCCGGTGGAAACCAAAACCGCTGTTACTTGCATTACTCTTGACCGCCACTCTGTGCCTGCCTTGGACGGTCCGCAACGCCGTGCAATTCCACAAACTCATTCCTTTGCGCTCGAATTTCCCATTTGAACTGTGGATCGGAAACAACGAGATTTACGACCAGCATTCGCGCGAAGTGAATCGCATCACGCGCTACGAACAAGTGCACCGCTACCAGGAATTGGGCGAATCCGCATTCCTGGCCGAAAAATGGCAGAAGACAAAAACTTTCCTGCTCGAGCATCCGTCTCTCTGCTTGCGTCTAGCCGGTCGCCGTTTCGTCGCAACCTGGTTTGGAACGCAATCGCCCTGGACGGATTTCGTTCACGCCGATTCCGCTTTGGTCCGATTCCTTTTTTTCTGGAATACCGTCACCTTTCTTGGCGTGCTGCTTGGTATTGCGCGCTTGCTGCGTGCTCGCAGCCCCTACACTCTTCCACTGGCTATCGTCCCCCTCGTCTTTCCACTGGTCTACTACGTCACACAGACTTCTCTGCGCTTGCGACATCCGTGCGACCCTACACTCGCGCTTTTGTTGGCCGTTGCCGCTTGTGGGCCTGCAATGCCGGGAAAGCATGCCACGGGAAAGATGAATTCTAAGGAATTAGCCTGAATTCGTTGTACACTCTTAGCCGCTTACGATCTGAACAAGTGCGCTCCTTCTCTAACAACCTGTGCTCCCATCCACTTGAATTCCCATTCTCCTGCGAGGATTCACATGAATACTGTAAGATTTAAGATCGCCATACTGTGCTTGTGTTTGTGCTTGCCGGCATTTGCCGCCGCGCAGACCAGGCTCCTGCGCTTTCCCGATATTCATGGAGACAGAGTCGCATTCACCTACGGCGGCGACATCTGGACCGCTTCAACTTCAGGCGGTATGGCAACGCGGCTCACCGCCCATCCAGGGCTCGAACTGTTTGCCAAATTTTCACCCGACGGCAAATGGATTGCTTTTACCGGTCAGTACGATGGCGACGAGCAGGTCTACGTTATTCCGGTTACTGGCGGCATCCCCAAGCAACTCACGTTCTATCCGGCTCGCGGCCCTTTGAACCCGCGCTGGGGCTACGACAATCAGGTCTACGGGTGGACTCCTGACGGAAAATCCATCATCTTCCGTTCTCACCGCGAATATTTTGAACTGGGCGATTCACGGCTCTATACCGTCTCTACGGACGGCGGTCTTCCTCAGCCGCTCCCCATGCCCAAATCTGGCGCGGGCGATTATTCTCCCGATAGCACCAAGGTTGTCTACTCGCCGCTATTCCGCGATTTCCGAACCTGGAAGCGCTATTCCGGCGGCTGGGCCCAGCAGCTCTACATTTTCGATTTGAAGACGCACGCCTCTGAAAAAATCACCGATGATCCGCGCTGCCATCGTGATCCCATGTGGATCGGCGACAAGATTTATTATTCGTCCGATAAAGACGACACGCTGAATCTCTATTCCTACGATCCGAAATCCAGGAAGACCGACCAGCTGACCCACAGCACCAAGTGGGATGTCCGCTGGCCCAGCACAGATCACAAGAATCGAATTGTCTACGAATCAGACGGCGAGCTGAACATATTCGATACTACCTCTGGCAAATCGCAAGCCATCTCTATTCAAGTTCCAACCGATGCATTGGCAATGCGTCCTTCGCGCGTTTCCGCTGCCGGTCAGATCGAATGGGCGGGAATCAGCCCCAAGGGGGAACGTGCATTGTTCGTTGCCCGTGGCGACGTGTTCACCGCACCTATAGAAAAGGGAGCTACGCGCAATCTCACCAACTCTTCGAATGCGCACGAGCGCTTCGCGCAGTGGTCCCCAGACGGCTCCAGGATTGCCTTTATGTCCGACATGGACGGTGAAGACGAACTCTACGTCATAAAACAGGACGGTACCGGCAAGCCTGAACAGCTCACTCACGATTTTCACGCCATGCTCTATCAACCCAGCTGGGCCCCTGACGGCAAGCGCATCGCCTTCAGCGATAAGGATGGCAAATTGTATGTGCTTACCCTGTCCGACAAAAAGGTCACGCAGATTGCGCAAAATCGCCGTGGCCGGATCCAGTCCTACCCCTGGTCGGCCGATGGTGGCAGTTTGGCTTTCACCTTGGATGATCCCAGCGGTTTTGGCGCGATCTACATTTGGAGCGTAAACGATCCCCAACTCCACCGTGTCACCAGCGAACTGTTCGACTCGGGCGAACCGGCCTGGGACCCCGCGGGGAACTATCTCTATTTTCTAAGCACGCACGATTTCGCTCCTCAATTGAGCCGCGTCGAATTCAACTACGCGACCAACCGCGGCGAGTCCATCTATGCTCTGGCCCTTCGCAAAGACACCAAGAATCCTTTCCCGCCCGAAAGCGACGAAGTGACCATCTCCAAAGAAGGAGAGGATGCCGACAAGAGCGCAGCGCCCGACAAGAAAGACGAGAAGAAGGAAGAAAAAAAGAAAGAGTACATGCGCATCGATTTCGACGGGCTGGCCAGTCGCGTAACTCGCGTGCCTGTCGATGCCGACAACTATTCTCGCATCGCGGTAACCAGGGATTATCTCGTCTATTCCCGGCTAGGTGCTCCTTTTTACGGTCGCGATTCGTACCCGGAATCTGCGCTGCTTCTTTTTTCACTGAAAGATCGCAAAGAAAGCACGCTGCTGGAAAAAGTTAACGGATTTGACGTTTCCGCGGACGGCAAGAAGGTTCTGGTTCGCCAGGAACGCAACTACAAACTGTACGATGTGAAGCCGGAAGGAAAGTCGAGCGCAAAGGCGGTTTCGACAGACGGTCTCATGGTCGATCGCGTCCCTCACGAAGAATGGGTGGAAGTCTTCAATGAAGTTTGGCGCCGTTACCGTGACTTCTTCTACGTCCAGAACATGCACGGCTACGATTGGAACGCGCTACGTGCCCAGTACCGTCCGCTTGTCGACTTCGTTGCTCATCGCTCCGATCTGAACTACGTTCTCGGTGAAATGGTTGCCGAATTGAGCGTTTCTCACGCGTATCTGCAAGGCGGCGACTTCGAAATTCCGAAGCGGCCTCAAGTTGCCTTGCCGGGCGCCCGTATCGAACTCGACGAAAAGGCCGGCCGCTACAGGATCGCCAAAATCTATTCGGGTCAAAACGAAGAAGAGATTTATCGCTCCCCACTTACCGAAGTGGGTGTCGACGTCAAGGAAGGCGACTACATCCTTGCCATCGATAACCAGGAATTGACTGCGCAAGACAATCCTTATCAATTCCTGCGAGACAAGGCTAATCGCACCGTGCAATGGACTGTTAATTCCAAGCCCTCTCTCGATGGCTCTCACATTATTTCTTATCGCCCCATCACCAACGAGCAAAACCTGATTTATCTCGATTGGGTCGCCCACAACCGCGATTTCGTTTCCAAAGAAACGGGTGGCAAGGTCGGCTATCTGCACATCCCCGATATGGGTGCGGATGGCATTCGCGAATTCATCAAGTACTACTATCCCCAGATTCGCAAAGAGGCGCTGATTGTCGACGTACGCGGAAATGGCGGTGGCAATGTTTCCCAGATGCTTATCGAACGCCTGAAAAGGGAATTACTCGGCACCGACTTTGACCGGGTGGACCAGGAAACCAACACCTATCCCGGAACGGTTTTCTACGGGCCAAAAGTCTGCCTGATCAATGAAACGTCTGCGTCAGACGGCGACATCTTTCCCTATATGTTTCGCCAGGCTGGCTTGGGTCCGTTGATTGGCAAACGCACCTGGGGTGGTGTTGTCGGTATTTCGGGACGCGGCCCGCTCATCGATGGAGGTATCGCGTTTGTTCCCGAATTTGCAACGGCTTCCACTGATGGGAAATACGTCATTGAAGGACATGGCGTGGATCCCGACATTGTCGTTGAGAATGACCCTGCTGTGGTGATCGATGGACACGACACGCAGTTAGAACGCGGCATCGCGGAAATCAAGAAGACGTTACAAACCAATCCGAAGAAGCTTCCGTCGCGTCCACCGGATCCGGTGAAAACGCCGAAGCATTAACCACGTCGCGGAGTCTGTTCCAAACGCCCACGGTCTGGGTTACCAGACTTTGCAGACGTCTCCTTCTGGCTTAGTCATTGGCTGGCCTGCCTTGCATGCAAAGGCTTTGGCGAATTCCGGCATGTTTACCGTGACGCCGTTGATGCGGTATTCCGCCGGAGAATGCGGATCGGTTGTCGCGTTCATGCGCATCTGCTCTGGCCGCTCATTCGCGCAGGCCCATTGCGCAAAGCCAACGAAGAATCGTTGCTCCGGAGTCAGGCCGTCTACGCTAGTGAGATTCTTGTCTTTGGTTGCGCCTTGCCAGGCGATGTAAGCAAGGATTTCGCCGCCCAGATCGGCGACGTCTTCTCCCAGCGTCAACTGGCTGTTTATCTTGATCTCATCCACGATGGTGTACTTCGCATACTGATCCGCCACACATTTTGTCCGCGCGTTGAACTTCTCGCGATCTTCCTTGGTCCACCAGTTGCGCAAGTTTCCCGTGGCGTCAAACTGGCTGCCTTCATCGTCGAATCCATGTGTTAGCTCGTGGCCAATCGTCCCACCCGTATCACCGTAATTCGGGGCCGCATCAATCTTCAAATCGAACAGTGGAGGCTGCAGCACGCCAGCCGGAAAGTTGATGTCGTTCATCTGGGGATCGTAACCGGCATTCACGGTTGGTGGCGTCATTTCCCATTCCCCGTGGTCCACTGGCCTTCCAATCTTGTGGATGCGGCGGCTGCGCTCAAAAACGCTAGCCCTGTTGATGTTTCCGACAAAGTCCTGGCGCTCGATTTTCAGCGAGCTGTAATCGCGCCACTTGTCGGGATATCCAATCTTGTTTCGGATGCCGTGCAGTTTGACCAGCGCCTGTGTTTTGGTCTCCGGGCTCATCCAGTCTAATTGCTGGATACGGTCTCCCATTGCCGTTTCAATCCGCTGTGTCATGTCCAGCGCTTCCCGTTTCATTTCCGGTGAAAACACCGTGGCGACGTAGACCTGCCCCAGCGCTTCACCGAGGTTACGGTCCGTGGAGCCGACGCAACGCTTCCAGCGAGGTTGTTGTTCTTTAGCACCGCGCAGGTACTTCCGGTAAAACTCGAAATCTTCGGTTACGAACGTAGTGGACAGGTACGGCGCCGAGGAATTGACGACGTGGAACCTCAGATACGTTTTCCAGTTTCCAATGGGTTCGCTGGTCAGCAGTGCGTTGACCTCTTTGAAGAATTCAGGTGCACCTACATTGAGCGTCTTGAACTCCGGGTAAGGAAGCGTGGCGTAATACGCCTTCCAGTTAAAATCAGGTGCCAATTCGCTTAATTGCGCCACGCTCATCTGATGTTTCAGTTTGTAGGGGTCGCGCCGTTCTACGCGCGTAAGCGAAGCCTTTGCCAGCAGAGTCTCCAGTCGCAGGATTGTTTGTGCATTCTGTTTTGCAGATTCTGCGGAATCGCCCGCCAGTTCAAAGACTTTCTGAACGTGCTGTAGATATCGAGCGCGAATCTCCTTGGACTTGTCGTCTTCCTTTGTGTAGTAATCACGATCCGGCAGGCCCAGGCCTCCTTGATCAAGCTCCGCGATCACCTGTTCCGAATTGTCAAGATCCTGCGTTGAACCTCCGCGAAATAAAAGTACTGATCCGTAGGCAAGTTGCAAACGTGCCAGCAGTGGCGCAAGTTCGTGCGCATCTTTCAGCTTTCCGATCGTGTCCAGATCCGCCTGCAAACCGGAGATCCCGCGTTTGTCTACCGCATCCACATCCATGCAAGACGCGAAGAAGTCGCCGGTAATCCTGGTGGCCTCGTTGCGGCCCGCTGCAGGCAATGCCGCCTGCTCCAAAATCCCTCGCAGGAAATTCAGATTGTCCTGATACAGCTTGCTGTAGACGTCCCACTGCGTCTGGTCCGCCGGGATCGGATTGTTCTTCTGCCAGCCGCCGCAGGCATAATGATAGAAATCCACACAGGGATCCACCGACTTATCGAGCGAAGTAGGATTCAGACTCGGGAAATAAGGAAGAGCAGGCTTCGTTCCCTCCTTCGATTGCGGCGCGGTCTGCGCAACCAGTCCGCCGGCGGCAAGTGTGAGGAGCAGTAAAAGGCAAACAGCAAGTCGGTTCATGGATACTCCAATCAATGGTGGACCGGCAGGATGGCGCAGAACATTCATGGTAGCGAATTATTTCCTGTCTTGCTGGAGTTTCTGAGCCTCTTCTTCCAGCCCATCCAGCCCTGGAACTTGCTGCCCCTGTGTACTCTTTGTTAGAGTCATATTTCGCCTTCAGGAGTCTCAAATGCCGATTTCTCAAGAACTTCTGGCTATCCTGGTCTGCCCGATTTGCCGAAAACCCGTGCGCCTTTTGGTAGACCAGACTGGTTTGACGTGCGATCAGTGCAAACGTGTTTATCCCATTCGCGACGATATTCCCGTCATGCTGCCGGAAGAGGCTACTATCCCTTCGGCATAAATCCTTCGCGGAACCCTTCTTATGAAACCAGATCTAATTCAATCCGTTCCGGACCTCCTGCGCCTGCTTCCTCGCTTCCGCAAAATCAACATTGGTGTATTGGGCGACTTGATGCTCGATCGCTATCTCTGGGGAACTGCCAATCGCCTCTCTCCCGAAGCTGCGGTTCCCGTGGTCGATTTCGTTTCCCAATCAGACTGCTTGGGAGGAGCCGGCAACGTTGCAGCGAATATGCGCGGTCTTGGGGCTCGTGTCGAAGTATTCAGCGTGGTAGGCGGCAAGAGAGCTGCTTCCAGAACCGGCGATGATGAAGCGGGCGAGGTCTTGCGAGCCTGCCTGCGCAACGCTGGGATTGGCGACGAAGGCTTGCTGGCAGACGCCAGTCGCATCACCACCGTCAAAACACGAATCATTGCCCGCCATCAGCAAATTGTGCGGATTGATCAGGAGCGCCGGGAGCCCCTGGCCGCCGATGCGGAAGAGAAACTCTTTCGCCGCCTTGCCAATTCTCTGAAAAAACTGGATGCTCTCGTGCTCTCCGATTACGACAAGGGCTTGATTAACGATTCCTTCGCGGATCGCGTTCTCAACGCATGTCATCACAGCGAGGTGCCCGTGTTCGTAAAACCGAAGACTTCGCGTTTGTATGCTTACCGCGGGGCCCGCGCCATCGTATGCAATACCAAAGAAACCGAATTCTACATTACCCGCCCGTTGGGCGAAGAGAAATCCGTGGAAGAAGCAGGTCGCGCGCTTCTTGCGCGTTTCGGATGCGCGGCCATGATTATCACCAGAGGCGGTCAGGGAATGAGCATTTTTGAAGAAGAGTCGCCGCGGCATCTGCACATTCCGGCTACGAGTTTCGAAGTTACCTATGCACGCGTGGGCCAGCCGGGTGTTGCTCGCGGCGGCTCGGGCAGGCAGGTTTTTGACGTCACTGGCGCTGGCGACACGGTCTTGAGCGTTCTCTCGCTCGCGGTTGCGGCAGGTGCGACGATTCCGGAAGCGGCGTTGCTGGCTAACACAGCGGCAGGTGTCGTCGTTGGCAAACTGGGAACGGCTGGTCTTAGCCCGGAAGAACTAAAAGCCGCGCTACGCGATATTCAGCCCAGCTAGGAATACAACGAGAAGGACTCAGAGGTCAGGTGGAAAGCTGAACGACTTATCCGAAGGCTGCACCCACAATGGCACAACTTTTGTTTTGCGGCTTTTGTCCGCGTCTGAAATATCCGGAAATGGGGTAAACGGGCTTATGGCGATATCCACTTCCACAGAAGTACTTTTTTGTGGAGCTTTCGCCCCCATTATTTTGTAACTTTTGATTGGCCCGTAGTATCCCTGCGGTCCCCAGTCCGACAAAAAGTCCTTCATTTTGTAATTTGCGGAAGGCTTCCACATGGCGTAGGCCTTATCGGTTTCGCCTGCCACAAGTGCGTCAAAGAAATGCTCAGCAGCCTTCTTTTCGGGATAGTAGCGGAATGCAAAATAAAGCACTACCACCAGGGCAATAAAAACCGCACCCAGTGTGATTGCCATCGCGTGGGATTTTTCTTGCTTTACTTCCGGTGGATTCAGTAGTGACATGCTGGCTCTCCAGCCTGCGGCTCCCTGTGCTTAATCGCTCTGCTGCTATTGTTCACACAAACTCTAGCAAGAGATTTGCGTAGCCGCAAACCTCCCTTATCTTTTGACGCCGTTTCGCCTTCAGATGTTTCCAACTGGTGGCCGCGTCAGGTGATTCATTTTCCGGGAGTCATCAAGCCTAGCCGGCCAGCGCGCCCCCAGGCCCTTCGGGAAGCTCAATCGCATACTTGGTGCGCGCCTTTTCACGGTGCATCTCGAATGCTAACTCAATCAGTCTGTCCACCAGTTCGCGAAACGGGATGCCGCTGGCTTCCCACAGCTTGGGATACATGCTGATCGATGTGAATCCGGGAATGGTGTTCACCTCGTTCAGATAGAGCTTGCCGCCCTTCTTCTCAAGGAAAAAGTCTACCCGCGCCATTCCGGATAATTCCAGTTTCCGAAACGCGTCGACCGCCAGCGTCTGAATCTTTTTCACCTGGGCCGGTTTCAAGTCTGCCGGAATCAACAGTTGTGTGCCGTCCTCCAGATACTTGGCGGTGTAGTCGTAGAACTCGCGATGCGGCACAATTTCCCCGGGAATTGATGCCTGCGGATCATGATTCCCTAATACCGCCACTTCGATTTCGCGGGCAGTCACAGATTTTTCCACCAGGATCTTCAAGCCATATTCCGCCGCAAAATCCAGCGCTGGTCCCAACTCCTCGAAGTTGTGAACTTTGGTCATTCCTACGGATGAACCTAACGTGGCCGGTTTCACAAACACCGGATATTCAAACTTCTCTTCGACGGAAGCCCTCACAGCTTCAGGCTCTTTTTCCCACTGCCAGCGATGAACGGTTGTCCACGGCACAACCGGGATTCTCGCATCCTGACATAGCCGCTTGGCCACGTCTTTGTCCATCCCAATCGCTGAGCCAAGTACCCCTGCACCAACAAACGGCAGGCCGGAAAGCTCCAGCATTCCCTGAATGGTCCCGTCTTCACCAAACGTTCCGTGCATCACCGGAAATATCACGTCGAACCGTTGCGCGCCTGCCCCGCGATCCATTGGCACCAGCGCCGCCTCCGTTGGATCGGCAGACAACATCACGCGCCTGCCACTTTTCAGCACATCGGGCAGCATTTTGGAAGCCCCTTCGCCGATCAGCCAATGGCCATCCTTCGTAATGCCGATGGGCACCGGCTCATATTTGTCCAAATCCATGCCGCGGATCACGGACGCGGCCGAGGCCAGCGACACTTCATGTTCGCCAGAGCGTCCTCCGAACAGCACGCCTACACGAAGACGTTTCTTATTGTCAGGGGTCACGAGTCGTTCTCATTCTGCCGGGCGGTAAAGCCTGAAATTTATCTAGGCTTCCTTTATAGAGTGGTTGGCTCGAAAAGGGAAATCACTCTCGCGGCGGAGTTTCGCCACCTGCAATGGCAGTCATTGCATCCCCAAACAAAAAACCGCCGGAGAGCCAAAGCTCCCCGGCGGGCCAGAATTTCCAATAGTTAGTTAGAACGAGTAACGCAACGCAAATTCCATCACGCGTGGCTTGGTGAGCGTCCCGCTATAGTTGCCGATGGAACTTGGTGTTGTGAACGCGCTGTTGAATCCGACCGTTGCCGCGTCGAATCGCACGGAATTTGTCAGGTTGAAGGCATACGCGCTAAACCGCAGCGTGTGCCTCTCGGTGATGTGGAATGTCTTGTTTAGTCCCGCATCGACGCCAAAGAATCCCTGGCCGCGGAAGATGTTGCGTTGTCCCGACTCGCCCGGGTAGGGAAGCCGGGTAACGCTTGGCCAGTAGGTGGCCGGGTCGGCGCCACCGATGTCAAATGCGAAAGGCTGCCCGTCCACAAAGGTCAACTTCTGTTTGACTGCTGCCGTCTGGACCACGTTTCCCGACAACTGGAAGTTGGTGTTCCACGTGCCCCCTGCGGGAATGCCGAAGGGGAAGCCGCTCGTCCAGCGATAGATTCCGCTGAACTCCCAGCCGCCTAGAATCGTGTCTACGAAGCGGTTCCAGTCGTGGCCAAATGCCTTGCCACGGCCAAAGGGAAGTTCGTAAACCCAGTTTGCGTTGATCTGGTGCCTCACGTCGAAATCAGACACGCCACGGAGCCCTCCTGGGTCCCAGGTGTTGATGATCGCGCTCAGTCCCCCGAACGTAGGAACCCGTTCAGAGTCGGATCCCTGGTCGATCGATTTTGACAGCACATAGTTGAAGTCGAATTGCAGCCCATGTGTACGACGGCTGCGCAGAGAGAACTGCCCCGCATTGTAATTGCTGTTTCCTACGCTGGACCAGGCATACAACGCGGAGAATTCTGTGTTGTAAAACGCATAGGGCGTGTCGACGCCATTGATGTTGGCGCACGCCGGGAAGCAGAAGGAGTCGAACACGTTGACGAAATTGCTGGCGCCAAGTGTCGATGAGCCCCAGTTGCAGTAAAACAACTCGTACATCGATTGTGTTGAACTTGGGTTTGCCAGGGCAGAGCTTCCAGGAGCTCCGTCGCCGCAACCTGGAGATGTGCCATTCACTCCAGCTGCGCCGGGAAACAGATTTTGGAAGTAGGGTATGTTCGGCACCTGTGTCACTGGCGTATTTGCCTGTGCAAGCTTCGCCAGTTGTGTCGCTGCCGTGAAGTAATCCACACCCGACTTTGGATCCTTCAGGTTTAGCGGCATTGCCAGATCGCGCTGCTGCAGCAGGCGGTGCCCAAGCCGTCCAACGTAACTGGCTTCAAACACCAGGCCGCCCGGCAATTCGCGAGACACTGAAAAATCAATCGTCTCCGAATAAGGCGTCTTCAACTTGTCGTCGAAGCCGAACGTGATCTGCTGCAGTGGGTTCCCCACCGTGCTTACTGGTGGCGTGTAAGGAAAGGGAGCTGTAGGTGCAGGATTGATCAGTACCCCATCCGGACTCACCGTCGGGATAATTCCAGGCCCCGCATAACGTAGCGCCCCGTCGATACTCTGACTGCCCGCCGCGTTGCTTACGATGGTGTTCAGGCCGAACGAACCGTTCTGATCGAACGTGTCTACAAGTGCGGTCCCAAAGTGATCGTACACAATGCCGAATCCGCCGCGGATCGAGGTTTTGCCCGCCCCGCCGAACAGCGAGCGGAACACTCCATCGGAAGCATTCGGTGAATACGCGAAAGCCGCACGAGGTCCAAGGTTTTTATAGTCCCAAGGCCAGTACGGATTCTTGCCATTGGCTTGGCCGCTGGGGCTGTACGTGATCGTCTCATCGGACGTTTGACCCTGATTCATTGCCTGAATTCGATTGTTCACATATTGGTTCAGGCTGGAGTCCGGGGAGACTTGGTTCCCATCTGCCTCATACACCGGTTGCAGCAGTGAATAGCGCAGTCCGAAGGTAAGAGTGAGTGTCGGCTTTATGTGCCAGGAATCCTGTATGTAAAAATCCGATTCCCAGGAGCGGAAGTGCTTGGGGACCAGCGTGTCCTGAGGGATTTGCACATTCTTTGCGGTGCGGTTGTACTGTGCCACGCCCTCAGTGATCAGACCGGTCAGATTAACAACGGCGTAGTCGTAGGGCGTCGGGTTGTTTGGATCCACTGCGGGAAATCCAAACGCAGCCGGATCCAAACTGCCACCACTTCCCGAAGCGCTAGCGGGAAGATAATTCGGATTGGTGGAGGCATAATTGATGTTGGCGATATCCGTTTGCCGGTCGTTCATGATGTAGCGGATGTTGGTTCCAAACTGCAATGTGTGCTTGCCCTTGGTCCAACTGAGATCATCCGTCCAGTTGTAAACGGGAATCTGGAAGTTAGTTGTTGCCGAAGTGGATGGCGACACGGAGTTGATGCTCGGATGCAAATCGTCATAAAAACGGAACGTCACGTTTGGTCCGTTCTCAATTCCAGCGTTTGACTGGCTCTGCCGCGTTAACCCGAACCGGAAACTATTGACCAACGTATTGGAGAGCGTCGCTGTGTAACCGGCAGCAATTGCTCGGCTGGTGTCTCTAACCACGTTGATTGGTGGACCACCCGGAAATTGAGGAGGCTGTGAGGTGGAGTCCGTCTGATAGTTCCCGCGCAGGAACAGTCGATGGGTTCCTGAGCGCGTCAGATTATAGTCCAATCTGGCAATCGTTGTATTCAGACGCGTTGGATTCGGTGCTGAGAACGTAAAGCAGCTGATATTAAATCCATCGACGTTTCCGCATCCCGAGGAATTTGCCGTCGGGTACTGCTGAAACAGTCCCGTCCCTTGTGCATTCGCCACCAGCGGATTGACCCCAGGCCCCAGCGGGCAGGTGCCTTGCGGAAAATCCGCGCCGCGAGGCGTAGTGCATGCCGCGTCCATAGCCGCGATTTGGGCGGGTCCAACGCCATTCGTTCCCGGGGCAAAGTTCCACGTCTTTGTCAGGCCCTGAACGCTTCCTCCGGGACAATCTGAAGCTGTCTCGCAGGGATATAGAATCACTCCGTCCTGGACATTAGGCGATGGAACGTTGCGGGTCACCTGCTGGTTTTCCGCCTGCCGCTGCCCTTCATAAGTTCCGAAGAAAAATAGTCTGTCCTTCAGAATCGGTCCACCCAGCGATCCCCCAAATGTATTCCGAACAATCTTGCCGGCTATATTCGGCAACCCGGAACTCAGCTGCGCCTGTTTATTGAACCAATCGTTTGCCGCTGTCACTGTCGGGCGATTCTGTTCGTAGAGCGACCCGTGGAAACTATTGGTTCCGCTCTTGGTTACCAGCGTGACCTGTCCACCCGAGGAGCGGCCCTGATCGGCGTTGTCGCCGATGGTCGTCACACGGAATTCCTCGATGGAATCCAGTGTCGAGCGCACCGCTCCCTGGAATGCTTTGCCGGTGCTCTGTTGGTTGTTGTCGACGCCATCCAAAGTGATATTTGCCTGGTCGCTTCGCCCGCCGTTCAGCGAACCATTGCGCGTATCCACCGCGTCGTTCACCTGGCTGCCCACATAGGTCACTCCGGGCTGAAGGCTCAGCACTCCCGCTGCGTCGCGGCCTTCGAAGGGCAATGCCAGAATGTGCTGTGAATCAAACGTATTGCCCAGCGTTGCATCCTGCGTGTTGATCGTTTGTTCGCCGGCCACTACCTCTACTGTCGTCGTTCCAGTGGCAATCTGCAGTTGAATGTCGCTGCTTGCGGGCGTCGACACCAGCAGTGTCAGGCCCGTCTGGCGGAATGGAGCGAACCCATTCGCATTCACCGTCAGAGTGTAAGTGGCGGGCCTTACTTCTCGAAATTGATAGGCGCCGTCCTTGTCCGTGTGTGTTGTCAGGTTTACCGATATCTCCGCATTCGACAACGTGACTTCCGCGTCGGGCACCACCGAACCTCTCGGATCGATGATTGTTCCCCGCAAAGACGTGGTACCGCTCTGGGCGTATGAGTATGAGATTGAAGCTAAGAAGAGAAACAGTGCAGACACGATGTGCCTGCTTGAAGTCCATTGCATGGACTCTCCTTTCGAGCACCAGAAAAGTTTCGGTGACGAACTGAGTGAACCACCAATGAACTGGGGTTTAGCTGATCCGTGCTATCTAGGATGAGCTTTCCCAGGGGCAAACCGTCGCAAACAGTCACACCCGCAACTGCCATGTTCTAACCTTTGTAAGGTTGAATGCCTTCATGAGTCAATCAGGAAATTTGTAAATTTTTTGCACGGTATCCGCTAACTTTTTTCAAACCACTCCGTCGCTTCGCCAAGAACTTTCTGTTGGCTATAAGACCGTTGAATCATAGTTTGAAGGGCCTTCCTCACAAACAATTGCTAGTGATCCACTGTTCGTCCGCTCTACTTACTGAAAACAAGATTGTCCTTCCAGATTAGGAATACCTAAAACCGGAGCTAATATAAATTACTGACTAAATTCATCAATTAACTGTATCCCGTGGCGCTGGACCGTTGCTCTTCTCTAGTTATTCATAGCAACCAACCACTTGGCATTTACAAATTGCCCCACCTTTTGTGCGACTACCAATTCTTCCAAATAGTTTCCGTAAAGGACGTTACGTCTGATATAAAACCACTTTCCTTGGAGGATTCCCGGTGATAAGGCTCGCAGCTAGGCTCTTGTTCTTTGCCATAGCGTATCTATTCCTCGCTCTTCCCGGCACATCTGCCGAAACCACGGCAGTTCCTTCGATTGCCGAAAAAACTGCGGGAATGCAGAAGCTTCCGGGATACTTCAACCTTTATTGGGACGCCAGGCAGGGCAAGCTCTGGCTTGAAATCGACAAGTGGGGCAAGGAGTTCCTTTATCAGAGTAGTTTGCCCGCTGGGGTAGGTTCCAACGATATTGGCCTGGATCGTGGCCAGTTGGGCGCTTCCGGTCTGGTGCGTTTTGACCGCAGTGGACCTAAAATCCTTCTCATACAGGAGAATCTTGACTACCGTGCGGTCACTGAAGATCCGCACGAACTTAAAGCCGTAAGAGATTCATTCGCCGAATCGGCGCTTTGGGGTTTCACTGTCACTGCGGAAACAGAATCATCCGTCCTCGTGGACGCTACCGATTTTTTCCTGCGTGATGCCCATACTATCCCCGCTACATTGAAACGCACCAAGCAAGGCTCGTTTCATCCAGACACTTCGCGCTCCGCCATCTATCTCCCCCGCACACGCAACTTTCCGCTTAACACCGAAGTGGAAGCTACGCTCACTTTTGTGGGCGAGGACCCTGGTCCCTGGGTTCGCGAAGTTACCCCTTCGCCAGACTTCATCACTGTTCGCGAACACCACTCGTTCGTCCAGCTTCCACCTGATGGATACGAACCGCGCGTTTTTGATCCGCGTAGCGGTTATTTCGGAATTGACTACAAAGACTACGCTACGCCTGTCGGTGAACCTCTCGTAAAACGGTTCATTGCCCGCCACCGCCTGCAGAAAAAAGATCCTTCGGCTCCGGTCAGCGAACCCGTTGCTCCAATCGTTTATTATCTTGATCGAGGTGCTCCAGAGCCGATTCGCTCGGCACTTCTGGAAGGCGCGCGTTGGTGGAACCAGGCCTTTGAAGCCGCCGGTTATAAAGACGCTTTTCGTGTCGAGCTCTTGCCTGAAGATGCCGACCCCATGGATTTGCGCTACAACGTCATTCAGTGGGTGCACCGCTCCACTCGCGGATGGTCTTATGGTTATTCCGTACTTGATCCTCGCACCGGAGAAATCATCAAAGGGCACGTCACCTTGGGTTCGCTTCGCGTCCGCCAGGACTATCTTATTGCCGAAGGTCTTTTGGCTCCCTATGAAAAGGGCAACCCAGTTTCGCCCAGGATGTTGGAGATGGCATTGGCTCGCTTGCGGCAATTGGCTGCGCACGAAGTTGGTCACACACTCGGCTTAATGCACAACTATTCCGCCAGCACTGTGAATCGTGCTTCGGTTATGGACTATCCGCCACCCCTCGTAAAACTCGGGCCAGATGGCAAGCCCGACGTTTCGAACGCCTACGCAGTGGGAATCGGCGAATGGGACAAAGTCGCCATCTCTTTTGGGTATCAGAATTTTCCGGCTGGCACTGACGAACACGCTGCTCTCAATAAAATCCTCACCGATGCGTTCGCACACGGTCAGCGATACCTCACCGATCAGGATGCCCGGCCGGCAGGTTCTTCCAGCACTCATGCACATCTCTGGGACAGCGGGTCCAACGCCATTGATGAACTGAACCGCCTGATGAAGGTTCGCGCCGCGGCTCTAAAACAATTTGGAGAAAACAATATTCGCGAAGGATCGCCACTCGCCACACTTGAAGATGTGCTCGTCCCCATTTACCTTCTGCATCGTTACCAAGTGGAGGCCGCAAGCAAATTCATCGGCGGAATGGACTATACCTTCGCGTTGCGTGGCGACGGAGAGGTGCCTGCACAAATTGTTTCCGCCGCGGAACAGCGTCGAGCCCTGACTGCGGTCCTCGCCACCCTGAAACCGGAATCACTTGCGTTGCCAGAGTCGCTCTTGAAACATATTCCACCTCGGCCGCCCACCTATTCACGCGATCGCGAAGATTTCAAGATTCACACGAGTCCGGCATTTGATGCTCTTTCACCTGCGGAATCCTTGGCGCAACTTACGATGCGGTTTCTGTTTAACCCGGAGCGCGCGGCCCGGCTGGTGGAGTTTCACGCCCGCGACCAGCAGTATCCGGGTTTCAACGATGTCCTGGATGAAGTGCTTGACGCCTCATGGAAATCCATACATGGCTCTGGATACTATGCAGAACTCGCCAATACAGTGGACAACGTTGTTCTCTATAACTTGATGGTGTTGTCTGTGAATGATCGTGCCAGCATCCAAGTTCGCGCGATTGCCTCACTCAAGCTACATGAACTGAAGTCTTACCTGAATTCCCAGCAGGCGACACACTCCAGAATTTCAGACCCGGCCCACATTTACTTTTCTATTCAACAGATCGAACAATTCGAAAAAGATCCAAAGCAACTGCTCCTCATCGCACCCGCTGAGGAACCCGATGGCCCTCCCATAGGTTCAGCGACTTTCGATTGCGATTGGGATTAGTGTGGAGATGGATCGCGCTTTGATGTCCAGAAGAACTCCCGGTCAGCTTATAGAATCTTCTTGCCTAAGCCTGACAGTACCAGTTCCACGCCCAGCAGAGCGGTCCGGTTGTGCTCGTCAATCACCGGATTGATCTCTACGATTTCCAGAGACACCATTGCATCGCTGTCTGCGATCATCTCCATCGCCAGATGCGCTTCCCGATAGGTCACGCCTCCGCGAACCGGTGTTCCCACACCTGGTGCATCGGACGGATCCACGAAATCCATATCCAGGCTCACGGCGATCCCGTCGGTATCGTCCATGGCGTACTTCAGCGCATCGGACATTACTTCTCGCATTCCCCGTTCATCAATGTCGCGCATCGTGAAGACGTGTACGCCGGACTTCTTCACCAGCTTGCGTTCCTGTGCATCCAGATCCCGGATTCCCACCAGGACTATATTCTGTGGCTCGATTTTCGGCTGGAATCCCAGCAAGTCAACAAGTTCCGTAGCTCCATAGCCCATCACTGCAGCAAGCGGCATCCCGTGTACGTTTCCAGAGGGAGACGAATCTGGCGTGTTCATGTCGCCGTGTGCGTCCAGCCAAATAAAGCCCACCTGTTTCTTATCTTTGCGAAAATGCGCCGACACGCCGGAAGCCGTTCCCACAGCGATGGAATGGTCCCCACCCAGTACCAGAGGCAAAAATCCTTCCTCCAGGGCTTTCTCCGTGGCCTCCGCCAGGTCCTTGCTCGCTTCCGCTATTTCCGTCAGATACTTCGCTCGCTTCTCCCCTATCGGCATCTCTTCTGGCTGTTTTACGGATATATTGCCCATATCTTCCACTTGATAGTTCAACTGCTTGATTCGCGCATGGAGTCCGGCTACCCGCAAAGCCGATGGCCCCATATCTACGCCGCGCCGGCTTGCCCCCAAGTCCATGGGCACGCCTATGATTCTGATTTTTTTGCTCATGAACGATTACCTTCAATGTCTGAGATTTGTTGTATGAGTTCGTCCCCGGAGAGGTGACGTAGCCCGGATTACTCTGGCTTAGACGGGGCGCCGCGCAGTACGGTCTGGGGATGTCGGTTAGTTCTACCCGAATTAAGGATATACCCGATAAATCATTCGGGGGAAGGGGATGACTTCGCGAATGTGCTCCGTACCGCAAATCCAAGCCACCGTACGCTCCAGCCCCATACCAAACCCGGAGTGCGGCACGCTGCCATACCGGCGTAAGTCCAAGTACCATTGGAAGGATTCTTCCGGTAAGTTGTGCTCTCTCAATCGCTTAACCAGCAGGTCGTAATCGTGAATACGCTGGCTACCTCCAATAATCTCTCCATAACCCTCGGGAGCCAGCATGTCAAAGGCCAGCGCTAGTTCCGGCCGTTCGGCGTCCGGCTGCATATAGAACGCCTTAATAGCTGTCGGGTACCGGTGCACAATTAGCGGTTTGTCGTACTCGCTGGAGATGATGGTCTCTTCGTCTCCGCCGAAATCGTCCCCGAATTTTGTCGAGTTCCCGCGCTTTTGCAGCACTCCTACGGCTTCTTCATAGCTGATCCGAGGGAACGGTGGCTTGATGTTCTCCAGTTTCTTTACGTCCCTCTTCAGCATCTCCAGTTCGCGAGACTTGTTCTTCACCACGCTTTGTACAATCGCACTGACCAGTCCCTCGCCGAGGTCCATCATGTCGTTCAACTCGGTGTAAGCGGCCTCTGGCTCCAGCATCCAGAATTCTGTCAAATGTCGCCTGGTCTTCGATTTCTCCGCGCGAAACGTCGGGCCGAACGTGTACACCTTGCCCAGTGCCATCGCCGTCGCTTCAATGTAAAGCTGTCCGCTTTGCGTCAGATACGCTTTTTCGTCATCGATGTAATTCACTTCAAATAGCGTGGAAGTTCCTTCACACGCCGCCGGTGTAAAAATCGGCGCGTCGGTCAGCGTGTACCCGACACTGTCCATGTAATACCGCGCGGCGCGCTCGGCTTCCGCGCGTATTCGCAGTATCGCCGCCTGTCGTGGTGTGCGGATCCACAAATGACGCTGGTCCAGCAGGAAATCCACTCCATGCTCTTTCAGTTGAATCGGGAAAGGGGTCGCTTCAGAAACTTTTTGCAGCACTTCAACTTGGATAACCCCCATTTCATACCCGCCGGGGGCACGCTGCTCCCCACGTATCTTCCCTGTTACAACTACGCTTGATTCCTGCGTCAGTCCCTTCAGCGCCGCAAATGCCTCGGGAGTCTCTTTCAGCGAGCAGACGCCTTGCATGATCCCGCTGCCGTCTCGAAAAATGGGGAACACTAATTTCCCCGACTCTCGGATGTTGTACAGCCATCCGCGTATCGTAACTTCCTGCCCATCGTACTTTCCGGCATTCTCAATCGTGATCGTGGTCATAGCGAGGCTCTCTGTCGGTAATTCAAACAAACAGTTTACCAGAGATGAGAAATGTTCTCAGTGGGCAGGCTTCCGAACTCGTAAGCACTTTGTCAGATTTGCTTCGAAGGACTACTGGATGTTCCAGTCCCCTTCAAAACGGTCAAGCGATTTAGCTACGGCGGCCAACTGCTCGGTCAGTGCAGGCGCATCCGGCCCGGTCTTTTCCTTTATTTCCAGTGTGAGAGGCAAGTCTTTGGCAGGGGCGGATTTGAAAAGCCGAATTGCTGCCAGCCAGTCAATTGATCCATCGTACAGCGGCAGATGCTCGTCCTTTTCACCATGATTGTCGTGAATGTGCGCGCTGGCAACTAATGCACCCAACGGTTCAAAACTCTTCGCCACGCGCTCATCTTCCGGTCCATCCGCCAGATGAGCATGACCGATATCAAAGTTAAAGCGAACCGCCGTCAATCTCGTCTCGTCCACAAACGAGCGCAGATACCCCGGATCGCCCATTTCGCTGGTCGTGTTTTCCACGCAAATCGTTACGCCTGCGTGGTGCGCGTGCAAGGAAAGATGCTCGAGCGAACTGAACGCCGCATCCCGGCGTCGCGGATCGGCCGTTTCCCTGGAGCCGCCCATGTGAAGAATCAGCCTGGCAAACGGCAAGTCCTGTGCCACATCCAGCACTCGCTTCAACTCGTCCATCGCTTCAATTCGCCGCACCCGCTCCACCTCTGTGATCGAAAGTGGCGAGCTGCCTTCGCGGTGAATATCCATGTCGCGGCTGGTCGGGGCGTGCAGGGAAAGCAGCTTCAACCGGTTATCGGCCAGCGCCATCGCCATGTTGCGTACTTCCGATTGCGTTGCGTAATCGAAGTGACTGCGTGTGGCGAAAATTTCCAGGCCCTCGAACCGTGCCACGGAAATCTGCGCCAAAAGTTCGGGTGTCAGTTTCTTGGAAACAAACAGGTAGGTCGAAAGGATTCTCTGCATACGGGTCCACTCAGTTTACTTTGATAAGCCACAGCCTGGAAACGGTGCGAATCTCCGAGAGGCGTAAAGTTAACGTCGAGCCGGTACACCCACTGCCGCGCATTAAAATCCCACCGCCGACCCATCGTCACGTGGATCCGCGGCGCCGCAACGCTCCCCCGTCTTACCGTCGATTCCAATCGCATTCACCAGTCCGATGTGCCCTTTGCGTTTTACTTCGTGGCCGCGTGCCTTCATCTTCCCTTCCATCTCGGGAGAGAATAACTTCTCCATCAGGATGTAGTCCGGCAACCACTGGTGATGAAATCGCGGCGCGTTGATGGCGCTTTGCGCGTCCATTCCCAGTCGCATCCAGTTCAATATCGTCAGCAGCGTCGCCGAAATAATCGTGGGCCCGCCGGGAGATCCGGTCACAAAGCTTAACTGGCCATCTTTCACCAATATTGTTGGCGTCATCGAACTCAATGGCCGTTTCCCTGGACCAATCGCATTTGCTTCCGACTGGATTAGGCCGAACAAAACATTCGGCACGCCGGGC
Source organism: Candidatus Acidiferrales bacterium (assembly GCA_963763395.1). Lineage (GTDB taxonomy): Bacteria > Acidobacteriota > Terriglobia > Acidiferrales > UBA7541 > Acidiferrum. The sequence continues at coordinate 262,486 of CAVXOG010000026.1, read as the reverse complement.
TGTGTGGTGAAATCGTCCATCTCATCGTTCAGCAGGAAGCCTGCTGACGAAGTGACGTGCGAGCCATAACTGTCATTTAATGTCGTGGTGCTGGAGACCGCATTCCCTGCCGCGATCGACCACCGAAAAGTGTGTCGTGTGCGGCCCTTCGCCTAAACTCACGATCGTTCTCGGCGCTCCATTTCTCGCGCTTACTCCTTCATTGCATATGTGGGGGTTTCCCGCTTTCACTCCGCTACTTGGCGAAGCGTGCTCCGGATCGATCGTGGCCAACAATTCTTTGGCATAACAAGCGTCCGTCAGCCCCGCCACAGGTACATTCGAGAAGTCTGGATCAGCCAGATAAGCAGCGCGATCCGCAAACGCCCGCCGCATCACTTCCACCACCATATGTATGCTTTGCGGATCGTCCCAGCCCTTCAGGGGGATTCCTTGCAGCATATTCAACGCCTCTACCACTGCCACTCCGCCGGAACTGGGAGGCGGCGCTGAAATCACTTCCCACTTGTGCCCATCGATTGTGAAGTTCGCATGAACCACTTCCCGCACTTTTGGCTGGTAATGTCCCAGATCCTCCAGTGTTACCAGGCCGCCCTGCGCGGCCATTTCGCCAGCCAACATCTGTGCCGTCTCGCCCTGATAGAAATCTGCCGGCCCCTTTTTGGCGATGCGCTTCAACGTCTGCGCCAACTCCGGCTGCTTGAAAATATCGCCAACTTTGTAACGCTTTCCGTCGTTCAGAAAAATGTGGCTGCTCATGGAAAACTTCTGCAACCCACGCCGTTCTTCTTCAAATTCGTTCACAAGCTTTTCCGTGATGGGGAATCCTTCTTCTGCCAGGCGAATCGCCGGCTGCATCACGTCTGCCAGTTTCATTGTGCCATTTGTCTTCAATGCCAGAGCCAGTCCCGCGACCGTTCCCGGCACCGCCACCGATTTGTACCCGATCACCGATGCTTCCAGGTCCAATTTTCCGTCGGGCTTGATATACATGTCCCGAGTAGCCTTGCCCGGTGCCACTTCTCGGTAATCGAAGAACGTTGTCTTCCCGTTGGCCAGCCGCACCAGCATGAATCCGCCGCCGCCAATATTCCCTGCGGCGGGTTCCACCACCGCGAGCGCAAACGCTGTTGCCACCGCGGCATCAATCGCGTTGCCGCGTCGCTTCAGAATTTCCACACCTGCCTGGGATGCCAGCGATTCATCTGTCGCCACCATGCCGTGCATTCCGCGCACGGCTTCACGCGGCCATTCCTTGGGGATATCAGCCCGGTCGCGAAATTCGGCGGCGGTTTGCGCCTGCAGCAGGTAAGGGTTAATAGCCGAAGTCAGTAGAAAGCAGACAGCTAGGAAAGGTAAGCGTCTCATGACAAGCCCAAAACACTACGGGATTCCCAGGAACGCGTCAAGCTATAGAGGTATTGCCGGTATTGCCCCGCGTCACACTAGAATGCAATTCTCGCCTTGATGCAGGCAAACTCGATAAAGGCAACAAAACGGTCGTTTTTCGCCCGTCCGGCACAAGCCAAAACTGCTGAGGGATTAAACTACGTCACAAATTTTAGTGATGGATGTCACACAGTTGTGGGTCATATGGCGCATAAAAATTCAACACCCCCGTTGAATTGTTTTTCCTTTGTCAAAAAACCGCCTATTTTCTTTAGCTTAGACCGTGCCCCAAAGGTCATCCCCCCTTCATATTTTGGCCCAACACCTGCCCTTATCAAGTTCGTTCAGACGAGCGGAAAGGAAACGAAACCATGTCAACGCGTCCAATGTTCGCCACGCCCCCCACACGCTTTGGAACTTCTCACCACGCCCAGCGGAAACCGCCCACTCCCTACGGCTTGGGAATTCCCGAGACTTGCGCCGGGTGTCAACTCGGTGAGACCGAGTTCTTCTGCCACTTGTCAGAACGTTCCAAGTCGGCTCTCGATCAGATCAAACACGTCAGCTCCTACCCGGAACATTCCATCATCTTCATGGAAGGCGAAGATGCTCGTGGTGTTTACATCCTCTGCCAGGGGCGCGCGAAGTTGCTCACCACCAACGGCGAAGGCAAAACGCTCATCCTCAAGATTGCCAAGCCCGGTGAAGTACTCGGGCTGAACTCTCTCCTGACCGGAAGGCCGCACGACATCACTGTAGAGACTCTCCAGCCATCGCAGTTGGCCTTTGTCAGCCGCCAGGAATTCATGCGCTACATCAAGGAACACAGCGACGCTTGCTTCCAGGTAGCGCAACACGCGGGCCGCGATTGCCATTCCGCTTACGAAAGCGTCCGTTCCATCGGCCTGAGCAGTTCCGCTTCGGAAAAGCTGGCGCGGTTCCTGGTGGATTGGTCCATGGACGGAAAAATCACCGAAGGCGTTCTGCGAGTGAAACTTGCCCTGACGCACGAAGAGATCGCGCAATTGATTGGAAGCTCTCGCGAAACCGTCAGCCGCACTTTAAGCGAATTCAAGCGGCAGAATCTGCTGGAACTCAACGGTTCTACAATGTTGCTGCGCAACAAGAGCGCGCTACAGCACCTTGCCGGAATCTAAACCTGGGGACTAAGGAAAAGCGGCCGGCGCAAACCACCGTTTTTCTTTTTTGTACGGACCGTCTGGTGGGAGCAATCTTCGCCGTGGTGATGTGGACGATAACCCTGCATGTAAAAAATTCTTCGGAATAAAGTGTGACATCTAGCCAACCGGAACTGCGGCTCCCACTAAGCTCTTCGTTCCCTCTGTGGACCTCGGCGACCACGGTGGTAATCCTCTCTTTCAACTTTGAACGCTCGACCTCTTCTTCTCCACCTTCTCTGCGCCCCCCTGCGTCTCTGCGTTACTTGTAGGAGGTCACTAGTCAATCACGAGAATTATCGGAGGGGAGCGCCCATCTAACATGGATACGAACTAAGTTCTGAATAGTTTCAATCAATGCCCGTTGAGTGAGTGGATTGGCGTATGAGAACTCCTCGCCGGTGCGATGGTTCGATGGGGCGGCGTGGGATGGTAAAATTTGCAGTGTTGTTTTTCCAACTGCGGCTTTCCTGATCGATGCGACCCTTTCTCCAGCTACTACGCCAGAATCGCAACTACCGCTATACATGGATGGGGCAGATTGTCAGCGAGATCGGCGACAATTTCAATAATATCGCCGTGTTTTCGCTGGCTATGGTGCTGACGCATTCTGGCCTGGTGATTATGGGCATCATGCTGTCTCGCGCAATCCCGGCTGTTGCGATCGGGCCGCTGGCGGGAGTCGTGCTCGATCGATTCGACCGCAAACAGATCATGATCGGCAGCGACCTGGTCCGTGCGGTGGTGGCGCTGGGATTTATTTTGGCCTACGTGCGGCAAGAGATTTGGATGCTGTATTCGTTCAGCGCGCTGCTGATGATTGCTTCGCCATTTTTCACCGCAGGCCGCTCGGCAATCTTGCCGACGATTGCCAGCAGGGAAGAGCTGCACACCGCAAATTCCCTGACGCAGACCACGCAGTGGATGACACTGACCGTGGGAACATTTCTGGGCGCGACTGTGGTGGCTATCGGGTACAAGTGGGCATTCGCGTTTAACGCGCTTTCGTTTGTCTTCTCGGCTTGGGCAATTTGGGAATTGCGCGCGCCTAAAGAAAAGGGATTTCGGCCCGAACGAAAGGACCTGACGGAAGCGGAAGTGGTGCGGCCATGGCACGAATACCGCGAAGGTTTGCGCTACATGCGTTCCGTGCCGCTGGTGTTGGCAATCGCGCTGTTGGCGGTTGGCTGGGCAACGGGCGGAGGCGCGGCGCAAATATTGTTCACGCTGTTTGGCGAAGGGGTTTTCAATCGTGGCGCTACTGGCATCGGAATTATCTGGGGCTGCGCGGGGATTGGTTTATTGATCGGCGGAGCAATTGCCAGCTGGCTGGGCAAGAGGCTTTCGTTCAAGGGCTACAAACTGGCGGTGTTCATCGACTATATTCTGCACGGCGGGGCGTATGTTCTCTTCAGCCAGATGCGCAGATTCGACCTGGCGCTGGTATTCATCCTGATTTCGCGCGCGAGCATCGCCGTAAATTCAGTGCTCAACTACTCGTATTTGCTGCGAACGGTTTCCGATCAGTACCGCGGCCGCGTGTTTGCAACCATGGAAACGCTGACGTGGGCCATGATGATGTTGTCGATGATGGGCGCGGGCGTTGCTTCCACGCATTACAGTCCACGAACCATTGGAGCCGTGGCTGGGCTGCTCAGCTCATCGACCGCGATTTTTTGGGGTTGGGCGAACTGGAGCGGAAAATTGCCTGAGCCGGGGTTCCCTGGTATTGGCCCAAGCGAATTGGAAGTACACGGCGACCCGATCGCTTGAGGCGCGCACCGCTATTCCGAGAGAAATTCCACGGAGGCAGGACCTGGCAGGATGCCCGCGGCGGTCCCGCGCTCAATCAATTCTGTCACTGCTTTTTTCCCCTTTTCGCCGTAGCCGAGGGTCCATTTGTTCACGTACATGCCGACGAACTTGTCGGCGAGTTCCGGATCCATGTCGCGGGCAAACTGCATAGCGTAGTTCAGAGCTTCTTCGCGATGATCGAGGCTGTAAGAGACGCTATCGCGAATGGTCTTGGCAATGAGCCTGCCAAGGTCGGGACCAAGAGAGCGGCGCACGGCGTTGCCGCCGAGTGGCAAAGGCAGATTGGTGAGTTCCTGCCACCAGATGCCGAGATCAATGATGCGGTGCAAGCCATGCTGCTGGAAGAAAAGCTGGCCTTCGTGGATCAAAAGGCCGGCTTCGACCACTTCGTTCTTGACCGCTTCCATGATTTTATCGAAAGGCATGACGACTGCTTCAAAATTGGGTTGAAAGAGCTTCATCGTGAGGTAGGCGGTGGTTTTAAGACCGGGGACGCCAACGCGCTTGCCTTTCAGTTCTTGCGGCTTCATCGCTTTGGTGGAGACAACGATGGGGCCGTAGCCTTCGCCAAAACTGGCGCCGCAATCGAGCAGAATATATTTGTCGCGAAGGGAAGGATAGGCGGCAAAACTAACGGCGGTAACGTCGTAGGTTTCCGTAAGAGCTGCTTCGTTTAAAGTCTGAATATCGGACAAAATGTGAGTGTACTTGTAGCCGGGAGTGGCTAGCTTGTGCGTGGCCAGGCCGTAAAACATGAAGGCATCGTCGGAGTCCGGCGAATGTGCCAGTTTGATTTCCTTCGGCTCTTTTTCAGTCTGAGATGCGGTTTGTCTTGCAGCCATGAGCGTCTATCCCTTTGCTCCGGGGGCCACATCGAAGAGACATCGGTAGCCGTCGCACTCTTGGGGAGAGAATGAAAGCTAGGGCGATCAATGCGTGAACGAACGTGGCGTTGGCCGGGCTGAAACAGCAAGGAAAGATTAGCATAGGCGGCGGGTTGGAAGGAAGGCAGAGCGTTGATTTGATGAATCTGGAACTAGATCGCAGAGACCATGTGAGCGACGGCGTCCTCGAAAGTAACGCGGCCGTCCAGGTAAGGCTGCCAGTAAGTCATCAGCACATGGAGATAGTCTTCCCAGCCGCGTTGCGTGAGGTTGTCTTTCAATTCGTCCGGCAACGAGGCAAATTTGGGTTTTTGAGTCGCGGCGGAATTCGCAGAGCCGGAGTCCTTGACAGTGCCTTGAATAATAGGACGAAGGACTTCGCTGGTGGTGTAGTAGATGAGCGCATGCCAGAGATTGCGCGGAATAGGTTTTTCTCGCTGGCGGCATTCGCGAGTAATGGCATTTTGCACGGGGAGCGCCAGGCCGTGAGAGGACTCGTGAAACAGGACTTCGAGAGCATCGGAGCCCTGATTGCGGGGATCGGTGCTGGAAATGGTGACGTGCAGCGGGTCGAGAGTGGTGTAAGCTCCCGCGGAATTGGCGAAAGCACAAACTTCAACGCGAATTTTCTCTTTGGGCCATTTGGACTGGTAAATCTCAGCCAGGCGTTCTGACAGACCAACGCTTTGCTCGCGGACCATTGGAGCTACGCCGATGACCCAGCGGCGATTGGCACGATTGTGAGCAGCCCACCAGTGCGCGCGGTAGATAGCAGCAACCGATTCCAAAACAGCGCCCTCACTGCCGGGCAGACCTGCATCACAGGTCTGCTTCTTTTTTCCGGTGAGCTCATCGCAATCCTCGAAATCGCCCAATTGGTCTTTCAGCAGAATGAGGTCGATGTTCACCTGGAGATCTTTTGTTGTGAAGTTCGCGAGGTAAAAGGCGATAGCGTTTTCCCAGAGTTTTTGTTCGGCAGGGGAAAGCGAAACTGCGGAGCCGGGAGTTTGCCGAAGAACGGGGCCGGAGGTTTTGACGCCGGGGTCGCGCTGATCTTTGGCCAATTGGCGCGCACGCGCTTCGTGATACAGGAAATGGTGAAGATTGACCCAGAAGCCGCTATGAAATTCGAAGACAGGCAAAGGCCCGTACTCGGAATCGATTTCCTGCGCGCAAGCCAAAGGGGAGACTGTAGCGGCGAGATAAAGACCGAGGACGATGATGAAGAGAAAATGTAAAGAGACGAGGCGCATGTCGAATGCGAAATGGTAGCGCATAATTGGCCAGCATCAAATTCGCAATTGAGATGGCGTGTGTCAAGTTTTGACGATGAGTTGATATCCTTCGTCGCTAAAGACGCTTCTCGGGATAACAGGTTGTCGTTAGGAACGTGCCGAGAGTCTGGCGTCGCGCAGCAGTTCCAAAACCTGCGCGGCCAAAACCATTGGGTGTCGTGGCGCACTTCGCCGCTCTACCGTGAAATCCGACACGGCTTCTACTTCGGGACCGAAGAGTATACCTTATTTGCCCAGCCAGAGATGTGAGATTGCGGGAACCAGGAAGGGAGAGAGTGCGCTGCAAATCAAGCTTGCGAGTGTACTGGTGCAAGATCAAGAGAATGCGCTGCGGTTCTACACAACGGCTTTGGGATTTGAAGAGGGAAAGAAGGATTTCTCCACTTCGAGCCGGCAGACGTCGCCAGTTCTCCGGTCGAAATGACAGACAGCAAAGTGCGGGCGAGTTATTCGAGCTTGGGATCGATTTCGCTGCCGACGGAGCCCTGGCGATCGGCGGCATGGAGTGAGCCCCTGGAATCGCGAAAGAAGGAACGAGTACCGCTGCGCCCATATTCGGCGGGGATGGCGGCCAGTTCGTACTTGGCGGGAGCGCCAGAATTGTTTGCGCCGACGATCACGTAGCGAAACACGTATCCGTCTTTGCGACCGGCGGCCAGATCCTCACTGATTAGACCGGCTTTGGTGAGACTGGCTCTGTCGCTCTTAGCTTGACCTTGAGGAGGGGACCCGAGTACGACAAGAGTATCCGGCAATCGCGTATACGTTTTGCGATAAGTTTCGATCGCCTCGGAAATCTCCTTCAAATAGGCAATGGCAAGTTTTTCGTTAGCCTGAATTTCGGCGCGGTCCCATTCCTCTTCAAGAGAGGGTAAATCCAGAAGCAGCAGACCTAAAGAGAGAAGTTTCCATTCGCCATTTTCGCGAACCATGCCGATGGTGACTCTGCGTGAAGCGGTTCCCGCGGTATCGGAAGCGTCTTTAATCTCGAACGGGAGGTAAGCGAGATTGTCGCGCAGTTCGGTTTTACCAATTTGAATTTGCGTGGTCACGTCAGGATTGGAACAAGAAACCAGGAAAGTGTCATTTGACGTATTTTCACTGTGTGGCTGCCCGGGTTTTGCGAGGAGCACGAAACGTTTCAGAAATGTTGTACGCGCTGTGGGCGTGATACGTGAAAAGGCCGCGGCATTGCGTGCTGTCAGGGCATGACGGAAATCCTCCGCGTTCTGGGTGCAGGCTGCGAGCATGGCGTCTCGCAATACGATGGCAGGAGTGGCGGCATCAGGAGACTGGGCCGAGGAGGCCGCGGCTCCAAACAGAACCGAGCTTGCGAAAAGGAAGAAGCAAAGAATGGATTGTGTCGAGCGGGGAAACTTCAAAAAAAGTTCCTCTCAGTCTTTTGCCGCTGCCAGGATAGTGGCCAAATTCTGGGTAAAGGTCGAACGCGGCATGACTTCGGTGCATCCGGCGGCACGAGCTTGCGCGGCGAGATCGGTTTGCACGTGAGATAAGAATGCAAGCACGCGCAGCTCTTTGTGAGTTGCGCATAGAGACTGAATGGTTGCTATGGGGTTGCTACGGGCATTCAGGTCGACGATGACGAGGCGTGTCGGAGGGGCAAGTAAATCGTTCAACCCATTTGGGTTAGAAACGACTTTGAACTCCACGCCGAGTTGCTTGGCGGTTTCCGCGATCTTCATCTGGAAGAAAAGATCGTCCATATAGCCTACAGCTCTCGCCATCCACACGCCTCCTGGTATTGCGCGAAACAGGATTCGGTCTTACCGACAGTAAAGGGATTTGGTTAGTGGCCCGTGCCAGCGGGATTGGCGCCCACGGTCTTGTCCGGTACATCGCCAGCGCGACCCTTGACGCGATCGTACACGCTGACCTGGCTTACGGAGCCCAGGGCTTCGTTATAGAAAGTTGGCACGCCAAGCAGGGTTCGCAACTCTTCGTTGAACTTGCGTAGATTTTCGAGATGAACAGCCAGAGCGGGAAGTTTCAAGCCTTCATCGGTGAGCAGAAATTTCTGGTAACCAGCGTCCCAAAGCCGGCTGAACTGACCGTTGACCATGATGGTGGGGAGAATGGTCATCTGAAAGCGGCCGTCGTTATCTTGCCGGAGCTCGGCTCCGCAGCCGTATTTTTCCACGCGGACCACACCGCGGGTGCTGCCTACGCCAAAGCCGCGAGCAACCAAGGTATCAAGAGTCTTCTTTTCAAAGCGTTCATCAACGTTCCACATGATGCATTCAGATTACGATTCCGGGGAGATTGTGTAAAGGGTGGGAGCGGGAGCGGAGTCGCGGCTGAAAGGAGGGGTAAGGGGAATAGTAGGGTGAAAAAAGAATTGACAAGGGAAGAGGGGACGTGTACATTGCCATTAGGTTATGGAACCACATGGTTATGAACGAATGACACCGGAACGACTGGATGCGACTTTCGCGGCATTGGCGGATCCAACCCGTCGAGCGATTCTGGCGCGGCTAGCATCGGGAGAGGCGTCGGTCAACGAGTTGGCTGCGCCGTTTGAAATGAGCCAACCGGCAATATCGAAACACCTGAAGGTTCTGGAGCGGGCGGGGCTAATAACAAGAGGCAAGGACGCGCAGAGACGGCCGCGCAGGTTGGAAGCGGAGCCGCTAGCAGAAGCTACCGCGTGGTTGGAGAAGTATCGGGAGTATTGGGAGCAGTCGTATTTGCGGCTGGACGCGCTATTGGACGAGATGAAGATGGCGGAGAAGAAACAGGAACGCAAGAAGCGGAAAGGGGAGAAGCGATGAAGCACGTTGGAAAACTTAAAGTGACAACACCGAGCGAGAGAGAGATTGCAATGATTCGGGAGTTCAACGCGCCGCGACGGATGGTGTTTGATGCACTGACCAAACCGGACTTGCTGAAGCGATGGATGTTCGGACCGCCAGGATGGTCGTTCGCCGTGTGCGAAATCGATCTACGCGTTGGAGGGCCGTTCCGTTTTGTATGGAGTGGTCCGAACGGGGTGCACATGGGAGTACGAGGTGTGTATCGAGAAATAGTGGCGCCGGAAAAGTTTGTGAATACGGAAAGATTTGACGAAGCCTGGTATCCGGGAGAGGCAATTGTTACGAATTCCCTAGACGAAGAGAGCGGCAAGACAACGCTGACGTTGAGTGTGATGTATGAGTCAAAAGAAGCGAGGGACATTGCGTTGCAGTCGCCCATGGAACAGGGAGTGGCGATGGGCTTCGACCGGTTGGCGGAGATCGTGGAGAGGCCATGAAAAGAAGCATCTGGAGAAGCATTCTTGCGGTGATTGTGGGAGCGGCGGTGAGCATTGTGTTGTCCGTTGGCACAGATGAGGTGATGAAGAAAACGGAGGTCTTTCCTATGTCGGGAAAGACGATGAGTAACGGTCTGTTTGCACTGGCGACGGTCTATCGCACGGTGTACGGAGTTCTGGGTGCTTATTTGACGGCGAGGGCGGCGCCGAATCGTCCCATGCTGCACGCATTGATTCTGGGCGCCATCGGGACGGCTGTTGGAATTGTGGGAGTAGTGGCAAGGTGGAACGAGATGCCAGAGTTGGGACCGCGTTGGTACCCCATTGGGATTGTGGGGCTAGGAATGGCGCAGTGGTGGGTGGGAGGAAAGTTACGTGTGATGCAATTTGGGGAAACGAGAGAGTAACGAAACACAATTGTCGTAGAGAGGAGGTACGTAGAAATGGAGAAACGCGACCTTGTGGTTACTCGTGTGTACGAGGTGCCAGTCGAACGAGTCTGGAAAGCGTGGAGCGAGGCGGAAGAGGTGATGAAGTGGTGGGGACCGGACTGCTTCACGTCGCCAATCGCGGAAATGGATTTCAGGGAGGGAGGTAAATCGGTAGTGTGCATGCGCGCGCCCAAGGAGTTTGGCGGGATGGATATGTACAGCGTGTGGGCGTACCAGAAGATCGAACCGATGCGGACGATTGATCTAGTGCAGAACCTGTCCGACAAGGAGGGGAATGTGATGGATCCGGTCCAGTTGGGAATGCCACCAGAGTTTCCGATGGATATGCGAACGGTGGCGAGGTTCAAAGATCTGGGAGACGGCAGAACAGAGATGACGGTAACGGAATACGACTGGCCGATTTGTCCAATGCTGAAGATGGCGGAATTGGGATTAAACCAGTGCCTCGACAAGATGGGAAGGAGCCTAGCGCAATGCTGAACACGGGAACGTTGCTGGTAAGTACACCGACAGAAAGAGAAATTGTACTGACACGGGTGTTCGATGCGCCGCGGCAAATGGTTTTTGATGCGATGACCAAGCCGGATTTATTGAAGCGATGGTTTGGGCCACGTGGCTGGTCGTTGAGGGTGTGCGAAGTGGATTTGAGAGTGGGTGGCGCATGGCGGTTTGTGTTGAGCGGACCCGACGGAAATGAAATGAGCATGCACGGTGTGTATCGTGAGATAAATTCGCCGGCACGAAGTGTGCACACGGAGACGATCGACCCGTTTGCGGTGGAATCGATTGTGACGACGGTGCTGGTGGAAAGTGGCGGAAAAACTACGCTGACCGGGACGATTTTGTATCCATCACAAGAGATTCGAGACATGGTGGCGAAGTCGGGGATGGAACACGGGGCGGCGGAGACTTACGACAAGCTGGCGGAGATGTTGGCTTCCGGGATTTGACCGGGTGGCCGGGCGCATTAAACAAATCGTTTGCGCCTGAGAAGACGCATCGAGCATCCAATCAAACCAGGACTCTCATGAAGCAGCCGCGCGAATTTTGTGAACGCGCTGGCATTTCTATACGCGCAAGTTCGACACCATGCGTTTCGGATAAGTCGATTAAAATCCGCAACGGAAAAGTATCAAGCATCCCAAAACCCTTCCCACGGCCGGGGCGCTTTTCCATGCGGACAGAAGCGCGTAAGATGGATGGAAGGAAAACAGAACATTATGACCACGAAAGAGCAGCCAATCATTGTGCAAACGCCAGCCGCTGGACTGACGAACGAAGAGATCCTGCGGTATAGCCGGCACTTGATCATGCCGGAAGTGGGCATGGATGGTCAGCTGAAGCTGAAGGGCGCCAAAGTGCTGCTGATTGGCACGGGTGGATTGGGCGCGCCGCTTGGGCTGTACTTGACAGCTGCGGGAGTTGGAAAGATCGGGCTGGTGGATTTTGACATCGTGGACTTCACAAACCTGCAGAGACAGGTAACGTTCGGAACGAGCGACGTTGGGAAACCAAAGACAGAAGCGGCAAAGGCGCGGCTAAGCAATCTGAATCCGGACGTGGAAATCACCACGTACGAGACCAAGTTGACGAGCGAGAATGCACTGGAGATTTTCAAGGATTATGACGTGGTTGTGGATGGGACGGATAATTTTCCCACGCGTTACCTGGTGAATGACGCTTGCATTTTGCTGGGCAAACCTAATGTGTATGGATCGATCTTTCGATTTGAGGGTCAGGTAACAGTGTTTGGGATGCCCGATGGACCGTGCTATCGCTGCCTGTATCCAGAGCCACCACCGCCGGGGTTGGTGCCGTCGTGCGCGGAAGGCGGAGTGCTTGGAGTGCTGCCGGGGATTATCGGGTCGCTGCAGGCGATGGAAACGATCAAGCTGCTGATTGGTCGTGGCGAATCGCTGGTGGGACGGCTGCTGTTGTTTGATGCGTTGGGTTTGAAGTTCCGCGAGTTGAAACTGCGAAAGAATCCAAATTGCCCGATGTGTGGCAGCCATCGCACGATCACGAAGCTGATCGATTATTTTGAGTTCTGCGGCGTGCGGGGCGAAGAAGAACCGGAAGTGGATTTGCACGTGCCGGAAATTACGCCACGTGAACTGAAGCAACGGCTGGAACAGGGCGACGATCTGTTTATCCTGGATGTACGCGAGCCGCATGAATACCAGATCTGCAATTTGAAGGGGCATTTGATCCCGTTGGGAGAATTGCCTCGACGCGTGCACGAGCTGGATTCTTCGAATGAAATTGTGGCGCACTGCCGGAGCGGAAAACGTTCGGCTGAGGCGGTGGACTTTTTGCGAAAGGCGGGATTTCGCAAGGTGCATAATTTGCGCGGAGGGATACTGTCCTGGTCAACGGAAGTGGATCCGACGGTACCGCGGTATTAAACGAGGCAGCCATTAGTTTGGAGATGGCAGGCCGTAGTTAAGATCACAGTCGACAGTCAATAGCCAACAGTTGACAGCCGATGAGACCGGGATCTGTTTTGGCGACTGACCGGATTACCTGGTGGGTTTGTGGAAGCAAAATTACGGAGGATAAATTGGCATCTACAAAAGTAACGATCTTCAATAATGGACCGCTCAAGATCGAAGGTGATTTTCAGGTGGTGGACCAGGAAGGCCATGCTTTCGGGTTGGGAGGAAGAACGGCAGTTTCGTTCTGCCGCTGCGGGCATACTGGGAACTCGCCCTTTTGTGATGGATCGCACAAACGGAATAACTTTGCGAGCACGGTAGCGGCGCGTGATTTGGCTCCTCCGGCGCCAAAACCCTGAGAAACCCAATGTTTTAGGGTGATGAGACTGTCTCAAATAGAGAATGTGCGCAGTCTTGGGGCGAACTTGTCCAATGGCCTGCTAACTATCTGGATACATTAGCGATAACGTATCAAAAAGGGACCGATCGGGGAGTGAGACGCGTCTCGCCTATGGTCTCAAGTGGGAAATCGCCCGGTAGGCACAATTGTAAGTCATTATAAATCAGCGGTTTACAAATCAAAGACAATCTCCTAAATAGGCATGGAACGTGCTATTCCCGTCAGTTGTCGGGTTTCTCCGACAATTGGGGGATACGTTGGGAGATTGGGCCAAGATCACGGGGTTTCTCCGCAAGGATCGCGGAAACTTTCCGGCCATCGGCTACGGATCCATCGTAGCTGTGTATCTTGCCGCAGTCTTCTACTCCCGTTATGCCCACGCCGTAGGTTCTCCGAATACATATCTGTATCTGGAAGTTGGCGGATCGCTTTTGAGTTTTTGCTATGCGGCGAATGCGCTGGTGCGTTTTCGTGGGACGCATGATCGCGTGGCGCTGATTCTGGCATTTGGATTTGTGCTGTCGGGAACAATCGAAACTCTGAGTTATTTCGGGCTTAACAATTTGTTGCATGCCGGACCTGTTGCCCTTGCGCATGTACCCATGGGCTGGATGGTAGGGCGCACGTTGCTGGCGGTTCTGATTCTTGCTGCTCTGGCGGTGGAGCGATTCCTGCCGACAGCCAGGCAGCCTAGTCGCGAGACTGCTGGTGCGTTGTTTGTTGTGGCGGGTGCCGCGTATGTGACGAGTGCCGCGTTTCTGGCAGCACCCGCAACACCGGTAGCCAGGGCGGGTGCATTTTTTTCACGTCCCTGGGAATTGCTGCCAGGTGGGCTGTTTCTTCTTGCCGCCGTTTTCCTGTACCGCCGGTACAAATCAGGGAAGAAGAATGACAGTGACGCTTCTATTTATGACTACTCGCTGTTTCTAGTAGCGCTATTGAACGGAGCATGCCACTTGGCCGCGTTGTTTTCGCGGCGGCTCTTCGATGGACCATTCTTTTTGGCAGAACTAAGCAAAGTGGCGAGCTACTCGATTATTCTTTGTGGCGCGTTGATTGACCAGGCGCGGCTGTTTGACCAGGTTCGGACGATGGCGGTCAGCGATTCACTGACGGGACTGGCGAATTACCGGCGACTGATTGCGGTGATTGAATCCGAACTGGATCGTTCGCGGCGGACGAAGCGGCCGTTCAGCATTGTGCTGCTGGACATGGATGGATTGAAGACCATCAATGACCGTTACGGACATCTGGTAGGCAGCCGGTCACTCGTGCGGCTAGGGAAGATTTTGCGCAGCCATTCACGCGCTATCGATACCGCGGCGCGTTATGGCGGAGACGAATTTGCACTGGTGCTGCCGGAAGCGCCGAAGGATATCGCCACGCGGGTGGCCTCGCGAATCCGGGAACGGCTTGCCGCCGAACCAGAGGAGCCAGAACTTTCGGTGAGCGCGGGAATCGCGGCGTATCCGGAGGACGGGGATACACCTGAAAAGCTTTTGGGCGCAGCCGATCGAATGTTGTATCGGATGAAGCATCGAGGAAGCGCCATCAATTCCATTGCACGCATTGCGGCGTGCCTCTGAGGATATGCAGATGCCCTCCAGAGCGAACCACCCATTCCATCGACGCGAGAACAGGATACCGATGGAAATACCAGTGGTGCTGGATGGGCACCGGCAAGTGCCGGGAACAGAAATGGCCTTCACAGAGAACGTGAGCGTGAAGGGCGCGCGAGTAGTGAGCGTCCGCCGGTGGGAGAAGGGATCCCCGGTTGAGTTTGCGTCACGCACAGGAGAGTTTCGTTCGGCGGCTCGGGTCGCATACTGCCAACCATTGCGGGGCGACGGCTTTGCGATTGGTGTGGAGTTCCTCGAAACCAAAGGGCGATGGGTAGTCGAATCTACGAATTAGCTTGACCAATTTTGGCGAGTGGATAGGAGGGAACTACTGGAGAATTCTTTTAAGGAAGAAGTTACTAGCGCAAAGAGAGCGCCGCACGGGTAATGATTACCGCCGGCGCTTTCTTATTTTTGGACTACGTGTTCTGGATTAGAGAGTGACGAGGGTCAGCTCTGTTTCGGCATTTTTCCAGGCCGCGTGAAACTGCTTTTCCACCCAGGCGGCATCGGCATCTCGCTTCTGCAGACGCAACGATTCCATCAGGCCAAACAGGGAGCGAGGATTGCGGGGATTCTGCTGGAGATCGGCGCGGAAGACCTGTTCGGCTTCCGTTGGTTTACCAGCCGTGAGCATAGCGGCGCCCAATGATTCCCTAACGGGGTAATACCAGTCAGCAGGTTCGGTGTAATTCAGCGAGTCTTGAATTTCCACTGCCTTCCGCCAGTGGTCAATCGCCTCATCTTTCTTGCCGTTGGCGGTGGCGATGCGGGCTTCGATCACGTTTCCCGCAACACCTAAAACATCTTTGGCTTTGTTCTGTTCGCCGAACATAGCATCAGGTGAGAAGGCAGTTGCTTCGACCTGAAACAGGGATTGTTCTTTTTCGGCGTCGATCAGTTTACCCGTGGCAGCAAAGGCCAGCGCACGCGAATAGCGCCACATAGCATGAGTGGCGGGAAGTTCTTTGAGTGGCTCCGGACGGGCGAGAACGGAACTCCACTTGTTGAAGCGGACATCAACCCAGATGGGAGTCATAACAAAGGTGTCGAGCATAGGCATCATTTTTGCGTGAGGGAGCAGACGGGATGCCATGGCATCGGCCGCTTTTTTTGCTTCGGTATAATGGCCAGCCATGCTCGCAGCCATGGCTTCGAAGTGTTCATTGTGGCTGTGATACATGAGGTCATAGATGCTGCCGGTTTTTCCGGCCTCCGCAGCGTAGGCGCGATCCACCTTAGCGGCTTCGGCGTTATTGCGGGCGGCTTCTTCGTAATTTCCCGTGCGCTCGTAAATGTGGGCGGGCATGTGAACAAGGTGGCCGGCATTTGGGACCATGGTGTCGAGCCGGTGAGCACTGGGCAGGGCTCGATCCGGATTGTTGGAAGCTTCTACAGCGTGGATGTAATAGTGATTTGCTCCCGCGTGATTCGGATCGCGTGCCAGTACGGATTCTAAAACGTGGACAATTTCTTCGGTATTTTCGGTTGGCTTGCCATCGTGAGTCCAAAGCTTCCAGGGATTCAAATCCATCAGACTCTCGGCGTAGAAGGTGGCTGCGTCGAGATCATCCGGATATTTTTCAGAGAGAGCTTTCATCGCAGCCGCGTAGTCGCGCGCGAGTTTTTTGTAGTCAGGATTAGTTTCGCTGGAGTAGCGGGTCAGCAGGGCCGCGACATAGTCCTGCTCGGATGGTGGAGCATTCGCGGCGAGTTTCTGGGCCTTCTGGACTGTTTCGTAGCCGGTTTTCTCACGTTCGGCATCGACATCCATGTTGTAGTTAGGGCCGACGGCAAAGGCAACACCCCACCATGGCATGGGGGAGGCGGGATCGAGTTCGGCAGCACGCTGAAAGGAACGAACTGCCTCTTCATGATTGAAGCCGTAAAGCAAGGTCAGGCCCTGGTCAAAATATTCTTGTGCTTGCGGACTCTTGGTATGGATGGGGTGATGCTGGCGGCCGACTGCGGTTAGAGAAAGGTCGGGCTGTTTCGAGGGTGTCGTTTTTTGTTGAGCGGCTGCGAACGAAGCGGACAGCAAGAAAACAAAAAGGCCTCTAAGGAGGGAGCTCATGGATGCCTCTTTTCAGTTTACCTGGGTAACGGAGTTTGCCGGGTCTGGCCCTGGGCGAATCCAGAAATTTATAGCACGAGAACCGCCTGCGTCACACTAATTTATCATTGAGACTCGGAAGACGGTTTTAGACGATTTGTTGATACAGGCGAAGGGTGTTTTCCACCATGCGATCGGCAGAGAATCTGGATTTGACCTCATCACGTCCAGCCTCGCCCAGCTTCTTTTGCAGGGTGCTGTCGCTTAGTAGCTGGATCATCGCGGTGGCGAATGATTGAGCTGTCGGCTCCGCGACAAATGCAGTGCGTCCGTCCTCGACGACTTCCCCGAGTGCGCCACGCGTGGTGGAGATAGCCGGAAGTCCGTAGGACATGGCCGCCTGCAAAGCTGTGCCCAGCCCCTCGAATTCAGAGGGGAATGCAAAGGCATCGAGAGCGGCATAGAATTCCCGCATGTTCGAGACAAACCCTGGGAGATGTACCGCCCCGCCCAGCCCAGAGCTCATCGCCAGGTCCTGAACTTGTGAGCGCGAGCGTCCTTCGCCTACCAGCAGCAGGCGCACTTTCGGAAATTGCTTGCGAACTGCGGGCAGGGCTTCTACAAGATGACGCTGCCCTTTTTCTGGAACAAAAGCGCTGGCACAGCCAAAAAGAAATTCGTCATCGGCCACCCCCCATTTCTTCCTGGCTAATTGGCGCTCTCCAAGAGACACCACGTCGGGGATTTCGACGCCTTCATTCACGATAGAGATGCGATCGGAAGGGAAACCACTATCAATCAGGCTTTGTGCGACATCTTTGCTGTTGGCGATGAATCTTTCCAGGGCCGCGTAGCGTGATTGCGAAACCCAATTCTTCTGCAAAGGAAAGCCAATCCTCCGGGACGAGACCAGCGGCAGGTGGTGGTGAGCCCCAGCGAGCCAGGCTGCAGTCAATGCGTGGGCTTCGTTTACATGGACCAGTTCAATGCGTCCATCGGCGAGCACGGAGCGGATCTTGACGGTCGCACGCAATCGAGTGAGGTTTGGGCGCAGGCTGTGGACGTAAATTCCCTCCTTGCGGGCGCGATGGCCCAGGACGCTGCCTTTTACGGCAATCAATTCGGCTGCGTGGCCACGCTCATAAAGTCCTTTCAAAAGCAGCAAAGCCTGACTCTGACCGCCGCGCCACTCCATGTCCAGGTCAACAATCAGGGGAATCATCTCGCTCCGGTGTTTACCGCATTCTCTCTGGTCTGCCGTTCCGCTTGCACTAGTTTGCCGAGCTTTGTGAACTTAAGGCGTACACCACGGGCGGCCATCTGGGCGATCAGAGCGCCACGGTACCCATCCAGAAACCCGGCACCGAGGAAAAAGTGTCGCGCCCAACTCCAGGGCGTAGCTAACCACAGAGCGCCGCGCCAATTGCGCCGGCCGCTGTCGAACATCTCCTGTGCAATGGCGGTTGTGTAGCGATCGAGTTTTGCTTCATGTTCGGCAAAATTTCGGATGGTGTAGTGAAGCAGATCTCCCCGCAAACGGCCGATTGCGCCATCGTAGCGAAGGGCAGAATGAATCGCGCCTGAGAATTGAGTCTTTTGACGATTGTAAATGCGGCGTTGCCAGTCCGGGTACCAGCGAGAATGATGAATCCAAGCTCCGAGATACCAGGTTAGTCGTGCCATCTGGTAGACGGCGAATTGAGGCTCGTGTTGTTTCCATTCCCGGACGGAGCGCTTGAGTTCCGGACTAAGTTCTTCGTCGGCATCGAGGAGAAAAATCCAGTCGTTGGAGGCGATGGATGCGGCGTAATTCTTCTGATCGGCGTGATTGGTGAAGGGGCGTTCAAAGACATTGCAGCCAAAACTCCTGGCGAGTTCGCGAGTACCATCCGTGCTGCCGCCGTCGACCACGACGATCTCATCGGCGACAGATTCGACGGAACGAAGGACGCGAGCGAGGTTGCGCTCTTCGTTTTGGGCGACGATACAGATGCTGAGAGGAATCATTTCTTATCTTAGCGAAAACTACCACGCCTGTGAGGGTATCTCAAATGAAGCAGGAAAGTAATGACGTAGGGAAGTGTAGTAGCAACGAAGCAAAGGGTTTCTAGGTAGTTTGTTTGGGACGAATGGTGACCTGGATGGTGCTGGTTCCCACCCGGAATGCAGTTCCGTCCTGCAGCATGGCGGCGCGAACACGACCTTCTTCAAAGAAAGTGCCATTAGTGGAATTGAGATCTTTGAGGTTTACGAATGTATCACGCACTTCGAGGAAGCAATGGTGGCGAGAGATTTCCGGATCGTTCAGGACGAAATCGGAACCTTTGCGGCCGATCACGGTGCGTGCCTGGGTCAAGGGGAAGATTAGTCCCTGGTCGGGACCTGCGATGACGGTTAATACGATGTCGAGGTTGTCAGGTAAGCGGAGACTGTCGTCGAGAGGGGGCAAGTCAGCGGTGGCGGAGGTAGAGTCGGTCTTGCCAAAGGAGGGCATGGGCGAGATGACCATGGTCTCGTCGATACGCCGTTTCACTTCTACGACGTTGGTTTGACCGCAGCGTGTGCAACGAAACTGCACCTTTGGATGCTGTGCGATCAGGTCATCCCTGAGGATGTGCTGTTGTCCACAGTGGGCGCAGCCTGTCTGCATAACACCACGCTAACATGCTGGGGCCAGCAGAAATCATTCTGTCGGTCGCCTGGTGCAGCACTCGTTACTTGGCCGTGGAGCATCGTGGGTCAGGCAATTGTGCTACGATTAACGATTCGAAACCATGTAGGAGAGCATCTGTGTCTGAACATATTTCCCGTAAAGAATTGAAGCAGGACAAGGTACGCGAGACGTTTGAGCACGGCGCTGAAGCAGTCTTATCCCACACACGAATTGCGACCATCGCGTTGCTGTCCATCATTGTTGCAGCGTCAATCTATATCGGATGGAAGGTCTACTCGGACCGCCAGAACGATCAGGCGCAGGCGGAGTTTGACGAAGGATTCAAGATCTTCAGCGCGCCGATTCCAGTTCCCGGACAGCCGGTGTTGCCGGGCGAATTGACGTACGAGGATCCGCTGAAGCGGTCGCAAGACGCGGAGGTCAAGTTTTCGGCGACGGCGGCCAAGTATCCAGCCACGAAGGCTGGGAAGCTGGCGCGGTATTATTCAGCGCTGTGCCTTATGGATCTGAACAAGTTGAATCAAGCGTCCGAGGAATTGAGCAAGTTAAACGCAGGTTCAGACAAAGAGCTGGGGGCGCTGGCGGATTACCAGAAGGCGCTGATTGCAGAGAGAAGCGGAAAGACGGCGGAAGCTGAGAAAACACTGCGGGCGTTGTCGACAGCGGGGTCGGTGCTGGTACCAAAGCCGTTTGTACTTTTGGAATTGGCGGGAGTTTTGCGGGAAACAGATCCGAAACAGGCAACCGCTGTTTATGAGCAGATCAAAAAGGATTACCCGAATTCGGCCGTAGCAGAAGAAGCGGACCGCGGCCTGCAGGCGATCTCGCCGAAGTCGTAAGGATCAGCGAGACTCAAAGCGGGAGGTTTCCGCCATCGATAGCCCTCAACCAAGCGCCCCCTGGGCGATGCATTCCGGCCAATCCCGTGGCCGGCGATTTCCGGAAGTACACCATCCTTATCGAAGCGAATATGCGCGCGATCGAGACAGGATTGTGCATTCGCGGGCATTTCGGCGATTGGAAGCGAAAACCCAAGTATTCAGCGCACGTTTTTCCGACCACTTTCGGAACCGGCTGACGCATACGATCGAAGTGGCACAAATCGCTCGCACGGTGGCAGGAGCATTGGGACTCGACTGTGATCTGGTGGAAGCACTGGCACTTGTCCACGACATTGGGCATCCACCGTTCGGACATGCCGGCGAACGAAAGTTGAATCAGTTGATGCAAGCACACGGTGCCCGGTTCAATCATAATTTGCACGCGCTGCGAATCGTGGAGCAGTTCGAACACCGATATCTGGAATTCAACGGATTAAATTTGACGTTTGAAGTGCGAGAAGGAATCATCAAACACTCTCGCGACTATGCAGGCGCGGAGTTTCCTGAACTGGCCGAATACCTGTTGGATCAAAGGCCACCGTTGGAATCACAATTGATCGATTGGGTGGATGAAATTGCGTACAACACGGCCGATCTGGACGATGCGCTGGAAGCCAACCTGCTCGATATTGGAGCGCTGTGCGAGCAGGTGCCAATCTTCGGGGAATATTACAAGCGAACGGATGCGCTACATCCGGAAGCGCGAACTAAACTGAAATTCAATGAAGCCCTTCGGCAGGTACTTGACCATCTTGCGAGCGATTTAATCAGCAACACGGAACATCTGGTGAAGGAATCCGGGGCGCGAACGGTAGATCATATTCGGCGTGCGCCAAGGCGGTTGGCACGCTTCAGCGAGGCAGCACGCGAGCAGAACGTGCAACTAAAGAAATTTCTGTTTGCGAACATCTACAATCACCCCGTGATTACCGAAGAGTGTGGGCGTTCCGTTAAATGCCTGGAGGAACTTTTTCTGTATTTTCTGGAGCACTCCGGGACGATGCCGGAATCGTACGAAGAGATGGCAGAGGGCACAGAGCGACACTTGGTCGTTTGCGACTACGTAGCGGGAATGACGGACCAGTTCCTGCTGCGGCAGCATCACGAACATTTGGGAAATCGGGAAAGAAGTGCAGTTCCTTCCACGAGCGAGCCTCAACGGTTAAAATGATGGCTTCGATTGAAGGCAGCTAGAATGCAAATCCGCGGACCAATTCTGCGAATGATTTTGATCGGGATTTTCGCCTGTCCACTTACTTCCACGGCGCAGATTCCGGGTATAACTCCTGCTGCGCCGGCATCAGCCCCTGCTCTCCCGCCTGATCCACTAGGACGAGAAAATCCTCGCGGTGCCGTTTTGGGGTTCATCCGGACGGCGCAGGAAGAAAAATACTCCGTTGCGATTCAATATTTCCAACCGTCACCTCGCCGATTGCGCGCAAGTCCAGAAGAAGACGAAACGCTAGCCGAACAATTGCTGGTCATTCTCAACCATAAGTTCGAGGGTCCGCTGGATTTTATCAGCCGGGATCCGCAAGGACGTCTGGACGACGGTTTGGCGGAAGATCAAGAGAAATTAAGCGGTGTACTGGGAACGACAGCTGAATTCCCGATCTACCTGGTGCGCAGGGAAGATGACCAGGGAAGAAAACTCTGGTATTTCTCACGAACCACACTGGCTCAGGTGCCAGCGGCCTACGAGGCACTGCAATTTCCTGAATTTGAAAAAAAAATCCCCGCTACGCTAGTGGAACATCGCTGGTTGTTCGTGCCCCTGTGGCAATGGATTGCGATGTTGCTGTTCATTCCGGTCAGCTTATGGGTCGGACGGCTGCTTACATTTCTGATTGAGTTAGCTGCCCGGCAGTTTCGCAAAACGTGGCATCGGCCGCCGAAAGCTGTTTCGCGGTTTTTTAACCTTGGGCCAGGGACGTTTGCCTTCGCCATTCTGATTCACTATAGGTTTGTCAGCTACATTGGGACGTCTTTGCTCTACCGCCTGTATTACCGGCGGGTGATCTGGATACTACTATCGATTGCATTTTATTGGCTGTTAACGCGAATCACGCGAGCGATCACGGAGCGCATCGGGGCTAGTTTCACCAGCCGGGGAATGCTGGCCGAGCGGTCCATTATCAGCCTGTTACGTCGCTTCGTGGAAGTGGTGATCTTCCTGTTTGTGACCTTGTTTGTGCTGCACGGACTGGGAGTAAATGTTTCGACGGCTCTGGCAGGCGTTGGAATCGGCGGACTGGCTCTAGGATTGGGGGCACAGAAAACTTTCGAGAATATGTTCGGGGGAGTGTCGATCCTTTTCGACAAGGTGATTCAGGTCGGCGATCCATGCAAGATAAACAATCAGATGGGCACAGTCGAAGATATCGGGCTACGCTCCACGCGATTGAGAACTCCGGAACGGACTCTGTTGACGATACCGAACGGGACGATGGCTACGGCTACCATTGAAAACCTGCGATTTCGAGACAAGTTTTTGTGCCAGCAGACGATTCGGTTGCGCTACGACCTTTCTCCGGAGCACGTGCGATTTGTGCTGGAAGAAATACGGCAAATCTTTTTACGCGATCCGAAGGTGGAAGACTCCTCGGCGCGGGCGCAATTCATACGCTTTGCAGACTACTCGCTGGAAGTGGAGATTTACGCGTACATCCTGGAACCGGACTATGTCAGTTACTTGAAGTCGCAAGAAGCACTGCTGCTGCACATAATGGAAAAACTTGAACAGTATGGCGTGGTGGTGGCTTTGCCTACGCAAACTACATTTGTACCCCAGGATTCATGGATCGATCCACGAAAAGCGCAGACATTGAAAACCGCGATCGAGAAATCGAAGGTGGAAAAGGCGGAGAAACCCGGCAAGCCCATTCCGGAGGGAGAATCCTAAGAAACTGTCTGCAGGCCAAGTTGCTCAAAGGCCGAATGTCGCCAATCGCCAATTGCAGTTTCCAAGCGAATTATTGAGAGAAGGTGTTGCAGGCGGCGATGGAGCCGCTATCGAGGCCTTTGCGGAACCAGCTCGTGCGCTGTTCAGAGCTGCCGTGGGTGAAGGTCTCCGGTTGAACGCGGCCACGAGTCATGCTTTGGATGTGATCATCGCCAACTGCTGAGGCGGCACCCAGCGCCGATTGGACGTCCGCAGGATCAAGCAACCCACGTTGCTGGGTGGAGTGAGCCCAGACGCCGGCGAGGCAATCTGCCTGCAGTTCCATGGTGACAGAGAGCTGATTTCCAGAACCAGGATTGCTTTGCTGAAGGCGGCGGACTTTACTTTCCACACCAATAATTTTCTGAACGTGATGGCCAATCTCGTGGGCCAAAACGTAGGCTTGGGCAAATTCGCCGGGCGCTCCAAAGCGTCGCTTTAACTCATCGTAAAAACCGAGATCGATGTAAACCTTCTCGTCGCCGGGGCAGTAGAAGGGACCGGTTGCGGAGTCTGCGCCGCCACATGCGGACCGGGTTGCATCACGGAATAGCACTAGCTTGGCGTGGCGATAAGGAGTGCCGGCCTGCTGAGGCAGGATTTCCGTCCAAGTTTTCTGCGTGTCATCGAGGACGAAAGAGACGAATTGCACCAGCGGTTTTTCCGAAGCGTCTCGTGCAGTGTCCGGCTGGCTGACGACAGTAGACCCGGGAGAGGAGGAACCGCCCCCATTACCGAGTAACGCGAAGAAGTTCTGCTTAAAAATAAGACTCAGGACACCGAGGATAATGATGCCACCGAGACCCAAGCGAAGGCCTCCCCCACCACCAAACCCGCCGCCACCGCCGCCTTGGTCACGACGATCCTCAATATCTTCACTCTGTCCGCCCGGTGTCCAACGCATGAAAAGGTCTCCTTAGACGCAAGAGCCGAGGTTTGGCCATGCGTGACTGGAATCAACGGAATTGGCTGGGCGCAGCCATAGAAATCCTACCATCGTGCTCCACTGCTCGCGATGAAAATTCTATTGCAACCGAAGGGCGGGTATTGGAGGGAGAGAGAGTAAAGTCCGTTGCATTCGAAGCTGTCGACAGATTAGATTCTACGGCCTGGAGCGAACATGAGCACGCAACCGATGACCTTGCCTGGCAGGTACTACACAGATGAGAGCATTTTCCGCGCGGAAGTAGAGAGATTCTTCTTCAAAAAGTGGATTTGCGCGGGGCGATACGAGCAACTGGAAAAGCCAGGTAGTTATTTCGTTCGTGAGGTAGCGGGAGAGAGCATCATCGCGACGCGTGATTCGAGCGGAGAAGTACACGCCTTCTACAATGTTTGCAGGCACAGGGGGACGCGGATGTGCCGCGAAACGGAAGGGACCTTTGCCGGACGGATTCAATGCCCGTACCACGGATGGACTTATGGGCTGGACGGGAAGTTGCTCGGGGCGCCGCATATGGAAGATGTGGGATTCCAGCAAGAAAAATATCCGTTGCACAAGGTGCACGTGGATGTGTGGGATCGGCACATATTTCTGAATCTGGGTGCGGAGCCCGAACCTTTGCGGGCGCAACTGGCGGATCTGCCGGAAAAATTCGCGGCCTGGAAAATGGAAGAATTGCGTCTCTACAAACGAATTGTGTATGACGTGAAAGCCAACTGGAAGCTTATCGTGATCAACTACAACGAGTGCATGCATTGCCCGGTGTTGCATCCGATGCTGAGCCGCATTACAGATTATCTGAGCGGAGAAAATGATCCACCACAGCCTACCTATATCGGTGGGTCGATGGAATTCCGTGCCGGCGCACAAACGATGAGCACGGACGGAGCGATGCATCGTGGATTTCTACCGGGACTGGCGGAGTCGCAACGTAAGCAGACGTTGTACTACACGGTGTATCCAAATTTATTTCTGAGCTTGCATCCGGACTATCTGATGACTCATACGTTGTGGCCGGTAGCGCCCAACGCAACGCGGGTAATTTGCGAGTGGCATTTTCATCCCGAGGAGATGAGCAGAACGGGGTTTGAAGCAGAGGATGTAGTGGCCTTCTGGGACACGACAAATAAGGAGGATTGGGAAATTTCGGAGCTATCGCAGCTTGGCATCGGGTCGCGGGCGTATGTGCCGGGTCCGTACTCGCAAAGGGAAGGTTTGCCGATCGCGTTTGACAGGATAATTCTGGAAGAGGAGCGAAAGGCGGAACGGAGCTAGTATGGGTCCCGAAAATATCTTAGAAAAGCGAAACAGGTTCAGGGGCCAAAGTGCAAACAGAGTGATGGCGCCGGGACAGAAGTCCCGGCCTCCTAAAGAGAGAGGCAAGGAAGTTCCACGACGAGACATTAGAAAGTGCTATGCAGATGAGCTGGCGAAAGTAAGGGTAAGAGCAGTGTCGAGTTAAATCCGCTCAGGGCGACAGTGCGTGGATCAATGTAATTTTGCAGCTTCGGACTTGGCGTCTTTCAGCAGCGGGATACTGGGATCGGCGTCCTTCCACAGTTCGAAGAACTTCTGATAGTTGAGTTTCGCTTCCGAGATTGATCCGGCCTGCGTCGAAGCGCGGGCTGCACCTAGCTTTGAGAGAGGGCCAGACCAGCAGCTCCCGGTAATTCCGGGATAGGACTGGATCTTGTGGAATTCGACCAAAGCTTCGCGGCTTTTCTGCAATCCGAGGAAAGCCTCCCCGCGAAGATAAGGAGCAATCATGCAGGAATCACTGAGATTGCCAGTGAGTTGACCTTTTTCATAGGGAGCAACGACTTCCAGGAACTGGACGGCGGACGAATACTGCTTTTTGCGAATCGCCATTTGAGCACGGACTACCGGAAGCCAAGCCTTCTGGATGGCCACATTCGAAACGTAGAGTGCGCGAAGATTGTCCATAATGGCCTGGGCCTGGACTTCATCACCTACTCTTGCGAAGACCAAAGCGGCCAAAGCGCGAACGTCTTTGCTTTCAGGCGCTAGCTTTAATGCCTCTTCGGCGTCTTTGTGGGCTTCGGTGGAATACCCGAAAAGTGCTTCGCGCAGCCCGGCTTCCACTTTCCAGGTTGCCGCGGATTCCGGCAATTCTGATTTCATGGCGGACTGAGCGGCCCGTTCGGTATATTCCCGCGCGTTCTTGAGGCGGCCAAAATAGGCTTCGGTTTCAGATTGAGTGGCTAGAATGGAGTCTTCGCCACTGGATTTGCCGGCGGCCCAAGACAGCTGCTGCTCCATAAGGGCTTTGTCACCTTTGAGGAAACCGAGGGAGTAGAGATTGGAATGAAGCGCGGCATCATCGAGCTTGCGCGCAAAGGCTTCCTTCAGAACTTTCTCGGCATCATCAAGGCGATCCAGAGCCATTAATGCGGTGGAATAGTTTTCGTACCAGGCGGACGAATCCGGGTCGAGTTTAAGAGCTTCTTCGGAATATTTAGCCGCCTGTTCGTAGTCCCCAGTAACAAAGAACTCGCTGGAAAGATTGCCCAAGGCCACATCGTCGCGAGGATAAGCGCGAATGTACTCTCTGTAGCTTTCGATGGCCTTGTCGACATCACCTTGTGCAATGTCGTAATAGAGAGTGGCGATGTTGAGACGCTCGCGATAGGTCTGACGGTCTCCCGCTTCGAAAGCCTGGCGAATCTGCTCGCCGGCCTGGCCCAATTGGGAGAGATTGTAATAACCGACGGCGAGAGCCGAGCGAGCCAGGGCAAAGCGTGAATCAATTTCGATGGCCTTTTTGTAATAGGGGACAGCTTCCAGATCGCCCTTTTCAGCGCCAGCTTTGCGAGCGTCACTGTAGGCCTTGAGTGCGGCAGGAATAGGTGTAGTGGCGCGTTCCAAGGCAGTGTCGAAACGCTTCACGGACTCTTTTGATTCGCCCAATTGTTCGCGCAAGGTGGCTGCGGCCTCCCCAAGATGGTGAATGACCAGATCGCTCTGCGCGGCATGCTCTTGTGTATGGGCCAAACGTCCGCCGTCGGAACAGCGGCGAGTAAACAGCTCAATGGCATAGCCGCTGCCATCTTTGCGAAGGCTCCCGGTAATATAGGCTTTCGCTCCCACGTTGGAGCAGATCGTTGTTGCCAATGACTCGCTGAGGACCTCGTGATCGGGCCCGCCCAACCGTTTCAAGGCGTTTCGCGCTTTCTGAGTCGGGATCAGATTCAAGTAGGGAGATTGCTCAATTGCGATGCGCGTTGCCACGGTGAGCGTACCGTCAAATACCGGGTCGCCGCTCTGGTTAACGAAGTCGGTGACCAACAACAAATCGTTGGCACCGAGGGGCGTGGGCCTGAGCCACCACCAACAACCGGCACACAGTATAAACACGAGCAGAAGAGAGAGGAGTAAGGCCAGTTTTTTCATCGAATAGGACCCAATACGTTTCTTCACTTTACGATGGCAATGCCCGGAAATGGCGGGGATGAAAGGCCATGTGCCCAAGATAGAACCTGATTGTAGCGGCAATTGAGTTTGGCGAATAAGGCACATTGCGGACTGCGGAACCGGCGAAGAAGGGTTAAAATGCAGGCCAACATGAATCAACGCACTGTGGTGAGTGAACGGAGGAAAGACGCACGAAAGCGGCCGCTGAGCCTGGTGTACGTGGAATTGTCCGCGGCCAATGGCGGAATGCTGCGAGATCTCTCGGAGTTGGGATTTGCGGTGCGAGCGATGATGCCGCTGCATGTGGGAGAAGTGACGGCGTTTACGTTCATGTTGGACACAGAGACCAAAGTCGAAGGACGTTGCACGGTCCTGTGGGTGGAAGAGGACGGGCGCCTCGCCGGGATGCAATTTACCGAAGTCGCGGCGACTCAACGAGAACAAGTGCGCACGTGGCTGGGCAAGGAACGAGAGAGGGCGGCCCCACCAGAGCAGCCTGCCCCAACCGGAAAAGCACCGTTGGCCGAAACAATGGAAGAGTTGCTGGAAGAACTGCGGACGGTCGTACCTCGACCGGAAACTCCGCCAAGAGACGAGCTGCCGCTTCCTGAACTGCACGAAGAGAGGCCGGCGCCGAAGGAAGAAAAACGTAAAAAAGCAGCAGAAGCAGCGGAATCGGCTCGTGAAATACTCCGGGAAGTACACGCGGCTCCAGAGGTTATCTCGGACCAAGAAACGAATAAGGCCGTAGAGCAGTCGCCTGATTCTGGTGCACTGACGGAGATGCTGCACGAGCCTGATCCGATGCCCGTACTTGAAGAAATAGTGCTCACATCAGAGGTGAACGAAGCCAAGCCCTGGCAAAATCGCGAAGTGGTGTGGCTGGCAATTCGGATGATGATTGTCTTTGCGATAGTCGCTGTAGCTGTCGTTTACCATCGGCCGGTTGGGAAAGCCATCATCTGGATGGGGCAGAAGATCGCGGGTGAAGAGGCTCTAGAAATCCAACCTGTGCCGAAGAGCGAAATTCAGCCCTCCGGGCCGGACGCGTCACCCAATCCCGAAACCACGAAGCCTGCTTCCACTGAAACTGCAGAGACTGCGACTGGTCCGACGGTTGATAACCCATCCGACAAAGCCTCAAAGCAATCTGCGACAAGTTCTGAAGAGAAGACTGCGGAGGTTCCACCGGCAGTCGGCAACGCCGCGCCAGCAGGACCCAAGAGCGCGTTGCCGCCCGCGCCGGTTCCGTTGCCTGCTACAAGTAAGGTCACAACGTTCCTGCCCTTGGTGACGCCGAGTCCGGATGGCGGTCAACAAGAATATCTGGCAGCGCAAGATATATTGAAAAATAAGAATACGGTGACAGGAATGACAGAGGCTGTAAAGCTGCTATGGGCAGCAGTGGAAAAAGGAAATTCCAATGCAGAACTGGCATTGGCAGAACTGTATCGCACGGGACGAGGCGTGGCCAAGAATTGCGATCAGGCTAAGATACTGTTGACGGCTGCTGCGAAGAAGGGAAACGCCGAAGCGCAGCATCAACTCGAAGAATTTTTGGTACAAGGCTGCGAATAGTTCTTGATGGGCATTCCAGCGCGTACTGTATAGACTGCCCAGCAAAGCGCAACAGAATGATTTGCAAGTGACTCGAATGGAGGAAGCCCAAAGTGTTTTGTTCGAAATGTGGTGCGGCCGTGCCGGCCGGTTCAGCTTTTTGCACTTCCTGCGGTAGTCCGCAAGGCAGCACCGCAATGGCGCCTTCCCCAGCTGTGGTTGTACCACCGAACGTGGGAGTGGCCGGATATAGCGCTGGGCGCGGGCAATTCTTGTACGGAGACTTTTGGCTGCGATTTGTGGCCTACCTGATTGACAGCCTCATTATGGGAGTTGCGGTGATAGCGCTGTTTATTCCACTCGTCGCCATCACCGGCGCAGCTGCGCACCTGCAAACGCTGGAGGACCTGCCCCGCCACGCACCGCCAGATCCGGCGATTATTGCGGCAGTCATTTCCGTGATTTTTACGTTTGTTGGAGTAGCGATCCTAATCACGTGGCTCTATCACGCGTATATGGAAAGTTCTTCTTGGCAAGCCACAGTAGGGAAACGAGCGGTCAATCTCTATGTGACAGATTTGAACGGCCAACCGATCTCATTTATGAATGCCACCGGTCGCCACTTCGCAAAAATCATTACCGGACTAATACCGCTGTTTCTCGGATACATTATGGCGGCCTTTACGGAACGCAAGCAGGCGCTACACGACATGATTGCCGGGACGCTGGTTTTGAGGCGATAGGCCTGGGGCAGTAGACCACTGTGTAAAAATCAAAAGCGCCAAGCAAGTGGTCCATTTCCAGCCGTTAGTATGTCGGGGTGATCCCCAAATTGTAAAAGATGAACGAATAGACATCGGAAGTGATTTCGATGGCTTTTCTTGTGCTGCTGGCACCATGTCCCGATTTTGTTTCGATGCGGATGAGGACCGGATTGTCGTGACTTGCGAGAGCCTGTAGAGTCGCCGCATATTTGAAGGAATGAGCGGGCACGACGCGGTCGTCATGGTCAGCGGTTGTGATTAGCGTCGCAGGGTATTTTACGCCCGGGCGAATGTTGTGAATCGGGGAATAGGCGTACAAAACTTTGAAGTCGTCAGCCTTATCGCTGGAACCGTAGTCGGAGATCCAGTTCCATCCAATCGTAAATTTCTGGAAGCGCAGCATATCCATTACGCCAACTTGAGGCACGGCAACGCGAAACAGGTCAGGTCGCTGGTTCATCACTGCGCCGACCAGCAAGCCACCGTTGGAACCTCCGTTGATGGCGAGGTGCTCCGTGGAAGTGTACTTGTTGGCGATGAGCCATTCCGCCGCGGCAATGAAATCGTCGAAGACATTCTGTTTGTTGTGCCTTGATCCTGCATCATGCCACTTTTCGCCAAACTCGCCGCCTCCACGCAAGTTTGCCGAGGCAAAGACGAACCCCTGTTCGAGGAGACCGAGGACCAGCGGGCGAAAGACGGGCGTTTCTGAAATGTTGAAGCCGCCATAGCCGTAGAGAAGCGTGGGATTTTTGCCATTTAAGGACAAGCCCTTTTTGCTGGTGACGAACATCGGAATGCGCGTGCCATCCTTGCTAGGGTAGAAAACCTGTTTAGTCTCGAAGTTGTCCGGTGAAAAGCCGGGCAACTGAGGGGCGCGATAGACTTTTGTTTCCTTGGCTTTCATGTCGTAGCGGAAGATGGTGGAGGGGTAGATGGGTGAGGTGAAAGCGAAAAATAGATCCGAGTCTTTATGATTTCCGGAGAAACCTAACGCGGTGCCTACGCCCGGCAGTTTGATTTCATTTTCCAATTTGCCTGACAGGCTGTAGACGTAAACATGACTGGAGACGTCTTGGAGGTACGAAAGGATGATTTTCCCACCGAAAGTGCCGGCAAAATCGATGACGTTGGGCTGCTCGGGCACTACATCTTTCCAGGAAGAGCTTTTGGGGTCGTAAAGAACAATTTTGCCATTGGGGGCATTGCGATTGGTCTGAATGAGGAAAGTACCATCGAGATCATCGAGCGGGTTGAAAGTGTCGTCGGTGATTTCCGATACGAGGGGGATGAATTTCCTGTCAGCGGAGGAGAGGTCGCGGAAATAGAGTGAATTGCCTTTTTTGCCGGTGCCCTCGTCGGTGACAATCAGAAAGGCGTAGCGGCCATTTTCCGTGGTGCCCGCAAAATGAAAGCGTTCGGGGTTCTTCCTATCTTCGTAGACCAGTTCATCGACCGATTGCGGCGCGCCGATGTGGTGATAAAAGACCTGATGAAATTCATTCTTGGAAGAGAGTGCGTGACCTTCCTGGGGTGCGGGATAGCGGCTGTAGTAAAAACCATCGCCAGCCCAAGCGATCTGTGAGGCTTTAATCCACTTGAGGTCGTCGGTAAGAGTCTGCTTGGTGGCGATTTCGAGCACCTTGGCTTCTTCCCAATCGGAGCCACCCGAGGAGATTCCATAGGCCATGTAGCGGCCATCCCAGGAAGCTTCGAAAAAACCGAGACGAGTAGTGCCGTCACCGGAAAATTTATTGGGATCGAGCAGAACTTCGGGAGTGCCATCGAGTCCTTTCTGGACATAGAGGACGTTCTGATTTTGCAAGCCATCATTCTTGGAGAAGATGTAGTAGTCGCCACGGTGAATGGGAGGGGTGAAGCGAGTGTAGTTGTAAAGTTGTTCGAGCCGATGTTTGACTTGTTCGCGATATGGAATTTTACCGAGGTATCCGAAAGTTACTTGGTTTTCCGCCTTCACCCATTCGGCAGTCTCAGCGGAACTATCGTCTTCGAACCAGCGGTAGGGGTCGAAGACTTTGACGCCATGATAATCGTCGACCTGATCGGACTTGCGAGTGTCTGGATAGCTGAGAGACTGGGCGGAAGCGAGCGGCAACAGGCAAATCGTTGCGAAAGAAATGAGTGCAACGACGAGAAATTTGGAATGCAGCAGGTACATCAAAGCCTCACTTTGTGGCCGGCAAATTCCGAAGGTAGGCCATGGATGGACGTATGGTTTCGCGAGAATTATAGTAGGCGTGGCACAGGGGCGAGTCAATTGCGGAGTCTTTCGAGCGGCGCATCTCTCAAGGCCGGTCAATTAAATTTGAGTGCCGGGATAGTGCAATGAGACACAAGCTAGATAGAAGAGAATTCATCGGAGCGGGCGCAGTTGCGGCAATGATGAGCGGAATAAGCATTCCCGCTTGGGCGGCGAACTTGAGCCAATTCAAACTGGGCGTGATCACGGACGAGGTTACGCAGGATTTTGAGAAGGCGCTGATCTGGGCGAAGGGATTTGGATTGGGCTGGGTGGAGCTTCGAATCATCTGGGGGAAGTACGTGACGGAGTTTACGCCCGAGGATGTGAAGCGAGCGAAGGATTTGCTGGCGAAATACGGGTTACGCGTGTCGGTGGTCGATTCGCCATACTTCAAGACGGTGCTGCCGGGCACCAGTTCCAAATTTGATGAAGGAAAGAAAGATCCACTGCAGAGCGATTTTTCTCAACAGCAAGCGGTGCTGGAAAGAGCCATCGCGCGAGCTCGCGATTTTGGGACTGATAAAGTGCGAATATTTTCATTTCTGCGGGTCGCGGATCCGAAGACAGTGTTTGATCGAGTGGCGAAGGAATTGGAACGGACGGCGGCTATAGCGAAAGGGGAGAATATCAGGCTTGTGCTCGAAAATGAGTTTTCGTGTAACGTAGCGACGGGTGCGGAGAGCGCGGCAATGCTTGGGGCAGTGAAGGCACCGGCATTGGGGCTGAACTGGGATCCTGGAAACGCTTATGCCGCGGGAGAGACCAAACCATTCCCGAACGGATACGATCCGCTGGACAAAAAGAGAATCTGGCACATGCATTTGAAGGACGCGCAGGACAATCCAAAGGGCGACGAACCGATGTGGCGGCCAATCGGCGGGGGAAAGATTGATTATATTGGACAATTTCGAGCGGCGCTGAAAGATGGGTACGGGGGCACGTTGTCACTTGAGACGCATTATTTGGACGCAGCGAAGGACAAAGAAGCCTCCAGCAGGGAATCGATGGAAGGACTATTGAAAGCAATACACGCGGCTTGAGGTTTTTGCGAGCGCAGAAAGATGCCCGCCTCGGGAAGCGGCCGCTACGCAGGCGAGGAGCCTGGACGAGATTCTACAGCTAGGTGGCTACAACAACTTCCTGTTTGGCGTCATCGAAGGTGACGCGACGACCGGTTTGGATGGCGGCGACGGTCATGCACAGCGCCACAGAGTGGCTGTAGCCTGCTTCGATATGCGCGTTGGGCGTTTTACGGCTGCGGACACATTCCATCCAATTCCGGACATTTGCAGAAGTATCGGCGTCGCCGCCCGTATTCGCACCGGTGGCGATATGCGCTGCGGATTTTGCGATTGACATGTTCGGAAGTAGATTTGGTTGCATCTTCATTTCGTCGGCGAATTCTTTTGTGAGGCCGCCTTCGGACGAAATGGTTTTCTTATCGAGGTCCAAAGTCCCGCCATTGGAGTAGTAAAGTTCTTTGACTTCGCCCGCCTCATTGGTCATACGCGAGCTGTAGACAACCTGAAATCCTTTTGACGAATCGGTGAGTGGTCCGTAGTCGAACACGGCGGTCATGGTGTCCCAATTCTTGCGGCCGTCATGCCAGAAATAGATGCCGCCGTTGGCCACAACACTGCGAGGACGTGGGAGGCCAGTGAACCAGTGAACGGTATCGATTTGATGGACCATCCACTGGTCTGGAATTCCGGAGGAATACGGCCAAAACAGGCGGAACTCCACGTATTTTCTCGGATCAAACGGTTCATAGGGGTTGGACATCAGGTAACGCTTCCAGTCGGTCTGCTCCTCGCGAAGACCGGCGACGAGAGAAGGCCGACGCCAACGTCCGGGCTGATTTACGTTCCAGGTCATGAGCACAGATACGATCGCGCCAAACTTTCCGCTGCGGATGTAGTCATAAGCATTCTGATAGACAGGCGAACTTCTGCGCTGCGTTCCTATCTGCACGACCTTTCCCGTTTCTTTTACTGCCTGGCGAATGGCGCGAGCATCACTCATGGTGTGCGCCATTGGCTTCTCCACATAAGCGTCACGCCCAGCGCGGACAGCTTCCACTCCATGTTGGGCATGCTGAAAATCAGCAGTAGCGATCATTACAGAGTCGACATCCTTACGATCGTACAGCTCTTCGTTGTTGCGCACCGCATCGATGGGTTTGCCCTGGAGTTTGCTGATTTGAGTCTTTCCCTCTTCCCGGCGTCGATCCCAAATATCGGAGACAGCAACAAACTCGAAGTTGAGTTCCTTCGAGTGATCGAGGAACGCCGGGAGCAGACTGCTGCGGAAACGATCGGAAAAACCCACTACACCAACACGAATCCTATCGTTAGCGCCCGCAATGCGCCCGTAGCTGGAAGCAGGAAGGACTGTTGCTCCAGCCAGAGTCACGCCCGCCGTTTTGAGGAATTCGCGCCGAGAATTATTTTTGCATTCCGTCGACATAGTTGCCTCCTGCCCGCCAGCTACAACTCACCGCGTTTCAATTGCTCCACTGCATAGTGACATGCCCGCGCCGTCAGCGCCATGTAGGTCAACGATGGATTTACACAACCAGAGGAAGTCATGCAAGCGCCGTCGGTGATGAACAGATTCTTGATATCGTGGCACTGATTCCAGGAATTCAAAACGGACGTCTTTGGATCACGACCCATACGCGCAGTGCCCATTTCGTGAACCGAAAAGCCGGGAGGATCGCTATCCATAAATGGACGAATGGAACCCGCGCCGGCGGCGGAAAGCATCTCAGCTGCGGCTATAGACATGTCTTTGCGGATAGCGAATTCGTTTTCGCCAAAGGCACAATGAATCTTTAGAGTGGGGATTCCCCAGGCGTCGACTTTACTTTTGTCGATTTCCACAAAGTTTTCATGATTCGGAAGGCATTCGCCGTATCCCGCAAATGTGAACTGCCACGGGCCGGGCTGGCTAATGGCACGCTTGAAATCGACCCCAAACGCGGTCTGCGATGCGCCACGATCCCATCCCTCGCGATCGGCTTCTCCTTGAAAGCCGTACCCACGAAGAAAGCCGGGATGTTTTTCTTTGACGTTTCGAAAGCGCGGCATGTAAACGATGTTGGGCCTGTTGCCCATGGTTCGTTTGTCCTCGTGGCCCGGGAGGATGCCCTTCGCGCCGCCGCCTTTGATGTGATCCATGAGGTTGTGGCCAAGTTCACCTGAAGTATTGGCTAGACCGTTTGAAAATTCGGGAGTATGGGAATTCAACAGGATTCGTGCAGATTCTAGAGTTGACGCGCACAGGAATACCAGGGGTGCCTGAAATTCGAGAGTGGCGCGCGTTTGCGAATCAATGATCCGGACGCGGCTTATTTTGCGTGAGGTTGGATCAAAAATCAGACTTTGAACGGTGCTGAACGGGCGAAGAGTCATTTTGCCGGTCAATTCGGCAGCCGGTAGAGTGGCGTTCACGCTGCTGAAGTAAGACTTGGTGATGCAGCCGCGCTCGCAAGGACCGCAGTAATGGCAGGCGGCGCGACCTCGATGAGCTTGCGTCAAAACCGCGACACGGCCGATGGTGAGAGTTCGTTCCGGGCCAAAGTTTTTGGCCATCGCGTTCTTAACGACATGTTCAGCGCAATTCATCTGCATGGGCGGTAGGAATTTACTGTCCGGCAAATGCGGCAAGCCCAGCGCTTCCCCGGAGATACCGATGAAGTCCTCGACGTAGTCGTACCATGGAGCCAGATCGGCGTAGCGAATGGGCCAATCGACGGCAATTCCATCACGTAAATTGGCCGTGAAATCCAGGTCGCTCCAGCGGTAAGACTGACGCCCCCAGAGAATCGAACGGCCACCAACTTGCCGGCCGCGAATCCAGCGAAACGGTTTGTCTGGATCCGTGGTGTAGGGATGTTCCGTATCTTTGATGAAGAATTGTGAGTTGGGTTCCTCACAAGCGTAGCATAGGCTTTGGATGGGTTGTTCTTTTTGGAGTTTCTTGCGGTCGCGCATGCCACGAAATGACATTTCCCACGAGGGGATGTGCTCTACATAATCCTTGTCGGGATCAATTGGACGTCCGGCTTCCAAGACGAGGGTGCGCAGGCCCTTTTCGCAAAATTCTTTGGCGGCCCAGCCGCCAGTCATGCCGGAACCGATCACGATGACGTCATATTTCGCAGTTGGCATATTCAGGAACCCTTGGCAGGTTGCTGTGTTGCGACGGGAGCGCATCCCTCGAAATGGCCGGGAATGATTTCTTCGTGGAGCTGTTGTGTGAAGCCGATCTCGGAAGTGAAGTATCCGGTCAACGTGAGATCACGAAACATAAAATAGAAATTCCCATCAGGGTCAGGAGTCGATCCTCGGTAGCCGACAGGGGCAGAGACTAATGCAGCAGCTTCTTCGGCCATCCGTTCGCCCAGGGCGCGAACAATCGTGGATTGTTGTTCCTTGGTTGCTTCGGCGAAAGTTTTGTTGAAGAGAGACTGTGTGCGAGCATCCAGATCAGCAAGCCCAGCAATAAACTGTGCCTGCTCTTCCGGGGAATACCAATCCGCGACTATTAAGTCGATGAATTCGTTGACGCGAGCCGCTTTGGCTCCGGGAGTATCGGTTTGCGGGAGAATCAATTCCGCCAGGGTAGTTACCGTTGCGTCCTGATGGGCATTCAAGATTTTCAATTTGGGAGAAGCAGGGAGACTGGCGTGGATGCCACGAAACAGGGTCAGGGATTTGCCAGGGAGGAGTGGAAAAGCCGAACCAATCGTGATGAGTTTCAGGATATTGCGACGATCCACCAAGACCTCCCAATGCCGACCGAGACTACTATGCCAAAAAAAGAATAGAAACGAAAAAATGAGGCACAATTTCGGGCAATTGAGTAGAGTGGGGTCGGGTCGACGAACCAAGCGGTGCAGAGGTGCGAATGCAATTCAATCGTAGAAGATTCATAGGGGCAAGCGCAGCAAGCCTGGCATTCGCTCGCCTCAGCTGGACGGCCGAGCAAAAACGACTGCCTCTGGCGTTTTCCACGCTGGCATGCCCCGATTGGGAATGGAAGAAAATTCTGGAGTTTGCCGAAGCGAACCACTTCGCTGCGATTGAGTTACGTGGGTTGATGGGATCGCTTGATCTACCCTCGCGCCCGGAGTTTGGCACAGATCGTTTATCGCAGACGAAGCAGGAGTTGATTGCGCGCGGATTGAAGATCGCCTGCGTAAGCAGTTCCTCCGCAATGCACGAGAGCGCGCCAGACGCGAAGGAAAAATCCCTTGCCGATGCGCGGCGGTTCATCGATCTGGCGGCGGGACTCAATGCGCCTTATGTGCGGGTGTTTGGAAACGAGATTAAGAGGCCGAAAGAAGAAGTGATCGCACTCGTAGCGGCAGGGATGCGAACGCTGGCGGACTACGCGGGACCACGCGGAGTTACAGTCATCATCGAATCACACGGGGACTTTACGGATTCGCCGACACTAAAAGATGTGTTGACACGCGTGGATTCTCCTCACGCAGCATTGCTTTGGGACGCGCACCATACCTTTGCCTCTTCCCACGAAGATCCGGAATACACGGTGCGCGAATTGGGCAAATGGATTCGACATACACACTTGAAGGATTCAGTCGTCGATGGGAAAGATCGTAAGTATGTCCTTACTGGAAAAGGAGACGTGCCGATTGAACGGCAGGTGCAGGCGCTGCGAAAGATCAACTACGAAGGGTATTACTGTTTTGAGTGGGAGAAGGTTTGGCATCCCGAATTGCTCGATGCGTCGATAGCCATCCCTGATTACATGAAGGTGCTGAGTGGATATCTGGAGAAGCCGGCAACGAAGTCCTGAAGCTGAACGGAACACCGGCGAACCGATCACGGAATTCGTCGAAACAGGCAATCATTCAAGTTGCAGATAAAAGGCTGGTTAGGCGGTCATCACAGGCAGTAGGTGACCCGCGACATTGTGACTTCCAGCGAGGGGCAGGTACACCCTGAGCAGGGAGCTTACCGTAGTCATGAGAAAACCATCAAGCATTGTTGGATTGCTAGCATTTATTCTGGTTCTTGGCTGGATCACACTTGCCGCCACCCAGGAAAAAATCAAACCTCCATATCACGATCTGAATTTGGCTGCACCGGCAGGCACGGTGTCTGGAGCCGACCTGTATAAACAACTCTGCGCCGGTTGCCACGGGGCAGATGCCAAAGGTGTTGGGCCGACTTCGCCGTATTGCTCAGTCCCACCAACGGATCTGACCCTGTTGACCAAGAAGAATCATGGAGCTTTCCCGGAGCAGAAGGTGACTCAGATTCTGCGCTACGGAACAGAAAAGCCGAACCAGAGCACCACATACATGCCAGTGTGGAAGCCGCTGTTGTCGACGATTCACGGCGAATCTTCAGAGTTGACCGAGAAGCGCATCACGAGCCTCACGGAATACTTGAAGAGCATTCAACCGAAGCCGGCCAGCAAGTAGACCAGGCAGAGCAAGATCTGAAGGAAACACCTCCGGGTCACTAGCAGTTCACAAGATTAAAGGCACTGTGGGCGTGGCATTTGCTTCATCCCGCAAGGGGTGAGCTCCCCTCGCACCTGATGGAATAGTGGGAAGAGCGATGCCGCGCCCCAGTTTTTTTGGTCCCGCGCAGTTTTCCCAGAACAAAGAGCACACATTGATGATACGTGACGGTTCGAAGCCATCACCGCGGAACTTCAGGGTCGCCGAGTTGTCACTGGAAAAAGATAGAGCTTGGCGTATTGCAGCAGCATGATTGTTTTTGCGTCCTTGATTTTGCCATCGAGGATCATTTGTAGAGCGTCGTCGAGGTTCAGTTCCAGTGTAGCAATGTCCTCTCCTTCGTGAACGAGTCCGCCACCGTCCTGTCGTTTTGCTTTCGGATCGTATTCCGCGATGAAGAAATGCAGCTTTTCCGTGACGGAGCCGGGGCTCATGAAGGCTTCGAAGATTTTGGTTACATCGTGGATGACGAAACCGGTCTCCTCCATGGTTTCTTTGCGAATGCTCTCTTCAGGAGAGAATTTGTCGAGCAATC
This sequence comes from Candidatus Acidiferrales bacterium, assembly GCA_963763395.1. Lineage (GTDB taxonomy): Bacteria > Acidobacteriota > Terriglobia > Acidiferrales > UBA7541 > Acidiferrum. The sequence goes on along the minus strand of CAVXOG010000026.1, from coordinate 223,209 downwards.
CAGCGGGCGCTTCGATCATCAGGTCGTCGTGTCCGTTGGCAAATGCGGGGTAACGAAACTGTTCGGTAAGAATCACTGTTCGCTGCTCACGATTGAAGAGCAGAACTGCTGCGCCGTTACCCCGATCATAGGCTTCGCGAGACTGGCGTTGCCAGGTGCCATCACTGCGGAGAAAGTCAAAGGTAGCCTTTCTGAGGATGTACCAGTTATCCGAAAGAGTCTCAATGGAATGGATTCGAACTCGCTTCGCTACGCTCATGGCCGCTCCTGATTAAAGGCTACCAGCGAGCAAGAAATCTGTGAAATCCGAAAGGCTGTTCCGTCTTTAGACATGCTGCTCACCACTATTGTTGACTTGGTTTGGATACCTAAATAGCATTCACACTGGCTGCCGAAGGAGGAGTGCGCCGAAGACGATGCGAATCAGATTCAACCCCAGAGTTAAGGTGAGTTCTGCTCAATCCTGTTTTAAGCAAATCAACAAATGGTCTTTACTCGCTGGTTTGGTTGCTTGCCTTTGTGCCTCTCTACTCTATGCCGAACAGGCCATGATGCTGGTAGGAACCGGCTCCAGTGTTCCTGCGCCGCTCTACGCCAGATGGGCGGTTGAGTACAACAAGCGGTCTCCGCTGATTCAGATGAGGTACCTTCCTTTGAGCACCAGCGAAGGAATCGCCGAAATTGCCCGTGGCAGTGGGGATTTCGCAGCGGGCGAGTCGCCTTTAACTGCCAAAGAGCGCACGGAGAAAAAGCTGATGGAGCTGCCCGTTGCCCTGATTGCGATTGTGCCGATCTACAACCTGCCTGGGACGCAAAAAGAAGTGCGGTTCTCCGGGGAAGTGTTGGCAGAAATCTTTCTGGGTCACATAAAGAGCTGGAATTCTCCGTTGATAACGAAGCTCAATCCATCGGTTTCTCTACCGAACCTCCCCATCAAGGTGATCTACCGCTCGCCCGGGAAGGGATCGAACTACATATTCAGCGAGTTCTTGTCGAAATCCAGTGCCAGATTCCGAGCCGAGGTTGGGACCACGAGTTCTCCCAAATGGCCCGTCGGTATGGCTACCGAGCGCAGCGCGGATATGGCTGAGAAGGTAAAGAACGAACCGGGTTCCATTGGGTTCGTTGAGTATCAATACGCGGTAAAGCAGCAGATCCCTTATAGCTTCGTGCTGAATGAATCTGGCCAGTTTGTGAAACCATCGGGGGCGTCCATTGGTGCAGCTTGCAGCAGCATCGAATCACCCGGATGGGACAAGTTCTCGGCTTCGCTGATAGGAGCCCACGGGGCCGATGCGTATCCCATCGCAAGCTTTACATGGCTTTACCTGCAATCGAATACGAGGGATACGAGCCGTGCCTCGGCCGTTGTCGATCTTTTGAATTGGACACTCACCGATGGCCAGACCATAGCCACGCAGGAAGGCTACACCGCTTTGCCTTTTCCGCTAGTTCAGAAGTTAAGGATGATGATCAAGTCTCCGCGATAGCAGGGTGTTTTGTACGCAGGTTTCTTGACTTGAGTGCGATTGAACCCAATAATGGATAGGCATGGACGTTTGCGCCGGAGGGGCAGATCACATGTTCCTTGACGTGAAAGAGCTTGCGGTCCGAAAAATACAGATCCGCAAGAGTTACGCGGCCGGCAGCATTGACTATGGAATTCCTGAGGTAAAGCAGGCAGGTCCGCTGGAAGTGACTGCGACGGCGGAATTGCTTGAGGGCCATATCCGGGTGGCCGGCGTGCTGGAAACTAAGGTAGAAATGGTTTGCGCGCGCTGCCTGGAACCGGTGATCGAAGACGTTCGTCGAGATTTTGACCTGTATTATCAACCGCTTCCGAAGGGAATCAAGCCGGAAGAAGAGCGATTGAAGGACGACGACACGGATATAGGGTTTTATGTGGGAGAGGGACTGTTCCTTGTGGATATACTGAAGGAACAGGTTTTATTGTCCTTGCCGATGAAAGTGATATGCCAGAGCGATTGCCGGGGATTGTGCGCTACGTGTGGCGCTAATCTGAACCACGAAGAGTGCCGGTGTGAGACTCACGCTGCGGACCCGCGACTGGCGCCCCTTGCAAGGCTTAAGCAGGACTGGCTCAAGAAACAATAGATAGATTTCCGGGCAGAAAGCCCATAGAATCCGACCTTATTCGGAATGGCGGCGTGTGTAGCCACGAAAAAGGGCGTAAACGAGGAGTAGAGCAATGCCAAATCCAAAACGACGACATTCCAAGAGGCGGACAAGTACGCGCCGGGCACACGACTTCCTGAAGGGGCCAGCCCTGGCGAAGTGCCCAAACTGTCATGAAATGAAGCAGCCTCATCAGGTGTGCCCGAATTGCGGTCAATATAAGGGCAAAGCCGTCAAGGATTCCGCTTAATTTCAGGCTGTTGAGGATTCCTGGTTGGATGTTTCCACCATCGACGTGGTGGCCCGTCTAACCGAAGTGCGATTCGGCACGGTTCGCTCTGTGCCCTCCCGATACTGACAGGAGAAGAGGTACTTCGACGAATTCTGCATTCCCCTTGGGTTGGCAGCGGCTCGCCGGAAAATCATCTCATGATCACCATTGCAGTCGACGCCATGGGCGGAGACCACGCTCCTCGCCCAGAAGTGGAGGGGAGTGTTCTGGCAGCGCGTGAATACGACGTGCGCGTCGTGCTGGTCGGCCAGCCAGAGGCCATACGGGGGCAACTTGCGAAGCTCCCCAAGCCGAACAGACAGATTGAGATCGTCGAAGCGACCGAAGTGATCACCATGGAAGATCATCCGGCGCAGGCGTTCCGACGGAAGAAGAACAGTTCGGTGCACGTTGCCGCGCGGTTGGTGAAGGACGGAGTTGCAGACGGATTTGTGAGCGCTGGAAACACCGGTGCGGTAATGACCACGGCCAAGTTCATCCTGGGGACCCTGGAAGCAGTCGATCGAGTGGCGCTAGCCGCCCCGTTTCCCAACGCCAAGGGTGGTGTATCGGTTCTTCTGGATGTGGGAGCCAACGTCGATTCAAAGCCCGAGCACCTATTGCAGTTTGGGGTGATGGGCGAAATTTACTACCGTTTGACGTTTGGCAGCCGCAAGCCACGGGTAGGCTTGCTTTCGATTGGTGAAGAAGAGATCAAAGGAAATGAACTGACGCGCGCCGTATACGACCGATTCAAGAGTTTGCCGGTCCAGTTCGTTGGGAACGTTGAAGGCGGCGATCTTTTCTCCGGCAAGGTAGACGTGCTGGTTTGCGATGGGTTTGTGGGAAACATTGCGCTGAAGATTTGCGAGAGTCTGGCGATGGAGATCGTAAAGTTCTTGCGAAAGACGTATAAGAGTTCATGGTCGTCGCAGCTTGGGTACATATTTTCCAAGGGCGCATTCAAAGGCATCAAGGAGACCATGGATTATGCGGAGTATGGCGGAGCACCTTTGTTGGGCGTTCGTGGGGTGTGTGTCATAGCGCACGGACGTTCGAATGCCAATGCGGTAAAGAATGCCATTCGCGTAGCCGCGGGGCTTGCTAAGGCGCGGGTGAACGAAAGAATTGAGCAGGAGCTCTCCCTGACGCAGGCAAAGGCCTGACGTCCGGAGAGAGGAGCACAGTATGGGTAAAGTAGCGTTCGTGTTTCCGGGGCAGGCTTCCCAGTACACCGGAATGGGAAAAGATTTAGCGGAAAAGTATCCGTCGGCGCGTGCCGTCTTTGACGAGGCGGACAAAGCGCTTGGCTTTTCGATCTCGAAGATATGCTTTGAAGGGACGGAAGAGGATCTCAAACTGACGGCCAACACGCAGCCGGCGATTCTGACGGTTTCTGTGGCGGCGTTTCGTGTGCTCGGAGAGAAGGGGATTTCTCCGGACTACGTCGCCGGTCACAGTCTGGGCGAGTATTCCGCTTTAGTTGCCGCAGGAGGCTTGAGCTTTGCGGACGCAGTGCGGTTGGTGCGCAAGCGCGGGACTTATATGCAGGAGGCAGTACCCGCCGGCCAAGGAGCCATGGCGGCGATACTCGGCATTTCACCCGCCGTTGTGCAGGATGCATGTAGAAAAGCGGCCCAAGGAGAAATCTGTTCTGCTGCGAATCTGAACTCTCCTGAACAAACAGTGATTTCGGGCCACGCGAACGCGATCAAGCGCGCAGTTGAGATCGCGTCACAATCCGGCGCAAAGCGTGCGGTGATTTTGCCGGTTTCCGCACCATTCCATTGCGCGATGATGATGCCAGCGCAAGAGAAACTCGAGAAAGATTTGCAGAATACGCAATTTTCGGACTTGCAGATTCCGCTGGTGACCAATGTTGATGCGGATAGCACCCGTAAGGGCGATGAGGCCCGTCAAGCACTGGTGCGTCAAGTTTGCATGCCGGTCCGGTGGGAAGAATCCATGCGCTTCCTGCTGGACGAAGATGTGCGGACGTTTATCGAAGTGGGCCCCGGTCGCGTGCTGACCGGAATTATGAGGCAGATCGAACGTTCGGTGACGACTCTGAATGTGGAAGATGAGAAGAGTTTGAACGGCACGATCGAGAAAATTGTAGCGGCTAAGATCGATGCGGCCTAAATGAGGTAATTCTCAATGATCGGTTGTCAGTGATAAGTTTCGGAGAAGAGACGCGCATGTTCAGCTTGAAAGACAAGGTGGCGCTGGTAACAGGGGCTTCGCAAGGTATCGGACGAGATACAGCACTGGCGCTTTCCGAAGCTGGAGCCAAAGTAGCGCTTGCCGCACGCAACGAGGAAAAACTGAACACCCTGGCGCAGGAAATTGCCGCCAAGGGCGGAGAAGCGTTTGTTGTGAAGATGGATGTGGCCGATGGGGAGCAGATCAAGGCCGGTTTCAAAGCTCTGCTCGAAAAGTTCGGGAAGCTGGATATTTTGGTGAACAATGCGGCAATCACGCGTGACGGACTGGCTTTGCGAATGAAGCCAGACGATTGGGATGCGGTGATTCGCACGAATCTTACCGGGGCACATATTTGTATTCAGCAGGCGTTGAGCGTGATGATGAAGGCTCGTGCTGGGCGGATTATCAATATTTCCTCCGTCGTGGCCCACATGGGTAATCCAGGGCAGGCGAATTACGTGGCCGCGAAGGCAGGTCTGATCGGACTGACGAAATCAATCGCCATGGAAATCGCATCTCGCAATATCACTGTGAATGCGGTGGCACCGGGTTTTGTAGAGTCGCCGATGACCGACGTTTTGCCGGACAAAGTGAAGGAAGAATTGAAAACGCGGATTCCACTGGGTCGCATGGGCGCCGGCAAAGACGTTGCCGCTGCCATCGTATTTCTTGCCAGTGATGAAGCCAGCTACATCACCGGCCATGTACTCGATGTAAACGGCGGAATGTACTTAGCGTAAGTCTCAGCAGGATCGGCCTCGAGTGCGGCAGCTGGTTGCGGAAAAGCTGCGAGTAACCGAAGCGGAATTCCAAGCGATGCGGGATCGAAGAGATTCTTCGGGCCAAGTAGTATTAGTCACGGCTGTCGAGGAAGTGATGGAAAAGATTGTGCGAGGAAGTTGACCTAGCCGCTCTGGCTCACTAGAATGGCAAGGTTGCCTAAGCAAGGGAAAAGGCTTGTATTGTGGCGGACCGCCGCGATACCGGCGGTAGGAAAATAGAAAGCGATATAAGGTCGCGGAGGAATGGGCATGGCTAGCGTGGAAGAACGCGTAAAGCAGATTATTGTCGAGCAACTTGGAGTGGATGAAGCCGAAGTCACCCCGACCGCATCCTTCGTGGATGATCTTGGCGCGGATTCGCTCGACCAAGTGGAATTGGTCATGGCATTCGAAGAAGCATTTGGGATCGAAGTGCCGGACGAGGACGCAGAGAAGATGACCACCGTGAAGGACGCTGTCGAATACATTGACAAGCATTCCAAAGGCAAGTAAGCCTCACGCAAATCCTCGTACGAAGGAGCAAGAGAGTTGACTCGCCGAGTAGTTGTTACGGGCGTTGGATTGGTCTGCGCACTGGGTATCGGGACCGAAGAGAGCTGGAAGAACCTCATCGGAGGCCAAAGCGGCGTAGGGCTCATCACGCATTTTGATACCACAGATTTCGACTGCAAGATCGCCGGTGAAATTCGGAACTTCGACCCATTCCTGTGGATTGAAAAAAAAGAACTGAAGAAAATGGGCCGGTTCATCCAGGTGGCACTTGCCGGCGCGGATTTTGCCGTAAAGATGTCAGAGTGGAAGCCGGAACAATCTGATCTCGATGAAGTCGGTGTCTATGTGGCTTCGGGAATCGGCGGGTTCGACATAATCGAACGCGAGCACGTGAAGTTGATGCAGGGCGGACCGGGGAAGATCTCTCCTTTCTTTATTCCTTCTGCGATTGTAAATCTCGCTTCCGGCCACATTTCGATTCGCTACGGAGCGCGCGGCCCGAATTCCGCTACGGCCACGGCCTGTTCCGCTTCTGCGCACGCGATCGGAGACTCTTACAAGATTATCGAACGTGGTGCCGCGGAAATGATGATCTGCGGCGGCACGGAGGCTACCATCACGCCGATGGGTATTGGTGGTTTTGCATCCATGCGAGCTCTTTCCACGCGCAATGACGCCCCGGACAAAGCCAGCCGTCCCTTCGATGTGGGCCGCGATGGCTTTGTGGTCGGCGAAGGTGCTGGCATCCTCATTCTGGAATCGTTGGAACACGCGACAAAGCGCAACGCTCCTATCCTTGCGGAAATTGTTGGCTACGGCATGAGCGGCGATGCGTATCACATTACGCAACCTGCTGAGAACGGCGACGGGGCGTTTCGAGTCATGCGCGCAGCCTTGAAAGATGCCAATATTTCGCCGGATGAAATCGGTTACGTGAATGCACACGGCACTTCGACTCCGATCGGCGACGTGATTGAAACTACAGCGATGAAGCGTTTGTTTGGCGAACGTGCGACCTCAAAGAAACTCCCTGTAAGCTCCACAAAATCAATGACTGGACACTTGCTTGGCGGTGCGGGCGGCCTGGAGGCGGGAATCAGCGTCATGGCGTTGCGCGACCAGATTTTGCCACCGACAATCAATCAGGAATCTCCCGATCCATTGTGCGATTTGGATTACGTGCCGAATGTGGCGCGGAAAGCCACCGTGGATTATGCCCTTTCTAACTCGTTCGGTTTTGGCGGCACAAACGCCGCGTTGATTTTTAGGCGCTGGACCGGAAAGTAATCCGCAACCGGCGCTGCTGTTGAAAGTTTTCATTCTGAGGCCTCAGTTCCAATCCAGGCCAAAGAAGCTCAACGGCTTGGACGCCCCCGGCGTATCCGAACCTGAAAGCCTTCGCTCCATTCAGAATGACACGCAACCCCTGAGTTAGCCTCGACGGAAGGAAAACCCCGTGAACATCATGGTCTGTATCAAACAGGTCCCCGCAAAAGATGCGCCGCTGGCGATCGACGGGAGTTGGATCAAAGAATCCGATATTGGTTTCGAGATGAATGAGCCCGATTCCTACGCGCTGGAAGAGGCGCTACGGTTGAAAGAGAAGCACGGGGGAGAAGTGATTGCGCTCTCGTTTGGGCCAGAGCGTGTGAAGCAGACTATCAAGGAAGCACTGGCCAAAGGCGCGGATCGCGCTATCCATATAGCCGATGACCATTTTGCTCAGTTGGATCCCCTTGGAACGGCGAAGGTGCTGGCTGCCGCCATCGCAAAGGAAAAGTGCGATCTGGTGTTGACCGGCTTGCAGAGCGACGATCACGGCTTTGGACAAACGGGAGTTCTGCTAGCGGGACTGTTGAATCTGCCACACGCTACGATCATCATGCAGATCGAAGTACAAGACGGAAAAATGAAATTGAAACGCGAGTTGGAGGCCGGATGGTTCCAGTGGATGGAATGCCCGCTGCCAGCGGTACTGTCGATTCAGTCTGGCATCAACAAAGTGCGGTACGCCACGCTGAAGGGCATCATGGCCGCGAAGAAGAAGGAAATTGCGACTGTGTCGCGCGAATCCTTGGGAGTGTCTCTTGAGACTACCCAGAAGATTGAAAAGATCTACGTGCCTACCAAAACGAAAAAGACAGAATATCTGAATGGTACGGCAAAAGAAATTGCTGCAAAGCTGGTTGAGAAGCTGAAGTTTGAAGCGCGAGTGATCTGACCATGAAAATCCTCGTCATTAGCGAACAGCGGCAAGGAAAGCTAAACGCTACCAGCCTGGAAACGATTGTGGCGGCTCAACAAATTGCCGCGATAAATGCAGGCACCGTCAGTGTGGTCGTAATCGGTAAAGGAGTGGCGTCTATAGCGGATGAACTTGCAACCAAGAATGTGGAAGAAGTGCTGCTCGTCGAGCACGATTTGCTTGAAGCTTACACTCCAGACGGATATTGCATCGCCCTGAAGCTCGTGATTGAAGCGGCCAAACCAGACCTCGTGTTGTTCCCACACACCTATCAGGTGCGGGACTTTGCGCCCATCCTGGCGGCAAGTCTCGGTAAGGGGATGGTGGGAGACTGCATCGGTTTCCGCAGCGATTCTGGCAAACTGGTTTTCGTTCGACAGATGTTTCAGGGCAAGACCGCAGCGGACGTTACTTTCACGGGAGCCGCACCGTGGTTTGTATCGTTCCAGTCGGGAGCGTTTCGAGCGGACTTGCTGGGAGCACAGCCCAGCGGAAAAGCGCCTGTGAATGCGTTAAAAGTGGATGTCACGCCGGATCAGATCCGAACCAAACCACTCGAGCTGTTCAAGGAAGCAAAATCCGCTGTCGATCTCACACAAGCGCCGCTAATTGTTGCAATTGGTCGTGGAATCAAGGCTCCTGAAAATATTGCGCAGGCGGAAGCGCTTGCTAAAGCGATGGGTGGAGAATTAGCTGCTTCGCGTCCCATTTGCGACGAAGGCTGGTTGCCGATGGAACGTCAGATCGGAAGTTCGGGGCAAACGGTGGCGCCGAAACTATATTTGGCCCTGGGTATCAGCGGAGCGATCCAGCATGTGGTCGGGATGAAGGGGTCAAAAACAATCGTGGCGGTAAATAAAGATCAGAACGCGCCGATCTTTGAGATCGCCGATTACGGAGTGGTAGCGGACATCTTTGAGATCATGCCGGCGCTGACCGAAGAACTGCAAAAAGTTAAAGGCTGAGGCGAGATTCTCCAAACACTTGTTTGGTAGAATGCTCCCATGGCGATTCAAAGAGAACAACTGGAAGCTGATGTATTGATTGTGGGCGCGGGGCCGGCCGGACTGAGTTGTGCCCTGCACCTGGCCAACCTCATAAAAAAGCACAATGCGTCAGGCGCCAAGCCCGAGCTTTCACCGGAAAATGTCTACGTATTGGAAAAAGGCCGTGAACTCGGGGCGCATCAGCTAAGCGGTGCGATCATGAATCCGAAGGCACTTGCCGAGCTGATTCCAGATTTTGAGAAATCCGCGCCACTCGATACACCTGTCACCGATTCCGCCGCTCTTATCTTCACGGAGAAGTCTTCCTTTCGCATTCCGGTAACACCTCCCCCGTTTCAAAATGCCGGCAACTACGTGGTATCTCTGAATAAACTGGTGAAATGGATGGGAGGGCTTGTCGAAGCCGCCGGCGTGAATGTGTTCAAGGAATTTGGCGGCGCAGAATTGATTTATGAAGGTGACGGCATTGGGGGAGTCATCACCGAAGATAAAGGCTTGGACAAGAACGGAAAGCCGAAGTCGAATTTTACTCCTGGATATGAATTGCGCGCCAAGGTGACGGTGCTGGCAGAAGGCACGCGAGGCTCTCTGACCAAGCAGTTAGTTAGTAAAAAGCATCTAGACAACATCAACCCGCAGAGCTACGGAATCGGTGTTAAAGAACTGTGGGATGTGCAACCGGGCAAGATTAAACCCGGGTTCGTGGCACACACGCTGGGTTGGCCTGTCTCAACGAAAATGTATGGAGGAGGATGGATTTACGGCCTCTCGAACAATCGTGTATCCATCGGTCTGGTGATTGCGCTCGAATATGAAGATCCACGATTCGACCCTCATGCTGCGTTTCAGACTTGGAAGACGCATCCGTACCTTCGAGAAACTCTCGATGGAGGAAAGCTCGTCCGTTATGGAGCAAAGTCTTTGCCATATGGCGGTTGGTATGCGATGCCGCAGAATCTCATTGATGGAGGATTGATTGTCGGTGATTCCGGCAGCTTCCTGGATTCGCAGAGGCTGAAGGGCATTCATTTGGCGATGAAGAGCGGAATGCTGGCTGCGGAAACCATATTTGAAGCTCTGAAAAAAGGCGATTATTCGGCGAGCACGCTGAAGTCCTACAAAGAGAAGATCGATCACAGCTACATCAAGGAAGAGTTGTGGCAGGTGCGCAATTTCCATCAATCCTTCCGCACCGGCATGCTGAACGGTTTTTTTCACGCAGGACTGCAGCAATTGACGGGTGGGCGAGGTCTGATCGATCCAATGCGAGCCCATGCAGGGAATGAAGCTTATGGCAAGATACATGGTCGCCCAGCCCCTGAACGCTTTAAAGGCGACGGCAAACTCACGTTTGACCGGTTAACCGACATCTATCATTCGGGAACGAGGCATGATGACGATCAGCCATGCCATCTGAAAGTTCACGACCTGAACATCTGTGCCACTCGTTGTGTGGAAGAGTACGGAAATCCCTGCCAGTATTTTTGCCCTGCCGCAGTCTACGAAATGGTGAAAGAAGGAACTGGTCAGAAATTAAAAATCAATGCAGCCAATTGCGTTCATTGCAAGACGTGCGACATCGCTGATCCCTACCAGATCATCAATTGGGTCGTCCCCGAAGGCGGCGGAGGCCCCAACTACGAAGGGATGTAAACCTGCGTTGATTGTCGGGGTTGGCACCCGAACCACAGCCATGAGAAGGAAGCGGGTCCGTTACTAAGAACTGGGAGACCAGAGTTTGCGGAAATAGGTGCGCACGCGGTTCCAGGTGGTATCTTGCTCTGTCTTAGGTTTTGTTACTTCGGCCTTATGTGGGTCGACGGGCGGAGAGGTGGATTGCGCCACGATGGGATTACCCTCCACTTTACCTTCGAATATCAGTGTCGGACGAACCCGGACACGCCTGACTAAAATAATGAGATTGGGGTCAAATTCCGCCTGGGTCTTCTTAGATGCATCGTATTGAAGGGGCGGCATGAATACCTGATATACCGGCTCGGTCTTATCTTCGGATGCGGATACGGGTGAAGGATCTGGTGGAGCGACTTTCTTTTCTTCGGCTTTCTTTTTGAGTTCTTCCGCAGAAGCGAGCCTGCTGACCTCGACTGGGCCGCTGGACGAAGAAAGAATCTGTTGTTCCTCGCACAAGCAATGTCCCGGAGAAGTGCGCAGAGTTTCCAATTGACCGTTGGAGAGGGAAACATCGCCATTCTGAGGAACGAGCATGCTTTGGCCAGTTAATTGTTGCTCGATCCGAACCGCACCTTTTGTGGCGCGAATACACATGGCACCTGCGGAATCGAGGCCAACGAGTGCTTCCATGTAACCGTTGCCGATAGAAATCGGGCGAGCTTCAATTTGCGGCGTGTAGATGGTGAGTGCAGGCTCGGCTTGCAGGACGGCGTGCATCGTTCCCGAGTCCAGAGCGACGGTTAGAGAACCACCCGACTTCAAAACAGAGAAATGAGCAGGTCCGCAAATGGTGATATGCCCGCCTTCGATCAGCTCGATGCGCGCTTGCCCAACCTTGACGTGGACGTCGCTGCCACTGCGTAGCACGGTGCGAACCTTACCGCCCACGACGTCAACGCTCATGGGCCCTTCAACGGAAATGGCTTCACCCTCAATAGCGCCCACCTTATCGGTTAGTGGCGGATTGTCATTACTCGAGAGCACGGTACCAGGCCAAACGGCGGCAGCGCCAGCGACCGAAAGAAGAATCAGGCGAGCGTAGCGTGAGGCACTGACATGGTTAAAGCTCGACAAGTGAAACTGCTCCTAAAGCGGCAAAGGCCGCACAACCCTCCTATAATATACGAAGAGACTCCCTGAAGATGCCCGACACGGATATTCATCAGCCCGAAGAGCAAGAAGGCATCAGCGCACATTATGACGTGCGTTTACCCAAGCTGCCGTGGCACCGTCGCATCCAGATCCCCATTATTGCGGCGGTTGTTTTTAGTGTGATTCGCACACTGGGACCGACTCTCCGTTTCGAAGTTCTTGGAGGGCGCCATGCCTTGATAAAAGGATCGTCGAAGGAGCCCTGTATCTGGTCGTTTTGGCATCGCGCCATTATTCCGATCGCCTGGTATGGCCGAGATCGCGGAATCGTAGTTATGAATACGACTGCGTTTGACGGGCAATGGACGCGAAAGGTGATCGAATGGCTGGGATTCGGGACGGCTCAGGGAAGTTCTTCGCGCGGCGGGTTGCGTGGGCTGCAGATCATGGCGCAACGGATTGCCGAAGGACTGGATTGCGCATTCACGATTGACGGGCCGAGAGGGCCACGATTCGTCGCAAAAGTCGGACCCATATTGTTGGCTCGCATGACCGGCGCGCCCATCATGGTATTCCATGTGGGCGTTGATCGCGGCAAGACCATGGAGAAGACCTGGGACCACTTCCTGCTGCCTGGACTGTTCGCTCGAACGGTGTTGATTGGAGAGCCACCGATTCGAGTTCCTAAAGATGCGGACTCCGAAATGATCAAAGCAAAGCACGAAGAGATGCAGAAAGCGCTGGAGCGTGTTCGCGATATAGCCGAGAGCTGGTTCTCGCTGACGGAAGACGAGCGGAACCGCTACCGCCAGGAAATTGGCACTTAGTGAGGAATCTGTGCACTCAGGAATCGGTGATTAGTTTCCGTCGCGCTCGCCGAGTTTAACTGGCAGGTCGACTTTCTTTGCGCCGCGGTACACAGAAATAGTGACGATGTCGCCTGGACGCTTGCGATTGAGCAAGACGTTCATATCGAATTGCGAGCCGACCTTTTGCCCGTCGAGCGCAACGATTACATCGCCGCCAATCGTGATCTTGCGCATACCTGCCTGGGCGGTCCTGTCTCCGCCGTGGATGCCCGCCGCAGCCGCCGGACCACCTTTAGTGGCCACCTCAACCAAAAGGCCTTCTTGCGTTGGAAGATCAAGAGCTTCCGCTAGCCAGCCGCCCACCGGGATGGTCTGGACGCCAAGATAGGCGCGGCGGACCTTACCACCGGACATAAGATCGTTGGCGATCAGCTTGGCGGAATTAATGGGAATAGCGAATCCGATGCCCGCGGTGGTGCCCGTAGGTGTATAGATAGCGGAATTGATCCCGATGACTTCACCGTGCGTGTTGATTAGCGGACCGCCGGAATTTCCACGATTGATTGAGGCGTCAGTCTGAATGGCTTCATCAATGAAAGTGCTCTGACTGGTCTGTACCGTGCGGCCAAGGGCGCTGACGACTCCTGTGGTCAGTGTGGACTGGAAGCCGAACGGATCGCCAATAGCGAGAACTTTTTGTCCGACTTGCAGCGTGGAGGAGTCACCAAGAGTCAAGGAAGCAAGCTGTTTTCCTTTAGGGTCAATCTTGATGAGAGCTACGTCATTCCGCTGGTCGGCTCCAATAAACTTTGCCGGATAACGGGATTGGTCGCCGAGAATTACTTCCATGGTCTGCGCGCCCGCAACCACGTGATAGTTGGTAAGGATGTAGCCGCGCGGGTCGATGATGAATCCGGACCCTGCTCCCTCCACGGGAACAGGGTCCATGAAAAAATCATATTCAGTGGCTTTGGTGAGAATATTCGCAACTGCGGGAGAAGCAGTTTTGTAGATGCGCACGTTGATGGATTCTTCTTCGGTTAAAGCCACGGAACGCTCGCTGATTTGTTTGTCAGCAACCAGGCTTAAGCCCGCCGGCAAACCGGGATCGGCCGGCACAGCGCGATGGGCCTCTACCTTGTCTGCTTGACGAGGGCCGTAACGAGAGCCAATCCAGTAAGCGCCCAAGACCAGAATAAGAGCGACGAGTACCAGCCGCGTGCGATTTGAAGAGTTTCCACCGATCATTGGTAATGGACCTCCGAAAGTACTGCCTAACGATAGTATAGAGAAAATTGAAGTTGGTTACACAATGGCACGGAACGAGAAGAAACTACAGGATGTCTGCCCACGGGGGAGAAGCAGCGAAGGCGGCGTGTATCAGGCCAACGTGGGAATAGGCTTGCGGGAAATTTCCCCACATGCGCAGGCTGGTTGTTTCGAAGTCCTCAGAAACAAGCTTCAGTCCAGTGAGAGCGGAATAGACCTGATCCATGATTTGTTTGGCTTCCGCGGTGCGGCCGCAGGCGCCCAGAGCCTCCACGAGCCAGAAGGTGCAGATGATGAAGGCGACTTTTGGTGTTCCAAAACCGTCGTCCATACGATAGCGAAACAGCCAGCCATCTTTGGAGAGGCCTTCACGGATAGCATTGATGGTTCCCAGCAGGCGAGAATCATCCAAGGGCAGGAAGCGAAGATAGACCATCTGGAGCAGCGAGGCATCGAGGTCTCGGCCATCGTAGGCTGCGGCAAAGGTGTTGAGATCGGGAACCCATGTTTTTGCGATGATCTGTTGACGAATACTCTCAGCGGCGGCTATGAATTCATGTTGCATTCCCGGTGCGTGCAGGTGAGCAACACGGGCCATGCGGTCCGCCGCCGCCCAACACATGAGATTCGAGAATGTCTGTGGCTTCCATTCTGTGCGGTACTCCCAGATGCCTGCATCGGGAACGCCGGCAACCGAGATGGCTTTGCGTGCGAGTCGTTCGATCAGTTTCAGTGCCGCTCCAGAACGCTCTGCACGGAAGCGTTCGTCTAGAAACACAGGGGCGAGTGCCAGGACCATTTCTCCAAAAACGTCATTCTGAATATGCGTCGCTGCGCCATTACCCACACGCACAGGACCATCTCCATTGAAACCTTTCCAGTTCTCCAGAATGCATTCATCCAGGCCGCTTGTGCCATCCACTCGATATAGAGGAGCAAGATTCAGATCCGGAGCGCCTCCTGCCACATTCAACAGATAACGGATGAAATTCTCTCGTTCCTCAAAATGACCGAGATGGCGGAAAGCGTTAAGGGAGTAGTAAGCGTCGCGCAGCCAGCAGTAGCGGTAATCCCAGGTGCGGCCGCTACCTGGTGCTTCTGGGATAGAAGTTGTCATGGCGGCAACGATCGCGCCGGTGTCTTCGAAGCAGTGAAGCTTCAAGGCCAAGGCAGAGCGGATGACTGCATCTTGATATAGGGGAGGGATGCTGCACTGCATTACCCAGCGCTGCCAGTATTGCTGCGTCTCTCCCAGAAAGCGATCGGCGAGAGAGCGCAGAGATTGTTCCACCGGAGCGCCCCAACTCAGAACCAGATGGCAACGTTCGGTGAGCGAGAAGGGCTGTCCATTTAGGTAGGAAACGGGGATATCGGTTGTGAGCCGGAGTTGGCTGTCAAATCCCTCATAGCGCACATGATTGGAACCTTGGAGCTTAGTGGGAGTGGATTTGGACCATCCCAGACGAGGTTCACAAACCACCTTGATGCGGGGTGTTCCTTCGATTGGTTCGACGATTCGAAAAAGCTGTGTCGGTCGAAAGGCGCGGTCATATTGAATGAAGCGAGGGGCGAAATCTATTACACGGAAAGAGCCGGTGGGCGTCTTGAATGTAGTCTGCAGTATGTTGGTGTTTTCCAGATAAGACTGCTCACCCGTGTGGCCGTCTGCTGCGCCGACGATGAATTTTCCTCCGTCGGGGTCGAGAAGTGTCGAAAAAATCGGCTCCGAATCGAAGCGCGGCATGCAGCACCACACGATTTCACCGTCGTGTTGCACAAGTGCCGAGATCTGGCAATTTCCGATCAGACCCAAATGCTCGAGAAGCATCCGTTAAGAGTACCAGACTCAAGGATTGGCAAGAATGCAGAGTAAAACCTATGGACTTTTGATCAGTCTTTCGTTGGTGGCATAGGGACGATGAACTTGCATGCCATGAGGTACTGATGGAGGAAATACAATGGCCCTGCCGGTCGCAACTTACTGGCATGGACCAGACCTTCCGACGCTTGCCATTCCCAGCCACTGAAAGAAAACGTTTCCAGCCATTCTCTTAAGTCAGCTTCCGACATAGGGAAAACACTGAGACGGACGTTCAACCGGAATAGACGCGCTATGCCTTCCAGTAGGCTCCCGGACAGCTCTTTATAGGTGTCTTGCATTGCGCGGACGAGGACGGAAAGTCCTACGGCAAAATGAATGCGGTTTTTCGTGAAGCGGTTTACGAACGTGCTCATTTTGTAGAGCTCGATCTCACGGAAGACCAAAACACCGCTCCCCAGTTTTCGCAAGGCTACTATATGCGTCACAATTTCCTCGGCGGAGAGCGGGGATTCGTTACTTGAGAGGGGCGCACAGGTCAAACTGAAGAGCCCAATCGGGCCTTTGCTTTGCTCCAATTCTTCGGAGGGAAGTTGCGCAATAGTGTCGTCAATCATTTCTTCGTGAAATTTTTCAGTAGTATCGAATGTACCCGGAGCTATGACCACGGCTTTCTTGTAGAGGACCTCCGTCGGGGGCAACAGCTTTCCATCCAGGGGGAAGACCACAGCTTCTGCGAGGCCACCCACGACCAGGCTGGCATGGACGATGTGCGCATCCCAACCGGCAAACGCCGGCCCGCTGAGTTCCATGCAATCGATTTCAATCCGGCTCAGGGACAAATCTTCGACCAGGCTTTCTTGGAAGCCCTCAATGCTTCCCAAATTGTGAAAAGCGCCGTATATCAGATTGACTCCAAGCACCCCCACTGCAGCCTGTTGCAGCAAATTCGAGTCATCGCGCAGATTTACATGAAGAATCACATCGTTGACTGGACCACCCGGCGTCTGCTGGAAGCGCAGTCCCAGCCAGCCGTGGCATTCGTTGGTGCCAGAGAAGTTGCGCGCCGATACGGTATCCACAAACGAAATAAATTTCGTGGTGGCACCACGGCTGGCGTGCAGTTGCGTGAGTAGTTCTTTCCATTCCTGCTCAAGCATCGCACGGAGGCGCTCTTGTGATACGTAGCGCGTGCCTGCGCCGTAGAGATCATCGCTGACTTCCTTGTCGTAGGCTGAAATGGTCTTGGCGACGGTGCCTGAGGCGGCACCGACTTGCAGAAACCAGCGGGCAACTTCTTGCCCCGCACCAATTTCGGCAAAGGAACCGAAAATCGATGGATCAAGATTGAGTGCGAGTGCCTTCTGATGGGTATCTACTTTTTCTGCCACAGACATAGGTTTGCTCCAACGTGGGGCAATTATCACACGTTTGGAGCGGGAAGGGAGATTGGGAGATGCGATAGAACTCTAGTGAACGGCCTTTGAAGTGGAAGGTGAATCAGGCTCTTTCGGAACATACGCCCCGCTGGCGCCTCGTTCCCAGGTGCGTTCAATCACGCGTCCAGGATTCTTGCGCCGAAACTCTTCCGCGATATAGCAGTTCCAACATACAGGCAGATAATTCTGAAAGATCTGCGGCAGATTTTCAGGCGGTACCTCATTCCACTGGACCACGGAGCGATCCGGGCCAAGCAGTGCGGGGTGACGATCATGCCAATGGATTTCACCAAAGGGCTTCTGGCAGTACGCGCAGGACTTCCCCTTGTACCACTCGTCAACCAGGTTCCAGACGAGACAGTTTTCTGGGTTCGCTTTTATCTGCGATAAGCAATCCTGCCCACAACCGGCCCGTTCGGGCCAGCGAGAACACTGATCAAGCCGCACATCGAGTTTGCCTAGGAAGGCCTCTCTGGCCACTTTAGCCGTGTTGATGTGGACGGCGGCGGGCTGCTTATTTTCCGGGCAGGTGATAATGCGTTCCCCGCGGAATCGGACGTAAGCTGCAAGCGCCACGGCCAAGCCAAAAACCAATGCCGCTGTGGTCAAGACACCAATGACAATCAAGATTAAAACAGGTGAGATCATGGAAGACCTCCCTTCAGGTAGGTAAAACGAAAATCCCCATAAGTACAAGAGCAGGAGCATGCCCATGCAGAAAGATTTTTCAGATTGTTTGGCGATTGTTGAAAGATAGGCAGTTAGTAATAAAGGAGGAATTCGACCTGAAATCGACCTCTGCCGGAATAGAGGAATACTACCCATTGGACTGCGCATTCTAGCGCTTATCGATGGATTTGCCGGCACCGCAACGTGTGCACCATCTTCTAGCTGCACACAAAAAACAGGGCGGAACGAGTCCGCCCTGCCCAAGCGTGTTTAACCCAAGCGACTAGACCAATCCTTGATCCAACATCGCATCGGCAACTTTCAGGAATCCGGCTATGTTTGCGCCATAGACGAGGTTCCCGGGTTTGCCGTAGTTCTCCGCGGTATCATAAGCGTTCTTGTGGATGGCGATCATGATCTTGTGCAGCCGGTCGTCCACTTCCTCGCGGCTCCAATTCAGACGTATGGAGTTCTGCACCATCTCCAGACCGCTGGTGGCCACTCCACCGGCATTGGCCGCTTTCGCGGGACCGTAGAGAATGCCGGCCTGCAGGAACATGCGAGTGGCGTCCAGGGTGCTTGGCATGTTGGCGCCTTCCGCAACGAGCTTGCAGCCGTTCATGAGCAGAGTTGCGGCGTCCTTCGCGTTGATTTCATTCTGCGTGGCGCTGGGGAATGCGCAATCGGCCTTGAGGGCCCAAAGGGGATTGAAGTCCATGGTGCGATCCACGGGAATATATTTTGCCGTCTTGAACTTATCGGCATACTCCTTGATGCGGCCGCGTTTCACATTCTTCAGTTCTAGAATCCACGCCAGTTTTTCGCGGTTGATGCCTTCCGGATCGAAAATCACGCCGTTCGAATCGGACATGGCAATGACTCTGGCATTGAAGTCGAGCAGCTTTTCCGCAGTGTACTGCGAAACGTTGCCGCTTCCGGAAACCAGGCAGAGTTTGCCGTCCAGGGTGTCTTTTCGGCTCTTCAGCATCTCTAGGGCAAAATAGACGCAGCCATAGCCAGTTGCTTCCGGACGGATTAATGAACCACCCCATCCAAGACCCTTGCCGGTAAGTACGCCGGTAAACTGATTGGCAAGCCGCTTGTACTGGCCGAACAGAAAGCCGATCTCACGACCGCCGACGCCGATGTCACCCGCCGGTACGTCTGTGTTGTGGCCGATGTGGCGATACAACTCAGACATGAAGCTCTGGCAGAAGCGCATGACTTCGTTGTCGCTCTTTCCCTTGGGATCGAAATCAGAGCCGCCTTTTCCGCCGCCCATTGGCAGTGTGGTCAGCGAATTTTTCAAGACCTGCTCAAATGCGAGAAACTTTAGAATTCCCAGGTTGACCGTGGGATGAAAACGCAGGCCGCCCTTATAAGGGCCTATGGCGCTGCTCATCTCGATGCGGAAACCACGATTTACCTGGACCTGCCCATCGTCATCCACCCAAGGCACGCGGAACATTACAACGCGTTCCGGTTCCACGAAACGTTCCAAAATCCGCGACTGCTGGTATTGCGGATGCTTGGACAAAGCGGGGCCCAACGTCTCCAACACTTCCTGAACGGCCTGATGGAATTCCGGCTCGGCAGGATTCTTTGCGCGAACACTATTCAATACATCATTCACATATTCTGCCGGCGCCTTGAGTGCTGGTGGCGCAAGCGTAATGGTGCCCATAGGTTTGTCCTCCGGAGTTGAAGTCAACAAAAGAAAGGCCAAGAAGGACGCCAGAGAGATCCGGCGTGCGAGGTTGGTCGAAAAGCGTATCTATTAGAGACTATAAGCAAAACAAATACAGTGACCGGAGTCACGTGAGCGGGTTTGCTATGAAATAGCGATAAAAGCTTGTATCGATAGGGGATTCTAGGATTCGATGCGTGGCGCGAAAATGCCCGACAGGTTGCGGCGAGCATGGTAGGCGAGGATAAACCACAAAAGCACAACGATGACGGCAAGGGGCAATCCCTTCGGTTCCATCAGGGCGTGAAAGAGAAAAATATTGACGATCACCGGGCCAAGGATGACAAGACCCAAAGTTACATAACGATTGGCGAGAAGCAGGGCTCCGCCGATTACTTGCAAGAAGGCGACGATAAGAGTGTAGTGAGACTGTATCAACGCACCGACGAATTGGCCGGCTGCGCCTCCGGGCATTGGCCCCATGGGCATAAATGGATGAATCCCGTTCAATCCGAATATGACGAAGACCAGACCCAACAGAATTCGCGCTACAAGTGCCGCGATTTTCATAGGACCATCCTTATCTTCCTGTAGAGTTCGTCGAATAATTGAGGGCCGATCAGCCCACCGCGCCATCTAGTGGCCGAGGAATTTTTCGAGTTTATTAATTTCCGCGTCTGCCAGCTCGAAATATTTCTTCGCGCCCGCCAAGTCTTGCGCTTTGAGAGCGACGTTTCCCTTTGATAGATACAACTGCATGCGTTCTTCCGCGCCCGAGATATCTCCTCGCAAATTATATCCAGCGGCTTGCTGTTGATGACGCAGGGTATCCACGCTTTGCGTCACAGCCGAACCACGAACGTTTAACTTGTCGGCCTCGTCTTCCACCTTTGCAATTTCCTCTGGAGAGGGGCCGGCAGGAACCGGAGGAGTTGCAGGGGGCGCGGATTGCGCGGACCCAGCAGTTGCTCCCGAAGTCCGCGGCGGAATAGGATTCCCGGAACGTTTGCTGGAGAGATTCACATCTCCTGAGGCCGTAGTGGAGATGCTGCCATTGGGCGTTTGAATGGCGACGTTCCCCTGAGGATCGACGGAGATGGTGCCTTTATCACCCTGCAGCACCACGCCGGAATTGCTTGGCGAGGATGGGGAAGTCGTCGTTGAAGCTGGAGTCTGTGCCGCAGGAGTTACACCTGGATTTGTGGAACTTGCGGCGGGAGGAAACGCTGATTTGTTGGGATCAGCATGCGTCAACACTTTTCGAGGGATGTAAATCCCGGCTGCAATGAGGGCGCTTACACCTGCGAGTGCACCGATGGCGACCCATAGTCCTCGACTGGAAGAAGAACGCGCATGGGCAGCAGCCGGGGAAGGAACTGTGGCTTGCGGGGCCACTACAGTGGGCACGTAAGCAGGCGGAGGCGTAGCAGGCCTTGGAGATGGTGTGGAAGCAGGAGTCGCAACAGTGGGCACGCGAGGAATAGGCGATTCGACCAGAGTAGTTTGAGAGGAAGAAGGTGAAGGAGTTCGCGAAGCATGGGTGACCGTAGTGCCGGAGCCAGGCAGGGAACTGACGGGAACGCTTTTCAATGCCGCGCGAAAAGCATCGGCAGACTGAAATCTCTGGGCAGGATCTTTTGCCATCGCCATCAGGATTATTTCGTTCAGCGCCGGCGGCAGATCGGCGCGCATGGTAATGGGAGCCGCGGGTTCCTCATTCAAGTGCGCAGTCATTAATGAATATTGGGAATCACCCCGGAAGGGCAGTTTTCCCGTAAGTAGTTCGTAGAGAGAAACGCCATAAGAATAGATATCGGAACGGGCGTCGGCGCTTTGACCGCGAACTTGCTCGGGGGGCATGTAGTTCAGAGAGCCCAGGGTCGTTCCGGTGGAAGTGAGCGTTCCGTCGCTGGAGGAACGGGCAATGCCGAAATCCATGAGCTTTACGATTCCTTGGGGAGTGAGCATCATGTTGGCTGGCTTGATGTCGCGATGGATGATGTATTGTTTATGGGCATAGCTGAGAGCCGAGAGAATCTGGTCGGAGTAATCGACTGCTTCGGCGGTCGAGATGGGGGCCCGGGAAAGCCGGTTTGCCAGAGTTTCCCCCTCCACGAATTCCATGATCATCACGAGTTGGTTCTCATGGGTTAACGCAGTTCGAAGCGACGCGATATTGGGATGATTCAGGGAGGCGAGAAGGCGAATTTCCCGTAAGAAACGATCCGCAAGACTCTGATGGGAAGTCAGGTCGGGCAAAAGAATCTTCATGGCTTCCACGCGGTCGGAAATGACGTTGCGAACTTTATAAACCTTGCCCATGCCGCCGAGGCCTAAAACGGAGAGGATTTCGTAATCGCCGATGTGCTGACCGATTGAGAATTCCGCTGTCATAATCCCTCCAGAACCCTGATTCCGACCCTGAAACAATACACCAAAGTAACCTTTTGACGCTCTACAGAACCTCTTTCAAGCAGGACATTATGATTCCTCTATTTTCGAACTCTACCGAAAAGAAAACGAGCCCACTCTCTAATAGAAAGGGTGGGCTCGACGTTTGTTCTCAGGATATTTGTGTTACGGAGTCTTTACTACGTCTCCCACTTTTGCCGCACCGACACCAGAAAAAGTTGCCGTGGAGGAGTCGTCATCGACTTCCGTGACCGTGGCTTCGCCTACCTTGTCTTCCACCGACTTGATGACCTTACCGGTGGCTGGATCTTTCACTGTGCGAACCTGACGAGAAACAATCAGCTTGTCGCCAACCTTGACGCCCGCCCTCTTGCCCACGTTAATAATGAGTGTGCCGCCGCTGGCATCAGCCACCAAGCCCGAGATGGAGATTGTGCGAGTGGGGATCTTGGCCGCTGCTTCGTCCAGCTTTGCCCCGGTGTCGTCGACCGCCTTGTGCACGGCTTCACCAAGAATCGTGTTGGCAAAATTGCTGCTGCCCATATCCAAGCCGCCGCCTCCGCCGCCCGTCCAGCCACCACCACCACCCACGAGCGATGTGCTGGAGCGTGTGGATTCTCCAAGGCCGCTGACGGAAGCCAGAATCTCGCCGGTGGAGACGTTGATAACTCTCGCAGTTATACCGACAACCGCCTTCGCTTTGCTCGTGCCGACACCACCCAAGCCGAATCGACCCAATCCATAACCTCCGCCGCCAACATTTGTATGCTGGTCGTCGCGACCGAATTGCGTGATGGAGCCAATGATAATGGCGTCCACACCAAGAACCTTGCCAATCTTTGCCGCTGTGTTGGGGTCAGCGCGATCGCTGTTCGAAAAGTTCTGTTCTGCAAGAATCTTGTCCAGCGCGGAACGCTCTATCAAACGGTATTTCCCGTCCTTCAGCAGCTTGTCCACCAACAGGTCAGAGATGCCCTTGCCGACGTCCTGGTCCGAACCAAAAATCTGCGAAACATAAGTCCGCACAGTGCCATAATCAAAATTCATGATGGTTACGAATTTCTGAGAAGCCGGGGCTGCAGCCGGCGCCGCATCCTGAGCCCGGGAGGCGCCGGCAAAGGCCGCCAATGCCAGGGAGCACAGGAGCAAACGACAAATTCGGTTGAACGACATGGATAACTCCTTGAAGCGAGGCATGCCGACGAAGGCTTCGAGTACCTGGGCATACTTCCCGCCAGCAAACTGCCGATATCTTAATTAAGGATTCAGCGGCAGGCAATGGCGAAGTGTATTGAGCGGCGCGAGATTGGAACTGTGAACATGGAGTGAATTCTAAGGAAAATAATGAGAAAGTACCTGCCAAATTCCCACATGGATATGAAGTGCATTGTTGCTTAACCTGCAACGATTGGCTGCGCTATCGACCGTTGACCAGCAGAAAAGGCAGAGGGTCGCCCAACAGCCTTGAATGCATTCTTACTTCTTCGTCATGCTCAAAGGCCAACGCTCCGCTGCGAATTGCTCCTAATTCCTGTCCATGAAAATGACCGTGCATAATGCCACGGCTTGAGTGCGAATTGACACCAAGCAGTAAGTGCCCGACTTCGTGTGCCGTGGCGTAAGCAAGCAAGTTCGCGAAGCCAACTTTCGCTTGTGATTCCACAGTTTGAACATGATCGAGAAACAAGTCTGCGATCACGCCAGCGTCCTGTTCATCCAGAAACGCCTCTCCCAAAACGTCCGATGGGGCATTACGGGCCCTTGGAATCCAATGGATCATCAGATGGTCGGGATAGGTAAGGTGTCCGCAGGAAGTAGGCCGCCCAGGGGCGTTCAACGAGGGATCATAGTTCAACCAGCGCAGTTCGATGGCCGATTCCCTGAAGACGGTCGTTACTCTGGCCTCGACTCCGAATACCGTTTTCCAAGGCACTCCAGCCTCATTAGTCAAGCAGATGGTGAGCGGGACCCTTATGCTGGAAATGGGTCGCGCGCTGACGGATGAGGGATCAAGGGACAGAATAGCTGCGAATAGAAACAAGCTCTTCAGGAATCTCATGGTGGACGCTCCTTTAAACGTTCACCATGGGGTCTTAAGCTAAGTATCACAATGCACTGGGTCTTACGCGTAACCCAAACCGAGGTAACCGTCCAAGCTCTATAACGTCAAACAGATACAAACGCAGGTAACTTGGAACAGATCGCAGGGAAAGTGCGTATCACCTAGTGCACTTCATTCCCGGGGAGTTATTTTGGCTACTGGCGCTCAAGTCGGCCAAGAATCACCGAGAGGATTCTGTCGGTTCGGCAAGTTTGAAGCCGATCTTCGCAATGGAGAGTTGCGGCGTAGCGGAGTGCGCATCAAGCTGCAAGATCAACCACGGCAGGTACTCAGTTTATTGCTGGAAAAACCCGGGGAGATTGTGAGCCGCGAAGAACTAAGGGCGCGACTCTGGCCTGCTGACACCTTCGTCGATTTCGACCACAGCCTTAATACCGCAGTCAAACGACTCCGAGACGCTCTGGGAGACTCGGCGGACAATCCGCGCTTTGTGGAGACCTTGGCACGACGAGGTTATCGGTTCATTGCACCCGTCAATTCAGAAGCGACGAACCATTCCTCCTCTCTCGTTGAGGCTCGTGAGTCTTGGGGGAAGAGGCACAGAATTCAGTTGATACTCATGGTGTCTCTGGTTGCCACCGCTTTGATTACCGGATGGAGTTTGGGAAAGCGTACAACTGTTGCTGCTCCGGTGAAGTTTACTGAACGACGAGTTACCGCAAATCCGGCGGAGTTGCCTTTAAATGGCGCGGCAATCTCACCGGATGGGAAATATGTCGCCTACTCGGATGCACAGGGCCTGTTCTTGCGCGTGTTGGACACTAATGAGACGCGACCAGTGAAATTGACCGAGGAGTTCAGACCACGGGTAACGAGCTGGTTCCCAGATGGCACACACCTGCTTGTCAGGGCTTCCGATCCACAAACTGGCAAACCCAGTCTTTGGAGGGTATCCGTACTTGGTGCCGAGCCTCGAAAGATTTTGGACGATGCCCAATGGGGAGCACTCTCGCGCGATGGACAAGAAATCGCGTTCATACGTGGAGACGAAGGCAGCGAAGAGCTTTGGATCGCGAACGTAACCGGAGACAGGGCACGATTGGTTCCCACGAATCGGATGTCCAAGATTGGGGGAATCGCGTGGTCACCTAATGGTCGATGGGTGGCCTTTGTCCGAGCACTATATGCTTCCGGCCACTACAACATGAAAGTAGATATCGCGACTTTCGATCCCACCACGGAAAAGACCAACATATTATTGTCAGATGTTTGGCTGTCGGGCGGGCTGGCATGGTCTGCCCAAGATCGCCTGCAATTTACGCGGGCCGAACTTCCCCCTGGTCAAAACGATTCCAATCTATGGGAATTACCTATCAATCCCCGAACTGCCATTCCTGTTGCACCCCCGATCCGAATTACCAGTGGTCCTGACTACAAGGTGGATATCTCCGCTTCCGGCGATGGCCGCAAACTGATGTATTTGCGGACAGTGGAAGATCCTGATGTTTTTATAGGAGAGATCGAGCCACACTCGAGCAGGGTAAGTAGTCTGAAGCGGCTGACCATGGACGAAGGGAAGGACTTGCCTTTTGCGTGGAGTCCAGACGGTAAGTCCGTGTTTTTCGTATCCAATCGCGATGGAGTGTCTCATGTGTTCCGGCAATCTATCGATCAAAGCACCCCTGAACTTTTCATTGGCGGGAATGATCCCGTTGTAATGGCGCGAATGAATCCTGAACAGTCGGGTGTACTTTACCTGGTAAGCCCGAGTTCTTCCGAGAAAGAAGTCCCCAACCGGTTGATGGAATTGCCGCTTTCGGGAGGATCTCCCCAAGAAATATTGGAAGGTCCGGCGCTGAACAATTTCCAGTGTGCGTTTCTTCCGTCACGAGTCTGTCTCGTCAGCGGTGAACTGGATCCTCACGCCCTGGTGATTTATCAGTTCGATGAGAGCACCGGAGAAAAGAAGGAATTGACGCGAGTCACTGAACCAGAGGCGTTTCTATATAACTGGACCCTGTCGCCGGATGGAACCAAGCTGGCTCTGGCCAAAGTCAATGCTGGCACAACTCTCTCGACGATCCGAATTCTGGAGATACCCAGCGGCAAAGAACACTCAGTTTCTCTTCCGATGGGAGTGGGCGCTCAATACATTGACTGGGCTGCGGACGGAAGAAGCATCTGGGTCAGCGTAGCTTCGCAGGAAAAACGCTCGCTGGTAAATCTGGATCTGAGTGGCAAGGCCAAGACAACCCTTGTAGCGGACAAACCGCAGTTGGGCTGGGCCATTCCTTCACCCGACGGCAAACGCCTGGCTATCCTGGAAGGAACCCGCACTTCAAATGCGTGGATGGTAGAGCACTGACCAAGATTTGTTGGCTCGTTGTAAGTCAACTCATTCTTTTAGGGAATCCTTTCACCTTCAGTCGCTCTTTCAATTCCCGAACAAAAAATCTATTCCGCCTTTTGTGCGCTGGCCTATACTCGGCCACAGGTGACCTATGGCGGAAAACAATGATCGTCATCCACATGGTTTACGAGCGACTACCAGGATACTGACCGGCGGTTTTGATCCCAGTCTTTCTGTTGGCTCGGCGCGACCCGCAGTCTTTCGCAGTTCCACCTATGTATTTTCCAGTCCTGAAGCAGCAGAACGCGCATTCGATATTGCCACAGGAAGGTGCCAGGCCGAGCCCGGTGAGCAGGCCGAGTTGATTTATGCCCGGCTGAACCATCCCAATGCCGAAATTCTGGAGGCTCAGACAATTCCACTGGAGCCAGGGGCCGGAGCCGCACTGGCATTCAATTCCGGGATGGCTGCGATCATTACTTCCCTACTCACCTTTTTGCGCCCTGGACAAACTGTGGTCTATACGGTTCCGCTCTACGGAGGCACACAGCATTTCGTTAAGGATTTCTTGCCGGGTTGGGGCGTTCAAGGCATCGCAGTGCCTGCCGGGCACGGCGGCCTGTTGGACGAAGCCATCCGTTCAGCAAGAAACTTGGGAGTCGTGCTTGTCGAGACGCCCGCCAATCCCACGTTGGCGATGACGGATATACGACGCGTGCGCAAGACGGTGGCTTCGCTTGGGGTTTCCGCAACAGGAGTTCGACCACTCGTTATGGTAGACAACACACTCCTCGGTCCGGCATTTCAACATCCACTGCTGTTTGGGGCGGACATTGTTCTTTATTCTGCGACAAAATACCTTTCTGGATTTAGTGATTTGTTGGCGGGAATGGCTTTGGCCAGAGATCCGGCGCTGCTTCAACAGGTCCGTTTGCAGCGACATTTATTTGGAAACATACTCCAGCCCGATGAATGCTGGATGCTGGACAGCCGGCTTCCTACCGTCAGCTTGCGAATGAACCGTGCCAGCAAGAACGCTCAGCGCATTGCAGAGCAATTGAATGGGAATCCCAAAGTGTCTCAGGTGATCTATCCCACGCTATTTCAGGATCCCGATCAGCAGCTGATCTTCCATGCGCAGTGTGATTTTCCAGGAGCGATGTTCTCTCTGGAGTTGAAGGGAGGCAAAGCGGCTGCATTCGAGTTCCTCCGGAGCATTCGACTGGCGCGCAATGCTGTTTCGCTGGGCGGGGTCGAATCGCTGGCTTGCCATCCAAAGACAACTACCCACTCTGGCTACACCGAGGAGGAGTGCGTTCAGGCGGGCGTAACGGATGGACTTGTGCGCGTGTCTGTGGGTATTGAGCACTGGCGCGATCTTCTAGCCGACATGGAGCAAGCGCTTGAGAGACTTTGAGGAGTGCGTTGGCAGACCGACCTATGATTATTTGGCGGGGTCATCCAGCCAGCGTTGCAGTACGGCTAAGCTCTTTGCGTCTGGATCGATGAATCTAACGCCCGCGCCCATATTTGGCTGCGAATAGATGACGCTGCTCTTCGCCTGAAAGACACTGTTCTCATCGGTCCAGATTTTCAGCAAAATCACCGTGTCTGCCGGGAATGGATTCATCATATCCAGATAGCATCCGTGCAAACTCAACTCACTCACGCGCGAAGCTACCCTTACCTCTGATTTAACTTCCAGGAGTTCCGCAGCAGCAAAAAACACAATCCTGGGTGTACGGCGTCGTTCTTGCTCCATATTGCCTCTTCCGGCCGGGCGACACAGCGTGGGCGTCCTTGCGATGAAGATAGCACGGTCAGAACGGTTTCGGATGGCCGTGTGTCCGTAATCCGAAGCGCTACTAAAAAGAGAACAATCACTGAGAGAAGGCGAAAGGTTAACGGTGGGGTGGGTGAGCCGCATTGGCACCGGCGTTTCATTATAGAAAATTAATTCGAGATCACTCGAGTGATAAGCGAGCCGTGACCAATGTAAGTCCTTTATGTTCATTCCGTATTGAGTGGATTGTATCGTGCAAAAAGATCAGCGCCGGCTAATTCGAGTCGCGGTGGTGTCTGATGATTTTGCCCAAGGTCGCTCCAGTCTTGGTTGCATGTGTGCTCTTATCCCATCCGGACCACGCTCAGGAGGTTTTGTCGGAAATGCTGCCGGTGAGGACTCTTCCCGCGGCGACAAACTAACAGGGTTTTAGTAAGACCATGGTCCCGATCACTCAGTGGAAGATGGATCTGGGCAGCGGCGGGGGTACTGCGATCGTGGATTGAGAAGTATGGAGTTCCCCGGGCGTTATACACGGATTGGAAGAACGTCCATAAGCGGGAGCCAACGGAAAGGGAGCGACTACAAGGAAAGGCGGCCACGACGCAGTTCGGAAGCATGTGCGAGCGATTGGAGATCCGCATCATCGCGGCGAGTTCACCGCAAGCGAAAGGGCGGGTGGAGCGCAACAACGGGGTACATCAACCGCCGATTTGCCCGGGAAGCGGCGCGACCGGAAAACTACCATGCGAAGGCGCCAAGCGCGGAGAAGCTATGCGAGGGCCTTTCGGTTGGAGACGGAGCGCTGGATTAGCAATGATTGGGTGGTGCAGTACCGCGGGCATTTTCTGCAACTCAAGCCACGAGCCAAGCATTATGGGCTGACACAGTTAAAGGCCCACGTGTGCGAGTGGGAGGATGGAGCGGAGGAGGTGCGTTGTCGCGGGGAACGAATGGAGTACGAAGACCTGGTGGAGCGACCGCGAGCTATGCCGACGAAGTCGGACAAAGCGAGCGGGAAGCAAGTCACGGATGGGGGATGGAAGCCGGCGCTAAAACATCCGTGGCGTAAGAGTTTTAAGCAGGAAACAAAACTACGGAAGCCGCAAGAATGGCAGATGGGATCGACCGTTCGAGAGCCCGCTTCCGTTTCGCCCTAAACGCGCCACATAAACCGCGGCGCAGGGCCTCACTCCAGCTGGCTCTCGAACTACAACAGCAAATTCAAAAAGGGGACACTTCTAACGGGGTAAACAAGGGGACATCATCTAAAGAGGTTTGACACTTTCCTTTCCTGCGCGTTGACAAAAATCACCTCACCCCCTAAACTTAAACTTTGTCTTTTCAGGGAAAGGTGTGGCTGATTGCAATGAGGACGTACGTAGCAAAGGGAGAAGAAGCAGAGGCACTGAAGGTGGGTGCCCAGTGGTTTGTGGTGGACGCGACCAACCAGGTGTTGGGTCGCCTGGCGACCAAAGTGGCCCGAATGTTGATCGGGAAAGATAAGGCTGCGTTCACGCCTTACCTGGATTCTGGCGACCACGTAGTAGTGATCAACGCCGACAAGATTAAGCTTACCGGCAACAAGGTTGACCAGAAAGTGTATTACTCGCACAGCGGATACCCTGGCGGATTAAAGGAAGTACCGGCCAAGCGCGTGCGGGAGAACAAGCCCGACTGGATGATCCGCGAGGCGGTTCTTGGCATGTTGCCGAAAAATAAGCTGCGCGCTCGTCGCGCAAAGAAGTTACGCGTTTATCGGGATGCCGCCGGATTGGCGCGTCACGCTGGACAGAAGCCGCAAGCCGTCTCGCTGTAACTAGTTTTTGGAGCACCCCTGAATCTTCAGGGCGGCTCCGGGTTGTCGCCACGTAGGTGTTGTTCCTTTCTAGGCAGTGCCTTAGCAGGGAGCCATCCACCGTGAAGTTTACGAGAGAGCGCGGATTACTCTCTTTAGCAGGCATTTGAGGAGGAGCATTGAGTACTGTCGATACGCCCACAACGGGCAGCAAAACCTGGTTCTACGGAACCGGTCGCCGCAAGGAATCAATTGCGCGAGTATTTCTGAAGGCAGGCACGGGAAAGTTCACCGTGAACGGCCGCGAGGCGAAAGCTTATTTCCCGAATCATGCCTGGGAGCATGATGCGATCGAGCCATTGAAGTTCACCAGCCTAACGGATCAGGTGGACGTAGTGGCGACGGCCAAGGGCGGCGGCGTTGGTGGGCAGTCTGGAGCGGTGCGCATGGGCTTGTCCCGCGCCATCATCAAGTTCAATCCGGAACTTCGTTCGCCACTCCGCAAGAACGGATTTTTGACGCGCGATTCCCGTATGAAGGAACGCAAGAAGTACGGTCAGAAGGGCGCACGCAAGCGCTTCCAGTTCACCAAGCGGTAAAGAGCTGGGCGTCACGGTTTTGTTTGGGCTTCGTTCACGGAACGAGGCCCAAACCAAGGCTCTGGAATTTCGGCTAACGCTGAAGTTCCAAGATCACGGCCGGCAAGAAGCCGGCAAGAGGCTGCTGCTGGATCTTCAGTTTGATCGAAGACCTGAAAAGCAGCTATCTACTTAGGAGGAATAGTGGCAGTAGAAATCACCATGAAGGAACTTCTGGAGGCCGGTGTACATTTCGGTCACCAGACGCGTCGTTGGAACCCCAAAATGAAGGAATACATTTTCGGGGAACGCAACGGCATCCACATCATTGATTTGCAGAAGACGTTGAAGATGTTCCGCGAAGCCAGCCGCTTCGTCAGTGAAATCTCTTCGCATGGAAGAACCGTTTTGTTCGTTGGCACAAAGCGCCAGGCACAGGATGCCATCGCCGAAGAAGCCAAGCGCTGCGGCGCCTTTTTCGTGAATCACCGCTGGTTGGGCGGTACTCTGACCAACTGGTCCACGCTGCAGAAGTCCATCAAACGCCTGAAATTGCTTCAGGCCATGACAGAAGACGGACGCATGGAGCAGCTCTCCAAGAAAGAGCGCGCTCGCCTGGACCGTGAAATGAAGCACCTCTTCCAGAATCTGGAAGGCATTGTGAATATGACGCAGTTGCCGGACGCCATGTTCGTGGTAGATTCCAACGCCGAGGAAATCGGCGTCAAGGAAGCGCGACGCATGGGCATTCCGGTGGTCAGTGTGGTTGACACCAACTGCGATCCGGACATGGTTGACTGGATCATTCCAGGTAACGATGACGCTTTGCGCGCCATTCGCCTGTTCACCACGAAAATCGCCGACTCCGTTGCGGAAGGCCGTGCGGCATATGAGCAATCCCAGGTCGCCCATCAGAAGGCGGTCGCGGACCAGGCGCAAGACGGCGTGGAATACGTTGACACCAGCGCCTACGAGCAGTACGAAAAGCAGGAAGGCGATTTCGTAGAAGCGACTGACGTCAATGTGGAACCGGCTGCCGAACCCGTGGAGCCTGCGGAACCCGCGGAACCCGCAGCGGCCGCCACAGAGGTTCCTCACGAAGCGGAAGCCGCCAAGTAACTGCGACGGATCTAAATTCTGGTGGCCCGGCGCTGAGTGCAAAACCGACGCCGGGCCATTTTTCTGAAATAAAATCGAAAGTTCGGGCCGCACAAAAAAGAGAGAAAAGGATGAGTACATCTAAGCCAGTCATGGAAATTCCAGCCAAGCTTGTAAAGGAACTGAGAGAGAAAACCAACGCGGGATTCAGCGACTGCCGCGCCGCGCTTGTAGAGACGAATGGCGACATTGAGAAGGCCATCGACGTCCTGCGCAAGAAGGGCCAGGCTTCCGCAGCGAAGAAGGCCACCCGTGAAGCAACCGAAGGTCTCATCGGGCACTACATCCACGCCGGCGGAAAGATCGGCGTAATCGTAGAAATTAACTGTGAAAGCGATTTCGTTGCCCGCACCGAAAAGTTTCAACAGCTTTGCCATGACGTTGCAATGCACATTGCGGCCGTCGATCCACGCTACGTCCGCCGTGAAGATGTGACCCCGGAAATGCTGGAGCGCGAGCGCGAGATTTACAGTGCTCAGGCGCGCGCCACCGGCAAGCCGGACCAGGTCATTCAGAAAATCGTCAGCGGCAAAATGGAGAAGTTCTATGAAGAAAGTTGCCTCTACGAACAGCACTTCATCAAGGACGAGACCCAGACCATCGGCGAAATGATTACGCAGGCTATTGCGAATCTTGGCGAGAATATCGCCATTCGGCGTTTTGCCCGCTTCAAGGTTGGCGAAGTCAGTGGTTCCAGTTCTGCCGGTTCGGCGGAAGCGGTCGCGCCTGTGACACCGGAGCCCGCCAAAACGTAGCTCAAATTGAACTAATTGGATTGGCAAAGACGCTCCGGTAAAACGGGGCGTTTTTTGCGTAAAGGTGATCGGAAATCCCGTTTCGGAACGCCGAGGGTGAGGCATTTTGTGCAGTTTTCTCCTCGCCCACACGCTGTCACCCTTATTTTTTGTTACAATTCCTGTGCTTTTGATTTGACAATCGGAGTCACATGGCAAGCCCACCGAACCCCCCAAAAAATGGTTCCAGGAAACGTCCTGCCTACCATCGAATTCTCCTGAAACTCTCAGGAGAGTCCATGCAAGGAGCGCAAGGCTTCGGCATCGACGGCCAAACCATCTACGGCATTGCCAAGGAATTGCGCGACGTTCACAAACTCGGTGTGCAGATCGCCATCATGGTTGGTGGCGGCAACATTTTTCGCGGCGCGCGGCAAAAGGGTTTTGAAATCGATCGTGCTACCGGCGATTACATGGGCATGCTGGCCACGGTTTTGAATGCGCTCGCTCTCCAGGACGCCCTCGAAAAAGTCGGCGTGCACACTCGGGTTCAGAGCGCCATCGAGATGCATCAGGTGTGCGAGCCGTTTATTCGCCGCCGGGCCATGCGTCACCTGGAAAAGGGACGTGTGGTCATCTTCGCTGCCGGCACGGGCAATCCATATTTTTCGACCGACACTGCGGCCGCACTCCGAGCCATGGAAATCAAGGCCGACGTGATTTTGAAAGCGACTCGTGTCGATGGAATCTACGACGCGGATCCGGAAAAAGTCAGCGATGCCAAATTCTTCGCGGAAATCACGTATCGCGACGTGCTGCACCAGAACCTGAAAGTCATGGACTCCACGGCTATTTCGCTTTGTATGGACAATGGCATGCCTATCGTCATATTCAATATGCATAAGGCGGGAAATATTCGACGCGCCGTTCGAGGGGAGCGCGTCGGGTCCACAGTTACTCCTGCCTAAAAAGCAGTTCTGAAGTTACAGGTATTCGATAATGAGTGTGAAAGACGAATTCGTTTCAGGCCTCACTTCGCTGAAAGGAAATACACCGTGACCACGATAGCCACAACGAAAGACGCTATGCTTGCTGCCAAAACGCGCATGGAAAAGGCAGTGGATGATTTTCGCAAGGAACTTGCCACCGTACGCACAGGCCGCGCCAACGCCGCGATCCTCGATCAGGTGCGCATTGATTACCACGGAACGCCCATGCCGGTGAATCAACTCGGCAACGTGACTATTCCCGATGCGACCATGCTTATGATTACTCCTTGGGATCCCAGCGCCGCGGCTCTGATCGACAAGGCCATCCGGTCCTCGGATTTGGGTTTAAACCCTACCACGGACGGCAAAGTGGTCCGCATACCGATCCCAGCTCCCACCGAAGAGCGTCGGAAGGATCTCGTCAAGCAGATGCATAAAATGCTGGAAAATCATCGCACCGCAGTGCGCAATATTCGCCGCGATATCAAGGAAGCCATCGACAAACTGGAAAAAGAGAAGAAAATCAGCCAGGACGAACAGAAGCGCTCTCTAGAGGAACTGGAAAAGGTATCTCACTCCGAAACCAAAAAGATCGAAGACCTGGCGGCAGCAAAAGAAAAAGAAGTAATGGAATTTCGCTAGAGGGACGTTGAGTGTGGCAGATTCGTTGCCGCCTTTGCGATACAGGTTTCAACTCAACCTCAAAAGTGGGCTCAAAAGTGTGAGTAGAGAGCTCCCGCACTCCAAATTAGTTCAATCTCGCGCTCTTTACGCCTGTCCCCCGGTCCATCACGAAGTATTGCGATTGATCGTTCTGGACAGCTTGCACGAACGCGCTGTAATCGATTGCGCGATCTGCAGCAACCTCACGCTGTATAAAATGAATGTGGCGAAGCGCGGTCAATGTATTCGCAGTGAACCCATACTTGGATGAGTAGGTGGCGTAGTCGCGCTCCACTTTGGTTCCCGCAGGCGCCTGTACCGTAGTTCCTTCCGGCAAATGTAGAGTCACTTGAGTCTCAACGTCCAGCGGCGTTCCCAAATCAATATTTCCCTGGGAATTTCTCCCTGATACCTCAGGTAGTCCAATCTGGGGCAGTAGGGCCGGAATGCGGACTGGCTTCTTCGACCAATCGACGAATTTGTCCTGTGTTAATTCATATTCGACAGTAAACGGATCTTTCGTTGCCTTTGGGTCGGATGCCGTTGCGCTCGTAATCACACCCCGAAATCCATCGGATAGGGCCAACAGTCCCGCCACTTCCTTCCATTTTTCTGCGGGTGTCTGGTGGAAGGCCATCCTCAATAACAGTTCGTTATCTCCCCTCAGTGTATATTTCACCTTCGCGCGGAGCTTTCCATCTTCTCCAATCTGCGCATTCACCCCGACCTTTTGAATTGCTGCAAACGGCAAATCTCGTGGAATTGTTGTCCAACAGCCTTTCTCCGGGCATTCGGAACTCACCATCCGAAGAGCATTCTTACCCCGAAGTTCCACTGGAATCATTCCGTAAGGGGCAACCTCCAAGCTGGGATCCACAAAACGTGTCTGTTCCCCTTTGGTGTAGGCCACAAGCATCCCTCTCAATAACGAAGGCCGAGGCAACTCATTTTCAGGTGCTTCCACATTCGTGTAGAAATATGGCCAGGCCGTTCCCTGGACTTTGTCTTTCTGATGCTGCTGCAGCAAGCTTGTCAACAATTTCGCTTTTTCTTGAGGACTACCATAACCTGAGACGAGCACGTCTTTCGCTGTCCGAGAGGAGCAAGGATCGAAAGCAAGGGGAACTTCGATTGTCTTGATCTTTGTAGAGACTAAGTCGTACAGCAGGGCTTCACTGGATGGGTCGGTTGAACCAGCAATTTTCTGCCTCGCATCCGACCAGATCGTTTCATCAAAGGCGATCTGTACGCAGGCTCCGATCTTGGCGGCCAAATCTCTCCAACTTTTGTAGCTCGTCAGAACTAAATCAGCGCTTTTTTCTGTGCTCGCGCCGGAACCTTTTTCCCACTTTGTCGAGTCGACATCCCAGCGATGCCAAACGTATTCGGAGTCCGTGGTTTTTTGCGGTTCGGAATGCGACTCCAAGATCTCTGGAAGCGTTTGCAACTGCACTTCGCGCGGTTTGGGCAATTCAAGCTGATAAATCTCTTTTAGGACCTGTCCCGATCTGTCAAATGTGTGCTCTAGCCAAAAATCGGGTGCCAATGGTTGTTTTGTAGTGGTCGTCACTACTTCATATTCGATTGTATCGCCTTCTTGCAGCCCCAAAATCCGAACCGACTTTGCCCGCACGTTCACATAAGCCGGATATTTCTCAACGGCGAGACTAGGTGCGTCGGAGATGGCACTAGGAAGCACTTCAGAAGTTCCACCATTCGTGTGGGTGATTCGCACCATCGGGATCTCCACTTGCTGAAACGCGCGGTTGTAGTCAAAGCCCAGCCGTGAAAACTGCTGGGCTCCCGCCGCGTTGTTTAGCTTGACGATGGTATGGACTTCTTTGCGTGAATCACCATTCGATTCAAATCGAATGTGCGTTTCCAAAAGTTGAATTTGAAATGGAACCGTAGCCTTATCGGGCGCCTTCGCAGCCACCGGTCTTTCTACTGGTTTTTCAGCCGATTTTCCGCCGGGCTCCTGCGCCAGACTCAGCACAGCAGTCCCCAAAAGCAGGCACGCCGCCGCCATACGCAAAATCTTCAAATAGAGAGCCACGCTGAAAGTTTAGGAGCACTCCTCTCTGCCGTAAAGTCAGCCTTTTGGTTCGTTGCTCAACCCGCAAGCACTGCGAAAGCCCTGGCCAGGGGGATTCTGGCGATGAAACATCGTCAACTGTCCTGCGTCTAAGAGCGTGATAAAGTCAAAGTCCGCTTTCGTTCTGCATTCGAAGGAGAACATGGGAATGAAGACTCGATTCTTTGCAATAGTCCTGCTCGGCCTTGCTGCCGCCGGTGCCTGTAAGGCTTTGTACGCCAACGATAACGTTCAGCCCAAAGGCCCTGGAGAGGATGGCACCAAGCCGGCCCTTGTGAGAATAGCCGGAACGGGCACCATGGATTCTCACGCTTTCCAGTACCTCACTGAACTTAGCGATGAGGTGGGCGCGCGCGTCACCGGTTCTCCGCAAGATCAGAAGGCTATCCGTTGGGGCGTTGCGAAAATGAACGCAATCGGTCTGAAGAACGTGCGGGCCGAGAAATATAGCTTGTGGAAAGGGTGGACGCGCGGGACCGCTCAGGCAGAACTCGTTGCACCATTGCACCGTACCCTAACCGTGGATGCGATGGGATGGACCGGGTCCACGCCCGTCAATGGTTCAGAAGGGGAAGTGGTCACAGCTAATCTGTTCGATCTTGATGCCGAGCTAAAGAACATGTCTCGTTTCAACGGCAAAATTGTAATGATGAAGCCAGAAGGAGCGCCGAAAAAGAACGTGATGCTCATATTTGCCCAATACGGCGACTTCTTGAACGCGCTTCAGAAGGCGGGAGCTATTGCTGTCGTCGGCGGGCAAGGGGGCTTTCCTGCGGAAGGCATGCACCTGACACATACAGGCATCCTTGGTTTTGCCGTCGATTTTGCGATTCCCGTAGTGGACATGACACGTGAAGATCAAGGCCAGATTGAACGCTATCTTGCGGCCGGCAAAACGGTCCGCATGCGCATGAACGTGCAAAATACGTTCTCTAACGGCCCTGTAGAAAGCGCGAATGTCGTCGGCGAAATTGTTGGCCGCGAACACCCGGAAGAGATCGTTGTCGTGGGAGCGCACCTGGATTCCTGGGATCTTAGCGAAGGCACCACGGACAACGGCACCGGAACCAGCAGCGTTCTTGCGGCGGCGGATGCCATTCTCAAGGGTGGAGTTACACCACGTCGCACGATTCGCTTTGTTTTGTTTACCGGAGAAGAGCAGGGTCTGCTTGGTTCGCTTGCCTATGTAAAGCAGCACGAATCCGAAATGAAAAATCACATTGGAGATGTTGTGCTCGATATCGGCCAAGGGCCGGTGAAAGAGTTTCAACTCGGTGGCCGTAACGATCTTGTGGCTGCCTTCGAGCCATTCGCAAGGTCTCTTGGAAACATCCGCGAAATCAAAGTAAATGATAAGACCGAGTTTGGAACGGACACTGGGCCGTTCACGCTGGTCGGGCTCCCGGGAATCAACCTGGATCAGGATTCTCCGGACTACAAGTTCACGCACCATTCTGCTGCAGACGCACTTGAAGCAGTAAAGCCGGACGTTTTGGCGCAAAACGCCACGATCATGGCCATGACCGCCTATTGGTTGGCTGACCGTCCAGAACGTTTCGCGACTCCCTGGCCTGCGGAAAAAACAGCGAAAATGCTCAGAGAGAAGGGCGACTACGATATGCTGAAAGCCTTCAACCTGTGGACTTTTGGCGACCTCGGATCGGACGAGAAAAATTCGAATAAGTAGCCTATAATGAGATAGATGCAGTCTGGTTAATGTTTTATGGCTTGAGTGGCACTATCGCCTTGGGATCTCCGGTTCCGGGCCTTAGAGCAGACCGATTGCCAATCTTTACTTTTCCACAGTTTTTTCAGCGGCCGTGTTTCGAAAGTTGTTTGACAGAGTGCCCTGTCTTCTCTATACTTTATGTTTTGTCGGGGGTATTTTCCCCTTAGTGTAGTGCCATCCTGTATGTTGGGGTGGGTAGTTGGAAGGGAATTCTTCGGTCCCGGAACAAGTTCGACGGAATGGGACAGAAGAGCGGCCGGAATGGGGCGCCAGCCCCGAAAAGCCGAGTAAGCCTCTCCGAATCGGAACCAGGAGTTAAGTTCTGCTCTCTTGGCTTGCCTGCGGAGTCTCTTGCTTGTTTCTCCGGATTCGCAGTGCACCTTTCAGCATCGTTGTGTGCTCTCGCGTATTTTTCTGCGCGCGCGCTGAGAGCCTTCGCCATGCGTTTGCGCGCGAAGCACGGTGAATCGCGAATCCAGAACTGTCGCGACACGCCGAAGGAAAAAGAGGATTACAGTGCCGACGTTTTCACAACTCGTACGGAT
Source organism: Candidatus Acidiferrales bacterium (assembly GCA_963763395.1). Taxonomy (GTDB): domain Bacteria; phylum Acidobacteriota; class Terriglobia; order Acidiferrales; family UBA7541; genus Acidiferrum. The sequence goes on along the minus strand of CAVXOG010000026.1, from coordinate 184,699 downwards.
GGGTAGAGAAGGAATTATCTCGAAGACCAAGTCGCCTGCGCTGAATGGCTGCCCGGAAAAGCGCGGTGTTTGCATTCGCGTGTACACACAGACACCGAAGAAGCCCAACTCGGCATTGCGCAAGGTTGCTCGCGTGCGCTTGACCAACGCGATCGAAGTCACCACCTACATTCCGGGTGTTGGCCACAATTTGCAGGAACACTCCATCGTGCTGGTGCGCGGCGGCCGCGTGAAGGATCTGCCGGGAGTCCGCTACCACATCGTTCGTGGAACGCTGGACGCCGCTGGCGTTGAGAATCGCAAGCAGGGCCGTTCGAAATACGGAGCTAAGCGCCCCAAGGCTGGCGCGGCTGCCAAGTAAACGGCAATAAAGAGTTTCAGTTCAGAATTCGCAAGGAGCGGTGAAGAATGTCTCGTAAAGGAATAGTGAATCGTCGAGTCCAAGCGACCGACCCCGTTTACAGCAGCGACATCGTGGAGAAGTTCATCTGCTCGATGATGTACGAAGGCAAGAAGAGCACCGCGCAGCGCGTGTTTTACGGCGCGATGGATCAGGTCGCCAAGAAGACCAGCGACGATGCTCTCAAGGTTTTCAAGAAAGCGCTCGAGAACGTCAAGCCTTTGCTCGAAGTCAAGACTCGTCGTGTTGGTGGCGCCAACTACCAGGTGCCCGTGGAAGTCAGCCCGTTCCGCCGGCAATCGCTCGCTATTCGCTGGCTCCTGCAATATTCACGTGAACGAGCCGGCAAAACCATGATCGACAAGCTTGCGGATGAAGTGATCGATGCTGCTAATTCTCGCGGTGGCGCTATCAAGAAGAAGGAAGATGTGCACCGCATGGCCGAAGCGAACAAGGCCTTCGCACATTATCGCTGGTAAGAAGTGTTCAGTAGCAACGCAACGAGAGAACGAGGAAGTAACGTAGTGGCCAGGGGAGAAAAGGTTTCCAGGGACTCATGACTCGGTTATTCAAACTCGAAGACACGCGCAACATTGGGATCATGGCGCACATTGACGCGGGTAAGACCACGTCGACGGAACGCATCCTGTTCTATACCGGTGTGACCTACAAAATCGGTTCCGTAGATGAAGGCACCGCCACCATGGACTGGATGGAACAAGAGCGCGAGCGTGGCATCACCATCACCAGCGCAGCGACTACCGCGAGTTGGGATCGCTTCGGCAAAAAGTATCGCGTCAACATCATTGATACGCCGGGCCACGTGGATTTTACGGTGGAAGTCGAGCGCTCACTCCGCGTGCTCGACGGTGCCGTCTGCGTTTTTGACTCCGTTGCCGGCGTGCAGCCGCAATCAGAAACGGTCTGGCGTCAAGCCGACAAGTACCGTGTGCCCCGCATCTGCTTTGTGAACAAGATGGATCGAATGGGCGCGGATTTTGATCACGTTATTCGCACCATCCGCGCGCGCCTTGGCGCCCACCCCGTGCCTCTGCAATTTCCACTTGGCCGGGAAGATAATTTCATTGGCATCATTGATTTCATCGAGCAAAAGGTCATTGTCTGGCTCGAAGAAACGCTGGGCGCAAAATTCGAAATCTTTGAAGTAGCGAAGTTGTGGGATGCGGCGTTCGTTGCCAGCCGTCCGGACATCGCGGCCGCCCTCAAGGGTTCCGCGATCGACAAGGCTTTCTACGACGAGCACCGCAATAAGACCGTTGAATACATTGCGGAACACGACGACGCCGTTCTGGACAAGTATCTGACGGATGGCACTCTTTCCGTCGAAGATATGCGCAAGTCGATTCGCAAGTCCACACTGAATCTGAAGATCGTTCCCGTGCTTGCCGGTTCCGCCTTCAAGAACAAGGGCATTCAACCCTTGCTCGACGCCGTTGTGGACTATTTGCCATCCCCGATCGATGTTCTTCCGGTAGAAGGTACCAACCCGGAAAATGACGAAACCGTTCTTCGTCGTCCTGCCGATGATCAGCCCTTCTCTGCGCTCGCATTCAAAATCATGTCCGACCCCTTTGTCGGCCACGTGACTTACATACGTGTCTATTCGGGCGTATTGAAGTCCGGCAGCTACGTTATGAACTCGGCTAAGGGTTCACGAGAACGCATCAGCCGCCTGCTGCAAATGCATGCCAACAAACGTGAGGAAATTCAGGAAATTTACGCGGGCGACATTTGCGCGTGTGTTGGATTGAAAAACGTCAATACGGGCGACACGCTTTGCGACGAACAAAACCAGATCATTCTCGAATCCATCGATTTCCCAACTCCAGTTATCTCTGTCGCGATCGAACCGAAAACCAAGGCTGACCAGGATAAATTGGGCGTTGCGATGCAGCGTCTGGCGCAAGAAGATCCGACTTTCCGCGTCTCTACCGAACCCGATACCGGTCAGACCTTGATCTCCGGGATGGGCGAGTTGCACCTGGAAATCATCGTTGACCGCATGTTGCGCGAATATAATGTGCAAGCCAATGTCGGCCGTCCGCAGGTCGCCTACCGCGAAACGATTCGCAAGAAGGCCCTGGCGGAAGGCAGGTACATCAAACAGACCGGTGGTAAGGGTCAATACGGCCACTGCAAGATTGAACTCCATCCGCTCCCCAGTTCCGATCACGAGAACATGAAGGAACTCTCCACTGACGATTTGGACGAACTCGCCAAGTCGGTTACCGGCAGCACGCCGGGCAAGTGGAAATTCGACAAGGAACACCGCTTCCTCTTTATCGACAAGATTGTTGGCGGCGCAATTCCCCGCGAATTTATTGCACCAATCGAGGCGGGCATCCGTGAAGCGCTGGACAACGGCATTCTTGCCGGTTTCACCATGGTGGATGTTGCCGTGGTGCTCGTTGATGGCAGCTATCACGACGTTGACTCCAACGAAATGGCGTTCAAAATCGCTGGCTCTATGGCCTACAAAGAAGCCTGTGCCAAGGCCAAGCCGGTATTGCTCGAACCCATCATGAAAGTCGAAGTAGTCGTTCCGGAAGAATATATGCCGCAGGTGTTCGGTGACTTGAACTCTCGCCGTTCGGCGATTCAGGGAACGGAGAATCGGGCAGGCAGCAACGTAATTCGCGTGGAAGTGCCACTCGCTCAGATGTTCGGGTACGCCACCGATCTGCGCAGCCGCACGCAGGGACGCGCCACATTTACAATGCATTTCTCGCATTATGCGGAATTGCCCGCAGCGCTGGCGGAAGAGGTCGTTAAGAAGCACCGCGGCGAAAAGTAGCACACGATTTCTGTTTGAGTTTTTTAGTAAAGGTTTTTGTGAAGAATTTCGAAGAGGAGCAAAAGAGGCAATGGCGAAGGAAAAGTTTGAGCGGACAAAGCCACACGTCAACATTGGCACGATCGGCCACATTGACCATGGCAAGACGACGTTGACGGCGGCGATCACCAAGGTGCTGTCGAAGCACAATCCGAAGGTGGCGTTCCGCGCGTTCGATTCGATCGATAACGCGCCGGAAGAGCGCGAGCGCGGGATTACGATTGCCGTTTCGCACGTGGAGTACGAAACACCGAATCGTCACTACGCGCACATGGATTGCCCGGGCCACGCGGACTACATCAAGAACATGATCACGGGCGCGGCGCAGATGGACGGCGCGATTCTTGTGGTAGCGGCGACGGATGGACCGATGCCGCAAACGCGCGAGCACATTCTGCTTGCTCGTCAGGTGGGGGTGCCGGCGATAGTGGTGTTTCTGAACAAGTGCGACATGGTGGAAGACGCGGAGTTGCTCGAACTGGTGGAACTGGAAGTTCGCGAACTCTTGAAGACCTATCAATTTCCCGGCGACACGATTGCCGTAGTACGCGGTTCGGCGTTGCAGGCATTGAACGGCGATGCGGCATGGGAAAAGAAGATCGATGAACTGATGGCGGCGGTGGATGCCAACATTCCTCTGCCGGTGCGGGACGTGGATAAACCGTTTGCCATGCCGATCGAAGATATTTTCTCGATCTCTGGCCGTGGCACGGTGGTAACGGGAAGAGTGGAACGCGGCAAGGTGAAGGTCAGCGAAGAAGTGGAAATCGTTGGTTTCCGCCCGACGCAGAAGAAAGTGGTAACCGGGATCGAGATGTTCAAGAAGCTGCTCGATGAAGGACTGGCAGGTGACAACGTAGGCTTGCTGTTGCGCGGCACGGAAAAAGAAGACGTGGAGCGCGGACAGGTTATTTGCAAGCCGGGCTCAATCACGCCGCACACGAAGTTCAAAGCGGAAGCGTACGTGTTGACGAAGGAAGAAGGTGGACGGCACACCCCGTTTTTCAGTGGCTATCGTCCCCAGTTCTACTTCCGCACCACGGACGTGACCGGCGACATGAAGCTGCCGCAAGGCGTGGAAATGGTGATGCCCGGGGATAACGTGAGCTGCGAAGTCACGTTGATCACCCCGGTGGCGCTGGAAAAGGGCTTGCGGTTCGCAATTCGTGAAGGCGGCCACACCGTAGGCGCCGGCGCGGTCACGGAGATACTCGAGTAACCCTATGAGACAAGGTGACAAAATTCGCATCCGCCTGAAGGCGTACGATCACAGAATTCTAGACCAGTCCACACGGGAAATTGTGGAGACGGCGAAGCGCACCGGAGCCGATGTAGCCGGCCCGATCCCTCTGCCCACCACCATCAATCGCTGGACAGTATTGCGGTCACCGCACGTGGACAAGAAGTCGCGCGAACAGTTTGAAATGCGCACACACAAGCGTCTGATCGATATTCTCGAACCCACACCGGATACTGTTGACGCCCTGATGAAGCTCGATCTTCCTCCCGGAGTGGACGTAGAGATCAAGGCCTTCGGCCACGCAGCAAAGTAAGAGCTTTAACAGAAGACTGAGAACTGATTACGAAAAACTGTAATACGCAGCCAATACCAGAAGGCATGCTGCGAGAGAGAGAAAAGGAAAATGGCAGTCGAAGGCATTATCGGAATCAAGCTTGGCATGACGCAGATCTTTGCCGCAGACGGCAACCTGGTAGGTTGCACTGTTCTGCAAGCGGGTCCCTGTGTTGTGGTTCAGCGCCGCACCAAAGAAAAAGATGGCTATGACGCCGCGCAGCTCGGCTTGGTGGAGTTCGTCAAGCCACAGCGCGTGAACAAAGCGATGACCGGGCACTTCAAGAAGGCCAACGTAGCGCCCATGAAGGTTCTGCAGGAAGTACGGATTGCGGAATCGAAGGACGAAACAAAGGTCGGCGATCGCGTTCTGGTGGAAAACTTCGCGGCCGGCGAGTTAGTCGATATCACGGGAGTCAGCAAGGGCCGTGGTTTTGCCGGTGGCGTGAAGCGCTGGCACTATGCTGGCGGCGACGCAACGCACGGTTCGATGTTCCACCGCGCGCCAGGCGGTATCGGCGGCAGTTCGTTCCCATCGCGCGTCTGGAAGAATCAGCATTTTCCGGGACACATGGGCAACGCCCAGGTTACCGCGAAGAATTTGAAGGTCATCAAGGTGGATACCGACGAGAACCTGTTGTTGGTTCGCGGTTCTGTTCCGGGTCCCAGCGGTCAGTACATTTTTATCCGCAAGGCGAAGAACAAGAAAACGAAGTAACTCGGTTCAGTGCTCCGCAAGCCGTGTAGTGAAGTTGCAGCAAGTTTCAGGAACGAGAGAAGGAAGCGAAATTATGCCGGTCGTGGATGTAATCAATCTGGATGGCAAGAAGGTCGGCCAGGTAGACCTGGCGGACACCGTATTTGGTGCCGAGGTTAACGAGCATTTGCTGCACGAAGCTTCGCGTTGGTATCTGCGTGGACTTCGCCGCGGCACCGCCAAGACCAAGGACAAGAGCGAAGTCAGCGGTGCGGGCCGCAAGCTCTGGAAGCAGAAGGGTACGGGTCGCGCCAGAATTGGCTCGATTCGTTCGCCACTGTGGCGCCACGGAGGCACCGTACATGGCCCCAAGCCCCGCTCCTACGAATATGCCTTGCCGAAGAAAATGCAACTCGGCGCACTGCGTTCAGCCCTGTCCGCGAAGCTCGCGGAGCAGAAGCTGATCGTTATCGAAGCCTGGTCGCTCGATACGCACAAGACCAAGACGCTTCGTTTGGCGCTGGCGAAATTGAACGCTGAAAAGACCGCTCTTTTGGTTGCTGGCAGCGAGAACCGCAATCTGGAACTGGCCAGCCGCAACATGGAAGGCGTGAAGCTTTCCGCCACGAATACTTTGCAGGCTTACGATGTGCTTCGCCACGATCGTCTGCTGCTTTCGAAGGATGCTGTGGCTCGTCTGGTGCGCACGCTCGATCCGGATCACGAATCGGTTGCCGCGCCCCATGTCGAGTCCATTGCCCCCGCACCAGCTGCAGCGCCAAAGAAAGAAGCGGCGCCCAAAGCCAAGGCGGAAAAATCGGCAAAGAAACCGGCTGCTGCAAAAAAGCCGCCCACCAAAAAGGGGAAGGGATAAGTCATGGCAGCCCCTCACTATCAGATTATTCGGCGCCCGATCATTACGGAAAAAGGGTTGGGCGTAAAAGAAACACAGCACACCGTGGTATTTGAAGTAGCCGCGGCGGCAACCAAGACGGAGATCAAGGAAGCCGTGCAGCAGATCTTCAAAGTCAAGGTTTCCGATGTGCGCACCGCCAATTTCTTCGGCAAGATGCGCCGCCGCGGTCAGAACGAAGGTTATCGGCGCGATTGGAAGAAGGCGTACGTGAAGCTCGCCGAAGGCGAGAAGATGATCGAGTATTCGGAGAATTTGTAAGATTTTTTTCGGTGAAGCTAGAGCCGCCAAGTGGGCGGATAGATTTAAAAGGTAGAGGCAAGAGATGGCACTGAAGAGTTTTAATCCATATACGGCGTCAAGACGCTTTATGACCGTGCTCGATAAGAGCGAGATCACCAAGCAGACGCCCGAGAAAAATCTACTCGAACCGAAAAAACGCACCGGCGGACGCAATAACCACGGCGAGATCGTGGTATGGCACCGCGGCGGCGGCCACAAGAAGCAGTACCGCGTGGTCGATTTCCGTCGCGATAAAGAAGGCGTGCCCGCCACAGTTGCGGCGATCGAGTACGATCCAAACCGCAGCGCCAATATCGCTCTTTTGCATTATGCCGATGGCGATAAGCGCTACATCCTTCATCCCGTGGGACTGGAAGTCGGCGCGACCGTTTCCACCGGCGAGAATGCGGACATTCTTCCGGGCAATGCCTTGAAGATCCGCAACATTCCTCCTGGGACGATGTTGCACAATCTGGAGCTTTATCCGGGCCGCGGCGGCCAGGCAGTTCGTACGGCCGGTGCTTCCGCTCAATTGCTCAGCAAAGAAGGCGATCTCGCGCTGATCAAGATGCCTTCCGGCGAAGTTCGCAAGTTCTCACTCGATTGCAGGGCCACGGTTGGCCAGGTTGGCAACCTTGACCATGAGAATCAGACCTACGGCAAGGCTGGACGCACGCGTTGGATGGGCAAAAAGCCCACCGTTCGTGGTGTCGCGATGAACCCAGTGGATCACCCGCACGGCGGAGGAGAAGGTAAAGTGAAGGGAAACCACCCTGTTACTCCGTGGGCTTTCCCGACACTCGGCAAAAAGACGCGCCAGAACAAGCGTACAGATCGCATGATCTCGCAGCGGCGCAAGTAACAATAATTTTCCGTTGCCTGCTTTTGTCTCTACGAAAAAGTGGACAGCAAGCACGAAGTTAGAACCAGACGGGGCGCAATCGGCAGCGAGAGCGCCCAGGGTACGACGAAGAGCAATCGCAGTTCCCGGCTGGCGATTTTAGAACCGGTTGGGGAGAGCGGAACGATGCGAGCGACAAGGACAACACGCGGTGCAGGACGCAGAGCGCGTCCGGTAAAGCGGACCAGTAAGCGAGTTGTGAAACGAACGGTAAAACCAGCGGCAGTAAAACCTGCCGCAAAACCAGCGGCCAAGTTGGCCGTACCACTCGAACCGGTGCTGTACAAGTTGTGCAAGCCGGGCTGGGCGGTAATCGTGGATCGAACGCCGAACGCCATGGGCACACGCTTTGTCTGCCCCTTCTGTCCGAAGTCGCACCGAGTGCCCGGTCCGGTGCGGGGATTCAAAAAGATGCGGCACGCCCAGTGGGGGCGTTTGCGCCGCGTGGAGGAATAAGCAAGCGATGGCACGTTCAACGAAAAAGGGGCCGTTTGTCGATGGCCACCTGCGCGACAAGGTCGAATTACTGAACTCGCGCAGCGAAAAAAAAGTTGTCAAGACGTGGTCGCGGCGCTCCACGATCGTGCCCGATATGATTGGGCACACGATCGCCGTGCACAACGGAAAGAAATTTATCCCGGTGTATGTGACCGAGCAGATGATCGGCCACAAGCTGGGCGAGTTCGCACCAACCCGTTCTTTCAAAGGCCACTCCGTCAAGGTGGCACTGGAGAAGGCGGCAGGCGCAGCTCCTGCAGGAGGCGGCGCAGCACCAGCAACCCCAGCGCCGAAGGCATAATTTATGGCTGACGTATTGACCAATCCGGGTTCCATTGAAGCTCACGCTATTGCGCGTCACGTGCGGATGTCTCCGCAAAAAGCGCGTCTTGTTATCGATCTGATTCGCGGGCAGAAAGCGCAAGATGCTTTGCACTCGTTGCGCTTCACCCCAAAGCGCGCCGCCAAGCACATTGAAAAGGTGTTGCGCAGCGCCATCGCGAACGCAGAGCGCAAGGCGGAGGATGCTGGCGCACCGCTCGATGTGGACCAGTTGTTTGTTTCCAAGTGTTTCGTGAATGAAGGCGCTCGTTGGAAGCGTTTGCGTCCCGCGCCGATGGGCCGGGCGTTCCGCTACCAGAAGCGTACTGCGCACATCTGGGTGGGCGTCAGCGAACATCATGTTGCCGCTGCCGAACGCGTCGCCGCTATCGAAGCCGAAGTGGAAGCCCAGAAGGGCGTTCGCGGCACTGCTCGCCGGGTGCGCAAGGCATTGACCGGCAAGCAAACTCCGGGGAAGAAGGGAAAGAAGTAATGGGACAGAAAACTCACCCGTACGGATTTCGCCTGGGCTACAACAAGCCCTGGAAGTCGCGCTGGTATGCCGACCGCGACTATGCCGAGCTGCTTCATGAAGACGTGAAGCTTCGCAAGGAACTGAAGCTCCGCCTCAAGAGCGCGGGGATCAGCTCCATCGATATCGAGCGCGCTGCCAACAAACTGGTTGTGCGCATCGCCACCGCGCGTCCTGGAATCATCATCGGGCGCAAGGGCGCGGAAATCGACAAGCTGAAGCAGGAAGTTTCCAAGCGCACCAAGCGCGAAGTGCACATCGACATTGTCGAAGTGCATCGTCCGGAACTCGACGCACAGCTCGTTGCGGAGTCGATCGCACTGCAACTCGAAAAGCGCGTGGCATTCCGCCGCGCCATGCGTAAGGCGGTGGATTCGGCGCTGCGTTTTGGTTGCAAAGGAATCAAGGTGCGCGTTGCCGGCCGCTTGAACGGCGCAGAAATCGCTCGTAAAGAGTGGTATCTGCAAGGCCGTTTGCCGCTGCAGACTCTTCGCGCGGATATCGATTATGGCACCGCCGAAGCGAATACCACCTACGGCGTTATTGGCGTGAAGTGCTGGATTTATCAGGGCGAAAACGTTCCGAATCGCAAGAAGCAGGAAGAACCGAAGCCCGCAGCCGTGGTTGCCGCCTAAGGCGGGCCGCGCAACAAGAGAGAATTAGGGAAGCGAGAACAAAACGATGTTGATGCCGAAGAAGGTCAAGTACAGAAAGCAGCAGCGCGGCCGCCGCAAGGGCAAGGCCTGGCGGGGAGGCAGTCTGGCATTCGGGGAATACGGTTTGAAGGCCATGGAAAATGCCTGGATCACCGACCGCCAGATCGAAGCTTCGCGCGTGGCCATCACGCGTTTCATCAAGCGTGGCGGAAAACTGTGGATCCGGATTTTCCCGGACAAGCCTTACACCAAGAAGCCCGCGGAAACCCGCATGGGTAAAGGTAAAGGCGCTCCGGAAAAGTGGGTTTCGGTAGTGAAGCCCGGACGCATCATGTTTGAAATGGCGGGCGTGGATGAAGCGACGGCTCGTGAAGCCATGGGCCTTGCAGCGCACAAGCTTCCTATCCCGACGAAGTTTGTCTCCCGTACAGGAGGGCTCTAAGATGCCTCGGCGTATTGAGAAAATCCGCGAAGAGGGCGGAACGGAATTGCGGGCGCGTGAAAAAGACCTGGCCGAGCAGATTTTCCGCTTGCGCTTCCAGTTGAGCACGGGCCAGGCGGAAGCGTTGAAGCGCCTCCGCGATGCGAAAAAAGATCTCGCGCGGGTCAAGACCCTTTTGCGCGCGCAGGAATTGACCGCCGGAGCAAAGCCGGCGAAGGCAGGTAAGGCGTAATGACAACGGAAACACCAGCGGTAGCGACGACGGCGAATGCCAAGCGCGGTGAGCGGACTGAGCTTATCGGCAAGGTAACCAGCGCCAAGATGGAAAAGACGATTGTGGTCGAAGTGCAGCGGCTCGTGCAGCACCCCAAGTATCGCCGCGTTCTGCGCATTTCCAAAAAGTTCTACGCGCATGATGAAAAGCGCGAAGCCAAGCAGGGCGATACGGTTTGCATTTCGTCCTCGCGTCCGCTCTCGCGCCTCAAGCGCTGGCGGTTGAAGGAAGTGCTGACGCGTAAAGCGTCGGCCAAGTAAGGGAGCCGAATTATGATTCAGATGCGAACCTGGCTGACGGTCGCGGATAATTCCGGAGCGCGCAAGCTTATGTGCATTAACCCCATCGGCGGCGATGCGGGACTGAAAGCCGGACTGGGTGACATCGTTACCGCTTCGGTAAAGGAAGCCACACCGGAAAGCCAGGTAAAAGAAGGCAAGGTTGTGAAGTGCGTGATCGTGCGGATGCGCAAGGAACATCGCCGCAAGGACGGCACCTACATCCGTTTTGATGACAACGCCGCCGTTCTCATTAACGACACCAATGAACCCGTGGGCACCCGCGTATTCGGGCCCGTGGCAAGAGAGCTTCGCGAAAAGAAGTTTGCCAAGATCGTTTCGCTCGCTCCGGAGGTTTGGTAGGCAATGGCTCAGAAAATGGAAACTGGAAAGCGTTTCACTATCAGTATTCGCAAAGGCGATAACGTTCGCGTTATGGCCGGCAAGGATGCGGGCAAAAGCGGCCGCGTGCTCTCTGTGAATCCACGAAAGAACACCGTCATTGTCGAACACGCCAACGTCATCAAGCGCCACACACGTCCGAATCCTGCGAAAAATATCAAGGGCGGCATTGTGGAGAAGGAAGCCGCGATGAACGTATCCAAGGTGATGGTTGTTTGCAGCAGTTGCGGCAAACACGCTCGTATCGGCCACAACGTTCTCTCGGATGGCAGCAAAGTGCGCGTATGCAAGCGCTGCGGCACGACGCTCGACAAGTAAGATTTTGGAAGGAATGAAACTGGTATGAAGAGTCGAATGCAGCAGAAATACAGACAGGAAACGGTGCCGGCGCTGATGAAGCGTTTTGGCCTGAAAAACGTCATGGCTGTGCCACGGATTAAGAAAATCACCGTGAACATCGGCCTCGGCGAAGCCAGCCAGAACGTGAAGCTGCTGGATACGGCGGCGGTCGAACTTGGTCAGATCACCGGCCAGAAAGCCATGATCACCCGGGCCAAGAAGTCCATCGCCAATTTCAAGATCCGCAAGGGCATGCCCATTGGCTGCGCCGTAACACTGCGCGGAGACCGGATGTACGAATTTCTCGACCGGCTCTGCAACGTGGTTCTGCCCCGTGTGCGCGACTTTCGTGGATTGCCTTCGAACGCTTTCGATGGGCGCGGCAATTACACGCTTGGCTTGAAGGACCAGTTGGTGTTTCCGGAAATCGATTACACCCGCGTGGACAAGATCAAGGGCATGAACATCACGTTGACGACATCCGCAAAGAACGACGAGGAAGGCCGCGAACTCCTCAAAGGCCTCGGATTTCCTCTGCGCGAAAAAGGAGCAGCACAATAAATGGCACGCACCGCTAAGATCGCCAAAACGCTTAAGAAGCCCAAGTTCAAGGTTCGTGTGCGTAATCGTTGCCGCGTTTGCGGCCGCGCCCGCGCTTATATCCGCAAGTTTCAAATGTGCCGTATCTGTTTCCGCGGCATGGCCCTCAAGGGCGAAATCCCCGGTGTTGTGAAAGCGAGTTGGTAGGAGAATTATGCAGACGGACCCCATAGCCGATTTCTTGACCCGCCTCCGCAACGCGGCGGCCGCGAAGCATCAACGCGTCGATGTTCCGGTTTCGAAGCTGAAGACCGAGATCGCCCGCATCCTGAAGGAAGAGGGGTACATCTCGACCTATAAAATGGTCGATGAGAACAAAGCGCGCAAAACCCTCCGCGTTTTTCTAAAGTACACCCCGGATCGCCGCAGCGTCATTACCGGCATGAAGCGCATTTCACGTCCCGGTCAGCGCCGGTACCTGGGCACCCTCGACATTCAACCTGTTGTCGGTGGACTGGGCATCAGCATTCTTACCACTCCGCAGGGTCTGATGACCGGGCGTTCGGCACGCAAAGCCAAAATTGGTGGCGAGATTCTTTGCGAGGTCTGGTAACGAGTTTTGCTGGCAGCGTTCGCGAGAGCGCGCTTTGTAGCAAGAGTTTGAAAGAAGAGGACTGAACAGATGTCACGTATTGGTCGCAAGCCGATTCCCGTGCCCGCTGGTGTGAAGATCAACACCACTGGCGGCAAGGTCGAAGTGCAAGGCCCAAAGGGCAAACTGCAAGTGTTAGTGCCGCCGCAAATCCGGCTGGAGCAGAAGGATGGCATTCTCACCGCCATTCGCGATAACGAAGATCATCGCGCGCTTCATGGACTGGCGCGCGCCTTATTGGCCAACGCCGTTACGGGCGTGACCACTGGTTTTAAGAAAGAATTGGACATCGTTGGCGTCGGTTACCGCGCTGAACTCAAGGGCAAGGCTGTGGCTTTCGCTCTGGGCAAGTCGCATCCGATTTCGTTCGATATTCCCGAGGGCATTCAGATTACCGTCGACAAACAGACTCACCTGGTCGTTAGCGGAGCGGATAAAGCCCAGGTCGGTCAGGTGGCTGCGGATCTTCGTTCTTTACGTCCACCCGACCCGTACAAGCAAAAGGGTGTTCGCATTACCGGCGAACGTTTGAAGAAGAAGGCCGGAAAAGCGGGAGCCAAGGCCGGCGCATAATATTCGTCAGCGACTGGTGCTTCTTCTACTAAGAAGTTTCCAGGCGCGGGCAAGTGGATTGAGGAGATACAACAGTGGCATCGTCGCAAATTAGAAAATTGTCTCGGGATGGCCAGCGCAAGCGGGTTCACGCTCGTGTACGCATGAAGGTTTCCGGCACTCCGGAACGTCCCCGTTTGAGCGTGTATCGCTCGGTCGGGCACATCTACACCCAGATTATTGAGGACGGAACCGGCCGTACGCTCGTTTCGGCCAGCTCGGTCGACAAGGAAGTGAAGAAGGGTTTGAAGGGCGGTGGAAACATCGCGGCTGCCAAGTCCGTCGGTAAAATTATCGCCGATCGCGCCAAGGCGGCAGGAATCAATAAGGTGGTGTTCGACCGCGGCGGTTATAAGTATCACGGCCGCGTCAAGGCGCTCGCAGATGCGGCGCGGGAAGCGGGGTTACAGTTCTAACTTATGTCGAAGCAAATTCTGCGCGATAGTCTTTCGGTACGGCGGCTGCTCGAAGTCAATCCTTCGGATCTGAAGGATGACGTCATCGCCATCAACCGCGTCACCAAGGTCGTTAAGGGTGGCAAAAACCTCAGCTTCTCTGCGCTTGTCGTTGTTGGCGATCAGCACGGCCATGCCGGGTTCGGCATGGGCAAAGCCCGCGAAGTTCCCATGGCTATCAAGAAGGGAATCGAGCAGGCCAAAAAGAATTTGATCAAGTTGAATATGAAGGGCACGTCCATCCCTCACCAGGTTACCGGCCGGTATGGTTCTGCAAACGTGCTTCTGAAGCCTGCGTCCGAAGGCACCGGCGTGATTGCCGGCGGTCCCGTGCGCAAGGTGATGCAAGTGGCCGGAATTCAGAACGTGCTCACGAAGTCGCTTGGAACGTCGAATCCCCACAACGTGGTGAAAGCGACGTTCGCGGCTTTACTCAGCTTGAAGGATGCGGCTCAGGTGGCAGAAACGCGTTCCATGACGGTGGAACAGATGAGCGGCAGGCCGCCAAAGGGCGAAAAAACGGAAAGGGCAGCGGGAGAATAATCCATGGCAGCCGAGAAAAAAGGCGCGAAGAGCGCCGGAACAATAAAAGTGAAATGGGTGGTCAGCTTTATCAGCTGCACCGATGATATGCGTGCGACCATTCGCGGCCTCGGTTTCCGTCGTATGCAACAGACTGTCGAGCGCGAGGATACCCCGGCGGTTCGCGGGATGATCCACAAGGTGCGCCATCTTGTGAAAGTGGTGGAATAAGTTATGGCAGATAAACCAAAGTCCGACAAAACGAAGAAGACTTCGCGGACCTATAGCCTTTCGAACCTGAGCCCCGCAAAGGGTTCGCGCAAAAAGCATGTTCGCGTTGGTCGCGGTATGGGTTCCAAGCTTGGTAAGACTTCCGGCTCGGGCAACAAGGGACAGAAGTCTCGCCGTGGATATTCGCGCCGCCGTGGTTTTGAAGGCGGACAGATGCCGCTGCACCGCCGCATGCCGAAGCGCGGTTTTCACAACCCTTTTGAAGTGAACTATTCGGTCGTCAACATTGAGGAACTGAACGTGTTTCCCGCAGGGGAGACGGTGACGCCGGAATTGTTGCGCGCCCATGGCTTCGTGCGCCGCGCCAAGGATCCCATCAAGGTTCTGGGTGATGGTGAGCTCAAGAACAAGATCACGGTTCACGCACATGCATTCAGCGCTTCGGCTAAGGAAAAGATCACCGCGGCGGGCGGCTCATTTGAGGTGGTAGCGTAATCGGATTTTCCGAGGAACGGGTATGAATCGCTTTTTGACTGCATTTACGAATCTCTTCCGGATCCAGGATCTGCGGAACCGGCTGTTCTTTACGCTGGGCCTCCTGGCGGTCTATCGCCTTGGTGCGCACATTCCCACACCCGGCATCAACACTTCCGTGTTGGAAGAGCTGTTCAAGCAGTCGGCAGGCTCGGTCCTGGGAATTTTCGATCTGTTCAGCGGCGGCAACTTCCGTCGCCTCACTATTTTTGCTCTCGGCATCATGCCGTACATCACTTCGTCCATCATCTTGCAGTTGATGACCGTGGTGTTCCCGTACCTTGAGCGCCTCTCCAAAGAAGGCGAACTCGGCCGTCGCAAAATCACCCAGTACACCCGCTATTTGACTATCGTGCTGGGCATTATTCAGTCCACCACGATTGCCAGCACTCTTCAGTCCCAGGCCATCGGCGGTCAGTCGCTGGTATATCACCCGGGCATTCGCTTCACGCTGATGACCATTTTGACTCTGACCACTGGTTGCGCTTTCATCATGTGGCTGGGTGAGCAGATCAGTGAACGTGGTATCGGCAATGGAATGTCTCTCATCATTTTCGTCGGCATCGTGGTCGGTCTGCCGCACGCCATCTTCGACTTGTATGAAAAGGCCAAGACACAAGCTTGGGGAGCATTTACACCGCTGGCCATTATCCTTCTAATCGCGTTGATGATCGCCGTGGTTGCCTTCATCGTGTTTGTTGAAGGTGCTCAACGCCGTATCCCTGTGCAATACGCCAAGCGCGTGGTTGGCCGTCGCATGATGGGCGGGCAATCTACTTACTTGCCGCTGCGTGTGAATTCCGGGGGCGTTATTCCTCCGATTTTTGCCAGCTCTTTGCTGGCGTTCCCGGCGACTGCGGCTCTTATGCTAGGCAGCCGCTGGCCATTTTTGAAGGGTCTGGCGGACAAGCTGAAGTGGGGCGAGCCCCTCTACACACTGATTTATATTTCGATGATTCTTTTGTTCGCTTTCTTCTATGTGGGTATCGTCTTCAATCCCACGGAAGTTGCGGACAACATGCGGAAGAACGGTGGCTTCGTTCCGGGTATCCGTCCCGGGCGCAGCACTTCCGAGTACATCGCAGGCATCCTGAAGCGTCTAACGTTTATCGGCGCGGTGTACCTCGCATTGGTCTGCTTGCTTCCGGAATGGATGATCGCGGGCATACACCTGAATCACTTGCCGATCTGGCTTGGTGGCGACTGGTTCGACCGGCACTTCCCGCAGTGGATTTTGAATGGGCTTGGCGTGGCGTTTTATTTTGGCGGTACTTCGCTCCTGATCGTGGTTGGCGTGGCGATGGATACAGTGCAGCAGCTCGAAGCACAACTCGTTATGCGCAATTACGACGGCTTCGCGCGAAAGGGTAGACTGCGGGGCCGTAGGTAAGCGTAAGGGAGACGAATGGTGCCGCTGGACGAGCGTCCTGTCGTCAAACTTGACCGCGCCGTGATTTTTCTTGGTCCTCCGGGATCGGGAAAAGGTACCCAGGCGAAAGTGCTGGCAGAAAAGTACGGGATTCCGCACCTTTCGACCGGTGACATGCTTCGGGAGCATGTGGGCAAGGGTACGCCGCTCGGATTGATGGCCAAGCCGTTGATGGAAAACGGCGAATTGGTCCCCGATTCGGTGGTTTTGCGGATGGTCGCTGAACGGATTGAGCGGCCCGATTGTTTTCACGGGTTTGTGTTCGACGGTTTTCCGCGAACGGTCACCCAGGCGAAGTATCTGGGCGAGTTGCTAAGGCGAAGCGGCCTGCGGCAACCTTTCGTGATTCACATGATCATTGGCACTTCGGTGCTGATGAAGCGACTGACCGGGCGGAGGATCTGTAAGGTAGGCGGAGAGATTTACAATATTTACGAGCGCCCGCCAAAGGTCGAAGGGATTTGCGATGTGGACGGCGCAGCATTAATTCACCGGCCGGACGATCGCGAAGAAGTAGTTGGGCCAAGGCTGCATGCGTATGAGAAGCAGACTGCGCCCCTGGTTACGTATTACCGGCGGCTCGGTTATTTGTACGACATTAATGCGCGCAAGAGTGTCGAGGAAGTGAAGCAGGACATTCTGGCCGCCGTGGCCGGTATTCGCGGAGAGCGGTAAGGAGCAATGGCGATTCAATTACGCAGCGCCGCGGAACTGGAAAAGATGTACCGGGCGGGACAGGTTGTGCATGAAGTTCTCAGCACGCTTCGTGCTCATGTAAAGCCTGGGATGACGACGATGGACCTCGAGAAAGAAGCGGAGCAACTCATCGTCAAAGTCCCCGGTAAGCCTGCCTTTAAAGGATACCGCGGCTATCCTTGTGTGCTGTGCACTTCGGTGAACAGCGAAATCGTACACGGGATTCCGTCGCCGCAGCGGAAATTGCGCGAAGGCGATATTGTTTCGATCGATTTCGGCATGGAAGTGGACGGGTACTTCGGAGATTCGGCCGTTACCGTCCCTGTGGGAAACATCAAACCGGAGCTGAAACGGCTCCTCGATGTGACCCGCGAGTCCCTGGATCGCGCCATCGACAAGATGCGCCCGGGCAATCGGTTGGGTGATGTCGGGCACGCGGTGCAGAGTTGGGTAGAGCAGCACGGTTATTCGGTGGTTCGGGAATTTGTCGGGCACGGCATCGGCACCAAGATGCATGATGAGCCCAATCTTCCCAACTACGGTGAGCCCGGACGCGGGGCGCGTCTGCAGGAAGGCATGGTCATCGCGGTTGAACCGATGGTCAATGCAGGCCGGCCGGAAGTGCAGATGCGGGGAGAATGGGTGGCGGAAACCGCCGACGGTAGCCCTTCTGCTCACTTCGAGCATACCGTGGCAATCACCGCGAACGGCCCTTGGATTTTGACCCGGCCGAAAGAGATGACCGGGCCAGCATGGTAGGGAAGCAAAGGAAATTAACGGGAATTTATGCCAAAGCCGTACGAAGAGAAGAAGAAAGATGATTCGGGTAACTCGAAAGAGGATGCCATAGAAGTTATGGCGACGGTGATTGAGCCGCTGCCCAACGCGATGTTTCGCGTTGAGCTGGAAAACAAGCACAAAGTGCTGGCTCACGTTTCCGGCAAGATGCGCAAGAATTTCATTCGCATTCTTGCGGGAGACAAAGTAGCTGTGGAGCTTTCGCCGTACGACCTGACTCGCGGCAGAATTGTGTACCGCTACAAGTAACATAAGGTTTTGTGGCACCGGGCTATACGCCGGTCGTCAGATGAGGAGCAAAGCAGTATGAAAGTTCGGGCTAGCGTTAAGAAGATTTGCGACAAGTGCAAGGTGATTCATCGCCGCGGTGTGGTGCGCGTAATCTGCACCAATCCGAAGCACAAGCAGCGTCAGGGTTAATATTCTTGCAGGACCGAGATTTTGAGTTTTTTGAGAAATAGGAGAATCCATGGCACGTATCGCTGGTGTTGATCTTCCGCCGCAAAAGCGTCTCTGGGTCGGCTTGACGTCGATCTATGGGATCGGACAAGTGCGCGCGAAGAGTATTGCCGAAAAGGCGAATGTGGATTTCACAAAAAAGATCCGCGATTTGACCGAAGACGAGACTAACCGCCTTCGTAACGTGATCGAGCAGGAAGGCCGCGTCGAAGGCGATCTCCGCAAAGAGATCCAGATGAATATCCGCCGCCTGATTGAAGTCCAGGCTTATCGCGGGATTCGCCACCGGCGCAACCTGCCGGTTCGCGGGCAGCGTACTCATACGAATGCACGCACCCGGAAGGGTCCGCGTCGTGGCGCAGTCGCCGGCAAGAAGCAGACCAAGGGCAAGAAGGGCTAACCGCTAGCACAGGTTTCAACCTGTGCTCCGCGCTCTGGGATTTGGCAGTTAGTAGTTTTGAGATTCGAAAAGTAAATTACGGAGTTTAACGTGGCAAAAGAGCAAAATGCGAACGCAGCACCGGATGCCGTAGCAGGTAAACCGGCCGCAGCAGCAAAGCGGAAGAAAGAATTCAAGAAGAAGCGCGAGCGCCGCATCGTGCCTCACGGACTGGTGCACGTAGCTGCGTCTTTCAACAACACGCAGATTACGATTACCGATCCAGACGGCCGCGCCATCTGCTGGTCGTCTGCAGGCGCAATCGGTTTCAAGGGTTCACGCAAGGGAACTCCTTACGCCGCGCAGCAGGCATCTTTGTCCGCCGCAGGCGTTGCACGTGACCAGTACGGTATGAAGAGCGTGGAAGTTCGGCTGAAGGGTCCGGGTTCCGGACGCGAATCGGCCGTGCGCGCCCTTGCCGCCGCTGGATTGCACATTGTGGCCATTCGCGACATTACGCCTATGCCGCACAATGGCTGCCGCCCGCCAAAGCGCCGCCGTGTATAGGTTTGTTTCTAATGAGTTTTGTTCTAGAGAGATTTGGGAAGGGAGAATAGAAGTTGGCAAGACATCGTGATGCAGTCTGCCGCCTGTGCCGCCGGGAAGGGCAGAAACTATTTCTAAAAGGGCTGCGTTGCTTTACCGACAAGTGCGCCATTGAAAAGCGCAACTTCGTTCCGGGACAGCACGGTCAGTCCAGGCGTCCAAAGGTTGCTGGCTACGGCCTGCAACTGCGCGAAAAACAGAAAGTAAAGCGCACCTACGGTTTGCTTGAGCGTCAATTCCGCAATTATTTCGAAAAAGCGGAACGCGCCAAGGGGCCAACGGGTGAAAACCTCATCATCATGCTGGAGCGCCGCCTCGACAACGTGGTCTGGCGCGCCGGCTTGGCGTCCTCGCGGTCGCAGGCACGGCAATTGGTTCTGCACGGTCACGTGCGCATCAACGGGAAGAAGGTCAACATTCCTTCCTACCAGGTGAACGTGGGCGAAGAAGTCGCCATGAAGGAAAAGATGCATCAGAACGCCATGGTGCTTGAAGCACGCAACGTTGCTCAGAGCCAGAGTGCCGTACCCTGGCTTGAGCAGGAACGCGAACTCTTCAAAGCCAAGGTTGTTGCTTTGCCGAAGCGCGAAGACGTACAGACTCCGCCGATCAACGAACAGCTGATCGTCGAACTCTACAGCAAGTAATCGCGCTCGCTCCTGAGGTTTGCCGCTGACGGCAGTAAACCTCAGGAGGAAAGCCGCTGGGAAGGCGGCGTAACTCCGGGAGATTTGGTTTGGGGCCAACACAGGTTGGCCAGAAGGAAGGAACACGATGTGGAAGGGATTTCAGAAACCGAAGCGTCTTGCGCCTGAATTTGAATCGCTAACCGAGAAATATGGTCGGTTTTCGGCACAGCCCTTTGAACGCGGCTGGGGGACCACGGTAGGGAACGCGTTGCGGCGCGCGCTGTTGAGCTCGATTGAAGGCGCTGCCATCACCGCCGTCAAAATCGAAGGCGTCTTGCACGAATTCTCTTCGATTCCCGGTGTGGTTGAGGATGCGACTGACATCATCCTGAACCTCAAGCAGGTGCCCATCAAGTTGAACAGCGACTTGCCCAAGACGATCTACGTAAATGTCGAGCAGCCCGGCGTGGTAACCAGCGCACAAATCGAGGAAGATGCGGACTTCGCGATTCTCGACAAGAGCGTGTACATCGCCACGGTCAGCGAAGGCGGCAAGCTGCAGATCGAAATGCGCGTAAAGAACGGCCGCGGCTACGTTTCCGCGGATCGCAACTACGACGAAGACCTGCCCATAGGCTATATTCCGGTGGATAGCGTTCACTCGCCCGTGCGCAAGGTGAACTATGCCGTCGAATCTGCCCGTCTCGGACAGATGACCGACTATGAAAAGTTGATGCTTGAAGTTTGGACCAACGGCGCGATCACTCCTTCGGATGCGATCGGACTGGCGGCCAAGCTCGTCAAGGATCACATGAGCATTTTCATCAACTTTGAAGAGCCCGTTGAAAACGTGGAAATGCCAACGGACACAGTGCATGATCCGCGCCTGGAGCACCTCGATCGTTCCGTCGAAGAACTGGAACTTTCCGTGCGCAGCTACAATTGCCTGAAGAACGCCAACATCCAGACCATCCGCGAACTCGTGCAGAAGAGCGAGAATGAAATGCTGAAGACCAAGAACTTCGGCCGCAAATCGCTCAACGAGATCAAGGATATACTGGTGAAGATGGGCCTCGCGCTGGGTATGAAGTTTGACGAGCACGGCCGCATTATCTGGCCACCACTTCCGAGCCAGACCTCTACATCGAGCTCGGACGAAACTATCGGTCTCTAATCAAAAGTTGTTGACGTCAGGGCACGGCTTTAGCCGTGCCTCAGCGGGCGGGAGTAACGACCGGTTTCAGCCGCTGAGAATAGGTGTTAAAGAAATTAGGAATAAAGGGAATAAACGATGCGACATTTGAAGTCTGGTTCAAAACTCGGACGCAACCCCTGGCACCGCCGGGCGACTCTGCGTAACCTCGTCACCAATCTCTTTGAGCATGGTCGGATCACCACCACACTCACCCGCGCAAAGGCAGCCCGCCCCGTGGCAGAGAAAATCATCACTCTGGGCAAACGCGACACACTGCAGTCGCGTCGTCAAGCGGCCGCCTATCTGATGACCCCAGCCGTCACGCAAAAGCTTTTCGCCGAAATCGCGCCCAAATTTGCCGATCGCGCTGGCGGCTATACCCGCATCATCAACGCTGGAATCCGCGTGGGCGATGGCGCCAAAGTAGCCATCCTCGAGCTCGTGACCTACGAGTTCAAGAAAAAAGAAAAGAAAGAGAAGACGAAGAAAGAAGAGCCAGTCGAAGAAGCCAAGGCCAGCTAACCGCCACAATCAATCCTTTCTTCAAAGACCCGCCTCTAGAGGCGGGCCTTTTTTTCTCCAGTCGCTCACAAACGATATTCTGCCAGGTCTGGGTGCCGGATTTGCGATTTATGGTGCTGGACATGGGATTATTCATTTCACCTATCGGCTGACAAAGCCACTCTTTTCGCGTTACTCTTGCCGATCATGCGTATCCCTTTTGCGATCATCCTGATAGCATTCTTCCAATTCTTGTCAGTACCTCGATCCACCTCTCAAACGCTTTCCGAAAAGGGCCAGGCCAATTCTGTCCTTCTCATTGTCACTGCTCAAAAACAAGTGACCTATTCTGCTTCCGAACTCAAATCCCTTCCGCACATTACGCTAAACGTCAAAAATGTTCACACGGATGCTCAAGAGACCTACTCCGGCGTTCGCGTTGCCGATCTGCTCGCGAAATTGGGAGCATCACTCGGAAAAGAGATGCGAGGCAAAGCTATGGCCAACTATGTCCTTGCCGTTGGCTCTGATGGCTACAAAGTCATTTTCTCGATAGCAGAGATTGATCCCGATTTCCATCCAGGCGAAATTATTGTGGCCGACGAAATGAACGGCAAGCCACTGGACTCCAATTCCGGCCCCTTCAAACTGGTCGCCACGGAAGACAAACGTCCCGCAAGATGGGTGCGCAATCTGGTTTCTCTGGAACTCAAATCTCCAGACCAATAGTTCGTGAATCGAACTTCATCTCGGCCTATCTTGTCTCGATCTCCATGACCTGAATCGAATACCCGGGAGCAGTATGGTGGAATTTCTCTGCCACCGTATTCAGTTTGCTCTGCACTGGAACGATCCTCTTCGGATCGGCGATGGTATTGGTTGCCTCTGTGGTCGGCGCATGCAATGTGAATAGTGTTGCCTCGCTCTTTACTTTCTTTGTGCCCTGCAAGTCAATCTCAATGTCCTGTGAGCTGGATGAAGCATTCACAATCTTCAGGAACAGCTTGCCGCTTTTTGAATCCCTTGTCGCAGAATAGAACAACCGAGGACCATTCCCGCTGATCGTGGAACTTACAATTTTATCACCCAGGTGGTTGCTGAACAGCACCTGCGCGTAGTAACTCGTCGAACCATAGCTGTTCAATGCGTCATAACCAATCAGGTTCGTGCCCCACTGAGGTCCGCCGGGATTCACATTGACCAGCAGCGGCGCATAGCTCGCCAGAACAATGACGTCGCTATTGCGCTCCATTCCGGTCATCCATGCCGCATCGCCCAGGGCTGCTCCGAAATCAGGCGTAGGCACTCCTTCCAGCGTGGCCCATTCTCCCACGAATATCTTTGGCCCACTCCTGTCCGTTTTGTCGTAATGCGTGACGTCGGCGAAGAACTCTTCCTTGCGTTTGTAATAATGATCGTCGATCACGTCAGGCTTCACGCTGCTCACTTTATCCGTCGCAATTACCTGCAGTTCTGGATATTTTGTTTTGATCGCCTTATAGAACTGGGCGTAGCGTCCATCGTAGGAACCAGACTTATCGAACTGGTCTTCATTCCCAATCTCCACGTAATGCAATTTGAACGGTCCCGAATGGCCATTCCTGACGCGCTCTGCGCCCCACTTCGTATTCGCGTTGCCGGTTACATACTCGATCTCATCCAGCGCATCCTGCACAAATGGCTCGAGATCTTCTCCCGGGTTGATATGCTCGCCTTTAAGCGAAAAACCGGCGTACACAGCCAATAGAGGCTGCATATTCAGGTCCTCGCACCAGCCCAGAAATTCGAGCAGGCCCATTCCGTCAGAAGACTGATATCCCCATGGACTCGGATGGGTTGGCCGATCCACCGGATCGCCGATCGTTTTCTTCCAATCATAGCGATCTGCGATATGGTCTCCTTCCAGGTAATTCCCTCCGGGAAAACGCAGAAATGTCGGCTTTAGTGCGGCCAGCTTTTCCATGATGTCGATACGATTCCCATTTGGCCGGTTCTTGTAAGTCGGCGGAAACAACGAAACAAGGCTGAGCCACACTTCCCCTGGTTTCTCCACGCTCAGTACGAAATGATTGGCTGCACTGGTCCTAAGGGAAGACGCAGTTCGCAACACTACTTCGTATTTCTTCCAAGAGTCGCTCAGTTGCGGCACAATCGCCTCGGCAGATGTCTTTCCCGTTTCGTCGCTTACCAGTTGCACCGTTACCGGCCCACCCTCTCCATTCCCCGATTTTGCGTAAAAGTAACATTTGTATTCCGTGCTCGGCCGCACGGGAATTCCCCAGTACCCTTCGTTCTCTAGACCAGCACGATTTTCAGCATTTGCACTTTCAACCGTCAGCTTCAGGCTGTGGTTCAGGGCAACACTCGGACTCGTGGTCCGATCCTCCTCTATCGAGGCCCTAGCGTTGCCCCTTTGTACCAATTGCCAGTGCTCCGCCCCCATCCAGCTATGGCGAAATGTGCGGTTTCGTATCAACTCAGGGAAGAGCCCGCCATCATAGGAATAATTGATCTCTTCGGTCATTAAACCGTATAGCGTTGGGCTGACATTTCCTACAGGCTTGTTAGTTTCGATCTTCAGCACCACTGTTGCCCTGTCGGATTTCTCCTGAGACAGAGTCAGGCCGGCGCAAACCAGCGCAGTGAGTCCAAACAGTGCTGCAATCTTCGTCTTCCATCTTCTCAACATGATGCTGTGCCCCAAGAGGAATTCTGGATTGAGTTTACGTGCCTCTTTCTGCACGCCCATCTTACGCCGATTCCTCCCAATGCGGCCTTCGAATCAGCCGTCAGTACGACGCATCCGCGCATGAGTAAATTTGTCCCTCACTATCTCTCCTAAAAACGCCTCTACATCTTTGCTTTGCTACTCCTAGGCAATCCCGCGTATGGCTCGTCTTTTCTGGAAGTAGTTAAGTAATAAGGCAGCGCGAGACCGTGAAACCACTTCGAATCGACACCTGAATCCGCGGAATTGTACTGACCGAAAACTGACCGACGGGGGACCCCAATGAGAACGAATCGTTTGCATCATTTGTATGTAGAGGAGCTGAAAGATATCTACAGCGCCGAAAACCAGCTTCTGAAGGCCCTTCCAAAGATGGCGAAGGCAGCCACCTCAGAAGATCTGCGTGATGGCTTTGAGACTCATCTGGAACAGACCAGAGAGCATGTCGCGCGACTGGAAAAAATCTTGAGGGCTCTCGAGGAAAGCCCCAAAGGTAAAAAGTGCTCGGGTATGGAGGGTTTGATCAAGGAAGGGGCGGAAATGATCGAGGAGGATCCGGCGCCGGAAGAACTCGACGCAGGACTGATCTCCGCCGCTCAGCGTGTGGAACATTACGAAATCGCGGCTTACGGTTGCGTAAGCACTTACGCGAAGCTTTTAGGCGAAGACGATGCCTATACGCTTTTGCGCCAGACCCTCCAGGAAGAAAAAGACACGGACAAGAAACTAAGTGATCTGGCCGATGACATCAATGTCGAGGCCCGGGAATCTGGAGAAGAAGAGGACGAAGCTGGTTCCGCGAAAAAGATGCCTTCCATGAAATCACGTGCCGCGCGAGCCTAACACTCGCTTTAGTTCGATAGACCCAAAGGAGGAACAGCCATGAATAGAAAGATGCCGAGATCATCGAAGCTAATACTCGTGTTCGGTTCGTTTGTGTTCGGTGTGCCGATGCTGGCCATGCCGGTCGCAATGCCCCAGGACACGCAACAGCCCATGCCAGACAACACCAAGAAGAACAAGGACCAATCTGAACCGACTGCCGACCAGCAGAAAATGAACCCTGCTGACCGTGCTATCAGCCAGAAGATCCGAAAGGCGATTCACGAAGACAGCAGCCTTTCCACCTATGCGCACAACGTTAAAGTGATCACGCAAAACGGGAAGGTCACGCTCCGCGGGCCCGTTCCTACGGAAGCCGAAAAAAGCAGTATTCAAGCCAAAGCGGCTGCCGTAGCTGGCGAAGAAAATGTCAGCAACCAACTGGAGATTACTCCGCAAAATAGGTAGCTAGCTTCGAATTGCAGTTCAATTTCAAAAAGGAGAACAGAGCAAATGTCATCCAAAAATGTAGCAGTATTCGGCATCTACTCGACGAGACCCTCCGTCGAAAATGCGACGGAATCACTTGTCAGGGCGGGATTTTCGATAACCGATATTTCCGTACTTCTACCGGAAGGCCTCGGCGGCAAGCGGGATCTCGGAACGGAAAAGAACACCAAGGCTCCGGAAGGTACGGCGGCGGGCGTCACAACGGGAGGGATTATCGGCGGCACGCTGGGTCTGCTTGCTGGGGTTGGATTGTTGGCCATTCCTGGCCTCGGGCCCTTTATTGCTGCCGGCCCAATTATGGCTGGCCTTGCCGGGTTGGGCGTCGGAGGTGCCGTCGGCGGTTTTGCCGGTGCGCTGATCGGTATGGGCATTCCAGAATTCGAAGCCAAGCGATATGAAGGTCGTCTTCAAAAGGGCGGGATTCTTCTCTCGGTGCACTGTGACACTTCGGACGAGGTATCCCGCGCAAAGGACGTCTTGAAAAACACCGGAGGCGAGGATGTCTCTTCTACGGGAGAATCTTCGTCGGACTCTTCGACAACAGATCGGAACGTCGCAAGTCGCGCGGCTCGCGGAAATCTATAGTTGACCGGGAGGAAGTCTCAACAAGGCTTCCTCCGCTTTTTCTGCATCTAAGTTCAAACTTCGGAATTAAATCGATCTCAGGGAGACCAGAAATGAGTAGAGATAATATGTCCGGAACCGTATTTACTTTTATCGTGGGAGTGGGAGTCGGTGCTGCGGCCGCTCTACTGTTCGCGCCAAAGGCCGGCGAAGACTTGCGAGAAGATATCGCCGGCAGAGTGAACGATGGAGTTGATCATCTGCGTAGTACCGGCAAGGATTTGAAGCGGCGCGGCCAGAAACTCGTAAATATGGCGAAGGACGAGGCAGCGGACGCTCTCGATGCTGCCACTGACGCCTTCAATCACGCAAAGCACGGCTGAACCTTAGTTCAGAAAGCTAACAACTATTTCGCCTGTGGTTTTAGATAGGTATTCCACCAGGTGATATACCTGCCCATGCGGTCGCAGGCGTAACTCGGCCGCGAGAACAGGTGGAATTGACCGGGATAGATGACCAACTGGGTGGGCACCCCTAGCGTGCGCAGTGCCTGGTACATCTGCTCGCCACCCCCTATCGGAACGTTGAAGTCCGCCTGTCCCCCCATGAACAACGTGGGTGTATGTATGCGGTCCGCGTGGAAGAATGGGTAAGAGATTCTGACCCAAGTGTCCAGCGCCTTCCAAGGCGGACCAATTTCATTGTTGTATTGCAGGATGTACTGATCGCTTCCATACATCGATAATTCGTTACCGATTCCTGCGCCGCTGATGGCCACCTTAAATCGCGGGTCGGACGCAATTACATAGTCTGTGAGCATGCCGCCATAGCTCCAGCCGCCTACACCAAGCCGATCCGGATCTGCAACTCCTTTAGCGACCGCGTAATCCACGCCAGCCAGCAGATCCGCCACCTCTTTGTTTCCCCAATCGGCAAAGATGCTTCGCGTGAATTCCGCTCCGCGCCCGCTGCTGCCGCGATAATTGATTGCCAGCACCACATAACCTTGGGCGGCGAACAGTTGCCTCTCCACTTGTAGCGGATACATATTGAAAGCCAGGGAATGATCATCCTGACCGTTTGGCCCGCCATGAATCCAAAGCAATGTGGGATATTTTCTAGATGGGTCGTACGATGGAGGCTTGATCATCATCCCATGGATTTCCGTGCCGTCTTTACTCTGAAACGAAATGTCGTCAACGGTGCCCAGTTGCAGTTGGGCCAACAGCGCATCGTTATGTGAGGTCAATTTGCGGAGCTTGCCTTCTTCGAGAGCATAGATCTCAGGAGCTCCTTTATCCGTGGAAGCTGTGACAGCCGTGTGGCCCGCAAGACTTGATCGCTGAGAGACGACCGCTTCCTCGCCAGACAATTTCTCGATGTTCCCACCGGCCAGCGGGATTTTGGCGGCGTACTGCCGGCGATCGTCTTCCGCCGTGAATGTAATCGCTGAACCGTCGGGTGTGAACTCGGGCGAAGAAATCCCTCGATCCAGCTTCTCTAGGAGCGGTCGGGATGTTCCACCTGTGGCTGATACAACAGCCAATCGATCCTGATTGTAGGCATTGTATTTGGCTTCAAATCCCTCAAGAAATGCGATGAGCTTCCCGTCGGGACTCCACGCCAGGTGCTGCCCGTTTGGTGCATAGATCGTAATCACTTTTTGGGGAGCAGCTCCAGCGCGGGCGTCAACTATGAAAATATCGTTTGTGCCGCTCTGATCCGGATCTTTCGCATGATTGCTTGCATACGCGATACGTGACCCATCGGGCGACCACACTGGATCGCTGTCGTCGTAGTTTTTTTCACTTGTGAGAGGTTCGAGTTTCTTGCTGGCCACATCAAACAGGTAAAGTTGGCTGCGTGAAGCGGCTGTCAGGTAACCTTCCACATCCGACTTGAAATGGTATCGATCAATGACGATAGGTTTGGGCACTTTGGCCAGCCCGCCGTGTGCCTTTGTGCCTTCTGTCCCGGTCTCTTCTTCGTCGCCAGGACTCATCTCCATCACCAGTCTTTTTCCATCCGGTGACCATGCGTATCCACCGATTTCTTCTTTCACATTGGTCAGCGGCCATGCCTCGCCTCCGCGCCGATCCAGCAGCCAGACCTGTGCTGTGCCGCCCTCCGGCCGCGTTGAAAGAAACGCCAAATACTTTCCGTCAGGACTCCAACGCGGCGAACTCGCGGATTCCGATCCATGAGTCAGGCGCAGATTCTGCGTGCCTTCCCAATTCACCATCCAGATCGCTGTACGCCGTTTGTCGGCTTCCCGATCGATGCTTGTAACGGTGTAGGCAATCCATTTTCCCTCCGGCGAGCACTGTGGATTTCCCACCTGTTGCATCAGGTACATGTCGTCGATGGCGATAGGCCGCTTTGCGTGCGCCTGTGCTGCAGCGTTGGAAGTGATGGAGAAAGAGAGAGCTAATGAGAAAAGGAATGAAATTCGCATCCGCGCATACTCGCCGAAATGCGCTTCAGCGTCAAGTTTTCTGCAACCCTCTTACGCAAGACCGGATTGCCGTGCCAATTTCAGTGCCTCAATCGCCGCACCGCGCGCACCGGCCGTATCTCCATGCGGCATGATGTAGATCGGAATGTCCGCCTGCTCCTCGCGTTGTGGTGGCATCCCGTTTCGAATTTCCTGGATGAACCATTGCTGGAATTCTTTGCTCGTTTCGATTGCTCCGCCGCCTACGATCAGCGCGTCCGGATCAAACGTGTTGATCATCTCGTCGAAAAACAGCCCCAGGCCGTGAGCCTGCACACGGAAAATCTCGCGGCACATCGGATCACCTTTTTCGGCCAATCCACGCACCAGCTTAGCCGCTTTTGATAGGTCACCTGATTTTCCAAGATCATGCCCTGGGAATCGGGGTAGAAAATAGGGCAAAAATGTTTTTTCAATTGCGGTTAGGGAACACACCGATTCCAGGTCGCCCGTGCGTCCGCAGTTGCACTCTGGCAGTAAACCTGCCGTTCCGCTGATGCTTTGATAGGGAAGCAGAACATGCCCCAATTCTCCACCGAAGCCCTTGCGCCCTTTCACGACGTTCCCATCGATAATTACGCCGCCGCCAAGCCCGGTGCCAATCACAACCGAAATGGATGTCTCTTTACTGTTCGCACCAAACAGCGTGAAGTGTCCCCAAAGCGCTCCCGCGTTACCGTCATTCAGATAGCTGACTGGCTTTCCAAGTCGCTGCGCCAGCTTGTCGCGAATGTCGAAACTTGCCCAATCCTTATGGACAAAGTTCGTCGATCCCTTGGCACTCAATTGTCCTGCCGCGCTAGCCGGACCCGGGGTGTCGAGACCCACCGCCACGATTTCTGCCATCGGCACATTCACTTTTTGCGCCGCGATCTTCAGCCCATCTTCGATCTGCTTCAAACAGATCTCCGGCCCCTGCTTTGCCAGCGCCGGGTGTTCGCAGAGCCCTTCAATCAGAAATTGCTCGTTCTCGTTAACAAGCGTGTAATTTACGGCCGTCCCGCCTAGATCGACTCCGGCGACGATAGACACAGTTCTCTCCAGTTTGCTGAGTTTTGTTGCCTCACAGTTTATCAGTTTTGCGATGAGCCGGTGGCGGTCGAGTGAGGAATCTCACGTTCGCCGGCGGTTATCACCCGACAGAAACGACTAACGCACAGGAGTTGCCGTCAGGGCATCCATCGTTCGCGAGCATATCTCTTCCGGAGACCCGGTGGCAGGAATGGAGAGAAGGAGTCCTTCCTCCTCATAGAACTCAATCAAGGGAGCCGTCTCTCGCGTGTACACCTGCATGCGCACTGTGACTGATTCCGAGCGGTCATCTTCTCTCTGAATCAGGGAGCCCCCGCAATGGTCGCAGATGTCCTCGGTTTTCGAGGGCTGCTGGCTCACGTGGAATACAGCTTTGCAGTTCTTACAGGTGCGTCGGCCAGAGAGGCGAGAGACGATCTCGGTAATCGGCAATTCGTAGTCAATTACTGCCGTCAAGGGCAGGTTCTCCACTTCCAGCAATTCATGCAGAGAATTGGCTTGCGCCAGCGTACGGGGGAATCCATCCAGTAAGAAGCCGCCCTGACAACGAAGACACCGGTTGCGCTCTCGTACCATTTCCCAAACGGTTGTGTCGGGAACCAATGTCCCACGCCGCATGTGTTCAATGGCAACTGTCATCGCCGGGGACAGGTCACAACTTGTGCGGCCGGCAGCGGCCCGGAAAACGTCACCGGTAGAAAGATGACAAGCGCCCAGGCGTTTTTGCAGTAGCTCTGCCTGCGTGCCCTTGCCCACCCCTGGGGCCCCCAACAGTATGATTCGCCATGGCTTAGAATTATTTTCAGGGACTGCGGAGCAATGACCATTCGGTCCTTGCAGCCAAGCTGCCCGGTTGTTCTCCTTTGATCTGTCCATCGTTACTCCTCGCTTGGGTGGGCTGGTATCCCACAGGCGCAATGCATCTCGGGATGACCGGAGCGAGGGTAGTGCGCTATCGACCAACTTCTACCATCAGACCCCGGCAGTGGCAAGTACGTGAGTCACGCCAACCAGAGCTTCAGTTACTTGTCGGCAGCCGGGCGCCGTAAACTGGGTTCCAACTGGAAATGTTCGCTTCCCCAATCACAGAGCGACTCCATGATCGGTACCAGCTTTTCCCCCTCCGCATTTAGTCCATAGGAAACCGCTGGAGGGATGGACCGCGCGACATCCCCGAAGCCGCCCAACGCAAAAGTCTGCTGGGACTGGGTATGCCCGAATGGCAGGTGAATGCTCCTCTGGAACTACAGGAGTACTACGTTTCTGGGAAGGCATCCAATGTCACTGGCGTATTGCAGCGGATCATCGGGCGTGCCCCCATTCGGCTTGACCAGTTTTTGGCTGAGATTCGGGATGACTTCCGACCCCAATCGGCAAATGCCTGAACGCGCTGCCATCTAACAATCCAGGGAAGGGAACCATGTTCAATGACAACTCGTCGAATGCTAAAACCGGATTGACACAGTCTGAAATGAAGTCATTCGTGCGCGATCATTTTGAACAATTCGTGAATCAAAAGAATCTCGATATCGCTGACGTCAATTTTGCGCCTGAGTTTGTCGATCATGGCACCGACGTCCCTCCCGGAATGCCTCCCGGCCCAGCGGGTGCAAAGGCCTATGTAGGCAGTGCCTATAAGAAATTTCCAGACATCCACGTCGATATCCTCGATCTTATTGCCGAAGCTGATCATGTAGTCGTGCGGAATCGCTGGACAGGCACGGAAGCTGCAACGGGTCAGAAATATGAGTTTTCCGGAATCGTTATCTGGAGAATTGCCCACCGGCAACTGGTCGAGCGCTGGGCCTATTTGTCGGCGCCGCGCAAGATCAGTGACTGAAGTTTCAGATCAGGCCGTATGAAGCGAACGCTATGATGGAAGATACGCCCAGGGCTGATCCCAGGATCGCCCCTGCCAACACGTCACTCAAAAAGTGCATGCCCAACACCACGCGCGAAACCGCGATACTAATCGCCAGGAAATAAAGCGGTCCTTCCAGCGATGGGTAGAAATAGCTCACAACCAGAGCGATGGAAAATGCCGTCATCGTGTGCCCGGAAGGAAACGAAAACTGATCTGGCGGCAGGATCTTTGCCCAGCAGTGCGGTTCGAGTTGACAGGGCCGCTGTCTTCGGCTTAACGCTTTCAGAAGCTTGAACACCAGGATGCCCGCCAGTGCCGCACTCATCGAAGCTCCCACCGCTGCATAACGAGAGGGCCCTCCGACAACCAGCACGATCGCCGCCAGGCTGTACCACAGCCATCCATCTCCCATCCGCGTCGCTGCCAACATCCAGAAGCGGATCCACCGCGGAGCCTTCCACCGGTTCATACGGTGCATTACCCGATGATCGCGGCTCTCGATAAAATTCCAGACGGTTCTCGCCATTGTCATGGCCGCACCTCAACTCGCCCAGTTCGCCTCAAATCCTGAATCCACATCCCACAGCATGCGCGGCTTCTTTTCCGGGTGTTCCAGTCGCGTTGTCCATTTTTTGCAGAATCGAACCTCATTCAGCCAGTGACCCGCTGTGACCAACGGGATCAGCATGGTCAAGGGAAACAAAGGGGCCATCCACGGTCTTTCCTGAAGACACGCTCCCGCAAAGCGAAAGATATCCGCGGTCAGTTTTCCATATCCACCATGTTCGCCATGAACTACGCCACGCCCCGCACGCAGTCCCGAAAGAAACTCCTCTACAGTCCGGCTTTCGGGGACTTGAGTGTGCGTCAACGCAACTCCGGCCAGTGTGTGAGAATCGCTCCCCGCGATACTGACTTTGCCAAGCTCCTTTGCCAGCCGTTCGGCACTCCGATTCGCTTCGGGCCACATCTGTCCATTTCGGGTTTCAAATGCAGGCACATACGATGCGAACCAGTTGAAGTCATCCGACTCTCGATGGCCCGTAAGCCCGGAGAAAATGTGATTTATGCTAAAGAACAGTTTTCGCTCGGTCAGGTACATCAGCAGCGCGATAAAATCCTTGCGACGCCGCTGGATTTCCTGATGATCTTTTTCTGTGATCCCATAAACGCCGAGGTGCGCTTCTGTGCCGCTGGGCATAAGCACGGTCACTTCCTCGCTTAGAAAGAAGTCAGAATGCTTCCGAAGGGCTTCTGCGGACTCAATCGAGTCATGATCGGTTAGCGTGACAATGGACATCCCGCCCCGCTTGCAGCGTTCGTATACCTCTGCCGGCTCGTTGTAGGACTCTCTGGAAATGCGGCTGAGTCCAGGCGTGTTGCACATGCCCGAACCCTTGGAGTGGACATGAAGGTCGCAGCGCATGGATATAGGTTGGATGCGTGATATGAACAGCGCGTAAAGAGAGGACGAATTGTGCATGAAACATCGCCCGGAACTTATTGAACACAAAAGACTTTTATTGTTTTCCACATGGCATGTTGAATGCTCTTGCCGTATTCCTTTTCAATTGTGTAACAATGCCTGCAATGAAGAGAATTCATGTTCTTTTCCATGATGCTGGCGGAGGACATCGTAACGCCGCTGTCGCCCTGCAGACCATCGCCTCCCAGCAGCAGCGCCCCTGGGAAATGAACCTCATCCAGTTTCAGGATCTGACCAACCAGTTGGATGTGTTGCGCAGACTGACAGGGATTCAGATCCAGGAGCAGTACAACGTTCTCTTGCGCAATGGTTGGACACTGGGTGCGAAACAGATTCTGCGGGTTTTGCAGGCTACCATTCGCCTGTTCCACGGGCCGCTCGTGAAACTGTTAAGTCAATATTTCCGAGAGTATCCAGCGGATCTGCTCGTTTCCGTAATTCCACACTTTAACCGTGCGATCTGTGAAGCTTGGACATCCGTCTATCCAGAACGGCCATTTGTTACCATAATCACGGACCTGGCGGATTTTCCTCCTCGCTTTTGGATTGAACCGATCCGGGATCAGTACGTGATCTGCGGGTCGGACAAAGCCGTTCAACAAGCCCTGGCCCTGGGCAAAGAGCCATCGCACATTTTTGCCACTTCCGGAATGATCTTAAGGCCCGATTTCTATGTCGAAGAGCAAGTCGATCTCGTCGCGCTTCGAAAGGAATTGGGACTAGATCCTAATCTGCCCACAGGGATTCTCTTGTTTGGTGGTTTTGGCTCCAAGGTGATGTGCGATATCGCGACGCGTCTGGAAGCCGCGAAAACAAAAGTCCAGTTGATTGTGATCTGCGGCAGAAACGAAAAGCTCAGGGACAAATTCCTGGCCAGGAGCTGGAATCTCCCGCTGCATGTTCTCGGATTCACCAAAGAAGTCCACCGCTTGATGCGTGCCGCCGATTTCCTGATTGGAAAACCTGGCCCTGGAAGCGTTGCAGAAGCGATGGTAAGACGTTTGCCGGTGATCGTGGAGTGCAACTCCTGGACTCTTCCCCAGGAGCGTTACAACACGGAATGGGTTAAAGAGCAGCGCGTCGGCGTCGTTCTGAAAAACTTCAGAGAGATCGTGCAAGGGGTGAATCAATTGTTGGAACAGGCTACCCTCTCCGAATTCCGCCGCAATGTCGCTGCTCTCAACAATCGCGCTATCTTCGAGATTCCCGAAATCTTTTCAAAATTGTTGCAGGAATAAAATATCACCTCATCCGCTCTTACCGGAAACAGTTGATTTCTCAGTTGGAGGCGCGCTCGGCTTTTGGCGGGTGTGTGAAACGGGGGCCTGCGCCGGGAGTTTCTGCCGGACTCTGTGTTCTTGGTTTCGCACAAGTCACGGCCCACCATCGCGAAGCGTATTTCGGCAATTCGCACATTTTGCCACAGCCAGCTGCGGTCTTTGACTGCGCACATCCGCAATAGCATCCGCTAGGAGAAGTCTTGCGCACGTTGCTGGATGTATCTGCCCAAGCTGAAAACGAAACAGCGGCTAACGCTACCAGGAGTTCGAGGACGAGCCAACTGGCAAGTCGGAGTAGGCGACGAATGAATGGAGAAACCATGACGAGGCTAGTTTCAGCGCGGAACAGAAAAAAACCACTAGCTCGTCAAGCTAAATCTAAAATAGAACTAGGGTCCCGGTACCGTATGTCTAAAAAGAATTCCATTTCGGAATGCAGGTCGCTTTTGGTTCAAATCCGGGCGTTCGGCAGTGTGCATAAGTCTATTAAAATGAGTTGCTTAAGTAAAAACTCCTCTTTGGGATTGTGGCTCCTTCCCTGCATTTACCCAGGCCGTGGACGCGTCGCAGTAGACGGCCTGCGGGAATTGCAAGTGAGCGGGAAGGGGCTTGCGGATTTTCGTGGACTGTTCCCACCCCTGCCTCTGAGAGGGAAGCTTGGATGGATGACCCCACGCGCAGGTGTGAAAACGACACTGGCATCTGTGACGCGCCTTCAGGGCTCCCGGTCCCAAGCGGGGGCCCCAAGTTATTTGCGGATGGCCGCAACCCGCAACGCATTTTCATCCAGAGCGCGAGTTCTTAGCAGGCGAAGGATCTCGACCTGGCAATTGTCATAAATTGATCTTAACTGGCGACGAAGTTGGTTAGACCTGATTGAGTGGGCTTTCTTTCCAGGTTGGGGCCAGCGAATCGCTCGCTTGACGGCTTGTCGATATCCCCGCCTGGCCGAGCACATGAGCCACTTGTGTTTCTCTCAGACGTGAGGCGTCGTACTCCAGCGAAATCAGGTTTTTCTGTTCATCCACGCGGATCTTGCGAAGTCCGTAAGTGTTGGAAAACTCTCCCAGACGGGCCAGTTGTTCATTGCTCAGCGAAGAGTGCAGATTGTAGGTGATTTCCACGAGTGTCATAGTTGAAGTATACCAGCCCCTCAATAAATTCTTGAATGTCTCTCTGCCCCGCCGCTCTAAAAGCCTGGTCCGCTTGAAGCGCTCGTGCGGTTTTCCGTAACGACCTTTTGTTTCTTTGGCGGAACAGCGTGCATGCTGTCTAGGTAAGCCGCGATTCCCCGGTACAAGCCCTCCGCCACCCGCTCTCGCTGCGTGCCTTCCAGCAGCAGGTTCTCATCACTTGCGTTGCTCACGAAGGAAATTTCGGAAAGCACCGCCGGCATGTTTGCTCCAGTCAATACGAGGAAGGGAGCCCTCTTCACTCCCCGGTTTACCTCTTGCCGGCTGATCGACTGCAAACGCAACGAGAGGGCATTCTGAATGTCGCCAGCCAGTTGCCTGGATTCCGCGATCTTTTCATTGCTCGTAATCTTCCTGATCAAACCCGGAAGGTCGTGCAGCGAAGATTGCCCGAATGTGTTTTCGTGCGCCGCTAATTCTCGCGCCTCCCGTGTAGTCGCCAGACTCATGTAATAGGTCTCCACGCCGCGTATTTCTTTGCTCTCGCTGGAATTCGCGTGAATCGAAATGAATAAGTCCGCATTGGCGTCGTTCGCCATGGTCGTGCGTTCTTCCAGTGGCACGAAGCTGTCGTTTTTTCGTGTATAGACGACCTGCGCTCCGGGAATGTTTTCTTCAACCAATCTTCCCAGCCGCAGCGCTACGTCCAGACAAAGATTCTTCTCCAGCAGTCCTCGGGGCCCTGTCGTTCCTGTATCGAATCCGCCATGTCCGGCGTCAATTACGATACGGCTGATCTTCAATCCTAGTTCCCGCGTTAACGAAAGCTGGCCAGCCGTTCCTGTACTGGCGCCTGTCGGCGCAGCGGCGCCCACTTTCTGATTCAGCACAGCCGCCGGATCGCCGTGAACATCAATCACCAGCCGGTTAGGCTCTGAAAGGAATTGAGCGGAATAGTCCTTCGCTCCGTCTGCCTCCAGCACCAGCCGCACCACGTCGTCGCTGTTCTGTGCAGCACGCACCCACTTCAGCAGCCCGCCTTCCGCAGGCATCGCCTTCTGTTCCACAGACGGACTCAGCCGTGTATTGTGCAAATCAAAATAGATGCGGTCGGGAGAGGAAATGCGCGCCGAATCATACTGAACCAAACCGTCCAATAGCACCACAATCTGCGCATCGTTTTCGTGACTAGTTGTTTGAATCGCAGTGACGTTCGGCATGGCAGTTCCGACGGAGGCTGGCCCACCACTCGTTTTGCTGACACTAGCATCTGCATCACCGGCAATTGCGTGCCCGTTCGTCATCCCCGCGCCCCGTACAAGATTCCCCGTCGACACGACTTTCTCACGCATCTTCTGCACTGTCTCTCGGAGCATATTGTGTGGAAGTGCCAATCCTCCGCCCAGGAGAACGACTGCCAATCCAGCAACCCACGGTCCCCACCGAGGTTTGCCGGAATCTCCGCTTTGTCTGTAGGTCAATTCAGAAGTGGCCGGTGAATTGTCTGTTTGTGTGGCCGATTCGGCGCCTGCTGCCGCAGCCATGGTCGCCGGCAGTGGTTCTGGAGTTGACACCGGCACCGATACCGGCAATGGCCCCGAAGCGGCCGGAACTCGAGTACTGCTCGAGATTTCAAGCTGCCGATCTGCCTTCTCCACCAGTTCGAGAGACACCGTGCTTCGGCCTCGGCCGTAAGCCTCCAGCATCGCGCGGAAACATATCTTATTGATGAGCCGCGGAATGCCTCCGCTCACTTCCGCAATCTTCGCCAGTGCTTCCGGTTCGAAGAGCGGCCCAGCGCGATGGCCAGCCACTCTCAGCCGGTGTTCGACATAACCAGCTGTCTCTTTGGGTGTCAGTGAGTGCAGGTACTGCACCGTTGCAATTCGCTGTCGCAGTTGCGCCAGGTGCGGCTGCTTCAGCTTTTCCCCCAACTGTGATTGACCTGCCAGCACGATCTGCAACAGCTTTGCGTGCGCTGTCTCGAAATTAGACAGCATCCGGATTGTCTCCAGCACAGTATCATCCAGGTTTTGTGCCTCATCCACGATCAGCACAAATCGCCTGCCAGCCAGCATCTCCGCAAACAACAGTTCATTCAGTTTGCTGTGCATGGCCACCACACCCATGCCCGCGTAATCCACTCCCAGCTCGCTCATCAGGTATTGGAAGAATTCTCTTGAACTGCACTGCGTCTGGAATAGGAATACCGCTCGGGCAGAGTCCCGCATGCCCTCGAGCACTTGATAGAGCAATGTCGTCTTGCCCATGCCCGGTTCGGCAATCAACGCAAGGAAGCCACGATCACCCAGGATGGCCTCGGTCAGGGAATCCAATGCCTCGCAATGTGTTTGGCTGGGATACAGGTATGCCGGGTCAGGCGTAACGCCGAACGGCTGCTCGCGCAATTGAAAGAATTCCAGAAACATGGCCCTGACCTCCAATACCCGGCATCGCTGGCGAATAGCCATACCAGCCCCCACACCGGGGTTTCACCGCTCTGCTCGCAGTCCTGCTGCTTCGGTAGTTCACGCTCGGTTGGCGAGGCAACGGAACCGATTTGTCCGTTTTAGCCGGTACTTTCGTCTCCATCTCCCGGCAGAACGATACTGTACTTCCGACCAGTCCTACTTGCAACTTTTCCTCGTGTTTTGGCCTTCACGACCCTTCTGCCCTCCGTCCCTGATGCGTTGCTTGACTTATATAGGGGGTGGGGGTATATATGGACCAGGAGTGGCGATTATGACTCTCAAGAAGCACCCCCCAATTCAGCATTTGTCCCCCCACTTGGACTCTGCGCACGCTCCTGTTCGAAAGGCCGTCGCCGTAGACGCGGACCTGAAGGCTGCCAACGGTAAGCGCCTTCGTCGCATTGAAGGGCAAATCCGCGGTCTTCAAAAAATGGTCGCAGAAGACCGCTATTGCGCGGACATCATCGTCCAAATTGCGTCAGTTCAGGAAGCTTTGCGCGGCGTAGCCCGGAACCTCATGAAGAACCATCTGCTCCACTGTACTTCTCATGCTTTCTCCAGCGGCAAGCCGGAAGAATCAACCGCTATGTACGAAGAATTGTTGGAATTGATTTACACCCATCTCCGTTAGAAGTATCGATAGTCCTCGTTGGGCGTTCAGATTTGGGAACGGTATTAAGAAGGCGAGGGTTTTGTGACCAACACACTGCAGCGCGACCCCGTTTGCGGCATGGAAGTCTCTCCAGGGACTGCCAAAGCGAATGTGCAGCACGACGGTAGAACGTTCTACTTTTGCTCCTCGGGGTGTGCGCAGAAGTTTCGAGAGCAACCCGAGAATTATGCTGCAGCGTCACAGGCTCAAGGAGCCGCCACAAAGAGCTCTATTGCGGTTCTTTCTATGACCGGCCCCGGCATCGCGGGTCTATCGATCTTGCGTGACCAGGGCAAAGAGAAAGATCCGGTTTGTGGAATGATGGTTTCTCCAGAAAAGGCGGCTGCGCAATCCGAATATCAAGGGAAGACTTACTACTTCTGTTCCGCCCGTTGTGCGGAACGCTTTGTCAAAGAACCTGAAAAATCTCTGGCCGCTCCGGGAACAGGAGGCATGGAGCACGTTGCTCACGCGTCCGGTTCTGCCGCCACTCACAACAAGCAGAAATCAAGCAAGGGCGTTCGCTACACGTGTCCCATGCACCCGGAGATTGTGCAGATTGGCCCCGGTACCTGTCCCAAATGTGGCATGGCACTGGAACCGATGGACATCGCTGCCGAAGAGCAGGCTGATCCGGAATACGATTCGATGCGCAAACGCTTTTGGATCGGGCTCGCTTGGACTCTTCCCGTACTTGCGCTTTCCATGTTCGGCAAAATACTTGGCCTGCATCTGCATCCGGTCTTGAAGAACTATTTGGAGTTGTTGTTGGCGACCCCTGTGGCCTTGTGGTGTGGCTGGCCCTTTTTCCAGCGATTCTGGTCCTCGTTAACCCACCACAGTCCCAATATGTTTACACTTATCGGCCTTGGCACCGGGGCCGCTTTTTTCTATAGCGTCATCGCCACACTCTTCCCTCAGTATTTTCCAGCATCGTTTCGCGATCAATTTGGAAGCGTGGATACCTACTTTGAAGCCGCTGCCGTAATCATTACGCTGGTACTGCTCGGGCAAGTGCTTGAACTGCGCGCTCGGCAAAGGACGAGCGGCGCAATTCGCGAACTCCTCCATCTCGCACCTCAAGTCGCTCACCTCGTAGAAGGCGACTCGGAACGCGATGTGCCCTTGGCGCAACTGAAGCCAGGGGATGCTCTCCGCGTCAGGCCCGGCGAACGCGTTCCCGTCGATGGAAGAATCCGTGAGGGAGAAAGTACCATCGACGAGTCCATGGTGACCGGCGAACCGCTGCCTACCGAGAAAAAAGCGGACGATCCAGTTACAGGAGGGACTCTCAACTCCAGCGGAAGTTTTGTCATGCTTGCGGAGCGCGTCGGCAGCGACACGCTGCTTTCCCAAATCGTGAAATTGGTCAGCGAAGCACAGCGCAGTCGAGCACCCATGCAACGACTTGCGGATCAAGTAGCCGGCTATTTTGTTCCCGGCGTGGTGCTTGCCGCGATTGGTGCTTTCGCCGGCTGGGCATTCTTGGGGCCTGAACCCCGTTTCGCGCACGCCTTGCTGGCCGCTGTGGCCGTACTGATTATCGCTTGTCCCTGCGCATTGGGACTGGCCACCCCCATGTCCATCCTGGTTGCCGTAGGCCGTGGTGCCTCCGTTGGCATCTTGGTCCGCAACGCCGAAGCTCTGGAGACTCTGGCGCGTGTCGACACCCTCGTAGTCGACAAAACCGGCACCCTCACGGAAGGGAAGCCGACGGTCACAAATATTTTGCTCTCTCCACTGAGCAAGTACTCGCAATATGCATTTCTTTCCTTGGTCGCCAGCGTAGAGCGCTCCAGCGAGCATCCCCTTGCGCGCGCGATTGTGCGTGCGGCCGAAGCGAAGAAGCTTCCCCTTGCCCCGGTTACCGAATTCAAGTCCCTTCCAGGAGGTGGTGTAGAAGGCCGTGTTCTGGGAAAGAAAGTCGTTGCTGGCACACAGAAATTTTTGGAGGCAAAAGGCATATTGACCAACGAAGCCGATGCTCCAGCGGCTGCAAACGTTCCGTCGTCCATTGCCACAACCGTACTCTGTGCCGTCGATGGTCGCGTTGAAGGACTCCTTCACCTCGCCGATCGCGTGAAGTCGACCACTGCGGAAGCTCTTCAACGTTTACGCCAAGACGGGCTGCGCGTAGTTATGCTGACCGGTGACCGCCAGGCGGCGGCCGCAAGTATTGCACAATCGTTAGGCATCGATGAATTTGAGTCCGAAGTTCTTCCCCAACGAAAAGCGGAACTAATTGCAGATTTGCGCAGCAAAGGACACATCGTCGCGATGGCAGGAGATGGCATCAACGACGCTCCAGCGCTTGCCGCAGCGCACGTCGGAATCGCCATGGGAACGGGTACAGACATTGCTATGGAAACTGCGGGGATCACACTGGTGAGGGGCGACTTGCGGGGAATCGCTCGAGCGCGCCGCTTGTCTCGCGCCACCGTTCGAAATATCAAGCAGAATCTTGGCTTCGCTTTTGTCTACAATGCACTGGGCATTCCCATCGCCGCCGGTGTCTTCTTTCCCCTATTTGGCTGGATGTTGAGTCCCATGATCGCCAGCGCGGCAATGAGTTTCAGTTCAGTCTCCGTAATCACAAATGCTCTGCGTTTACGCAAAACGACCCTGTAATTCCGAACTTCGTTGGCTTTTTGTTTGAAAAGGGAAGTATTCAAGCCGGCTGTCGAAGTTTGGCCGCAAGTCCTCGGACCTGCTCCAGTGTTTCCGCAATTGTTCCCGAACAGTCGATACTATACGTGGCGTGTTTCTTTTTTTCTTCCCCTGGCATTTGTGCGCCCACGCGCCTTCTAGCTTCCAGTTCGCTCATGCCCCTTGCCAGCAGCCGTTCGATCTGCTGCTCTGGTTTG
Organism: Candidatus Acidiferrales bacterium; assembly: GCA_963763395.1. Taxonomy (GTDB): domain Bacteria; phylum Acidobacteriota; class Terriglobia; order Acidiferrales; family UBA7541; genus Acidiferrum. The sequence continues at coordinate 143,199 of CAVXOG010000026.1, read as the reverse complement.
CACCAGGCCACCACTAACCCGTCCAGCCTCTTGTCAAAGCCGGCTTCAACCAGCAGCGCCGCTTCCACAAATGCTGCGTCGCTCACCCCACTCTGCTCCCATTTCTCAAATTGCGCCAGCATGGCCTTCTCTACTCGCGGATGGAGAATCGCGTTCAGTCGTGCAAGCTTCGCTGGGTCCGCGAACACGATTGCCGCCAGCTTCGGGCGATCGATCACTCCATTTGTGGGGGCTACGCCTGATCCGAAATCTCGCAAGATTTCACCGTAGGCCTCTTGTCCCGGTTCCATCAGATGGTGCGCTACCGCGTCCGCAGACAGCACAGGAAATCCAAGATCGCGCAACATCGCTGCTACAGCGCTTTTGCCACTGGCAATCCCTCCCGTAAGGCCGAGACGACGCATCCTCCAGCACTCCTCTCAAACCGACCTATCGATCAACTGGATGCTTGCTTGCTCCTCATCCGCCGCAGCCGCGCTGCTTTCACTGTATTGCTCATCAGCATAGTGATCGTCATTGGCCCTACTCCGCCCGGTACAGGCGAAAGTGAACCTGCAACCCGAATGGCATCGGGGTGGACGTCTCCCACCAGCACATTCCCTTTGGCGCGAAACTTTTCCAATCGTTCTGGAAAATTGTGCAGCAGCTTGGCTGCTTCCTCTGCGTCCGTCACCTTATTTGTGCCCACATCGATCACCGCGGCACCAGCGCGAATCCAATCCGGTTGAACGAACCCCGCTTTTCCAATCGCCGCCACCAGAATGTCTGCCCTGCGAACCACCTCGGGTAGATCGCGCGTTTTCGAATGGCAGATCGTAACCGTCGCATTCCCGTGGAGCAGCAACAGCGCCATGGGTTTGCCCACGATGTCACTTCGCCCCAAAACCACGGCGTTCGCCCCCTCCACCGGGATCTTGTAGCGCCGCAGCATTTCCATACACCCTGCGGGCGTGCACGCCACTAATCCAGGAACGTTGCTCACCAGTCGGCCTACGCTTACAGGATGAAATCCATCCACGTCCTTCTCGGGATCGACTGCCTCCAGGATTCGTTTTGCATCCACCTGTTTCGGCAACGGAAGTTGTACCAGAATCCCATCGACATTATTGTCGGCGTTCAAATCCCCGATCAATTTCAATAATTCTTCCGTGTTAATAGAGGCAGCCGGAGTGTGCAGCCAATGCGCCATGCCCAACTGTTCGCAAGCGGCTATTTTGCTCTTCACGTAAATCTGCGAAGCCGGATTCTCTCCCACCAACACCGCCGCCAGGCCCGGTCGAACGCCTTGTGCGGTCAGGTTGGCTACTTCCGTCTTAAGCTCTGCAAAAATCTCGTCGCGGATTTTCACTCCATCCAGGATTTGAGCTGTCATGGGGAAAGAATAACACGCAGCCTGCTAGATTTCTTGCAGCCGGCAGCACTGCTCTGCTATCTCACTTCCAACTTCCCGCGCAATACGCAGGATTGCCGCAAGACTTTCTTCCACGTCGGTTTCAGTCGTTGCCCAGCAAGACACGCTGATCCTCATCGCGGCTTTTCCTTGCCAAACCGTTCCTCCGCACCAACACGTGCCGTCTTCCTGCACGCGGCGCATCACTCCGCGAGTCCTTTCCGCAGACCCGAACGATACCAGCACCTGGTTAATCACCACATCATTCAAAATTTCATAACCAGCTTCGCGCAAACCTGCGGCGAACCGCTGCGCATAAGTGCAGGTCCGCTCAATCAAATCTGCGAGTCCCGCTCTCCCCAGTGACCTCAACCCTGCCCACAACTCAATCGCGCGTGCCCGTCGTGAAGCCTCAGGCGTATGGTTCGTCGGTTCTCGACGTTGTCCCGGCTCAAGATAGGCTGCGGAAATATGCATGGCCGCCTGCAAGGCCATACCGTCCCGCACCAATACGATCCCGCTGTCATAATTCACATTCGGCCATTTGTGCGCGTCTGTGGCCCATGAATCGGCCATCTCAAAACCCTTCAACAGATGCCGATACTTTGGCGAGGCCGCGGCCCACAATCCGAAAGCTCCATCCACATGAACCCATGCTCCGCACTCACGAGCCTGCTTGCAGATCTCTTCCGCCGGATCGAACGCGCCGCTATTCACATTGCCTGCTTGAATGCAGAGTATTGTATTTTTGTTCAGCTTTGGCAGCTTGTCTGACCTCATGCGCCCTTGGCTATCGACCGGTACAGTCGTCACGCGCTTCTGCCCAAATCCCACCAGGTTCAATGCTTTCCGCATTGATGCGTGCACTTCTTCGCCCACCACGACATCTATGGGAGGCGCTCCGAACAATCCATCCTCAGCTACGTTCCACCCCACTCGGCTGAGCAATGCATGCCGTGCGGCGGCCAATGCCGTGAAATTTGCAGTTGTTGCGCATGTAACCAGTCCCCCTGCGCAGTCCGGCGGGAGCCGCAAGATGTCGCAGACCCATCGCAGCACCACATCCTCCAACTCCGCCGAGACGGGAGACATCACCCGAAATGCGGCATTCTGGTCCCAGGCATTTGCCAGCCAACTGGCGGCAAGTACTGCTGGCAGAGTTCCACCGATGACGAATCCAAAATACCGTCCACCTGTCGTATTCACCGTTGCTGGAGAGCCGAATTCATCCAACATGCCTATCAGTTCAGCGGGATTACTCCCTCTTTCGGGGAACGGCTCGTGAAAGTGGGCAAGGGTTGCCAGCTTCTTATCATCTGGATAAACCTTATCTAATCCTCGTTCGCGCAAATATTTCTCAGAGCGTTCGGTTGCGATACGCATCGCTTGTGAAGCGTCCTCGACGGCCTGGTTTCTCGTTTGGCTAGCCATAGGTTCCTTTGTCTCTGCCGATCCAGCTTCTTTCGCCGATAGGCTGAGCGATTCCCAGGAATGAGCTTATCCCTTATGGCCCGTTCCTCAACTGCCGCATTGTCTGCTGCCAATATGGTCCGATGCAGAAACCTTTTATGCCAGAAATGCTCTAATAGTGCGGAGAGCGATACATGCCACTCTTTGGTGACGACGGCGGACGACGCGAACTCGAGAAGAGGGCTCGTGCGGAGGGCCGTTTGCCGCCTGGACAGTCTCTCACCATCAAATGGCCCGTCCTCCACGCCGGAGGAGTTCCCCGTTTCGACGCTGGGCGATGGGACTTCAAAATCGACGGATTGGTGGAATCTCCTGTTCGCTTTACCTGGCAGGAATTCAACTCGCTGCCGCAAGTCGAAGCAACTTCCGATTTCCATTGTGTGACCCGCTGGAGCAGGCTCAATAATCTGTGGAAGGGAGTCTTGTTCACGGAAGTCCTCCAACGTGCTATGGCCAAACCTGCAGCGGATCATGTGCTTGTCCTCGCCGAAGGGGGCTACACTTCGAACATTCCGCTCAAAGATCTCCAGCGCCTCGACGTGCTATTCGCTTTCGAACACGATCATCAACCGTTGCCCGCCGAACATGGCGGTCCTGTACGACTTGTCGTTCCCCACTTATATGCCTGGAAAAGCGTGAAATGGGTTCGCGGGTTCACTCTTCTAGACCACGACCAGCTCGGCTTCTGGGAACGCAACGGTTATCACGCCTACGGCGATCCGTGGAAAGAGCAACGCTACTCCGGCACATAGCAGAATCTTTGATTACGCATCCAGAGGCGAGATTTTCGTATAATGCCGCGATGCGACGCCGATCGATTTATCCACTCATTTGTCTCTGGATTCTTGCCCGCATTTCTCCCTCTTCGCTGTTGGCACAGGTTTCCTCTGGACCTCTTCCCAAGCCCATGCCCAACTCGAAACTTCTCGGCGAAGTTCCAGGTCACCCTCAGCACGCCAATAACTTCCCAACAGCTACCGCCCTTTCTCCCGACGGCCATTTTGCCGTTTTTCTGCACAGCGGATACGGCTCTTACAGTTCTGCAGAGAAGCAGTCTCTCTCCGTCCTGAATCTGGAAACGAATTCGCTCACCGATTTCCCCGATGACCGCCTCGCACAATCCGCGAAGCAAACCTATTTTCTCGGTCTGGCCTTCAGCGTCGATGGCCATCATCTTTACGCATCTATGGCTTCCTATACCGATCCTCTCGGCAAACAGAAGGGAAGTACGGGCAATGGCGTCGCCGTATACACTTTCGAAAATGGCACGGTCGCGCCCGAACGTTTTCTCCCCCTCACGCCTCGAACAAAGATTCCCTCAGGGAAAGCACGCCGCGATGAACTGAAAGACATCACCTACCCGGCAGGGTTGAGTCTCGGACTCAGCTCCGGTGAAGAGCGTATCCTTGTTGCCTGTAACCACTCTGACGAAGCCATTCTCCTGAACACTTCGGACGGTCGCATACTCCATCGATTCGATCTTTCCACATTCCACCAGATCCCCGGTTCCCTTCCTTACTCTACGGTGATGACCAAAGATGGCAAACGTGGCTATGTGTCGCTCTGGAATGCATCCACGGTTGCGGAACTTGACCTCTTCAGCGGAAAAATCATTCGCATGATTCCCCTCCGCAAGCCTTCAGCTCCACAATCGGGTGGCTCGCATCCCACGGCTTTGCTTTTGAACAGAGACAACTCCCTGTTGTTCGTAGCACTGACTAATCGCGATGAAATCGCCGTTATCGACACGCGCTCCGGCAAACATCTCTACTCCCTCTCCACCAAACTACCAGGCCAGAAATACGGCGGGAGCGATCCGGAGTATCTGGCGCTCTCCGCCGACGAGAAAAGTCTGTTTTCCGCCAACGCAATTTCCGATTCCGTGGGAGTTTTCGATCTCAGCAACCCCGTTCCTGGGGCGCAGATTCGGGCTAAAGGCTTTATTCCCACTGAGTGGTATCCCACCGTAGTGGCCGCAACTTCAAATGATTTGCTGATAGCCACGGCGAAGGGCAAAGGCTCCAGCGCGAATCCGAATGTCCTCAAGAAGGATGCCAACGGCATGCCGGACTACCCCTACGTCGCCGCGATCACTCAGGGTTCGCTTGCCCGCATCCCCTTCTCGGAACTTGCCGCCAATTTGAACGATTGGACTGCGCAAACCGTTTCCGCAAACGCCGCTCAAGGCAATGCCGACAAGGTTCGCTTCGCCGCGGGTGAAAACAAAATTCGTCATGTCATCTATATCATCAAAGAGAATCGCACCTACGACCAGGTCTTCGGAGACATCAAAGAAGCCAACGGCGATCCCTCGCTCACCATGTATGGGGAAAACATCACGCCCAATCAGCACATGCTCGCCCGGCAATTTGGCGTCCTTGATAATTTTTACGACAGCGGCGACGTCTCGGGCGACGGCCACGTCTGGTCAACCTCCGCTTCAGTCTCCGACTACATCGCAAAGACCTGGCCAATTGCTTATCGCGGTGGCGAACACACTTACGATTCGGAGGGGCAATTTCTTGGTGACATCGCCGTCGAACAAGGGTTGCCTGACGCAGGTGAACCTACCGGCGGCTATCTCTGGATGAATTTTGCCAAACATGGAATTTCCTACCGCCACTATGGCGAGTACATCGTCTCCAAGTGGTGTAACGAACCTGCAGGTACAAATCTTCCCACCCAAGGGCCACCGAAAGTTGCTGGAGTTACCTGTACACGCACCGTCATAAACAAAGGTGAACCTCTGGAAAAAAATGTGGGCGATCCGCACGGCAGTCCAAGCCCCTACTCGTGGGAGATTCCCGTGCTCGCAAAGAATATTGCGGGTCAAGTCGAATTGCGGGGCCACTTCGATCCGCTCTTCCCGGATTTTGAAGTTGCTTACCCCGACCAACTCCGCGTCGACGAATGGCTCAACGAATTCAATTCCTTCCTTTCCGCTCGTAAGTCAGGCAAAGACGTCATGCCCCAGTTCACCTTGCTGCGTTTGCCCAACGATCACACGGAGGGCGGTAAGAAAGGGAAGCCAACGCCTTCCGCTTCAGTAGCCGATAACGATCTCGCCGTTGGCCGTGTAGTTGACGTCATTTCCCATAGTCCCTATTGGGACGACACCGCCATCCTCATTCTCGAAGACGATGCGCAAGATGGCCCTGACCATGTGGACTCGCACCGCAGCATTGCTCTCGTAATCAGCAAATATGCTCCGCTTCCTCAATCGCAAAATGGAAACACTGTCCCCTTCATCGATCGACATTTCTACACCACCATCAATATAATCCATACCATCGAATCCCTTCTCGGCGCTCCCCCGATGAATGCGAACGACTCCCGCGCCGCGGTAATGACGCCTCTGTTCAGTGGGCCAGGCACTCAGCCGCCGTTCTCCGCCGACTATCGCAATCGCGATAACGGTATGCTCTACCAGGCGAACACCAAAGAATGGATTGAAGGGGCCAATCTGGATTTCACACACGCCGACGCCGTCGACACCGCTGTCCTCAACAAATACCTCTGGCAAGACCGCATGGGCGACAAGCCCATGCCGCCACCGAAATTCACTGTCTTCTCCCCACCATCACCTGAAAGATCGATCTCCAATGAACGTGATCGAGACTGATCATTCTCTCAATTCCAGACTAGCTGCAACTTGCATATTGTTTGCTCCCAGGAGATCATGTCGCACGCCCGGAGGTTTACTTGTCCAATCAAACTTCTGCTTATGTCATGGGTCATACCGACCACGAACGACGTCGGCTTGCGCTACAGGCTGCATTCCTCAATCCACTCACTGACGGTTTTCTCCGACGCGCTGGCATCTCTGCGGGGATGCATGTATTGGAACTTGGTTGCGGCATCGGGGAGGTCTCACTCATTGCCGCGCGCCTGGTTGGTTCTCATGGACGAGTACATTGCCTTGACTTCGACCCGATTGCTTTGGAAATCGCCCGCGGTAGAGCACGTTCCGCTGGCCACGACCATGTCGTGTTCGACCAGGCCGATGTCAACGACCACACACCTTCCCGTCCTTACGACGCTGTGATCGGTCGCCATATCCTTATCCACACACCCGACGCGCTGGGTTTACTTCGAAAAGCCGCTTCCGTGTTGCATGCCGGAGGCGTGGTCGCCTTTCACGAGGGCGACTTCAGTTTTATCCCCAAGGGCTATCCGGAGTCCCCGCAGATGTGTCGGGCTTTGAACCTGATTGGGGAGTTTTTCCAACGCTCAGTTCCGCGCCCTAATATCGGAACGCAACTGTTTTATCTTATGCAGGAAGCGGGATTGCAGCCGCCGGAATGCCGCGCCGAATGCGTCATGGATGGCGGGGCGCACAGCGCTGTTTACGAATGGATCGCAGAAACGGTGCGCAGTCTCTTGCCGCGCATGGAAACGCTCGGTCTGACTACAGCCGCCGAAGTGAATATCGAAACGCTGGCCGAACGGCTTCGTCAAGAGGGCCTGGCGAATCGCGCGGCTATCTTTGCACCCATGATGATAGGTGCCTTCGCGCGCAAACCCTTTCAGGCGTAATTCTCACAAATAGCAATATTCTGGCTAACTGCTGCCAAAACTAGACTTGCTGCAATCTCACTCGCCTCGGTCCAAAGGCAATCATCCTTGGTGGCAGGTCTCGAAGGACTGGGATTTTTGTCAGCAAGCGCAGTTGCCACGGAATGTTTCCCACCTGCTGCGATCCCAGTACACTGGCCACTAATCTGTTCTGCAAGAACGATTGGAAATTTTGTACCGTCCGCGTTGGCCATTCGCGTTGTCGTTGCACTTCGGCAAGATTCTCGTCGGTAACTACTCCCGACATCAATGGCTCCGCCAACACATTTGCGGCAACTACTGCGTCCTGGATCGCGTAGTTTATCCCCACTCCTCCCACAGGAGACATCACGTGCGCGGCATCCCCGATCAGGAGCAATCCGGGCTTGTGCCACAACGGGCATCGGCTCGATTCCACGGAAAGCAGTGACAACTGGTGCCAATCCGTCAACGTCTCTGCGTGTCTCGCAAATCGCGAGTCGATTTCACGAATCTGCGCTCGGATCGCTTCAACGCCTTTTGCATGCAACTCCTGGTAATAACCCTTGGGGAATACCAGTCCGGCCTGCCAATATTCGTTCCGCTCCAGCAGCACGAAAATCCGCCCACGGCCGATTCCTCCAAATGCGCCACCGGAAAGCTGCGGCTCTCCGGCCAGTTTTGGCAATCGGAACCACAGTACATCCATGGGCGCGGATGTTCTCACCGGCTCAAAGCCAGCCAGCCGCCGAATCTGCGAAAAACGCCCGTCGGCACCCACCACCAGTTGCGCCCGGACTTCACATATCTCTTCACCATCGGCGTAACGAACCCCGCGCACCGCGCCGACTTCCTCCACCAATCGGTTTACGTTTGCATGCATCACCAGATTGAATTTGGGATATTTGGCAGCTTCGCCAGTGATAAATTCAAGGAATTTGGCCTGGGCCACCAGCAAAATATAGGGGAACCGCGTTTTGAGTCTCTCCAGCTTGAATGGAGTGATTGTTCCGTTCGCAAACTTAAGCGTTGGCCCAGATACTTTCGTATGCGGAATCTGGTGGAGTTTTTCCGCCAGCCCGATCTGGTCCAGGATTTCCATCACCGACGGATGAATGGTGTCGCCGCGAAACTCGCGGTCGAAATCCTTGTGCATCTCCAGCAGCGTTACGCGCACACCGCGGCGAGCCAGCAGCAATGCCAGCATCGCCCCGCCTGGCCCTCCTCCGACAATGCAACACGATGTTTGGTGGATTTTATGAACTTCTTCGTTTGTGGCTGGCCCACTCAGTACAGTCAGTGTGGTCATGGAATTCTCCACGCAGACACGGAAACTCGGAAAAGAAAACCCCGCGAGCATAACCCCAGCCCTCAGCAAAGTCCATCAAAACCCACGGCTTCTGGATTCCCCAAAAGCAAAACGCCCAGGCCGCTCAGCGACTCGGGCGTTTTTTTTGCTGAAAAACTGATGACCGACACCTTCAACTAGTAGATATCGTACTGCTCCCAGTGCAGCGTGGGATCAGACTGAATGATAATGTGTTTGTGCGAGTTCTGCTCAAGTTCATCAATCAGCAGTGACTCGCGCGTCTTCAACGCTTTCGCGATTTCCGGGTGAACGCGGAGCGTGAGGTTCGGCCCCTCGTGATCCGCTGCGGCCATCTTGCGCGCTTCGGCTTGAATTTCATAGCACAGGGTTGGCACAGACTTCACCATGCCGCTGCCTGAACAAGATGGGCATGGCTGGCAGAGCACGCGTTCCAAAGCTTGCTTGGTACGCTTGCGCGTAATGCACACCAGACCGAATTCGTTGAAAGACAACGCCTTCGAAGGAGCTTTGTCCTGATCCAGCGCAAACTGCAGTGCTGCCAGGACTTTTTCCCGGTTGCGGCGTTCTTCCATGTCGATGAAATCCACCACGATGATGCCGCCCAGGTCGCGCAACCGAATCTGTCGCACGATCTCTTTCACGGCCTCCAGGTTCGTCTTGACGATGGTGTCTTCGAGCCGCGTCGATCCCTTGCCCACGAATTTGCCAGTGTTGACGTCAATCGCCACCAGCGCTTCCGTATGGTTGATCACGATGTACCCGCCGGACTTCAGCCACACCTTCGCGCGTAGCGCCTTGTCGAGTTCGTGCTGAATTCCGAATTCTTCAAAGATGGGCTGTTCCTTGGTGTACAGCTTCACGCGATTCACCAGTTTGGGTTGGAACCGGCTCACAAACTCAACTACCTTGCCATATTCCTCTTCGTTGTCGATCCAAATCGCGGTGAAATCGTCGCTCACATAATCGCGGAGAATGCGTTCCACCAGGTTCAGATCGCGGTGCAAAAGCGCGGGAGACTTTCGCTCCTCGCTCTTCTGCTTGATCTCGTTCCAGGTTTTCCCCAGGAACTCGATGTCTGTCCGGATTTCCTCATCCGTCGCTTCGCCAGCCGCCGTGCGGACGATGAATCCGCCGGGATAGCTGCCGCGCGCCTCGCCTACCAGGCGGCGCAAACGCGAACGGTTATCCGCGCTGGCGATCTTCCTTGAAACGCCGATGTGGTCAATCGTCGGCATGTACACCAGGAAGCGCCCCGGCAAAGCAACGTGGCTGGTAATCCGCGCACCTTTCTTGCCCAGCGGCTCCTTGGCGATCTGGATGACAACATCCTGACCGGCCTTCAGCATCTCCGAAATCAGTTGTGGCCGGCGCTGTGGCGCGTGTCCATGACCGTGGCTGTGTCCGCCCTGATGGCTGCGTTGATGCCCGCCATGGCTCGGTGCGCCTCCGCCGCTGCTTCTCCGTGGCTCGAACCGCCCGCGTCCACCGCGGTCCCCACCGCGTCCACGATCGGGCCTTCCGCCACGATCGCCGCGTCCGCGATCTCTGTCGCGTCCGCCGCGCTGTGGCCTCTGGAATCGTGACCGGGGATTGCTGCCAATTCGCGCCGAATCGCGCCGCACAAATTCTTCTCTCGGCGCGCTTGGGTTTCGAGGAGCGCGTGTTTCGCCGGGCAGAAGAATCACATCGTCTTCGACGATTGCTTCCGCGGTGCCGCCTTCGGCGGCGATCGTCGCGCTTTCTGCGTGCTCTTCAAGGCTGTCTTCGGGGTGCTCTTCGCTTTCCGCCGCTTCCATTTCTTCGTGCTTTTCTTCTTCGGCCCGATATTGTTCGGCAGCTTCATGTTCGGCGTCACGTCGCAGTTCCGCTTCTTCTTTTGTTTCGCGACGCCCTGCCACCGCTTGTGCGGGCTCTTCCTGTTCTATTCCCGCGCGCGCTTCCTCTTCTTCCGCGGCCTCAACCGAATCTTCTTCTTCCTCTTCCGTTTCAGCGGCTTCGATCTCTTCTTCCTCTTCTTCTTCGAAGCCCGCTTCCTCCGCAACTGCATCAGCCGCCGCACGAGCTTGTGTTTCTTCGTGCTTGGCTTCTACCAGTTGCGCGGAAAGTGCCTTGATGTGTTCGTCGCTCAGTGAAGTAGCGCCGTTTTGTGTCGGCTCGCCTGCGGCTTCTTCCGCCGCACTCGTTGCATTCTCCACCGCTTCGGAAACCGTTTGTTCGTTCGAAGCCTCTTCTGCGACGGCTTCTCCCGCGGTCTCATTCTCTGCAAGCAACCAATGTGGCAAGCTGCCAGAGAAACGACGGGGAACTCCTGCGCCTGCAGGCAATCCCACGGCGGGACGTGATGGTGCTTCGCCAAAATCCGGCTGCCGTTCTTCCGGTCCGTGCTCAACCACCGACGCTACTGGAGCAGCTACCGGACGGCTCCGGTACTTTGCCAGCGATTCGCCTGGCAGCACAATTTCGTCTTCTACAGGGGCGATCGGAGCGCTTGGACCGCGATCTCCTCCGCGTTCGTGTCCACGGTCATGCGGCCGGCGATTCTCGTACCCGCCGCGTGATTCACGATCTCCCTGGGGAGAAGCATATTTCGATGGTGGCAGGTTTCTGCCGCCCCCTTGATTCATCGGTGGCCTATCGCCTCCGCGACGCCGTCCAAACCTTCCTCGACGGCCGCCACGGCCGCGGTCCCCTCCGCGGTCTCCGCCTCTGTCGCCACGATCGCCGCGGCTTGGCCCGCGATCGTTTCCGCGCGGTGGATAATTCCGTGTGGGATTGTAATTCGGTGCAAAATTCTGCGGTGCGGACGCGTTCGATTCCGGTTGCCGCTCTTCGGGTTCAACTGGGTCACCCTGGAATGAGGACCGCGTAGTTTCCTCGCTGCTGCTCCTTCCTTGGCGCACTTCGCCGGGCAGTGCATCGATCTCGACAGTCTCGCCCTCCGCGTGCTTGCGGGCAGGCTCGTCCAGATGCACGATCTCTTCGTGTACTCCGGCACCTGTCAATGTTTCCCCAGGCAACACTTCCCGGGGCGCGTTGGCGTGTCCGTTTACGATGGTTGGTGCTGGTGCATCGTGCAATCCGTGTCCGTGATCGTAATCTTCCAGGTTTTCGAATACGTCGCTTACATATAGGAATGCGTCGCCATCCAGGCCGATGTCGACGAAAGCCGACTGCATGCCTGGCAGCACTCGCGTTACTTTTCCTTTGTAGATGCTGCCGACGAGAGCGAACTCTTTTTCGCGTTCGATGTAAATTTCGACTAGCTGGCCTTCTTCTAAAATCGCGACTCTACGTTCGTGTGAGCTCGCGGATATTACCAATTCTTTTGACATACAACTCCTTGTGGAGCATCGCCGCGGGACCCTCGTTGAAAGAGGCGGTCCAAGGCACGGCGCCGTCCCGGTAGTGACCGGAACACGTTGGCGACAACAGTGTTGTGGCTTGGCGTTCGTAGCGGGAGGGAGAAACCGCACTGCGGCTCTCGCAATACTGTGACCTCATGCTATCGAGGCAAGGCCGTTGCCGGGATTCTCCCGGGGTAACGGCGGACGATGCTTTACTCACTCTAAAAATCCTTCTTATCTAACCCATGACTACTGGCGGCTGTGGAACAGTCGCCTCTCCGGTGCATCCCCCCTGAACTGAGGCGCACACGGCTCTGACCAGAAGCTAATTGACGAACCGGCGTAGCCGGACGTTCATCACCAGGCCTATAGCCAGGAATACAAACAGCGTGGCCGAACCACCGTAGCTCATCAGAGGCAATGGAATTCCGGTTACCGGCATTGCTCCGATGACCATGGCCACATTCACCAAAACGTGAAACCCGAGCGCTGCTGCCACGCCCATCACCAGAAACATTCCCGCGCGATCCTTGGCGCGCTGGGCATTCTGTACTAGTCGTAACAATAGCGCCATATACAGCCCGAGAGCAAGCAGCACTCCTTTGAATCCCTGCTCTTCCGCCCATGCCGACATAATAAAATCCGAATATCGGACCGGAATGTAACCCAGTTGATTCTGGCTGCCATTTCCGAAACCTCTTCCCCAGAAGCCGCCGGATCCCACCGCTATCTTCGATTGCAGTACCTGATAGCCGGATCCCTTCGCGTCTTCCTCGGGATGCAAAAACGATGTAACTCTTTCTTTCTGATACGGCTTCAAGAAATGCCAGCCTGCCGGCAGCATCAAGACGCCGATCATTACAATCACCGCTGCGTGTTTCCATTGCAACCCGGCGAGGAACGCGCCGACGATCAGCATGGGCATCAGTACGAGAGCAGTGCCTAGATCGGGCTGTTTCAAGATGAGAACAAGCGGTACGCCAACCAACAATCCTGCCTTGATTAAATCCTGCAGGGAGAGTTCATCGGTGCGCACCTCTGCAAAGAAGCGCGCCAACACAATGATTATAATCAATTTGACCAATTCCGACACCTGAAGAAATTCGCCTAATATCGGAATCCACCGCTTCGCTCCAAATCGCGTCCTGCCCACCAGCAAGACCGCCGTAAGTGCTGCTATACCAATAATATACAGGACGGGAGCTTGATCAAGAATCAGATGGTAATCCAGACGAGAGAACACAAACATCAGGACCGTACCGATTATCAGCCATCGTATTTGTCGCGTGTGCATTCCCACAAGCACACTTCCGTGGGTCGCCGAATAAATCTCGATCACTCCCAATGTACAGATCGCCGCCATGATGGCCAGCAGCCACCAGTCGTAATCCCGTGCTCCAGGTGCGTCTTTAATCAATTTTCTTTCCTCATACGAATCGGAACTTTTCCGTTTTTGCGCGAACTTCCCACTTGTAAACTCTAATTCACAGAATCCTTTTTCGGCGCATTCGTTGGAACTACCGCAGCTACTTCCGGTTTAGCCGCAGGCTTCGGCGTTCGCTCTTGCCTTGGTTCGCTGCCATCCCCAAAATCGTAACGCTCTTTATACTCGACCGTCGTCTGCCCGTGTGTCTTCTTATCTTTCTTTTCGTAATAAGCCTTGATGATGTCGCGCGCTACAGGGCCTCCTACCGCGCCTCCGTGTTCGCCCTCTTCGATGAGCACACTGACAACAATTTCCGGATTCCGCCGGGGCGCATAGCCGACAAACCACGCGTTATCCTTGGTCTTTCTATCTTTTCCAAACCTCTGCTTGGCATCGTTGCTCATCACCTGCGCGCTGCCAGATTTACCGCAAAACTCGATGCCCTGCAGTTTGGACGCCCCCGCAGTTCCGCCCTCGTTGACTACGCCATACATTCCTTGCGTCACTTGCTCAACGGTATCTTCCGCCAGATCGACATGCATCTCCCCAACGCTCTGCGCATCCTTCAGCAAGTGAGGCTGTTTGAAAACGCCGGCATTTGCCACCCCACCGATCATGTAAGCGAGTTGCAGGGGAGTGGCTGTGACCGCTCCCTGTCCGATAGAAACGGAAATAGTTGAACCGGGATACCACTTGTGATGAAAAACGCGTTGCACCCATTCCTCGGAAGGCACCAAACCAGTTTCCTCGGAAGGAAGATCGATTCCCGTTCTTGATCCCAACCCAAGCATCTTCGCGTATTTCGAAATGCGTTCAATCCCCATGCGCATGCCGACGTTATAGAAAAACACGTCGCAGGAATGCACGATCGCGGAGTGGATTCCCACCACCCCATGTCCGCCCTTGCCGTAAATGTGGCACTTGAACATCCTGCCGTAGAAATTCGCATAACCGGGACAGAAGGCGGTGAAGCTCTCCGGTGGGACTTTTTCCTGCAGCATCGCTGTGGCCATCACGATCTTGAATACAGAACCCGGCGCCAGTTGTGCCTGAATAACCCGATTCATCAACGGATGATCGGAATCCGTATTCAGTCTCAGCCATTCTTCTTTCGAGACGCGTATCGCAAAATCGTTCGGGTCAGGTGCCGGGCGGCTCACGTACGCCAGAATTTCTCCACTGCTCGGATCCATGGCCACTATGGCGCCCTTCTTGCCGGCCATCGCTTCTTCCGCAATTTGCTGCAAATCGTAATCAATCGTCAGCTGTATCTGTTTGCCCGGGATAGGCTCCTGTTGCGACAACCGCCCCACTTCTTTGCCGACGCTGTTCACGATCACGCGCCGCATTCCGTCCGTGCCGACCAGCAGATCGTTGTATTGCCGTTCCAGTCCCGTTTTGCCACCGAAATCGCCGGGCCGCAATTTGCCGTTGCTCGCTTCAATCTGTTGTTCGCTGACTTCACCTACATACCCGCTCGCGTGCGACATGAATCCACCGGGCAGATACCGCCGGCGGTGCACCATCAGCATTTCCAGCAGCGGAATATCCGCCCGATGCGATTCGATGAATGCCACATCGGCAGGGGTAGCCTCGGGCTTGATCACAATCGGCTGGAACTTCGGCAACTTGTCCGTGTTTTCAAGTTGTTCTTTCAGGTCATCCAGCGACAAGCCCAACCCATCCGCAATGGCGGGCAATCCTTTTTGTACCGCGGCCATGTCGTCGCGCAATAGAATCACGCTGAACGATGGATAGTTATCCACCAGCACCCGTCCATCGCGATCCAGCATCCGTCCGCGCGGCGCGATGATCGGAATGGAACGCACGCGATTGCGTTCGGCTAACTGACCATATTTATCGGAATCGATGACTTGGAGTTTCCAGAAACCGAACAGCAGCAGCGTGATCATTCCCACGATCACGTAGGAAGCGGCGGCCAGCCGTTCTTGCGGCAAACGATTATCGTTACGAAACCAGTACGACACGCAGACCCTGCGCGCGAGCCCATCTTTTCAACTGATTGAGCGGTTCACGCTCGCGCAACTTCACTTTACCCAGCAGCGAGTCTTTGAAATCCTTGTTGCAGCCAGCCACTCTAAATTATTGTGAATTATTGTGGCTTCCTGCTACACCACGACACAACAAATTCGCCGCGAAACTCCCGAAATCTGTCTATCGCGGAAGTCTTTATCAAACTAGCATCTGGGACATGGCCGTGCAACCCGTACCGTAGGACAGGTTTCGCGCCGATAAACGGTCATGTTTCGAGCAGTTTGCCACTTTTTGATAGAAATTTCTGATGAACTCCAAACGTACTTTTTGTTCCTTCTTTCTGCCCCTAATCACACCCTGAATCTAACTGAAAGGGTAAATAACACATTTTGGAGGCTCCCTATGCCTGATGGTCTGCGCCCGAAAACCCTATGGCGGCTCACCTTGCCCGTTTTGGCCATCGTTGCCATTGTCGGCATCTCTTTTGGTGTCATGCGGTTACGCTCCGCTTCGCCTTCTGTGGAACGGTCTGCCCTCCAGTTCGTCACCGTCGAAACCGGTTCCCTCGTCTGCCGCGCTGAAGGTCTAGGCACGCTCGTTCCCGAAGAAGTTCGCTGGCTTTCCGCCGGTACCGATGGCCGCGTCGACCAGGTCTTTCTACGCCCCGGCGCTCACGTTAAGCCCGATACCGTCATTCTTCAGTTGAGCAATCCCGATTTGAATCGTCAGATTATCGACGCCGAACTCTCCATGAAGAAATCCGAAGCGGAACTTGCTGCCCGCGTCGCTCACATCGATCCCAACGTGCAAAACGGCACTATCAGCATCGATCTCAGATTTTCTGGCCAACAGCCGCGCGAAGCTCGCTCCGATCTTTCTGCCAGCGGGTCCATCGACACCGAGAGGATTCCTCACGCCACTATCGTCAAGTGGCCTCTGCAAACGCACTCCGATGCGCTACTCACCGTTTATCGTGTCTCTCCCGACGGGAAAGAAGCCCAGCGCGTCCAGGTTGCGCTAGGCCGCGTTTCCAACGATAGCGTCCAAATCTCCCAGGGCCTTCAACCCGGCGACAGCATCATCGTCTCCGACATGTCCCAGTGGAATCATTACGACCATCTACAGTTAAAGTGATCCTCCCTAGCACAGGTTTCCACTTGCTGATCTTTTCCTCTGGCCTATTACCTCGCAGCTTCGCCATTCCAGTTTTCTTTCCCACGCGCGCCCTTAATCATCTAAAATTTAAGATTCTTCACCATGCAAACTTCCAACAAGACTGTTCGCCTCGCTCTCATCGGCATGTCCGGTTCCGGAAAAACCTATTGGTCTAGGCATCTGGCCTCCGCAACGCTTCCAACCATTTCCTGCGACGACGTCATCGAATCGCGACTGGCTCCCATTCTCCAGGCCGGTGGATTCCGTGGCATCAACGGCGTCGCGGCATGGATGGGTTGGCCAGACAATCCAAGGTATGCCGAGCGGGAAGCGCAGTACCTCTCCGAGGAAATCTCTTCCCTCGACGAAATCCTCACTGGCTTGGAAAAAAATCCAGCCAGCGCGCTGATCCTTGACACCACAGGCAGTGTCATTCATACCGGCAACAATCTCCTGTTCCGTCTGCGAAAGCTGATGACCGTCGTTTATCTGGCTGCTTCTGCCGAGGAACAGCAACTTCTTATCCGCCGTTATCTGGAAGATCCAAAACCCGTCTTGTGGCGAGGTGCGTTCCAGTCGCGTCCTGGCGAAACACCGCAACAGACCGTAGCTCGCTGTTATCCCACGTTGATCGCCGCCCGCCGCCAAAGTTACGAAGCCCTGGCGCACTGCACCGTCCCAGTCGCCGAATTGCGCGAACTTGCCACTGCCGCCGAAGCACACAGCGATTCGCCCGGTCAGGCATTTCTCAAGCGAATTCAGCGATAATCGGATGAGCGATTTACCAGGCTACCGAACAGGAAAGATGCTTCGATGAGATACCGCAGTACAGGTGGCAAAGCTCCACTTACGTCTCTACGCGGTGCGGTCCTTCGTGGACTCGCCCCCGACGGCGGCCTCTACATGCCCGTCGAAATCGCGCGCCACAGTCCTGAAGAGCTGGAAGAATTCCGCCGTTTGCCGTTTACCGAAGTCTGTTTTCGCGTAGTGAAACCATTCGCCACGCCGGATGTTCCCGAGGAAATTCTCTGGCAAGTGGTCGCCGAAGCCATCAATTTTCCCGTGAAGCTGGTCTCTCTTTCTCCGGCTCTGCACGTCCTCGAACTCTTTCACGGCCCTACGCTGGCCTTCAAGGATTTCGGTGCCCGCTTCATGGCACGCCTAATGGGCTATTTCGTCCGCGGAGAATCCCGCACCCTCACGGTCCTGGTCGCGACTTCTGGCGATACCGGCAGCGCCGTAGCCCACGGTTTCCTGGGCGTCCCTGGAATCCGCGTAGTGATTCTTTATCCCTCAAAACGCATCAGCGAAGCTCAGGAAAAACAATTCGCCACTCTGGGCGATAACATCACTTCACTCGAAGTTTCCGGCACCTTCGATGATTGCCAGCGCCTCGTAAAACAAGCCTTCTCTGATGAAGCCCTCAATCAGCGCGTCTTCCTTACTTCCGCCAATTCCATCAACGTCGGCCGTCTCTTGCCGCAAATGTTCTATCACGTGGCCGCTTATCGCCAACTTCCCGTCGCTTCCGTCCCGCTGATCGTCGCCGTACCCAGCGGCAATTTCGGGAATCTTACTGCTGGACTTTTCGCCAAGCGTCTCGGCTTGCCCGTGGCACGCTACATCGCCGCCACCAACGCCAATGATGTTGTCCCCGAATATCTACGCAGCGGCGAATATCATCCTCGGGATGCGCAAGCTACCTACTCCAACGCCATGGATGTAGGCAATCCCAATAATTTTCCGCGCTTGTTGGATTTGTGCCGGGGCCGTCTCGAAATTGTCCGCAAGGAAATCTGGGGACACGGCGCCACCAACGAAGAAACTCTCCAGCAGATGAAAGAGGTTTGGGAGCGCTACCGCTACATCACCGATCCACATACCGCCGTAGGCATGCTCGCCTGGGAAGCCTACAAAAAAGAACATCCTGAACCTGCGCAGGGCCTCGTCCTATCCACTGCCCACCCCGCCAAGTTTGCCGAAATCGTGCAAAAGGGAATTGGTATCGCGCCGCCACTCCCCTCCCGCCTCGCCGAATATTTGCAACGCCGAAAGCTCTCGAAGGCAATGTCGAACACCTACGATGACTTCAAGCAATTCTTACTGGCTCACTGAGATGCCGCTTGTCACTGTAGCGGACACCTTCAGGTGGCCGGTGTGCTCCTAGTCGGCACTGTTCTATTTTTGTTTCTCAGAACAATTGCCTAGGGACAAAGCATTGCGGTGCCCCATGTCCTCACAATTGCTAGAAACTTGTTTGTATTAATTATTTGCCGAGCCAGAACTAGGATATCCACGTTCCAGCTACATGCACTACGACCCATTTTTCTCCACGTTTTTGCATGTATACGTACTTGCCCTCGCCGCACAGGCCGCAAATGTGCTCAGTGTAGAACCTGGCCTCAGTCATTTCCCGATTAAAACCGACCCGGGTAAAAGTATGATAGCCATAGTTGCCTGGAAATCGTTTCCAGAACGCCTCGAACGGATAAAGCCTTGATTCTGCATCTGTCATCAACTCATAGTGTGCGGAAAGCACGAAAGATTCTTGGAACTTTTCCGAGCGCACATTGGATATCAAAAGATGGATCAAAGGAGTTGCGGAAGGGAGCTGTAGATCTTTCCTAACATCGAAAAACCTCTTGATCAGCAATAGGCTCCCACGCAATCCCCCCTCGTTTTCCATCGATGACTACTTTTCCTTCTCGTGATCCAAGCGAATGTTCCAGTAGGTTCCAGCACAATGAGCCGTGTGCAAAATTCGTCACTGGCCAGAATTTTCAGGCGGGCGCACTTTCATCGAGAGAAATTACGAATTTCTCCGCAGCCGATCCAGCAGCAAGAACAATATCGTCCCCAGCACCGCATTCACCGCCGCTGCAATCGCCAGATGGGTGTTGAACCACGGTTCAGGCTGAGCCAGCAACAGTCGTCTCACCAGCACCAGGATCGCCTGATGCCCCACAAAGAATCCCATGATCAGCGCAAATCGTGCCGCCGGGTGTTCCGTATCCAGCCGCGCTCCAATCGACGACGCCAGATATCCTATGCACGTTTTGGCAATCCCATAAAATCCCAGCGGGACCGTAGGCCCGCTCAAGCTGTCTTGTAACAGTCCAATCACCATGCCAAGTAACAGTCCTGTCGAAGGATTCCGCCGGCTCAACCCAAAATAAATCGTTATCAGAAGTGGCAGGTCCAGTATCCGAAATCCCGGGAAATACACCGGCACCGTTGCCTGCAATGCCAGAGCAATGACCGTTACAACCGCGATCGCACCCGGATAAAACTTGTGCACTTCTATATGCGTTTCGCTGCCACGAAGATCGTAGGTCTCGTTCATGGCTTCTCCGGTTTGGCTGCTGGTGTTGTCGGCGTTGCACCTGTCGCAGGATTGCCACTTCCCGTGGCTTCGCCCGCTGAACTCTGTGCCTCTGGTTCTTTTGCAAACTTCACCGGCTCCTGGCTCAATAGCACAATCACTTCTTCCAGTCGTTCCAGCTTCGCCGCTGGTTTCAGCCAGATCTGCTTGAACGGATTGCCCTGTTTCACAACCTGCACTGTTCCCACGGGAATATCTCGTGGAAAAATCTTGTCCATTCCGCTGGTCACCACTTTTTCGCCAACGTCCACTTTGTCGTCCGTCGCTACATACTTCATTTGCAGTAACGGCTCTCCGCTTCCGCCCACGGGGCCTTGGATCCGCGATTCCACCAGCATCGCTCCCACTCCGCCTTCTTTGTCGGTCAACAGCAGCACTTGCGACGTATCCCGGTACACCTCAATCACTTTTCCCACTGCTCCATCCGGCGTTATCACCGCAAGATTGCGCCGCAGCCCATCGCGCTCTCCGCGATCGATCTCTACCATTCTGGTAGCCGTGTCCGCACTCGCTCCAATCACACGTGCGTTTACCATCGGCAGCTTAGGGTGCGATTCCCGGAAATTCAGCAGCCCCGACATCCGTTCCGCTTCCGCCGCTTTGCTTTGCAGTTGAGTAATCGCCAGCTTCAGCGAGTCGTTTTCGATGCGCAACGCTTCATTTTCACGCGAGGTCGACTGCAGCGCGAAGTAGTGGTCCCACACACCGCGAATCTTTCCGAATCCCCACGCCCCGCTTCGTTCAAACGGCGATATTGCCCCCACCGCCCACACGCGGATCAGCCTTCCCCGTGAATCCCGTTTGATCTGCACCGCCAGCAACAGCAGCTGCGCGGCCAGCACAATCGCCAGCAGTACCAGCGCCTTATGTCTTGAAGGTATCGCCACCATAGAAAAAGTTCTCAGCTCTAAATTCTAAGTTTTAAGTAAGACGCCACAAACTCGTTCGCGGAAAACTTGATCCCGAGTTCATGGCTGGGCGAGAAGAACTCGGGATCCCTTGCAACTACAACGCAAGATCACTCTTACAAAACCTCAACTCGCGTAACCGCCGCTTCCTCAATCGATGCAAACTTGCCGCAACAATTTGAAATCGCTCAGCATTTTCCCGGTTCCAAGCACCACCGACGCCAGCGGATCATCCGCAATGGACACCGGCAACCCGGTCTCTTCGCGAATTCGCTTGTCCAGGTTCTTCAGCAACGCACCACCGCCTGTCAGCACGATACCTCGGTCGCTGATGTCCGCGGAAAGCTCGGGAGGTGTGCGTTCCAGCGCCACACGCACAGCATTCAGTATTGTCGCCACGCATTCACTCAAGGCCTCGCGGATTTCACTGTCGTCAATCGTTACTGTCCGCGGTACTCCTTCAATCAGGTTGCGTCCCTTTACTTCCATCGTCAGTGGTTTTTCCAGCGGATATGCCGAGCCGATCTCCATCTTGATCTGCTCCGCCGTGCGTTCTCCCACCAGCAGGTTGTATTTCCGCTTCAAATATTGCATGACCGCTTCATCCATCTCGTTACCGGCCACGCGCACAGAGCGGGAATACACGATGCCGCTCATCGAGATGACCGCGATGTCCGTCGTACCTCCGCCGATATCCACCACCATATTCCCCGACGGCTCTTCGATCGGGAGGCCCGCGCCAATCGCTGCTGCCATCGCCTGTTCCACCAGATAAACTTCGCTCGCTCGCGCGCGATACGCGGAGTCTTGCACCGCTCGCTTTTCCACGGGCGTAATTTCGCTTGGCACTCCGATTACAATCCGTGGATGCACCAGCACGCGCCGGTTGTGGGCCTTCTGAATAAAATACGTCAACATTTTTTCCGTGACTTTGAAGTCGGCAATTACGCCGTCTTTCATCGGTTTGATCGCCACCACGTTGCCAGGCGTCCGCCCCAGCATTTCCTTCGCTTCGCGCCCCACCGCCACCACCTCGGCGTTGGACTTATTGATGGCCACGATCGACGGCTCATTCACCACGATCCCTTTGCCGTGCGCAAACACCAGCGTGTTTGCCGTGCCCAGATCGATGGCCAGGTCGGATGAAAACAGGCTGAATACCGACCGAAGATTGTACCCATTCTTGTTCATTACAACTTCCCCCTGCGGAGGGGCTGCTGCTCTGCCTCGTACTCCGCGCACGGATTTCTACCCGTGCAATCTCCCATTGTCGCTGGAATTGGCGCAGCAAGCAAAATGCTGCCTCCGCATCCCCGAGACTACTTCGGTACCACGATGGAAACCTGTTGCTTTGCCGTGCCGCCTCGCCGGTTCGACCCAATCACCACGATCGTGTGTTGCCCCGGTTCCAGAGGCTCGGTAAAGTGCCGGAACGCCCCATCAGGCGATATATTAGCTACTGGCTGTCCGTTGACTATCAGCGCTGCGCCGGGCTCGGCTCGACCAATAATCTCCGCCACACGTCCATGGATCTGCGTGCTCTCGATTTCCAGCACCATGTCCTGCGACTTCGATTGCGACACCAGTGAAAACTTGAACGTCTCGCTGCACTCGCTACTCTGTTTCTTCACGTCCGCTGCCGTCACATTCCAGAAATAGTCGCCGGCATCCAATCCTGATATTTCCGCATTCGTTCCCGAAACTTTTACTTCCTTTAACAGTTTGGTGAACATCGTTGTGGAACTGATCCGCAACGTGTAAGAGATCGCTTCATCCACCGGCTGCCATTCGAACCGTATCTGCGCCGACTTTGGATTCTCCGATATCACCGGAGCAAGATTCAGCGGCGCCACCAGTGATGGAGGCGCAAGTACGTTGGACTTCTGCGTTGCACCGCCAGACGGGAAACTTACCTTCTGAAACTGTGTCAGCTCAATTTTCTCTGGTCCCCGCCGCACTTCTGCTGAACCGGTCGACACCACAATTTCGTGCTCATTATTCTTGGGATCGTTCTTCACGCTCGCACGGCTGTTCTGCTGCACCATCGCCGTGGCGTCTTCCACGCTCACCGCGGCCTTCGAATTCGGCGACGACCAGTTCGGCGTGGCCAGGTCCACTTGTCCGGTATTGATGCGCACTGCCGTGTTCGACTGATCACGTGTCACGTTGTTTTCTTCCACCGTGACCATCGATTCTGCCTTCACCGTGTATTCGGTGCCGTCCGCGAATGTCATACGCGCCGCTCCGTCGCTTCCGGTTTGGATCAAATCGCCTTTGTCCAGCGCCGTGTGGTAATCCGCATCCACCCACGTCACCGAATTCACTTTTTTCACCTGAACACGCCCATCCAGGTTCACGAATTTTGCCTGTGTCTGCGAAATTGTCAGGTTTTCATTTTCCGTGTTGCCCAGCGCGTTGTTTACCTTTTTCGTCAGAATCTCGGTCCAGTTCGGCATCGCCACGTACATTCCCGCGATGATGATCACGAACAACAGCATCAAGTATATCGCCACGGTCTTATACGTCACCGCGTGCCAGTACACTTCCACGTGATGTATCTTCGGCGCCTGCTGTGGATCGGGCGGGATGGTTGGCCGGCGAGGTTCGATTGGCGTTTGTGTGGTCACAGGTCTCGGAGGTTATTCCTCCAATTTTGCAATCTAACACACGCTTTTGCGGGGAAGAGAAGTCTCCGTGGCTGGCGTACTCAATGTACTAACATCAACACCAAAAAAGTTGCGTTTTAGTTACTGCGCTTGGGCCAGAATGGCGCCACGAGATACGCACCAGTTAGGAGAGTGAAAGGAATATGTGAGAGTAGGATTGAGTTGAAATCTTGTCCCGATAAGGGTAGACGCCCCATCTAGCCAAGTCAGCTGCGACGTTACCCAAGAAAGCCATAACTGACACAAACCAAAGCCCAAGCCAAACCAATCTGGCGAAGAGGTTGTTATTCCACAAGGCGAACGCGGTAAATGCAAGATAGGCCCTGGTCCACTGGCGCGGATCGAAAGCCTTTAACGAGATGAAATTTCGTGATTGCGGATAGGTGATCAACTGCATCCGTTTCTGGTTCTGCGGTAGGCCAAACGCTACTCTGGATTGCCCCGAATCGAGTTTACGCCGCCCTTCCGCTGAAAAAATTGCTGCTTGTCGAATGAGGCGTCCACGGCCAGGTCGAAAAAACCCACCATCATCTCGTCCGTGGTCTGCTCGCCCCATCGCACCTCGGCATTTGGGTCCGGGTTGTGCATGTTTTGTCGCGAATTGTCGAAGCGCGCCACCGCTTGTAACTCCGTCCCGGCCTTCAACTCCATTGGCTCGGCCAACCGATAGGTCATCTGCCAGTGAAAGTGGTAGTTCACTCGCAACAACGGCTCAATCGACTTGTCCTTATGAATGATGTTGTATTCAAACGCTTTTCCGCGAAGGTGCATGTGCGGGAAGAAACTCAACAACAGCGCGTCGTTCGGCAATGTTCCGCGCGCTTCCACTCGATAATCCGGTGCGCCCGGTGGAATCACAAAATGATCGTTCGTCAGCTGTAACGTCAGCACCCGTTTCGCGGGTTCTTCCTTCGCAAAAATTAGTCCGATCCGCGTTTCGTCTAGCCCGGCTTTTCCGTTGCTTGTGTAGTGCATCTGGAAGACTAGGTCGGAGCCCGCCGGAATATATTTCGCCATTCCCGCAGGCCAACTATCCGGCGTGCTTCCCGGCGCATACACCAGCAGAATGTCGCTGTCGGTCCACATCGTTTCCGCTCGATCTTGCTCCGTGCTCAGCATCGATGCGGCAAATGGCTTTTCTATCGGCGCGTGGCGCAGCCATGGCGATTCCGGCGGCCGAACATACACCACCGCGTGATGCACGTTCTGCGGCAAGCCAGGAAGAATCTCCGACCTCTGAACCCACCTCCCCTCTGCAAAATGTGTCGGCACAATTTCGTATGTGTATTCCACTTCTCCAGTGGCGGGGATCTTCACTGCTAACGGCATCTTGATTTCTATATCCGGGGCTGGAATGGTCCATCGTCCCGCCCATTTTCGGGGCGGCAGGGCATCTGACGGATTTCCCTTCGGAGCGCCAGCCTTCACCCATTCCACCAGCAGCGCAATCTCTTCCTTATTTAAAGAGGGATCGTTGGAAAATTTGCCCACGTCTTTTTCCGCAAACCAAGGCGGCATCGTCTGCTTCTGTGTGGCCGTTTCAATCGCGGCGGCATAAGCTCGCGTTTCCTTGTACGTTTCAAACGCCATCGGTGCGATCCCGCCCGTTCGGTGGCACACCTGGCAGTGCTTCTGCACTATGGGTAGTGCGTCCTTAAAATAGGTAGGAGTCTTCTCCGCCGCTTTTCCCCACCACGGAAGTGCTACAACGCAGCAGAGCACTGGCACACGCAGAACGAGTAGCGTGAAGTTCACTCTTCTATCCTACTCCTCGTGCATATACGTTCGTCATTTTCGATAGAGCAAGGACCGCCTGCTGTCAGTCCTAGCCTGTACCTTGTTTCCTCTGCGAGCCTCAGCGGCCTCCGAGGTAATCCTTTCTTTCAACTCTTAACTTTGAACTTTCAACTTTTCATCTCACTTCACGAATTCCGACTGTTCACCCTTCGACCACGGATCGTAACTCAAACAATATTTGATCCGATCCGGTATCGCCGGATGGTCATAGAACAAAAATATCCGCAGCGGGCTTGGATCCGGGTCGGCCAAATCCACATCGCCCAGGACATTGAACGCCTGTGCGGCCACTTGCCCCGAATCCGGCGTCAGTCCGTGTGTCACTTCCAATCCGTACTGATCCGCCTGGTGCTCCTGGTGTCGAGAGAACGTGCTTCCTGTAGGTCCAGCCACCGTTGCAAGTATGGACAGCAACAGTAATAAAGCTGGGTACGATGCCCAATCATCTAGCCCTCGAATTCCCCATCCAGGACCCCACCGCGTCAATAACCAACCAATTGTCCGGCGGCCAATATAAAAAACAATCAGTAATAGCACCGCCGCAAATGCAAAACCCTTCGGGATGTGGTTCAGCACGTAATGACCCATCTCATGGCCTGCTACGTATACAATCTGTTGTGAGGTCATCTTCGCGATCGTCGTGTCCCACACCACGATCCTTTTCGACGCCCCGAAGCCAGTCACATAAGCATTCAGCGTAGTCGTCTTTTCTCCCGCTCCCATCCAGAACATCCGTTCGGGAGGTATATCCTGCCCCGCGTGCTTCACCATCTTTTCCAGTTCAGCTGTTAACGCAGGGTCTTTGGTCTGCAGTGGTTCAAACTTGTGGAACATCGGATCAATCACTAGCGGTTGCAGGAATATCAATGCCAGAATCAACGGAAGGGCAGCCAGCCAAAAATAGAACCACCACCGCTCTGGCGACTTCCGGATCACCGCATATAAAATCCACAACACGATGCAGCTCAAAACCACCCCAACGAGTTCACCCTTGGTCCAATCCCAAAACCACGACTTCCAGCCCTGCACTGACAGCCCATACACTCTCTCGATCCAATTCCCATAAACTCCCGTTGGCAACGACATAATGTCTATTGCAAGCGTAACCAGCGGCGCGAAAATCAACACTTGAACAAATCGCCGGGAACTCACCTTCTCTGCCATGTCCCGAAATTTCGGCGCCAGCTTCCATCGCAGCACCACCAGCAGCACTACGATCCCATACACCAGGTTCACGATCAGCATCCGCAGGTGAACCTTGCTCAGCGCCCGCGCCTTCTTATCTCGCTCGAGCGGCAATGTATACGCGGTAATGCGCGTCTCGGCCCCATTCTGTCTCGCTGTTTCGCCAACTGGAGCAGCATCGTATTTTGTCGTAGAGTTCTGCTCCATCCTAGACGGCGTTGAATTTGCCTGAGCACTCGCAACTGGCGCGCTCATCCAGCAAATCGCAAACAACAGAACCATCAACACAGTGGCCTTTTTCACGTCCTATCTCCTGTAACTGCCTGCTCCCAAATCCACATCCAATTTTCTTCCGCGGAGTATGTTCCACGCCTTACCATTCCCGCAAGAACTTCTCTCCCACTCCACAACTGCTCACACCCTCCCCCTCGAATCATTTGGGCCTTTCGCCTGAATTCCTCTATAATTCTAAGTTTGGCTACTGACTAGGGAGAGACCTGTAATGGCTGGCGCATTCGAAAACCAGAAAGTCGGCGTCCGGATACTTTTCGGCGTCATCATCGGCATCCTTGCATTGAGCATGTTGCTCTATCTTGTGCCTCAGGGCACCAACACGGCGGAGACCTCCACCGACACGGTGGCAAAGGTTGGCGATCAATCCATCAGCCTTGCCGAAATTCACGAGCGCCTCAATCAGATTCGCCGCGGCAACCAGATCCCCACGCAGCTCGAAGGGCTCTATGCCAAGCAGATTCTCAATCAACTCGTCTTCCAGAAAGAAGTTGAGTACGAAGCTAAGCGTCTTGGCATCACTGTCAGTGACAAGGAACGCGCCGACCGCATTCGCCAGTATCTCCCCACCGTTTACAATGGCGATACCTTCGTTGGCATGGACACCTACGCCCGTGAAGTCCAAACCCGCTTCCAGATGACCGTGCCGGCCTTCGAGCAAGCCGTGAAAGATGGCCTCATCGACGAGAAGTTTCGCAAGCTTCTCACCGATGGCATCAGCGTCAGCCCTGCCGAAATTCAGGAAGAGTTCCGCACCCAGAACGAGAAGGTTAAGCTGGACTACGTCTTGATCAAGCCCGAGGATCTGGTCGCAAAACTGTCTCTCGATAACGCTCAGGTCACCTCCTACTTCGACCAGAACCGCTCCAAGTATCAGATTCCCGAGAAGCGCGTCGTCCGTTACGCTCTCGTCGATATCAATCAGCTTCGCATGAATACGCCTGTAACAGATGACGAGCTAAAGCCCATCTACCAGCAAGATATTCAGCAATATCAGGTTAAGAATCGCGTCCACGCCGAGCACATCCTCCTTATGACCGTCGGCAAGACCGACGCTGAAGTCGCCGAAATTAAGAAGAAGGCCGAGGACATCCTTGCCCAAGTCAAAAAGAAGGGGGCGAATTTCGAGGAACTCGCCAAGAAATACTCCGAAGATCCAGGCTCCAAGGCTAAAAATGGCGATCTGGGCTGGATCGAACCCGGCCAGACCGTGCCCGAATTCGAAAAGGCCACATTTGCCCTCAATAAGGGTGAAACTTCCGACCTGGTCAAGAGCCAGTTTGGGTTCCACATCATCAAAGTCCTCGAAAAGGAGACTGCGCACACCAGAACCTTCGATGAAGTAAAAGACAGTCTTCGCCCCCGCTTTCAGTTGAATAAGGCCGAACTGGCAGCCAATGCCATTGCTGACAAGCTTTCTTCCGACATTCGCCAGTCCAATAAGCTTGGCCTCGATGAGCTTGCTGCGAAGTACCATCTTCCTGTCGCGGAAACTCGTCCCGTATCCGCCACAGAGCCCGTATTTGAACTCGGCACCTCGAAAGACATTCTCGAACAGATTCTTCATCTTCGCAAAGGCGAGCTCAGCCTGCCCATTCGCACCGATCGCGGCTATGTCGTTCTACAACTCAAGGACACCCTTCCCGCCCATCAGGCTTCCCTGGATGAAGTGCGCGAGAAGGTCACTTCCGACCTTAAAGAGCAAAAAGCTAACGAGCTGGCCAAAGCCAAGGCCGATGAACTCCAGAAGCACGTCCAGAAGGGCGAAAAGTTCCCAGCGGCCGCCAAGGCTCTGGGTCTAGACCCCAAGACCTCGGATGAATTCTCCCGCAACGGCTCCATCGCTGGTGTTGGCAGCGGCAAACAGCTCGCTTCCGCATTCAATTTGAAAGTCGGAGAGGTCGCGGCGCCGGTTACGGTCGGACAGAATTGGGTTGTCTACGATTTGGTCTCTAAAACCGAGGCCAATCCTGCCGATTTCGAGAAGCAACGCCGTACTATCACCGATAATCTCCTCCAAGCCAAGCGCACTTTGGCTTTTGAAGCCTTCCGTTCGGCTTTGGAAGAACGCATGAAAGCGGAAGGAAAGTTGAAGCTCTTTCCCGATAAAATGCGCGGCTTTGGGGACTTTTCTACCCCTATTTCTTAGTAAACACAATACTTAAAATTTAATCGGGCCCCTCTTGCCCTCTGCAACCCCACCCGCTAGCCTATTTATGGCTGGTTTGGGTTTTGCGTTGGGTGCTTTTTGGGAAGCGCTCACCTTGCAGGGTAGGCAAGACGCACCCCTGCCGGTCATCCAATAACTACAATTGAATTGCTTTCAACCTCAAGGGGAAATCCATGGCAGGCCGCTCATCGAACGTTCGAAATGACTATCGCTGCAGCATCGAAAAAAATCAAACCGGCAAGTACTGCATCCGCATTCAAGTCCAGTACCCCAGGCACGCCTGGAAGCTCAGTGTCTATTTCTTGGCATCATCCTTTGATCGGGCCATGAAGAAACTCGCGGAATCCCTCAAGTTCCTCCAACGCAACGAAGAGAAGCTGTGGTTCTGGGGCGTTGATCGTGGGGAAGACATGGGTTTCTCCACCGAATTTCTGAAAGACGCTGGCCTGCAAATCGACCGTCGCAACGAATTCCCCCGCAAGGCCGCCAATCTTTCGGTTGCTCCGGAACGCGACGTCCCTGCTTTTGTGCTTGGCCCGGTTCGCCGCGGCCTCGCGGAATCCGTTGAGTTCTCCCGTGTCCAGCCTTCCGGCGACTAAAACCAACTCTACAAGCGCCTTTCTATCCTTCAACCGAACTCCATTCTTTCTACCACTTTAGTGGTGTCCCACTGCCCTTATTCTTCCTTGACTTAGCGAACATTGTCTTTCATCATTCGCGCAATCCACGGGCATAGCCCGAAGCGATGCGAAGCCGTCTGCTCCATTCTCTGGTGCGCCCCGCCCTGCGTCACTCAACAGACGACCCTGGACTGCTCGCTCTGAAAGGAACTCTTCAGCATGACGCGTAATCGTCATCCCTTGTTTCTGGCTTTGTTCGGGGCCTTGTTGCTTGTATGTGGCAACCTGACCTTACTTGCGGCCTCTGCTCAGCAAACTACGACGGATCAAACAGACACTTCCACCACCAAGACAAAGAAAAAGAAGAAGAAGAAGACAGCCGACGCTGCTGATCAGACCGCTGCTACCACCACCGATTCAGCCACGACTGCCAAGAAGGAGACCAAGAAAGCTGCTGACGATACTGCTGCGGCCACTACTGATTCCGCAACGACCACGAAAACGAAGTCGAAGAAAGCAGCCGCGGACACCACTGGCGCTGCTGCTGCCGCTGCCGACACTACAACCAGCAAGAAAAAGTCAAAGAAGGCTGGTACTGATGCGGCAGCTCCTCCTGCTCCTGCTGCCTCCGCTCCTGCTTCTACTCCTGCTGCAGTACCAGCAGCAAAAGCTGCTCCAGCTTCAACTCCGGCTGCCGCCCCAGCGCCGGCGGCAAAGACCACCACTCCTGCTGCGGCGCCAGCTTACACTCCCGCCGCAAAGCCTGCTGCAGCACCCACTACCGCTCAACAGACTCCGCCAGCCAACAGTGCTGGCATGGTTTGGGTCAACACCGATTCCAAGGTCTACCACAAGCCCGGCACTCGCTGGTATGGCAAGACCAAGCAAGGCAAGTAATGTCCGAAGTGGATGCCATCAAAGCTGGCTATCGCGCCGCGGAAAAGGAATAGTTCAGGTCGTTCAGAAATAGAAGTATTTAAAATCTAAGGAGCCTAGAAAATGAGGAAGAATCTGAACCGGATGTTGCTTGCTGTTCTCGTCTTGTTGTTGGGTGTGAGTGTGGCCGTGTCCCAGCCCCCTCAATCCACAAAAACCACCAAGCCAGCTGCTGCCGCCGCTGCCCCTGCAGGCGACCTGCTTGACATCAATTCCGCCACGAAGGAACAGCTCGACGCCCTCCCGGGTATTGGCGCCGCTTATTCCCAGAAAATTATCGCCGGACGCCCCTACGCCAAGAAAACCGACCTGGT
Organism: Candidatus Acidiferrales bacterium; assembly: GCA_963763395.1. GTDB lineage: Bacteria > Acidobacteriota > Terriglobia > Acidiferrales > UBA7541 > Acidiferrum. The sequence goes on along the minus strand of CAVXOG010000026.1, from coordinate 112,287 downwards.
GAAGAAGAAGATTATTCCCCAGGCCACCTACGACAAAATCAAGGACATGATCATCGCCAAACAGAAGTAGGACACCCGCCAAAGTTTCGGCTAACTGGAGCGGCCTCCGTGCCGCCCGGTCGCTCCAGATCTTTCACTCAAGGAGATTTATCATGGGTCTATTAGACGATGTCATCTCGATGGCTTCGGGGAGTCTTAGCAGTGGCGGTGTTCCGCCGGCGCAACATGCCACCGGGCTCGCTGCCATTCTTGAATATGTGAACAGCCCGCAGGTCGGCGGCGTTGTGGGGCTGCAGAAGATGTTTCAGCAGGGTGGACTCGGCAACGTCATCAGTTCGTGGATTGGTACAGGCCAGAATCTACCTGTTTCCGCGGATCAATTGCAAAATGTGCTTCACAGCGGCGCATTGCAGCAGGTCGCCCAGAAAGCCGGCATGGATTCCTCACAACTTACGGGCATGATGGCCAGCCTTCTGCCTCATCTCATCGACAAGATGACCCCCAACGGCGAAGTTCCAAACGCCAGCGCCTTGCAGCAGTTGCTGAAGGGCGTGGGCGGAGCAGCTGGCGCCTGATCCCCGACTCTATCTACAAAATAAAAGGGGCGCGCCATAACATCCAGCGCGCCTTTTTTTATGTCTGGAAGAAATCGATGTGTTTTGTCATCCCGACCGGAGAACCGTGACTTTTACGGTTCGAAGCGCGTATTGCGCGCCCACGGTGTCCTATACCGGGGCGGAGGGATCATGGCAACCAAGCAACATCCATCTCTAACTTAATTCTATTTACTACTTATCCCGCAAGATCACTTCGCCGCGTCCCACCATCTGATCGTTCAACCATAGCCGGTATTTATACGTTCCCGCCTTCGTTCCTGCCACCGGCGGCCCGCTCAACAACCTCATCCCCATCGGTGCTTGAAAAATGTTCGACGAAAACGGTGACCGGTTCGGGTCAAACTCTACCCGTAAATTTCCCGCGTCCGAAATCCAGCTGATCTGGTCTCCCGGATCAAGCACCACCACCTGCGGTATCAATCCTACAAGTACCGGCCTCTCTGCCATCTTTCTCCCTTCCTTCCCTTATTTTCCCTTCGCACGATAGCATACAACTCTCCCACCCTACTATTCGGCGGCACGATTCACGTGGGACAGCCATTCCGGGCCTTGCTCTTCGTTCCCAAGTTTCCACGGGGCGCAAAATCCGCGCCCCAAATGAACCTGACTCAGCTTTGCAACGCAATTCTCTGGCTACTCGTTGTGCCAAACCGCCAGCACATTCCCGTTCGGATCCGCGAAGTGGAACCGTGACCCGCCCGGAAACGAAAATGTTTCCTTCATAATGCGCCCGCCAGCGTCCCTCACCCGCTTTTCCGCGGCTGGCAAATCATCCACATAAATCACGACCAACGTCCCTGCGGCCGCAACGGTTCCTTTGGCAAATCCCCCAGCTATCCGTCCATCTTCGAAGCTCGTGTAATCTGGCCCGTAGTCCGTAAACTTCCAGCCGAACACCTCGCCATAAAACTTCTTTGTCGCGATGATGTCCGTCGTACCAAACTCGATGTAATCAATCTTCCGATCGCGGGTCATAACGTCTCCTCTTTGTAGGTTGAGTTCCACCGGGGGAAGCTGCCAGAGCTGCAGCACACCACGCCAGTGTGCTCGCAACTCCTCCATCCATGCTCTCTGCGAGGGGAGAACGTAGGTAGGACCTCTTCTTGGGAACCACAGAGGCCGCCGAGGTACTCCCGCAGCCTACGCAATCTCCCTTGCTAGGTCAATTGCAAAACTGCCCAATCTGCAATGTCGGCAATTCGAAAACACCCTCATTACGCTCGCCTTGACCCCACTTTCCCCGCCCCGTAAACTTGTATTTGTAGGCGCTGAGCACGCTCAACTCTTGCGCATTCAAGTATCAGCAGTTAGCGCGTCATCTCGCGCAGGAGTTCAAGCAGCATGGCATCATCCGCAGCGTCCTTATCCATCCCCCTGCCCAATGGAGCAAGGATTCAACTCATCTCTTCGATCCCGTTTGCGCTCTTTCATTTAGCCGCGCTTGGCATCTTTTTCGTTCATTTTAAATGGATTTATCTACTTGCCTGCTTCCTCGCCTACGAAGTGCGTATGTTCTTCGTTACCGCCGGCTACCATCGCTATTTTTCACATCGCTCCTTCAAAACTAGCCGTTTCTTCCAGTTCGTTCTGGCCTGGATGGCCATGTCCTCCTCCCAAAAGGGTGTCCTCTGGTGGGGAGCGCATCACCGACACCATCACCGCTATTCCGATCAGGAAGACGATCTTCATTCGCCCACGCTCTTCGGTTTCTGGTGGTCCCACGTCGGCTGGATTCTTTCCGATCGCTACAATGCCACGCGCTTTGACTACATCGGCGACTATGCAAAATTCCCTGAACTCCGCTGGCTCGATAAGTATTACCTTGTGCCGCCGGCTGTTCTCGGCATTGGTTTGTGGCTCATCGGGGGATGGGGCCTCTTCTTCTGGGGTTTCTGCTTGAGCACAGTTCTCCTCTGGCACGGCACCTTCACCATCAACTCGCTCTCGCACCTCTTCGGCAAGCGCCGCTTTCAGACCACGGATACCAGCAGGAACAATTGGCTACTCGCTCTCGTCACTCTGGGCGAAGGTTGGCACAACAATCATCACCACTTTATGGCGTCCGCTCGTCAGGGTTTCTACTGGTGGGAAGTCGACATCACTTACTACGCGCTGAAAGTACTTTCCTGGTTCCGCATCGTTCGTGAACTGCGCAAAGTTCCCGATCACATCCTGGCCGAAGGCCTGGCTGCCGACGTCGCTGCTGCAAGCTGACGAGCAATCTCATCTGGGGTGTCCTCTGAGGCGGCCTTTTCCATCAGCTTACGCAGGCTGTAACACCCGAACGCCATACGCATCCAGGCTCACGCTGTCGGAATACACCGTACCACTGATCACATCCTTGAACTTGCCCGTTATCTTCACCGTCTGTTCCTTCGGCGTGTGGTTCATCAAATAGATCCACTTTGCGCCACTTGTGCGTCGCGTTGTCACTTCCACTCCTTGCGACGCTTCAATTCCGGATCTCACTCCGTTTGCCGCCGTCAGTGTCAACAGCACACGCGCCAGGTCTGCTGGCTCCAGGTGCGCCCCGATGTAAATCGCTTTGCCCTTTCCGAAACTATGCGAGGTAATCGCCGCCTTACCCGCATACATCCCCTCTGTGTAGCTCGCCAGAACTTCGGCCTGCTTCGGCTCAAGGATGTCGGCCCACACGTGGCATTCCGCATTCGTTCCCGCCAGCATCCCGGCAAATTTCACTCCCTGCGTATCGGAATAGATCGGTTGGTAGTCGATCAACTCCACGCCCATCGCGTCGCGTAACAAGCCCGGCAGCGGAGTATCCACAATCCGGCTGTGTTCGTCTTTCACTCCCAACCGGAATCCTGCGATAAACGTTCCTCCTCCCTGCACGAAGTTGCGGATCTTCTCTGCCTGTTGGGCGGTGACAATGTACATCGCTGGCCCAAACACGATCTTGTACTGTGACAAATCTTTCGTGGCATCCACAATATCCACTCCTGCATGCGATGCTGCAATTGATCCATACCAGGACGCAATTTCTCCGAAGTATTTCACCTTTGGCTGGCCCGGCTGAATGCTGAACGCCCAGTCGCACGCCGAGTCGAAGCATAGTGCAAGCTCCGCGTCATACTTCGCGTTCAATGCTTCCGCCCCCAGTGATTTCAATTCCGCCATCGTTCGCTTGATCTCCTCAAATCCCGGGCTGGGCGAACGATCGTGCCGCAATATTCCGTGCCAGTATTCCTCGGCTCCAAAATTCGCCGTGTCCCACCGGAAATAATTGATCCCCATGGCTCCATGGGCCACCGCCTGGTACGACCACAGCCGTAGTTGGCCCGCTTCCGGTTGCGGCGCAAAAAACGGCTGCCCCGCTTTTCCGCTTTGTTCCTCCATCACCAGGTACGGCTTCCCATCCTTTACGCTCCGCATGAAATCGTGCATCAACGAAATGAACGGTGCGATCGCCCCCGAGGGGAGGCTCATCCCGCTGTCCGGGCCATTCATGAAGATCGAAACGAATCCCGGATAGTTGTCGTGGGATACAAAATCGAGATTACGAAACAGGTCGCGCAGATTGATCGTGTCTGGTCCGCTCACATTGTTGGTTGTCACAAAATGTTTTGGACATTCTTTGCGCAGCACTGCCAATTGCTCTTCCATAAATGTCACGTTGGCGTAGCTTTGATACCGGTCATAGTCCAGTGCCAGGCCAGGGTTTGGCACCGACCCCGACGGCAACGGCAAGGGTATCTCCGAAAAATCGGTATACGTCTGGCTCCAGAACACTGTTCCCCAGGCCTCGTTGATCGCTTCAAGCGTCTTATATTTCTCTTTCAGCCATTCCTGAAATCCAGCGCGGCAAAACCGGCAGTAGCAGCGCGGGAAATCGCCCAGTGTCTGCTCATTATCGATTTGCCACCCAATCACTCCCGCAGTCGCCGCAAACATCTTCGCCATCTCTGCCGCCATCGACAGCGACAATCGCCGGTACGTTTTGTTTGTAGGGCATGTGAACCGCCGCGTTCCAGGTGTCAGCGTCACACCGTGTTCGTTCACGATCATCACTTCTGGATATTTCTGTGTCAGCCACGGCGGAGGCGCGGCGGATGGAGTCCCTAAAATCACTGCAATATTGTGCGACGTCAAAATCTTCACTGCGCGGTTCAGCCACGCGAAATCGAACTTACCCTCCTGCGGCTCCATCAACGCCCACGCAAACTCCGCGATACGCACATTCGTAACTCCGAATGCCGCCATCATTTCGGCATCCTGCTCCCACAATTTCTCCGGTGTCTGGTCCGGATAATAGTCAGTCCCAAATAGCAGCGGCAACTTGGAGATTCCCGCCGCCGCATTGCTTTCCGCGATGCTCCGCGCACTCGGAAGTTTCTCTGGCAGCCCTGTCAGACCAGCTACCGTCACTCCTGCACTCCAGATGAAATCCCGTCGATTCATGGATTCGTTCCTCAGTCCACCTTATATCCCACAACCCGTGTTAGCGCGAGGCCTCCATGAGCATTGGCGATGCGACATTTTTATCGTGCAACCTGGATTCTCTTATCAAACTGCAATAAAACCGAGATCAATCCTTCGGAATCCTATCTATCCGCCCCCATCGCTTCTGCCATGGTCGCTTTGGAACAAAAGCGGCGATCTCATTCCCGTCACTCGCACGGAAGTGGAAAACTTCTACGGGATGAGAATCCTCGATGTACGCGAACGGTCGGAAATCGTCATTCTTACAGCGAATCGCCAGGTAAAGTCAGAGTAGGTCGCAGCGCCTCTGCCCGATACTAGTACCCTAATATGCCCATGCGTGAAATTCACCATCGTCTCTCAAAACCACACATCCCCCTCGAGTCCCGTCCTTAAGCGCAGCCTTCTTTTGGCATGCATAGCTGCTTCTTTTCCTCTATCTCCCTGCAAACATTATAGTTTTCTGATCCATTGCATCGCATTGTTTAGTAGTCACTTCAGGCACGGATGGTGGCTGCCGTGCTTCACTCTCTTATTACCATCCTGGATAGGCTTGTTCGTATTGACTTAGCGGTGCTGTACGTCGTCATATCGTCCGATTGCCTGGTTCTTCTATATCTCTCTGTGGAGACAGCCCCATGGGTTTTTTCATAGGCATTGACGTAGGGAGCGTCAGCGCCAAACTGGCAGCAATGGGGCATTCTTCGTCCTCCGAAACCTCCTTGCTTGTTCTGCAAATGCCCCACACTTTTTTCTCCGCAAGTGCTTACGCACGGGACCGTCTTGCCACGCCTCTCTTTCTTTCCCACTATCGCCGCACCTTTGGCAATCCAGCGCAAACTGTGCGCGATCTTCTTTCCGAATTTCGTGCCGCCTTTCCCGGCGAGCAAATTCTCGGTATTCGCGTAACCGGCTCAGGAAGCCGCTTGCTGGCGGCTACCCTCGAGGCAACAACAGAAAATGAATTCAAAGCCATAGCTTGCGCTATGGGCGCGCTGCATCCCGAAGTCCGCACCATTTTTGAAATCGGTGGAGAGAGTTCCAAATATTTGCGGTTGGCTGAACACCGCACGCAGGATGAAGTCACCGGCTCCAACGCCTCCACTTTCGCTACTGGCATCTCCGATTACTCCACCAGCGGAGAATGCGCGGCCGGAACTGGCTCTTTCCTCGACCAGCAAGCTACGCGTCTGAAATACCGCGTCGAAGAGATCGGCCAAATCGTGACCCAGGCAAAATGCGCCGCCCGTATCGCGGGACGTTGCTCGGTTTTTGCCAAGAGTGACATGATTCACGCTCAGCAGCAGGGCTACTCCACCGATGAAGTCCTGAAAGGACTATGCGAAGCCGTCGCCCGCAATTTCAAAAGCAACATCGTGCGAGGCAAGCCCATCCCTCCCGGCGTGGCCCTCATTGGCGCCGTCGCTAGCAACATCGGCGTTGTGCAGGCTTTGTGCGAGTTGTTCCGTCTCGACGCAGGCTCCCTCTATGTCCCGGAAGAATTCGCGTGGATGGGTGCCATCGGCTGCGCACTTCTGGAGCGACTCAATGCGCCAAAGTCCGCTTCCAGAAGAAATGCTGCAAAACGTCCGTGGGAGCTTTCTTCAAGCAGCGACAATCATGACCACAGTGTTGCGCCACTCTCGCTGGCTAATGTTTTGCTCTTGCGTGACCATCCCGACGCCGCACGCACAAAATCACTGCCAAACAATGGTGGATCTATCTCAGCCTACCTCGGCATTGATGTCGGCTCCGTCAGCACCAACCTCGCTCTCCTTGACGAACATGGCCGGTTGCTCCATGGCATCTATCTTCGCACCGCCGGTCGTCCCATCGAAGTCGTGCAGGACGGCTTGCAAGAAATCACTCGACGCTTCGGTGATCGACTTCTTGTCCGAGGCGTTGGCACTACCGGCTCGGGCCGCGAACTGATCGGCGAGCTTGTTGGCGCGGACACCATCAACGACGAAATTACTGCGCATAAAACTGGTGCGATCTTCGTCCACCAGGAACTCGTCCGCGGCCATGCCTCGCCACATCACTCCGGACAACCAGCGAAAGAAATCGGTGATGTGGACACTATCTTCGAAATCGGTGGCCAGGACTCCAAGTTCATCTCCATCGAAAATGGTGTGGTGGTGGATTTCGCAATGAATGAAGCCTGCGCCGCTGGAACCGGTTCTTTTCTCGAAGAGCAGGCAGAGCGCCTCGGCATTCAGATCAAGGACGAATTCGCCGCGAAAGCATTTGCTTCGTCGGCTCCTGCGCGGCTTGGTGAGCGCTGCACCGTATTCATGGAACGCGACGTTACCGCATGGTTGCAGCGTGGCACTAGCGTCAGCGATCTCGCCGCGGGTCTTGCCTACTCCGTGGCGATCAATTATCTCAATCGCGTCGTGCGTTGCCGCAAGATCGGCACTGTAATCTACTTTCAAGGCGGCACTGCTTACAACGATTCTGTCGCCGCTGCGTTTTCACAGATTCTGGGCAAGCGCATTATCGTTCCGCCTCACAATGGCATCATTGGCGCCATAGGCATGGCTTTGATCGCCAAACAAGTCACGCAATCCAGAGAACTCGTCCAACAATCCCGCACTCCGCGCGCGATGGCCGCTGTCGCCGGAGCCTCCATTTGTTCTATGGGTTCTGTGGCAACCCTCACGCCGCCCGCTCCTGGCATTTCTACGTTTCGTGGTTTCAATCTCCAGCGCACCAGCTTTCAGACCCGTGAATTCGTCTGCAAAGCTTGCTCCAACTTTTGCGACATGAAGGAAATTACTGTCGATGGCCGCAAATCCTACTGGGGCGATAAGTGTTCCGATAAATTCCATAAACATGCCCGCTCCGAACGCCGGCCCGTCATTGCTGATCTTCTCGCGTTGCGCGACAGTCTCCTGCGCGTCGGGTACCATCCGCCCTCCAGCCGCGCTCCCAACGGCAAACCCCGTATAGGCATTCCGCAAGCCATGTTTTTCTATGATCGTTTTCCTTTTTGGCTCACTTATCTGGAAGCTATCGGCTTTGAAGTCGAACTTTCCGGCGCTACCAACCAGCGTGTCGCCACTCTTGGCGCGGAACTCAGCATTGCCGAGCCTTGTTTCCCGGTCCAGATCGCACATGGCCACGTTCACTCGCTATTCCGCGAATCGGAGGACCATGCGCCGGTGGATTTTGTCCTACTCCCCAACGTGATGGATATTGAGGCGCCTGAATCTGTCACTCCTTCGCTGCTTTGTCCCTGGAATCAAACCCTGCCTTTCGTCGTGCGCGCTGCCCCGCAGTTCCAGAAAGTTGCCGACAAGTTTCTTGCTCCCACGATTTACTTCCGCGCCGGCCAAAAACACGTCAAGCACCAATTGGCGGAATACTTCTCGCGCTTCGGAATCACTCGCCGCCAAAGCGATCAGGCTGTCGATGCCGCCTTCGCCGCACAATCCTCGTTCAACAAGTGCATCGTTGAGGAAGGCCATCAAGCTCGTTCCACTCTGCGTGCTACGGGAGAGCCTATGGTTCTTCTCGTTGGCCGCGCCTACAACATTTACGACCGCAGTGGGAATTGCGATATCCCTCGCAAACTCCGTGATCTCTATGGAGTCAATGTCCTGCCGCTCGATTTCCTTCCGCTCGACGATTGTTCTTCTGACGACCTTCATCCCAACATGTTCTGGAACTCGGGGCGGCGTATTCTAGAAGCCGGTCGTTTTGCCCGTGAACACAAAAACGTTCACATCATCTATCTCAGCAACTTCAAGTGCGGTCCCGATTCCTTCGTGAAACACTTTCTCCGTGAAGTTGCCGATTCACCTTTTCTCGTCCTCCAGTTTGATGGACACGGAAACGACGCAGGCTACCTCACACGCTGCGAAGCCTACCTCGACAGCAAGGGGTTGCTCCGATGCTCCAACTGATTTCTCCTCGCACACGGCAGATTTCTCCTTCGCATCCGCTCTTCGGCAAGAAGACCTACATTCCTCGCATGGCTGCAGGAACTTTTCGTGCTCTTGCTTCCGTGCTACGTTCCATGGGTGTTGACGCGGAAGTCGTTCCACCGGCGGACGCGCGCACTCTCGTGCTGGGTGGAAAAAACTCTACTGGCGATGAGTGTTATCCACTGAAAGTGGTTATGGGAGACTTCCTGCGCGTTGTGGAAACACCCGGCTTTGACGCTTCGCGCACTGCTTTCTTCTTTCTGACTGGCCAGGGACCTTGTCGCTTCGGTCAGTACCTTGAATATATGCGTTCCGTATTGAAGAAGCTGGGCCATTCACAAGTCACACTCTTCCATCCCTCGTGCGAACAGGGCTACAGCGACTTCGGCGAAATCACGAATGATTTCACGCGTGGAACCTGGCGCGCCATTGTGGCAAGCGACATCCTCTTTAAAGTGTTACTCAAGACTCGCCCTTACGAACTCTCGCCCGGCCAATCCGACGCGGTTTACGAAGACTGCGTTGTGAATCTCTGCGAATCACTTGCCGTTCCTTATGCGCATCCACGTGAACAACTGGGAGCTGTTCGAGCAAGTCTGCTGCGTGCCCGGACACATTTCCGCGCGATTCCCATTCAGTTTGATCCTGCAAGACCGCTGATTGGCGTTGTTGGCGAGATATTTTGCCGCCTCAATGAATTTAGTAACAATGAACTGGTTCGTCGCCTGGAAGATGCTGGCGCCGAAGTCTGGATGAACGACGTCTCGGAATGGATTTGGTATGTGAATGTCGACCAGTTTCGGCGCCTTCGCGTGGAAGAAAGAGCATTTTCACTCGAAGCGTTTCGCGCTCGCGCGCGTAACTTCGTCCAGCACAAAGATGAGCATGCGTTGCTTTCGCTTTTTCGCGAAGATTTCAGGGGCTATGAAGAGCCCCACAGCATTCACGATGTGCTGGATTTTGCCGAACCCTATTTACCCACATTTGGCGCGAACGGCGAGATGGTTGTTAACGCGGGTAAGGCGGTCTATTTTGCCCGCAAAGGTCTCGACGGGGTCATCGACATCAGTCCCTTCACTTGCATGAACGGAATCGTTGGCGAAGCCGTTTATCCGCGCGTCAGTCGAGACAACGCCGGCATTCCGATCCGCAATTTCTACTTTGATGGAACGCATTCCGACCTCGACCGTGACATCGGTATTTTTCTGGAACTCGCCAAATCCTACCAACGCACTAAACCCTGGCCTCGCCAACTTCCGCAGCTCGCAATTCGTTAACGCGGCACTATTCTTAAGGTTTACAGGTCTCCCCGTTTACTCGCCCTGCGGACATTGGCCTGACGTTCCATTCGGCCTGAACTTGGGACCAGTGGTTTCCGCGATTCCCAGCGAGTAGAGTCTCTGCGTCTGCGCAAGCTGTTCTTTCTGGGGAAGAAACGAGGTCCTCCGTGTATTGCGAGTATTGCGGTTTGCAGATTCTGCCGCAGCACCCGGTCTGTTCCCGCTGCGAGAAAACGCCCACACGGCAATGGATGCAGTTCATCAGCTTGATTTTTCTGCTGCTGGCGATCATCGCCAACTCTCTGACCGGATGGCTGCTGCTGCCGCGTCTGGTTGCCGCTCATCCTTCGCACCTGTTCTTCCGCGCGTGGCTTTGGTGCGACCTCAATAGCGCTGCTTATGGCTGGATGCCGTTGGCCGCGGCGCTGCTGATCTGGGAATTTCTGGTGTGGCGCAAAATCCGCAAAAATAAAACGGCCCCAAAAGTGAAAAGCTGGATCAGCCGCAAGGTTCTGTCCTTTGTGCTAGCTGCCGGGTTTGCGCCGATTCTGCCCTGGTGGATCCCGGCGGGACAGCCTTCGGATAAAACGGTTGCCGCGCTAGCCAGCTACCCTGGATTGCCCTCCGCGATCTCCTGGTTCGCGGTGCTCCTGGTGGCCGCGATTCTGTGCATCAAGCCCGAAACACGCGACCGCTTGCTGGGCCAGGGCAAAGTCCTGTCGCTGGTCAGCTTGAGTGCGCTGGCGGTGTTGCTGGCGCTCACGCTGGTGGGCTGGTCCATTACCTAAGAGATGTCGCGCCTTTGGCAATTCTCCCGAGTACGTTGCGACGAACTCGTCCGCGCATTGCCACACTGCCGGTCCTCGTAGTTACCACCGTGATACTCCCCAACTCCCCCTGTTTTCGTATGTGTGGGAAACAAAGGAGTTAGCTGGCAAAAAGAGGGGTAAAACAGGGCAAAAAGCAAAAGTGGGGCGAATGGGGAGGCCAAAAAGAGTGAATTGGGAAGGATTTGTTGCTGAACAAAAATCGGGTGGTGACGCCTACGATTCACGGCTAATTCTATATTGAATGTTTTACTCTGTCAATAGATTACTGATAGGTATTTCTATTCGAATCGAGGATTGTGTCGGGAAAGACAACCCCGACCAGCTATAACAATGGAATACGTGCCGTCTGAAAGATGGGGGGCGATAAGACTTGAAGGCCAGGGTATCCCAAGCGAAGAACACCCCAAGACCCACCCTCGCAAACCGAGGATGGGCCCCCCCTCCGTCAAGCGCCGGTAACAACTGAACTTGATGAAGCGTAAATGCCCTTTGCCGAAGTAGCGCTTCAATCCGCTGGGCATCTGGAACCCCAAGACCCAGGTTTCAGAAAACACCAGCGAACCTGGGGCACCCTCCGCATTTCTATACTTCCGAGGAAAGTATCATAGTGATATCCCCTCCGCGTGCACCATGTCAACCAATTCCAAATCAATCAAGGGCCACCCGCCGTACTGCTCTGCAGCTTGGCAATCAGCGCTCGAACGGCTGGCGCGGCCGGATCCCCGGGCAGGTCGCGCAGAAAAGCTTCCAGCACCTTGACGGCTTCCTCGCGTCGCCCCAGTTGGGCCAGCGCCTGCCCCTCAATCAGCTCCGCTTTGTTCGCGGCTCCCTTTCCCAATTCCACAGCCTCGTGCGCGTTCTGCCGTGCCTTTTCGTATTCCCCACTTCTCAGGTAAATGTCGGAAAGTACCCAACGCGCGAGCCACTGCTTGGAGTCGAGTGCAGCGGCTTTCTGAAGAGGCTCTATCGCCGATTGATCGTCTTTTTGCTGATGCCGCAGTTGCCCCAGTGCCACGAGCGTCTGCACATCTTTGGGATCCAGAGAACTGGCCTTCTCCAGATACATTTGGGCATGCGGCAAGTCCTTGCCTTTCTGATAGGCGGCTCCCAGCAGGTAACAAACATAGGCGTTTTTCGAATCCGCGTTGTACGCTTCGGTGAACTCCCTTTGCGCCTCCTCGAATTTTCCCGCTTGCATGGCTTCGCGACCTTTCTGCACGTGCTTCTGAACTTTGGGCGGCAGCACCAATGCCGGGGTTAATACGACGTCGGCCCCGGCAAGCGGACGCATCACAATGTCAACGCTAACGCGCGTGAACGTCATGTTGTATTCGAAATCCTTGTGGGCGGTCGCGTAGCCTCTGGAGTCCACCGCCACTGTGTACATGCCAAATCCCGGCAAGTTGGCAAAAATCACCTCCGACGAAGTTTTCGTCATAAGCGTGGTCAGGGCCGTGCCCGATCCAAATTTGTACAACGTGACAAACGCCTGCTGGTTGAGGGGCGTGTTGTCGGGCCCCAGGACGCGCACCGTGATGCCATCCGATAGCTGGTCGTAGGGCGAATTGGTGTTTGGGGAAGGAAGATTCTGTGCGGCGGCCCCGATGGTTGTCAGTAAGAGAAAGACTAAAATCGCAGCGAGTTTGCGCGGTCGGAGATACATCAGCACCTCCATCAGACTTCTCACTACAGGTTACACCCCGCGCACTAACCCTCGGTAGTCCTTCTCCAGTCCTTCTCCAGCCCACTCTGCTTCGGCCGATTGGATGACAGCGTCGGGCTGCCGCGCTCTTGGCCTTTGGTTCATCAAGGGTGCGGGTTTTGACTTTGATGCACAACCCACTCAAAAGACACTACGGTCAGGGGAATCTCCACTTCCTCACATTTAGTCGCTACCGGCGGCTTCCGTTTTTCTCGACAGCACACGCTCGCGATGTCTTCGTAAAACATCTTGATCGGGTTCGAATCCGAAGGAAATTCCTGGTTTTTGGATTTGTAGTCATGCCCGAGCATATTCATTTATTGGTGAGCGAGCCGGAAGAAAGCAGTCTATAGGCAGCGCTGCAAGTTCTGAAGCAGGAGGTGGCCCGAATCTTGTTAAAGAAACCGAAGAAAAGAGTGCCAGGACAATTGATGCTGGGATTTGCTGGCCCCAAGACCCATGTTCAGAAAACACCAGCGAACCTGGGGCACCCGCCGCGTTTCTATACTTTCGAGGAAAGTATCATAGTGACATCTTCTCTGCGTGCATCATGTCAACCAATCCAAATCAATCCTGGGCCACCCGCTGATCGCCGCGTTGCTAACCGACAAGCGCGTGTTTTTCCCACTGCTCGATATTTACGCCCTTAATCAACAGCCACAAAGTAAGTCCAAATTCTGCAACAAAGCCAAGCGGATAAGTCACGTAGGTTATGACTTCGTAACCCGGGAAAAGGAAATACTGACAGACAGTGATCAGCCAGCCAACACCATGCACCATCAAGATGATTCCCAGAATTTTGGGAAGGAAACCCGACTTGAAGATTAAATAGCCAAGCGGAAAGAGCCAGGCGGCAAAAAATATCTGGGCGATCCAAAACCCATTTTTATGTAGACTGAGAAACAGCATTGCCAGACCTTGCAGTTGATCTGCCGGGAATACCCTTAAGTAATCAGCGCCGCTCAAAAGCAGCAGGGCCGCGAATCGATTAAGATCATTAATACACGCTACAGCCACACCGCCGAAGTTCAACAACATGAACAGGGAAGCGAGGTTCTTATCCGCTGATCTTAATAGCACGTATAAAGCCCACCCCGTCAAAAAGAAAAGCACAGCGGAGATCAGATCACCCACAAAGCCGATCCGGAATTGCCGCCCAGAAACCATGATATTTCGCGCTGTGGCTGCGGCATCTCCGTACACTATGAGTCTGGAGCGGCCAATCACGTCTGCCAGGATGCCAACTGCTATGGAAACAAAATACAGTCCCCCTGCCACCCTAGCGGTTCTATTAATGGTGTTCATTTTTCTCCCTTGTCCACAGAGATGAAAGGAAATCCATTCTTGAGTACAACCAGCCGTTCATATAGTGGAACAGACAGAGGAGTTGATATCAGCGACAAGGGACACTGTTAAACTCGCTCTCGGAGAAAACCTTGGGTATCGCAGCCTCATCGATTTCGGTAGTCGAAAAAAATGAGGAGATTTGTCCGGGCCACCCGTCCGTCGAGTCTTCCTAGAAACTTAATCGTTCACTGAGATGCCGTACCATTTGCTGCTGGAGGGTTAGCGTAATAGCCTTTGCGGGCATGGACCTTATGGCCCTTCTCGGCTGCGGAAATCTGGATCGCGCGAAACTTGCCGTCCCAATTTTTATTTTCGGGGTAGTAGCCAAGGCTGTACTGGTGATGAAGTTCGTCGGAAATTTCGTCGAGAGCTTCTTCGAGTTTATCGATGCCCTTGACTTCCAACATGCGGCCACCCGTGGTTTCGGCGAGTTTCTTAAGTAAGGGCACTCCTTCGCTGTCTTTTCCGTAGATGTGAAGCACGTCGCAGTTGTCATGCTTCGAGGCATCGTAAATTTGCAAGACATAAGCGACAACATCGTTTTCGAGCAGCGCTTGCAAGGCGTCTTGCAGCGTGGACTCGCTGTGGGCATCTCCCGAGAGAGCTACGATGACCACGGCCTTGCGTCCCACTTCTCCGGCAAGGTAGCGGTGTGTTGAAACACGGATGGCATCGTAAAGGTGGGCGGAGCGGTTATCGTCGATACGTTTTCCGTTGATGCCAACGGTGCTGCCGGGGAGGGAAGCTCCACGCTCCGAAGTCGAGTCGTCGTCTCGGCCGTGCAGTCCAATCGCCGCTCCACCACTGCCGATGGAATCGGCTGCCTGCCTCAGGAGTGAACTATCGGACGTTGGCACCTGTACGACTTCGACACGCGACGCGTAGCTCACCAGGAAGCCGAGGTCTGTGGGGCGTACCACGTGCCGAAGGAATATTTTGGAGGCTTCCGACTCTTGGCCGAGGATTCGGGGCATGTTGGTGCCGGTATCCAGCAGCACACCGACGTTAAGCACAACGTCCGAATGGTGAGCAAAAAACTTGATGGTCTGCGGCTGCGAGTCTTCCGAAACTCTGAAGCTGTCCTGCGGCAGGTCGCTGACCAAGTGCTTCTTGTCGTCGCGCACGGTGAAGTAGACGGAGACTAGATCCACTCGACTATGGAAGGCGTTTTTCAGGGCGTCTTGCTCCTGTGCAAGAGCAGGGCGAGGGCAATCCAAAAGCGCGGATGCCAAGATGAGGACAGCCAGGTACGCGCCAAGTCGAATAGTCACAGAGGGCGCTCCTTTCGCTTGCGAGTGGATGTGCACGGTTTGATGCCTATAGATCGCCGCAAAGTTGTCGTCACCGGGCAGATTGGTAAAGAGACAAAACATATTAGGCAAGGAAGAAAACCCAAGATACGGGTTTAGAAAGGAATGCCGAACCTGAGGCACCTTGGCACCCGCGGTCGGAACAACAGAGTCGAGCAGTACAAAGTGAGCAGGGAGGAGTCCTCAGCGGCTAAAGCCGAGTGGGTGCCAGCGGTAAATGTCGGAGCTGAAACTCCGACCCCCTAAAGAGCACAGATCATTGGGTCTGCCACCCGCCAAGTAAATGCTGTATTGTGCCTTGCGTGTGGTTTGAGGCAGAGTGCAGTGATTCGACACTGAATGGCTGCCCTCCGTCAGGCCACTCAGACTGAAGGGAGGCAGAACGACCTGGTCTGCCTCCCACTTCTATTGCCCCTGAAAGGCGGCGCTCGCCGCTGGCCTTTTTACGCGCTGGCTTTCTGCGCTTTAGACGAACGCATTTGCTGCATGAACTGGCGCATAGCTTCGATCGAGCCGGGCGACTCTACTTCTATCCATTGTTCAAAACGTTTCGCGGCTTTCTCCAGGTTTGCAGCAAACAGCTTCTGTCGGAATTTCTCTCGCGCCCCCGGAACGATCGGCTTGAGCCGCTCCCAAACGCCGAAGAATTCGCCCGAAGTCTCGAAAAAGAGCTGGTCGTGAAGCAGTCCGTGGTTGAGATAGGCACAAGCCTGGTCCCAATAAGACAGGACCATCATGAAGTAGGTGCCCTCTTTCGAACCAAACGGAGCGACGCGCATGGCTTCTTCAAAACTGTCAGCGAAAAAATTCTGGTTGAACCAATCGCGAGCTTCGCGAAGCTTCGATTCGCGGCGCAAATCGTACAACTGAAGTTGAAGCTGTCCCTGCTCGTGAGTGGGATTTGTGGTGGCCATAAAGCCTCCTTAATTTGAAGTTCCGGTAAGATACCGGAGTGCGCTTTGCGCCGCAATCAGGAAGAGACCCGAGCGATGAGATTTTACAAAGATTAACCGGGGAAGAAAATAACCCTCGAACAGCGACTCAGATGACTAGTGAATGGTGACAGGAGAGAATGGTTGAAAATAGTGGCCCAACATCCAGTCATGCCACTCTTCACTGCCTTCCAACGCATTCTCTGTTGTTGCCGTGCTTATCTTGGTGGTACGATTCGCGGCCATGGAACTTGAGTGCTATATCTGTTCCACTCCAGCCTCTGTGAAGGTGGAGCGGTTTACGGGAGATTCCGATGCGCTGAAGTTCGGCCACGGGATTTGTCATGTATGCAGCATCCTTGTTTGCAAGGCGCATGGCCAGCGCCTTCCGGGTCCGCCTGCAGCGGAATACAGGTGCGTTCTCTGCGTCCCTTCGTACATTCGTAAGGGCGGATTTCCTCCCCGCGACCCAGGCGATCCTACCGGTCCGCAAACCGAGCTTGACCAGCTTACCGAAGCGATCAGCTTTGCTCCGGATAGTGTGGTGGCCAAAGTTAGAGCGAAGGTGCTGGAATTCATGCAGCGACGCAACCTGAAAGAAACCGCTCCGCTAGGCCAGGAAGGACGCAACCTTGCCGCCGAAGCGTTTAGCGAAGCAATGGGAATAACTCGATTCCTGCGCGAGATAAGCAGACGCGTCGTCATGGAAGAATAAGACCTCAATGTAGATCGAATCCTGCAAACGAATAGATCGGACAGTGGAGGTCACCCATGGAAAATATGTCGACGCTTTTCACGGGATATCAATGCTGGGTGAGATTTACCACTGGGATAGGCGACGGAACTGCTCAACTTCAATCAAACAATGAAGCAGGTCTGAAGGACGGCGCAAAGATAGGCATCCTGTTCAATGGCAGGCTTCGGCTGTTCAAAGTTGAAATCAAAGATTATGAATGCGAAAAGGAAGAAGACAAGAAACAGTCTTCAAAGATCGTCCTTCTCTCTAACAAGGTGGGTAATGCAGAGTTTGTCTCCACGTACTGGAAGGGTTCGCGCCTGAAATTCTTTGTTCATCAGGTTGTTGGGACCGGCAAGGCCAGATGGTCGCTGGCCACAACTTCGTGCACCATTTTGGGAGCGTTTGGTGCGGCCGTAAATTCAGCGCAGTCCGCCACTTGTTCGGGCATTCATTGCCTCACCCCGCTATCCCGTTTGCTGATAGGTTTTGCGGCTGTCGCGGCGCTTATCGGTTGGATGAAAGAGAACCTGTCCTGAGAGACGCTCGTCACCTAGTCTTCTTAGGAGAGAAAAACCCAATACAGATTTAGAAAGGAATGCCGAACCTGGGGCGCCCTGGACTTGAGGTGCCGACACGCAGTGACTCAGGTCACGGCACAATCGGAGCCAATTTGACCGTTGCGCTGGCAGTGTTCCTGCGGGAAACTGTAAGCCCGTAGTACCCACCAAGCTGTTAGAAGGGACAGAACCATGACCCACCACTTTGGAGAATTGAATCCTCCCGCACGATTGATGATGACTCCCGGACCTTCGTCCATCGACCCACGCGTGTACCGCGCGCTGGCCACGCCACTTGTTGGGCATCTGGATCCCTGGTTCAAAGGCTGCATGGAAGAAACGCAAGTGATGATGCGCGACGTTTTCCAGACAGAGAACCGAATAACGTTTCCGCTGTCGGCTTCGGGTTCGGGCGGTATAGAAGCATCGCTGCTGAATTCTCTGGAGTCAGGCGACGAAGTAGTCTGTTGTGTGAACGGGTTGTTTTCCGAACGGTTTCATGTGATTGCGCAGCACACTCCCGCCAAGGTGCACCTGGTGGAAGCGCCGTATGGCAAGCCGGTTGACCCTGAAGATGTGCGCAAGGTAGTGAAGGGCCGAAAGATCAAATTGATTGGACTGGCGCAGGGAGAGACTTCTTCCGGCGTGATCACCGATATCGACCCGTTCCGGAAAGTGGCGGATGAGTGCGGAGCGCTGTTGAGCGTGGACGCGGTAGCATCGCTGGCCGCCGTGCCGCTCAATGTGGACAAGCAACGCATTGATATTTGCTTCAGCGGTTCGCAAAAGGCGTTGAGCGCGCCGCCGGGCATGTCTCCGATTACGGTCAGCCCGCGAGCGGAAGAAGCATTTCGCAACCGCAAGACCAAGGTGCAGAGCTGGTACTTCGACCTGTCGACTGCGATGAATTTCTGGGGCAAGGATCGGCTGTATCATCACACACCACCGATTTCGCTGATTTACGCGCTGCGCGAAGCCATGCGCATTACGCTGGAAGAGGGACTGGAAGTCCGCTGGGAGCGCCATCGCCTGAATCAACATGCGTTGATTGCCGGAGCGGAAGCGATGGGACTGAAGATGTTCGTCGAAAATCCGAAGGACCGCCTGGCGACTGTCACCGCCGTGATCATCCCCGCGGGGATTGACGACGTCAAGATGCGCAATCAGCTGCTGGACGAATTCAATATGGAAATTGCCGGCGGCATCGGCGGAACTAAAGGAAAAATCTGGCGGCTGGGGTTGATGGGTTATTGCAGCCAGAAACCATTTGTGCTGCAATTGCTGGCGGCGATGGAAAAGGTGCTGACGGATATGGGGCATCGCATGTCTCCGGGAGCAGGCGTTGGAGCGGCCGTTGGCGTGTACACGCATGCGGAAGTGCCGGTAGGCGCAGCGCGGTAACGTTCAGGATTTTTTAGGCCGACCCTACGGCAAGTTATGGATGGCGGTTTGTGGGGGTTGCGCCATCCTAAGAACTGAACTATGGGGCGGCCAATGTCTCCCGGGCGGGGAGAGTGACTGCACACGGTAACCCGAACGGTTCTTTGCAGTTTGACTTGTTTGGAAGTTGCCCTTGGCCGCTGTCCAAACTCCTCACATTGACAGCATGGCGCGAGTATTGAAGACTAGTAGAGCGTTTTGGCGAAGAGCTCCTGTTGATACAAATGCGAATCTTAGTCAGCAAGGCTCTGTCATTGAAAGAGGAGCAATCGTGCCTTCCGTACCACTGCTAGCCAACACTGGCGCCATGAATACGTTCATCGGCGCGTTTGAAGTTACCTCGAAATTGAGCGGGCACGTGTATGATTGCCGCTTCTCGCACATCTGGAACGCGATTGCCACGCGGCACAGCGACACGATCGATGCGAAGTTCCTGGTGGATGGCGAAGGCAGAATCATAGGCCTGCATCACAATGCGTTTGTGGAATTCCGCTCGAAAGCGGGACGCGATTTGACCGACCGGGAAGCAAGCTTTGTTGCCGCCGAATACTTGCGGGAGCGATTGGAAGAGGAAGACGAGCGCCCGTTGTATGACGTGACGGCGGAAGAGGTCACGCAAATCGTTCAGCGAATCGGGCTCAAGTAACTTCGGGATGGCTGGCGGCCATGGCGCGAATTGCCGCGGCTTCGTCTTCCGCGCGAAACTGGGCCAGGCGCGGATGATGCAGCCCGTCACGACGAATGAAGTGAATCACCACCAATAAGAGCAGCGCTCCAAAAACCATCACTCCTGTGGCAGCCTGCAAGCCAATCTGAAGGTCGCTGACGTCGGAGACTCGTCCGATCAACAAGGGGCCGGAGGCGCCGATCAGTTGCGTTGCGAACATGTATACACCGATGGCGGTTGCGTGAGCGCGCTGTGGCGTCAAGTCGTGCAGAATGGCGGTGGTAGGACCGTGATACCAGGACATAAAGAACATCGAAACGAAAAAGCCCATCAACACGGTCCATTTTTCTTCCGATTGAATGGCGATAAGCAGAAATGGTGTGGCAGCGAGGAAGGCAAACGCGATGACCAGCACACGGCCGTATTTCAAGTGCTTTTGCAGGAGATCTGCGAAATAACCGCCGGAAAGGGCGCCAAGAACAGATGACAGAAGGGCGATAACGGCGAGGGAGATGGCCGCTTCCTTGATGCTGAAATTTTTGTAGTTAGTGGCGTAGTCAATTCCCCAGGTAACGAACGAAACGCTGGAAAACGTGATGCAAATGCCCGCAAAGATCATGGCGACATAGGCGGGCACACGAAGCAATTCCTTTACCGCGACAACCTCTGAGCGCGGCCGGCGTGATGGTTCTTTCAATTTGAGCGCAGACAATCCCGGGATAATGCCGAGCGCGCCGACGAAAATGAAAGCGTGCTGCCAACCGTGGCGTTCTCCCATGATCCCGCCAAGGGCCAGGCCGGCGACACCACCAAGAATCATCCCCGAAGCGAAGATGGATTGAGCCAAAGCGCGGTTATCTCGCGAAAATGAGTCGGAGATGAGTGACTGTGCGGCGGGGGCGTAAGCGGCTTCACCGATGCCGACAAGTCCGCGGGCGAGGAAGAGGAAAGCGAAGGTTGGAGCTAAACCGCTGGCCATGGCGGCGAGGCTCCACAGCAGGACGCCAATCGAGATGATTCGAGGTTCATTGAAGCGGTCCGCGAGATAGCCGGAAGGAATGCTGGCGAGGGCGAGGACGACTAACAAGACCCATTGCAGGGAGCCCAATTGGGTGTCAGTCACACCGAAGTGCTGGCGAAGGAGCGGAACGAGTGGATTGAGGACCTGACGATCGGCAAAGTTGACAAAATTGATTAAAGCAAGTACAGCAAGGAGTCGGACTTGCGCGTAGGTAAAGGGATTCGAGCTGGAATTCATGAATTCCTGGTGACCTCTGGCGCGGGCGACCTGACAGCAAGCGGAAGTGTACCGCAGAACAGCAACCGGTGGATTATATAACGGACATGAACCCAAACAGGCAAGACGTGACGACAAGCGACCGATTAAGCACCGTGCTCTCTTACGGAGCATTGCTGCTTCTGGGCTATCTGGTCATTGAAATCATCAGCCCGTTTCTGATGCCGCTGGCGTGGTCAGCGGTTCTGGCCATATTTTTCTACCCCCTGTACAACAATTTGAAGAACAGAATGTCGCCAACTCCTGCGGCTCTGGTCAGCACTTTGGGAGTAACGATTCTGTTGATCGTGCCCGTGTTGCTGATACTGCTGTACGCGACAAGAGAAGCGATTGAATACACGACACGAATACAGAGCACGGTGGGTCACGGGGCGAATTTGGAACCGAGCGCGGCCATGGAGTGGTTGCGGAGGCATCTGCCGGAGTCCGCGCGGAGCATGGATATCATCCAGCCCTTGCGGCAAGCGGCGGAGAAAGTGGCATCTTATCTGGCATCAAGTGTTGGTTCACTTCTGAAGAATGCGTTTTCATTCTTGATGAACCTTTTTATATTACTTTTCGCGTTGTTTTTCATGTTCCGAGATGGAGAGGACATCTTGCGGGCGGTACGGCACCTGATGCCGTTTGAGAAGGATCTGCAAGACAGCATGCTCAAGGAATCGGGCGACCTGATATTTGCAAGCGTGGCGGTGGCTCTGTTGATCGCGTTGATACAAGGATTGCTGGGAGGAGTGGCGTTCGCGATAACGGGGCTTCCCGCGCCGACTTTTATGGCTGTGCTGATCGCGTTCTTTTCCATTGTGCCGGTGGTTGGTTCGGCGCTGATCTGGTTTCCGGCAGCGGTGTTGCTGGCGATACAGGGTCACTGGGGAAAGGCGCTGGTTGTTCTGGTTATCTGCGGAGGAGTGGCGGGAATTGCGGACAATCTGGTGCGACCGTTGCTGTTGCGCAATCGGACGAAGTTGAATGACCTGCTGCTATTCATCAGCATCCTGGGAGGCATTCAGACGTTCGGCTTGCTGGGATTGATTGTGGGGCCAACGGTGGTGGCGGCGGCGCTGGGAGTTTTGCGAGTGTACATGGACAATCGAGAAGAATTAGAGAAGGAGCCAGCGTAACTGCTTGCGTAACCAGCAGGGTAAATTTCGAGATAGTGGCCGTGCCGTGTGCTAGAGTACGGCGTCAATGAGTTTAATGAAAGAAATCAACGAACCGACATTGCAGGAACTGACAGCGCCGAAATTGAGGTGGCGCTGCGATCTGTCCCGTATTCCCTTTGAGACGACGGCGCAGGCGCCGCGGCGCGAGGGGTTTGTCGGGCAGGAGAGGGCGCTGCGCGCGTTGAAGATGGGAGTGGAACTTTCCGCTCCTGGCTACAACGTGTTCGTGTGCGGGCTGGCGGGAACGAGCCGCGGCGGCACGATCGCGCAGATGATCGAGGAGTTGCACCCCGAGACGAAGCCTTCACTCGATCGCTGTTACGTAAACAACTTCAAAATTACCGACCGTCCACGATTGCTTTCGCTGCCGCGCGGATCCGCCAATATTTTCCGGAAAGACATGCAAGCGGGAATTGATTTTCTGCGACGCCGTATTCCGCAGGTATTCGAGGGCGAACCGTTCCAGAGGCAGAAGAGCAGGATCGTGGAGCGGTTTTCGGTGCGCGAAAAAGAGTTAATGGACGATTTCACGCGGCGGATCGCACGCGAGCAATTTGCGTTGGGGCATATGCAGGTGGGAGCGGTAGCTTTGCCCGAGATTTTCCCCGTACTGGAAGGGCAGATGGTGCCCATCGAAGACATCACCAAGATGGTGCATGAGGGAAAGCTGGAAACGGTTGTCGCGGAAGATATCGAGCGCAAGTACGAACAGTTCCGACAGGAATTCACAGTGGTTTATCGCAAGACATTGACGCTATCCCGCGAGATGGCCAGCGAGTTGAGTTATCTCGAGCAGGAAGCGGCCTCCGTGCTGGTCGACGGTGTGATCGAGGAATTGAAGGAAAAATATCCGGGTAGCGGTGTTTCCGAATACCTCGAGGAAGTACGGCAGCACCTGCTGGACAATCTTGGACCTTTCAAGGAACGCGAAGGCGAGGAAGAGCAGACGCCACCGGAAATTCCCGAAGGCGCACAGAAACCGCCGGGATCGGAAAGAGACCCGTTCCGACTCTACGGCGTGAACGTGATTCTGGCGCACAACGCCGAAGATAAATCTCCGGTGATTTTTGAGACGACGCCATCGTACGCGAATTTGTTCGGGACGATTCAGCGCGCGTATGACACGCGGGGCGGCTGGTCGAGTGATTTCATGGACCTGCGCGGCGGTTCACTGTTGAGAGCCGATGGCGGGTTTCTGATTATGTATTCGATCGAAGCGCTTTCCGAGCCGGGTGTCTGGCGCGCGCTAAAGCGCACGATGAATCACAGCCGGCTGGAAATACAGCCGCTGGAGATGTTTTACCCGTTTACGAGCACGGCGCTGAAACCGGAGCCAGTGGACATCAACGTGAAGGTGATCCTGATCGGCGACCGGGACTTGTACGAAATGCTGTACGAGTACGAAGAGGACTTCCGGAAGATTTTCAAGGTGCGCGTGGAATTCGATGAAGAGATGCCCATGAGCGACAAGGTCATCGAAGAGTACGCGGGACGATTGCGGGGGCTCAGCGAAAAGGAGAATTTATTCCCGTTCGACCGTGGAGCGTTCGCGTCGATTCTGGAATACGGGGTTCGGCGAGCGGGCAGGCGAAACAAAGTAACCGCGCGATTCGTTGACATTGCGGACCTGGCGCGCGAAGCGCACTACGCGGCGGCAGGAACGGGTGAAAACGTGGTCAGGGCAGCGCATGTGCGGGCGGCGATCGCCTCAAAGATGGAACGACACAACCTGATTGAAACGCGAATCCGGGAAATGGTGGAAGAAGGAACGCTGCTGGTGGATATGCACGGTACATGCGTAGGGCAGGTGAACGGACTGAGCGTGATGGAGATTGGCGGTTACGCGTTTGGCAAGCCCGTGCGCATTACGGCGAGTGCGGCGCTGGGCAAAACTGGCTTAATCAATATCGAAAGAGAATCAAATCTCAGCGGGCGTTTTCACGATAAAGGCGTACACATCATTGCGGGGTACATGCGAAGCAACTTCGCGAAGGATAAACCGCTGACACTGGCGGCTAGTATCTGCTTCGAGCAGTCGTATTCCGGGGTGGATGGCGACAGTGCCAGTTCCACGGAAGTGTATGCGTTGCTCTCGGCGCTATCGGAATGTCCGTTGCGGCAAGATGTGGCGGTCACCGGGTCGATGAACCAGCGCGGGGATATACAGGCGATCGGTGGAGTGAACGAGAAAATTGAAGGGTTTTTCGATTCTTGCAGAATCTACGGGTTGACCGGGACGCAAGGCGTGCTGATTCCCTCAGCCAATGTGGAAGACCTGATGCTACGTGAGGATGTTCTGGACGCGGTGGCCAGCGGCAATTTCCATGTGTGGCCAGTGTCGCGGATAGAGCAGGGAATTGAGCTATTGACGGGAGTGAAAGCGGGCAAGCGGAACGGCGACGGAGCGTTTCCGAAGGGGACAGTGTTCGCGAAAGTGGATGAACGGTTGCGGGACATGGCTAAGATGATGAAAGAGTTTGAGTAGAAGTTCCCTCCTGGTTTGAATCGGAGATAGTTTAGGGAATCCGTCGCACCTCACCTGGATTGCTTGGTGCATGAAGTGGCCAACTTTTTGATGTCGCCCACAATGGCTGCCATAGCGTGGTCGAAAGATTGGCGGACCTTTCTCTTGTTTTGGTGATCCGGGATGTATTCGCTAAAGGCCCAGAGGGCCATACCAGTCTTGGAATCCAATACCACCTGGGAAATTGGGGGTCGCGAAATGTATTCGGACCATAGGCAAAGGTAAAACGGATTTCGAAAATCAGGTCGGCATCCGAAGGAGAAGAGACGAGTTGACAGCGTCCCCAGGACTTCATGGCCCCGTAAAAGGAATTGTAAGTGAGATCGGGATTTCCATGAGGGAGGAATACTTCGCCCGTGGCATCAGAGATGAAAACACTCTCGGCGGCGAAAATCGGCGAGGGGATAGGAGCGGGCGGCGGATCGGCCGGTTGTTGGGCGGCAAGGGGTTCGATGGCGGCAATCAACACGGCGAACAGAAAGAAGGACGTGAGGAGTTTTGGGGATTTCGCCCGGCAACCTCCGATGGAAAGGCTTCGTTTGCGAAAACGAGCCAGTTTCATTGTGTAGGACGAGCCGTTGAGGGAGGAAAGGTACAGTTGAAGAGTATTCAGGATGCTGAGAATGAAGTTGAAGGTCTTTGGGAACGACTAAGGAACGATTAAGGATTGGGTTGAGGTGCGACGTAGGCTTTGCGGTGATCTACGCGATATGCGGGAACGAGAGATTTGGAATTCGCCGAAGGCAGGGGCAGGTTGACTTTGACTTCGACTTTGAGGGAGTGGACTGCACCGTCATTGGTTGGAGGAACGAACGCCAGACTGTATTCGTTGCGAACGAGTTGTGCAATCTGACCATAGATCTCCTGGATGGCTTTTGCATCTTCCGGAAAGAAAACACGGCCACCAGTACCGTCAGCGAGAGAGCGCAGGAGCGCGTCACCTTGCGCGAAGTCTTGTTTCAGCTCCTGGAGTTGCCGATTGCTGCCGATTTTGCCATTGCGAATCGGGCCGCTGACGGAAATACAGAGGAGGCGAATGTCGCCCGCCCGCAGTCGCGATTGCAAGGATTGAAAAGTATCGGATGGGCTAGTATCGATGCCAGTGGAAAGCAGAACGACAGTTTTCTTGCCGGGGACGCTGGCGAGCCAATCAAGAACAGTATTCAGGCTGCTGGACAAGTTCAATTGACTGAAGCCGAGATTGAAGCGGATTCCGGAGAGGGCCGCTTGCGCGAGAACCTTATCGGCTGTGAAGGGTAGGATGGGCGCCGGCGAGACATCGTATCGCGCGATGGCGACTTGATCGGACGGAGAGAGTCCACGGAGCATGGCATCGGCGGCGAAGATGTGGGCGTCCTGAAGAAGAAAGACAGCGGGTCCGGCTTCCACGAGAAGCAGGACTTGTGCGGGTTCGTCGACGGTGGCGAATTCAGTGATGGGCTGTTCGACGTTGTTATCAAAAACATGAAAGTCTTCGCGTTTTAGTCCACGAACAAATTGTCCTTTGGGATTGGTGACGATAACGCCGACGTTTACACGCTGGACTTCGAGACGGATAGTCTGGCTGGAAGTGGCGATGGGATCCTGGGCATTGGCGCTGATCAGAGATAAGGGCAGAAACGAGAGCAAAAGGAGTTGTAGAGAAACTGCAGAGGTCCGCAGAAAACAGGGAGAAATGAGATGTCCCGCAAAACGAATTAAGTGAGCGAGTGTCAAGGAAGCCGGACGAATGAAGGTCCTTTTTTCCTGGCAATTCGCAAAAAGAGAATCCCCCAACCGCATGAAACGCGGCTGAGGGATGTGAAGATCCTGCAATGTGGTCAGGCCGTGGAACAGGTTAAGGCTTCGCAGCCGGTGCCGGGACTGGAGCCGGAGCAGAGGTGGCATTGTCTTTCGGCGTGGCGAGGTAGCCAGAGATCTGATTCTTGCCGATGTCGAAGACAACGATTTCATACGGAGACTGCTTGGCGGCGCCCTTAACGTAGAACTGCACGGGCTCGCCGGAGGTCTTGTCCTTTTTCTCGATGGACTTGTCGTCGGCGAGAACGGTCACAGTGTACTTGGATTTTTTCTGGTCGGTCTTGTTAAGAGACATTTGTACGGGGCCGACGCGTTGCGGAGTCTTGGCTCTTTGGAGAGTGAATTCGTAGTAGTTGCGATCGCCGCGGCGCTTCAATTCTTCCAGGTCGTCTTTATTGCGAGCGATTAAGCCGCTCATCACGCCCATGTCCCCGGTAGCGCGGTCAAGCTTGGATTTTGTGGCTTCCAGGTCGGTGCGAGTAGCTTCGATGTCTTTCTTCGCGCCAGTGACATCCGTGGCGACGGCGCCGATTTTGGCTTCACTTTCCTTTTGCGATTCGGTGATCTGCTGGGTCAACTTCTGGTCGGAAGCAATCTGGCTTTTGCGGATGGCTTCGGCGCGACTCCTGGCATCGGCAACTTCGGCCTGGGTCATGCCGATTTTCTGGGTGGTTACGTCCAGCTTGCCTTTGATTTCGGCCATGCGCGAATTGGCTTGTTCCAGTTGGGCGCTAAGGATTTTGTTCTGATCCTCCGCTTTGCCGAGCTCCTGTTCCAGACGCGTTTGGATGGAGTGGCCAGCGTAGGCAAACAAACCGAGAGCGACAAAGAGAAGTGCAAAAAGAACGGGAATCCAGCGGGGTGTACCTAGATTTTCGTAGTGATAGGATTCCTGCGGATTCGGCACATTTGGAGAAATACTCATTCTCCCTCCTCAGAATAGGTTGTCATGGCCATTGGTCAATGACTTTGGAATTATCCATCGCTGCTGGAAACATGTCCAATGCTGGTCAGCGAGAAGTGCCTCGTTGCTTACCTGGCTTGGTGGAGGAGGACGGACGTTCCGGCCAGCGGGCAAAGATGGAAGTGTTCAAGCCGCCGCGAGGGGTGAAATCGCCTTTGACGACGCACCATACGGGATCAGTGGCCTTGACGATGTCCTGGAGCATCTTGTTGACGGCATTTTCGTAGAAGATTCCCAGGTTGCGGTAGGCGAGCAGGTACATTTTCAGGGACTTAAGTTCGATGCAGGATTTTCGGGGCTTGTATTGAATCGTAATGACGCCGAAGTCGGGGAGTCCCGTTTTGGGACATACCGAGGAGTATTCGGGAAAGCGGGTGGTAATGACGTAGCTGGGATATTGGTTTGGCCAAGTCTCCAAGATGGGTAATTTGGTGGCAATGCCGGATTTGGCATGGTCTTCGGTATAGTTCGACACGATTAGCTCCTGGAAAACTATTGTACTGGAAAGGAGTACCTTTCTTCCTCTTGCCACGGTGCCCGTGTTGACCTATTCTTGCTGAAAATACGGAGATCCCGAGCACCGTAGATGACCTGCCCCATTTGTAAGAAGTCAGGAGCACGTCGGTCCCACCGGCAGACGGTGACGGATCACGTGATCAGCATTTTTGGCGTGTACCCCTGGCGATGCCATGAATGCCACGCACGATTCCATTCGCGATTGATGCCCTTGAGTTTTATGTTTCGCGCGCACTGCCCGCATTGCGGGAATCTGGAGGTGCGGCGAATTTCTCCTGATTTTGTGAACACACCGCTCGGGGGAATATGGCGGCTACTGCAGATACCGGCACTGCGCTGCGATCCGTGCCGGCACAAATACTTCAGCGTTTTACCCCTACGCGATGCAGACGAGAGCTACTACAACACTTCCTCAGCAGACTGATTTTTTCCGATAAAACCCGAGTGAGATTTTCTAGAGAGGACAATCGATCGATTTGCTCTGGCGAATGAGGCCACGATCGTCGGTGAGGCCCGCATAGCCACATTTGGGATCCGTGACATCCTCCAGAAGCGCGTCATACGATTTGCCATTATTGGAGACATTGAGGCGCAACTTCCAGCCAGGGACGATTTCCGGGCCCCTGCCGTACAAGGCGTGAGCGACGGTGGGAAAATCCTGGGACACAAACTTCGTGCCGGACTGGTCGAAATAGCCCTCGGCTATTAAGGCGTCCCAATTGGCATAAGTAGCGTGCTTTTTCCTATAGTCGAGTTCGGCGTTATTGATGGCACGAAGAAGATTACTTGCGAAACTGCGGCGTTCGTTTTCGTGACTGGAAACAGGCGGAGCGGACTTTTGCGGTCCGGCCTGAAGTGCGAGAACAGAGAGCAGGTTGGCGAACAACACTGCAGCAAGGACAGACTTGCGCATAGAGAATCCTCCGAGCGGCGGATGGACAGTGTAATGCAGAGTGGGTGGCCATTGCACATGGGATGTAAGACTGTGCAGTTGAGAATCAGTGGAGTATGATGCGGTTCCTGCCAAGCCGGTGAGAGCCGGTGGC
This sequence comes from Candidatus Acidiferrales bacterium, assembly GCA_963763395.1. Lineage (GTDB taxonomy): Bacteria > Acidobacteriota > Terriglobia > Acidiferrales > UBA7541 > Acidiferrum. The sequence goes on along the minus strand of CAVXOG010000026.1, from coordinate 83,190 downwards.
GGATGTTCCTGGGAGCTGGCTATGGACGCCCCTGCAAAGACGGAAGCAAGCCGGGCAATGATGTTGAACCGGTATGCGATTCTGGATACGGAGCCAGAGCAGAGTTTCGATGATCTGGTGACACTTGCTTCCTACGTGTGCAAAACACCGATGGCGTTCCTGTCGCTGGTGGATGATCACCGGCAATGGTTCAAGTCCAAAGTAGGAGTGGAGGTGAGGGAGACTCCGATTGAGATGTCTATCTGCGCGTACGCAATCGCGCAGGGTAACGAGGAATTGTTCATCGTGCCGGATACGCTGGAGGATCCGCGGTTTCGAGAGAACCCGCTGGTGGTGCGAGAGCCGGGAATTCGTTTTTACGCGGGAGCGCCGCTGATCGATGAAGATGGATTCGGGCTGGGCACGCTGTGTGTGGCCGACCGCTTACCGAGGAAGCTTGATCCCGAGCAGGAAGAAGCACTGCGTTCACTGCGCAGGCTGGCGGTAGGACAGATGGAGCTGAGGCGCAACCTGGTGATGCTGAAGGATGCGCTGAATGACAGGACGAAAGAAGAGCACGCGCGGGAACGGGAACTGCAGAGAGTGCAGGAAAAACTGGTGCGTGTGCTGGGGCTGAGACTTCAATAGAAATTTAAATTATTGGTGCAGAGCACGTGGAGCACACCAAGAGGGCCCCGGATGACGGTCGGGGCCCTTTTGTATTGGCGCAGGGATGTCCTGCGATGGAATTACGGAAACTTGTTCGTGGAAAAGCGAAAGGGCGGGACGAAGGCTGGATTGCACTCCAGGAACCCGTGCTGGGCAGCAGTTATGACGCGCAGTGGAAGGTTCAGGTTTGGGGCAGGTGAAGCTCCTGCCCGCACCATAACTGCTGCCCGCGAGTTCAAGCCAGTACACGTGAAAGCTGGAGGTTGACGGACCTGGCCAGCAACGTGACGATCAAGACCACTCGAGATGATCGTCTGGCTATAATGGAGCTTATTGTCCACAGGTAAAGGCGCGGGAGATGTGACCGTTGTCACATGGCTAGGTAGAGATGAACATGGGTTCTGGAGCGACACGGATAAGAGGCAGGAAGAACGCGGGGAGCCGATTTCTGTGGGTGGTCGTTCGTATTGTGCTGTTTGTTGGCGTCTTGCCACACGCGCGTGCCTCGGCGCAGGTGTTGAAGAAATGCACTGGAGGAGTCACGCTGAAATTGAATTCGGCGATCACGACGCAAGGGACACTGTTGCGGGCGGAAGTGAAAGCTGCGAGGGCCATGCCGGAGGTCAAAGCAGAATGGAATGGCCGCGAAATGGCTCTGTGGAGGGAAGGGGCATCCGACAAAGCGTTGCATGGATTGATTGGCGTGGATCTGGAGAAAGCGGCGGGAAGCTATGAATGGAAGGTGAGCTGGGCCGATAAAGAAGGGAGTCCGGTAAGTTGCAGCGCCGTTGTGACGGTGAGAACCGGGAAATTTCCGACTGAACAATTAAAGGTGGAAAAACAGTTCGTACAGCCGGACCCGGAGCAACAGAAACGCGCAGAAGAAGAACAGAAAAGGATGCGGGCGATTTTTGATACGACAACGCAGGAACGATTGTGGGATGGAGCGTTTCATCTTCCGCTGAAGGATGTGGCTACAGGAGGGAATTTCGGGCGGCGAAGGATTCTAAATGGACAGGCGCGGTCGCCACATGCGGGTGTGGATTTTCCAGCACCGAAGGGAACGCCCGTGTTTGCCGCGCAGCGAGGGAGAGTGGTGGTCGCGGAAGATTTATATTATTCGGGAAATACGATTGTGATCGACCATGGCTATGGCATCTATACGCTGTACGCGCATCTTTCGGAGATCGAAGTGAAAGTGGGAGATGCGGTGGAGAGTAGGGCGGAGGTTGGAAAAGTTGGTGCGACCGGACGAGTAACGGGACCGCACCTGCACTGGGGGCTGACGGTGCAACACGCGCGGGTAAATGCGATGCAGATCGTGGCGAAAGAGCCATGAGAAAGAAGTAATGAGGTAGGAAGCAACGAAGTAATGATTAAATGCAAGCCCCTTCCTAAAGCTGAGCTTTTTTTGAAGAGGAGACGAGAATCAGAGTAATGTCTCGGCCGCTGCGGCTAAGGGTGATCACATGTTACGGGATGTTAATAGGGGAATCGATGACGGTAGGGCATCCTCAAGTGATGACACCGGTGCGAATCGAAGGCGGAAAAAGAAAATGGATGCTTTCCCAATTGGTATTGGCGGCTTGGTGTTTTCTTCTTTTCATCGTTTGCCCCGGTAGCGCAGCGCAGGAATCATCTGAACAAACAAACAAGCCCAGCCTGGAGACCGACACCAGCCAGGACCCTGACGATCCGCTGACGACGATGTTTCACCATGCGGAGTGGGACCGCTGGTGGGTTTCCGGGCAGGCAAATTTTATTTCGCAGTACCATCCCTCGTTTCACTCACCCTACCAGGGACAGAACAGCTTGACGCCGGAGGCACAGGGCGCGACTTCGAGAGTGCTGACGTTCTACGCGGGAGTCCGGCTGACGAACACGGCAGAACTCCTTTGCGATGTGCAGGAGGCCGGAGGACACGGACTAAGCGAAGCACTGGGAATGGCGGGTGCGTTTAACCTGGACGTGGTGAGAAACCCCACGCTGAGCAAGGCACCGTATATTGCGCGACTCATGTGGCACCAGATCATTCCACTAAGTGACGAGGCAGTGGACAATCCGCGAGGCCCTTACTACTTATTCCGCGAACTGCCTGTGCGGCGGGTAGAGGTGCGCGTTGGAAAGTTCAGCATGGCGGACTTCTTCGACCAGAATACCTATGGAACGGACACAAATTTCCAGTTCACGAACTGGACGGTGGACAACAACGGAGCGTATGACTACGCGGCGGACACGCGGGGATTCACGTTTGGGGCGATGGTGGAATATCACGAACGGAACTGGACGGTACGCTTTGCAGAAACATTGATGCCAAAGGTGGCCAATGGAATCCACTTGGATGCGGATATGGGACGGGCTCGAGCGGAGAACGTGGAACTGGAGGTACGGAAGCGCGTCGTAGGGAAACAGCAAACCATCTTTCGGGCGTTGAGCTTCGTGAACCACGCGAACATGGGAAATTACAGTGTGGCGGTGGATGAGTTTCTTGCTGGGATTACGAAGACTCCGGACATCACGGCACATCCCCTGCAGACGACGGTCAAGTATGGATTCGCGGTAAATATCGAGCAGCCGTTGAATGATTGGATAGGAGCGTTTGCGCGCTGGGGATGGAACGAAGGGCAACATGAATCGTTTGCGTATACCGAAGTGGATCAGACCTGGCAGGTTGGAGTTGCCGCAAACGGAGCTCGCTGGAGGCGGAAAAATGATCGAGCGGGCCTGGTGTTTGTAAGCAATGGGATCAGCCGTGAACACCAGAGGTATCTGGCATTCGGAGGAAATGGATTCTTGCTGGGTGATGGGCGATTAACGTATGGGCGAGAGAATATTCTGGAGAGCTTTTATACCGTGCACCTGTGGCGAGGAATATTCCCGGCAGCGGGAGTACAGTATGCGGTGAATCCTGGTTACAACAAGGACCGTGGACCGGTGGTGGTGCCGATGATGAGATTACATTTGGAGTTTTAGGGATGGTCTAAAGTCGAAGGTTGATAGTTAAAAGAAACAAACTAACGCAGAGGGTGCCGAGAACCCAGAGTTCACAGAAGCGAAGGAAATCTTGCCATTTGGTCGTCGAGGCCTCAAGTTCAAATTTCTGTGGAAGACTAAAAGGAAATACCTTCAAGCTCAATTGGGGTGGGTGCCTCGAGAAAATGTCATAAAGAACTGACCGGTTGGGATTGGGCTTCGGCCAGACGGGCGCGGGAAGACTTTACGATGCTGGCGAAGCGGCGCGTGAGTTCGCGGATGCGATCCGGCTTGTGGAGCAGCATAGATTCGCGGGGGATAAGTTCTTTGCCGACGCTAAGAGCCGCGGCACCGGCGAGCAGATAGTGCGCGGCGTTTTGTTGGGTGATGCCGCCACCGGCGATGAGCGGGATATCGGGAAAAGGGCGACGAAGCGCACGGACGTAACTGTCTGCGCCGATGAGGGCGCAGGGAAATAGTTTGACGAAATCTGATCCAGCTTTCCAGCCGCTTAGAACCTCAGTAGGGGTCATTGCGCCAGCCATCATAATGACATTCGGATTCTTGGCCACGAATTCGACAGTCGGGATGTCCAGCGCAGGGCAGCCGATGAATTGAGCACCAGCGTCAATGCAGCGGCTGGCGGTATCTACATCGAGGACCGTGCCCGCGCCAATGATCACATCGGGAATATGTTTGACCACATCTCGAATGATGTCGATGGCACCGGGTACAGTCATCGTGACTTCAATGATGGGGATGCCACCATGAGAGATTTCTTCCACAGCGAAGCGAGCATCTACTGCGGAAGAAGTGCGAATGGTGGGAATGAGTCCAACTTCCTCGACGCGAGCGCGTAATTGTTCTTTGTTCATGATGAACGGACCCTTCCAAGGGCCGGCAATTGGCGACGGCTCTTGAGCAATGACGGGGAATAGTGGATCAGAGAGCATTATAGTTATAGGGAGAGAAAATTCCACTGAGATGGACGTTGAAGCAGACCTGGGAAGCCAGTGGTACACTCGGCGGTGAGGGTGAACCAAACATGGCGACGAAAAAGAAGAGCAAGAAGACTTCAAAGAAAAAGAGCAAGGCGTTAAAGAAAGCAAAAGTTGTAAAGCGCTCATCGTCGAAGAAAAAGGCCAAGAAGAGCGCCAAGAGCAGCGTGAAGCCTGCGGCGAAGAAGGCGAGTGGAAAGAGAGCTTCTTCGAAAAAGGCGGCAACGCACAAGGTAAAGGGCAAAGCAGATCTGCGCGAGTTGGTGACGTATGCGAACAGCGGATTAGGCGCGAGAACCGGCGGGCAATCGGGCGACACACAAGGATTGTCGGGCGTAGAGGAAACGGATTCCGAGAGCGTGAAGGAGTTGCTGGAAGAAGGGCAATCCTTTGAAGCGGAAGTTGTGGGTGGCGTGGAAAACGTGCCAGACGCCGACCAGGGGGAAGTGCGGACGCACGAGGTGCCGGAAGACGACGTTCCCGGAGAGTATTTGGACAAGGACTAATAGGCCTGTCCCAACCCAGGGATTTCAGTGCTCGTGAAGATGTCGCAAGAGCCCGCCTCAGAAGGCGGTCTCCTCACAGGCTGGGAGAATTTGAAAGATGCGAATTGGGGCGATTTCCGATACGCACGGCTTGCTGCGGTCTGAAGCAGTAAGGGCGTTGCATGGGGTCGACCTGATTGTGCACGCGGGAGATGTGGGCAAACCCGAAATTCTCGTACAGCTGAAGACGATTGCTCCAGTATTTGCCGTGCGCGGTAACGTGGACACGGAGCCATGGGCGAGAGAACTGCCCGTGACTTCGGTGGTTGAAGCGGACGGTGCGAGCATCTGTGTCGTCCATCGGCTGCAAGATCTGGACCTAAGGCCAGAGGGTAGCGGATTCAACGCAGTGATCAGCGGCCACACACACCAGGCGGAGCAGTGGGAACGAAATGGCGTGTTGTACCTGAATCCCGGAAGCGCGGGGCCGCGACGATTTCGATTGCCAGTGACCTTGGCGTTGTTGGATGTGGACCAGGAGCCCTGGAAAGTGGAGATTATTGAGCTGTTGCCGGGGAATGTGGAAGACTGAACGAGCAGCGCCCATCAGCTTGCGGCGTCATATAAGTGCTATGGATGCAATTGGTTAGGATGGATGGCATGTCCATTTGCGCCTGTGAAGTGGGCCGAACTCCTCCAGGTAGTGCCGCGTTCACCGGAGAATCAAAAAGCGATCAGTGGATGCGGGGCGACGGTTCTAGTCCTGAAGTGAACAGAGAGTTACGTTTTTGCCACGGGTCATTGAAATTTTCTGGGACTTTCGCGGAAGTACTAGCGTACTGGAGAAGAAGAGAGTATTTTAGTACGGCCCAGCTATTGTCCTAAAGCGTAGCAAAGGGCAAACTGTCCGCAGTGCAACCGCTTCGACGCAAGTAAGAAACAAGGCGCGGGATTAGACGGCCTGTGAATTGGCATCTTATGAAGCGCGGTTGAAGACGGACCCAAAAGCAGAAGCGTAGGAAGGTCCCCATGGGCGTACTTCATTTTCGATATCGTGAGCGTCGCAGAACGTTGCGTGTGGCGTTGGCTCTGCCGGTTCTTGTGCACGGGAAAAATGATATGGGCGAGAAGTTCTGCTACAAAGCAGTAACGCGCTCCGTGAACAGGCAAGGCGCACTGATCGTGATGGACGAGTTGGTGACAATGGGGCAGACGCTACAACTTGTGAACGAAAACACCAATCGACCAGCGGAAACGCATGTGGTGAATGTAAAGCGGGAACGCGACGGGAAGTATCTGGTTGGCCTGGAATTTGTGAGTCCGGAACTGAATTTGTGGAAGATGACATTCCCGGTGCCAGGAGCGCGTCCATTGCGTCGCCCTGCCGGCACAAAAGCGATACTGTAGTTTCGGATGGTAATGACAGACGACTCCTTCAGAAGGTGCCCCCCTACCAAGCCGCAGACAACTCCAAGAAAAGTGAATCATCGAATTTGGTGCGCAGAAAATTGCCGCGCAAACGGAAAAGCACCGTGAGAAATAAATCCACGGTGCTTTTTTGCGTATTGGGTCAGTGACTAGTCGCGGCCGGCAACGATGCGAATGCACTCTCCGACTTCATGACGCGCCCTGTCGATATGGTCGAAGCCGCGCTGTTGAAGGCCCTGCGCTTCCGGATTAGTCTCTACGCGTTCGAGATCCTGATGAGCTTTATTGAGAAGCTCCATCGCGCGATGCAGGCGGCCGGAATAGTCGAGGCCAGCATCCACCGGTGGATGCTCGTCAAGATCCTTACCATCGCGAGCGGCCGCTTTCTTGATGTCGTCGATAGCGTCGTTAATCTGGTGGATAGCCTCTTTTTCTTCGTGACGCAGTTCGCCGCCGTCGTGACGATCCAAAAGTGCGCGAGCGGCGCGCAGGTCAGTCAACGCATGAAGATAAGCAGGGTGCCTGCCTTGCGCGGCAGCATTGCCGGGCGCAAGGCCAAAGAAGAAGGCGACGAACACAAGCGTGACTGCGAGTTTGGCGACAGACTTCATCGTCATAGGATCTCCTTCGATGTAGAACGATTTGTGCTTCGACACGCCGTACGAAACGAAATAGACCGGCGGACCACTTCGAGCACCTGGCAAATTTAACCCGTAGCGTGGGGAGAAGTTTCGAAGAAAGTAGTACAGTTGCGCGGATTATTGCTGTACCGGGGAACAGGTGCGTTTCAGCTATCGGCGAGAGTGCTTGGCAGGTTTTTTAGGTTTGTGTTTTGCTTTGGCTCTACCTTTGGACTTCGATTTAGGCGAAGAGCGGGTTGCTGGCTTGGCAGAAAGGGATTCGCGAGCTTTCCGCGAGAGCTTGGCGACAACAATTTCATAGGAGCCGCGCAGAAGGGACGCAAGTTCGGGAGTCGGCAAAATAGTGGGAGATTCGATGGCAATCCAACTGGCGCGGGCAAGATACGGCGCCGGGATGATGCCAGGACGCTCGGTGAGTTCGACAAAGTTTTCCGGCGTGACTTTCAGAGAGAGCCAGACGGGAGCAGGCTCGAGCGGTGTAACCGCGAACATCTTGCCGCAGACCTTGAACAACAAATCGCTTCCCCACTGAACTTGCTCCGTGGTGCCTGGAAAGGAAAGGCAGAGACGACGGAGGGCGTCGATGTCCATGTCAGTTCAAGTCCGCCGGGCATATGTTGACGGGAGATTCCAGCGCCATTTGATGACCTCCAAGGCGAGAAAGTCGTTGGAGAGTTGGACGAGGGAAGTGTAACGCGTAAGAAATTTGGGGGGAAGCGGAATTGTGGAAAGAGATCGACAGGATGCCCCAACCGAGTGATACGAATCGGTTGGGGCGGTCGGTGACTCTTTAGAGAGGAAACTGCAACTCCTCAGAGATTAAAGCTACGCAATTTCTTCCATGCAATGCCGGAGTTCGAACTACGACCCGGTTGAGATTTCTTCAGCCCCAGGCTAGAGAGAGCGAAGAAAGTCGAGGATGGCTTGCTTGTCCTCGGCCGAGAGTGCGTTGAAACGCTGGATGACACTGTTGGCTTCGGAAGGGCCATAGCAGCCCGTGCGGCGAGGTTCTTCGTCACAATCCCCGCCGTTCGAATGGTGAGCCTGAATTGCCTGGAGGAGATCGTCGGTACGACCGTCGTGCAAGAAGAATCGGCGCTGGCCGACGCCCCAGAGTGGAGTGGAGCGGAACATGTCGCCGGTAGCGAGTCCCTGTGTGATGTCGTCGGCGAGTCCCTTGCCCATGTGATGAATCAACAGGTCTGAGTAAGGATGTACGGTGAGATTTTGAAGCGCTTCGGTTTCACTCTGTGGGGGAGTGACCATGGTTGGGGTGTGGCAGGTGAAGCAGCCGACGCCAGGATTGTGGGGATCGATGCCGAAGAGTTGCTGGCCGCGCTGAGCGCTGGGAGAAAAGGCGACAGGTTGAGGAGCATCGAGGAAGCGCATAAAGAGAGCAAACATGAGCCAATCGGGAAGTTCGTGGCGAGGATTCTCGAAACCTTGGTTACGCGCGTCGGTGTCGTCCAAGCGGGTAATGTCGTTGGGTTCACTTTTATTGGCGGTGCAGTTGGGAGATTCGTCGGTGGCTTGCGTGAAGATATCGTTGGTGACGCCCATTTCGACGTTGTAGGCTTCGGCGGAAAACATGGTGATGGATTTGTTCTGCGCTTTCCAGCCAAAGCGAGCGATGGTGCCATCGTTTCCGCTGCGATTTGGAATGCCGCGAATCCCTAGCTCTTGACGAATTGCAGCGGTGGCATCGTGACGCGCCAGGATTTCACGATCCTGGATGCCGTCAAGAATGCCCAAACCGAATAGTTGCAGGGGAATTCGGAATCGAACGTTGCCCGCTTTATATTGGCCCTCGAAATCGATTGGCGGGAGATCGCTTGCGGAGCAGGAACCCGGTTGGCCAGCGGGGAAGATGTCCGAGCGGCCGACTACGGTAAAAAGTTGGTGAACCCCGCCGTCAGGAGTTCCGTTGGGCTTTTTAGCGAAACGGACTTCGCGGATGGGGCCGTATTGCTGAATGAAGGAAGGAACTTGGTTGGTGGCTCCTTTACGATGTGCCATCAAATCGTATTCGGGATTCTCTGGCTTGCGGTACTTCTGGGGCGGATCCTGCGGATTGGGGACCATGAAGCCGCCTGAGCCGCCAAGCGCGGGTTGATTGTGGCAGGCAGTGCACTGGTCGCCGTTGAAGCGGACACCGAGGCCGGAAGAATTCGTTTTGGAACGGAGATTCGCTTTGTCAACATCGGTGTGTGCACCGAGTATTTCATCGGAACAGTCGTCGCAGACTCCTTCGAGCTGAACGGCTCTTTGCTGACCTTCATCGAACATGATTTGTTCGTTGGGTTTGAGATTGGGAAGAGGCGAGCCTGCACCTGGGGACCCGGGACGAACACCGTGGTCTTTTTGCGCGAAGCTGAGTGCGGTGGCCGCAAAGAACAAAATGGTTAGAGTAACGAGGAAACGCAACAGCCGAGGTTTATCTGGACACATGCAAATTTCTCCTTCGAAGAAAGACATTAGGATTGGCCAAGAGGAAGTGGCTGATTCCCTTTCGAGGAGATGAGAATCCAGCGGTCCCGACTCCACTCGCCATCCGTCCACTACTAATCAATGCGGAATTGGCGGGTGGATTGGTTCAGGGGGAGCGAAGATTTAGAGGAGCACTGGATTATGTTGGAAATGAATGAGTTAGCTTGAGCATTACCCGCAGAAGCCGTCGACGAGTACACCCCAGAGCACAGGCTGAAGCCTGTGCCACTAATTTGTGGCGTAGCGGCGGAAGAAAGAATCCTGGTGCCATTGAGGCCGAGTGAGACCGTTAGATGTTTCTACGAGGAGGCGGCGGGCGATTTCCTCGTAAAGGGCCGCGGCAGAAAGATCGACGGGTTGGTTCACATCATCAGAGGGAGCGTGGTAGCGATTGGTGAGCCAGTCTTTGAAGGTTTTCTGTTCTGGAGTGCCTGGAAGAAAGCCAACGCTCATGATGACGGAAGGGACTCCGTGTTTAATGAAGTTGTACTGATCGCTGCGGATGAAGAGATTGCGAAGCGGTTCAGGATCGGGCTGCGGGGTGACGCCGAGAGATTTTGCAGTTGCCGCAGCTTGGGCTCCGAGGTCGGAGTCGTCGAGACCAAGGATGGTTAGAACCTTCAGCGGAACGATGGGAAGGAACATGTCCACGTTGATATCGGCGACGATGGATTTCGCGGGGACGGTGGGATGAGCAGCGAAATATTTCGAACCGAGCAAACCTTTCTCTTCCGCAGTGACGAGGAGGAAGATGACGGAGCGCTGGAGCTTTTCAGGATGAGCCTTCAGATCGGCGGCGACATCGAGAACCAGGGCGGTGCCAGAGCCGTCGTCCATCGCGCCGTTGTAAATGCTATCTCCATTGATGGGAGCACCGATCCCGACGTGGTCAATGTGCGCGGAAAGAACGACATATTCATTTTTCAATGTGGGATCGGAACCAGGAAGCTTGGCGACAACGTTCGCGGAGTCAATAGATTTGGAGAGGATGGCGACCTTTGCCTGAAGAGAAGTTGCCAGAGCAAAGTGAGGGAGAGGCTTACGGTCTTTGCCAAGGGCCGCAAGTTCGGCAAAGGTGTGCCCGGAACCTGCCAAGAGAGGTTCTGCAGAAGCAGGGTTATACGCGATGCCAATCTTCAGGCCTTCCACCTCGTTAAACTCGGGGTCGGCAAGATCCATTGAAGGATGATTGCGATTGACGGAAATGCGCGACCACGGAACGTCCATGGAAGCGGGGTTGGCGATGCCGATGAGGCCGATGGCGCCTGCCGCGCGGAGAGACTTCCAACGTTCGCTGACGGTTTGATAATGCGAAGCGAGCGAGCTGGGGATTTCGGAAGGTGAGCCGGCAAGATAGACAACGATTTTGCCTTTGAGATCAAGGCCAGCAAGTTCATCGAGGTTTTTCTCTGGAATTTTCAGGCCGTAGCCGATGAAGACGAGAGGAGCCGACACTTCCGTGGAGGCGCGGGTGAGGCGCGTGGAGACATAGGCGTCGTCGGCGAAGGAGATGGGACTGGATTGCCCTTTAGTGACCAGAACAAGGGAAGACTTGGCTTCATCGACCTGGAACTGGTTGAAACGGATCGGCTGAAAGTATCCATTTGTGCCGGCGGGTTCGAGGCCAGCTTTTTTCAGTTGTTCGACGGAATAAGATTCAGCCTTTAGGAGACCTTCGCTGCCGGTATCACGGCCTTCGAGGGAATCATCGGCGAGAAATTTGACGTGGTTCCACCAGGAATTGCCGTCAAAGTGCGATACAGCGGGCTGTTGGGCGAATGACACACGGGCCAACGCCAAGACCAGGACAAGTGTGAACAGCAGACGAAAGCGAGACATGAGCGGCGCCTCCAAAAAGAATTGTGGAGAAGGAGGAGCATAGCAGAGTTTCTTGAAGATGGAAGAAGTTGGGCGCTGTAAAGTGGAGTTTCCATTTTGTGACAGTGCAGCGGAGTCGATGTGATATTGTCACAAATTTCCGTGGTGAAACAATTTATGCTGGCAAAGTTTTGCTCGCAAACGCATATTGTAAAGGCCATAATGTGCGCATCGGTAGGGAGGGTGGAATGGAAGAGAAAAAAGTGGAAGACAAGAAGGAAGTAACACGCCGGGAATTCATTACCAAGACGGCGGCAGCGGGGGCGGCATTCACGATTTTGCCGCGACACGTGCTGGGTCGTGGATTCACAGCGCCAAGCGACATGATGAACGTTGCTTGCGTTGGAGTCGGCGGGATGGGCCGGAGCAACCTGATTAATCTGGCCAGCCAAAATATTGCCGCACTGTGCGACGTCGACTGGGGCTATACGGATAAGACGCTCTCCCGGCTGGACACGGATGCGTCAAATCTCCAGAACCATATTGACCACCCGACTACGGGTGCGAATGTGGCTCCCGCAGTTTCAGCCGCTGATGCGGAGAAAGCAAAGACGCGTTTGGCATCGATTCTGCATCTGAAGAATGACCTGATTCCGAAGGCGAAACGCTATTCGGATTACCGACAGATGCTGGAGAAGCAGAAAGACATCGATGCAGTGGTGGTGGCAACACCAGACCATATGCACGCACCGATTGCGCTGGCTTGTATGGACATGCAGAAGCATGTGTACGTGCAGAAGCCGCTGGTATGGTCGGTGGATGAGGCACGGCAACTGGCGAAGAAGGCAAAAGAGAGTCCGAAGCTGGCGACACAGATGGGCAACCAGGGACATTCGTTGAATGATGCGCGAATGGCCGTGGAGTGGATCCAGCAGGGAGCCATCGGAGAGGTAAAGGAGATTCACATCTGGACGGACCGTCCGTTGGGCTTCTGGCCTCAGGGCTTGCCACGGCCAGAGGCAGCCAAGGGCGCTCTTGATGGACTGCCGTGGAACTCAGCAGGAGTTGATGAAAGGCTTGCCGCAGCCATGGCTGCGGGCAGTTTCCCGATACCTGACACGCTGTCTTGGGATCTGTTCCTGGGAGTGGGCCCAAGTGTTCCTTACCATCCGGTCTATCACCCGTTCAACTGGCGCGGCTGGGTTGATTGGGGATGCGGCGCACTTGGAGATATGGGAGCACACCTGTTCGACGTATCGATGTGGTCGCTAGAGCTGGGCCTGCCGAAGAGCGTGGAAACCGTGTCGACGCCGTTCAATCGGGTTTCTTTCCCGCATGCAACGATGTCGTTCTACGAGTTCCCAGCGCGGAAACACTTGCCTGCCGTGAAGCTGACCTGGTACGACGGTGGATTCCTGCCGCCGAAGCCAGAGGAGATCGGTGAGGAAGAGCTGAAGAAAGAGGGCGGCGCCCTACTGATCGGAACCAAGGGAAAGCTGATCCACGACACTTATGGAGCGAATCCGCGGCTGTTGCCGAAATCGCTGGCGGACAAGGCTGGCAAACCGGCACAGAAGTTGCCTCGCATCGACAAGGAAGATCACGAAATGAACTGGATTGACGCGGCAAAGGGAAAAACGCAGGCTTCCTGCCCGTTCAGCTACGCTACCCAGCTGACCGAAGTGATGCTGCTTGGCGTTGTTGCCTTGAAAGCCGGAAAGAAGATCTACTACGACGGCGAGAATATGAAGATCACGAACGCGCCGGAAGCAAACCAGTACCTCAGCCGTCAATATCGCACCGGCTGGTAAATAGGTTTAAGGATCGAAAGAACCCCACCTGCCTTACGGCAGGTGCGGTTTTTGTTTGGAGACGATCTAGGACCGAATCATCGACAGCAGCATTTTGAATTTGGTGATGGCTTTCAGAGAATGTGGCTGATTGGCGGGAAGAAGAACGACTTCTCCTGATTTTGCGGTTAACGGCTTGCCAGCTATCACAATTTCCGCGTCACCTTCCAACACCTGCGCCACTGCGTCGAAAGGGGAAGTGTGCTCACTGAGTCCCTGAGCTTCGTCGAAGGCGAAAAGGGTCAAAGTGCCGGTTGGACGCTTGAGAAGCGTGCGGCTGACAACTGCGCCATCCTGGTAATTGACGAGAGAGAGCAAAGAAAATGGCTGCGCTGCGGGGATTTCATTCTTTGGCGATGCGCTCATAGATTTCCTCGATTCTGCTCCTTTCACGATAGCACCTGGGCGTCGCAGGAGGAGGAACGATTGAATCAGGAAAGCAGTTTGCGAAAGAATAGTGACGCCCGAATCCCTAGGGGTCGATCATGAGCAGGATCAATCCGAATTACTGTGCTTTCTCGTACGCAAGACCCTTGTCTGCCCAGTCTTCCGCGAAGCTGTGAGGGAGAATCAAGGCGCGAAGTTTGGTGAAGCCCATGTCGTGAAGCGCGGAAAAGGCAGGCCTCATGTTGGGGCAGCGTTCCATGGGACAGCAGCCACAATAAATGACGATGTTGGTGGAGCGAGGCAATGAGGCAGCCCAGGATTTCAGTTGGGCGAGACCTTCGGCGCTGCCACCGCTGCCGTGGAATTGCGCTCCCTTAATATGGCCCGCAGTGAAGAGACGCTGGAATCCAACGAAGATCACGGTGGGAGCGGACTTGGCGTCGGCGAGTTCCTTGACGAAATCGTCTGGATGGACGGTTTGTGCTACCGACCAGGGATCTGAGGAATTTTGAGCACTGCTGGTGGTGAGTGAGAGCATCGCGAATGCCAAGAGAGCGAGAGTGGTCAACACTGAAAAGCGCGAAATAGTTCTGGATGGCATGAGGAGCCTCCGAGTGGACTTTCCGACCACATTCTAGCGCAATGTGGGTGGAGCACACGTGACGCAAGAACAAGCAGAAACAGGTCCACGCATCGAGTCGTGAAAACTATTTTTTCAATTCGGCCCTGGTCTTCTGCAATTTCAACGCCGTGGTTCGAAGAGTCTCCGGGACATTCTTGTTGGTGGTAAGTTTTTTCAGATCCATGGCATTCAACATAGGCAGCATATGCAGGGTGACGTCGAGAGGGCATTTCGGATTGTTCATGAGGTTGCGCACGACGACATAGTTTTTGCGGAAGTTGCGGTTGGTGGCGATCAGCCGAAGAATTTCGTCGGTAAGATTCGCCATGCTTGCGTAGGCTTCCACTTCCTGGTCGGTCAGACGAGGAGACTGAAGCACGGCGCGTTGCACGACTTTGTTGGAATCACGGATCAAGGCGCGGCGAGCTTCGCTACTGCCCTTCATGGCGAATTGCACTCGCTGAGAAACGTTCATGCGAGAAATCTGCTGGAGGAGCGTTTGCCGCCGGACAGGATCAGGTTCCGCCTCCTCGGCGGCTTCGGCCAGTCGATTAGGGTCCAGTAGTTCAGCGGAACGAAGTTCCTGCAAAGTGTTTTTGTGATCGGCAGTGAGGTGGGCGGAGTGCTCAAGGGCGTGGGCCAATTGATGGGAGGTTGACACGCGATCGAGTTCTTCCAGGAGTGTGGCTACCAACGCGGCGGAGAGATGGGGCACAAGAGGAACGAGGTGCTCGCCCGCGCAATTTTTGTTGCGAACCATGGCTTCGGCGATGCCGGGTTTGTCTGCCAGATTGTGGCCCGCGTAGGCAAACAGCTGAGGTACGGCATGTTCGCGCGCGAGTGCCTCCGCGAAGATACTGGGGGAATCGTTGAGAAGACCTTCACCCGCTTTTTCGGAAATCAAATCGTCGGGATCGTGAGCGAGAACGGCAAGGATTTCTACGCGATCGGCGGGAGAAAGATTAGCGCCGGTAGTACAGACGGCCAATTTGCGTTCGCGGGTGGCGCGGCCATGGCGAAGATCTGCGATTACTTCAGGGCTGAGGGTTTCCACTGGGTGTTGACCTCAAGTCTTTGCGACTTAAGGTAATTGTACCTGATGCGCCGGGCGCGCCGAGGGGCGGCATGGCTTGGCCGTTCAATTCCAGCAACACCGCGCTGGAGTTGGCCGCGGTGATTTCGAACTGCTGATTGGCAGGGAAGTGTCGATTGGATCCCGATGGGAGCTCGGCTTCGACGAGAAGTTTGCCGTCGGCAAGAATACGCAGACGGGTAGGTTCGCTGAGAGAAACGAGAAGGTCGAGCGGAGGTTGTGAGCCGTCGGGAGTCTGGGCAGCGATTGACCGAGAAGCTTCTGCCGGAAGCACAGCAAGAGCTATGGTACTTGGAGGCAGGCCAGGAGTTGATGGGGTTGAGACAGGTGAAATGATGGATTGCTTCGCGGCGCGATGGGCAGCGTAATAACGCCAGGCGTACACCCCTCCGGCGATAAGAACCGCCAAAACAATCAGAAGCGCAAGAATGGCAGCAAGAGGAATCCATTTAGGTCGAGAAGAAAAATGGTTTGCGTTATTTGGCACAGGTGGCGCTATTACAGGGCCGTGGGCCAAATCGTATTCAGCAAGGAAGGATTCTTCATCGAGTCCAAGATAACGAGCGACCGAGCGTACGAAGCCGCGGTTGAACACGCCACCAGGAAGTTTCTCCCATTCCTCATTTTCCAGAGCTTCGAGATAGCGGGGGCCGATGCGCGTGGCGGAAGTGATTTCTTCCAGCGTTACTTCGCGCAGTTCACGTTCACGCTTGAGACGTTCTCCGAAATTTCCCCTGGCCATGCCCTCTACCTGTAATGGATGAGTGTAACAGCCGAGGAGGGAAGGACCAACCGCCGGAGAGGTTGAAATGGCTCTTCGACAAGAGATTAAAAGAAACGAACGAGGCAACCGCCTGGACAGTTCTCCTATTGCATTCCTATAGGAGTGGGCGTATTTTCCTATGGGTAAGCAAGAGGAGTGACATGGGCGACAAAACCGATGTTTGGCAAGGAACGCTGGCGTTGATGGTGCTGAAGACGCTGGAGACGATGGGTGCGCAACACGGATATGGGATCGCGCGGCGGATTGAACAGACCAGCGGAGATTTGTTGTCGGTGAACTACGGAACGCTGTACCCGGCGCTGCTAAAGCTGGAGCAGGAAGGGTTCATCGCTTCCGAATGGGGAGTGTCTGACAACAATCGCAAAGCCAAGTTTTACAAGTTGACGCGTACCGGGAAGAAGCAACTGGAAAGGGAAGCGCGTGAATGGGAGCAGGCCACGGCGATTCTTTCACGGTTCCTGGATGCGAAAGAGCAGGAATCGTGAAGGGAATTCGCAGCGCGATCATGCGGATTGGCGCGCTGTTCCGCAAGGAAGAGATGGCACGCGAGTTCGATGCGGAACTGGCGAGTCATTTGGAGATGCACGTTGCGGACAATATGCGCGCGGGGATGACGGAGGAACAGGCGCGGAGAGATGCGCTGATCAGGCTGGGTGGTGTGGAGCAGACGAAAGAAAAATATCGCGAGCAGAGCGGGATTGCATGGATTGAGGCACTTGTGCAGGATCTGCGTTTTGGTTTGCGGATGCTGCGGAAGAATCCTGGTTTCACGGCGATTGCCGTGCTGACGTTGGCGCTGGGAATCGGAGCGACGACGGCAATCTTCAGCGTGGTCTATGGAGTGTTGTTGCGGCCACTGCCGTATCCAAAGCCGGAACAAATCGTGCGAGCCTGGGAACAGAGTGATAGCGGCACGCGAATGAACTTCGCAGACCCGAATTTTGATGACATGCAATCGCAAAATCGATCGCTGGAAGGATTTGCCGAATATGGGACAGATGTTGTTGCCGTATCCAACGGCAACGAGTCAATTCGTGCGCGCTCGACATCTGTCTCGCGAGATTTCTTCGTGGTAATGGGTAGCCAGCCAAATGTCGGCCGCGGTTTTGCGCCGGAAGAACAACGGACCAACGCTGCGGCTGTGGCGGTGGTGAGTCAATCGTATTGGAAGCAGCAGTTGGGAGGAACGCTTGACCTGGCTTCGGTTCATCTGCGAGTCAACGGGAAAGCTGCCACGGTTGTGGGAGTGATGCCGGCCGGATTTCGGTTTCCTGAAGGAACCGATATCTGGATTCCGAGGGAGATTTACGGAAAATCGCCTAGCCGGTCAGGGCACAACTGGCGCGTGGTGGGACGGCTGCGGGAGGGAGTGAGTGTGAGTGCCGCACGCGCAGACCTCACGCTCATCGCGCAAAGATTGAAGAAGCAATATGGACAAGACACCGCAATGAGTGCAGTGGCGATAGAGCCATTGCGTGAGGCGATGACCGGAAGTGTGCGCCCCGCATTGATGATCCTTCTGGGCGCGTCATCGTTTCTTTTGCTGATTGCGTGCGCCAACGTTGTGAACATGATGCTGTCGCAAGCGGCGGCACGCGAAAGGGAACTATGCGTCCGTTCCGCGCTTGGGGCAACTCGTCATCGTCTGGTGCGACAGTCACTGACGGAGTCCTTGTTGCTCGCATTGCTGGGAGGCGTGCTGGGCGCCTTGGTGGCCTATTGGGGATCAGGAGCGCTTCTGGGGATTGCGCCGAAGGAATTGCCGAGGCTCGAAGACGTTTCGATGAGTTTCCCAGTGCTTTTGTTTTCTCTGGCAGTGGTTTTTGCGATAGCAGGGGGCATGGGAATCGCATGCGCCTATCGCGTTACAGCGGAAAGTTTCACGAAAGGCCTGAATGAGGGGACCACGCGGCAGGCGGGCAGTGTACGAAAACAAAGAGTGGGATGGTTGATCGTCGCTGGGCAAATTGCCACAACGTTGGTTTTACTGGTTGGTGCGGGCTTACTGGGTCGAAGCCTGCTACGGGCGCTGTCCGTTAATCCGGGTTTTCGTGCAGAACGGGTCGTAACGATGGAGTTGGAATTGTCCGAGCTGCCGGATAAAACGCAACGAGCAAAAATATTCAGTGAGGTGATCTCCAAGCTGCAACAAATACCTGGTGTGGAGCAGGTGGGAGGAACCAACGCGCTACCGCTGTTGGATCAATTCTTGTCAGACGGATCGTATGCGGTGATGAACGAGGAACAGATTACGCCGCGGGTCCACCAATTGATCGATCGCGTCGTACATGGTTCGTTGGAATCCGATCCTGCGCTGCTAAAGGAATTCACGGGATTCTTCGATGACATTTTTCGCGACCGGGAGCACACGGGAGAAGCGGACTACGCAGTAACCAGCGAAGGGTTCTTTACGACGCTCGCGATTCCACTTGTACAGGGGCGGCTGTTCGATGAAGGAGACAGCGTGGATGCGCCGCATGTGGCGGTAATCAACGAATCCCTTGCGCGAGAAAGGTGGCCGAAGGGCGATGCGATCGGGCACACGGTTGAATTCGGGAATATGGATGGCGACCCAAGGTTACTGACAATTGTGGGCGTGGTAGGCGACGTACGCGAACATAGCTTGGAAGCAAGACCACGGCCCACCATCTACGTCAATTATAGACAGCGTCCGCAGGGAGCCCACCAATTCATGATTGTGATGCGCGCGCCAGAGAATCCTGCGGCGGCCATTCTGGCGGCCCGGCAGATCACGCGTGAAGTGGATCCGAACCTGGCTCCGCGGTTTAGTACGCTCTCCCAAATCTATTCAGCTTCACTCGCAGCGCGCCGGTTCAGTCTGGCGCTTGTGAGCATTTTTTCGTCAATCGCACTTTTGCTGGCAATTTCAGGAATTTACGGCGTGACGGCTTACGGCGTTGCACAGCGCACGAAAGAGATCGGGGTTCGGATGGCGGTTGGCGCGACGGCTAGAGACGTCATGCGTTTGATTATCAGGCAAGGGCTGGGCATGGCAGTTGTCGGCGTGATTGTCGGAATTCTGGGAGCCTCACTTCTGACAAAGGGGATGCAATCCCTCTTGTTCGAGGTAAGCCCCAGTGATCCGACAACTATCGGAATGATGGTCATACTCCTTTTATTTTCGGTTCTGATCTCCTGCTGGTTCCCCGCACGAAAGGCGACGCGGGTGGATCCTATGGTTGCACTACGATACGAGTGAGTGTATCTGCAGAAGATTCGAGAGAGGATGGAACAAAAGGGCCTCTGGCGCCGTCTACTAACCGAGGCTGAGAGAAATCGTCGAACTAGCAGGGAATAGAGGTGTCGGAATACCCACCCGCCACTCGGCACCATCCTCGTACCTGCAATTGTCTGCGGCAGGAGGAGCTCGTGCAAACGCTGATGCTCGATCTTCGCTATGCGTTTCGCGAAATGCGGAAGCGGCCTGGCTTCGCGCTGACTGCCATACTCTCTCTGGCATTGGGTATCGGTGCGACAAGCGCCGTGTTTAGTGTGGTCTACGCGGTCCTGTTGGATCCCTTCCCGTACCCCGGTGCTGATCGCATCGTGGAACTTCGTCTTAAGGACAATATTGCCCGAGACCGGTTTGCCGGCCTGAACGGTCCGCAGCTACAGCAATTACAGCAGACCAAGAGCATCGAGAGCGCCGTCGCCATGGACGACTGGAATCTGACGACGACGGATGGCGATCTTCCGGAAGATGTGCGGGGGATGTACATTTCTCCCAACTCTCCAAACCATTGGGGAATTCCCGCGATGATGGGCAGATGGTTGATCCCGGCGGACGCACCGTTTGGGCAGGAACCTCAGGCCGTCGCCGTCCTCAGCTATCCATTCTGGCAGCGATATTATCTGGGCGATCCAGGAGTTGTGGGCCGCACTATTCAATTGGTTCACAAGCCCTACAAAATTGTTGGGGTTATGCCGCCGCGGTTTCGCTGGGGCGAAGGAGATATTTATCTTCCGCTCAAAATTACGAACGACCCCAAAAGTTATTTCGGCGGATCGCTGAAATTGCGACCGGGTGTAACGATCGCTCAGGCAAATGCGGAGCTGGAACCGATTGTACAAGATTTTGCAAAGCAGGATCGTTCACGCTTTCCCGAATCATTCCGCGTGAATTTGCGCAACATCATTGATATTTACGCCAAGCCGCTGGGGCCCACATTGTATTTACTGCTGGGCGCGGTTGCTTCGCTGTTGCTGATTGGTTGCGCGAACGTATCGATTCTGTTGCTGGCTCGAGGCACGGAACGCGAGCATGAATTGGCGGTGCGCGCCGCGGTTGGCGCCGGCCGGCAGCAAATCATCCGGCAATTGCTGACAGAATCGCTGGCTATTGCCCTGGCTGGAACATTGCTGGGTGTGTTAGTGGCCTGGAAGAGTCTCGCACTGATCACGGAGTGGCTCCCCGATCATTCGTTTGCCGCGGAATCGGTAATTCGGATGAACATCCCGGTTTTGCTATTCAGTATCGGACTGGCTTTGGCCACAACAGTTGTGTTTGGGCTCTCTCCGGCGCTGCAGCTTTCACGGCCGGATATTGTCCGATTGATGCAAGGAGGTGCGAAGCGCGTCAGCGGAAGCATTCGTGCACGACGCACGCACAGCATCATGGTCGGGGCGCAAGTGACTCTGACATTGCTGCTACTCGCGGCAGCGGGTGCGGCGGGACGGGGCTTTCTGAATCTCGTGCACGCCGATCTCGGATACGATCCACACAACGCAATGTCTCTTCCGATACCCGTGCATGACAACACTCATGTCTCCTGGGAAGAACGTTCCCAGTACTTTCAGCAACTGCGCGCCCGGCTCGCGACCATGCCGGAAGTGGTTATCGCCGGGATCTCCACCAATGCCACACCGCCCCTGAACGGGAGCGGCAGAAGAGTAGAAATCATGGGACGTAGCGACGCGGAGAAGCCCGAGGTCCGACTGAACATGGTGAGCCCCGAGTATTTTCCGCTGCTTCATATCCCACTGGTACAAGGACGAATTTGGGACATGGCGGAAACCATGCACGGCGCGTCCCTCGCGGTGATCAACCAGACTTTTGCTCGGCAGTATTGGCCGAATGGGAATGCGATTGGGCAACAGCTAAAGATAGTCGATCTTAAAGCCGATCTGCCTTACGCTCCGATCGCACCGGGAGCTGACGGTTGGCTGGAGATCGTGGGAATTGTGGCGGATGCGCGAGACGACGGTCTGCGCAATCCGGTTAAGCCCGCGGTGTACGTGCCGTACACATTGCAGATGTGGATGTTCACGCAGATCCTGGTGCGCACGAGAATACCTCCTTTAGCGGCGTTGCGGGACGTGCGCGCGCAAATCGTTAAGGTCGACCCGGACCAGCAGGTGATGGGGGATGTGCGCGATCTGGAGGGATGGATCACACGTCTTCCGGAATATGGACAGCAACGGCTGGTGGCTACGCTGTTTGCCATTTTTTCCGTAGTCGCGCTGGCGCTGGCGGCAGTAGGGCTATACAGCGTGGTGTCCTACGGAGTGGCGACCCGTACCAATGAGTTTGGTATACGGATGGCCCTAGGGGCGAGGGAAAAAGACGTATTTCGGACGGTACTTTCTTCCACGGCCTTCAATGTCGGCGCAGGTGTTGGGGTGGGGGTTCTCACGTGTTTCGCGTTGAACAATCTGGCGACGAAGTGGGTGAGTGCAAGCTCTCGAGACCCGTTGGTTCTCGGTGGAGTAACGGTCGTATTGATAGTCGCTGCTGGCGTGGCGTGTTTTGTCCCGGCGCGCCGTGCCGCCTCCGTCGACCCGATGGAAGCCCTGCGGTATGAGTGAAGAAGGCGAGAGCAGGCAACCCTCGACCACCTTGCGAGTTCTATCCCGGGGATAGCGTTCCGGGGGGAGCGGAGCTGGACTCGGGAACATTTCGCCTAACGATCTCGTTTATCTGGAGATGAACAGAAGGAGCGACTGAGTCACGTGGCGGGCCATGGCAAACCCCCGGCTGCGCCAGACGTCAGAGTGGACATGAGGTCCAACCATGTTAGATAGCTCCTGGAAAGATGTCAGCTTCGGCCTACGCACGCTTTGGCATAACCGCGGATTCACGGCGGTTGCGATTGTGACACTCGCCCTGGGAATAGGGGCATCAACGGCGATTTTCAGTGTAATCGATAACATCTTGATGGAACCGTTCCCCTACCCGGATGCAAGGCGCTACATGTCCGTGCAGATCCACGACACAGAGCGCAGTGAGCCTGGAGGAAGGGGGGGATTTAGTGGCCCCGAGTTCCTGGACTATGTCGAGCAAAACCACGTCTTTGACCGTGTCATAGCAAACGACAATACAGACGTGCTGTACAAATCGGGCGAGGGAACTCAACGATTCGATGGCAATCTCGTTACGCCCGGGACTTTTGAGTTCCTGGGGATGCCCGCTTTGCTGGGACGCGTAATGCAGCCTGTGGATTATGAACCAGGTGCGCCTCCCGTATTCGTCCTCCGTTATAAGACCTGGATCATGAAGTTTGCCGGGGACCCTCAAATTTTGAACAAAATATTTGTGTTGAACGGGACGCCGCGAACTCTGATCGGGATAATGCCGCCGCGGTTTGGATGGGGAGATGCAGAAATGTGGTTCCCCGATAAGCCGAGCAAGTCTTCTGCAACCACCGCGGTTGCGGGAGCGTTCCCGCGTTACTGGTTCTTCTTGGGACATTTGAAGCCCGGAGTTTCCGTCAAGCAGGCAGAAGCGGATTTGACAGTCGTAGCGAATCGCCTCTCGACGGTCTATCCCAAAGACTATCCTAAGCACTTCAGCGTACAGATCGTTTCGCTGACCGACCTGGTTGTCGGAAGATTCCGCACTACGCTCTACATTGTGCTTGCGGCTGTGGCTCTGCTGCTGCTCATCGGCTGTGGAAACGTGGCGAATCTGCTTCTGGCAAGAGCTACGACTCGCGAAAAGGAATTTGCCGTTCGATCCGCATTGGGCGCATCCAGGGGAAGGCTCGTTCGCCAATTGCTTGTTGAAAGTCTGATTTTGGCATTCGGAGGAGCCTTGTTGGGGATCTTCATGGCGTGGGGCGGCCTGAAATTTCTGGTGGCACTGATGCCGCAGCAAATTGTCCCTGCCGAAGCGGTAATCCAACTGAATACGCCGGTGTTGATCTTCACGCTCCTGGTAGCGGTGTTGACGGCGATCGTGTTTGGGCTGTTGCCTGCTCTCACCGTGGCGGGAAGGGATTTGAACGAACCGTTGAGAGATAGCGGAAAGGGTACGGACGGCGGCTTCCGTCATGGGAGATTGCGCAACGTGCTGGTGGTTGCGGAAGTAGGGCTTTCGCTGACACTCCTGGTGGCGGCCGGGCTGCTCATGCGAAGTTTTGTCGCTCTCAGGGACGTGAATCTTGGCCTCCAGCCGGATCATGTTCTGGTCGCCCGGCTTCCTCTTCCAGTAGACCGTTACAAAACCGCGGACCAGATTACGGGATTCTATCGCCCTCTTTTGCAGCGGCTCAAAGCGTTGCCTGGTGTCGTGGATGCGACCGAAACCAGTACCCTCCCCCCTTACGGAGGAATTCGCAGCGAAATCGAGGTTCTCGGGAAGACTCATCAAGAAAAATGGAACGCGCTATTTCAACTTTGCAGCGAGGGATATTTCCCCGTGGTCAAGATCAAGCTCATCGACGGCCGGACGTTCACCGAGGCCGAAGTGAATGGAGCGCGCAAACTTGCGGTGGTAAATCAGACCTTCGTGAAACAGTATCTGGGCAACGACAATCCCATTGGAAAACAGGTCAGAATCGCACAACTTACGGAGTTTGACGATCCTGTTAAAGAACCAATGTTCGAAATTATCGGTTTGGTGGCCGATGCAAAGAACCAAGGTCTGCAGGATCCCGTGATGCCGGAAATCTGGATTCCTTACACGGTCACTGGTTCGGGTTTCCGCGGAATTCTGGTGCGCACTACGCAGGAACCTTTGGGGATGTTGAACACCGTGGAGAAAGAGATTTGGGCCACTGATCCTAACGTTGCGGTGACATTCACCGGGACCATGGAAGGATACATCAGCCAGTTTTCCTATGCGGGTCCGCGATTTGGCTTTTATTTAATGACTATATTTGGCGCCATTGGCCTGATCCTGGTAACGATCGGCGTCTACAGCGTTCTCTCCTATACCACGGCACGGAGAACGCATGAGATCGGTATTCGCATAGCGCTTGGGGCCAGCGGATCGGAAGTGCTCAACATGGTGATCCGAACAGGATTGCTATTGGTAGGAATTGGTGTATGCCTTGGTCTGCTGGTAAGCGTGGCGCTTGGGCGAGTCATTGCCACGCAACTATGGGGCGTCTCTCCGTATGATCTTTTGACTTTGATAAGTGTCCCTACCGTGCTACTGCTGATCAGCTTACTGGCTTGTTGGGTTCCTGCGCGGCGCGCTTCCACCGTGGATCCGGTAATTGCGCTGCGTTATGAGTGAGGCGAGAGTTCCTGTGGCATAACCACAGAAGTGCATGTATCTTATGTGGGGATAGCACAGGAGAAGCGGATGGCCGAGGAAAAACTTGACCTGCTGCAGGGGACATTAGATCTGATGGTGCTGCAGACGCTGGCAGTACTAGGTCCGCTGCATGGATATGGGATTGCGCGACGCATCGAGCAAGTGAGCGGAAACCAAGTGCTGCTGAATCAGGGCACCATTTACGCTTCGCTGGTTCGCCTTCAGCAACGCGGTTGGATTTCCGCGGAGTGGGGGACGTCCGACAACAACCGAAAGGCGAAGTTTTATTCGATAACAAAGCGTGGCCGTAAGCAACTGACAGAAGATGCGGCCTACTGGCAGAGACTTTCAATGGTAATGAGTCGCGTGCTGACGATGCCGGAACACGGGGAAGGAGAGGAATCTTGATTGATCGGGCTCGACAATTTATTTTGCGCTGCGCCGCGTTTCTTCGCCCGGTTCCGCTGGACCATGAATTGGACGCGGAAATGGCATTTCATCTTGAAGCGGCATTCGAAGAAAACGTGCGGGCCGGCATGAACGAAACGGAAGCGCGTCGCAATGCCCTGATCCAGTTCGGCGGAAGGCAACAGGCTAAAGAGAATCAGCGCGAATCCAGAGGGCTGCCATTCCTTGACCAATTGGGGCAAGACCTTCGCTATACCTTCCGCTCGCTTCGCAAGGATCGCGCGTTCGCCGCCATTGCGATTCTGATACTGGCGCTGGGAATTGGCGCGAACATCGTGGTCTTCAGTGTGGTAAATACGATTCTGCTTCGTCCACTGCCATTTTCCAAATCAGAACAACTCGTCTGGTTTGGCGGCAATCACGGGAAGGGAGGCCTTTCCGGGACCACGTATAACGTTGGATCTTATGAGGAGTACTCCCGTTACGCGCAATCTTTCCAGGAAGTGACTTGTTACCAGACCTTCTGGGGAAGCAGCGCATACAACATGACTGGCCAGGGGGAACCGCAACACGTACAGGCGGTCATGGTGGCGAATAATTTCTTCCACACGCTCGGTATCACTCCCTTCATTGGCCGCACATTTTATCCATCTGAACATTTGAAGGGCGCCGCACCGGTTGCTCTCCTCACTTATCCGACATGGCAGCATCAATTCGCCGGCGACCGCTCGGTGATCGGAAAAACGGTGAACCTGAACAATACATCGGTCAGTATTATCGGAGTGCTCCCAGCGTCGTTTGATTTTGCATCGGTGTTTTCTCCGGGTTTGCATCTTGATTTCTTCACCCCAACCTACATGTATGACATTCGAACGTGGGGGAACACGGTTGCCATTATTGGCCGTCTGAAACCGGGCGTCTCGATCACACAAGCGCAAGCAGAAGCTAATATTCTTTCTCCGCAGTTCAGGGCCGCTCATCCGGACCCAGACTGGTTTATGGAATACACAGCGGACCTGTCTTACCTGAAGGAGTTCGTCAGTGGGAAATTGCGCCGATCGCTTCTGGTGCTCTGGGGTGCGGTTGGTCTGATCCTCCTCATCGTATGTGTCAATTTGTCCAATCTGTTGCTGGCGCGCATAGCTTCGCGCGGCAAGGAATTTGCCATGCGCGTGGCGCTGGGGGCTGGGCGCGGACGCCTGATCCGGCAATTGCTAACCGAAAGCATGGTGCTTTCGGGTGCGGGCGCTATCTTCGGCGTTGCCGTCGCATTCGCTGTAACTTCTTATCTCGCACAGCAGGGCTCCATCGTGCTTCCGCTGCTGAATAGCATCCACGTTGACGGAGCGACCTTGGGATGGACACTTCTCGTTACCATTATTGCAGGAATTCTCTTTGGGATCGTTCCCGGCTATATCCTGTCTCGCGCGAATGCACAAGAAAACTTGAAGGATGCCGGCCGCGGATTAAGCGAGGGGCGCAAGCATGATCGATTACGTTCTACGCTCGTGATCTCCGAAGTCGCGCTCGCCTGCGTCCTTCTAATCGGCTCTGGTCTTCTCCTGCGCAGTTTTCTTCGAGTGCTCGATGTCGACCTCGGGTTTCGTCCAAGTGGCGCCTTTGCAATGTCGATTGTCTACGAGTCAGGTGACAAGGGAGAGAAAATTGCCCCGGCTCTTCAGGAAATTCTAGCGGAGGTGAAAGCGCTTCCGGGCGTAGAGGCCGCTGGGGTTACCGATATGCTTCCTCTCGATCGAGAGAGAGGGTGGGGTCTGTCCAACCCCTCGCGTGGATACGGCAAAGACGAAAGTCAAGGTGCGGTCGTCCGGATTGTCACTCCGGGTTATCTGGAAGCGATGGGAATTCACTTGGTTGAAGGCAGGGACATTTCCTGGCAAGAAACGCTCACGAAGCAACGCGTCGTTATCGTCAATGAATCTGGAGCTCGTCGACATTGGCCGGGCCAGAGCCCGATCGGCCGCCCCGCTTCAGGTTTTGACGATAAACCGGGCACGGTGATCGGCGTTGTTTCCGATGTTCGCGTCAGCGGTCTCGAAAATTCTCCCGGTTCCGAAATCTATTTGCCCGTAAACTACGGGCCCGAAGGCGCCGAGCTCGTGGTCCGGTCGAAACTCCGCCCGGACGCATTGACTGCTTCCGTCGTGCCTGTACTTCGCCGCTTGAACCCAGCGCAGCCGAACGCCACTTTTCGGCCGATACAATCGTTGGTCGATCACTCTGTCTCTCCACGCCGCTTCTTCGTGTTCCTTGTGGCTATCTTTGCTGTGCTGGGTCTAGTTCTGGCGGCACTCGGAATCTATGGAGTGATCTCGTACTCGGTCACCCGCCAGACACAAGAGATCGGCATTCGCATGGCGCTTGGAGCCACGCCTTCGCGTGTCCGGTTCCGCGTGCTGGGCCGGACGCTAGTGCTTGCAGTTATCGGTATCTTCATTGGCGGCATAGCATCTGTTGCCACCTCGAAACTTATTGCTTCATTGCTGTTTAACACTGAGCCGAGCGATCCGCTCACATTCGTCGCTGTCCTCGTTCTATTAGTAGGCGTGTCTGTTGTTGCCGGCTATCTTCCGGCTGTACGGGCCACTCGGATTGCCCCGACGATTGCACTACGCACGGAGTGAGACTGAAGACTATGGATATCCAACGACCATCGAACGCGCGAGCCAAGAAAACACGACGGATTATCTACGTCGCGATTGCCATCGTTTCCCTGGCTGCAGTGACCTATGGAGTGGCTCGGATGCGACCGGCCGCTCCCGTTGTGGACAGGGCGACGGTTTACACCGATGAAGTGAAGCGCGGTTCGATGCTGCGCGAGGTGCACGGGATTGGAACGCTGGTGCCGGAAGAGATTCGGTGGTTGCCGGCACGAACGGATTCTCGAGTGGACCGGATCGTGATTCATCCTGGGGCTCCAGTTGAGCCAAATACGATCATTCTGGAGCTTTCGAATCCGTCGCTGCAGAGAGAAGCGTTGGATGCGCAGTATCAGTTGAGGGCGGCAGAGGCGGATTACGAGAACCTAAAGGTACAGTTGAGCAGCGATCTGCTGAATCAGAAGGCCGCGGCCGCGTCGGTGCGCAGCGAGTATGAGCAGGCGAAGATTCAACATGAGGTGGATGAAAAACTGCAAAAAGAGGGATTAGCTGCCGATGTGACGGCTAGCCTTTCGAAGGTGAAGGTGGAGCAGTTGCGGATACGGGTAGGTTTGGAAGATGAACGCACCGTCAACACGGCGGATTCGGCCAAGACGCGATTGATGGCTCAACAATCCCACGTGGATCAGCAGAGGGCGTTGTATGACTTGCGACGGAGCGAATTGGATGCACTGCATCTTCGCGCGGGGATCAAGGGAGTGTTACAGGTAGTGCCGGTGGAAGTGGGACAGCAGGTTACCCCGGGAACGAATCTTGCGCGGGTGGCAGACCCGAAACAGTTGAAAGCGGAAATCAAGGTAGCGGAGACGCAGGCGAAGGATATTGTCATCGGACAGAAGGCGTCGGTTGACACGCGAAATGGAATTGTGGCGGGGCGTGTGTCGCGAATTAACCCGTCGGTACAGAACGGAACGGTGACGGTGGACGTGGCCTTTACCGGACCGCTTCCTGATGGTGCGCGGCCGGATTTGAGCGTCGATGGAACGATAGAGCTGGAAAACTTGAAAGACATTCTGTATGTGGGGCGCCCAGTGCATGGCCAACAGGAAAGCACCATTGGATTGTTCAAGCTGGTGGATGACGGAGCGGAAGCCGTGCGAGTGAACGTAAAACTCGGGCGAAGTTCGGTAAATACAATTGAAGTAGTACAAGGCTTGAGTGTGGGAGAAAAGGTGATTTTGTCGGATATGTCAGCTTGGGAGAATTTCGAACGAGTAAGGCTGAGGTAAACAAATTCGCGCAGGAGAGAAACGCATGCCTGGAAAAAATGGAACGGTGATTACAATGCACGGCGTAAAGAAGGTGTTCTATACGGATGATCTGGAGACGCACGCGCTTTCAGAGATCGACCTGGAAATTGAGAAGGGCGAATACCTGGCGATTGCGGGACCGTCGGGATGCGGCAAATCGACTCTGCTGGCGATTCTTGGGCTGCTGGATTCGCCGAGTGGGGGAGACTATCAATTGAATGGCAAGCCGGTGGCCAGCCTGACGGCGAGCGACCGTACACGCATCCGAAACCGGGAGATCGGATTTATCTTCCAGGCGTTCAACTTGATCGGAGATCTCTCTGTTTACGAAAACGTGGAGTTGCCGCTGACGTATCGCGGCATGAGCGCCGCGGAGCGAAAACAGAAGACGATTAACGCGCTGGAGAGAGTGGGGATGGCGCACCGGATGAAGCACTATCCGGCGCAACTCTCCGGAGGGCAACAGCAAAGGGTGGCGGTAGCGAGAGCGTTGGTAGGTGATCCAGTGATTTTGCTTGCGGACGAGCCCACGGGGAACCTGGATTCGAAGAACGGAGACTCGGTGATGGAGTTGCTGCGCGACGTACACAGAAATGGCGCAACAATCTGCATGGTAACGCACGACCCAAGATACGCGGACCATGCGGAACGGACGCTGCACCTGTTTGATGGAAAGATCGTCGAGCCGGCTGCCGCTGGTCAATTCGCCTAGGTCGCGATTTCAGGCTCTGTATCGTGCTTTAAAATAGGCCGCCGTTCCACCGAGTGTGTGGCGGGCGGTACAGGTTACTTGTGATTCTTGTTGGCGGATTCCGCGGCAAGCTTGAGTTCGGCGTTCACCTGCTCCAGCAGTTCTTTGGCTTTTGCAGCGTGGCCCTGCATGTCCCATTCGTTGGCCTGCTGAGCAGCCGAGACTTTCTCCCAAGCTTGTTGAGAAAGACGCTGTGCGGCCGCGAGATTGGGATGCTTTTTCCACTAATGTTTTCCACCGGTTTCTGCGCAAGGACCACTCAACAGGGCGAAATACCCCGATTGAAGTGGAACCAAGAAGAATTGCTCTTTACTGAGGAGTATCGCCGAAAGAAAGAGCCCCACGCAGGCGATTGATCAAGGCGACGAGCTGGCGGCGATGTTCTTCACGAAGCGAGACGAATTTCAGCCCGAGGCCCGTGCCAGGGCGTGCGTGTCGAACGACAGCCTGCGCACTGATCCCGCCCTCCTGTACAAGGAAGTGCAACCTGGTTTCTGTGTTGGCGGGAAACTCTCGCGGGGTCTCGATGAACAGTCCCACCGGACTAAGGTCTCGAATGCGGGAAACATCTTCGCCGCCTTTGCAATGCCAGTAGACCCAGGTGTCCTCCGGCACGGCAATGCGCGAGGTCATTCTACGCGAGGGAGAATTGCTGTGTTTCACGCTCGGCACCACTTTCTGTCCGGCGCCCATCTTCGCTGGGGGAAGAGTACACTCGGTGCATGAGAGTAGTGTTAAGGAAGAGCAAATCGTTTCACAAAAATTTGGGCCAGCGGAGGTGTGGGAAAGAGGGCCTAGCAGGTCTGGATAAGAGGCGAATTTGCTCAAGGTTGGAGGCCGGAGGCCGGTTCGTGCAGGATGGCAAGATAGCCACGCCTGTACCAAGAGAAGGTTGCGCCCGATTTTCAGGAGTGCCTATACTGGCGTGCATAGTAAGAATAGGGATAAGTGTGAATTCTCGGGCAGCAGACCGTTTCGATGATCGATTTGGGCTGAAACTGGGAGAAATGTCCAAGTGGGCGTAGAGGAAATCAAGCAATTCCCGACCGTGGAAAGACGACGCAACGCGGGTGTGCCTTCGGAGCAGCGCGAGGCCGGCGAAATTGCGGTGTTCCAGGAGTTGGGAAAAGCGCTGACTTCGTCACTGCAACTGGATCAGGTTTTGCGCACGATCATGGAAAAGATTGATGAGTTTCTGCGGCCGGACAATTGGTCGTTGCTATTGCTGGATGAAGCGAAACAGGAGCTGTACTTCGAGTTGGCTGTGGGCAAGGCGTCGCAGGCGTTGAAAGATGTGCGCATCAAGATGGGTCAAGGTATTGGCGGCTGGGTAGCCCAGCACGGCGAAGTGGTGATTGTGCCGGATACCAGCAAGGATACGCGGTTCTTCGGCAAGGTGGATGAGAAGACCAAGATGGAGACACGCTCGATTGTGGCCGTGCCGGTAAAGTTCCGGGATACCTGTCTGGGCGTAATCGAACTGATCAATTGCGTGGGACCGGAAGGATTCGATCCGCGAGACTTGAAATTGCTGGAAGCGCTTTCGGACTTTGCGGCGATTGCTCTGGAAAATGCACGCCACGTGAAGCGCATTCACGAGTTGACCATCAAGGACGACTGCACCTCCTTATACAACGCGCGGCACATGGGATTCATTCTGGATACGGAGATTTACCGGTCACAGCGATACAACTATGAATTTTCAATCGTGTTCATCGACCTGGATCATTTCAAGCAGGTGAACGATACACACGGCCATCTGGTGGGATCGCGACTGCTGGCCGAAATGGGTGAGGCGCTGAAAACAAATTGCCGCCTGATCGATTTTGCGTTCCGTTATGGCGGAGATGAGTTTGTGATCCTGTTGCCGCAGACATCAAAGGAAAATGCAATCCTGGTGGCGAAACGTCTGCACAAACTGATCCGGGAGTCGGTGTGGCTGACGGCGGAAGGGCTAAATATCAAGGTTACGCCCAGCGTGGGAGTGGCAGCTTATCCCGGCGACTCGAAGACTAAAGAAGGTTTGCTGCATCTTGCCGATGAGGCGATGTATCTGGTCAAGAATACCAACCGAGACAGCGTGGCAGTGGCGAACATCGGCATTCTCGAAAACGGCCCTGACAGTGAGGCGGCAGGGGAAGCGGCTGGTTGACCCCAGAAGCGATGAGCAGGTCCGCTATACACTCCAACCAAATTCTGCTTAACTGAAAACATGAAACGAAGTGAAGCCGCCCGTTACGCGCGCTTATCTGCGGTGCTTGCGTTTGTCTTGACCGCGATAACCGGCGGCATCTACCTGCACCGCAAATGGGTAGCGCATGTGGAGAAGAAAAACGCTCCCCCGGCTCCTTCCGAAAACGTAGAACGGCAATCGAGCGGCCTCACGTTTTCCAAGGTCGAAGGAAATCGAACCATATTTACTGTGCATGCTTCGAAGTCAACGGACTTTCGCGGCCAGGATGCCAGCCTGCTGGAAGATGTGCGTGTGACCATCTTTGGCAAGAGCGGTGATCGCAGCGATATTTTGCACACACAGAGTTGCCAATTTGCCAAAGCCGACGGAAGCATTCAATGCAGCGGAGATGTGGAGATGGATCTGCAGAGCGCGGTGGACGCGGCGCGTTCAGAGAAAGAAGGCGCAAAGGTTGGTGTGATCCGAGTGGAAACCAGCGGTGTGACATTTGAAAAAGCCACCGGGCGCGCCCAAACGGTTATGCCGGTAAAGTTCTCTTTTCCGAATGGCGAAGGTAAGGGCGTCGGTGCGGTATATTCCGCGGACGACGGGCAATTGCGTCTGGTGCGAGACGTGGAATTAAATATGGATGCGGGCGGAGCCAAAGGAGCCCCGAAGTCTTCCACCGAAAGAAATGAAATGATTGTGAAGGGAAGCAGCCTGGAATTCTCTAAAGAGCCGCGAGCCATTGTGTTGAGCGGACCAGTAACGGCAAATACCCGAGCGGCGCAACTGAAGGCTGGAGAACTCACCGTGAAGCTTGATACCGCATTTCGGGCGCAGTCTCTAGTCGCGACACGGGGAGCGAGCAGGGAACTTCCCGAAGTGAGTATGAAAAAGGCTTCCGGGAATTCGGTGCTGCAGGCCGAAACGCTGAGTTCTTACTTCGCGCCTGAGGGATGGATCTCGAAAGTGAAAGCAGAAGAAAGGGTGCGCGGGAGTGGCGCTTTAGGTGGACTGAATGCGGAGAGGGGCGAACTAGAAATGTATCCGCGCGTGAACGAGGCGAAACTGCTGACCTTGCGAGGGAACGTGCAGATGGACACTCGCGATGCGAAGAGCGGAGCCACGCGCACTTTGAAGACCAATGCAATGCAGTTGAGTTTTGCCGGCGGAGAACCAGGCAAACCGAGTCGCATCACTCATGGGGAGACTCTTGAGCACGGTGCGATGGAGTGGACTGACGCGACCGGCGTTCGCTCAAAGCTTGAGGGAGAAAAGCTGGCCGTGGAATTTGGCGCAAAAGGGAAAGCACAACAGTTGATCGCCACGGGGGGAGTGCAAACGGAGCGCGAGGCAAAGGGAAGCCCTCTGCAGCGAGCGAGCGCCTCCAGTGGTGTGGCGGACATGAATGCCGCCGGGGACTGGTCCAAGATAAGTCTTCACGGCAACGTGCACATGAAGGAAGGCGATCGCAGCGCGGAGTCGGATGACGCGGTTATGGTGCGCAATCCGCAGACGGCAGTATTGACGGGCAAGGCGATGGTACGCGATGCCAGCAGTGAGACCCGGGCGGCAAAGATCACGTTCGCGCAAGCTACAGCCGAGATTCAGGCGGAAGGAAATGTGCGCTCGACTGACCTGTCCAGGAAAGGTGGTGCCGTGCAGTTGGGCACTCAGCCCGCGAATCTTTCCTCGGATCGTCTGGAAGCCAATTCGAAGACGGGCAGGGCACTCTATTCTGGACACGCGCGACTCTGGCAAGGCCCGTCGGTGTTGGAGGCAGAAACCATCGAATTACTGCGAGAGACTCGCGTCGTGAACGCCATAGGGAATGTACGCGGAGTGTTTCCGCAGGCAGCGGCAGCGAACAGCACAAAGAAGACGCCGTCGTTATGGCATGTTTCGTCTGGTACGTTAACTTATTGGGATATGGAGAATCGAGCCCGGCTGGAAAAGAATGTTGCTCTGCAATCGGCGGACCAAAAGATGAGGGCGGAAACGCTTGACTTGTATTTCTCACGCACGACAGATGCCAAAACTGGAGGCGCGTCGCAGATCAGCAGGGCAGTGGGTAAGGGCGGCGTGGTGGTGGAGGAGGGGACGCGGCGTGGCACGGCAGACACAGGGGTGTACACTGCCGAGGACCAGAAATTCGTGCTAAGCGGTGGAAATCCCACACTTTACGACGCTTCCGAAGGCACGACAACGGGCCGCGAATTGACCTTCTATATTGCGAGTGATACGATCATCGTCGACTCGGGGAATGGTTTACGTACGTTGACCAGACATCGAGTCCAGAGATAGTTGGATCGGCCAACGATCCCGTTATTGGTTCCTGAATGCCCACACTGCAAGGCGTCGACCTTAGTAAGTCCTACCGTGGACGCAAAGTCGTTGACAATATTGAGCTGGAAATAGGCCAAGGGGAAGTCGTGGGGCTGCTTGGGCCCAACGGCGCCGGCAAAACGACGACTTTCTATATGATCGTTGGGCTGGCGCGACCGGATTCAGGGCGGGTTTTACTAAATAACGCCGAGATTACAGATCTGCCCATGTATTTACGGGCGCGCAGCGGGATCAGCTACCTGCCGCAAGAGCCTTCCGTCTTCCGCCAGCTGACCAGTGAAGAAAATTTGTTAGCGGTTCTGGAGACTCTGCCGCTGACGCCGGAGCAACAGAGGGATAGGCTTGAAGAGTTACTGGCGCAAATGGGCTTGGAGACCGTGCGGCAGAGTAAAGCCTACATGCTGTCTGGAGGAGAACGTCGCAGGTTGGAAATCGCCCGCTCGCTAACCTTGCAGCCCTCCTTCATTCTGCTGGATGAGCCGTTTTCGGGGATTGACCCATTGACGGTGAAAGATTTGCAGGACCTGATCCGGGAGCTTAGCCGTTCCGGTATTGGCGTACTGATCACGGATCATAGCGTACGTGAAACACTGAGCGTGACGGATCGCGCATACATCGTGAATCATGGGAAAATAATGGCGAAGGGTACGCCAGAAGAGCTGAGCAACAATCCGGAAGTGCGGCGCGTGTATCTGGGCGATAACTTCCGCTTGAACTAGCACCGATAGAGGGCAGCAACAGAGGATCGAGAACGGAATCATGGCCTGGCAGGGACTCAAACTAAGTCTGAAGGTTTCGCAGAAGCAGATCCTGACACCAGGACTGGTGCAGATGGTCAGCGTTCTGGCGTTGAACCGCCTGGAACTGCGCGAAATGATCAACCAGGAAATGATCGCCAACCCGGTGCTGGAAGAACAGTCGGAAGAACCCACCGTCAGCGACAACTACAGCGACGAGACATTCCTGAAGGCCGAGACCGAGAAAGTGCCGGAGAAGGCTGAATCGAATCCCTTCGATGAATTTGACGTCGGGACCTTTTTCAACCAATACCTGGATACCGGTGGGGATGGCGGCAAGTCTCAGGAACGCGAGGTTTCCGAACGGCCTTCGTTTGAAAAGTTTTTGTCTTCCCCATCCGGCTTGACCGATCATCTTGCGTGGCAGTTGAGCGTAACAATCTGTACGGACGCGGTGCGCGAGCTGGTGGAAGAGATCATCGGCAACCTGGACGAGAATGGCTACCTGACGGCGTCCACGGAAGAGTTGGCGCAGAACGGGAAATACACGCAGGACGATCTGGATGATGCGCTGGCGGTGGTGCAGGATTTTGATCCGATCGGAGTGGGTGCAAGAGATTTACGAGAGTGCCTGCTACTCCAGTTGAAGGCATTCGACCCTCAGAATACGCTGGCACAGCAAATCGTTTCGGACCATTTGCGGCAAGTGCAGTCCAATCAGATCAAAGAAATCGCCCGAGCCTTGAATCGCCCAATGGACATCATCAAGCACTCCATCGAGAGCATCAAGAAACTCGATCCGCGACCGGGCTTACGTTACAACAAGACAGAACCCCGTCTGGTGGAACCCGACGTTTATTTCCGCAAGATGGATGACCAGTGGCAAGTGTTCCTGAACGAAGATGATATGCCGCAGTTGCGGTTGAGTCCTACTTACCGGCGATTGCTGGTGCGTGATGCGGCGGACAAAGAAGTAAGGAATTACGTGAAAGAGCGATTCACGGCTGCGATTCAACTAATGAAGAACATCGAGCAGCGCAAACACACCATTTTGCGGGTGTGCCAGTCGATCATTGCGCGGCAGGGTGAATTCCTCGATAAGGGCCAGGACTCACTGAAACCGATGATGATTAAAGAAGTGGCGGAGGAAGTGGGCGTGCATCCGTCGACGGTCAGCCGCGCCGTAGCCAGCAAGTACGCACACACGCCGCAGGGAGTCATCGAATTGCGGTCGTTTTTCAGCGAATCGGTGAACGGCCCCGAAGGCGGCGCGATGTCTCTGCTGACGCTCAAACGGCTGGTGAAGAAAATGATCGATGAGGAAGATGGCTCGAAGCCGCTCACCGATGAACAGATTGCCAAAAAACTGGATGATGCCGGGATTCATGTGACTCGCCGAACTGTGGCAAAATACCGCGAAGACATGCGCATCCCGAGCACGCACCAGCGCCGGGTGAAGAGCTGAATTTTTGCCAACTCCAAAGCACAACCCTCGTAAGCGCTTGAGCAAAGGCAGACCGGGAAGACAGCTCGTGATCCTGACGGGCCTGTCCGGGTCGGGGAAAAGTACCGTCCTGCGTGCATTTGAGGACATGGGCTTTTATTGCGTGGACAATCTCCCGGTTGAATTGATCCCCATATTTGCGGAATTGCATGCGGCCGGCCAGGGCGATTTTGCTCGTGCCGCACTGCTGGTGGATGCCCGAGAAGGATTGCAGCTTGAGAAGCTGCCGGGATTGCTGCGGCATTTGCGCCGAGATCATCCGATTGCTCTCGTTTTCATTGAAGCTCACGAAGATGCTCTCTTGCGTCGCTACAGCGAAACGCGGCGGCCACACCCGCTGGGCAAGGATTTTTCGGTTCGTGAGAGCCTGGAACACGAGCGGCTTTTGATGGAGCCCATCCGCAAACTTGCGGATATTGTGATCGATACGTCACAGTTCAATGTGCATGAGTTGCGGCACTTCGTCACGGAGCGCTTCAAGAGCGAGAACAAACGCCCAATGCTGGTTTCGCTAGTGAGCTTCGGCTACAAATATGGCGTTCCAACGGATGCAGATCTGATGTTTGACGTGCGATTTCTCCCGAATCCCCACTTTGTGACGAAATTGCGTCCTTTCACCGGCAAGGACCCGCAAGTCCGGAAATATATTGAGTCATTTGCGCAAACCGGAGAATTCCTAAAACGCCTCAAGGGGTTGCTGACCTATCTGTTGCCGCACTATATCGACGAGGGCAAAAGTTACCTGACCATTGCGTTTGGGTGCACTGGCGGCAAGCACCGATCAGTAATGATGGCGGAATGGATGAAGAAAGCGCTGGATCAGCAGGGACTCCCTACGCGGATTATGCATCGGGATATCGAAAAGTAAGCGGCTAGACCAACCTCTTTCCCCCCTTTCGAACCTCCGACTCTTTCATAAAATCTGCCCAGAAAACTTGACACACCTCATGGGCGCGAATAGCGTACCTAGAGCACATTTTGCACCTCGAATGGGAGCGTGGAGTGGCTGTTTTATCCCCACAATTGAAGCGCCTGCTCAGCTATGTAAAGCCTTATCGCTGGTCGATGAGCGTGGGTGTGATTCTGCTGGCGGTGAGCGGAGTCGCTGAGATCTTGATTGCGTTGATGTTCAGGCCAATCGTGGACCGCGTGCTGAACCTGAACGCCCCGGATTCGAATGTTCTACTGTTCACTGTCCCCTATGGCGGTCCTTCGCTGTATCTTAATCACTTTTTCCCTCCCAGCATCCATAACGTCTGGACGGTCGTCTCCATCTCTCTACTGATCTTCTTCTTCGCAAAGTCCATTACCGAATATGGCGGCAGTACGATCATCCAGTTTGTTGGGCATCGCGCCATCACCGATCTGCGGAATACTCTCTACGAAAAAATCATCCGGTTGCCCATTGGGTTTTTTCAGCAGGAACCGACGGGAAAGGTCATGTCCGCGGTAATCAACGATGTCGAACGGGCCCGGCCGGCGCTTTCGGAATACCTGGCGGATGTCTTCCGTCAAACATTTCTGTTTTTTGCGTTCCTCATCGTACTGCTGGTCATCGATTGGAAAATGACCCTGGTGTGCGGCATTTTGCTGCCGCTGGTTGTCTGGCCCATTGCCAGTCTTGGCCGTCGTATCCGGCGTTCCGTGGAGAGTAGTCAAAACAAACTTGGCGAGCTGAACCAGATTCTGCAGGAGACCGTTGTCGGTAATCGTATCGTCAAGGCCTTTGGTATGGAAGACTTTGAGATTGCAAAGTTTCGCGCTGCTGCCCGGCGCCTGTTGCGAGAGACCATGCGCTGGGTACGGGCCCAGGTCGGAACTTCACCTTTGATGGATATGCTTATACCAGTGGTCATTTCCCTGCTCCTGCTCTACGCCCGCGACAAGATCAAGCTTCATCTAATGACCGAAGGTATGTTTTTTGTGTTCGTATATGCTCTGTTCAAGATTTACGAGCCGGTCAAGCGCATGGGAAATGTGTATCAGCAGTTTCAGCAGGCGCAAGGCGCCACTACCCAGGTGATCGCTTATCTCGATCTGACCCAGGAAGAACAAGACGCACCCACGGCAATTGAACTTGCGCCCCTCGCCAGCGATCTTGAATTCGAAAATGTCAGCTTCTCCTACGACTCCACGCCGGTCCTCAAAGACATCAACTTCAAGGCCAAGCGCGGAGAAGTAGTTGCGTTCGTGGGGTCCAGCGGCGCCGGCAAAACTACCCTCGTCAATCTGATCCCTCGCTTCTACGAACCACGCTCCGGCTCTATCCGCATTGATGGCGTCGACACACGCGGAGTGACGCTGCGCTCGCTACGCGGACAAATCGCCGTGGTCACCCAGGAGAATATCCTTTTCCACGACACGGTAATGAACAACATCTGCTACGGCTTAAAAAACGTGCCACGTGCAAAAGTCGAGCAAGCCTCGCAGGCGGCCCTGGCGCACGACTTCATCATGGAATTGCCGCAGGGCTACGACACACTGATTGGCGAACGCGGCACGCGGCTCAGCGGCGGGCAGCGTCAACGCATCGCTATTGCGCGCGCCATCCTCAAGGACTCTCCTATCCTGATTCTCGACGAAGCCACCTCTGAACTTGATACCGAGTCTGAACTTTTCGTGCAACGCGCGCTGGCCAACCTGATGACCGGACGCACGACCTTTGTGATTGCCCACCGCTTAGGTACAATCCGCAAAGCCGATAAAATCCTCGTATTGGAGGATGGAGAAATCCGCGAGAACGGGACTCATGCAGATCTGCTGGCGAAGGGTGGAAGTTACGCCCGATTACATGATTTACAGTTTGCCGAGGAAGAACTGCTCGCTCCGGCAGATCCGCAAAATGGCAATTCAGGGAAGGCGAGCGCAAGTTCATGAGCGTAAAGACGACGACGCAAGATAAGGCAACAACAAAAGGGACGCCGGAATGCCGGTCCATGACCGGCTATGCGATGGTGCGCGGGGAGCACGGAGGCTGGTCAATACGCGTCAGCATAAAGAGCGTAAATCATCGCTTCCTGGAAGTGAAACTGCGCATGCCGGATTCGTTGGAGCCGTACGAATTGCGATTGCGGCAGGCTGTACGCGAAAGGATTCATCGAGGGCATCTGGAACTGCATATCAGCGTGGAGCCTGGCAAGTCTGCGCCCGTGCATGTCAATCGCGAATTGCTGCAAGCCTATCTGAACGCAGCGGAAGAGTTGCGCGAGAAAACCGGAGCCAAAGGCGAACTTGATCTTGTGTCACTACTCAGGTTGCCGGGAGTGGTTGGAGGATTAGCTCCCGCACTCCCTGATACTGATGAAGAGCAGGAGGCGCTAGGCCAGGAGTTGGAAGAGTATTTGCGAGAGGCGCTGACGCGACTGGATGATATGCGGCGCGCGGAGGGTCGTCATCTCGCCGAGGAAATGCGCGCCAGGTTGACGCGCATTAGTGAGCAGGCCGAACAGGCTCGCGGCCTGGTAGATACGCTGCAACCCATGTTTACGCGGCGGCTGGAGAGCCGGCTGAGGGAATTGCTTGGCGGAGTGAACATTGACCCCGGACGGATCGCCCAGGAAGCGGCCCTGCTTGCGGAACGCAGCGATATCAGTGAAGAATTGGATCGCCTGCGCAGCCATCTCCAGCAATTCAGGAAATTGATCGACGGAGCGGGCGAGGTAGGGAAAAAGCTCGATTTTCTGCTGCAAGAGATGCATCGGGAAGCGAACACCATGCTTTCGAAAACGCCAGGAGTTGAAAGCGACGCGCTGGCGGTGACGGGGCTATCGCTAGAAATAAAAGCGGAAATCGAAAAACTGCGGGAACAGGTGCAAAACCTCGAATGAAGGAGACGCAAGCACTTGCACCGCTGGTATTGATCGTTTCTGGACCATCCGGATCGGGAAAATCCACGCTGGTACAGAAGATTCTGGAACTGCCCGAGACCATGCCTTCGGTGTCGTGTACCACTAGGGCCCGGCGTGGGGCTGAATCGAGTGGAAAATGCTATGATTTTGTCTCCCAGGCTGAGTTCGATGCCATGGTGGCTCGGGGGGAGTTCTTGGAGTATGCCAGAGTTTTTGGCAGACACTCCTACGGCACGCCTAAAAAGTGGCTCGAAGAATCCCGTATCAAGGGACTCGACCTGGTTTTAGAGATTGATGTTCAGGGCGCAGCGCAGGTTAAGGAGAAATTGCCGGAGGCGGTGGCGATTTTCATTTTGCCTCCGTCAAGGGAAGAATTAGAGCGGCGCCTGCGTGGCCGGGGCCAGGATGACGAGGAAGAGATTGCGCGGCGACTGTCAAAGGCGCGTGATGAAATCGTCGCCAGCGAGAAGTTTTACGATTTTTGTATAGTGAACGACGACGTGGTTCGGGCCGGCCGGGAAGCGCAAGCTGTAGTGATGGCCTTGCGCTGCGGAAGTGCTCGGCGCCATGATCGGGTTCAGCAACTGTTGGCAACGTTTGGAGGGTAAGATACAAATGGCCGTGCAAATGAAAGCTCCGCAGAGCCAGTTTGCTTACGTCGTTCTGGCTGCGCGTCGTGCCCGGCAACTTATGGCCGGCGCTCCGCCCTTGGTAGACAATCAGCGCACGCAGAAGGCGACCCGGATCGCCTGCGAAGAAGTGAATCACGGCTTGATTGAGTACGATTACACCGAGCCGGGTGAGAAAGACGCGGAGAAGGACGGCAAGCGCAAGAAGTAGAGCGCCTGCGAGGTAGCCATGCGCATCACCCTTGGCGTCAGCGGCGGGGTCGCGGCATATAAGTCTGCGGAGCTCGTCCGGCGTCTCCAGCAAGAAGGGCATACCGTTCAGGTAGTGATGACGCGCGCCGCGCGAGAGTTCATCACGCCGCTGACGTTTGCGGCGCTCAGCGGTCAAAAAGTAATCACGGATTTGTTTTCCGGTGAAGGCAGCGAAAGTGGCGAGCCGAACCTGGAAAGTGCGATCGAGCACATTGCTGTCGCACAGCGGACGGATCTTCTCGTCGTGGCGCCGGCCACGGCTGATGTGCTTGCGAAGTTTGCCCGAGGCATCGCAAACGATTTCCTCTCCACATTGTATTTGGCTTCCACGGCGCCGGTCGTGGTTGCTCCAGCGATGAATGTAAATATGTGGCAGCACGCGGCGACTCAGGAAAATCTCTCCATTTTGCGCGCACGGGGTGTGCGGATTGTGGAACCGGGCGAAGGGTATCTGGCCTGCGGCATGACCGGTCCCGGGCGATTGGCAGGCCAGGAAGAGATTGTTAAAGCGATTCAGGAAGTGCTGCAAGCAAAACACGACATGGCAGCGGAAACTATTTTGGTTACGGCCGGGCCGACTTGCGAGGATATCGATCCGGTGCGCTATTTGACGAACCGGTCATCTGGGAAGATGGGTTATGCCATCGCGGAAGCGGCTGCGGCACGTGGCGCACATGTGGTGCTAGTGAGTGGCCCCACGGCACTTGAGACGCCCGAACGGGTGGAAAGAGTGGACGTTCGCTCGACCGAACAGATGCTTGCAGCCGTGCAGCAGCATTTCAAGCCAAGCACCATCGCGATTTTTGCCGCAGCCGTGGCCGATTATCGTGCTGCGGAAGTCGCACCGTCTAAAATCAAGCGCGGCAAAGAAGCTGTGACAATTCGATTGGAACCCAATCCTGATATTCTGGCAACCGTGGCACACGAAAAAGGCGAGCGACTGGTGATTGGCTTCGCGGCGGAGACAGACAAAATTGCCGAAAACGCGCGAAAGAAACTCGTGGCCAAGAACGCGGATTTAATTGTTGCCAACGACGTGACTGTGGAAGGCGCCGGGTTCAACGTGGACACTAACGTCGTGACTTTTTTCGCGCGCGATGGGCGTGAAGTGAAACTGCCGCAGCAAAGCAAACTGGAAATCGCCCACAAGATCCTGGACGAAGTGCTCCGTCTGCGCGCGATCCTTCGAAGCAAGCCCGCAGCCCAGCGGGCTGGCGATTGACCTTCCATGCCTGAGAATCCTCCGGGAATTCTGCAAAAGAAGATCGAAGAGCGACTTCGTTATTATGAAGATCTCGGCATCCGTCTTTTCTACAAGGATCGGGGCGAGAGCGGATTCTGTGCAGAAGATGAAGTTTCCAGTCCGATCACATATGTTCCCATTGTTTCTGAAGAGGAGATCTCTTTGCGCAAGTCCGCGTCACAACCCAAGCCCCAGAAATCGCCAGTGAGTGTCCCGGTTATGGAGCCGCCTAAACCGGCTGCACTGCCCCCCGTCGCAACTGCTGCAGTCTCCCTTTTCACCGATGCCGAAAAAATCAAAGACGACACGCTATTGAAGATTCGCCTAGATATTGGTGACTGCACCCGGTGCAAACTGCACAAGGGGCGCAACAAGATTGTCTTTGGCGATGGCAATCCAAAAGCCAGGCTGGTGTTTGTTGGTGAGGCTCCTGGAGCGGATGAGGATAAACAGGGCATACCGTTTGTGGGTCGCGCAGGAAAACTTCTAACTCAGATGATTGAAGCAATGGGACTGCAGCGACAGGATGTTTACATCTGTAACGTGGTGAAGTGCCGCCCGCCGGACAATCGCAAGCCCGAGGATGATGAAGTCTCCACGTGTTCTCCCTATTTGCTTCGGCAACTTGACGTCATCGAGCCAAAGGTTCTGGTATGCCTCGGCGCAGTTGCAGCGCAGACCTTGCTGGAAACAACTCGGGGTATATCCCAGTTTCGAGGCGAGTGGATGGACTGGCGTGGTCACAAGTTGATGGCCACTTACCATCCGGCCTATCTGCTGAGAAATCCAGCGGCGAAGGCGGATGTTT
Source organism: Candidatus Acidiferrales bacterium (assembly GCA_963763395.1). GTDB lineage: Bacteria > Acidobacteriota > Terriglobia > Acidiferrales > UBA7541 > Acidiferrum. The sequence goes on along the minus strand of CAVXOG010000026.1, from coordinate 39,846 downwards.
GGAAAGATCTTCAGAAAGTCATGGCCGAACTCGGCCTGCAAATGCCGAAAAAATCCAAGTCATAGGAAACCATGGGAATCCTGCTGGGTTTGGCCACAGCACTTTCTTGGGGAAGCGCCGACCTCTGTGCGCGCTTTGCCACCCGAAAAATCGGGACATTCCGCACCATGCTGTTCATGCAACTCAGCGGGTTCCTGCTCCTTTCGGCGGTCATGCCACTTTTGGGCGGGTGGGGCCATCTGATGGACGGCTCCGGGGTTCGCGTGTGGGCCTGGGGCATTCTTGCCGGCTTGATCAACACTTCTTCCACCCTGGCGCTCTACCGCTCGTTTGAAATAGGCAACATGTCGATCGTGGCGCCGGTCTCCGCCAGCTATCCGGTGTTGACTATGCTGTTGTCCACACTCACGGGGGAGAGGATCACCCTTGTGCGGCTGGTGGGAATGACGCTGGCGATTCTCGGCGTGATCCTGGTGGCGCATGGAGAAAAAATTCCAGATAATGCCAATCTGATTGATGATAAGACTCAGCCTGAAAAGAAGAGCTTAGGAGTTGGTTGGGCATTATTTTCGGCGGCCGGATTTGGAGTGATGTTCTGGCTGCTGGGAACCCGAATCGTCCCCATGATGGGTGCGGCGCCTTCGGTTTGGATCATCCGATTGACAAGTGTCGTTGCCACGATTCTGGTGATTCTGTTTGCGGGCAGTTTGATGGCCCTACCGGCGAAACGGGACACACCCTGGATTCTGGGAATCGGCGTGCTGGATACGGGCGCTTACGTGTTCAATAATTTTGGAATGAAGCTGGAACAGATATCCGTAGTCAGTGTGCTGGCCTCCCTCTACGGTGCCGTTACGGTCGCGCTGGCCGCGCTGATCTTGAAAGAGCCAGTATCTAAAACCCAGTGGTTGGGTATCATCTCTATCTTTGTGGGGATCGTGCTGATCAGCCGCTGAGTTTGCCGGGCCGGACCAAGCAGATTTGATGACAACTGCTAAACTACTCGCGGAATGAGCTCTTCCTATTGCAATGTTGCTCTTCCGGTGCCGCTTCGCACGACGTTTACCTACGCCGTGCCGGAGGCGCTGCATGCGCAGGCCCAGAGCGGGTGCCGCGTGTTGGTGCCATTTCGGAAGAAATCAGTAGTCGGCGTAATCCTGGAGTTGACCGAAAGTGCGCCTGCCGGGACGAAGATTCGCGAAATCACTAAAGTGATGGATCTGGTTCCTGCACTGACGCCGAAGCTGATTGAATTGGGCCACTGGATTGCCGGCTATTACCTTGCGCCGATTGGCGAAGTGTTTCGCGGGATGCTCCCGCCCGTTACGGAACTTACTTCTCGTCGGGAGATTGTGCTCACGCAGGCGGGGCACTCTCTTGCGGCAGATTTGCGTGATGGCAAGACGCTGACAGACTTATCCACCGCTCAGATTGAATATCTTCGCAAGCTGTTTGATAAGAAGGGTGTGATGCGGCTGTCTCGCGCCGCGAGCCTGGGCATTGCCTTGGAAGAATTTCAGCGCATGCAACGGCGTGGACTGCTGGAGATTCGCGAGTCGCTGCAAGGCCGAAAACGCAAGACCCACAACATCATTGCCTGGAAGTCCGCTGACCCGGCGGCAGGTGATCGACCCGAAAAAGAAGAGCGCATCCGACGGCTCTTGCAGACGGAGCGGGGGCCGCTTCCCATTCCGCAGCTCCTGAAGTTGGCGCAGGTATCTCGCGCCTTGATTGAACGGATGCTGCGCGATGGCCTGCTGGAAAGCTGGGAGGAGTCAATCGACCCTGCGGAAGACCCTTTCGATACCGGGTACACGCCACCCGCTCATTCATTGAACGAGGCGCAGGCGCGCGTATTTGATGCGATTCGCGCTCGTTTCGAACTTGGTGAATTCGGAGTCCAATTACTGCACGGTGTGACAGGCAGCGGGAAGACTGAAGTGTATTTGCGCAGCGTGCAGGATACCTTGGCGCGCGGCAAGACCGCGCTCGTTCTCGTGCCGGAAATTGCGCTGACACTGTGGATTGGTAGGCAGTGTCGGGCGTGGTTTGGAGCCAGATTTGAAGGCGTGGCGGTGCTGCATTCCGCGCTGAGCGACGTGGAACGGGCGCGAGAGTGGTGGCGAGTGCGTACTGGTGAAGCCCGGGTCGTTGTTGGGACGCGTTCCGCCGTGTTTGCACCACTTGAAAATCTGGGATTGGTCATCGTCGACGAGGAGCAGGAGAACAGCTACAAGCAGGAAGAAACGCCGCGGTATCACGGACGAGACGTCGCTATCGTCCGCGCCAAGATGGAAAATTCACTGGCTCTGCTTGGGTCGGCGACGCCGTCGATGGAATCGTATCATCACGCCGTGAACGGAAAATACGAATTGCTGAGCATGGCCACCCGCGTGGAGAACCGGTCGCTGGCTTCGGTGGAGATCGTCGATCTGCGTGGCGAGTTTCAGCAAACGCAGTTGACAAGCCCGATTTCGAGGACTCTGCATGATGGGATCGTCGAAAGCCTTTCTTTTCAAACGCAAGCGTTGGTGCTGATCAATCGCCGTGGCTATTCGTGGTCGGTGTTGTGCCGCAGTTGTGGCGCTTCGGTGCAGTGTGTGAATTGCAGCATTTCGATGACGTACCACAAGAATCGTAACCGGTTGGAATGCCACTACTGCGGCTCGCTACAGCCGGTGCCCAAAACGTGCCCGAAGTGTCAGTCGAAATACGTGTATTTTTTTGGCGAAGGTTCAGAGCACCTGGAAGAGCGGTTACGCAAGGAATTTCCCAGCGCGCGAATCGCACGTCTGGATCGCGATACGGTGCGCACCAAGCAGCAATATCAGGAAACGCTCGGAGCCTTCGCTAGCGGAGCGCTGGATATTCTGGTTGGCACACAAATGCTGGCCAAGGGCCATGATTTTCAGCGAGTGACGATAGTCGGGGTCGTATCCGCGGACTCTTCCTTGAGCATGCCGGACTTTCGAGCGGCAGAACGAACTTTCCAATTGCTGACGCAGGTTGCCGGACGCGCAGGCCGGGGCGATTTGCCCGGACGCGTGTTGATCCAGACTTTCTATCCGGAACACTATGCGATTCAAGATGCTGTGCGCCAGGACTATCTGTCGTTTTACGAGCGGGAGCTCAACTTTCGCCGAATGATGGCATACCCTCCGTTCACTTCACTGGCAAATGTGATTGTGCGTGACGCAAACCTGGAGAATGCCATCCGCTGGTCGCGCCGGCTATCCGAATATTTTGCACCGCACAATGAAAAAGGAGTTCGCGTGATGGGTCCAGCATCTGCTCCACTGGCGCGCCTGAAGAAAGAGCATCGCTTCCAGTTCTTGCTGAAATCGACAAAGCGGACGCTGCTGACAAAGCTGCTCAGTGGCGCCATGAGCTTCTGTGATGCAAACGAAATACCGCAAATGGCTGTGCTGGTGGATATGGACCCGTTGACGTTGATGTGACGCCCGCCTCGGAAGGCGGACGCTGCACAATCTCGGAGCACAGACACGTCAGGATGGTTTGTTCTGTTGTCGCTTCCAGAAAAAGTAGCCTGGTAGTCCCAGCAGCATGAGAAGGATGGCGACGAGCAGATAGGTAAACTCATGCGGATCTTTGATCGCTGCGTAAATTGCGTTGCCGACGATAGCGAGAGCCGCGCCGACAAACAACAGCGGTGTCAGGGGATAACCGGGCATGCGATAGGGAACCGGTTTGCGGCGATTCGCCAGCCGAATGGGGAAAATACTCGCAGCGCCCAGCCCATAGAAGATCCAGCCGATAAAAATCGCCCCGGTAGCCAATTTCGCAAATCCTCCCAGCGAGGCGAGTATCGCGGACCATACACCGAGAGCGACGACTGCGTTAGCGGGAGTGCCAAATCGTGGATGCACCTCCGCGAGCTTCTTGAAAAACAGATTGTCACAAGCCATGGCAAAAAAAACGCGTGGTGAGGTCAACATTACGCTGTTTGCTGAACTAAATGTGGCAATGAGAATAGTGAACGCTACAAGCTTTCCAGCCCAGGGACCCAGCACGCGATTGGCAGCAGCAGCGGCAATGGTATCGCTCGCGGCGGCAGTCGTAGGACCGAGCGCAACGAGGTAGGCAACAACCGCGAATAGATAGAGGCCCATAAGTGCAAGCGATCCGAACAAGAATGCCCGGGGAAAACTCTTCTGCGGGTTGATCACTTCTCCCGCGCTATAGGTCCCAAACTGCCAGCCTTCATAGGCCCATAGGACCGCAATCATGGCAAAGCCCAAGCCAGAGAGCAGCGAATACGCACTGAGCGACGAACCCATTGCCGTCGCCATCTGATGCATGTTGCTTCCTTTCCAGATGCCTCCGATCAGCAGCACACTTCCGAGAACCACGATGATGCCCACTTTAACTACCGTGGTGTCATTCAACAGATCAGAGCTTTTCCGTGTGCCCAACACATTGACTACCGTCACGGTTCCAATCAGCAGCCAGACGACCGCCAACTCTGCGCCAGAGGAGAGTGGCACAATCTCTTTGAGGTAGTTGGTGAATGCGCGGGCGAGGGCGGCAATGGTGGCACTGGCGATGATCAGAAACAAGCTCCAGCCATAGAGAAACGCGGGCCAGCGGCCAAATCCATCGCGGATATAACAGTAAAGCCCTCCGGCTTCGGGATTCGCCGCGGCAAGCTCTGCGTAAGTCAAAGCACCTAGTAAAGAAAGCACGCCGCCCATGGCCCATACGAGCAGCGAATAACCGACCGAACCCCCAACCTGGCGAAGAATCAAACCGGGAGCAACGAAAATTCCGGAGCCGATTACCGAACCGACGAAAATAAACAGAAGGTCGCGTTCGCGCAAGGAACGCGCCAAGTGTCCTTTTGCGGACCCTTTTGTTTCCAAATGAACTGGCACAGGTATCTCCGCCTAGGACAATGGGTTGGGCATGAAGCAAAGCACAAATATGAGAAGAGCGACTACTGCGCCAAATCTACGATTGGGATCTAGAGGTCTGGGGTCGTAAATTGGGGCCATACGGAAAAATCGGAGAGCAATCAGAATTCCTGCCCACATCAGCCAGCCTCGCCATTGAAAAACACCCAGCGCGATTAGTGCTATGGGGAGCAAGATGGAAATCCAGCGGTGTAGACGAACGTTTACTGACCTCAAGATGTGTCCACCGTCGAGTTGGCCCACTGGAAGGAGATTCAGCGCGGTTGCAAACAGGCCAACCCATGCGGCGCGCCCAACCGGATGCAGCAACAAATCAGCTACGTGTGCATTGGGCTGAAGCACAGCCGCAATCAATCGCAATATCAGCGGCAAGCCAAAAACCAAGTCGGCATTTCCATCACTGGCGAGGCCGTGCACTACTTTCGCATTGAGAACGCCAAAAGCTAAAGGCGGCAGCGCCACGAGAAATCCCACGAGAGGCCCCGAAGCGCCAACGTCAAACAGGGCGCGTACGGAACGAATTGGAGAACGAATCAAGATGAATGCTCCAAAGGTGCCGATAAGAGTCGGCGCAGGAATAAAAAATGGGTAGGTGGCGCGGATGTGGTGGTGCCGGCAAGCATAAAAGTGGCCCAACTCGTGAACCAACAGAATTGCGAGCAGCGTGAAGGCGAAAGGAAGTCCGCTGAGGAGCAAGGCCGGGTGTCGGTAGAGCAACGGAAACGTTTGCAGGAAGAGGTCGAATGACGCAGCCTGATTATTTCCGTAGGCCTCGGCAAAGTGCGTTCCCGCAACAAGGGAAGTGACCATCGTCAGCAGAAAGAGCCCGATTGCGAGAAGCAACGAGCGCGTAGAAGGTCGAGGACGAATCGACTCGTAGTAACGGACTTGATCGGGAATGGACCGCCATGGGGAGGGGTCGAGATAGGCGGGAGCGCGCTGTTCTGTTTCCGGGTTGTTCACAAGGGTTTACTTGGATTCGGTTGCCGCCGGCGTGTCTTCCAGACCTTGCAGTTCTTTGCCGGGTTTGAAGCGCACGGCCTTTCCTGGCGGAATGCTGACTTCTTCGCCGGTGCGCGGATTGCGACCGATGCCAGTCTTCCTTGGCTTTACGCTGAACACTCCAAATTTGCGCAGTTCAATCCGTTGGCCGCGGCCCATCGCGCTCTTCAGAGATTCGAAGACCGTTTCTACGGCTTGCTCCGCCTTGGTCCGGCTGATGTTCGTTTTTGCCACCACTGCGTTCACAATATCCAGCTTTATCACGCCGACCTCCTGATTTTCCGTGGCCCGATGCTAGAGGGTGAGGCCCCGGTTGTCAAGACGTGCTGCCTCAACTAAACTCTTACCCTTTAAGACTATACATTAGTTTCATTTCCGTTTCGGGAGGAATTGGATGTCCGTAAAGCCAGACCATTGGATTCGCCGCATGTCTCTGGAACACAAAATGATCGAGCCGTTCACCGACCGGCAGGTCCGGGAAGGAGTGATCAGCTACGGCGTGTCCTCGTACGGCTATGACATTCGCGTTGCGGACGAGTTCCAGATTTTCACCAACGTGAACTCCACGATTGTTGATCCTAAGCATTTCGACTCGCGTTCCTTGGTCGCCTACAAAGGCGATGTGTGCCTGGTACCGCCGAATTCATTTGCGCTGGCCCGCTCTGTCGAATATTTCCGAATTCCGCGCAACGTGTTGACCGTGTGCCTGGGTAAATCAACTTACGCGCGGTGCGGCATCATCGTGAACGTCACGCCTTTCGAACCGGAGTGGGAGGGATTCGTTACGTTGGAAATCAGCAACACAACACCGCTGCCCGCAAAAATCTATGCTAACGAGGGACTCTGCCAGGTTCTATTCTTTGAGAGTGATGAGGATTGCGAAGTGAGCTATAAGGACAAGAAGGGCAAGTACCAGGCGCAAACCGGGATCGTCCTGCCGCGGTTGTAACGACCAGTGACCTTTGTAGCCGTTTGGGAACAAAGCAAATCAATCAAGGAAGGGAACTGGTTTCCATCGGATAGCCGCGTTCCCGCCACGCTTCCAGCCCACCTTCGAGCGGCCTGATCTTTTTGATGCCTCTTTTGCGCAGGAGCAGCGCCACACGGGCGCTGGTGGCTTCGTTTGGTCAAGTACAGTAGAGGATGACTTCGCGGTCGGGCGGAAGGCGATCCGTTTCTTCCTGAAGTTCGCTGGAATCCAGACGAAATGCGCCTGGGATCGTTTCTGGATCTGCTTCGAAATCCAGAGAGTGACGAAGGTCCACAATGGCCAACTCCTCGCCATCATCCAGCTTCTGCTTCAGTTCTTCCACGCTGATGCGAGACACACGCAAGTCTCGCAGGAAATTCTGGCGCGCCACGTACTTGTAAACGATGTAAGCAGCCAGAGCCCCGACCAGAATGACAAAAAGACCGCTGCCCAGCCGTGCCGCGTATTCCGCTATCCGCTCGATTTCTCCACTGAAAATATAGCCGATTCCCAGAAACGACCCAGCCCAAAGCAAACAGCCCAGCGCATCGAACAAAAAAAATTTTCGCAGGCGCATGTGAAAAATTCCTGCCAGTGGCGTGGCCACGGTATTTAGACCCGGCAGGAATTTCGCGAACAGCAAAGATCGTGCACCTTGCTTCTCGAACAAGCCCTCGGTACGCCGCACGCAGGAATCAGGCTCCAGAGAAATACGGCAAAGGAACTGCAATACCTTTATCCCCTGTGTCTTTCCGAGTTGATACCAAATGGTGTCCGCCGAGATAGCCGCCACCAGGCAGCACAGCAAGGCAACTACAAGGTTCAAGTGCCCAGCACCCGCCAATGCGCCTGCAGCAAGAAGTAATGGAATAGAGGGGATTGGTAACCCACCTTGCTCGGCAAATACCCAGGCAAGAAGCACCAGGTATCCGTGTCGTAGTAAGAATTCCAATATGCCGTGCATGAGAGGGTCCCTTATGGAGCCAAAAAAAGTCTGATGTAGCGGTTGTTTAACGCCGCCTGTATCAGGATAGATGATAGTGGCAGAGCACGAAATAAACAGTTATTTCAGACTCTGCCCGTTTGCCTACTTTGTCAGGAAATGTGCAGGTTGCCCCCACTTGCCCGACATCACAAATTCTGAAAGAGGCTTGCGACTACGTGGAGATAATTCACGCTCTCGCAGCGCGTCTGAGAGCGAATTGTGGTCACCTGCGTATCCGGCTACGAAGGCAGCTATGGGTTCCCATCCCTTCGGGATATGCAGTGCATCAACTGCTTTTTGTGGATCGAACCCGGCCATCTGATGAACAAATAACTCACGCGCCGTAGCTTCCGTCGTAAGGTAAGCCATCGCTGCGCCAGTGTCGTAGAAAGCGTTGCGGTTCGGACGCTGATTGCGTGCAAATTCCATTTCCGAGATAGCGATCCCGATCAACGGCGCGTGCCTCGCCCATGATTGGTTGAACTCCACGAGCGTGCTCAGTATTTCCGCAAATTCTTCCGGTTTCTCTTTCGTAGCCACAATAAATGCCCATGGCTGCTCATTGTTGCTGGAGGGTGCCCACCGCGCCGCCTCAAACAGGCTGCGCAGTACTTCATTGGATATGAGCTTGCCTGAAAACGCTCGAGGGCTCCAACGGTTCTGAATCAGGGCATGGAGAGGATGCTCGTTTCTTGCTGGATTGTGCACTTTACTTCTCCCGAAATTCAAAAGAGTATTTGAAGTTTGATGCGGCAAGCCACGCAAGAAGTACTTGATGGCTTACCGCATGTTTAATTGCGTTTAAGTCGCTTACTTAGCCGCCGGTGGCTGGACCATTTCCACATCCAGCGTGATACTGATTTCATCGCCCACAATTGCTCCACCCGTATCCATGGTCTTTGCCCAGTTCACGCCAAAATCCTTGCGGTTGATCTTCGTCGTGGCGGCGGCGGCCGAACGCTGCAAGCCCCAAGGGTCCTTGATGGCGGGCTTAGGGCCGTCCACGTCAAGAATTACCGACTTGGTTACACCATGAATGGTCAAGTCCCCGGTGACCTTGAGTTTATCTGCGCCCGCCTGCTCTACCTTGGTTGACTTGAAGGTGAAGGTGGGATATTTCTCGACATCGAGAAAATTAGCGCTCTTGACGTCTTTGTCACGATCCGGTTCACGCGTGTCCAAAGTGGTTGCGTCGATCGTCACGTTGACACTGGACTTCGTAATGTCTTTGTCATCCAGAAGAATTGTTCCACTCAGGTTGTGAAATTCTCCGCGCACAGTGGAGAGCATCAAGTGCGAGACCCCAAACTGTGCTGCGGAGTGCTTTGGATCGATCTGCCAGGTCGTGGTTCCCGCACTGGCGGACATGCTCAGTATTGCCGCAAGCCCAATCGCTGTTGCCCATCGAGAGAGATTCAACTTCATTTTTCTTATCCTCCTGTTTTTTGTCTTGTTCCAAAAATTGAATTGAAATAGCTCAACCTATGGCGTTAGCCCGGGCTGCTGGATTTCGTCGAGTAATTCCGCCAAAACCTTTTTTCTACCCCCCTTCATATGACCGAACTGTTTTTGGTGTAGATCGCTGACGGGATGGTCCAGTTTCTTCAGGCACGCCAGACCCTCCTGGGTTATGCGGGTCATGATCACTCGTCGATCTTCGGTTTTCCTCTCGCGGGTGATTAGGCCCCGTTTTTCCATTCGGTCCAGCAGCCTGGTGATATCCGGGTCGCGCGAGATCATGCGCTCGCTGATGCCCCGGCAGAGCAGGCCTTCGGGCTCCGCACCGCGCAGAATGCGCAGTACGTTGTATTGGGCGCCCGTCAGTCCATGCGACTTGATCAACTGTTCCGCCTCCTGGGAAAGGGAATCAGCAGTTTTCACAATGGCGACGAAGAGGCGGTCCTCCAAATGGATTTCGTGGCACGTGGGCTTCGGTGATGATTTCATGAGGCGAGTATAGTCGTGATAACAACTATTGTCAACACGAAATATGCGCCCCTTGGGGAAGGAATGGCTAAGGCTTTGCCACTGGCCGCAAGTGCACTTCGCTGATGAAACTCTGTGGTCCCTGCATTGCGATCATAGCCACGGCGTGCGCCACGTCTTCCGGCGTCAGCACTTTCGAGGGATCTTTCTTGCCACGACCCGCGAATTCCGTCGCAACGCTTCCCGGGCACACGGCGCTGACGCGAATTCCGTGGCTGCGGAGATCCTCCGCCATGCAACCTGTCAGACCTAGCAGGCCCCATTTGGACGCGCAATAGAGTCCACCGCCCGCGAACGTATTCCTTCCGGCTAGTGAACTGATGTTGATGATGTCTCCTGATTTACGGCCGATCATGAGCGGCACCACGGCACGGGAAACCAGGAACACACTCTTGAGATTGGTATTCATGAGGAGATCCCAATCCTGCTCGGACTTCTCGTGCACGGCGCCAAAACTGCCCATGCCTGCGTTGTTCACCAGTATCGAGATCGGACCCAACTGATCTTCCACGGATTGGACCAGCGCTTGTATGTCGGTGGGTCGAGTTACGTCCGCAACCTGCGCGTGGATTTTTGTGCCGATCTTTCGTAATTCTTCCCAGGTTGATTTCAATGCCTGACTATTCCGGCCACAGACACCAACGGCAGCGCCCAGAGAAGCGAGTTTGCTGGCGATCGCTTTGCCAATGCCGCGGGAGCTTCCCGTAACCAACGCTGTTTTATCAGTGAGCCATTTTCCATCGACGGAACCATTTGTTTGAGTTATAACGGCCATAGCAATTCCACCTCGCGCGAGCCACGTTTCCTGTGCGACACTCATCTTACTCCTAAGGTGCCGCGCACTGAGGATGGCTATTAGTGCAGGAAGGTCGCCAGGATTGCAGAAACGGTCAGGGGCCAGGTCGAATTCACCGGTTACTGAAGTGATGTATCGGCTTGCGAACCGGACGTTGCTGCACCTATAATTTCAGGGTTTCCGGGAATAGAATCAGAAGAGCAGGGCTCGGCAGGGAATCCGCCAGATATCCGGGTGCACTGGCGGCGGAACAAACACAATTATGCGGTTGCATGAGGAGAAAAAGGAATGAACGTTACAAGTCGAGTAGCGCGCACGGCAGTTGTTGCGTTGCTTAGCCTCTTTTGCATCGCCAGCATGCCAGTTTGGGGTCAGGATGCGGCGGCAGGTGGCGCGGCAGGCGCGCAGAAGTATACGATGGCCGAGTACAATGCCTATCAGGCGGCTGCTGCAGAAAAGAATCCTGCTGCGCAGTTGAAGTTGCTCGATGATTTCGTATCCAAGTATCCAAGTTCCGCTCTACTCAATTATATTTATCCGCTGTACTACAGAAATTATGGCGGTCAAAAGAATTTCCCCAAGACAATCGAATATGCGGATAAGTTGATCGCTCTCGGCGATAAAGCCTCGCCGGCCGAGAAGTACGAGGCGTATTCCGTGCGTGCCTACGCGTACAACAATATTCCTAATCCCGACGCGGCGACAGCCACAGCGGCTCGCGCTGCGGCACTTGCTGCCATCAAGGTCGTGGATAGCGTCCCGAAGCCGGACGGTGTGGACGAGGCCAAATTCAACGAGCAAAAGAAGCAGTCCACTATCTTCTTTAATGGAACGGCGGCGAATGCTGCCATGGCCGCCAAGGACTATGCCGGCGCCATCGAATCCTACAAAGTGGTTCTGGGGATGACGCCGGATGACCTGACCACCAATTACAGCTTGGGCAAGGCCTACATCGCGATGAATCCCCCGCAGCAATTGGATGGCATGTGGTATTTCGCCCGCGCCGCAAGTTCCAAGAGCGCGAATGAGCAACAGTCCAAGCAAGTAAAGGCGTACCTTCGCAAGCTGCTCGCAAACTACCAGGGCAATACCGTCTGCGACCCTCTTACTGACGCCGAACTGAATGAAATGCTGCAGTTGGCGGCCAGTTCCCCGGATCGTCCGGCTAGCTACAAGCTTTATAGCAGCGCTGACCTGACGACAGCACAGAAGGATATGACCATCGCATCCGTTGTCACGGACCTGAAGGCCGGCGGGGATAAGGCGAAGCTCACCTGGACCGCATCTTGCGGCCTGGAATTCCCGGACGTGCTTGGAAAAATCATCGAAGTGACGCCCGGCGACGTGGTGGAATTGAAATTGGCGTTTGTAACCAGCGATGCGGAGTTTGACGCCGCAACCACGCCGAACATGGATGTAAAGATCGCCGGCCAAGCGGAGGCAGGAAAGCTCGAAAAGGGCAATCCGGCTCGTTTCACCGGGACTCTTCAGTCCTACGATCCTGATCCCGCATTCATGCTGCACTGGGAAAAGGCCAAGGTAAACGAAGAGGATCTGCCAAAGGAAAAGGGAGCGGCTAAGAAGCCGGTGGCAAAGAAGCCCGCACCCAAGAAACCCTAAGCTTAAGGTCAATCTCAAATTAGAAACGGCCCCGGAATTTCGGGGCCGTTTCTAATTTTCAGATCTCTGGGCGCACCGTTCGATTGCCCATTGACGCTTTTCAAGTATTCATACCGTCGAAAACTAGCGTGCCCTCCCTCGCCGATGATCCAGTTTGTATTCACTGATCTTTCGACTCAGCGTGTTGCGGTGGATGCCCAGCATGACTGCAGCGCGGGATTGGTTGCCTTCGGTGCGTTCCAGCACCCGCTTGATGAATCGTTTCTCAAATTCCCCGACGGCTTCGTCAAACAAAATGCCCCGTTCGACCATCTGAACGACAAGCCCTTCCAATTGATCTCTCACGTCGCCACTCTCCAGATTCAGTCAGTCATTAAGTAGATTGGACCGGCCTGCTAATCCAACTCGTGTCCCACCAGGATACGAAACGCTTCCCGGTATTTGGCACGTGTTGCTGCGACCACTTCGGGGGGCAAGTCGGGACCAGGCGGAGTCTTCGGCCACCGGATCCGTTCGAGGTAGTCGCGTACGAATTGCTTATCGAAAGAGGGCTGGGCTCCCCCCGGCTTATACTGTGCTGCGGACCAGAATCTTGAAGAGTCGGGAGTCAACGCCTCATCGATCCAGATCAATTCGTCATTCAAGAGGCCGAACTCGAACTTGGTGTCTGCCAACAGGATCCCACGCTGTTTCGCGTAGTTGGCGGCCTGGCCGTAGAGTTTCAGGGTGAAGTCACGCACTTTCTCGGCAAGCGGTTTGCTGATCATATCCGCGGCTTGCTCGAAGCTTATATTTTCATCGTGTCCGCTCGAAGCCTTGATTGCCGGTGTAAAGATTGGTTGCGGAAGCTTATCGGACTCTTCAAATCCGGTTGGAAGTGCAATTCCGCAGACGTTTCCAGTGGAAAGATATTCTTTCCAACCGGACCCCGACAAATAGCCGCGGGCCACACATTCAATAGGCAAGGGCTTGGTCTTGCGCACTACCATAGACCGGCCAGCAAGGTCGTCCGAAAACTTGTCGAAGGGAGCAGGGAAGTCGCTGGCGCTTAGCACATGATTCGGAATGACATCGCGTAACAAATTGAACCAGAACAACGATAATTGTGTTAATACGCGCCCTTTGTCTGGAATGGGCGTCGGCATCACGACATCGAACGCAGATAGCCGGTCGGTCGCTACGATAAGCAACCGGTCGCCCAAATCATAAATGTCGCGAACCTTGCCGCGGGCGGAAGGTGTAAGGCCAGCGAAATTAGTCTCGCTTATCGTTTTCATTGCTGGGCTTGCGGCCACCGAATGGTTCCCCCTACCAAAGCGACTCGCATTCTAACTCAGCGGATGGCGAAGTCAATGTTACTCGTCACTTGCCGCCGGTCGGCAGGCCTTCTGAATTCTTATGGGGATCATCGTGTTTGTTTATCGAAGTGAGGAACAGAAGTAGAGCGGTATCTCAGCAAGTATTGCTTCACAAAGGAACGGCTCAAATCTGCGGCTCTGTGTAAGCTGAGAAAGGAATGGAGAATTTTCCTTAGTGCTAGGCTGCTGTCGCCGCTTTGCGTTTCTGCGTGGGGGCTTCATCGCCCTCCCACCGCACACTGACCAGTTTGGAAACGCCGGGCTCTTGCATTGTCACGCCGTAGAGCACGCTGCCGGTTTCCATAGTCTTGCGATTGTGGGTGACGACGATGAATTGCGTCTGTGCGCTCATGTCGCTGATCAACCGCGTGAAGCGCCCGACGTTGGCTTCGTCCAGTGGGGCGTCGACTTCGTCCAGAATACAGAACGGGCTCGGCTGGTAGCGGAAGATTGCGATCAACAGAGCCAGCGCCGTCATGGCCTTCTCTCCTCCGGAGAGCAAAAGCACATTTTGCAGGCGTTTGCCAGGAGGTGATGCAACGATATCGATGCCTGCATCACCCGAGCTGTCGGCTTCTGTCAGTCGCATTTCAGCGGTGCCACCGCCAAAGATGGTCTGGAATGCAGTAGTGAAGTTTGCATTAATGGCGACAAACGCCTGCTCGAAGCGATCCTTAGTGATTAGGTCGAGTTCCTTGATAGCCTGCTGCGTGTCGGTAATCGATTGCAGCAAATCGTCGCGCTCACGGGTAAGGAACGTGAATCTCTGGTCGCACTCGTTGAACTCTTCCAGCGCCATCATATTTACGGCGCCCATGTTTTCGATGCGCTGCCTCATCTCTTGGTAATTCGCTTCTGCCATGGCCAGCTCGTCGCCAGTCATGAATGCCGTTTCCGAAGCGATCAGGTCTTCGGGCTGAGCATTTACTTCCGCCAGACAGGTTTCACGGAGATGCTGGCGGTCCGAATCGTTTCTAGCCTTATCGATTTCGAACCGGCCCCGTTCTTCCCGCATTTCCTGCAGCGTTTGACGCGCCAGTCGCAAGTGATCTTCCACCTGCGCCACGCGCGTCCGAGCCGCATCCCATTCCTGCTCAAGCTGTTTCTGGTTTTCTTCCAGGCGAACTTTTTCCGCTCGGAGCACAGTAAGTTGCTGCTCCAATCCTTCACTCTGCTTAGCCATCGCTGCAGTTTCTTCGCTGATGGATGTTTCCTGGCTCAGCAATGCGGATTCACGGCGTTCCAGGTCGAGTTTTTCTTCATGAAGGCGCTGGGCAATTGCTTCCGCCGAAGCCAGCCGCTCGTTCATGGCTGCCAGTTCTGACTTCGCCGTGGTCAATTGGTCTTGCTCCGTCTGCACCGCAGCGCGCAATTGCACTACTTCTTCCGCCAGCCGTATGCTCTCGGCTTCCGCTTCTGCGCGGCTGCTCGCGGCCGTTTCGTGTTGCATCTTGGCGCGAGCCGCACGCTGCTGCACGGCATCGATTTCTCTGCGCACACGCGTTAATTCGCCTTGGCATACGGTCAGGTCCAGGCCCAACCGTGCCAGTTCACCCTGCATTTGCTCGTGGCGATGCTTCGCGGAAAACAGGTTTCGCTCCGCGTCGCGCTGCTGTGCCGTCAATTCCTCGTTAGCCTGCTCGTTTGCGCGCAACTCTGCGACGATTGTTTCCAATTCAGCCTGAACTGTTTGCGAGCGGGATTCGATCTGCGACATTTCCGCATCGATGGCTCGTAATTCGCGTTTCATTCCAAGCGGGCCCGCATCATCCGGTTTTCCGCCAGTGACCATGCGACCCTGATAGCAAGTGCCTTCCGGGGTGACGAATGCATACTGCGGATACTCGCGTGCCAGTTTCTCGGCGGTTACAGCGTTATCGGTCAAGTAGCCGGAGCGCAGCCTTGGCAAGAATTGTTTTGCGGCCGGGCCCAGGGGATCGCGGAATTCCACCAGTTTGTCGAGACGGGAAATGACTCCGTCTTCCGAACGGAAGTGAACGATGGGTTCATATTCTTCCAGTTTCAAGCTGCGCAACGAATCGACAAAGAAAGTGGCACGTCCGCCCACTTCATTCCGCAACATGGAGACGCCGGCTCGGGCATGATCGTAGGTTTCAACCACGACGTATTCGAGTTCGTCGCGCATGTACTGTTCAAAGGCAGCTTCATGCTGTTCTTGAACTTCGGCATAGTCCGCCAGCACGCCTACAGCTCGGAAACTCTGTCCCCCGCTTCGTTCATTGGCTGCGAACAGCTTTTGCACCGATTCTCCTGTATACGAGTGATCGTTCAGGACTTGCGTCAGCGTGGAATGGCGAGCACGCACACTTGCAAGGGAACCGCGCAGGGAATCCGCTTGGGCACCGATTTCTTCGCGCTTGTGGCGAAGACCGGCGATGAGGGATTGCAGCTCAACTGCCTTTTGCTGCAGACCGCCCAGAATATTGATGGAGTTTTGCCACTCTTGCGCCGCATGTTCAGCGTCGTCGCGTACGCGAATCGAGGATTCCAGCAGTGCCGATTCGCGGGCTTCATTTCTTCGCAAGGACTCCGTCTGATGTACCAGAGCTTCTTCCGCCTGCTTTTGCTCGCCGTGGAGCTGTAAAAGATTCTCGCCTGCTTGTGTCGATGCCCGGCGCAGACTCTCCATACGAGCTTCGGAATCGCTGATTTGCGAGGCACGCGTGGCCGCACGTGTCGAAAGATCATCTGCACGACTGTGCAGGCTTACCGATTCCATGCGCACATTTTCTACGGCCTGCTGCTGCGCCTGATTGCGCGCTTGCCATTCGGTGGACTGAGCGGAAAGTGCAGCGCGTTCCGCTACGATCTGCTCATTTCGTCCAGCCAACTCCGCGCTGCGCGTCTGATTGAACGCGATTCGGTTTTCGCCTCGATCGACTTCCAAAGCCGTATGGTTCAGCACGTTCTGGTTTTGTCGAAGTTCTGCATCGAGTGCATAAATCCGCTGTGTCAACCGATCTTGTTCGGCCTCTTGCGCGTGTATTGCCTGGGCATGCTGCGTTTCGGCCGCCGTCAGTTCCGAGAGCCGCGTGCCAAGCCGCTCGGCCTCGCTATCCAGCTCACGAGCCTTTCCGGCCAACATCTGACGCACAATCCCCCGCATTTGGTCCCGAATTTCCGAGTAACGCCGCGCCTTGGCTGCCTGCCGCTTCAGGGAGGCAAGCTGCTTCTCGACTTCAACCACAATGTCATTCACGCGTGCCAGATTCAGTTTGGAGGATTCCAGCTTGGCTTCGCTCAGTCGCTTCTTGGTTTTGAATTTCGTGACCCCGGCGGCTTCTTCAATAATGGCGCGGCGTTCCATCGGTTTGGTCGCCAGAATTTGCCCGATGCGTCCCTGTTCGATGATGGCGTAGGAATCCGGTCCCAATCCGACGCCCATGAACATTTCCTGGATGTCGCGTAGCCGTGCCACACGGCCGTTAATCAAATACTCGCTCTGACCGCTGCGATACAGGCGACGGCTCACAACGACTTCTCCCGGCTTTGTGATCATGGCCGGCTTTTCTGCTCTTCTCTTTTTCTTTCCTTTGAATCCGCCCTCAACTGCTTCTACCTGACCCGATTCCTGTGACGAAGTTTCCGGCGCTTCTACGGGTTCGTTCAGCGAAAGGTCCTCCGACGCTCCTACAGACCCACCCTCGGCCGGGTTATCTTCCGTTGCAGAATCTTCAGGCAGCGTAGCCTCAGTTGACTCTGCCATTACAAACTTTGCGGCTTCCGCCAGTTCCGGGTCTTCCATGGTGATGGTGACTTCCGCCATGCCCATGGGTGGCCGCTTGGTTGTCCCGTTGAAGATGCAGTCTGCCATCCGTTCCGCGCGGAGCGATTTGTGGCTCTGTTCCCCCAATACCCAACTGATGGCATCCACAACGTTGGACTTTCCGCAGCCATTGGGGCCAACGATGCACGTTGTACCGGTGCCGCTGAATGTCACCACGGTACGATCAGAGAAGGATTTAAACCCGACGATTTCGACTTTGCGCAGCTTAAGCAAGGTATCCCCTTTTGTCGTAAACCTCTATTTCGCGTCGGGCCGCCACACGGGCAGCCACAAATTTCTTAACCAACAAGGCCGGGGTTGTTGCGCGCGAAAAGAGACGACTAACCTTTCCTCGAAGGGAGGTTGATCCACGCGACGCTTCTGCCCGTAACAGACAGAAAGCACATACGTTTGGCAGGTTCTCAGTCAGAGCCCAGCCGCCTGGCGCTAAGATGGCGGTACGGGAAAAAAGAGTAACACGAGGTGTCAAAACTGTAAAGCCCTACCCAAGCTATTGTGGCCCTTTTTTGCATGCCACAAGGCCCCCATTCCGCGCGCTTTATCGGGCAGCGAGCAGTGCTGTTGACATGCCCTACTGCTTTTTTGCAATTACCCTCAAACGGCGGTAGTCGATCACCCAATGAGATCCGTGAAACAGCTTCGCTCGTGCTTCATTCACCGTTTCGCGGATTACATCCTCCCGCTCGCCGTCGGTCAGCCTTCCGAAAACGGCTCCTCCGAACATTGTCAGCCAGTTTCTCAAACCGTTTTCGTCTTCTTCCAAGGGAGTTGGACGATCGAACAGCATGCTGTAGGTTACTTCCAGCCCGTTTCGTTCGAGAATTGCCGCATACTCGCCGACGCTGGGAAAGTACCACGGATTGGGGAGCTGCTGAGGCAAGTGCAATTTGGCCCACGCGCGTTCCATGGCAGCCACAAGCTCGGCAACATTACCCCGGCCGCCAAATTCCGCTACGAACCGCCCACCCGGCTTTAGCAACCTCGAAATTTCTGCCACAGTGCGCTCGGGTTCCTTGATCCAGTGAAGAGTAGCGTTCGAAAACACTGCATCGAAGGGGCCGTCCAGTGGAATCGTCGTGGCATCGCCGACTTCAAAGCGAATCCCTGGATAGGCCGCTTGTGCTTGCCGAATCATTTCCGGTGAACGGTCCAATCCCGAAACTAGAGCGCCGCTCTCGGCGATCTTTGCCGTCATGTGTCCAGTGCCGCAGCCGATATCCAAAATCTTTTCTCCCGACCTAGCGGCCAGCAACCCCAACAGGTCCTCAGCCATTTTCCAGACAAACGAGTGCTTGTCATCGTATAGTCCCGCGTCCCACTTATTCGCTTGTGCCATCTCACACTCCGCCCATCTCCAGAACGGCCCCGCCGTCTGTCTCCAGGATTTCCACCTTCCCGGTTCTCTCAACTTTCAGTGTCGCTCGTGCCAGGCTTGCATTTGCAACAGGAAAGGTTCCAGAGCCATCGGTTTTCGCGTAAGGCAGACGGTGAATTCCCGGCGCATTCCCTTCGAGCGTTGCCTCGACGTGCACTCCGCCCTCCGCCGAGCCGCTAATTGCCCATTTCAAATGTCCACCTTCGCACAGAATCTCTCGCTCGTTCATTTTGCGAAGCACAAAGGGCTTTCCGTCGTGCCACAGCACGGCTTTTCGGAAGGTCATGCCCAGCGGCAGGTCATAGACCAACGCCTCCAGAGTGCTCGCCTGATTCTCAGCGCCGGGGAAATGCGCGTGCCCCCATCGCCAGTAAGTGCGGTGCCGATAGCCGCAGTTGTGACCTTGAACACCGAATCCGAACGGCTCTCCGCTATGCACTCTTCCATCGAATTGAATCTCACCGGAAAAGGTCGCGTCGGAGTGGGGCGACTTGCTGAAACCGATCCAGCCCTTGTTACTCAGGACAAATCCAAAGTGCGAATGAACCCGCAAGTTCCACGAAAGGACGTGACCATCGACACGTAGATTGCCCCAGCAATGTCCTTCTTCTATTCCGCTTTCTGCAATGCGGCAATGAAAGGGAAGTCGTTTGCGTGGGCTGAGCGACAATTTATCGAGCGAAAATTCTTGAATGAGACTGCGAGGCTCTCCATCTCTTGGAAACCACGTGGCCCACACCTGGGCAGGCATAGCGCTGGGACTTACCTTTCTATCCACTCGGCCGGGATTCATTACCAGATAGCGAAACCACCACGCACCACTGCCATCTGCCAACCCACATCTTAGAAACCACACCTCGTAACGCCGCTTCATCGCAGCAGAGGTATATACGGCGTTTAGCTGTTTCTCTCCCATGGGCCCGGACCCGAATCGCCGGCAAATCCTTTTTCAATACAGCTTCCAATTCTACTTCTTCATGTATTTGTCGAACCAGTCCACCACGCGCTTCTGTACGTCGACGCGGTGCTTCGCCTCCTGGAACCCATGTGGTTCTCGAGGGTACAGCACAAGTTCGGTTTCCACTCCATAGCGTTTCAGGCCGCGATACAACTCCTGGCTCTGCCCCTTTGGATCAATGGGATCCTCTTCTCCCTGCAGAATCAGCGTGGGCGTCTTGGCATTCTTCACGTACAAAAACGGAGAGCTGTTGAGGAATCCTTCCGGCTTCTCATACGGTACGCCCCAGAACCACTCGTCGTACGCCGGACCCTCCTCTGTTCCGTACTCCGAGATAAGGTTCGCCATTCCCGCGCCGGAAACCGCTGCCTTGAATCGCGTCGTCTGCGTCACCGCCCACTCTGCCATGTATCCGCCATAAGACCAGCCGCCAATGCCAAGCCGGTCTGGATCGGCTAATCCCTTCGCAATCAGATCATCCACTCCCGTCATCACATCCTTGAAATCGCCGCCACCCCAATCGGCGCGATTCGTCTCAACAAACTTCTGCCCATAACCGACGGAGCCGCGAATATTCGGGTAGAGAATTGCGTAACCGCGCGCCACCAACAGCTGTCCCCAAGCGTCAATGCTGTCTTCCCAGTTTCCTGTAGGCCCGCCGTGGACCAGAACGATCAGCGGAATTTTCGATTTCCCGTCGTAGCCCGCTGGTTTTAAGAGGGCGGCCTCGATCTCTTGCCCGTCGAATGATTTGTATTTGTAATATTCCGGTGCGACCACGGCATATTGTTTCCACCCATCATTCACATGGCTGACCTGCTCTGCTTTGCCCGAAGTATCGCGCAGCCATAGCTCTGGCATACTTGTTGTGGTCTGTCCCACAAACGCGATTTCGCCGCTCGCCGCCACGGAGAACGGCCCAGGGTTTGTTCCCATTTCGGCGGCGGGCTGCCCGCCTCCTTGCTGGTTATAGCCTGTGAATTTGCTCTTGAAGCCATCCGCATATACCGCCACAACCCAACCGCCCTTTGCCCACTGGTAACCCATGATCTGTCGGTCGAGATTCGCCCCCGTCAGATTCTTCGCCAGTGAGATTCCCACGGGCAAAACCATCAGGTCGTGTGGCTGAGGTCCGTCGTCGCGGCAGCCGATAAATCCTATGGCTTTGCCTTCTGGCGAAATGCGTATCCCTCCGAACGGTCCATTTGGTGCCAGCAACTCCTTGATTTTTGCGTCTGCGACACTCACGCTGTACAACCGGTCCGTGAATCGATCAACGGCAGGCCGGTCCGTCGCTTTCACAACAATACTCTGACCGTCCGGCATCCACGCCAGTTCTTCGACACGCCACGTGGGTTCGGTCAAGGCACGCACTTGTTTGCTGGCAATATCGATCACGCGCAGGCGAGCTTGCTTGTCTTCTCGATCCACGACACGCGCGTCGTCTTTGTCCTTTACCTTCTTCTCGTCGGCCTCTGTTTTTTCGTCTGGCGCCAGAAACGCGATCGATTTTCCATCGGGAGACCAGGCCGGTTCGCTGGCACTGGCTTTTCCCTTGGTTAGCGAAGACGCTTCTCCGCCGTCCATCCGCAAAATGTAAATCTGCTGCTCATCGCCATCGCGATTGGAGAGAAACGCCAGCTGCTTCCCATCCGGCGACCATCGCGGTGAACTTTCGGATTTGGCCGAATAGGTCAGTTGGCGAGAACCGTTTTTGGACTTCTCAAAGATCCAGATATGCCGTGTGCGTTTCTCTCCTGTCCGCGGTTCGTTCACTACAAATGCCACCCGCGTCTCATCGGGAGAGAACTGAGGATCCTGCAGGCTGCGAAGTTCCAGGAATGCTTCTGGCGTCAACGGTTTCTTATCCGAAACGCTCTTCTCCTGGCCCAGGCCTGTACCTGCCGCCAGCAACGCTATGCTTCCCGCCATAAAAAGCTTTCTCAACATAATCCTTCTCTCCCAGAGCTGCACTTCTGCTTTCGGACTTTATCATCCCCATCTGGTTTTGCCACGTGAAACGCGAATCGTTCCTGTAGACACGGCTTTTGACTTCAGACTATTTCGGCGGCCACTTCATGCTCTCGTGCGAATCAGTGCATCCTGTGCGGAATTAATGTCCGCACGCTTGCACCCTCATGCCTGCGGCCCTGTACTTTCGGACAGGTCCCATTACTCGACTCCTTTAGCTCCTCGGTCGCTACTCTTACCTTGGTCCAAGACCGTTCCTCGACCGAGTAGTTATCCAATTCCATAATGCATATTCTTGATGGGCTACCACAATTTCGAGCTCGGACGAACCGGACACACCCACCCTTCTGGTTCCGCTCAAGAAACAGGACCAAAGGAAGCCGCGAAAATGCGAAGACAGCTCATAGTGTTTTTCTTGGTGTGGATTTCGGTAGTGACAACAGGGTTGCTTGGGTCCAGAACGGCTGCGGCTACAACGTACCTGCTGACGGGCACCCCGTCCACAGTAAGCCTTGGCGGAGTTGGTATCGGTGGGTCGACCTGGCAGGTCGCGACACTTACGAATAAAGGGACCGGCACCGTTACGATATCCAAGATCACGATTGCTGGAAACTACTTCAGTTTCAGCGGTGTAACTCTCCCCACAACAATTGCTCGGGGAAAAAGTTTGGTTGTTCGCATCACCTTTGCTCCCAAGGCTCACGGCACGTACGCGGGGACACTTTCGGTGACGAGTAACGGCAGCGCTTCTCCTATTGCAATCACCCTCACCGGTCTTTGCGTTGACGCGCAAATTAGCCTAATACCCTCGAGCATCAGTTTCGGTCGTGTGCCGGTTGGCGTGACCAACACACAAACGGTGACGATCCGAAATCCAAGCGCCACGCATTTAATCGTCTCGCAGGCCAGCGTCTCAGGCACAGGATTTTCCGAGAGCGGGATTGCACTCCCGCTGATCATTGGGCCTTCCGGCTCTTCTACTTTTACCATTAAGTATTCACCTACTTCTGCGATTGCCACGACGGGAACTCTGACCCTTGCCAGTGATGCAGCGGCTACTCCGACACTGAAAGTCGCGCTTTCAGGCACTGGGGTCGGCCAGACTCGCCTGCTTTCCGCCAACCCAAATTCGGTGGGTTTCGGCACGGTGACGGTCAAAAGCACCGCAAATCACACGATCGTTCTCACTAACAATGGAAATGCATCGCTCTCCATATCGAAGGTAGCTGTCAGTGGTGCCGGCTTTAGCGAGAGCGGGCTTGGTGTGCCGCTTTCACTTGCCGCGGGGCAATCCACCAGTTTCGCAACATACTTTGATCCTGCTACCGCTGGTGCGTTGAGCGGAACTGTGAGTATCACGAGCAACGCCACTAACTCTCCCACCACGATTGCACTCGCAGGTTCAGGAACGACCGCCGTGACTCACTCCGTCATGCTCTCCTGGACCCACAGCACTACCACTGTCGCAGGCTATAACGTGTACGTTGCATCGCAATCTGCCGGTCCATTCACACGCGTGAATTCAGCTCTTATCGCTTCCACAGCCTATACAGACACAAGTGTGGTTTCTGGAAGGACCTATTATTTTGTTACCACCGCCGTGGATTCTTCAGGCATGGAGAGCACTTACTCGAATCAGGTATCCGCCGTCATTCCCTGATCGCCGAAGTTAGAAGAAGTTGACCAGCTACCCTCGTAAGCTGCTCCCACACGTCGACAGGACGAGTGGGAGCACTTGCTTTCAGTCACCAGTCGCCGTTGCCTCTTTCGCACAGTCCTATTGTGACCCGCATGCTCCACGGGCACCCTTTGTAGAAGCGAAAGATCATGAGCTTCACAATCACCACCGATACCTCTCAACTTGCTCAGCGAATGCGGTGCAGTGGCCCTGGCCTGCCGCCAGCGTTGCCGAATCATCCTACGCAAAGTGCCACAACCATTGATGGAGGCAGGTCCGCGCTTTTCGGTTTTCCTTTTTGCATTGCTGGATTGGCCACCACGGCTGTCGGGCTTAATTACATCAAAGCCCACAAGCATGCTCCGGATTGGGCGATACTCGTCTTCGGCGGCATGTTCTTCCTGGCCGGTCTATTCCTCCTTGTTCATGGAATTCGCGGAATGATTCGCAAAGCAGTCTACCAGCGCGGAGTTGCGCAGTTGCCCGGCCAACCCTGGTTATTCGACCATCATTGGCATAAAGAAGGAGCGTCTTTTTCCGCCTTCAACGCAATGTTGAGCAGACTCATGGGCGCCCTGCTGTGGAATGCTTTTTTAACTCCGTTTTTCTGGATTGGCGTAACGCAGGGTGGAACATGGATATTTGCGATCTTTGCCAGCCTGTTCGCGTTGATTGGCCTTATCCTTTGGGTGCGCTGGGTACAAATGCTGGGCGATCTCTTCCGGTACGGTAATAGCTTTCTGGCCTATGACGAATTCCCTTATTTTCTGGGTGGCACCTTACGGGCTAGTCTCCGCGCGCCAAAACATCTTGAGGCCATCGAGACGCTGACCCTCACTCTGCGATGTGTTCAGGAACGTTACGTGACCACAGGAAGCGGCAACAATCGCACCTCGCAGGTGGTTTGCTACGAACTGTATAAGGATGTCGCAACTCTCGACCACGACCGCCTGGCTAGCTTTCAAGGTGCCGGTATTCCTCTCGAGTTCGCTCTTCCCGCCGATAGGCAATCGACCTTACTTGCGGAACCACCGCCCACTTATTGGGAAATCGAAGCCCGTGGCAAGGCCAAGGGTGCCGACTACGAAGCCTATTTCCTTGTCCCTGTTTACAGCAGACCCTAGCCTCCGTCTTTCTGTGCCCTCATTGCGGCATTTGCGACGCCTCGGCTACAATCATTCGTTCGCAGTACGACGAAAGGCCGATCCGGAGAGTCATGCACGAAATCCGCTTCCACAATACTTACTCTGGCCAGGTGGAACCCTTCGTTCCCCAAAAGCCCCAAGAAGTAAAGATGTATACCTGCGGGCCCACGGTCTACGACTATGCGCATATCGGCAATTTCCGCACATTCGTTTTTCAGGATGTTCTGAGGCGATTCTTGAAGCTTCGTGGTTTCCAGATGAACCATGTCATGAATCTGACCGACGTGGACGATCGTATCATTGCCAATTCCGCTGCGGCGGTGGTTAGCATACGAGACTATACCGAGAAATATATTCAGGCTTTTTTTGCGGATTGCGAAACGCTCAGTGTGGAAGCGCCCGAGCATCGCATTCGCGCCACGGACAACATCGATGAAATGGTGACGTTGATTCAGCGGCTTCAGAAGAATACGTACACTTACGAGAGTGAAGGTTCCATTTACTACCGAATCTCGAAATTCAAGGAGTACGGCAAACTTTCCAAGATCGACCTGAGTGGAATGCAGGTGAACGCTCGGGTGGACAACGACCGCTACGAAAAGGAGAGTGCCCGGGATTTTGCCCTCTGGAAAGCACCCAAGCCCGGCGAACACTTCTGGGAATCTCCCATTGGAGCGGGGCGTCCAGGCTGGCATATCGAGTGCTCCGCGATGGCCATGAAATATCTGGGCGAAACGCTGGACATCCACACCGGCGGTATCGATCTATCGTTCCCGCATCACGAAAACGAAATCGCCCAGAGCGAAGCTGCCACTGGGAAGAAGTTTGTGCGTTGCTGGATGCACTCCGAACACTTGCTGGTTGAAGGCGAGAAGATGTCGAAGTCAGCTGGGAACTTCTACACGCTGCGCGATCTGTTTGCCAAGGGATACAAGCCATCGGCTCTGCGCTTTGCGCTATGCAGCGTGCCCTATCGAAGGCAACTGAATTTCACGTTCGATGGGCTACAACAAGCCACGAGTTCCGTAGAACGGCTGCGCAATTTTGCAGCCCGTCTGAAGAACGAGAAGTTTCCAACGGGCAAACAGTCGTCCATTAAGGAACTAATTGCCAAAGCCATAGATGACTTCGATGCAGGTCTTTCTGACGACCTCAACACCGCGCAAGCACTAGCCGCCATGTACGACTTTGTGCGTGAAGCGAACATTGCCATGGACAAAGGTGAATTTCAGCAAGGAGATGTAGCTCCTGCTCAGGAATTCATCGCCAATTTCGACAAGGTTTTCGCCTTCGTCGAAGACAATGATGCGGAGAAGCTCAAGAACCTGGGTTATGCCACAGGGACAGACGATGCCAGCGACACCGAGATCGAAAAACTGGTGGCCGAGCGCCAGGCGGCTCGCCAGCGCCGAGACTTTGCCGCCTCGGATCGCCTCCGTAAAGAACTCTCCGATCGTGGTATAATCATAGAAGATACGAAGGACGGGAACGTTCGCTGGAAACGCAAATGACCCACTATCTAAAACGCGGCCGTGAAGCAGTTGGTCCTCGTGTCCCCCGCAAGTTCCGACCGGCGAGCCTTCGCCCTTGTCTCTATAGCGTAGATTAAGTCCGAAAACTTAGGTGGTAAACCAGGATCCTCTCTTGGTCCGTCCGCCCCGATTCTCCTCTCTCGCCACATCAACCCGCGCTCAAAGATTCTTGGAGGAATCATGATTACAGCCACGGAAACAAAATCGGCCACTCTTACAAAGCTTCCCAGCATCAACACGCCGTTGCCTGGCCCAAAGGCGCAGGAAGTGATCGCTTACGACAAGAAGTTCATGTCGCCTTCACTGACCCGCGATTATCCCCTGGTAGCTCAACGGGCTTACGGGTCGATCGTGGAAGATCCCGACGGAAATAAATTTCTGGATTTCGCCGCGGGAATCGCCGTCTGCTCCACGGGACACTGCCACCCAAAGGTCGTAGAGGCCATTCAGAAGCAAGCTGCTGAATTGATCCACATTGCCGGAACGGATTTCTATCACCATCACATGCCGATGTTGGCAGAGCGGTTGGTAGCCACAATGCCGGGTTCGCACAAGTGGAAGGTGTTCTTCGGCAATTCCGGCACGGAAGCTGTGGAAGGCGCCATGAAACTGGCGCGTTACCACACTAAACGGGACAAGATTGTGGCGTTTTACGGCTGCTTCCACGGTCGCACCTTTGGCTCCCTCTCCCTTACCGCCTCAAAGAGCACGCAGCGCAAGGGTTTTGGCACTCTTCTCGGTGGCATCGAACACATTCCGTATCCGTATGCCTACCGTTGCGCCCTTGGCCACACCAGCGAAACCTGTGGCGGAGAGATCATCGAGCTCCTCGAGCAACAGATTTTCAAGCGCCTCTTTGCTCCTGAAGAAGTTGCCGCGATTATTGTTGAACCGATTCAAGGAGAAGGTGGATTCATTCCTGCACCGGCATTTTTCCTGCAGGAACTTCAACGCATCTGCAACAAGCATGGAATCATGCTAATCCTCGACGAGGTGCAGACCGGCATGGGCCGCACCGGCAAGATCTGGGCTTACGATCACGCCGGGATTACACCGGACATCATTTTGACTGCGAAGGGAATTGCCAGCGGCATGCCTATCAGCGCCTTCATTGCTAAAGAGGAAGTGATGAACTGGAAAGTGGGCTCGCACGGCACTACGTACGGAGGAAATCCCGTGTGCGTTGCGGCGGCGATGGCCACTCTCGACCTCGTCGAAGGGGGCTTGATGGCCAACGCTCAGAAAATGGGCAATTACATCTTCAGCAAGATTTCCGACTGGCCGAAGCGCTTCAAGATTGTGGGTGAGGTTCGCGGCAAAGGGCTCATGATCGGATCGGAATATGTTCGCGATCAACGTACCAAGGAGCGCGCGCATGACCTGCGCGACAAGGTAGTTGAAGCGGCATTCCGCCGTGGGTTGCTCACACTTGGCTCCGGCGAAAATTCTATTCGCATGTCGCCACCGCTGATCATCGATCAGGAACAGGCAGACTGCGCAATCCGCATTATGGAAGAGAGCATCGCAGAGGTCGAAAAGAGTCTATAACCGAAAAAAAATCAACGGAATTGGGCCACGGTCGACCTGTCGGCAGCGGCCCTTTTTCTTTCGGCTCGCTGCCCAATCATTGTGCGTTATATTCTGATTGAATAATAAAATAGTAATCCTCATAAAGTTCCTTCCTTACATCGGATTTACGTTAGTGAAGTGGAAAGCCCGGCGTGGTCTCCGGGGAGATAATCCCTTGCCGGATGCGGAAGGGAAGCTGGAAGCGCTGGGCTTGGGGCGCAGGGAGAGCGCTACGCTTACTGGTATTTGCGGCGGATCGGCTACATTTTTCTGGCGCGAAACTACACTTCGGCCCGCGGCAAAAGAGAAATCGACCTGGTGGGTTATGACGGAACAACGCTGGCGTTCGTGGAGGTTCGCACGCGGGCTAAGGTAAAAGGGAACTCGGGGTTGCCGGAATTAAGTATCACTCGAGAGAAGCATGAAGTGTCTGTTCGTACGGCCAATCTGTTTTTACGTGAATGGCTTATCACCGAATGCCCGGTGCGTTTTGATGTCGTCGCTATCGACAATTCCCCGGACCAGCCTCCGACGGTGCGGCTCCATAATGACGCCCTGAGCCCTGATATCCGGCGGGCCCACCCATCGAGAATCCTAGCAGCGTGCTCTTGCGCACTTCCCGTTTGGCCCAGTCGATGTACAATACGAAGCTTGAAGTTGGGCTTGTACTGAGCTTGGTTGAGCCATCGCACGGAGGACTACTTGCCGGAGTTACGTAAGGATCCGATTACAGGGAGATGGGTGATCATTTCCACGGAACGTGGAAAGCGACCTATGGACTTTTTGCGTGAGAGCGTGTTTCCAGGACCGCCCGTGAATTGTCCCTTCTGCCCGGGAAATGAAGCCAAGACGCCGCCGGAGATTTTGGCTTATGGGCGGAACGGCACCGGAGCGAATACCTCTGGCTGGAACATACGCGTAGTGCCAAATCGCTTTCCTGCGCTGGGTATTGAAGGAGAGTTGGACCGCGAAGGGGAAGGCCTGTTCGACAAGATGAACGGGATCGGCGCTCACGAAGTCATCATCGAAACGCCGCAGCACCAAACGACACTTGCGCAATTGCCCCAGAAAGCCGTCGAAGACGTTTTCTGGGCGTACCGCGACCGCATGCTGGACCTGAAAAACGACAAGCGCTTCCGCTATGTCCTGATCTTCAAGAATCACGGTGAAGCCGCCGGGGCGTCACTTGAACATCCGCACTCTCAATTGATTGCGTTGCCGATTGTGCCTCGCCGCGTTCGCGAGGAAGTGGACAACGGTTGGCACTATTACGACGAAAAAGAGCGCTGCATTTTCTGCGACATTATTCGGCAGGAACGCGACACGGGAGAGCGTGTCATTGGCGAAAACGAGCACTTCATCACTATGGCGCCCTATGCGCCTCGCTTCCCGTTTGAAATGTGGTTGCTGCCGAAGGTGCACGGTTCGGCCTACGAGAACAATCAGAGTTCTATGTACGCGAGCCTGGCGCACATGATGAAGGATACGTTGATGAGGCTGGAAGCCGTCCTCGACCGGCCCGCTTACAACTTTATGATTCACACCTCGCCGATCGGCGAAGAAATAAATGACCATTATCATTGGCACATCGAAATCATTCCAAAACTGACCAAAGTGGCCGGATTTGAATGGGGAACTGGTTTCTATATTAATCCGACCCCTCCCGAGGAGTCTGCGCGATTCCTGCGCGAGGCGCAGATCGAAGAGCCTGCGAAGAAGAAGTGACCGCAGAACTGAATTGTTGATTTTTTAAGCCGTACCGTTCCACTCAACCCCTGGCGAACCCCAAAAGGACCGTTCATGAAAACTGTGAGGCCATTTCTGCTGGCAACTGTGCTCTTGTGCATGGGAGCAAGCGTTTGGGGGCAGGCGAACAACGTTGCGGACCGTGTGTACCTCAACGCCAAGGTTTGGACGGCGGATGATTCCAATCCAATTGGGCAGGCATTTGCCACCCGCGGAGAGCGGATCATCGGCGTCGGTACGAATGAGGAGATCCACGCACTCGTTGGACTGGAAACGTCGGTTGTTGACCTGCACGGCAAACTTGTTGTTCCGGGATTCAACGACGCCCACTGGCATTTTGCCTCGTTAAAAGACGTCGAACTCGACGACGCGACTTCTTTGCAGGAAGTGCAAACACGGTTGGCGTCTGCCGCAAAGGAGCACCCCAACGAGCCATGGATCACAGGTCGAGGCTGGGGTTACGACATTTTCCCTGGCCAAGTGCCGGACAAGAAATACTTGGATGCCGTCGTGCCAGACCGCCCAGTGTTCATCTGGGAACGCGATGGGCATATGGGCTTGGCCAATTCCAAAGCACTCCAACTTGCCGGAATTACACGCGAATCAAAAGATCCCGCAGACGGCCGCATCGAACACGACTCCAGAGGAGAAACCACGGGGGAAGTGAAAGAAGGCGCCATGCAGTTGGTTGCCGAAAAGATACCTCCAGCCACCGCGGAACAGCGCTATCAGGATTTGAAGAAGTTGATGGACAAAGCCGCGTCGTACGGTATCACCTCGCTGCAGGAAGTCTCCGCAGGTTTGGGTCCTCGCGAGATGGCAGCATTCGAGCGCGTGCTCGGAGAGGGCCAGTTCAAGGTTCGCTTTTATGTTTCCGTGCCCCTGGTGAGAGATGCCACGCCGGAGCAGATAACAGAGTTTAAGCGATTGCGAGATACCTATCGCGGACCACTGGTCAAATTCGGCTGTGCAAAAGGAATGGTCGATGGAACCGTGGATGCGGCAACCGCTGTAATGTTTGAACCGTACACTAATGGAAAGAACGGAATCGCCTTTTGGACACAAGAGGATCTCAATCGCGCCGTGGCTCTGTATGATCGCGAAGGATTTCAAGTGATGATCCATTCCATCGGGGACAAGGCTATCCACATGTCTCTGGATGCGTATCAGAATGCAGCCAAAGTGAATGGGACAACCGGGAAGCGTCATCGCGTAGAGCACGCGGAAGTGCCGTTGCCCGCGGACTATCCGAGATTCAAGGCACTGGGCGTGATCGCCTCCACGCAAGCCCTCTTCGCGAATCCCGATGCCACAACTTTGAATAATTACGCCGTGTTGCTGGGACCTGCTCGGGCATCGCACGCCAACGCGTTCAAATTATTTGATGATGCGGGAGCGGTGCAGGCATTCGGCAGCGATCACCCGGTATTTTCCATGGAAGTGCTGCACGGCATCTATTGCGCCGTGACCCGAACCACGCCAGAGGGCATGCCACAGGGTGGTTGGTATCCCGCAAATCGGATTTCCGTTGAAGCGGCGCTACGACACTTTACGCGTGACGGGGCTTACGCTAGTCTCGACGAGCAGGAGAAGGGAAGTCTCATGCCGGGGAAACTGGCGGATTTTGTTGTCTTATCAGACGACATTCTTACCAGGCCGCCGCAGTCGATACTAAGGGCACGAGTTTTGTTGACTGTAATGGGTGGCAGAGAAACTTATCGTTCCCCCGCGCTTTAGAATACACACTGTGTACGTACACAGTCCGACTACCTGACAGGGTACCGGGGTTTTAGCTATACTTGTAAGGTTAAGGCGCGGTACCCAAGTGGTAAGGGAGAGGTCTGCAAAACCTTTATGCGTGAGTTCGATTCTCACCCGCGCCTCCAAAATCTCCCTTTAATTGTCACCTGCTAGCTTTCGCAGTCGACGATCGACTCCGGAACCTGCGCACGAATCCAAGCCATGTTAAGAAGTCCAGCCGTTCCTACATGTTCGCCATCTTGCTATTAGCGCCTTCTGCCTCCTTGCCTGTATGGCTTGAATCGCTGCACCCGCCTAAGGTAGTGCCCGAAGAATTGTTGCGTAAGGAGATGGTGCACTCATGCCCTCAATGCAAGTCGTTATCGTGCTGATTGTTTTAGGGGTACTGCTTTGGCCGATGAATCGGTGCATCCCTATGCAGGGAACCATCAAGTCGATTTTAAATGGTGTCGCTGCGATTGCGGTGGTTTTGTGGCTCTTGAATGTTTTTGGCCTCTTCAATTCTTTCTCACATATTCGCGTGGGAACATAGCCAGAGGACATGCGCGGCCTCCCTATCTTCTACACAAAACTCTGGAGATTGTAGCCAATGCCGCAGTGAATCCCGCAATCACCTGATTGTCATTCGTCCAATCCGGGCCAAAACTGGTCCCGCAGTTCCACCAAGACGAGAAAGGAAACAGGATGAGCAACCAACGAGGCGACATCTATGCATGTTCCGACCCCAATTGCGGATGTGAAATAGAGATTAAACAGCCCTGCTCCATGATTTCGATGGAGGCCGCGGATCTGTCAGAACCTTCACCAAGTGAGCAGGATATTCTCGACGATTCTTCCGTTACAGAAATTCCTCGGCGCGATGTTCGTTCGCATGACATCTCCATGCCTGGTGACTTGGGCTCGCAAGGAGCCACCGGGGAAGGCGTTTTCGGAACTTCAGGCACTGTTGACAGGAGCGCCACCACCAGCGGCCGCTACGACCAGTACACCCGAACAACCTCGGGAATCCATGATTTGTTAGGCACATCGCACCAGAAACCTGCTGCAACCACTACGCTTACCTGTTTTTGCGGAAGAGAAATGAGCCAGGTGGGTGCAAGTAATGTACGCTCCCGGACTGCCTCGATTGGCTGATCACTTGTAGGTCTAACGTAACGGCGCGATTGTTCGATTACGGTCGCGCCTTTTCTTTCGTAGTTCCGCGCTAGACCCTTAAAAACTCATTCCGGCTTGACGGCACGACCGTTTGCCGCTGGCCCCCTCTCATTTTCCTTCCTCGATGTGATAGTCTTCATCGAAACCCATGGATAGTTCCCTCTTAAGAGCACCCTTAGTAGTTCTTGGACTTTCATTCTTTACTATGTGGGTGTCCGCAAGAATCGGTGGCTACATCCGCAAGCGGGAAAAGATTGAAGGAGAAGGAATATTCCAAGACCGCGATCTGATAGTCGCCTCTACCTTGACACTTCTTGCCCTTCTCATTGGATTCAGTTTTTCGATGGCCAGTGAACGATATAGTCAGCGAAAGAACTACGAAGAAGCAGAGGCCAATGCGATTGGCACAGAGTGGGTCCGTGCCGACCTCCTGCCTCCTGCCGATGCCACCAACGTGCGAAAGCTACTGAAACTGTACCTGGACCAACGCATCTTGTTCTATGAGACCCGCGGAGAAGGTGAACTCAAGGAGGTCGACGCGCGTACGATGCAGTTGCAATCGGAACTATGGGCCGCGGTCCGGGCTCCCTCGTTAGCGCAGCCTACTCCCGTCGCCGCACTGGTCGTGTCAGGCATGAATGACGTATTGAATTCACAGGGATACACACAGGCGGCTTGGTGGAATCGAATCCCTGCTGGAGCATGGGCCCTCATGGCGGCCATCGCCATCTGCTCTAACTTGTTGGTCGGGATAAGTGCACATTTGGCAGATGGAGGAGTCATACGATTTCTCGTTCTGCCAATCATCCTTAGCGTCGCTTTCTTCCTCATCGCGGATATTGATAGTCCGCGCCGGGGGGTCATTCGGGTGATTCCCCAAAACCTGGTGACACTGGCGAATTCCTTGCCGGGCCACTAACCCTCCGTAAGGAATGGATTCGGCTACGTTTGAATACCGGTAAATGAGTACTTCTTATTCCCCCTTCCCTCCTTTGGTAGGAAAGTACGAAGAATTTCGTTGACACTACGAATGCCTTCGTAGTAGAGTCCCGCCATGGCCACGAACTCACTACAGAAACCAACTGCTTCCGAACTGGAAATCCTGCAAGTGCTCTGGGAACGCGGGCCCAGCACCGTCCGCGAAGTTCATGAGCAGCTTAACGAAAAGCGACCGATGGGCTATACCGGCGTCTTAAAGCTTATGCAGATCATGACGGCCAAAGGCGCGGTACGGCGCAACGAGGAACAACGCGCGCATGTGTATGAAGCAGTAGAGCCAGCGGAAAAGACCAAACAACAGTTCGCGTTCGACGTGCTGCAACGCGTGTTCGATGGTTCGGCAAGCGAACTGATGATGCATGCGTTGGCAGGCCATAAGGCCACCAGGGAAGAGATGGAGGAGTTGCGGCGATTGCTGAAGGACTACGAAAGGAAAATGCGATGAGTTTCCTGACCCACCTGCTTTCACCGGCGACGATGAAATTAATGGCATTAACGCTCCTTCATTTTCTTTGGGAAGGGTCGGCTATCGCCGCTTTAGCTTATGCGGCGATGGCATTCTGCCGAACCGCGGCTTCCCGTTATGTGACGGGACTGGTTCTACTTCTTGCGATGGCACTTACTCCGGGAGTTACCTTCTTTGTGCTTCAGAGTCAGCAGAGCGACCGAGCGGCTGTGGATCTGGTGGGGACTGAATCGAGCCACGCAGCGATGTCTGCCAGCATAAAACCGATGTCCCACAGCGGCGCGCCGGCATCGGGCGGTGTGCCGAATTACTTCCTATGGCTCGTAGAAATGTGGTTTGCCGGGGTGATGATCTTCAGTCTTCGATCTGCCGGTGGCGTATTTGTAGTGGAGCGTCTGCGGCGAAAAGAATCCCGGCCAGTCAGTGAGCATTTACTGGAGATTGGTTTGGTGCTCCAGGAAAAAATGGAATTACACCGCCTTGTGAACTTCTATGAATGCAATCGTCTTGACGCTCCTGCCGTTGCGGGATGGCTGCGGCCTGCTGTAATGCTCCCGGTAACGGCGTTGACCGGTTTGAGCGAAGCTCAGCTGGCTTCCGTAATCGCACACGAATTGGCGCACATCAAGCGATTCGATTCGCTTGTGAATTTATTCCAGATCGCTGTCGAGACGCTGCTCTTTTATCATCCCGGTGTCTGGTGGCTGAACAAACGCATTCGTGAAGAACGCGAAAACTGCTGCGATGACATGGCAGTAGAGGTATGTGGAAGCCCGCTGACCTATGCTCACGCGTTGGCCCGTATGGCGGAATCCCGAGTGGCGCCGCGCTTGATGATGGCGGCGAACAGCCGGCCGATAGCGGCTAGAGTGGCGAGACTGCTCGGAGTAGGTAAGAAGGAGGAAGTCATGCGCGGTGCAGATTTCTCGTTGGGACTGTTGTGTCTTTCGGTTTCACTGGTCGCCGGGGGAGCACTCATTGGCGTTGCGCACAATGTGCATGCACAGACCCCCGTTTCACCCGCGATAGCACCGGTTGCACCGCCGCACGAAATCGCCGCGAATATTCCGAAAGTTGCGCTTCTCGTTCGTCCTGAGGTTGCGCCCGCGTCACCAGCCAATCCAAGTGCGATGGCCATGCCCGCGAGCGCGCCAGAAGTCGCTCCTATGCCCATAGCCGCAGCGATTGCCGCAAGTTTGCCATCGCCGCAATCCGCTCCATCCGCTGCTCCTTCTTCGAGCAGCTATATCGATGGGCTTAAAGCGGCTGGTCTTGAAAACTTGACCGTTGATCAGATCATTTCGCTAAAGATCCAGGGAGTTACCCCTGAGTACGTAAAATCAATGCGCGATTTGGGACTGCTTCCAGATCCTGACGATTTGGTTGGCATGAAAATTCAAGGCGTGACGCCGGACTATGTGCGAGAGATGCGGGCGGCAACAAAACAGAATCTAGACATGGATGACCTTGTAGGGATGAAGATTCAGGGCATTACGCCAGAGTACGTTAAGCAGATCGAAGAACTGGGACTGAAGGCCGATGCGGGCGAACTCGTGGGCATGAAGATTCAAGGCATAACGCCTGAATACGTTCGCGAGATGCGCAAACTGGACCTAAAACCGGATACGGGTGAACTCGTGGGCATGAAAATCCAAGGGATTACTCCAGAGTATGTAAGAAACATTAACGCGCTCGGTTTGCATCCCGA
Organism: Candidatus Acidiferrales bacterium; assembly: GCA_963763395.1. GTDB lineage: Bacteria > Acidobacteriota > Terriglobia > Acidiferrales > UBA7541 > Acidiferrum. The sequence goes on along the minus strand of CAVXOG010000026.1, from coordinate 4,327 downwards.
TGCTGGAGAATTAATCGGCATGAAAGTCCAAGGAGTCGACGCGGACTACTTGCGCAAGATGCAGGCAGCGGGTCTCAAATTGGATGTTGGAGATGCTATCGGCGCAAAAGTGATGGGAGTGACACCAGAATTTATCGAGAAAGCACGCAGCCACGGGTTTAAGGACCTGTCGCTGCATCAGTTGATCGGACTAAAGCAGTCTGGGGCATTGGACGAACCAAAGCAATAAAACTTAAAACACGAAGGTGAAGGAGACCGGAGATGAATCGCCGAGAAGCTCTATTGGTGTACGTGTTGGTGGCCGTCACGCTGTTGGGAGGCTTGCTCTCTCGAGCAGCAGAAGATCGCAAAGGGGACTGGACCATTCACCGTTCGGATGAAGCGGGCAAGGTGGAATTCGGCCTGATCGAGCACCGACACGGCGGAAGTTCGCATCACGAGTCCCCTTGGCCCCTCGGAGTTTTTGTCGGGCTCGATCTTTCGAAGGCTGGTCGGCAAACTGTCAAGTTTTCAATCACGCGCGACGCAGGACGCTTTGATTGCGAAGGATTCGTCGAGAACGGGGAAGGTGCCGGTTTTTTTCATTTCATTGCGGACGCCAAATACCAAGGGGAGTTGCAGTCGCTTGGATTTGGCGGCGTGAACGAGGAAAAGCAATACGAAATGGCAATGATGGATGTGACCGTAAACTTCGCGAAAGAAATGAAGAACGAGAAATTGCTGGGGCTGGATACCGATAAGTTGATTGCCTTCCGGATATTCGGCGTGGATCCAGCATTCATTCACGAATTGCGTGCCGCAGGATTACCGGCCACCGATTGCGATAGGTTAGTGGCCTTTAAGATCCATGGTGTCACGCCGGACATGGTGCGCTTCGTGAAGCAGTCAGGGTACCAGCCTGAAGAAGACACACTGGTGGCTATGCGCATCCACGGAGTCACTCCTGAATGGATGAAGCAGATGCAGCAGGAAGGCTATGACCACGTGGACATGCAGAAGTTGATCGCCTTTCGGATCCACGGAGTCTCGCCGGAATTCATCGACAAGATTCAAGGTTTGGGATACAAACATCCCGATCCCGACCAATTGGTGGCCATGCGCATCCACGGAGTGACGCCGGAATATATTACCAGCTTACGCGCGCACGGGATGAAAGACCTCACCATCGACCAGTTAGTAAGTCTGCGGATTCAAGGAATTGACTGAATGCAGCCACAGTGTGTCTCGGTCTCGCGTCGAGGCGACACACCCCTGTCGAATATCAGGTAGCAATCAGTCTCATCAGGACGCGGCGGCTGCCCGTGATTTGGAATCCGTGCCGAGGGCCTCTGCCAGTTTCATCGCTGCAAGCTTTATGGCCGCCTTCGAGGCCGGTGTGCCCGCAAGGCCATTCAACATGGCAAAGTCGTGAAAAGTGGCGAGGACTTGGATGCTGGTAACTTCAGCCCCCGCTTCTATTAGTTTCTTTGCGTAGGCCTCGCCCTCCTCGCGGAGAATGTCGTTTTCGTCGACGATGACCAGCGCAGGTGGCAAACCCTTCAATTGGTCGAGTGACGCCTGTAAAGGAGCAGCCGTATTGCGATCCTCTTTGTTCGGCGCATAAGCTTCCTACAAGGAAAGCAAGCAGGAGATTGTAGAAGGACTGGAGTCTGGCGCGGACGACTACCTGACAAAGTCTTTCTACGTGGATGAATTGAAGGCAAGGCTTCGGGGCGGAGAATGAATTCTCCAACTGGAAGATCGGCTGGTAGAAGCGAGAGAGAGCATGAGATTCCAGGCGACACATGACCGGCTGACCTCTCTTTGGAATCGAGGGGTCATTGTCGAACTTCTTTCCCGGGAAGTGAACCGTTCGAGACGCGAGAAAAATTGCACCGTGGTCATGCTCTGTGACTTGGACCATTTCAAAGAAGTGAACGACACATACGGGCACAACGCAGGAGATGATGTCTTGTGCGAAGTTTCTCGAAGACTTCATTCCGTCGTGCGTTCTTACAACATAGTGGGACGATATGGAGGCGAGGAATTCTTGGTGGTTTCGAACAAATGCGATCTAGCAAGTGCATTGGCGCGGGCAGACAATGTTCGGAATGCCATCGGGTCGAAACCAATCTTGCTTGCGGAGAAGCCATTGATCGTCACAATGAGCGTTGGCTTGGCCTATCCAGTGAATTCCAAGACACTGGCGTTGACGAAATTATCAGCGAGGCAGACAAGGCTCTCTATGCGGCAAAGGCGGCAGGGCGAAACTGCCTGCGCCTGGCCCGCCCGAATTCCCTAGACACGGCTGAGACAAGTGAGTCGGCCTCTAAGGAAAAGCCGACATTGACCAGGTGAAGAAGAATCGGGGTCCAGGCCACCCGAACTCTCTCTAACAATCACAGTTATTTATCCGCGCCTCTGGTCCATGATCGCTCGCATGGCGGAACTTGATCCGGGAGCCCGTTTCTCTCGCCACATTTCCAGACGATTGCAGGTTTCTTCGATTCCCGAAAACAGCAGCGGGTTTTTGAACGCTGCACGCCAACTGGGAACCACCGACCGCATGCGATCCCACACCACCCAGATCTCGCCGTTGTTTTCGAAAAAAAGTTCGTCGTTAATCAAGTTGCGGTTCACGATGCTGGCGACCATATCCCAATAACTGATCACCATGCGAATATACGTATTCTCCTGACTGCCCTGCGGATATTTCTGCATCAGTTCTTCCGGTGTAGCCGCGCGGAAGTTCTCCACAAACCATGCTCGCGCCTCGCGCAGCCGTGGTTCTCGCCGCAGATCATACAGTCTGAGCATCAGATTCACTTCTTCATAGGTTACCTGTGACATAAAGGACTCTCCTTAGTTGGAAGCTGGTGGGGCGGGAGGGACATTTTCCCGCGGGACTGCGTTCACCAGTTCCAGCCGTTGAACGCTGGATAAAGGGATACCTTGCTTCTGAAACTCTAGTTGTATTCGGCGCCGCAGTTCCCGAGCAACATCGTCTTGGCGAGAGGGGGCCGTGCGTACCTGGACGCGTACCGTGGAGGCAGACTGATCGTATGACTGCAAACCAAGAATACGCGGACCATCCACAAGTGCCTGCGACCAGGCAGCATCGTTCCGCAGGTCGGCAACGGCCGCTTCCAGAGCCTGCAACGCTTTTTCCTGTGGTACAAGAGGAGAAACGCTCACATCGACAAATGTTTGAGACCAATCGCGACTGAGATTGGCAACTGTGCGGATATCTCCGTTCGAAAGTGTGACGAGTGCTCCCCGTGGGTCGCGGACAACGGTGCGCCTCAGTGTCAGGTGTTCCACTCGCCCGACAGTGTCAGCCACTTGAATCGTGTCTCCCACCACGTACTGATCTTCGAGGATAATATAGAAGCCGGTGATGATATCGCGCACCAGATTCTGCGCCCCGAATCCAACTGCCAGGCTGGCGAGGCCCGCAAGCGCCGCAACGGGTGTGACGTTAATCCCAAACTCTTGCGCGGCCGTTAACAGGGCAACCGCCCAGACCACTTTACTGCCAGCGCTGAAAACTACGCCGGCAAGCGTGCGAGTCTGTTGCTCTCGGGCTTGGGCGGCGCGCGTCTGGGTTGCGGCAGGTTTGATAATCAGCTTCGAGACCACGCGAAGAAGCCGATTGAGAAGCAAAGCGACTAGAAAGATGATCAGTAGATGCAGGAAATTTGCAACGGTGAATTCCGGAAGATGCGCAAAGTAAGTGGACATAGCGAGTGCCGGAGGGTGAGTATAGCATCGGTGGGAATCTGTTGCAGGTCAGGTAGGGTATAGAGCGGCAGCAGTCAGCAACTTCGGGAGGCATCGTATGGATACGCGCAGGAGGTTCTTGGCAGGGCTGGTGACCACGGGAGCAGCGGCAGGCCTTTTTGGCTCTGTGCGCGCCAGCCAAGTGCCAGTAGTGGTGCCTGAAAAACCTCCTGTGCAGGACGAACCTCCTGATAACCCCAATCTCCCATCGTCTGAGAAGAGGGCGCTTGAAGCCAATGAAAAAGACATCAAGAAAAAGGTCGATCAGTTGTATAAACTGGCCACGGAATTGAAGGCCGAAGTGGACAAGACCGATTCGAGCAAGGTCCTTTCACTCGCTCTGCTTAAGAAAACGGAGGAGATAGAAAAACTGGCAAAAGATATTCGTAACCGTTCGAAAGGGCAGTGAAATGGTTTGCCTGCGCCCGGAGAGAAACAGTGGCGGTGGTTTGCCGGACAAGCTAAAATAGACTAGTTGCAAGCATTGTAGTTCCACTGCGCGCCCGTAGCTCAGCTGGATAGAGCGCTTGCCTCCGAAGCAAGAGGTCGGGCGTTCGAATCGCCCCGG
>CAVXOG010000025.1:0-91833 GCA_963763395.1 Candidatus Acidiferrales bacterium | reverse complement strand
TGGTGTGCAAGCTCGACGCCAATGAACATGACCTCCAATCTCTGCTCGAGTTCGCGCGCTCGTAACGGCGGCTGTTGCGACGGTCATCCGCGTTGCTCGCATTCTCGATCTGAAGCTGCACTTATTCAGCGGGTACTTGCCCGATGAACTTGATTCGGCATCCTTCGGTCTTAAGGCGCATGTTGGCATTCAGAATTAGGGAGGGTAAGGGCTGGGTTTGTCTCAAAAAGAGCTCCAATTTGTGACGCTACTTGCTACTACTTTTGACCGATTTGAGGGTATCAGATCCCCCTTGGAATCTGCCGATTGGAGGAGATTAGAAATGCGTATTGAAAACAAGAGACATACCAACGCTCACCAACACTCACCTCCCACTCACCAACGGAGGCTTCAATCCCTCCCCTCTCCGCCAGATTTCCCCTAACTGCTTCCAGCGGCAAGGTCTTACACCCACTCGAGTTCTCCATACTTGCTCCCGATTTCCCTAACTCGAACGGTAGTTGGGGAACACGTTGGGGGACAACCAAGGAACACTTCGACTCCAACTTCCTCATCGCTTCTTCTGCGTCCTGCGTGACCCTCTTTACGTAAATGTTGATCGTGGTGGTCACATTCGCGTGACGCAAAATCTGCTGTAAGACTTTATCGGGAGCGCCCAGACGGTGAAGATCCGTCGCCAGTCCGCGCCGAAATGCGTGCCGCCGTACCACGGAATCTTCTCCGCTTCGAGTGCGAGCCGAATGACTGCTCCCGCCAGCGCATCGAGGGTCTACGGATTTCCCAATGGATTGCGAAAAACGAATCCGCCCTCTGGATTACCCGAACGAACCTCGATGTGTTTCCAGAAAGAGCTTCAACTGCGAAATCACCGGAATGGCTCCCTTGCTCCTCTCTCGCTTGGGCTCGCCCACTTGGTTCCGCCACACGGATTGCCTTACTTCAATGGTGTAGCCGTCGTAGCCTTCCCAGAGGAAGCCACGGATTTCACCCTTGCGGGCTCCCGTGAACGCGACAACAGCGACAACCGTTGCGGCTGGTTCAGGAAGAATCGCGAGCATCCGAACTTCTTCCTCAAGTGAATACGCGCAAGTGTCACTCCCCAGACGTACTTTGGGGATTTCCACTTCGCGCATCGAATTAGGACTATCTAGCACTCCTTGCCGACGTGCGTAACGAAATGCGCCGCCAAGAAAGTGTTTGATATGGCCAAGCGTCGATCGGCACAGGTCGTGAGTACGAAAGGTGGAGGTTAACATCTGCTCGCATTCAAATATCCTGTACTCGCGCAACGCTTTGTCTCCATCCGGTTTGATGTAATGCTTCCAAATGTTACGGTAGCCGATGAAGGTTGACGCTTTTGGCGTTCCGCATGAGGCCAATACACGGTTTCCATGAATCGGTCCAGCGTCATCGTGCTCTCCGCAACCAGCACGCCGTCGTTTAGCGGCTGTAAAGTCTTTTCGGCCAAGTATTCCGCTGCGCGCTTTGCGTGATATTGTCAGGTGACCTTCGCGAGTTTACGGTTCCTATGTACGAGTTTTATCTTGCCATCCGCAAGGACTACCGTCTCACGATAGCCTGTGGGCACTGCCGAGCAATCAACAGAATGTCTGGAAGCTCTATGTCATCCGCCGGACTATGTTGAGTGCCTGCCTGCTACTTTGTTCGCGGCCCATGAACACTGCATGTTCGCGTTGTGGCACTTAACATAGTTTGGGCACACTTTCTCCCGACCGGCAACTAGCCGGAAGGAGAAGGGCCGTGCAAGATTTGAATGTAGTTCTCTCGGATTTTGAATCGCAGTACGATTTCCACCTGCTTAACGTGCGTGGTCTCTCACGTTCGACTCGCAGCCTTCATCGGCAAGTGGTCCACAGGGTTTTTGCCTTGCGTTTTCCCGCTGGCCGCATCACTTGGAACGAACTCCGTTTCCATGATTTCGTGCAGTTCCTGACGCAGGAGTTTGCAAGGTTACACAGTCGTGAGACTCAGCGATCATGGCTGATGATCCTGCGCAGTCTGCTACGTTATCTGGCTGATGAAGGCTGTATCCCAAAGGGATGGGACGCCGCGCTTCCTTCCATCGTCAACCGGCAACACGCTAATTTACCCCGCGGACTTTCTGAAGAGCAGGTGCGCGCACTTTGGGCAGCGAGTGAAGGAGGAAGAAAGCCCCGCAACCTACGTGACCGCGCACTGCTGCTGTTGTTCCTGTGTCTCGGATTGCGCACCGAAGAAGTGGTCAGTCTATTCCTAGCGACATTAACGGGAAGAGCGGAACCTTGAAGATCCGCAGCGCGAAAACCTCCCGCGACCGCATTCTTCCTCTTCCCGGCGATGTGGGCGAGGCTCTGATCGCTTATTTGCGGACCCGGCGTACACCCGTCGCGCGCATTTCGATCCCAACCGAAAGCTTCCCATCACCGAATGCCGATATCAGTACTACGTAAGGAATTGTATGCGATACCTGTTCGAGTGCGCCGGCATCACCGACCGCGGAGTTCACTCGTTGCGCCACACAGTGGCGACGAAGATGATCCGGCAAGGGGCTTCGTTCAAAGATGTTGCGGATGTGCTCGGACATAAGTCGATCACCACTACATTAATCTACGCCAAGCTCGACATGGCTGCACTGGCGCAGGTCGCACTCCCGTGGCCGAGAGGTGCACGATGACCTTCGCTGCCTTGTCAGCCTATTCAGAAGAGTTTCTAGCTTTGCGGCGCTCGGTAGCCAGGTCCCGTCCGCATCAGAACGATCAGGATCGCCGGAGTCTCCGGCACCGAGAGAAGCTCCTCCCGGAGTTTCATTGCTTTCTGGCACGATCGTGGGTGCCCATGGCCGATCCGTGCCACTTTGCTCTTGGATTGGATTGCTCTCGGCGCGGACTCCCAGCATCCGTATCGGGACCAAGAGCGTTTCTACATAGTGCGCGCTTTCCTGCGACAGGTGCGCGTCTTCGAGCCCAGCACGGAGATACCAGAAGCACTCTTCGTCCCCTCCGCCGCCGTCGCGCGCCGCATCTGAACTCGGACCGCGACATTGCTCGTTTAATGGACGCGGCTTGGCAACTCCGGCTGTTCGAAAGCTTTCGTCCTCTCACGATTCACACTCTGATAGGGCTGCTGGCGAGTACGGGATTACGCATCGGTGAAGCTCTTGCTCTGAAAGTAGAAGATGTAAAGCTGAATACGAGTCCACCGCATTTGCTTATCCACGAGAGTAAGTTCGGGAAGCGCGTAATGTGGTTCTTCATCCTTCAACGGCAGAGCAACTGCGCAAGTACCTCACCGCAAGGTCGAAGGCATTGCACGGCCATCAGGCGGAGGCGTTCTTCACTAACCTACACGGGGAAGTACCTGCGATATCACTCGCAGCGAATGATGTTCCTGCGGCTTCTCAAGCGTGCCGGTACCGCGGTACACCGGGTCAGCGGGGACCGTCACTACACTCTTTCCGACACACGTTCGCAGTGAGGAGACTTACGCTTTGGTATCGCCAGAAAAAGAAAGTGCAAGACCTGCTGCCACACCTGGCTGTGTACCTCGGCCATCTGGGCCCGAAACACCTATTGGTATTTGAGCAACACCCCTGAACTACTTCGGGCCGCGTGCGAACTCTTTGAGCTTCCGCCCGCAGAAAGAGGATCGAGATGACAACGTCCAACTTCGTAGGGCCTCTACTTCAGAACTTTTTCCAACTCATCAACCTGACGCGGAACGTACCCCAGTACCCAGACAGTTGCAAGCTACCGCGACACGTTTCGATTGTTGCTGCAGTTCATTCATCGCAAGATCGGGATCGAACCCGCTATTTTGCGCGTGCCAATATCTACGCCGAAATCATCCTCAGCTTCCTCGACGGACTGGAAAAAGACCAGGCAACAGCATCGTGTCGGCAACCTGCGCTTAACTGCGATCTGCTCCTTCTTCCGCATGGTGGCGCTGCGCGATCCTACTAGCGTCGGTATTGCAACTCGGGTTTGTCGATTCCCATGAAACGTGCTCACACCCAGTGTGGACCCTCTCACCCGGGAAGAAATCGAGGCCATCTTGGTTTCTATCGACCGCAGTTACTGGTGCGGACGACGCGACTACGCGCTGCTGCTCACGATGTTTAATACAGGTGCGCGTGTTTCAGAGATAGACCCTCCATCAAAACCGCGTCAACCTCGGCACCAAGAGTTACGTTCAGTTACAAGGGAAGGGTCCACGAAAAGATCGTTCGATTCCGCTTTGGGTCAATACGAATGCGGGTCTTGAAGGAGTGGTTTCGAGAACTAGAAAAGCAGAAGCAACAGACAGGTGGCATTCCCCGGCATTCGAGGCGAACCGCTGACACGCTTCGCCATTCACCTATTGTTGCGCAAGGCGGTGCAGCAGGCTTCACGGCAATGCGTCAGTCGAAAATAAACGTGTGTCGCCACACGTGATTCGGCACAGCACCGCGATGGCCCTACTTCAATCGGGTATCGATATCGCGGTGATCGGTCTATGGCTCGGACACCAAGGCATCGAAACCTCACCAACGCCTATCTCCATGCCAATCTGGCAATCAAGGAAAAAGCACTCGCGATGGTTCAACCTGTGGGTAAGACATTCCGGGACAGTAGATTCCAGGCCGATGATGAGTTTATTGTTCCTGGGATCTCTAATGATGTTAATTCCGGGAGCGAAAACCAGCGCCCCATCTGGCTTCTCTCAACCCACTCAACATAGTCCGGCAAATGACATAGAGCTTCCAGAACATTTTGCTCATCGCTCGGAAGCCTGGGATGCCCGGTGTTCAGACTCAGGCTCCTCTCGAAGTGAACGAGGGGAAGATCGCCGAGCTACAAAGTCGGATTCAGGAGCTTCAGCGCGAGCAGCAGGTTGCACTGAATCAGCAGAACAAGCTGTTCAGCACGCTCCAGTCCGAAAACCAGGCTGCCGCTCCAGCACAAATCACCAATCCCCAGGCAGCAACGACTCCACCGACCGATCCAATTCAGGACGAACGGAAGAAACGAGCCTACCTGTCTCTCTTCTCTTCCAACGTGGCCCTAAGCTACAGGAAGGAACTTGCAAAACCGGATCTGAACCAGAGCACCCCAACGACCAATCCATTTGGATTGCCGAATCTTCCAGCACAAGAAGCTGACTTCAACCAGCAACTCGCCAAGATCCTTCAGGGATTGCCGCCGATGCCCCAACCAATTCCAGTGCCGTCCTCCGTCACAGGTAACGCACGCTCAACCGGAATGACCAGCGCCGAAGAAACAGAGAAGCGCGCATCCGAGAGTTCCTCGAAGCAAGCATCAGTGAACCCTTCCGCGCTCAACGCCGCAGAAGGAAAGAACTACGTCCTTTTTGAAGGAACAGTTTTGGAGACCGTCCTCTTGAATCGACTCGATGGGCAATTCATCGGACCCGTCGAGTGCCTCGTTACCAACGACCTCTACTCGCACGACCGCCAACACGTTCTGATCACCGAACTGAGGAATGCCCAGTCCGTGACCATTGCATACGATGGATTGAATCCGCTGCCGCCCATGTTTTGTTACTTGAAGCCCTACTACAACGATGTCAATCGCTCTTACTTCGAACAGCTCGCCCGAGGTGAACTCTAATGCTTGGATTCGAAACGATCCTTCCGTTCCTACGACCCATCGAACACCTGATCCGCGACGACACCATCAGCGAAATCATGGTCAACGGGGCGGACCGCGTCTTCATCGAGCGGGCTGGTGTACTTCAAGAAGTACCCGACCTCACGTTGAGCGAAAAATCTCTGATGGTCGCCGTCAAGAACATCGCACGGCGGCTTGGGGACGACATCTCGGAACAGAAGCCCATCCTAGACTCCCGGCTGCCTGACGGTAGCCGCGTGGCGGCCGTCATTCCGCCGTGCAGCATCCACGGCGTGACGCTCACAATCCGAAAGTTCAACAGTCGCCACTTCACGATGGATGACTTGGTCGAAAGCGGAAGCTCTTGACGCAGCTCTGCGTCGAACGTCTCGAAGACCTATGTTGAAGATCGCCAGAACATCCTCATCAGCGGTGGAACAGGTACTGGCAAGACGACGCTCTTGAACGCCTTAGGGAAGCTCCTCTCAGATGACGACCGAATTCTCCTCATCGAAGACACGTCGGAGATTCAACTCCAAAAGCCAAACCTCGTCCGTTTTGAAGCTCGCCAAGCACAGTCAGGCCTTCCCGCCGTCACGATCCGCGACCTGCTGAAGGCATCACTTCGGCATCGGCCCGACCGAATCATTCTTGGTGAGATTCGGGGCGGTGAAGCATTCGACTTGCTTCAACTCCTCAATACCGGCCACTCCGGCACGCTCTCGACTGTTCACGCCAGTTCCGCTCAACAAGCAATCTCAAGATTCACGAGCTGCGTTCTGCAGAGCGGCGTCGAACTCCCCTATCGCGCGATCAAGACCAACATCGGCGACTCTCTCAACGTCATCATTCAGCTCGAACGCCGTCCAGGACGCCGCTTTGTTTCTGAGGTCATCCACATCAAGAAATACAACCCCAACACGGATGAGTTTGAGTTCGTCGCGGAACCCACGTTCGCTTGAAGCCCAGTCAAATTCTGGTTCCCAGCCTCGGTAGCAATATGGCCCTCGCCGCTACAAATCCGCCGCCTCGCAAACTAGAAGAGCCCAGTTCACTGCCCGTGCAGGGTGTGTTAGTCTGCCCACCAGCGACACCAGATAGACGGCCAAGGAGAAAGTCTATGGCTCGTCGTTCTGGTCAAGTTGGCTATGAAGAAGTGAAAGGTGGTTGGTATCACGTTCGGTTTCGAATGGATGTTCCCGGACAGGAAAAGCGGGCTTATCTAAGCAAGCCGATCTGCCCCGTCTCCGGTCCTGGTGCTCTAACGAAACTCAAACGTCTCAGGAAGAGAAAAGAAATCATCACCGCAAGCGGAGCGGACAGCCAGGAACACTTCGAGCAAGTGGAAGCGTTCAATCATGGCAAAACGTTTCGCCAACAAGCTGAATGGTGGCTGAATCACGTGCAGACTCGCAAGCGGAAACCAATCAAGCCAGCAACCGCCGCTGGGTTCGAGAGCTACTTGAACAAGTGGCTCCGACCCAATCTCGGCGACTTGCCCGTCTCCTCCGTCAACAATCTCGCTCTGCGAGGTCTCGTGACCAAGATGACAGACTCAGGCATGTCGGCAAAGATGGTCAACAACGTGGTTCAGGTCGTCAAGATGGTAGTGGCATCTGCGGTCAACGAGAATGGGGAACGAGTCCATCCGAGGACCTGGAACCACGAATTCATCGATCTGCCCGAAGTGAAAGAACCAGCGGCAGCCAACGTTCACTCCAGTGCGGTGATGGAAGCGATTGCAGGCGGCTCCAAAGGAAGAGAGCAAATGCTCTTCGTTCTTCTCGGGGCCACCGGAATGCGGATCGGAGAGGCGCTGGGCCTTGAAATTGACAAACACATCTCCAGCGATTTCTCGACTCTGCACATCCGACAGAAGGCATGGAGGGGGCAAATCCAACCATTCCTGAAATCAGAGAATGGGATTCGGGACATTGATCTGCATCCTCGATTGCTGCAATGCTCAAGGAGTTCAGTGGGGAACCGAACTTCCGGTCTTGCTGTTTTGCTCGAAGAACGGGCTTCCACTACTACAATCGAACGTCCTGAGACTCTCCCTGCATCCACTTCTCAAAAGGCTGAAACAACCGACGATCGGGTGCCCACGCCTTTCGGCGATTCCGAACTACATGGCTGAGGAAGCAGCATGCGCCAGAAGACTTGATTCGCTTCTGGCTCGGCCACGCCAATAAGAGCGTCACGGACGGCTACAGCAAGTTGAAAGAGGACGTGACGTTTCGCAAGAAGGTCGCGGAGCAAGTTGGAATCGGCTTTGAGCTTCCAGCCGAAAAGTTCGAACTTGCACCCAATTGCACCCAAAGCAGAGTTGTTATCAACTTCCGGATAAGAGAACTGAAATCAAAGAGGAAGAATGGCTCCCCGGGCTAGATTCGAACTAGCAACCCTTCGGTTAACAGCCGAATGCTCTACCATTGAGCTACCGGGGATCCGCTAAGGAAGGACTTCTGCTACTCACAAATTTTAGCCAGCCGTGAAGCGGGTGTCAATTAAACCGACGTCACAAATACGAACCTGCTTTACGAAACACTCTCCGCTTTGAACGGAATTAAAAATGGAAAACGACGGCGGCAACGCCCTGGAAATTGTTCTGGGCATCGCTGAAGAACTGCGTACGAACCCAGTCCGCTTCCGCGCGTAGCGAAAGACGAGCATTCACGCGGAAATCTACACCACCTCCCGCTTGCACGGACAATGCATTTTTGCTGTTGCCCGCGGTTTGTGGCTGCAAGTGGGCTCCGCCAACAAGTGCATGTCCCCAAGGTTCAAAACGAGCGCGCCGCGAGCCGATGCGAACTCCCCCGTTACCGCTAAAGAGTTTTACGTGTTCGTTGGTGTAAATTTCAGGCGCGAATCCGGTAACCAAATTTCCTTCCACGGCAAACCAGTCATTCGTAAAATACGTTACCGTGGTGTTCAGTCCCACCAAGCTCGCGTCAAAAATGCGCGATTGAAACCGATAAAATTCCACGCCTAAGGCGAGCTGCCAGCGATAATCGTCGCGATCTCCAAAGATGAAGCGGGGTTTCGCCGCGGGTGCCGCTGCGGGGGAAGGGTCGGCAGGCATAGCCGGTTCTGGTGTAGCTAGCGCGAAGCTGCGAGAGGCTGAATAGTCCGCGGACGAGTCCAGCAGATTAATCCGTGATGCAGAGGTGGCACTGAAGGGCGCAGCAGCATTCGACGCTTCTCTGGCCAAACTGTTCGTCGGCCCGATCTCCTGTGCCTGGATGCTGAGTGGGAATGTCGCACTCAGCAATAAGAACAATCCCAAGATTGGCTTTCTCATACTCATTTCTCTCTGCCTCTCCAGCCAGCGCCCCACATCGCTCCGGCCTGTGTAGCATAGGTTACCCAAATCAAACCCGTCTGGCAGAAACGAACTCCAAATCAAGTGCCGAGGCGGATAACGGCAGCAGACTGGGTTTAAGTACTATATCGCATAAATTATGGAATGGGAGAGCACGGATTCAAGTATTATTGAGGGTCATTTAGAGAGCGACAAAGTAACGATGCTTACATGGTAGAGTCCTGCAGACCGGGCCCCTACTACTCGCAGTTGGAAAACGGGCCATTCGGCCAAACAGCTACCATTCGCGCTTCATTGCTAAAGCTTAATGAACGAGGCGGTAGTTGTGAACTCCCGCCGTGATTGACATCCCTGTACCCGCGACTTGCGGAACCCACCACATACGGCGCATCCAAGTGTGATTGCTGGTCATCATCCGGTGACCCAAAAAATCCATGATGGCCGGGCTAACTTGTGTGGCGAAGTACATGGCGTTGGAATTCGCGAACGGTCGCAACAAGGGATCGCTTTCTGTTCCATATCCGCCAGAAACAGCTTGACGTGTTGTGTAGGCGTCAAATACTGCAGCGCTGTGACCTGCCGCCATTAATCCGTACCAGGTTTTCCGCTGCCGGGCAGTTTCATAACTTCCGCGACCTCCAGGTTTGACCGGAGTTTTCAGGAACGCTTCACTTCCAGGCAAAATATTCTCGGAGGACGACGGGCTGTTCGAACTCGACTCTGGAAGGACTTCAATCCTTGCAAGCGGTGCATCTGGCAGCTTGATTTCTTTTGCATTAGCCACGACCGTTGTCTCTGAATGGCTAGCGATTACCGCCGGTTGATCGCCGGAAAGTGCGGGTATGTCCGAAGCCACGGCAGTTAAACAACAAAGAGCCAAAGTGGTTAGCAGCAAGACTCACCTCAGTTGTCGCAGAGCGGGGGTGGGATCCGCTTGGCTGCAACGCTCACCACTCTACTGTACCGAAGAACAGGTGTCACTGGTCCATTGGTCACAATGTGGATAGTACTTACTACCAGGACTATCGGATGGGACTCTTCTTGAATTCTGGTGGCTCGATTTGATTCCCGGGACGCGGACAAGGAGATCTAGTCACTGCCGTAAACCGAATTTCGTGAGTAGAATTCAGCCAGTTCGGCAATAAGCTGTTTCTTTTTAGCATTCTACAGAAAACCGCGAGGGATGGGCGAATAGGGTACCGGTCAGAACCAGATTCACCCTGCACAGAACATTTTGGGGACTGGTGCATTTCGCGCCATGGCATTTTTTTCGTCTCGACGATCCATCTGTTTCCTCCGTTTCGAAAGGCGTAATCCGACTTCCGGCGCTCTTCAGAAGAAAAGTCCTGTTATAATCCGGCGCAACAACGTTGTTCCTGGAATCTTGGGGGAATAGTGGCTCCTGAATCCGCCTCGGCTAAACGCGCGCCAACTCCAAAAAGAGGATCGAAGGCTCCGCGTTTTATCGTGATCGAAGGCCCACTGCGTGTGGGGAAGACCACACTGGCACGAATTCTTGCTGAGCGACTGCACGCCAGACGCATTTATGATTGTGAAGACAATCCATTCCTTGCAGACTTCTATTCAGAAAAAGCCGGAGCTGCGTTCAAAGCGCAGATGTATTTCCTGTTAGAGCGCCAGAGACGATGGCGCGAAGCGCAGACGGAAGACACGCCAGGACCGGTCATTTCCGATTTCCTGATGGAGAAAGATCGAATTTTTGCGAACTTGAATCTCGACGACGAGGAACTGAAGCTATACGAACGATTCTACGAGTCGGTAACGCAAGATCTGCCAAAGCCCGACTTGGTCATTTACCTCCAGGCAAAACCCGAGGTGTTGCGAACTCGAATTGCCAAGAAGAAGGCTTCGGAAGAAAAGCAGATCTCCCCTGAATACGTGGAAGAGGTGGCGCGGGCCTATGAGCATTTTTTCTTCCGCTACGCTAACGCGGATTTATTGGTGATCGATACCTCGGAAATCGATTTCGTGGAGCGCAGCGAGGATTTGCAGCAGCTTTTGGGAAGGTTACAGGAACCGGTGAAGGGCACACAATATTTCCTTCCTCTCGGTGGAACCGACTAAACGGGTGGAACTACCAACTTCGGCCAGATCTCGTTTTTTCCATTTGCAATTGCAGCACGCACGACATCTTGAGATTGATAGTGAGGGATTGCCATGGATCAATGGACGAGACGTAAATTCTTTGCGACTACTTTGGCGGGTGGAGCAATTGTAAGCGCTGATCGCTTGCTGGGAGAGTCGTTGCCAGGCGAATCTCTGCACGATCTGGAGATCACTCCCTCCGGCAATGCGGACGCTGCCAAACGTCCGATAATCATCTCTTCGGCGAATGGACTGAATGCCCTGCAGAAGGGCATGGATATTCTCAAGAGTGGCGGAGACACCCTCGATGCCGCTGTCGCCGCGGTAACCGTGGTCGAGGACGATCCCAACGACGACTCCGTCGGCTATGGAGGATTGCCGAACGAAGAGGGCGTGGTTGAGCTGGATGCCAGCGTAATGCATGGACCCACACGGCGCGCAGGCTCCGTCGCAAGTGTGCAACGTATCAAGAATGTCTCTCGGCTTGCAAAAACCGTGATGGAGCGAACTAATCACGTCATGCTGGTTGGTGATGGTGCACGACGTTTTGCCGTGGCCGAGGGTTTTGAGGAAATAAATCTCCTTACGGAACACTCGCGGAAGATCTGGCTCGCCTGGAAGGCAAAAACGAGCTTCAACTGGCGCCCTGGAATAGACAGCCCCGAATGGAGGGAACACATCTCAGCAATTTTCAGCGGCGACAAGGCAGAAATCACTTATGCCGAGGAAATGATTGCGCGGCCTCGCACCGGCACCATCAATTGCCTTGCAGTAAATGAGAAGGGAGATATCAGCGGCACAACTACCACTTCCGGCCTCTCCTGGAAGATTCCCGGACGCGTGGGCGATTCACCGATTATTGGCGCGGGGCTTTATGTGGATGGCGACGTCGGCGGAGCGGGTTCCACTGGCAAAGGAGAAGAAAACATCAAGATTTCCGGAGGGCACACTATCGTCGAATTGATGCGCAGGGGAATGAAACCTGCCGATGCGTGCCTGGAAGCAATGGGCCGCGTGGTGCGCAACTACAATAAGGACAAAACCAAGCTTCAGACTTTCCATCTTTATTATTACGCCTTGAATAAAGACGGTGAGTTTGGAAGCGCCTCACTTTGGAAAAACGGTTACGAGGAAAACAAGGTAGCCAGCTTCGCGGCACACGATGGCACGAAGGCAAGACTGGTTCCATGCAAGCCGTTTTTCGATGAGATTGGCCACGAAGAATAGACAACCGGGACTGCGAGGTTTCTAGGCGACCACGATTCGCAGGAAGTTCTTTTTTCCAGCGCGCAGAAGAAATTCGGACGGTCGGCTAAGGTCGATTTCCTTTCTCACATCCTCAACGCACACTTCGTCGATTTCCACCCCACGTTGTTTGATCAGCCGCTCTGCTTCACTTTTCGAAGACGATAGCTTTAATTCGACAAGAAGCGCGGTTAGCCTTTTCGCCGGGCCAATCGGGATTTTCTGAATCGGCGCCTCGGCGGGTGCCTGACGGTCGCGAAAGACACGCTGGAAGTTTTCTGCAGCTTTGCGGGCGGCATCTTCGCCGTGGAAACCCGCTACGACCTCCTCTGCCAGCTTCATTTTTGCATCCATTGGATGCAGGGCACCACTGTTTACCTTCTCCTTGATAGCCGCTATTTCTTGTGGCGTTCGATCGGTCACCAGTTCGTAGTAAGACCACATCAACTCATCTGGAATAGACATCATCTTCCCGAACATTTCCAAGGGAGATTCGGTAATGCCGACATAGTTTCCCAAACTCTTCGACATTTTCCGTTGGCCATCAAGACCAACAAGAATGGGCATCATGACCGCGATTTGGAGTTCCTGGTTATACTCGCGTTGAATCTCTCGCCCGATCAGCAGGTTGAATTTCTGCTCTGTGGCACCCAACTCAACATCCGCTTCGAGGACAACAGAATCGTAGGCAACCAGCAAAGGGTATAGAAACTCGTGGACGGAAATAGGTTGTTGTTCCGTCAGCCTTTTGCGGAAATCTTCGCGTTCCAGCATACGAGCGACACGGTATTTGGCACACAGCCGGACAATATCGTAGCTGCTGAGCTTGTCGAGCCATTCGCTGTTATAGCGGATCTCTGTCTTGCTCCGGTCCAGTATACGAAATACCTGCTCTAGATAGGTCTCCGCATTGGCATTGACTTGTTCTTTGGTGAGAGGCGGTCGTGTTTCCGATTGCCCGGTAGGATCGCCGACCATCGCCGTGAAATCGCCAATCAAGAAAACGGCAGTGTGCCCCATTTCCTGAAAGTGCTTCAGTTTGCGAATGACGACGGTATGCCCTAGGTGAATATCCGGGGCGGTGGGATCCACACCGAGTTTCACGCGAAGTGGTTTGCCCGTCTTTAGCGATTTTTCGAGTTTGGTGCGAAGCTCCGCCTCCGGAACAATTTCCGCGACGCCTTTCTTCAAGTAGGCTAACTGCTCTTCCACTGGCTTGAACTTGGCTTCTGTCATTATTGGATCGAAGCTAAACGTTACTCTGCTTCGTCTTTCCTTCCGCTCAGTCTTTTCACTTCGCCAGCACCCTTCGGCCAACGATTTTGAATTGACCACCTAAAATGATCTTGACTGCTTCCGTGTAAATGCGGTGCTCTTCGCGCAGGATGCGCTCGGAGAGGCTATGCTCATCGTCTTCATCGTGAACGGGCACCGTTGCCTGAAGGACAATCGGCCCGGCATCCAAATTTTCATCTACGAAATGAACGGTGCACCCCGCGAATTTCACTCCGTAGTCGAGCGCTTGCTTCTGCGATTCCAGCCCAGGAAAGGAAGGCAGCAGCGAAGGATGAATGTTCAAGATACGCCGCGGAAAGGCAGCGACGAAGTAAGGGGAAAGCAGACGCATATAGCCAGCCAGGCAAATCAGATCGACCTTGTACTCCTGCAACATCGCCACAACCTGACGGTCGTATTCTTCTCTTTGTAATCCTTTTGAGGGAATCGCCTGAGCCGTAATCCCGCGAGATCTGGCACGTTCCAAACCCAGGGCATCCGGCTTATTGCTGATCACAATGGCGATTTCTGAAATGGGGATTCGCCCTGCGGCGACACTGTCCGCCAAGGCCTCGAAATTCGAGCCACGACCACTTAAGAGCACTCCAATTCGCTTGTTCATAAAGGGAAAACGTTAGCACATCTGTTGTGGTGGACAAAATTCCTGCCGCTAACTTGCCGGGCAGTCAACTAAAGATTCAACGCCCCTGAATAGACGACGCGCGCTTTGCCTGTATCGCCCTTTTCGATGCGGCCGATGCGAAAGAATTTTTCACGCCGGCGCTTCAGATCGGCTTCCACTTCTTTCACGTAAGCGGCAGGCACGCTAACGATCATCCCAATACCCATGTTGAACGATTCCAGCAATTCATCGCTGTCCATCTCGCCGACTTTCGCAAGATATTTGAAAATCGGTGGAATGGGCCAGGTGTCGAGATCAATCGTTGCCTTCACGCCGCTCGGCAACACGCGCGGAAGATTGCCAGGAATGCCTCCACCGGTAATGTGCGCCATCGCGGAGACCCAACCCTTCGCCAGCATATTCTTGAGCGCTGGAGCGTAGCAAACGTGCGGCTTGAGCAATTCCGCACCAATTTTATTTCCAACTTCCGCCACATAGGTGTCCGGCTTCTGTTTGGCAACTTCAAAGACTAATTTTCTGGCAAGCGAATATCCATTGGTGTGGAGTCCTGCAGATGGCAGACCCAATAACGTGTCTCCCGGCTTTACTGCCTTTCCTGTCAGAACTTTTTTGCGTTCAACGATGCCCACAATGAAGCCGGCCAGATCATATTCGCCCGGAGCGTAAAATCCAGGCATCTCCGCGGTTTCGCCGCCAATCAGAGAGCATCCGGCTTTGCGGCACGAGCGGCTCATGCCGTCCGCCAGCTGCTCGACCACAGCGGGATCGAGTTTGCCCATCGCGAGATAATCCAGGAAAAAGAGCGGCTCCGCCCCCTGCACCAGAATGTCATTTACGCAATGGTTCACCAGGTCGCCGCCGACCGTAGAGTGAACACCCATGGCCATCGCCACTTTCAGTTTTGTCCCGACGCCGTCCGCACTCGACACCAGAACGGGTTCCTTCCATTTTTTCAGATCCAGGGCGAACAATGCCCCAAAGCCGCCGATTCCGCCCAGCACAGCGGGCGTAAACGTACGGCTGGCCAAATGCCGGATGCGCTGCTTGGCATCGTCGGCAACGGCAATGTTGACTCCAGCGTCGGCGTATTTCATGGTCTGCCGCCTCAACGTTTCGTTTGTGAATCAATCGCTAAGAGTGATGCCCGTTGGCCCGTTCCAGTGGGGCAGTTTGCGGCCAGCGAGGGCGAGTCACCCGAATACGGTCACTCTGTTGGGATTCGTATTTCCGATCTACACATTAGTCCGGTCTAGTGGCGGTCCGGACCTTCTACAGCTTAAAACAAATGGAACAGGCGGCGCCAGCGGACGGTGCCGGGGTGAATCAAGGCATTTCCGTAGGCAAGGAATCGCGCAGCGATATCGCCGTTCCATGCGTCTCGCGGCGCTTCCAGCGACATATAGATCAGTACAGGGGTGCCAAGAATATCGTTGCGTGGCACGCAGCCCCAATAACGGCTATCGAGGGAGTTTTCGCGATTATCCCCCATTACAAAATAGCAATTCGCTGGCACCTTGAACGGCAGCCCGGGAAAATCTCCGATCAAGGCCCCCCGAGACGGCGGTTCGGTTCGGCCGATCGTATAATTTTCTTCCAGTTTCTTTCCATCAATCCAAACTGCTCCATCGTGGACATCTACAGTTTCACCTGGCAGTCCAATCACACGCTTTACGTAGTCTGGCAAAGAAGTGTCATAAGGCGGCTTGAAAATCACAATCTGCTGGCGCTTTGGGTTCTTCCAGAGTGGCACGTGGACGTTGGTAAAAGGGATTCCGGCGTCATATCCCAGACGGCTCATAATCAGGTGATCTCCGATCAGGAGGGTGTTTTCCATGGAAGCGGACGGGATCACGCGGGCCTGGCCCAATGTCCCATTGATCAGCATGAAGGCCAAAATCACCCAGAACCAGGCGATGATCTCGCTCTTCACCTTTACGCTCATGGGGATTTCTGGCTCTTTGGTTTGTTCGTCTTTCTTTTTGCTCTTCGTAACGTCAGCCTTCACTTTCCACCCTGAATCCTTCAGAACAATTTTCCCGTTTCACCCAAGTGCCAATCGCCAACTACCGAAATGTCCCGAATAGCCTTTTCCAGCGAATCTTGCTGGGATGCAGTAGCGCATTTGCGTATGCCAGCAAGCGCTCTCCCACATTACCATTCCACGCGTCGCCCGGAGCATCCACAGACATGTAGATTGTGACGGGAGTGCCAAGGATGTCGTTTCGCGGCACGCAGCCCCAATAACGGCTGTCGTAGGAATTCCCCCGGTTGTCTCCCATTACAAAATATTGGTCCTTGGGAACAATTAACGGCAGCCCTTTGAAGGGAGGAAGCAATTCCGAACGATAGGGCAGTTTGGAAGGACCAGTTGTATAGTTCTCTTCCAACTTCTTGCCGTTGATCCACACGGCCCCATCGTGAATATCGATCGCATCGCCCGGCAAACCAATCACACGCTTGATTAAGTCCGTCTGGTCGGGAGCGTAGGGTGGCTTGAAAATGACGATCTGTTGGCGGTGTGGATTCAACCAAAGAGGAACATGCAATTTCGTGAACGGCACGCCTGCGTCGTAACCGAGCCGGCTCATGATCAGGTGGTCTCCCACCAGCAGCGTTTTTTCCATCGAGCCGGATGGAATCACGCGGGCCTGACCGATGGTTCCGTTAATCAGCAGGAACGCCAGAACCACCCACGTCCACGCCATCACTTCCTTCTTCACTAAAGTGAGCAACGAGGGTTGTACTTCTGAACTGACATTCTTCTTGTTGGTTTTCACGCGTCAGCCTTCACGTTCAACTGTCACAGGCTCGCGAAATTTTCCATTTTCGCGCACTTCCAGTTGTACCAGGTCCGTCGGATAGATACCGGTGTAACAGCTTGTACAGAACTTGCCTTCGTTGTCGCTGACCGCCTGCCTTAGTCCGCCCAGAGAAAGATAACCCAGCGAATCCGCGCCCAAATACTTGCGAATATCTTCTGGTGAATTCGAAGAAGCGATCAATTCTTCTTTCGTAGGCGTATCAACGCCGTAGTAACAGGGCGAGACTGTAGGTGGGCAACTGATTCGCATATGCACTTCTTTCGCGCCCGCTTCGCGCATCATGCGCACCAGTTTTCTACTGGTGGTTCCTCGCACGATGGAATCGTCAACCAGAACGACTCTTTTCCCACCGACAAGGCTGCGAACTGGATTCAGTTTCAGCTTCACGCCGAAATTGCGGATGGCTTGCGATGGCTCAATGAACGTGCGCCCGATGTAGTGGTTGCGAATCAGCCCCATGCGGAAGGGAATCTTGGATTCCAACGCATAGCCGATAGCCGCAGGAACCCCGGAATCGGGAATCGGTACAACCATGTCTGCTTCCACGGGATGCTCGCGCGCCAACAGACGTCCCAGCATCTCGCGCGATTCGTTCACTGACCGGCCAAAAATAATGCTGTCGGGACGCGAGAAATAGACATGCTCGAAAATGCAGTATTGGTGTGGCTTCGGCGGGCTGAAGTGAATGGACTCCAATCCTGACTTGGAAATCCGAAGCATCTCTCCGGGTTCAATTTCACGCACGTACTGCGCGTTGAGAAGATCGAACGCACACGTTTCAGAGGCAACTACCCATGCATCGTTACCATCTTCGCCGGGGATTTTCCCGAGGACCAAGGGTCGAAAGCCACGTGGATCGCGCACGGCATACATTTCCTCGGGCGTCAGCACTAGAAGTGAATATGCCCCCTCTACCTGATTGAGCGTATCGCCCAGCGCCGCGGAAAAATTGCGCGCCTGAGACTTCGCAATCAGGTGCATGATGACTTCCGTGTCGCTGTTTGTCTGGAATATGGAGCCGCGATGTTCCAGTTTGCGACGCCACTCGCTGGCGTTCGTCAGATTCCCGTTATGCCCCAAGGCAATCTGTCCCTTGTTGCAATCGATCATGATCGGCTGCGCATTCAGCAAAGCCTTATCGCCAGCCGTGGAATAACGGGTGTGCCCAATGGCCGATGTGCCGGGCAATTTCGCCAGCGCGCGTGGCTGGAAGATTTCTTCAACCTCGCCCATCGCCTTATGCATATTCAGATCGTGACCGTTGCTGGCCACGATCCCGGCGGATTCCTGCCCGCGATGCTGCAGCGCGTAGAGTCCGAGATAGGTAATGTTCGCCGCTTCCGGGTGGCCGAACACGCCGAACACGCCACACTCGTCGTGAAAATGATCGTCCGCGTATGCGAGTTTTGGTTTCATGGAAGTTTCAAAGCGCGCTCGAGCGAATTGGCCCAAACATCCCTCAAAGTGGGGACCGCGTCGGACAGGACAGTACGTCCTTTATATTGGATGCGGAGAGCATTGTCACGGGTAACTTTGCCGATTTTGTGACACCCAACTCCCGCACTAACTGCAATTCGTACAATCGAATCAACATGTTCTGGAGCCACGGAGAGAATCGCTCGCGCACCCGCCTCTCCAAATAGGGCGTATTCTGCGGGCTGCGAGCCGTCGAGAGTGATTTCCGCACCAAGCCCGTTCGATTCGAAGCACGATTCCGCTAGCGCCAAGGCCAAACCTCCGTCGCTCAAGTCATGCGCCGAATGCACTCCTTCCTTGCCAGCCAAGGAAACCAGCAGGTTGATGAGTCGACCTTCCGCGCCTAGATCAATCGCGGGGGGTTCTCCCGCAACGATGTTGCCGAGGGCCTTCGAATATTCAGAAGAAGAAAATTCTTGTTGAACACTCGGCGCCGTGGACGCTCTCCGAGTGCTCACGCCATCCAGCAGCAAAATCGGGTCGCCTTCTTTGCGAAACGCAATTCTCTGCACATGACTGGCGTCTTCAAGGATGCCCAGGATTCCGATGGTCGGCGTTGGGTAGATCGACTTGCCGAGCGTTTCATTATAAAAACTTACGTTGCCGCCGGTAATCGGGGTGTTCAGTGCAATGCAGGCTTCTCCCAACCCGTCGATCACTTGCGAGAACTGCCACATCACTTCGGGCTTTTCGGGGCTGCCGAAGTTCAGACAATTCGTTGCCGCGATCGGCTTGGCGCCGGATGTTGCTACGTTTCGAGCCGCTTCCGCCACCGCATGCATTGCTCCCAGTTTGGGATTCAGGAAGCCCCAGCGTCCATTGCCATCCGTTGACAGTGCCAGCGCGCGCTTTGTCTCTTTTACCCGCACCACTGCGGCATCACTTGCCCCTGGTCCCGCCAACGTGTTTGTGCGAACCATGGTGTCGTACTGTTCTGTGATCCAGCGCTTGGAAGCAATGGTCGGGGAAGCCAATAATTTCGCAAAGTTCGGAGTTAGGTTTGCGCCCTCGCCCGCAAACCGGAACCAGTCTCTCTCGGTTTCGTTTCGCGGCTGCGGATTCGCAAGGGGCCGATTATAAACTGGACCTTCTTCTGCCAGGGGGTGCGCTGGAATTTCCGCCACAACCTCGCCGTGGTCTCTCACCACCAGTAACTCGCCGTCTTTCACTTCGCCAACGACGGTCGCATCAAGTCCCCACTTCTTGAAGACTCCCAGGACCTCTTGCTCGCGTCCCTTTTCCGCAACCAGCAGCATCCGTTCCTGAGACTCGCTCAACATAATTTCGTAAGGAGTCATTCCGGTCTCGCGCTGTGGCACTTTTGCCAGATCGATTTCGATTCCCGTTCCGCCACGCGAGGCCATCTCGCATGTGGAACAGGTGAGTCCCGCCGCACCCATATCCTGAATGGCAATCACCGCGCCAGTCTTCATGGCTTCAAGGCAAGCTTCCAGCAACAACTTTTCGACGAAAGGATCGCCCACTTGCACGTTGGGCCGTTTCTGTTGCGATTCTTCCGTGAATTCCGCCGATGCCAACAACGACGCGCCATGAATTCCGTCGCGTCCCGTCTTGGCTCCCACGTAAATGACTGGGTTGCCGGTTCCTTTTGCCTTCGCAAAAAACAGATCTTCCTTGCGCGCAATGCCTAGAGCGAGCGCGTTCACCAGTGGATTCTGCGAGTAGCACGGTTCAAACGCGACTTCCCCGCCTACCGTCGGCACACCAAAACAATTTCCGTAATGACCAACACCACGAATGACACCGTCCAGAATGCGCCGGTTTTTCGCCGCTTCTTCTTCGCTGGTCTGATTGGTGGCGACGATCTCACCAAACCGCAGAGAATCCAGAATCGCGATCGGACGCGCCCCCATCGTAAAGATATCCCGTAGAATGCCACCTACACCGGTTGTAGCTCCCTGAAAGGGTTCGACGTAGCTTGGATGGTTGTGCGATTCAATCTTGAATGCGGCGACAAGGCCATCGCCAATATCCACCACGCCGGCATTCTCGCCCGGGCCCTGTACAACCAGTTTGCCGCGCGTTGGTAGACGCTTCAGGTGTACTTTGCTGGATTTGTAGGAGCAATGCTCGCTCCACATCACGCTGAAGATTCCCAGCTCCGTGATGTTTGGATCGCGTCCCAGGATTTTCTGGATGCGTGCGTACTCTTCTGAAGTTACACCGTGCTCCGCCGCGATGGCCGGCGTTACTTTAATTTCCGTTTGTGCGGTCGCCATTTCCCCTGCTTAGAATCCTGGAGGCACATCATTTCGCGCCCCCTCAGAAAATCTTCTCAACATCCGGTCGTCATGCGCTCGCTCTACTGACCCCTGCCAGCGCTTCCACCATGGACTGGAAAATCACCAGTCCATCTTCAGAATCCAGAGCCGATTCCACGGCACGCTCCGGGTGGGGCATCAACCCCGCCACATTCCGCCCTCGATTGCAGATGCCTGCAATGTTGTATGCGGAACCGTTTGGATTGCCAGCGTTGTCGTCTTTTCCGTCGGGCGAAGTATATCGGAACAGAATCTGGCGATTCTTCTCGAGGTCAGCCAGCGTCGCTTCGTCACAATTATAATTTCCGTCGCTGTGCGCGATGGGAATCTTCAAAATCTGTCCCTTTTTAGCCGCATTCGTGAACGGAGAATCGGTCAGTTCCACACGGATGTGGACATGGCGGCAGATAAATCGCAAACCCGAATTGCGCATCATCGCGCCGGGCAGTAACCCCGCTTCCAGCAAGATTTGCAGTCCATTGCAGATTCCGAGAACCAATCCCCCGCTCTTTGCAAATTTCTCAACCGATCTCATTACCGGCGAAAAGCGCGCGATGGCCCCGGTGCGCAGGTAGTCTCCATAGGAAAAACCACCCGGCAGAATAATTGCGTCGCAATTGTGAAGTTGTTCCGATTGGTGCCAGATGAACTCTACAGGCTTGTGCAGAACATTGCCTATGGCATGAAAAGCATCGTGATCGCAATTGGACCCCGGAAAGACAACGACTCCAAATTTCATGATCCACCTCCGGGTGTTTAGGAAAGGGAAATTAATTTTACCACAGACGCGCCTGTCAAATACTGTGACAGGAAATCACTGATGGCCGGGGCATTAGGAAATCGTCCCAATCGGTTGAGTATCTCAGAAGGATATGGTTCAACGATGTCTTCGCGGCTTCTTCGAACTCTTTTGATCCGACTTCGCCAATTCGCGGCGCTTTTTCCCTGCCCAACCTGGCTTATTCGTCTGGCGACCGCGCGCAATCCCCAACGCATCGGCAGGCACGTTTTCGGTAATCGTCGATCCAGCGCCGACATAGGCGCCATCGCCAATTTTCACCGGTGCCACCAGCGCCGAATCGCTTCCAATAAAAACCTTGTTGCCAATCGTAGTGGGATGCTTGTGGAAACCGTCGTAATTGCACGTGATCGTCCCGGCTCCAATATTCGTCTTTGACCCGACCTTCGCGTCTCCTAAATAGCTCAAATGCATGGCCTTGGTGCCTTCACCGACTATGCTCTTCTTCAGTTCCACGAAGTTTCCAATGCGCGCACCGGTCTTCAAGTGAGTAGCTCGCATGCGCGCGAACGGTCCCACAACTACATCCGAGTCAAGGTGGCTCTCTGTGATTACACAATAGGGTTCCACCACAACTTCGTCTCCCAGCACGACGTCGCGCAAAACGCTCCCCGTCTTGATGACACAACGAGCTCCAATCTTGGTCTGTCCCAGCAACTGCACTCCTGCTTCTACAACCGTGTCTTCTCCCGCCACTACGTCCGAATCGATCACCACCGTTTCCGGCAATTGAATCGTTACGCCATCGCGCATGAGCGATTCGCGTTTCCATTCGCGGAAGGTGTGATCCACGCCAGCAAGATCTGCTCGCGTATTGCATCCCAGCGTTTCGCGGGAATCCGCAGCAATCTCCGCCAGTACCGTTTCCCCCTTGCTATTCAGTATGGCGATCGCATCCGTCAGGTAGATCTCTCGATGCTTGTTGTTGGGCTTCACCTGCGCCAACGCCGGCCACAATTTCGCCGTCGTGAAGCAGTACATACTCGAATTGATCTCGTTCAGCTCGCGTTGTTCCGGCGTCAATTGAGATTCTTCAATAATCGCAGCAACCGCATCTCCAGCCTTGCGCAAAATTCGACCATATCCACTGGGATCGGCCAACACCGCCGTCAGAATTGTTGCCGCAGCGTTACCACTTTTATGTTTGGCAAGAAGGGCGCGCAGCGTTTGCGTCCGTACAAGGGGCGCATCGCCTGGTAGCACGATTACAAATTTTGCGTTGCCGATTGCTCGCTTGGCCACCAGCATTGCGTGCCCGGTGCCGTTTTGCGGCTTCTGTAAAACCGCATCGACCTCGAGCGGTGCACACACTTCGGCAACCTGTTCTGCCTGATGCCCAATCACCGCGATCGTCTTCTTTGCACCAAGCGGCTGGCACGCTCGTATCACGTGTTCCAGCAACGGCCGCCCTCCGGCGGCGTGGAGCACCTTCGCCAGACTGGATTTCAGCCGCGTGCCTTTGCCCGCAGCCAGTATGAGGATTGCCAAGTCTTTATTTGCCATAGGCCAGCATTGTCCCGTGAGAGTCCTGTTTTGACAATGATTCTGTGTTTACAGAAAAAAGATAGGGAGATCAGTCCGCGGCGGGCAACAGTTCGGCAGGTTCCTGGTGTTCGCCGGCCGGCTCGTTAGTGGTTATCGTCCACGAGGATGTGTCCTTGAGCAGGCGGCTGACCAGCTGGGTGTGGAGAGCGTGCCCTGCCTTTCGGGCTTCTACGCGCCCCAAGAGTGGTAAACCCACCAACGCCAAGTCACCGATAAGGTCCAAAGCCTTGTGCCGGCCAAACTCGTCTGGGAACCTCAGCGGCCCGTTCATAATCCCGTCTTTTGTCAGCACAATCGCATTATCAAGCGAGCCGCCGCGGATTAATCCCATGGCACGTAAAGGCTCAATATCGCTCTCAAAACAAAACGTCCGCGCGCGTGAAAGCACCTGACGGAACGTCTCAGCATTTACAACCATTTCCACTTCCTGTTGCCCCACCTGAGGATGGGGAAAATCGACATAACAACGGACAATGAACTCGTCCGAAGGATATATCGCGATTCGCCGACCATCTTCTACGACTTCTACTGGCTTAATTACTTTCAGGTACTTGCGTTTTCGCCTCAGCTTGCGGATACCGGCGCGGTCGATCATCTGCATAAAAGGCTCAGCCGACCCATCGAGGATGGGGACTTCGATGGCATCGATATCTACGAATATGTTGTCGATGCCACAAGAATAAATTGCCGCCAGTAGATGCTCGGTTGTGGAGAGCAAGACGCCTTGCTTCATCAAGCTGGTCGCGTAGCTGACGCGAGCCACGTTGGACCCGTGAGCTTCGATCCAAAACTGGTCCAGGTCGACGCGCCGAAAGACCACACCGGTGTCTGCAGGGGCCGGCACCAAGCGAACTGTGCCGTGGACTCCGGTATGGAGTCCCACGCCTTGCGTCTCTGCTGTTCGGGAGAGCGTTGTTTGGAGCATTGGCGAATCTCTATTATAGCAAATTGTCGGCCAATTCAAATCATTTGACTCCTTATTTATCAATAACTTACAGACATAATTACACCTAGATAGAGGGATGGTGTGTCTTCTTCGCAACATTAGGCGGTTTTCCGTGTCTCGCCAGCTCGACGGCTCTCAATCGCAAATGCCCTCAACAGTGATTCTTTCGTGAAGCCCTCCAACTCTTCCGCTCGTCTACTCATCTCAATGCTATACTTCAGTTTTGTTTCTTAAATTAGGATGGTGCTGGATGAATCGTTGGGCTCGCGTCGGCATCTTGGCTGTTTCGGTGGTTATCTTTGGTTGGGTGGGCTTAGGCCATGTACTGGGTCGCACGGCTAACGATAAGGCATACAAGTCGCTGGTGGTCTATAGCGAAGTTCTGCAGAAGGTCCAGCAGGACTATGTCGATGAGCCGAATATGCACCTTGTCGAAGCCGGATCCCTGCACGGTCTCCTGGAGTCACTTGATTCAGAGTCCAGCTACCTCACCCCTCGTGAGTACACCGAATACAAGCAGAAGGCTGCTACTTCAAATACAGGCGAAACTGGCCTGAACCTTAGCAAGCGTTTTGGCTACATCATCGTTACCTCCGTCCTTCCGGATAGCCCAGCAGACAAAGCGGGTTTGCACAGCGGCGATATTTTTGAATCCGTTGCCGGATTCACTACTCGCGAAATGTCCGTCGGCCAGGCTCAGAATCTTTTGGCAGGACCGGTGGGCACAGGCGTGAAAGTTGGCGTTATTCGCCGCGGCAAAACCGACCCCGATGAAGTTGACCTGGTGCGCTCGAAGCAAGTCACTTCCAAGTTGGTCTCACAGAGAATTGACAATGAAACCGTAGCGTTTCGCTTTCCATCCATCGAAACTGGTCGCGCGGAAGAATTGCGCTTGAAATTGCAAGAAGCCAGCAAACAGGGCGTTAGCAAAGTGATTCTGGATTTGCGCGAATGCGGCCGCGGGGCGGTTCCTGAGGCAATTTCCATCGCGCGCTTGTTTGTGCCTTCCGGCACTTTGACCTCACTAAAGGGCCAGACGGTTCCGGAACAGGTTTTTGCTGCCGATTCCAGCAAGCTGGTGTGGAAAGGTCCCGTGTCCGTTTTGATGGACGGCACCACCACCGGTGCCGCGGAAGTTCTTGCTGCGTCGCTTGCGAATACCAAGCGCGGAGATCTGGTCGGCGATCGCACGTTTGGGCTGGCATCTGAGCAAAAACTTATCACCATGGACGACGGAGCTGCCCTCATCCTGACTGTGGCCAACTACTACAATGCCGACGGCAAATCCATTCTCGAGGAAGGCGTTGCGCCGACGGAAGTTGTGCGTGCCTCTGCAAATGGCGCCGATGACGGAGACGACGGAGACGACAGCACTTCGACCAGCAACCAGAAAGAGCCTCCCCTTGGACCTCGGCCCCTGTCGTCGGACGACCTGATTCTCCGCAGAGCCTTAGAATTGCTTAAGAACCCGGCAAAGAAAGCCGCTTAATTCGCTCGTGCACGAAATCTCGCCCGTGGTGCGGCGATCCCTTCGCTCGAGTCCGCTTGTTATTCTCTGTGCTCTGCTTCTCGCTCTAGCTGGCTGTGACAAACTCAAGTCGCTGAATTCATCGCGAAGCAGTCCGCCCCGACCCGCACGTCAACAAGTCAGTCATTCTCCACGGATGGCGATCATCATTGACGATGTGGGCAGCGATGAAAGTGTCGTCGATGCGATCTTCGCTCTGCCCTATCCTCTGACATTGTCTGTCTTGCCGAATCACCCGCACTCCACAGAAATCGCTGAGGAAGCCCATCGCCGCGGCTATCAAGTCATGCTTCATCTGCCGATGGAGTCGCAAACGAACGAAGCTCCCGAAGCGCAGGAGTTGCGCCCCGGTATGCCTTCCGCGGAAGTCTCTCGCATGCTGGGCGAAATGCTTCACAACGTGCCTTACGCGGCCGGCGTGAACAACCATCAGGGATCTCTCGCCACTTCCGATCCTCGGCTGATGGCGGAACTCATGCCGCTTCTCCGCGCCAGAAATCTATTCTTCATCGACAGCCGCACCATTGCTGCCACAGTGGCCTACGACACCGCGGAGCGCGATGGCGTTCATTCTGCGTTTCGCAATGTGCCCTTCCTCGACGACAGCCAACAGGAGTCCGCTATTCATCAGCAGTTGGAGATTGCGATTCACGTCGCTAAAGAGAAGGGCGGAGCTATTGTGATTGGCCATCCGCATCCGGAAACGCTTCGGGTATTGCGGGAGTTTCTGCCCCAAATGAAATCGCACGGCGTGGAGCTCGTACATGTGTCGGCTTTGGTTCGCTAGTCAGGCAGTGATTTGTGCAGACTCCGGTGGCTGATCTTTTTTTGCCGGGAATAGCAGCGCGACCACAAGGAATTGCAGCCCCATCGTCACAAAGCAAAACACGCTTCCTTCGGGTCCTACACTTCCCCCCGTCAGCCACTTCGGCCCGTGAAGGATTGAATTGGACAGATGTCCCTGCAATACTGCGCCGCTGTCGGGCACGGAGAATAGAAAAGTCTCGCCCCAGTCGAAACTAGCGTGAAGCCCCACTGCGTACCAGAGACTTCCCGTTCTTCGCAACGTGAAACAGAAGAACAGTCCCACCAGTGCCACGCTCGCGGCTCCCACTAAACCCTCCCCAGGATTAGTCAGGTGTACCGCCCCAAATCCCAGGGAGAGCAGAATTGCAGCGGGCCAGAAACCGATCCCGTCCCCCAACGTAAATTGGGTGTAACCACGAAACAAAAATTCCTCGAACAAACCTACGAAGAAAAATAACAACAGATGAAAAGCACCCCAGCGAAAGATCTGGCCGCCCTGCAGTGCAACGTCCCCGAAGGAGTAACCTCCAAAGGCACTGATCAATCCCATAAGTGCGCAGACTTCCACGATTCCAAACAAAAACCCCCACCAGAAGTTCGTGCCAAAGAGCCCTCCCAGCGGCAAACCATAATCTCCAAGAGGACGCCTCTCGATTTGAGAAGACATGAAGTACGCCGCACCGAATGCCACAGTAAAACTGACCAGTTCCTGCACCAACAGCGCCTGAGGCGTCGCCACACCAGTCGGCTTAAACAAAACGCGTGCGGCAATCGCCGCCGCAGCGCTCATGGCGATGACCATCAGAAAATACACCAATAAGCGCCAGCCTGATCGGAGACCATTTGGGCCGTGCAACCAGTTTATCTGCGGAAATTGTGGAACGGCCGGCGGAAATGGCTGCTCCGTGGGATTTTGCCTACCCTGTTCCGGATCCATCTTCTCTCCTCAAATGGCACTCACTATCGACGGTGCTTACGCTCAACCGCTTCCATCGAATCTCACGGGCGTGCGAGCTTTCATTGGACCGGGTTCTGGATGCCGGCAAGATTTCTCGCAGAGCGTTAGCCTGCCCGGACTAACCAATATAGTGTACGCTATCGGTTAGAGGATTTTGCTCCAATGGCTTCTCCTTCCATGGCGCTTGCCAAATCCAATCCCGCCACACGCCTGATTGCCGGACGCCTGGCACTTGATTTTGCCAACACCGCTTCTTCATCTCATGACTTATCCTGGGAAGACTTCGTCTCTTTTTTAGCCGATGCCAAGGTAGTCACTTCCGAGCGTGCAACACGTCTACGCCCTCTGCTTACCTCAGAACCTCTTGCCGTTGACGCTGTCCTCACCAAGATTCTGCATCTCCGAGGATCTTTCCTGTCCATTTTTTCTTCCGTTGTCCAGAAACGAGGATCTACAAAGTCGCTCATCGAGCCCATCAACCAAATCCTGCGCATCACGGAAGGCCATGATGAACTGGTGCAGCAGGGCGAATCGTGGCGGCTCAACTACATAGCCCGCGAACAAGGTTTAGAGTGGCTTCTGGCGGCGATCGCCCGTTCCGCGGCAGAACTCCTGGTGGAGGGACCAGACGCGCCTATACGGCGCTGTGCGAATCCCAAGTGCAGGCTATTTTTTTACGATGATTCGCGCACTCATCGACGCCGGTGGTGTTCCATGGCCACTTGCGGCAACCGGCACAAGGTTGCCGCCTTCCTCGGCCGAAAAGCCAAACGGGCTAATACCGTTCAAACAGCATCCCGGCACTAGCTTTCGCACCTGGTTGCCTGATTCGCGGCATTCGGGACTTCTGGGTTGAGGCGTCACCGTCAGGCGAAGTATCCTTACCTTACCCGGCTGAACTGAAACGAGGATTGCATGCGGCTTAAATCAACTATTCTCACCATTGCCGTTTTGCTGGCAGGTTCCAACTTCCTGGCTCTCCGCTTGGTGGCACAAAATCCGCAGGAACCATCCATCGCGGAAGCGGCGAGAATCAATCGCGAACAGAAAAAATCTGCTCCCAAGACAGCCCCTGTCATCACCAACGATACCTTTGGTACGTCCGCATCTTCGAAGCCGGCCGCTCCTGCCCCTGCAGCTGCACCTACACTGACAACGCAGCCGGGAGAAAACCTTGCGCAGAGCTTGGCCACCGATGCCAAGAATTCCGGCGCTTCCGCTCAGCCTGAACTATCCAAAGAGGATGCGGACAAATTAAAGGCAGAGATCGCAGCCATCAAGCAGGAACTGAAAGACAAACAAGGGGAAGTCGAACTCTTACAACGGCTCCTGAATCTGGATCGCGAGGCCTATTATTCCAAGCCCGACTCTTCCCGCGAAGCTGATGGCAAGGCCAAACTCGATGCCGAGCAGGATGAACTAACGCAAAAGTCACAGGAATTTGAGAAATTAAAAGCGAAGCTGCAAAGCATCGCGCCGGAATTAACTTCGACACAAGCTCCGCCAAAACCCTGAGCTGACTTGCTTTTGCGCTACATTGCTGCGCAGGCGTGTCTATTGCGGACTCAAAATCACCGGCAGCCCGTTTTTGGAATTGCCCACAATCACGACCTTGGCATTGTTGCTGGTCGCCAGCTTTTCGGTAGCTTCAATACCTTTCCATTCCAATAATTGCGTGCTGATTCCTTGCGCCACAATCTTCTGGAAATCCGCGATACCCTGAGCTTCGATCCTCTTTCTTTCTGCTTCCTGCTTCTCTTTTTGCAAAATGAAACTCATTCGCAAGGCATCTTGTTCGGCTTGCTGTTTCGCTTCAATGGAGCCTTTTAGCAGTGCCGGCAGCTGAACATCTCTCAGCAGCACATTCTCCACGATCATGCCCCGCGCTCCCAATTGTGTGGCCAATTCATCTTGAATCTGCTGCTGCACCAGTTCCCGGGCATTGGTATAGAGCGCGTTGGCGGTGTGCGCCGACGTGGATGCTCGGATCGCAGCTCGCAGGGTAGGTTCAACAATCTTCTCTACGTAGTTTGGCCCAACCTTCTGAAACACATCCGCGGCCTTGGTTCTGTCCAAATGAAATAAGAGCGAAGTGTCCAAAGCCAGGATCAGCCCTTCGTTCGAGGGGACGTTGGCACTCTCTTTTACCGATTGCGTTTGGATCGATAGTTTTTGAACCGCTTTGAGGGGATTGATCAGGTGTATTCCCTCACCCAACGTTTCGCCTGTCACCCTGCCGAACAAGGTAAGTACTCCGACGTTTCCGGTGGGAATGGAAACCACACACGAGAAGAACAGAATTACCGCGAGCACTAATCCAATGAATCTCAGTAACTTCCTGCCAACTCCGCTGAGATTGGGCATTACCGGCGTGTTGTCTCTCAAATTGAATTCACCCGTGGTGTTAGGCATGCTTCCCCTCCGTCTTAGGACCAGCTACCCCTCATTATCTCTATCTTCTATTACGCGGGGAGATTCGCTTTTATTGCGTTTCCAGTTCGCCATGAGGCGGCCAGAGAGGACTTTCTTCGCAAGTCCGTGCGCCTGTTTTTCCACAACAAGCCCTAAAAACATTCACCAAATATTCTTTTCCTGTTGACTCGCCTATCTTCTGACCACAGAATGCACGAAGTCTATTTTCCGCCTGCAAATTTCTTCGTGCCGCCAGGGCAATCACTCCCAAACTTGGGCTGGTGGCAGACAAGAGAGCGAAAGATGACCTTTTTGCCCGGTTCTACCGTTCAGTGCGTCAATTCACGGTGTGAAGCAAGAGGACATTGGGTGAAAGCGGAGCAGGTTGGTTCGGAGAATTGTCCGAACTGCGGCCAGTCCCTTCGAAACGTTCCTCCGCCGCTTATGCCGCGCCACCATTTCCGTCCCAGACCGCTTGCTCCGCGCCCGCCCGCACGCCCTCGCTAAAAAAAAGGCCGGAGGTTTTCACCACCGGCCTTTATGTTTTTGGAAATGCCTGACAGATTAGCCCTCGACCAGTCCCCGTTCCAGCATCTCGTCGTCACTCAACCACAAATCGGGAATGTTCGCCGAGCCAAGGCGCAAAATATCTTCCAGGGCCCCTCGCACTTCTCGAAGCCGGAAATCGACGCCGATCCGTTCTAAAAGGTCGATCAGAGACTGTGCGCCCTCGGCCAGCATTGCTTTGGGCCGGGCTCCGATTCGGTCCAACCGATGATACGTCACGATGTAGAAGGCGCTCAGTCCTGCCCCATGGCGCACGATATGCAGAAACCCTCGTGTGCGCGGCTGACTAGGCGCCTTCTTTGCAACCAGTGCGATCCCGTGCGGGAGTGCGCTCATCGCATCCTCTCCTTTTCAGAGTACCGCCTTTGCCTTAACTGCATCCGCTCGTGCTGCCGCAGTTTTCACACTTGTAGCAGGCCCCGTTCGGCACCATCAACATGCCGCATTCGGAACACGTGGGCGCGCCTTCGTGTGAGTCTCTTGGCGAATTACTTGCCGTTTCTATTGGCCGATTATTCGCCGGCATGATCTGCGGAACGTTCAGTGAACCAATCACCGTCCCCGGCACGGGCTCCCCGCCGTTCAGCTTCAAATAATCCGAAGACAGAAATCGTCCGCCCAACCAACGCGCGATATAGTCCAGCACCGACGTCGCAAAGCGGATATTCGCATTTGCCGTGATACCACTGGGCTCAAACCGTGTGTTGACCAGTTTGTCCACCAGCACCTTCAGCGGTACGCCGTATTGCAACCCGATAGAAAGCGTCAGAGCCAAGCCGTCCATTACACCCGATAGCGTGGAACCTTCCTTCGACATCTTGATGAAGATCTCTCCCGGCCGCCCATCGGGATACATTCCGACGGTGATGTACCCTTCGTGGCCACCCACGCTGAACTTGTGCGTCACCGAAAGGCGCTCCACCGGCAACTTTTCTCTTTGCGCGCGTGGGAACAGTTCGCGCTGCTCCGGTTCAATCGCGGTAGCCGGCTTTTTGTCTTCCTTCTTGTTCCCGGCCGCACTCAAAGGCTGCGAACGCTTCGAATTGTCGCGGTAGATGGCTACGGCCTTCAGCCCCAGCTTCCACGATTCGACATAGGCATTCATGATGTCTTCAACCGTGGATTCTTCCGGCATGTTGATCGTCTTGCTGATTGCGCCGGAAAGGAACGGCTGCGCTGCCGCCATCATCTTTACGTGTCCACGCCAGGCGATGCTCCGGCCGCCTGTGGTAGCCAGCGAGCAATCGAACACCGGCACGTGCTCTTCTTTCATGTACGGCGCGCCATCGATCTTTCCGTTCTTATCGATGTAGCTGACGATTTCGCTGGTCTGTTCCGGCGTATATCCCAGCTTCATCAGCGCCTGCGGTACGGTGTTGTTCACGATCTTGATCACGCCCCCGCCTACAAGCTTCTTGTGCTTCACCAAAGCCAAGTCCGGCTCGATACCGGTCGTGTCGCAATCCATCATGAAGCCGATGGTTCCGGTGGGCGCGAGCACCGTCACCTGCGAATTCTTGTATCCGTGCTTCTCTCCCAATTCGAGAGCGGAATCCCACGCACTCTGTGCACCCATAAACAGTTCGGCTTGCACATGGTCTGGCTTGATACCACGCATTGCATTGCGATGCATCCGGATGACATCCAGCATCGGTTCCCGATTCACCGGATATCCTGGGAAAGTTCCCTTTTTCTCCGCGATTCGCGCAGACTGGGCGTAGGCTTCGCCGCACATCAGCGCCGTGATGGCTCCGGCAACATCTCTTCCTTCATCCGAATCGTACGGCAATGCCATGGACATCAGCAGCGCGCCGAGATTCGCATAACCCAAGCCGAGCGGACGGAAATTGTGGGAATTTTCTTCGATCTTCGGCGTCGGATAGCTGGCGTTATCCACCAGAATTTCTTGGGCCGTGATCGTCACATCCACCGCGTGCTTGAAGGAATCCACATCGAATTCCCCTTGCGGTCCCAGGTACTTCATCAAATTCAACGAAGCCAGGTTGCAGGCAGTGTCGTCAAGGAACATATATTCCGAGCAGGGGTTGCTGGCATTAATTCGCGCGGTGCCCTTGCAGGTGTGCCAGCGGTTCACGGTCGTGTCGTATTGCATGCCTGGATCGCCGCAATGCCACGTCGAATCCGCGATCTTGCCAAGCAGTTCCTTTGCACTCAACTTTTCGTTCGGCTGCCCATCGGTAACGTTCTTGGTCCACCAGTCGCGGTTTTCTTCCACGGCGCGCATAAAATCGTCAGTCACGCGCACCGAGTGATTCGCATTCTGGAAGAAGATCGAGCTGTACGCTTCGCCGTCGATCGAGGAGTCATACCCCTGTTCGATCAAGACGTGCGCCTTCTTTTCTTCCTTAACCTTGCTCTCGATGAATTCCACGATGTCCGGGTGTTCGATGTTCAGGATCACCATCTTGGCTGCGCGCCGAGTCTTGCCGCCGCTCTTAATCACCCCGGCAAACGCATCGAAGCCCTTCATGAAGCTGACCGGGCCAGAGGCAATTCCGCCACCCGAAAGCGTTTCGCGGCTGCCGCGAAGCGTCGAAAAATTCGTACCCGTTCCGGAGCCCCACTTGAAGAGCATGCCTTCCGTCTTGGTCAGCCCCATAATGGACTCCATATTGTCCTGCACGGAGTTGATGAAACACGCCGAGCACTGTGGCTTGGGCTGCACACCGACGTTGAACCATACCGGTGAATTGAAACTCATCTTCTGCTCGACCAGTAGGTGCGTCAGTTCATCCTTGAACGCATCGCGCGAGGCGGCATTCGCGAAGTACCCGCCTTCTTCGCCCCACTTCACAATGGTATTCACCACGCGGCTGATCAATTGACGAGCCGAGCCTTCCCGCTGCGCCGAGCCGGGTTTTCCGTGGAAGTATTTGCTGGCGACGATATTTGTCGCCGTCTGTGACCATCCCTTGGGAACTTCCACGTCTTCCTGCTTGAAAATCGTTGTGCCCTTTTCATTTCCAATGTGCGCCGTGCGTTTTTCCCATTCGACCACGTCGAATGGCGAATTCTTGCCGTCGGTGAAGTATCGCTCGAACATCAGTCCGCTCGCACTATCCGCGCTCATCGTCTTCTTCGCTGCTTCCACTGTCTTGCCTTCCAGTACTGGCTTCACCGTTGCCATTCCATTCCTCCCCGCCACAGGTCCCGTTTTTCGAAAGCGAGGAACCTTTTATTGTTTTTCCCTTGTCGCCCAAGGGGCCGCACTCCACTCGTGTGCGCGGCTGCTCATCTTCTGGTTATGTGGAAGCTACCCCATCCCGAAACTACCGCAAAAAGCGAATGCGCCGCCCGCGCCGGTGATTTTCGTCACACGGCCGAACAGCCAATCTCCGCGACCAACGAATTCCGCGGAGTGAAACTACTTCGCGTTCGTTTTTTACGGTGATTCCGGGCTGGAGCGTGGGTAATGCCGGACCAAGGCAATCCCCGACTCGGTCCGTCTGGCGCTTCCACGTCCCCCGAATCTGGATTCGCAGTATTAATCCGCGCGTTGTTGCTGTCAAGAGAAAATCACAAAATCTAGCTAACTTTTTCTCTATGTGCCTATATCTTGTGGTGCGGTTCTCGCTCGCACGCACTTTCTCGTTCCTTTTCTTCCTCTCTTTTTTCTCCTAAACTCTTTTCTCACAACTCTCTATGCCTTCTTTCTCTCGAATCTGCGCTTTGTTCATTTTTCTCACCTTCTCTCTGGCTCTCGCACCACGTTCCACTTCTCTCAGTGATTTTCCTCTTCCATCCATAGCAACAAAGATCTTCATTCCCGGTATTCACAATGCCGGAAAAATAAATGAACGTCTTTATCGCGGCTCTCAGCCAAACCTCGACCAACTATTTCAGCTCAAGAAACTCGGTGTCACCACCATCATCGATCTCCGCGCCGAATCTCCACAAACCGCCCACGAAGAGCGCAAGCGTGTCGAGGCCCTGGGCATGCATTTCGAGCGTATTCCCATTGGCGGCTTTTCGAATCCCAGCAATGCTGACCTCGTTCATTTCTTCCAGGTATTGCGCAATTCTCCTTCGCAGACGATTTTTGTTCACTGTGAATTCGGCAAGGACCGTACCGGCGTCATGATCGCTGCCTATCGCATCGCGTTTGAACATTGGTCTTCGGACCAGGCCCTCTCGGAAATGATGCAGTTTGGCTTTAACCATTCCTGGCACTCCTCGATGATCACCTTTGTCCGCAAACTCCCCGCGCGGCTACAATCGGATTCACAATTGAAGCAAGCCCTGAAAACCAACTGATCTTCTGTTTGTGGTGTTTCACCCGCTCCCTTGCACCGCTTGACCCAGTACCCGCGTACTATTCCGAACGTGACTCCTGCTTCATACCATTGTTCACCCCCTCCTCGTATTCTCTTGTCGGGCTGAGTTGTCCTTGGATTCGTGTCTTTGGAGATACTCCTGTGAACGTTGGCCGATATCAGATTCTCGATACGCTTGGTACAGGCGCTCACAGCCGCGTGGTTCGCGGTTTCGATCCGCTCATCGATCGCCAGGTGGCGATAAAGCTCTTCTCACCGCAACTTGCACGTGGAGATGGGCGAGCCCGCTTCCTTCGAGAGGCTCGAGTCGTCGGGCAGATCTCTCATCCCTCCATCATCACCCTGCATGACATCGGGGTGGAGGAATCGACCTTAACTCCCTACCTGGTCATGGAGTTAGTCGAAGGTCAGTCGCTAGAGAAGATACTCTCGAAGGGCAGTATCCCTTTTCCCTCAGCCTGCAACTATGCCGCTCACGTCGCAGTCGCCCTTGCCGTCGCCCACCGGCGTGGAATCATTCATGGGGACGTAAAACCGGCCAATATTCTGATAACTAGCGATAATCGCGTAAAGCTTACAGATTTCGGCATGGCTCGCCTTGCCAGCCATGATACGGGGGATACCTCTCTGCTAGGAACTCCTGCTTATTGGTGCCCTGAGCAAATCCATGGTCGACCGCAGGATGCCCGATCGGACCTTTTCTCCCTGGGTGTGGTGCTCTACGAGATGCTAACCGGTATTTCTCCTTTTTCCGGTGATTCTCTTCAAAGCGTCTGCAATCACGTCCTTTCATCCACGCCACTCCCAGCTAGTCACAGTAATCCCTCTCTTCCGTCGGAGATGAATGAGATTCTCGCAAGATGCCTCGCCAAGGATCCTCAATACAGGTTTGCTTCTACGGACCTTTTGGCTGAACAGCTGTTTCCACTGGCACGGCGCAAACCCTTAGCTGCCCCCGCACCCCCTGAGGCTTCCCTTCGCAATCGAGCGGGTCGCCTGCTCCGTTCCGCTTAACCTTCACTGATCCAATTTCACAGCAGAAATGACCGAAGCGGTCACCCGTTAGATGGCCTCTCTTGGACCATCCAGGCCTACCTACTTTTGTTCAGAAGCCGACCTGACCATTCCCACAATCTTCTCGTCTATACCGCCAGAGGTGAGCATCATGGATTCACACAGCGTTCTCCGCGGTATCGCTATTCTGGTATGGTCTGCCGTCGCCCTGACAACGGTGAGTCGGGCAGGTTCCACTCGGCATTCGCTTCGAGGTTCGATCGATCACAGCGATCCCATCGCCAGTTGTTCCGATCTGAACATCCAATTCGAAAGCCGTCATGCCATTGTTCAGTCAGAGGAACGCATCATTACAAAGGCAGAGGCTCCTACGCTCCGCATCCAGGCTGAATCAAATGGTGGATTACAGGTGGAAGGCTGGGACAAGAACGACTATTCGGTGACGCTTTGCAAAGCGGCCGACCCAGACAGGAATGCTCAAGATGCTCTCTCGAAAATTCATCTGACATTTCAGAATGGAGAAATCGGCGTCTCCGGCCCGTCTTCACACGATCGCTGGACCGCTCACCTGCTCGTGAAAGCGCCGAAAGATGCTTCTCTTCATCTTGAGGTCAACAACGGACCGGTCGGTCTTTATCATGTAGACGGCAAAGTGACAGTGCGCGCGCAAAATGGGCCTATCACCGTGACCGGTTGCAGTGGTGATCTCGATCTCTCCGCGAATAACGGGCCAATTACGCTGGACAAAAACAGTGGAAAACTGCACGTGGATGCGCAGAATGGACCGGTAACGGTCTCCCTGAGTGGCACGTCCTGGAATGGCGCAGGCATTGAAGCGCACGCAAACAATGGCCCACTCACGCTGCGAATCCCCGAAGGCTATCAATCTGGCGTGCTCGTTGAATCAGACGGCCACAGTCCGTTTCGCTGCCATGCCAGCGCCTGTTCGGAAGGTCGCAAGAACTGGGACGAGGATCGCAAAAGCGTTCAGTTCGGCTCCGGTCCCACGATGATTCATCTTTCTACCGTGAACGGACCCATTTCCGTCAACTGAACATAACTTGGCAGGCGGATTTCTGACTCTTAGGAAAATGCACTATTCGTAGCGCAGTGCTTCGACCGGATCCAGTTTCGCTGCCTTTACCGCGGGCCAGACGCCAAAGATCAGCCCAATCGTCACGCTGACGAGAATTCCCGTTGCGGCAGCCCAGAAAGGCACTACACCCGGCCATTGCAGGGTCAAACGAATCAGCAGTACAAGCAAAAAAACAAATATCAGGGCAATCAATCCGCCCATGCCAGTCAGCGTCATCGCTTCCAGCAAGAACTGCCAGGTAATATCTTTGCGCTTTGCTCCGATCGCCTTGCGCAATCCGATCTCGCGGGTTCGTTCGGTTACGCTGACCAGCATGATGTTCATTACACCAACGCCGCCGATCAGCAACCCGATCGCGCTAAGAACAACCATGGCCAGGTACGTCACGATCATGATGCTGTGAAAATTGGATATTTCCTGCTCTGCCGTGTCGATCGAGAAATTGTCTTTCCCTCCGTACGGCACATTTCTCCGGCGCTCCAATACTTCTGTCATCTGATCCACGGCCTGGCTCAGCATTTTAGGATACGCCTGGGCCCGCATCTGGATC
This sequence comes from Candidatus Acidiferrales bacterium, assembly GCA_963763395.1. Lineage (GTDB taxonomy): Bacteria > Acidobacteriota > Terriglobia > Acidiferrales > UBA7541 > Acidiferrum. The sequence continues at coordinate 54,536 of CAVXOG010000025.1, read as the reverse complement.
TCATCCGCATCAGGATAAGTCTTCTTGAATGTGCTGAACGGGATAAGTACCCGGCGGTCTTCGTCGCCCATTCCAAACCCACCCTTGGGCTTTTCGACCACACCAATCACCTTGAAATCTGTTCCGTCGATCATTACGTCTTTGCCGATGGGGTGCCCTTCGGGAAACAGCACGGGTGCAACGTTCTGGCCCAGCATAACCACTTTCTCTTTATGGAGATCGTCGCCTTCGCCGATAAACCTTCCCTCCAGCGTGGCCGCGTTCGCGTAGACCTCACCAAAGTTCGGCTGCACTCCCCGAAAATCGATTCCTGTTACTTCGCCGGCTTTGGTGCGAACCGCATGCTCATGGCGCCAGTTCGTTTCGATGAAGACGGTCACATCCTTTACTGACGAGCATTGCTCCTTCAGAGCAATCGCGTCTTCCACAGTAAGTGGTTTCCGTTGTTGTTCCTCAAGAGGGGGTGGCCCGCCATGGCGCCCCTGATCCCATTTGGTGATGAAAGCCGTGTCAGCGCCATACTGATTAATGCTTTCTTGAATCTGATGATCGAAGCCAGTCAGTAGCGCGGCCACCAACATGATCACACTCACACCAAGCACCACGCCGAATACCGTCAAAGCGCTGCGCAGTTTATGCGATCGTAGCGTGTCCATTGCTTGCCGGAGGTTTTCGCCGTATGCCTGAGCCATCGTCTACTCTACCCGTCCGCGCGTAGCGCTTCGATCGGATCCAACTTCGCTGCTCTCATTGCCGGATAAATTCCAAAGAAAAGCCCCACAGCCGTCGACAGGCACAAGGACAGGATCACCGCCCCCATCGGAGTTTCCATAGGGAACGAGAAAACGTTCTTGACGAAAAACACGACGGCATACGCAAACACTATTCCGATGAATCCGCCCACCGCGGCCAACACAGCCGATTCCGTCACAAACTGCAGCAGAATATGTTTCTTCCTCGCGCCTAGTGAACGCCGCAATCCAATCTCTCTGGTACGTTCCGTCACGCTGGCCAGCATGATGTTCATGATCACGATGCCGCCGACCACCAGGAAAACACTCACCAGCGCCATAGCCACAAAGGCAAGATTCCCAGTCAGGTCATGCCACAAAGCCATGATCGAATCGGACCCCAGAATGGCAAAATTGTCGGGATCGTTGTAACCGATGTGTCGCCACGCCCGAAACAGCATGCGCGCTTCTTCTTTGCTTGCTTCCACCAATTCCGCGCTGGGTGCCTGTACGAAAATCGCCACCCAATCCTCGTCCCGATGCCAACCCTTCCTGTAGGTATTGATCGGCATGATCATATAATTGTCTTGCGATTGCCCGAATGCCGAGCCGAGGGCTTCCGCCACGCCGATTATCTGGTAGGTATGCGTCTGCACGCGAAGGGTCTTCCCAATGGGATCCACATTCGGGAAAAACTTCTTTACCAGATCCGGTCCGACAAAGACGACCTCCGAACGGTGCTCGTCGTCAGCTTGCGTGATATACCGCCCTTCCGCAATGTTCATATTGCGCACTTCGGCAAAATTCGGTGTCGCACCCAGCATCTGGACATTTTCCATGGTCAGGTTGCCGCTGCGAACTTGAATGTTCCGGTCTTCTTCCGCGGCTACCGCCTTCTGCAGTTTCATGTTGTCGCGGAGACGTACAAAATCCTCCATCGACACCAGCGGACGTTTTTGCGCCTTGATCCACTGGTCGCGGCTGGTAATGATCCCGAAGCGGTCAACGATATAGACATTCGATCCGAGATTCGCGACTTTGTCGGCGACGTAGCGGTTCAATCCCTCAATTACGCTCATCACGGCAACCAGGGTGGTTACCGCCAGAATTACTCCCAGGAGGGTGAGGAAGCTGCGCAGTTTGTGAGCACGAAGAGCATCCAAGGCCAACTTCAAGGTCTCAGCGAAAGTAACCCAGGCAGCCTTCAAGCCGCGTGCCCGCTCGGCAGACACGAATGTCCCGGCCGTCAGACGCGGTATACCACTCAAACTTTCGATTGGGGTCACACCCACATCGGGCTCCTACTGTAGTTAAGACGCACGACCCCCTTGTTTCGTTCCCAGGATTGGGTCCCTTTGACGCAATTTTTCGCAAGGGTAGCCTGTGTATATTAGTACGATAGTATTGTACTAAATGTATCGGGCAAGCAGCCAGAAAAGCGCGTTTGCAGGCCCCTGTGCATCCTACAGTTGAGTCGAGGCACCAATCATTTCGCGAGGATCTCTTACTGGCTTTTTTCCTATGACTTACACTGCCACAGACACCCGAAACAGCGCATGGCTCCTGTTGTTCTGGCGCCTCTTTTCCCAGTCGATTGCGGTGCTGCTTTTCCCTCTTCTCCTCGCACCACAAGACGGGCCGACAACTGGGAATGACATCTTCGAGAAGGTAATCGCCAACCAGAAGCGCATGGAGGCAAACCTTGACGTTTACGAGCGCATTCAGAAGGTTGAAATTCGTAAGACGGGCAGGGACCAGAACCCTTCCGAGACAAAGGTCTGGCGGATCTTTCCTTCCGGACCCGCAGTCACCAAGATTCCGTTGGCGCCATCCGCAGAACCGGCCAGCATTCAGGCTTACCGGGCTGAACTGGAGAAACTAGCAAAATACCTCGCTTGGATAGACCAATCAGGTTCAGGCCAGCGCGAGGCTTACGCCAAGATGGAAAGAAAACGTAAAGATCGCAGCGACCTGATCTCGTCCACACATGAGGCTTTCCTTTTTACAAAACTGGGAGAAGAATCCCGCGGCACCCAAACTCTCACCAAGTACCGTATGTCTCCCAACCCAAAATTCAAGCCCACCACGCGTAACGCGACCATTTTTAGTAAAGTCACGGGTTTCGTATGGATCGATGAACAGTCGGGAGAGCTGGCCCGTATCGAAGGCACCGTGATGGAAGACATCTCCATCGCGATGTTCCTGGCCAAGGTTTACAAGGGCAGTTACTTCATGCAGGAGCGGTACGAATACGCTGCCGGAGTCTGGCTGCCGAGCTACGAGCAATACGATTTTGACGGCCGCAAATTCCTCCTCTCCTTTTCCATCCATGAACGGACTTTCTATACGGACTACAAAAAAGTGGGTCCCCCGTCAGAGGCCGTCGCTTTGGTGCGTGCTGAATTGGACAAACTCTCCGCCCATTAATTCGCCGGAGAAACTTCTTCGTTTAGACTGGGTTAGACGGTACCAGTCCCAACTCCCGGGCTCGGAGGTCTCATGTTCCGATGGGTTTTCGTTGCCGCCCTTATCGTTCCCCTATCCCCCAATACCGGTTTTGCGCAGACCGCATCGGCCCCCGCTGATGCTCCGGGGCAGAACCAATCAGTTCCGCCGACGGTCAAAGATTCGTCCGCTAAGAACCCTCCGACCAAGAAAGTCTGGACCAATGAGAACCTTTCGGAGGCCAGTGGAAAAGTCTCGGTTGTGGGAGATAGCCGAAATCAGAAGTACACGATGACTCACACGAAACCGGCTGATCCGGCCACTGTTTCCCAAATCCGAGAGAAGCTGCAAAAGCTCCAAGATCAACTCGACAATGTCAACCAGCAACTCGCCTCGTTCAAAGAATTTCAGGAAGGCGAACCGGTCACGAAAGGCAGCGACGAAGCACAGAAGGGCTTTTCACGCATGCCGGTAAACCAGCAAATGACCGTGTTGCAAGGGAAGAGGAAGAAACTGGAAGCTCAGATCGATGCGCTTCTTGATGAAGCCAGGAAAAAAGGGATCGATTCCGCACAGCTACGTTGAAAGGTACGGTGAGTCCATTGAAACTCTCACATCTCAACTTGCTTCTGTTTCTGATAGCCATCCCTGCCGTGAGTTCCGCACAGGGCACGCAAAGCAGCGCTCCCTCCGCAACGGCTCCGACCACACAAGCAAAACCCGCTCAACCTCCAGCCACAGCCGAAAAAAAGAAACCGAAGAAAGTCTGGACTAATGACGATCTTGGCTCGGTTAAGGGCAAAGTCTCTGTGGTCGGCGAGCAAAGCAATTCCGACGATGAACAAGACGGAGTGAAGTCTTATCAAGCGCAACAAAAAGAGGATGTTCGGCAACAGCAGATCTCGATGTACCGCGATCAGATCCAGCAGTTACAGGGTCAGATTGAGGCAACCGAACAGCGCATCAACCAATTAAAGAATTTTAAGGGAGAAAACACATCCCCTAACGGTGGAATTAATCCGTCTCATGGCTACAACATGGTGCCGCTCGCGGATCAAGTGAAGCAACTTGAAGATCGCAAGAAACAGCTGCAAGCCAAGATTCAGGATATTGAGACTGACGCGAAGAAGAACGGGATCGAGCCGGGAGATCTGCGCTAGCCCATCTTCAACCGGAAGCCGCCTGGCCGCGCGAAATTCCCAGCTCTTCCCCAGCCCCAGCATGGCTTTCCGTTTTTTCGGATGATTCCACGCGGATTTCTGTCAGATCCGAGAGCAAATTCGCCGCCCATCGATAGACGTTATGTTCGTGTACGATTTTCCTCATCCGCGACATCTGCGTCTCTTGTTGCTCCTCCGTCATGTCGAGCGCTTGCCGGATCGCTTCCGCAACTTGGTGAGAATCATACGGGTTCACAAGGAGTGCATCGGTCAGCTCATGTGCCGCTCCGGCAAACGAGCTCAAAATCAGTACGCCGCGCTCGTCTTCCCGCGCTGCAATGAACTCCTTCGCGACCAAATTCATCCCATCATGCAGTGAAGTCACCATGCATAGCGATGCCGCGCGGTAATACCGGGAAATCTCCTCATGCGAATGGTGGGTATTCAACAGCACGATGGGCTTCCACATTCCGGTCTGGAAGCGATTGTTAATTCGCTCCACTTCCGTGGTTACCTCCTGGAACAGTTGCTGGTAGCGCGGAATCACAGTTCTGCTGGGCGCTGCGATCTGTACGAATGTGAATCTCCGCTGGTACTCCGGATACAATTCCAGGAATCGTTCTACGCCTCGGAAGCGCTCCACAATTCCTTTTGTGTAGTCCAGGCGGTCCACACCCACTCCGAGTAACGAGGCTTCTATTCCGAGCTCTGCAAACAGTGCGGCTCGGTCTTCGCCGGAGCTCTGGTGTGCATGCACAGGCAGGTATTGAGGGAAGGCCACACTGATTGGATACGGGCGCACTCGCGTCACGTGTCCTTGCCGGTTCACGGCGAAGCGGTCCCATTCCGTAAGAGCTTCCAGCGCGTGGTCCACCGTCTCCAGAAAATTATTGCAGTGCGATTGAACGTGGAAACCAATCAGGTCGGCCCCCAATAATCCTTCCACAACTTCTTTTTGCCACGGACAAATCCCAAATACTTCCGCGTTCGGCCACGGAATATGCCAGAAGATTGCCACCGCAGCATCCGGGCGGGCTTCTTTCACCATTTTGGGCAACAGCGCAAAGTGATAATCCTGTGCCAAGAGTATTGGAGATTGCGTTCCTTCCATCTCCTGCAATACCGCATCAGCGAATCGGCGATTTACCTCCTGGTAGTAATTCCAGTCCTCGGTGCGGAAAATCGGCCGCGTGTGCGCGATATGGCAAAGCGGCCAAAGCCCCTCGTTCGCAAAGCCTTCGTAATAACCATGCTCTTCTTCCTTCGACAGCCACACCCGCCGCAAAGTATAAGCAGGGCGCTCCGGTGGCACCTGAATGCGATCCCAGGAATCAACCACCTTTCGGTCAGCGCTTCCGGAGCCGTGTGCGATCCATGTGCCGTTGCACGCTTGCAACACCGGTTCGAGCGCAGTCACCAGACCGCTGGCCGGTACCATCACCTGAATCGATTTGTCCCTTTCGCGATACTCGTGAAGATACGGTTCACGGTTCGACACCACGAAGAGCAGTTTGTCTCCCAACTTCCTTCGCAGGCTCACACGCAAGCGTTCAGCCGTCCACACGGAAGACTGCGAGTCTCTCAATTGTGCTTCCGCAAGTGCCGCCGCTCTGGCTGATTGCAACGCATTCGCCAGATGCTTTGCTTCTTTCTGTATCTGATCGAACATTTCTCCTTTGGGCAGGCCGGCGCTGCTTCCGGAAGCATCGGCACGCAACGCCGTCAGCCACTTCGCCGTCTTCGCCAGTGGCGAAGTGAAATTTACCCGCACCAGGACGAAAGCCAGTGAAGTAATGAGGAGAGTTTGTATCAACGCTGTAAGAAGAGAGTCGCGCAGGGAAAGTTTCAGGCGCTGATCGATATAGCTTGCGTCATGAACAACAACAAGCGCCCCACTTTGTTCCTCGCCTCGATGCAAGGGAAGCGCGTAGATATGCAGCGGAACGCCGGCGTTCTGTATGAATTCGTTTGTTCCCGAGTCGGTGCTTGTGGCGCGGATCGCCACAGGAGGAATGGTTTCAAAGTAAGTCGGCAGCCCTTGGGTCCGCGCCAATCCGGCTCCTGCCCGATCATAAACCGCCACTCCAAGAAAGTGTTCGCGCTGCCCGAACCGCGACACGATTCGTTGCACATTCTTGTTCGTGGTTTGGCCGGTGGCGGCCTCAATGCTGTCTTGCAGACTCTCCGCCAGGGTCGCCGCTCGCCGGGTCAGATCATTGCGCAGATTGCGTCGCTCGGTCCGAATCTGATAGGAGGAGTACAAAAGCGACACACAAATTACGCTGACAGCTAGCGGAAGTACGATTTTCAGAGTAGTTCGCAACAATTTCCTCCGGGCTGACCTAAAGGAACTTCAGGCGATCTCTTGCTCTCCGCACTTGCTTTTAGCGAAAGGGAGCAGCCTAGCTAACCTCCCAGTAGCCTGCTGTCCGGTATCGAACACTGAATCCCGTACCAAGCTTTCCCCAACTGAGCATTTGCAGAGGCCTTATTGTCTTGCACCTGCGAGGCAATCTGGATCAGGGTTCGCCTGACATACCGGAAAAAATACCCGAGGCCGTGCGATCAGGGAATACACACTTCTACTGTTACCACGCATTAGATGTAAGGGTAACAGAGGCACGAGCAGAGCCAAACCGGAAGTCAATCTGGGCCTGCACTTAATCTCCGAAGGTTCTGTCAGTTAGAGCAAACCCCGGGAGATGGTTTCGAACTGCCTCCTCCAGTCTGTGTAAAATTTAGCCATTCTCGTGAGACAGTGTGTACGAACTGCCATTCGGATCAACCTTCATGGATGACGACAAGAAACACAAAACCAACCGCAGAGGCTTCCTAATATCTGCCGCCACCCTCGGCGCTGCTACCGGTGTCGCGGCCGTAGCGACAAATTCAGTCTTTCCCGTACTGTTGCCAGAGAAACCGGTATTCGAGGTGAATCGCAGTCACTGGACAAAGGCATTCACTCCACCATCTGCTCCCATGCAAAAAGATATCGAGACTGATGTTGCCGTTATCGGCGGTGGATTGACTGGTCTTTCCGCGGCTTTTTACCTGAAAAGAAATCGGCCTGCTGATCGAGTGATAGTTCTGGAGGCTGTTCGGTGCGGAAACGGTGCGTCTGGGCGAAACGGTGCAATGCTCCTGACCAGCACCGAGGATCGCTACATGGCTTGGAGTGACAATCCCTCGCTCGACAAGCGCATCTACGATGTCACAGTTGACAATACGCAACGCTTGGCGCGGCTTGCAGCCACGATGAATCTCGACGTGGAATTGGAGCTTCATGGCGCGCTGCAAATGTGCAATACCGGCCATCTTGCGGAGCAGGGTCGTCGGTTCATCGAAAAGGCCCGACGAGCGGGATTCCCATTCGAATTCTGGGATCGTCAAAGAATTGCCGAGCTTGTAGGCACATCCGCTTATCCGGGTGCAATGTTTGACCCCAACAGCGGGCAGGTTCATCCGGGGAAATTAGTCGAACTCTTTAAATCAGTTGCCCAATCCATCGCCGTCGAAATCTATGAGGGTACTTCTGTTGCTGCTATTGATGAAGGAGAGTCCATCACTCTTACAACTGCGGAAGGAAAGAACGTTCGGACCCGGGCGCTCATTCTGGCAACGAATGCTTACACCTCCAAGCTGGGTTATCTGCGCCGGGCTGCCACACCGGTGTTTGACTATGTCGGCATGACCGCTCCACTCTCGGACACACGCCTCTTTGAAATAGGTTGGAAGAAACGAATCCCGTTCAACGATTCACGCACGGAAGTTTTTTATTTGGGCCTTACAAAAGATAATCGTCTGCACATTGGAGGCGGTCCCGTCGATTATGTCTTCAACAATGGATTGCGGGAACCGTTCGGTGCCGCAAAACGCTTTGAAGGCCTTCGTACAGAACTCGGTCGCATCTTCCCTGCATTGGTCAACGAACCATTCGAAACCACGTGGAGTGGTATTGTCGATATGTCGCTCGATCAGACACCCTCCGTCGGCCAGTTCGGAAAATACGGAAACATCTTCTACGCCATCGGCTTTTCCGGTCACGGCGTTAACTTGACCTCGGTATTTGGTCGAATCCTGGCAGACCTGATCCATCACAAAAGTAAGGATTGGGCCTGGCTACCGTACCTGAATCGCTTGCCCCTCTATACCCCAAACGAGCCTTTCCGCTGGGCTGGGGTTAATGCAGCAATGCAGTATTACCGGCAAACAGATCCACGGGTGCCTTGAGTACGGGGTTTACTTCCGGCTTGGGATCGACCGCGTCCGTGCCTGGGACTTCCGACGGTAGGCACGGGACGCGGACATTCCCGTTGGTTCAGAGTGTGTGAGCTACTAGAGAACCCGGCAGGAGCCGAACTCGCCTAGCGTGTCCCTTGTCAGGTACTTGGGGAACCCAACGAGGGCAGGAGCACACCGAGAGCAAGATGGAGGAAAGGTGCAAATCCGTCAAACGAACTTCGCCTCTTCCTTTTATCAACAATTAACCCACTCTTTCTCTTTAACTTATAGTCTTTCATCAACCAATCTTTTGGTGTAGCATACGCCTTCTGGAAGCGCTTTTTCAGCGAATATGCTACCAAGCTCACCACAGACCCGGGGACGACAGTTTAAGTTTGGCCTGTTTGAGGCGGACCTCGAGCAGGGCACACTTACACGCCAGGGCACAGTCGTGAAGCTCCAGGAACAACCTTTCCGTATCTTGGCCCTGCTCTTGGAAGCGCAAGGCGAGATGCTCTCGCGCGACGATCTCCGAAAGAAAATCTGGCCTGAAGGCACTTTCGTGGAATTCGATGGGAGCCTCAACACCGCTCTGATGAAGTTACGCGCAGCTTTGAACGACAATGCTGAGAATCCCGTCTTCATTGAAACTGTTCCTCGCAAGGGCTACCGATTCATCGCCCCCATCATTGTTGCGCAGGCAGATCCCGCTCCGGTCAGCACTTCTGTTCGCGTGACCACGGACGGAACACCTCTTGAGGATTTCGACGTCTCCAGTGAACGAACCACAATTCTCACATCGCAATCAACAGCAGGTAAGAAATCTTCCAAAGGCATCTACCTTACCTGGTGGCACGCTGCGGCGATCCTTGTTGGACTTTCTGTATTAGTGCTTTCCCTTGGCTGGCCGAAAGCCCAACCGCGCGTCTTGGCTGTTCGTCAACTGACGCATTCCGGCCAGATTGATCCCTGGGGGAAATTGGTTACGGATGGAAGTCGCATCTTCTTCGTCGTTAGGGACGTCACTGGATGGAATCTGATGCAGACTTCCGTCGAAGGCGGCAATTCTCAAAAGACTCCCACACCTTTTGACAACACTCGTATCTTTGATCTTTCGCCCGATCACTCTCAATTCCTCATCGGCCAGCTCACGCATCGCGGCGAAGCTACGCCCTTATGGCTTTGGCCTGTCCAGGGCGGCGCTCCTCGCCGGGTCGGTGATGTGATGGCGGAAGAAGCCGTGTGCTCGCCCAAGGGAGATCAGATCGCTTTTCTCGAGGGGGAGGGCATAAAGATCTCCACAACGGAAGGAGCCAACGTAAAGGAGATTGCGAAATTCCACCCCGCTCCGCACTCACTGGTTTGGTCTCCCGACGGAAAACGACTCCGATTTACTCAGATGGAACCGTCACAAGGCACCGATTCTATGTGGGAAATCGCTGCTGACGGCTCTTCACTACGACGCGTTTTGCCCGATGAACAACGCGGCCTGCATGAAGGTAGCGGCACTTGGCTGGCGGGAGGAAAATATTTTGCGTTTTCTTCTGGGGTCGATCTCCGCGCCAGCCTCGCAGTGGACACTCGCGCAAATCTTTGGTTGCTGGAAGAGCATACGGGCTTGCTTTCCAGAACAGCTAGTCCTGTGCAACTCACGACGGGCCCAATCGCATTTGACCATCCGGCAGCTTTGCCTGACGCCGCTCGCGTTTTCGTGATTGGCACACGGAATGAATACCAGCTTCTGCGCATTGACCCAAAGACGGCTTCCAAATCCGCCATGCTCACTGAATCAGGCGCCACTGACATCAATTTTTCACTGGACGGGCAATGGGTTGTGTACGCAGCGCGCGAGAATGGCACGCTCTGGAAAAGCAAACTGGACGGCACTGGAAAAGTGGAACTCACGGCAAGAGCCACGGGAGCGTTTGCGCCGACATGGTCGCCCGACGAGAAGCAGATCTTGTTTACGGGCTTCTTACTCGACAAGCAACCGCGACTCTACGTCGTTTCTTCCAAAGGCGGAACGCCCAAACCCGTGCTTCCCACGAGCAACAAATGGGCCTCCATGTCTGGCGATTGGAGAACTGACGGGCGCCAGATTGTCATGGATGTGCAGGACACCGAAACCTCAGCCGAACCCACGATTCGCGTCCTGGATCTGGAGACCTCGACCATCACTGAATTAGCTGGCTCGCAGGGTCTCATTGAACCTCGTTGGTCTTCCGACGGACGCTACATCGCCGCTCTTCATCCAAAAAAGAAACAGGTTTGGCTCTACGACTGCCAGTCTAAGCAGTGGTCTGTTCTTGCCGATGCCAATTTCCCTTCCGCATTGCGCTGGTCCCCGGGTGGCGACGCTCTCTACTTTCAAGACGTTGACGAACTCGAACAATCGATCTTCCGCGTTCCCATGTTGAAGAAGGAAATGGAGCGGGTGACCAGTTTCGGAGACTTACTCAGTTTCGGAGCGACTCGCTGTATTTTTACTGGTCTTAGCCCTGACGGTTCCGTATATGTCACCGTGGATCACGGCGGTGTCGATGTGTATTCCGTGGATTTGCGCCTGCCCTAGCAAATCGGGCTTTCCTAGGGCTTGTTGAGCGAACTGCATTCTTGCTTTTGGACACTGTACTGACTATCAGGTTTCGATTCCGACACAAGCCCTTCCAATGCAGTCTCCCGCTCTGCATTCAAGGCTAGACTGATATCCATGAAGGGGGATTGTGACCCGATGAATCGACGCTTGTTTTCGCTCTTCTTAGTGGGACTCGCCGTGCTGTTTCCTGCTCACACAAACGCGCAAACTCCCAAAAAGAACACGACCTCTTTGACGGGAACTGTCATCGGAGTCAATGGCAAACCCGTCGCTCACGCCGCGGTTAGTTGTGAATCGTCTGGTGGAATTGCGCCACACGCTGTGCATACGGACGCCAGGGGCAGATTCGTCATCACCGGCCTGAAGCAGGACAGTTACGACCTGCGTGCCTCCGCTCAAGGTGCGAACTCTGAGTGGCAACGCAATATCCCCCTCAAGCGGGGCCAGACCAAAGATGTCACGCTTCGCCTGGTGATCAGTACTGAACCTCCTCCAACGATGCCTGTCAAACAGATGGATGAAAAACCTCAGCCTTAATCTCGGTCGCTAGTGCACCCCCAATTATGTTGCCTCGTACTCGGTATTAGTAAGAATACAAACTTCTTATGGCCCGAGTAGCGCATCCGTACCACGACCCGGGTACTCCATTATCTGGGGCCATCGGCCCATTGAGCTAACTGCTTACGCCCCCTAATATCGCGTCAGTGGGTTGGGGGCCGCGCGGGGACAGCGGTCCCGCAAGGGGCCGTGTGCGAGCTTCCCAACCCGCCAGATTCTCGATTCTGGCTTCCCTCTGGCTATTCATTTCTAAGTATTTTATTTTGTTATAGATACGGAAGGTCATGGCCAGCTGCAGACTCCCTTGTTGGCCATTTTTCATTCCTGCACGATAATCAGAATCATGTTCCTCCTATCGAAACGACGGAATCTAATTCTCCCTTTTTGTTTCCTCGCCATCTCGACAAGTTTCTCGACCGCAGAACCCATTTCAAGGTTGTTGGTTGCTGTTTCTCTCCGTCCCGAGACGATTCACTCCTTTGACTCTTACGTCAGCAAGACCGAGTCGAAAAACGCAAAGAGCTTAAGCAATGGCAATTTCCTGTGGGTTGACGACCTCGAGAAATCCGCCAAAGAAGCCGCGTACACCAAGTTGAAGCGTGGGGAAGTTGTGATGCAGCGGATTATTCCTTCAGGTGAGTTCGCCGATATTCCCGGCGGAATGATTCACGATTGGCAGGGCATGGTGTTTATGCCCGGGACCGGGCTGAATGCAGTCCTGGCCTTCCTGCAGGATTATGATCGGCAGTCGACGTACTTTGCTCCTGACGTGGAAAGATCAAAAATTGAGGAGCATTCCGGAAATCACTATCGCGTCTTCCTTCGCTTTCGTCGCAAGAAAATCATTACCGTGGTCTTGAACACTGAACACGAGATCTACTATTTCTCGGATTCACCCACTCGCGCCCACAGCCGTAGTTCCGCGATTCGCATTGCCGAAATCGAAGATCCGGGCGAGTCCACCGAAAAAGAGAAGTCACCGGGCCACGACAATGGTTTCATGTGGCGCATGGAGACCTGGTGGCGTCTGGAAGAGAAAGACGGCGGAGTTTATCTGCAGAGTCAGGTCGTTTCGCTATCTCGCGATATCCCCGTTGGCCTTGGTTGGGCCGTGGAGCCTTTCGTTACCAGTATTCCGAAAGAGTCTCTGGAATTTACTCTCGGCGCGGTTCGGCGGGGCGTTCTGGCAAGAGTTAAGGCGAATCCCTAGTGGTGTGTCCCATATATAGCTTTACATATCCACCCCCTTCTTTTTTCCCCTGGGCTGGGTGGATCCGGGTTTGATCTGCTCCATCTTGACCCGCGCGCGATCGATCTTTTTGATGATGTCCTCGACGGTGGCGCTCCAGATGAACGGCTTGGGGTTTTTGTTCCAGGCTTGCATAAAGGCCTCGATCGCCTGCTTTAGATCCGGCACACTCAGGAAACTGCCGTGCCGAATCGCTTTCTCGGTCAATTCTCTAAACCAGCGCTCCACCAAATTTAACCAGCTTGAACTAGTCGGCACGAAGTGGCACACAAAACGAGGATGCTTCTTCAGCCACGCTTGCACGTGTGGCTCTTTGTGCGTGCCGTAGTTGTCCATCACTACATGCAACTTCAGCTCCGGGGGAAACTCAGCGTCTAAGTGGCGCAAAAACTTCCGCCATTCTTGATGCCGATGCCGGCCGTGACATTAACCAATCACCTTGCCATCCAACACATTCAGTCGTAGTGCGCGACTACCCAATACAAATCAGCGTTAATTTGCTTCACCAGTTCGCGCACCGGTGCCGTTGAACCCGGAAGGAATCCAGTTCTGGCACAAATGTCCGAACCGAATCGCACCGGCGTGAATGGCTTACCCAGCCAACGCCACGCGTTTCCGTCTACAGGTGAAGCGGATAGATAATTCCATTCGATACCGAGACCTTCCATCTGCTCAATGTGACTTCTCAATTGAACAGATCCGCCGCCGATTGCGGGCGAGGAGGGAGTGAAGAGAGCTATGCGCATGCGTGAACGATATTAATTTAACATATGCTAGTGTGAGCCCATAGGGATCGTCTGTTCTTGAGTTCGACACTTGGCCGGAGCTTGAAGCGAACGCGCTATACTACCTAATCTTTCCCAGGGCCAAACAATCCAGCGAGAGAAAAATGCACCGGAGCTTCGCGAACTCTCTCTGAAGATATCAGGAAAGATGGATCCAGCAATGCAGCCCCGTCAGCAGAAACCCGTCTGGATTATCGATTTGGGCATTTCCCGCAACTTGACGGTTTTCGTGGCCTGGCAGTTCTATTCGTTGTGGTTGCGCACTTGTTCGAGTCTGCGGGTTACGACCCGATTCCAACGGCAATCGGACATGCGTTTGCCACCAGCGGAGTCTTTCTTTATTTGTCTTGAGTGGTTTCCTGATTACCGGTCTATTACAGCGTGAGAAAGCTGAAAAGGCCTTGTTGACCTGAAATGACTCTACATGTCTGGCGCTTGGCTTGGCCGATAATGTCCGATTTGTCCAGCGCGCAAAGAATTTCTCCAGAGTAACTCCCGCAGGAGTTCTTTAGCTTTTGCTGCCAGCCTGGACCTATTGCGGTGAATCCATGAGCAAATCAATGTACCTCACAGTCCAAATGCTTTTTATTGGCGCCATTCTCTGCCAGTTGATTCTAGGAGGAAGCCCGTTATCGCAATCCCTGTTCAAAAACGTTGTACTACGCTATTTAGGCAAGATTTCTTACTCTCCTTACTTGTGGAACAAATCTTCTTGGTCACGAAAAGTCCTTCCTGGGGTGTCCTGCGAGAGTTTCCAATTGAACGTTGCGATGCCAGTACCAATGGCGATGCTTTCTTTCTACTTTGTGGTGACCCCTGCGCCGCGACTGAAAGAACATTTCGAATAACCGGGCCAACGTCAACGTCTTCTGACAAAATCGAGACCGGGTAGATTTACTTTCGCCGTGAAGCTGTCTCTTCCAGGACTTGCCGCGTCATGACTGCATTTTGATCCCAACTGAAATTCGCTTTTGCCGCGCCTGCCGCCGCATCTCCTAATGCCCGGCCAAGCGCCTTCTCTAGGTAAACTCGCCGCATCAAACTCGCTAACCGAACATGATCATGTGGATCCCGAAGCACGAGGCCTGTTTCTCCGTCGCGCACCATTTCGCTGGAGCCCGCGTGGGCGCTGGCAATGACGGGAAGGCCGCAGGCCATCGCTTCCAGGATCGGAAGGCCGAATGAGTCTTCCAAAGATGGGCCGGCATATAGGTCTGCTGCAGCGTAGAAGCGCAATACGTTCCGGCTGGATGCTTCAAAACGCACGCGATCCTGCAGATGAAGTTCCCCGACTGCAGATCGGAACATCGTCGGGTCATCGCTGCCAACAATTAGCAGCCTTAGAGGTATATCCATGAGGAGTGCTGCCGCCTTCAGTAGTGCGGTGAGTCCCTTGTTTTTCCAATCATTCCCGATCAACAGGACCACGAATTCGCGCTCGGCAAAACCTAGTAACTGCCGTGATTCAGGCCTCCAAGCCGCGCGCTTGCTCTCAGTGAATCTCTCCGTATCCACGGCGTTGGGAATCACCGTCACCTCGGTGCGTCCAAAATGTGATTGCAGATGATTTGCCAGCAAATGAGATACGGCTATCAGGCGAACCCTGGAATCGCAGTAAATCCTTCGTTCTAGCGACATTATCAACTTGTAGTAAAGCCTCCGATGGATTATGCGCGGCCAGTTGGCTGGCGAGGTTCGGGCCAGCACAAGCTCGTTTTTCACGCGCTCATAGAACTCGTGAAATACGATGTGAACCACTATTACGTCAGCGTCTAGACAGTTGATTCCCGGGGAGTAGACAATATCGGCGCGGACTTTTCCTAATCGACGGTCACGTCGCCGTTGCCGTTGATTGATAACAAACCACCATAAGTATTCAAGCAGGTGCGGCCCGCGAATTCTCGACACCTTATGCCACAGGATCACCCCTTCACTGGTCTTCGCATGCGACGTGTCAGCCTGCAGTCCGCGAACATCCTCAACTTCCTGACTGTAAAGGTGGATTTCCCAGTTATTTAGTTTGGCGAGCCGTTCAATCTGCTCAATAACGCAGGTTTCCGTGCCATGGTGTCGGTCAAGAAACGGAGAGACCACCGCGAGGCGCAATTCAGTCCCGCCCTGTGACTTCTTCAGCTGGAGTGCTCGCAGCAGCCCTGGCAAGTTCCGGCAGTCGGAAGAGAATTCCCAAAAACAGCCAGAAATAAACATTGATCACGAAGTCCTGGTAGGCACTGAAGCTGACAAAAGTCATTGGGAAAAAGAGTAGAACGGAAAACAGGAATATCAAAAAACTCGGGGGGAACCAGGGGCTACCTCTGAGTTTTAGCACGACTTTCCAGGCCGAAATCGCAATGGAAAAACCAAGCACTATCCATAGGAACAGCCCCACGATCCCAAGTTCTACGATCAAGTTGCCAAAACCACTCTCCACTTTCCGGGTCATACATTGCCTCCACTCCACGCAGGCTGCAATAAGCGACCTTCAAATCCACGCGCGGATCTTGCGACAGTCGCCGCAGTAACGGGAGACATATATTGGACGGGATGCGACGCAACAACGAGCACCCGATATCGAGTTTCAGGCAAGGATTGCCTCTTTGCTGAGATGGATGTTTAGCGAAGGCAGATTTCGCACGGTCAATATCGAAAGATGCTCCAATCAGATTATACCTCTCCGAAGTGATCTCTTTGCATGCAGCATCTTGTTCATGAATGTCTGCGTCTCATAGGGTGACATTTTCACGTTGCTGTTAAGGGGTGACAGAATTATGGAGCTAAGACAGGACGAGTACAGACAGTTTCCGACTCGACCTAAGTATGCTAGACTTCCGCAGTTAGGCAAGGTATCGGCGCCCTAGCGTTCCGCTTCTTTGCCGATGACCGTTGGTCTCCGCACTGGTGACCCCCGCAATGCAGGTTGAATGAGCCACGAGTCCATTCCTTGGCAGCGTCGGGGTGCCAATTAACAAAATTTTCCTGACCGCCCCGCGGTCACGAGCAACAAAGAGGAATTGTCATGTCTGGGCATTCAAAATGGGCCACAATTAAACATAAGAAGGCCGCCACGGACGCAAAGCGTGGCCGCGTCTTCACCCGTGTCATTCGCGAAATCACCATCGCTGCCCGTATCGGCGGCGGCGACCCTAACTCCAACCCCCGTTTGCGCACGGCCATTCTCGCCGGCAAAAACGAAAACATGCCGAACGAAAACATTGAGCGCGCCATTCTTCGTGGTACCGGCCAGTTGGAAGGCGAGCAGTACGAAGAGGCGACGTTTGAAGGTTACGGCCCGGGCGGCGTTGGCCTCTTGATCCAGGTCGTCACCACTAACCGCAACCGCATTGTTGGCGAATTCCGTCACCTGATGAGCAAGAACGGTGGCAATATGGCCGAAGCCGGCGCGGTGGGATGGATGTTCCATCGTAAAGGTGAGATTAACGTTCCCAAAGAAGCCGCATCGGAAGACAAGCTTCTCGATCTGGTTCTGGAAGCAGGCGCCGAGGACATGAAGGATGATGGCTCCTCCTGGTACATCGTGACCCCGGCCGAATCCCTCGAAACCGTCAAAGAAGCCCTGGTTAAGGCGGGAATTACGCCCGCCTCCGCAGAGGTCGCCATGGTTCCGCAGAACTACATCAAGCTTACAGGGCAGCAGGCGCAGCAGATGCTTCGTCTCGTCGAAGCTCTTGAAGAACACGACGACGTGCAGCATGTGTACGCCAACTTCGATATCGATGAGTCTGAAATCCAGGCCGCGGTTAGCGCCAGTTAGTTTTCCACTTTCTCTTAAAACGGCCACGGCCTCCAGGCACGTGGCCGTTTCGTTTTTCCTGGACAACTTTTCTCAGAATCTGTTGGTACACGCTTCTTGTTGGCCGTAAAATGACTTCGATGTCCGACTATCCGGCAGTCCTGCTGAAAAGCAATTGCTTCCGCGTCCTCGGTGTGGATCCCGCCGCCGCCGGCCCCACGGGTTATGGCATCCTCGAAACCGACGGAAAGAACTGCCGTGTGCTCCACTACGGTGCTTTTCGCGTCGCCACCAAGCGCCAGAAGACTTCTCCTGGAGCTGTTCTCCGCGACGTGCACACCTTGCTCTGTCAGTTGCTGGAAAAATTTAAGCCGGAAGCTCTTGCTGTGGAATCCGTGTTCACCGCCCTGAATATGCGAACGGCTCTTCGCCTCGCGGAAGTGCGTGGCGTTGTTCTTCTTGCCGCCGAACAGCACAATGTAGAGGTCCGCAGCTACTCTCCACGCGAAGTGAAAGCCTGCGTAGCCGGTTACGGCCATGCCGACAAGCGCCAGATGCAGATGATGGTCCGCGCACTCTTGCACATGCAGGAAACTCCTGAACCATCTCACGCTGCGGACGCTCTCGCGATCGGCCTTTGCTATCTCCAAGCCCGTCAACTCGAACAACGCTTCGGCATTTCTTCCCGCTCCAGCGAAAATAAGACGACGAGAACACGCATAAGCCCTGTGACCGCTATGGACGCAACGGCTGGCCGTGCGCCGCGCATCTCATCACACCGATGAACTTCCCTCGCCGGCAATTCCTGGGACTTTGCCTGATTCTGGGGCCACTATTCTTGGCCTCCTCTACGGTCGCAGTTCCGTCACCATCCGGCAGTGTCTTTACCTATCGCCGAGTATTCAAATCAAGCGTTCCCGAATTCATCGAGATCAAAATTCCGGAAAATTCCGATAAAGCCACCTTTGAAATCCGCCAACTCGACGAAGATCCCGGTTCCACACCCTTCGAAATTGGCACTTCCCTCCGCGCCAAGATATTCGAACTGGTAGGTCAACTTGGCCGCTTCAAGGGACTTGATCTGGATGTCCATCGCAAAATCGCCAATCTGGGAGAGAAGACCTTTCAATGGAGCAGTGGCGCGGAAACCTATGAGGTGAAGTTCAACTACACACTCAACAGCTCCGCCACACAGCTTCTACAAATATGTGAAGGATTGGCTCGCCAACAGGAACTCATTGAATTGCTTCAACGCCGGGCCAAATATGACCGCCTCGGGGTTAATGACGCTCTCATGCAGTTCGAGAGCGATCTAAATAAAGGGATTCTCCCAGAACCATCTCGCGCCCTACCTATGTTGGATCAAGTCTCGAATGATTCCCGTTTCGTAGAGATTGCCCGCCAACGCGCCCGGGCTTTGGCCGAGCGTCTCCGCCACTGAGCCAAATCGTCATCGGGATCAATTACTGTGTCAAAGCTCAACTAGTCCATATAGATTTTCATAAATTAAGACGAGGTTTACAAAAATTAATATATGTAAAATCCCTCTCCCCTTGGTCACTGCTTCTAGGCCCCTATTATCAGTAGCTTCCATGTAGGGCCAAATTGGAATTCCATGTGCTCTGCAACGTGTACCAGCTGAGAGGCCAGGTCGATTGAGAGTATGGTGACGACAGCTCATCTCTCTTAATCACCCTAAAAATAAGTAAGAAGTTACGGAGAAGCTGAAAACCCAAGAGTGGGGGAAAACAGCGCCGGAACTTCCGTTTTTGAGCGCTTGGGCCTATAGGTCCAGCAAGCTTGTTGCTTGGTATGTTCCTAGAACCTCTTCCAAAAAAAGGATGGGAAATGAAGAATCTAAAATCGCTCCCCCTGTTTTTATTCTTTACACTCGCACTTACCACCACAGATGGTTTGGTAGCGCCGCCTTACGCCTCGGCTCAGGTATCATCCTCCACCGGCAGCGTCACAGGCACGATATTCGACCCCAATGGCGCCTCAATTCCGGGTGCTAAAGTCACGGTGACAAACAAGGGAACCGGGGCCGTCATCCCAATCGAGGTCACTTCCGCCGGCACCTACAATTCCGGACCCCTGCCGCCGGGCTCTTACATCGTCCGCGTGGAGGCGCCGGGATTTAAAACGGTTGAATTGCCAGTGGCGATTCAGACCGGCACCATCGCCCCCGGCAACGTAAACATGGAGATCGGGGCAAGTTCTACCGTCGTCGAAGTGGCAGCTACCGCCGTTTCCGTCAACGCCGATCAAGCCACCATCCAGGGTGTCATCACGGAAACTCAAATCGAAAATCTGCCCATCAATGGCCGCAACTTCTTGGACCTTGCTCAGCTCGAGCCTGGAGTTCAGATTCAAGATGGCGGCAACTTCGACCCCACAAAGAAGGGCTTTTCCTCCATTTCCTTTGGCGGTCGCTTTGGCCGCACCGCCCGCATCGAAGTTGACGGACTGGATATTTCGGACGAAACTGTCGGCACCACTACCCAAAACATCCCAGTGAATTCCATTAAGGAGTTTCAGGTTAGCCAGTCGAGCCTCGACCTTTCCACGGAGCTGACGTCTTCAGGCACCGTCAACATCACCACGCTTTCCGGAACGAATACGGTTCACGGCAGTGGATTCTTCAATTACCGCGGTGACGCCACCTCCGCAAAATTTGGAAACCCACCCGCGATCTTTGACCGTAAACAGTTTGGTGCCAGCCTCGGCGGAGCCCTCATCAAGGACAAGCTGTTTGCTTTTGGCTCGGGTGAGCGTACCGCTCAGGATCTCTTGGCTACAGTCAATCCCCCCGCTCCATTTGACACCACCTATAAAGGATCCTTCAATAGCCCATTCCGGGATCAACAATGGCTTGGGCGTTTGGACTACAACGTAAAGTCCGATGTGCGTGTGTTTTTTAAATATTCTTACGAGCAGAATCGCAACGTCGCCTCCTACGTCCCAGGCACCTACAACGCATTCGCCAACGTAGACTACACACCCTCATTTGGGGGTGGGGTCGACTTCACCACCGGCAGTTTCTCTCACAGTATTCGCGTGGGTTATATGAAGTTCCGGAACGGAATTACAGACGCCGTTGCCGGAACTGACATCCCAAATGCTGCGCCCGGCGTTTTGGTGAACATCAGCAACGGCGGGACGGCGTGTACAGACGGGGCAGCCTTGATCTGCACAGGTGCCAACGTCCTCGCTCCACAGAAGACCTATCAATCCAACAAGCAATTCAAGTACGACGGCAGCAAGACTTGGCGCACTCATATCATTCGCTTCGGCGTCGGCTACAACAAGATTCTGGGCGGCGGTTTTGCCAGTTTCTATGCGATCGATCCGCCAATCCGTGGCGCTTTCACGGCTAAGTCCGAGGGTATCGCCGCAACCGGTCCCTTTCCAGGTGGCGCTTCCAACCCTCTAAACTACCCGGTCACCCGCATTCGACTCGGAAACGGCCAGGGCTGTTTCACGGAAATTCCTGAATTTGGTCAACCTTGTGGAGGTCAGTTCGACTCTCGATTCCAAGTCTATCTGGGCGATAGCTGGAAGATTCGCCCGAATTTCACTCTAGTTTACGGCGTTCGCTATAATCGCGACACGGGTCGTACGGATGCCGACCTTGCTCCTGTTCCCTGCAGCGACGCTCCCGCCGGTACTTGCGATGGCAGCAGCAGTCCTAACCTGCTCGATGCAGTCCGCCCAGGCTATGGCGGCCGTGTAAATCAACCCGACGGCAACGTTGGTGGCACACTCGGCTTCGCATGGTCTCCTGGTAAGAGCGGGAAGACGGTCATTCGTGCGGGTGGAGGCCTTTATTTTGAGAACGCAGTCTTCAATAACGTCTTGTTCGACCGGCCCGGTCGCCTGAAGAATGGCCTTTTCAATTTGACCCAAGACATCTGCCCAAGCGGTCAGCTGACTTTGCCGACTGACCCTGGCAATCCCATCGACACTTCTGCTATTTGTGGCAACATCATTGGCAACGTCGTCGATCAAGTCATTGCTCTCCAGAAGCAGTATCAGGATGCGACGGCTACAGCCGGTCCACAAGCGAATGGCGGATATGTCGCCAACGCGCTCGCTGCAGGCGGCAACGTCACCGGCGTTACCCTTTTTGCTCCCAACTATCAGACTCCTCGCTCCTACCAGATGAATGTCGGTGTTCAGCATGAACTGAAGCCCGGCACCGTCATCAGCGTGGATTACCTCCGCAACGTGGGTGTTCACACTCTGCTTGCCATCGACGAGAATCACGTTGGCGACGCACGCTTCCTGGACACTGCTGGTGCCACGGCTGCCATTGCCGCCACCAATGGTTCCTTCACGGGTTGCACCGCAGCGGCCACCGTCGCCGCAATCAACTGCGCCATCGGTCAGGGAGCTACAATCGATGATTACGCCAATAACGGCCTAACTGACGGCAACTTCTGGACCGGCGGAGTACCGGCTGGCGCTGGCCAAATCGCCTTTCCGGGTAAGAATTCGAACTTCGGCCAGGTGCAATTTCTCGAGCCTGTCGGTCGTTCCGTCTACAACGCCCTCCAGGTCAGGCTCGTTTCCGACTGGAAGAGCCCTGTTCGGTTTGTTCAACGCCTAAACACGACCGTTTCCTACTCTTACTCTCACTATGACAGCACCGCTGGTGACAGCGACTTCATTAACAATTCCGTTGACTACAATAATCCGGGCCGCTTCTTCGGTGCCAATGGCCTCGATCGCACTCATCAACTTTCCGGCGGCGTGATCATGCAACTTCCGGGCGGCGTTCGAGCCAACTTCATCGCTCACTACTACACCGCTCTCCCACAGACCATCACCTTTGCAGCTCCCGGCAACGGAGAGGACATCTTCCAGTACGACTTCACAGGTGACGGTCAGACCACTTTAGCTCCCGTTCCAGGCTCCAATCTTGGCTCATTTGGAAGGGGCATCAGCGCAGGTGGGTTGAATAACTTCCTGCAAAAATACAACACCACTTACGGGAACCAGCTGACACCTGCTCGGGCAGGCACTCGTAACCGCGGGTCTTTTCACCCCAGATCAACTCACTGCGCTCTGCGCAGTTACTCCTACAATTACCGGCACTCCAGGCTGCGGTCCGAAGTTTGACCTGGCGCCAACTGGCGAAGTGGGGAATGATTCCTTCTTTACCTTCGACGTCCGCCTAGGTTGGTCCATCCGTCCCATTCACAAGTGGGAGCGCTTCCGCGTGGAGCCTCAGGTGGCTTTCTACAATATCTTTAACCGCCAGAACTTTAATGGTCCCGATGGTCTGCTCGCTGGCACGCTGGACGGCGCGGCTAACTCCATCAACGGCACCACCAGGGGCGATCGCACGAAGCTGATCGGACTTGGTTCCGGTGTCTTCGCCCTTGGCGCTCCTCGTTCTTTGGAGTTCGGCTTCAAGGTCGACTTCTAGTCGATTCCAATCAACCGCTCCCGGCGGGGCGCGCCTATGCGCCCCGCTTTTTTGCTTTCCGCCAAAATCAGTCCAACGGCCCAAGGCCTTCAAAACATTCCCCGTACTCTACCCCTCCCGTCTACCTATCCCGGTTACAAAACCATCCATCCATGCGTATATCTAGTAGCCCATGTTTGAGATAACCTTCCACTAATGGCTCGCGCGTCTACCCTCCAATTCTCCGAGGCGGTCTCCATCGCTACCTCCAGCCTCTGGACCCACAAGCTTCGCAGCATCCTGACTCTGCTAGGAGTGGTTATCGGTGTCGCAGCGGTCATCGCCGTCGTAAGCCTGATCAACGGCGCCAACCACTACGTTGCCACGAAGGTCTTCAATCTCGGCGCCGATGTGTTCGCCTTGGCCAAGCAGCCTTCCATCATCACCAACGTCGACGACTTCTTGGAATTTCAGAAGCGCAAGCGTCTCAGTTACGAGGACTACGACACCGTTCGCGACAATTGCAAAAGCTGCAAGGAGGTGGGCGCCTCCATCGGCGGACGTGCCGAAATTCGCAGTGGCCTCAACTCCTTGAAAGACACCAACCTTCGCGCGTGGACTTCGCAGATGGCTGAACTCTATGACGTGGACCTCGTCGAAGGCCGCCACATCACCGACGCCGATCTTCACACCGCCGCTCCTGTTTGCGTCATTGGTATGGATATCGTCGACAATCTTCTTCCGGGACTTGACCCCGTTGGCCGGGAAATTCGCTGGAACAATGTCGGCTGCCAGATTATCGGTGTTGGCAAGAAACAAGGATCTTCACTCGGCACTTCGCTCGACAATTGGATCATCATTCCGCTCACGACTTATCTCAAAGAGTTTGGCTCGCAGCAGGATTCTCTTCGCATCACCTCTCGCGCCGCTTCCATCGACAAAATGCAAGACTCCGTGGACGAAGTCCGCCAGATCATGCGTGGCCGCCATCATCTCGACTACGGCACGAAAGATGATTTCGCCATTGAAACCAGCGATTCATTTCTCTCCTTGTGGAAAGACATCAGTCAGTCCTTCTTTCTCGTCACTATCGCCATTGCTTCTATCTCTCTGGTTGTCGGCGGAATCGTCATCATGAACATCATGCTGGTCAGCGTCACAGAGAGGACTCGCGAAATTGGCATTCGCAAGGCCCTCGGCGCGCGCCGCACCGATATTCTTCTGCAATTTTTGATTGAGTCTTCCACGTTGGCCGTGATCGGTGGCGCTATCGGTGTGCTACTCGGCGTCTCTGCCGCGAAACTTGTCTCGCTGCTGTCGCCATTGCCAAGCGAAGTTCAGCTCTGGTCGGTTATCGGCGGACTCGCCGTTGCTCTAAGCGTTGGTCTCTTTTTTGGTACTTATCCCGCGTCGAAGGCAGCCAAGCTCGATCCGGTGGAAGCGTTACGCTCGGAGTGATCACCAGCTGATATGGCGGCCATCGTCAAACTTCTTCCGCAAACAACCGTGCTGCCCCTTCGTGGTTTGGCATCGCGAAGCAAATTTGGGGAGTTTCGCGAGCAGGTCCTCCTTGCATTGGACACCTTGCGGCTGAACCCGCTTCGTTCTGCGCTAACCATTCTGGGCATCGTCATTGGCATCATGACCGTCATCACCGTCAGTTCCGTGATTAACGGCTTGAACGAAAACGTCCTGGGCGGTATCCGCGACCTTGGCTCCGACACCATCATCTGCTACCGCTTTCCCTGGGCCTCGCTCTCCCGGCCTCCCAGCGAGTGGTTCACCCGCAAGGAACTCGAAGCCGAGTGGGCGGACGACATGGCCCTTTTGCCTCACGTGAAAGCTGCTTCTCCTTCTCTGCGAATCTTTCAGCCGCAATTCGGCTCGGGCACTTCCGACGTGCGCCGCGGAAACCTTCGCGCCAAAAATGTGATTCTCCAGGGAAATTCACCTTCCATCTCGCAGATCTTCGACCTCAAACTCGCCTACGGCCGGGAATTCAACGATACCGACACGGAACATCACGCCCCCGTCGTTTTACTTGGCTACACAACGGCCAACCTCCTTTTCCCAGGTGGCGCCCCCAACGCGATCGGTCAGGAAGTCACAGTGGACGGCCAGCTTTTCACGGTAATTGGCACTTTGGAAAAACGACGTCAGGGCCTCTCGGGTGGCGCCAATCCGGAAGACAACATCGCCTTCATGCCCGTCACTACCCTGCGCAAGCTTTATCCCAACAAAAAAGACTACGTCATCTTCGCCAAAGCTAAAGATCCCAAAGTCGTTGCCGAAGCCGTCGAAGAGATTCGCGACATGCTCCGCCGCAAACGCCGCCTCAGCAACGACAAGCCCGATGACTTCGCTCTCTTCACTTCCGATTATTTTCTCGACCTCTGGAACAAGATCAGCTATCTCATCTTCGTTCTCATGTTCGCCGTCGCTTCTGTCGGCCTCCTCGTTGGTGGTATTGGCGTGATGAATATCATGCTCGTCTCCGTTACCGAACGAACGCGCGAGATTGGTGTGCGTAAAGCCATTGGCGCAAAGAGAGGCAACATACTGCTTCAGTTTTTAACCGAAGCCGTTACGCTCAGCGCGATTGGCGGAGTCATAGGTGTGCTTCTGGGCGCGGGTTTGTCCCTGCTCCTTCGCTATGTCGCCCACTTCCCCGCCAGTCTTTCTTTCTTCTGGATTGCTACGGCCCTCGTGATGTGCGCTCTAATAGGCGTGGTTTTCGGAGTGTATCCTGCCTGGAAAGCCGCCCGCCTCGATCCCGTCGAGGCCCTCCGCTACGAGTAACAAGGGTTGTCAACGACCTCCTTCTGTGCATAGACTGCTCAACATCTAGTTTTGAACTTCCATCATGGCCTTTGACGATCCCGCATTCTCCGTTGACGGCAGTGCCTTTCCTCCTACGCGCTACTCCGTTCTGGAAGCCGCGCGCGGTGAGGCCACTCCAGAGCGCGCACGCGCTTTGGAGACACTCTTCTCTGCTTACTGGAAACCCGTCTACAAATACATCCGCCTGAAATTTCATCAATCGCCGTCGGACGCCCAGGATCTGACGCAGGGATTCTTTGCCGAGCTGCTCGAACGAAATCTGCTTACGCACTTTGATTCCTCTCGCGCTCGCTTGCGCACCTATCTCCGCCTTTGTGTAGATAGCTTCGCTCTCAACGAACAAAAAGCCGCCATCCGCCAGAAACGGGGTGGCGGGATCACCCACTTGGCATTGGATTTTGCCGATGCGGAAGGCGAACTGCAAGCTGGTGTAATCGATCCGGCCACAATTCCCTCTCCCGAATCCTGGAACGACTTTTTCGAGAAGGAATGGATTCGCAGCCTGTTCTCGATGGCCGTGGAAGACCTGCATGTACTTTGCAGCGAGCGCCACAAAGATTCAGCCTTTATAATCTTCGAAGCCTACGATTTAGAAGGCAACTCGGATATCTCATACGCCGGGCTGGCAGCGAAACTGAACCTCTCTGTTTCTGATGTCACCAACCGCCTATTCTGGGCGCGCCGTGAGTTTCGGCGCCTGGTTTTGGCCCGGCTGCAATCCATCTGTTCGAGCGATGAGGAATTCCGGCGCGAATCACGTTCCTTGCTCGGGGAGAGCCTTCGATGAAATTTATTGATGACCGTGCCTTGGAACGCCTGCGTATCGCCGCTGATTGGCCGGATACTTCAGAAACTGGCTACCGCCTGCTCGAGCGCATCGCCTCCGGCGGCATGGGCATCGTGTACAAGGCGGAAGACGAGACCCTCGGTCGATGCGTCGCGCTGAAAGTACTTGCGGAAGAAATCTCGAGTGTCGAAGCGGGCGAGCGACTGGCTCGTGAAGCTCGCGTCCTGGCCCAACTGGAGCACCCTGGTATTGTTCCTGTGCACGACGCCGGCACGCTTCCCGATGGCCGGATGTTTTACGTGATGAAATTTGTCGTTGGCGAGCGCCTGGGCGCCTACGCCAAGCGGGTCACATCTCTGCCCGACCGCTTACGCGCTTTTCTCCGTATCTGTGATGCAATAGCTTTCGCTCATGCGCGTGGCTTCCTCCACCGCGACCTCAAGCCAGACAACATCATGATCGGGCCCTTTGGCGAAGTGCTGGTCATGGATTGGGGCTTGGCGAAGATGTTTAGCCCCAGAACAGAACGTAAAGGCGAAGAATCTAGGGAAGGCTCCAAAACCAACGTCTCCGCACAATCAACTGATCATGCTACCCTCGCCCCCATTACTTACAACGGTACCGTGCTCGGCACCCCCGGCTATATGTCTCCGGAACAAGCACGTGGAGAACTCGACTGCGTCGATGCAAGAAGCGACGTCTATTCGCTTGGAGCCCTCCTGCGATTCCTCGCTGATGAGTCCGCCTCTGTTCAGGAATTCTCAAACCCGCGTGCATTGCGCGCCATCATTGCCAAAGCCATGGCAGAATCGTCCGCTAACCGGTACCCCAGCGTCCTGGAGTTCGCTACGGACGTCTCTCTGTATCTTGACGGTCAGCCCGTTAGCGCCTATCGCGAGAATGTGTGGGAACGTACGGCTCGATTTTATCGCCGTCACCAGGTTGCCATTCTCTTGCTTTGCGCCTATTTGGCGATGCGCGCCCTGCTTCTTCTGTTTTCCCGTGACAGACCGTAAAGGTTTTCAAAGAAGCGTTGTATAGGACTCTTAGAGGCAAACAATTTCTGCCTCGGAGGATGGACAAATGAACAAGCTGTTGATCGGAATCATCGTTGGAACGGTGCTTGGGGCCATCGACGGCGGTACTGCCTGGTTCACCCCAGCAGTCCGCCCAGCGATCCTGGGAATTATCTTCGGCTCCAGTATCAAAGGCCTGATCGCGGGCCTGGCTGCGGGCATCTTCGCGCGAAAAGTAAACTCTGTGCCCTTGGGGATTCTGTTCGGATTGGCGGTAGGATTCGGGCTCGCGTTTATCGTCGCACGCCTGCAACACGGCTACTACTTTGAGATCATTTTGCCCGGTAGCATTGTCGGGGCCTTGGTAGGCTACGCCACACAAAAGTACGGTCCTGTGCCTGTGCGACAGACCTAACGCGTGGCCATCAATCGCAATCGCGTCAGCGGACGCTCGCTGCCTGCGCCGCCTGTGACAATGCCTGCAGCGATTCCGTGTATGGCGCTTTAGCTACGCCACGCTCCGTGAATATCGCCGTAATGTACCGGCTCGGCGTCACGTCGAATGCCGGATGCGCGGCGTGAACGTCAGGAGCAATTCGCACCCCTTGAAAGTGCGTGACTTCCTCTGACGTGCGCTCTTCAATTGGAATGTGTGTTCCGTCCGGGATCGATAAATCAAACGTCGATATTGGCGCCGCGATATAGAACGGCACATTGTTTTCTCTTGCCAGCACTGCAATCTGGTACGTCCCAATCTTGTTCGCGGTGTCGCCATTCGCCGCGATTCGATCTGCGCCGGTAACAATTGCTCCCACTTTCCCGGTCTTCAGAAAATGGCCAACCATGTTGTCCGTGATCAGGGTTAATGGAATTCCGCCCCGATGTAGTTCCCACGCCGTCAACCTGGCTCCCTGAAGATAGGGCCGCGTCTCCGGCACCAGCACGTGAATTCTTCGGCCCTGCTGATACGCCACCCGGATCACTCCCAGTGCGGTTCCAATTCCGGCCGTGGCCAACGCACCTGCGTTGCACTGCGTCATCACCTGGCCGTCTCTCGGCATGTATTCCGCGCCATAAGCGCCGATTGCCTCATCTGTCGCCTTCTTCTCCAGGTGCACCAGCTTCGCTTCCGCAACCATAGCTTCCCGAATTTTATTCAACTCGCTCTTTGAAGCCACCAACTCTGCAAAGCGCCCCTTCATCCGCTCCAATGCCCAGAAGAGATCGACCGCCGTGGGCCGAGTCTTGGCAAGCGTCTCACAAATTTCCGTGAATTCCGGCTTCAGTGCTTCGATTGTCGTGGCTTTCGACTTCTGTATGCCAATCGCAACTCCCATCGCGGCGGCAACCCCAATCGCCGGCGCACCGCGAATCACCATTTCACGAATCGCTTTTGCCACCTCGCGATAATCCGTGTACGTGTAGCTGATCTCTTCCGCTGGAAGCCGCCGCTGGTCCAGCATCACCACTCCGTTTTCCGTCCACTCAATTGGTTGTGCAACGTACATACAGTCCCTCTCTCCTCAACAAAACTCTGTGTATTACCGAGATTGTGTAGCGGCCGCCTTCTGAGGCGGGCAATCCCAAGGGCATGTCAGTTGGTCCTACAGGCAGTATGGAATCCCCTCAATGCCCCGGAGGAATCTTGGTAAATCCATGAGTGCCAATCAACGCGAAGATCGAAATCAGCGAGTTATATCCTAAATGCATCAGAAAGCTCGCAAATGTACTCCCCGTTTCCGCACGTACCACCGTAAACATAATTCCCACCAGGACCAGCACCAGAATCAGGCTCTTCGCGCCACCTAACTGCGGCCCATGCATTAATCCGAAGAGTATTCCAGTCAGCACTATGCTGCTGAAGATTCCGCTCCGTAACGCGGGCGCATCTTCCCAACCAAGACCCCGCAAAATCGCCGAAATAATCCTCACAAACAGTGGGTAAAGATATCCCCGGAATATCGTCTCCTCCACCAGCGGAGCAACCAGCACCGCAACACTGAGGAATATCAGGGCCGTTTTACGGTGATGGAACACCTGCTCGATCGGAGTGTTTTCCGGTGTATGCAAAACCGAAGTGGCAATTGCAACCAACAACGACAAAACACCTCCTGCGAAAAAATAGACAATGGGATTCTTGGGCAGTTCTGCAAGACGCGGCTGTATCTTTCGCCAGCCAAGGCTTTCCCAGAAAGGCTTTTCCCGAAGTACGGCCAGGGTTATGTACAAGAAAAACAGCAGCAGTCCGTACACGATGACCGTGCTTCCAATGGACACCACCGGCTGCGAGACCAGGAACTCCTGCAACTGTTTTTCAGTCAGCTTCTGGTGCGGCGCATACCTCAAAACCAGAATAGTGGGCACTATGCTCAGCGTGATCAGAATGAACAGGGCAAAAACAAGCCCGTGCACCCAAAACCATGTGATTTGCAGGTCCCGAGGAAATTGAGATTCGGCAATCAACCGCTTCGACACAACAACCGGCGTGTAGTGCAACGGTACGGCGGGTACGTTCTGCGAAACTACTGGTCCCGGGATTGAAGGAGAGTTTTCTTCCCCGTTATTCGAGGGCACCGGCGGAACAGGTGGATTTTCATCGAACGGATTCATCGTTTCCCGCGCTTCTTTGTGCCCGACCATCCAGCGGCGAGCGCTGCTGCCATCAGTGGCATCAGAATCTCGTGATGGCCCGTTATCGCAAATCCGCGAGACTTTGCTCCCACGCTTTCACTCGATGCTACCGTCGGCCGCTTCACTATATTTTGGGTGGGCCGGTAATGCTGAATGAAATCGAAGTTGGCCGTGGTGATGGATTGCAATGGAACACCCAGGTTCCTGGACACCGATATCGCTTTCAAAAATATCTCCGGCAGGAGCACGGCCGATCCCCAATTCAAAAACACGCCACCAGCATCCATCTGCCCTACCAGCGCGCAGAACAAGCGAAAATCCGTCTGTGTTGCCGTTCCCAGCGCGCTGCCTTCCGTCGTCGGATGCATGTGCGAAATGTCTGTTCCGATCGCCACATGGACCGTCACGGGGATTCTCATCTGATACGCTGCTGCCAGAACACTGGCCTCCAGGTGTTTCGGAGTAAGAATTCCGCTAGTCAGATACTGACCTGCCGCTTCTCCATATCCGATTCGCAACCGCTGGGCGAGCTTTGCAATCTCATTGATATATTTGCCCGTTTCTTCCGCCATTCCAAACTCGCCACTGGCCAACCCCGCTTGCACGTCTTCGGACGTGTTGCCTACCATGGCCACTTCAAAATCGTGGATCAGCGCCGCGCCGTTCATCGCAATCCCGGAAATAAATCCCCTACGCATCAAATCGATCAGCAGCGGACCCAGCCCGACCTTGATTACATGCCCGCCCATCCCCCACAAAATCGCTTTTTTCTGTTTCTTTGCACGATAAATCGCGCCCAGTAGATCCCGCAAATCCTGCGTCGCTAGAATTTCTGGTAACGAATCGAGGAATTTCGGGAAGGAAGCCTTCGAACTGACCGGCCTTGCGAACTCCCGCACACTGATTTTGCTTTTCCGCGCGGCAAGTGGATAGGTCCGGACGCCCCCAAATGTGATGGGTTGAATAAAATAGATGCTCATGCGAATGAAAACACTTTACGAGGAACCCTCATCACACGCAATAGGAACTCGCCAGATTCCAGCAGTCTTTCAGGCACAGGGCACGGCCGCGCGCATCAGTTAACGTCCGTGGCCATTGCCATTCATAGGCAATGTTCGAGCCATTGCTTGTCCCGTGTACGATTTCTTCACTTTGGCTACCTGCTCGGGCGTGCCCTGCGCCACAATTCTGCCTCCACCTTCGCCGCCCTCTGGCCCCAGATCGATGATCCAGTCTGCTTGCTTGATCACGTCCAGATTGTGCTCGATGATCAGCACTGTGTTCCCCAAATCCACCAACCGCTGCAACACGTCCAGCAACTTCCGCACATCATCGAAATGCAATCCCGTGGTCGGCTCATCCAGGATATAAATCGTCCGTCCCGTCTGCCGCTTCGACAATTCCCGCGCCAACTTGATTCGCTGTGCCTCACCACCCGAAAGAGTTGTGGCCGATTGCCCCAACTGCACATAACCGAGTCCGACTTCCACGATAGTCGACAATTTCTGCTGTATCTGAGGAATATTTTCCAGCACCTTCACCGCATCGCTTGCCGGCAAATTCAACACGTCGTTGATGCTGTGCCCTTTGTAACGCACCGCCAGCGTTTCCGCGTTGTAACGTCGCCCTCGACACACTTCGCACGTCACATACACGTCCGGCAGAAAATTCATTTCAATCCGGCGCAGTCCTTCTCCCTGGCACGCTTCGCACCTGCCGCCCTTCACGTTAAAGCTGAATCGCCCTGGCTTGTAACCGCGTTCGCGCGATTCCGGAAGCATGGCGAACAATTCGCGAATCGGTGCAAACACGCCGGTGTACGTAGCTGGATTCGATCGCGGCGTTCGCCCAATCGGCGCCTGATCGATCTCAATCACCTTGTCAATGTGTTCGATCCCCAAAATCATCCGGTGTTCGCCCGGCGGTTCCATGGAGCGATACAGCTTCTGCGCCAAAGCCCGGTAAAGAATGTCGTTCACCAGCGTGGATTTACCTGACCCGGAAACTCCCGTTACCACAGTGAACAATCCCAGCGGCAGCTTTATATCCACATCCTTCAGATTATTGGCTTTCGCGCCAAGAATCTGGATATTCTTTCCGTTCGCGCTGCGCCGTTTTGCTGGCACCGGAATACGAGTCGTCCCTGCCAGGTATTGGCCAGTCAGAGATTCTGCGGTAGCCGCAATCTCTTCCGGCTTCCCGGTTGCCACCAAAAATCCACCGGCATTCCCGGCACCGGGACCAAGGTCCACAACGTAATCCGCACGTCGAATGGTATCTTCGTCGTGTTCTACCACCAGCACCGTATTCCCCAGATTCCGCAACTGCTCGAGCGAGTGCAACAGCCGGTCGTTATCCCGCGCATGTAGCCCAATCGACGGCTCATCCAGCACATACAGCACGCCGCGCAACCGCGATCCGATCTGTGTCGCCAAGCGAATTCGCTGTGCCTCACCTCCCGATAGCGTCGCCGCTGAACGCTCCAGGCTCAAATAGCCGAGCCCCACCGCCAGCAGGAAATCGATGCGCTCGGAAATCTCTCCCAACGGCCTTCCTGCAACCTCTTTTTGCCTCGGTGTAAGTTCTTCCAGAATCCGCGTGACTGCTGGCCGTGCCTCGCTCAACGAGAGTCCGGTAAAATCCGCAATCGACCATCCCGCCAGCTTCACGGCCAAGGACTCCGGCCTCAGCCGCTTGCCCGCGCAAACATTGCATCTTGTCGCGGACATGTACTGCGTCATCCACTCGCGGTAGGAGTCCGAATTCGATTCTTCGAAATTCCTTTCCAGGAATTTCAAGATTCCCTGGAAGCGGAATCCCTTCTCGCCTGCACCTGCACGAGCCCCCCCGCCATCATTCTTTTTCGCTCCCGGAGGCGGATATCCATGGAGCAACAGGCTCTGTACCTTCGCGGGATGTTTTTCAAACGGGGTATCGAGATGGAATCCATGCGCATACGCGCCGAGTTCCAGAGTGCGCTTCAAGATTGCCGATCCCGATCCCGGCCCCAACCCTCCGTCAAATAGCGGTCGTGTCCAATCCACCACTACTTTCGCCGGATCGAAATCGTATTTCGATCCCAATCCATTGCAGGTAGGGCAAGCTCCGTAGGGTGAATTGAAGCTGAACGAGCGCGGCTCCAATTGCGGTACAGAGAGTCCGCAGTCCGGACAAGCCAACTTCTCCGAGAAGACGTGTTCTTCCCCGCCAACCACCGCTACAGTCACCAGGCCCTGCGCCAGCTTCAGCGCCGTGGCAATGGACTGTTCCAGCCGTGAAGCAGCTCCCTGTTTCACCAGCAACCGGTCGATCACGATTTCTATTGTGTGGTTCTTGCGCTTGTCGATCGGTGGCAGCTCATCCATCGGATACAATTCGCCGTTGATCCGCACCCGCACAAAACCATCCTGCGCCAGCTTTTCCAGTTCCTTCCGATAAGCGCCTTTTCTCCCGCGCACGATCGGCGCCAGAATCATGATCCGGTCATCCGCCTTACAAAGCTCTCCCTGCAGAATCGCCTGAACGATCTGTTCGCTGGACTGCCGCGTAATCGGTTTTCCGCAATTCGGGCAATGCGGCACGCCTACGGAACTGTAGACAACGCGAAGGTAGTCGTAAATTTCAGTTATTGTTCCCACCGTCGACCGGGGAGAGCGCGTGGTGGTTTTTTGCTCGATGGCAATCGACGGAGAAAGCCCCTCAATCACATCGACTTCGGGACGCTCCATCTGATCTAGGAATTGTCGCGCATATGCCGACAGGGATTCGACATACCTTCGCTGCCCTTCCGCGTAAATCGTGTCGAATGCTAGAGAAGACTTCCCCGATCCGGATAATCCCGTAATCACGGTGAGCGAATTCCGCGGAATTTCCAGGCTGATGTTCTTCAGATTGTGCTGTCGAGCTCCGCGCACAACCAATTTCGTCAGTCCCATAGTTCTTTCTTGCCCCTCCACAGGAGCCCTGGGACCCAGTGAGTACACTGCGCCCAATATAGTCTTTCAACATAACAACTCTGCGTCTGGCGGGTCAAGCTGCAGCCAGTTGCTGTATCAATTTGATGCCGGAGGGGGTACTCACTACTTCGTCCGCTCTTGGCCCAAGTAAAATTTTCCCCGGGGGTACTTCTTTTTTACCAACCGCCAAATGCATAATTGTTTGAAAACACAAGCTTTACAATGGTCAACGGCGTGCTCCTTCTGAAGCCGTGGGGGAGGCGAGCCGAGGATCCCTTTAGGGGATTGAGGGCTGGGCCGGCTCGTACTTCCCCTCACCTCTACTGCAATCCAATCCACAAGATCCTTGAATTTGGTTCTGCCTACAGAGACCTCTTGCTAAGCCGGTCGCGGTTGACAGTCATCACGTGCAGCGTGGCAATTCCCGAGGCACTCGCTCGTTACTGAAACGAGCGCGAGTTCGACTGGAACGGGATCCGGAGAGCTCCGCATGTATTGACGTGATTTCAGTCTGCCAAGAGATCGACAAATGGTTGGAGGCGCCTCGAGGGGGTGAACCACTCGCGATAGTTCTTATCCCCAGTTATATGCGACGGGCGACACGCCGAGTCCGATGTTGGAAGATTATGGTGGTTTGCCGGGCAGAAAGAAAAACCCAGCGACTCAACAAGCCAACAAGAAGTCCCACTCTTGTCGTGCCGGTCGGAGCGAAAAACCTGGTTTTTGGAAAGCCCTGATCGGATACATTCTTCGCCGTGATCGACTCCGATGAATAAAGCTTAAGTCTTCCCGAAGCCCACCGGACCTAATTCATTGATTCTTCCGAGAGGAAGAAGGAAGAAAGCGGAGTTACAAATCCCGAAATCGAGGATATAATCGCAGCCCATGGCACCCGAAACGGAATCGGTGAAGGCACCGGGGATGGTCCCCGATGAGCAGAAACACGAGCCTCGCTCTAAGGGAATTACCACGGCACGGAAGAAGAAGCCAAAAGAACTGGCTGTAATCACCGAATGTTGTACGGGTTGCGCTGGGTCGCCCGCTTGCGTAGAGTACTGTCCGGTCGAAGACTGTATGTTTTGGGTGAACGACGAAGACAATCCTCCTTTCGGCCGCATCCAGATTGATCCTATTCTCTGCATCGGCTGCAAAAAGTGTCTTAGCAAGGGACCAGACGGCTGCTTCCTCGATGGCTGTCCGTGGGATGCCATCGTAATGATAGATATTGCAGAGGTAGAAAAAGAAGTGGGGCCGATGACCTATTAGGTCCCGGCGTTTCGACGAATTCATTTGAGGCAAAACGCGCGCGCCAAGCGCGTTTTGCTTTTTATGGGATCTAATCCTTTTCCAACTGAAGGTCTGGAAAGGAAATGGTTTGTTCACGGATGTGTACGGGAATCCCTCGATCGCGCTGCCCTCTCACGAATGGCTTTTTCCGTCGCCGTCGCCTGCTGCCGCACGCGATCGGAAATCTCCGGCAACTCGCGCTTGTAGGGAAGGATCACAGACAGGTCATCCAATTGGCCAATCAGGTAAAGGGCTCGCAGAGCTTCCCACACCTGCTCGTCCGCAGGCGCCACAGTTGCGATTTCGGCTCCCGGAGTTACGTACATTCCCTTTCCCACGCTAAGGGTGCGGATGCGGCCAGCGATTGGGGAGCGCACTTCTGAAGGCTGTTGGCGATCCTGCAATTTAGCAATAACACCGCCTTGATGGATAGGAGTTCCGATTTTGTCTATGTCGCTCACCAGGCCCGCGGAAGGAGCAGCAATTACGGCGGGCTGCAACAACGCGGCGATCTGAGTTCGGCCCGACGCATCGCCGAAACGCACCAGCGAGAGCGCGGCATTTCCTCGCACGAGAGGATAAGAGTCTCCAAGCATTGTCAGTAGCGCTTTGTGAAAGTCAACGGCAGCCGTATCCTGGCCCATGACCCAAGCATCGGTGTTGCGCACTTCTTCGACCGGGTGGGACGCGAGACGCACGAGGTCGGAATGCCAGCGCGTGGTGCCCGCTGCATTTCGCTCCATGCGCAGGCCCACTTGTATGAGCGCATGCTGGATGTGTCGCGGATGCTTCTGATCATTCAAGTATTCGGTGATTTGTTGGTCCGAAAGATGACGTCCGAACCAAGTGTTCCACCAGAACAAGAACGGCATCAGGACGATCAGCCAAGCAGTCAGGAAGAAAAGCAGGCGCTTCCGGGTGGACATCCGGTGGGGTGCCGCGGCCTCAAAGGAAGTGGGTTGACTGGCCATGAGTCCTCTTGAGAGTTAGCGCACCTTGGGAGCCAAAGGCTCCTTGCCGGCAGCAGTTTGCTCCTTATGGAGAGAGGATAAAAGTCCGCGGTCTCGCAGCTCCCAGAATACGTTCAGGAAGGAAATTCCTGAAAGAGAGAGCAGGATGAGACTCATAAACAGTCCATCGACTGTGCTGATCGAACCCGCAGCAATGATCCAGACAATCCCCGCAAGAGGAACCAGGCAAAGCACGATGGCAATCAAGAGTGTCACGGCACGCAAGAAACCCCCTTCGGTCAGCTTGATTCTTAACTCCACGGCGACAAGAGCAGGCTCAGTCGAAATCCCAACCATATCCCACGTGGCACCACCTCTCATGCAAAATCTTCCAGGAAGGGTGGCATCCAGCCTTTGCAGCTGCCACCGGACTCATCACTGCGGCAATCATTGTTTGAAAGACACATCCACGGTCTTACTGTCTTTGGCGGTGAGAGTCACTTTCACATCCTGCTCTCCCAGTTTTTCCTGCACAAA
This sequence comes from Candidatus Acidiferrales bacterium, assembly GCA_963763395.1. GTDB lineage: Bacteria > Acidobacteriota > Terriglobia > Acidiferrales > UBA7541 > Acidiferrum. The sequence continues at coordinate 17,625 of CAVXOG010000025.1, read as the reverse complement.
GGCCAGCGTATAGTCGCCCGGTGGCAGACCCTTAATTTCGAACTTGCCGTCAGGGCCGCTAACCGCGAAGAACGGATTCTTCACAACGTTGATGAACATCCTCATCCAGGGATGCTGATTGCACTTCACGGGCAGGAGGATCTCTTCCCTTGAGAAGACTTTCTCCAGTGGAGCCGATTGGGGAGCTTGCGATTCGTTCCACTCGCGGTTGTCTTTTGGAGTCGGATGAATATTGTGTGTGGTCGGATCACTATTAATGATCTTGACGGTTTGCCCCGCCATGACCCCCAGCGTATGTGGGTGGTACCTGCAGCCGTGCTGGTCCACCACGACCGGCTCTTTCGGAACATCAAATGTGCGGTTGCCAAGGCCCTCTTTCACGAACACAAAAACATTGGCGAGGTCTCCGCCACTCACCACGATGTTTTCGGCCGTGTTCTGCCCCTTACAGGCAGGATCCTGGCTCATGTCGATCATCGCGGCCTTTGGCGGGGCACCGTCGAATTTTACGGTGCCGCTGACCCTGGCAGCAGTGGCAGGATCGATGGGAGTTGCCACAGCCGTGGGTGCCGTAGCAGTTGGGGCCGCAGGCTGTTCTTCTGGAGCCTCCTTTTTGCCACAACCTCCGAGAAGGGCTAGCCCAATAACGCAAGGCAAGCCCCAGTGTGTGAATCGAATCGTCGTTTTCATGATTTCGCGCTGCCTCTCTTGAGATTATGAAACTGATACAAATCGAAACCTATTCTGAGCTGTTATGCCCCGCGTGGTCGGCAGATCTCCCTCCGGAGGGCGGTCTGGCCCTTGTCACTGGAGCGTGACCCATCGCTGCACCCACTCGCCGTTGCTCTTCGGGCGTAAGCTGAAGAATATAGTCCACCAGCAGCTTTGTGTGATCCTTATCGTATCCCCGGAAAGAAGGGGGTGTCGGGCCAGCAAAAACCCAGCGGCCATCCTCTCGCTTGAAGAGCCCGGAAGGCATGGAAGTGCCCGGACTGATAGCTTGCGGGTCAATCACCCATCGCTCCATCCAATCCGCCTTCAAGCGCCCTTTGGCTTGCAGCAGGTTCGGCGCGGTTGCCGTTCGATCATGGACGGGATCGCCCGTGGCGTGACATTTCAAGCAGGGCGCCGCGTTGCTGGAAAACAGGCTGCGTGCCATTTCGGTCTCCTTCGCAGTTAGCACAGGAACCCCTTCCGGAATGTAGGGGAACGGTTGCCGTGAAAGGGCTTGAAAAAACCGCACGAGCTTGCCCAGTTCATTTTCAGAGAAAGAAAACGTCGGCATACGCACTTGCAGATAACTACGCAACCCGTTGCGGTTGGTGTTCTGATCATTGAGCGCGGGATTGTTGAGGAAATGCAGCATCCAGTCGGGATCCACGCGTGCACCTTCGGTGAGAAGTTTGGGCGGCAATTGTTCCTGGCCGTCCGGTCCTTGGTAACGAGCCATGGACATGAGGGAGGTGCGCTGACTAGGGAGCAGTTGGTGGCAGCCCATGCAATTGTACTTCTTGACGATCCACCACCCCTCTTGAATGTCATGTCGATAATCGAGTGGCCTATATTGATAACCGGGAGGAAGAGGACTTTCTTGGCTGCCCATGAGAAACGTGGTGAGAGCCCGAATCTGTTCCTTGGTCAGGTGTATATTGGGCATGCGCAACTGTTCTGCTTCTGGTTTGATCTTTCCCTTGTCCCAAATATTCGGCTCAGCTAGCTTGTGCTCGAAAAAACCTTTATGCCCGTACCAAGGCTCCTTGGCTGGGCCTTCTGGCAATCGCGCAAGGTCTTCGGGATCGGTGATCGGTTCACTGCCTCCGCGTTCCGCGACTTCCGTCAGCAGGGCAAAATCCAGTCGCTCAACGGGCTTGCTGCCCTCAAAGGTCAATTCCGTGCCGATTCGACCTTCGTCCTCGAGGCCGGAGATCTCGTGACATCCGGCACAGCCATAGTGGCGAATCCACCGTTTGCCTTCCTCGCGCAATTTGGGGTCATCCATGAATGGCGCTTCGGAATAGCTGGGCAGGTTCTGTTTCTGCAAGGTCACGAGATAGCTCGCGACGTCTTCCGCGTCCTGGGGCGAAAGGCGGAGGCTGGGCATCACGGTCATGTTTTGCACTTGCAACTCGTGACCGTCATTTGGGCACTTGGAATGTTCCAAGTCGAAAACAAATGACAATCCCTTCTTCTTGTAGTCTTCGGGACCAATATCCTTCTTCTCGTAGGCGCAATAAGGGCGAGTGCGTTCGCGAGCATTGTGCACCCAGCGGACGAGATACTCGTAATTATCCTTCTCGCCGACTCTCGTTAGATTTGCTGCAAATGTGCCACCCTGTAGCTGGTCGCCCTCTCCAATGGAGTGGCATGCCAGACAGCCGCGCGTTTCGAAGAGTTCTTTCCCGTGACTCGCATTTCCGAGTGGGTGTTTCGGAAGAGGATCCGTCAAGGCCGATTGCCAAAGGTAAGCGGATATGGCTTTGATCTGTTCGTCATTCAGACGGAAGTTCGGCATCTTGGTCGTTGGACGAAAATCGGTCGGCTTCTTTAGCCACACAGGAATCCAGTCCTTCTTGAGTTTGAGCCGCACGTCCTTGAGATTCGGTCCGACTTTCTTCATGTCTTGCAGGAGGCTCTTGGTGCTGCGATCAAGTTGGACAATGCGCAAATCCATTTTGCTGTTAGTGACTTTCAGCGCCACTGCGCGATCATTGAGGCGATTGGCTTCTTCATTGCTCGTAGCGGCGTCGGCCTGTTTCATCAAATAGGCGGCTTCCTTGAGGTTGTCCTTTTTCTGTTGCTCTAGTTGTTTGATCTGCTGGCCAATCGAAAGCAAATCCTCGGGCTCCTTATCATAGCCCTCGTAACGGTGGCATCCCACGCAGCCACGCTGACGGTACAAATCTTTACCTTCGCTGAGTATCCACCCAATGTCGTCCACCACTGTCACCATATCTGCAGAATGGCAGCTCTGGCAGCCAGCTTCCACATCGCCTCTGGGAAAGAGCGGCCACAGCCAATGTTCATAAGTGCCGTGCGCCTTCTCTACGCTCGTGGTGGCACGCCCATTCCCCTGGTGGCAGGGCGAACAACCGTACTTATCAGGATCGTGAATTTTCAGTAGGTTGGGTTCTGGATGGCTGGTGAAGGCCAGTGCATACTTATCGGGTTGCTTACCTTTAAGGGACATCACCGCTGATGTGAGCTTGACCGGTTCACGAATTCCCATATGGCAGGACTCGCAGCGATCGACGATGTTCGCTTCCGGCACATTGATCTGCAGGATTTTCGGCGTCGAATCCTCGGTTTTATTCTGCAAGCCGGCGAGCTGCGGTGGCGTGAGATTGGTCATGTGGTCAGCGAGATAGGTATCGAGCTTTTCCTTCCGCTCATTGACCGGCTTGACTGCTTCTCCGAGTTCAACACTCAAATTAGTCCGGTCGTTTTTTAGCTGGTTGTAGATCTCTTCCAGTTGGCGGTAGTTGTAATCCTGTTTGCTGCCATCGGGAAAGGTGACCGAAGTGACTTCTTGTTTGTACTTCTCGAGATCTTTTTGTTTCCGCTGTTTCGATGAAACGCTGGTTTCAGTTTCGATTTCGTAGGTCGAGGCCCCGACATAAGCGCGGCGGTCGGTGAAGATGTTTTGTACTGCGAGAATCCTGGCGCTCAAGTCATGTAGTTTTTCGTTGATTACCTTGATCCGCGGCGCGGCACTCTGATTGGTACTTTCATAATCTTCTTTGAGCTTCTGATACTCTGAGCTGCTTTCAACTTCCTTCTGAAGATCACGGGACTCTGTCCGTGCGCCCTTGAGGAAGGCAGAGTAGCGAGTCCTCCACTCCCTTTGAAAGGCTTTCCAGGGGCGTTGTCCAAAATCTTCGTCCCAGAGAGCCCAGAAAAGAGAGGCCATCAAGACAATCATCGCCACTACGTAGTGAGGCGCGAGGGACTTGGTGACTACGGGATCATTCTCAAAAATAGGCTGATCGGACACCACTTCCCCCTACACGTTGAACCACGGCGTTATCCACACGTATTTAATGTGAAAAAGAAGCCGCAAAAGCATCTTGATCGGCAATCCAAGCATAGTTAGTAGAAACACCATAAGGATGGAATATTGCAACAAACTCATGCGTTTATAGTCCTTGGCATTGTGCCTGCGGAAGAAGGCATGCGCCCCGATACCGCCGAACATGAAAAAGCCGCCGACGACTACTGTTCCGAAAATGCCTTTCCCCCAATTCGACGTAATCCCAAAAAGGTCTGGAAGATCGCGGTTGACTTCATAGATGAGCCGGTTATGGTCCCAGGTCTGTCCCGGCCAGAACCACTGCCAGCCTGGGCCCCGGATAAAGGTTCCAATAAAAATCATCGAGACCCACAAAATTATGAATCCGAAGAGAAAGGTTCCAATGGCAAATTTGCGCTGCTTCAGCGTGTAGTAGCCACAACCCAGCGGGTTGGTATCGATATAGGGAATGACCATCAGCCCGAGAATGATCAAGGTAGGCATGACCACTCCGGCAATCCACGGGTCGAAGTAGACCAACATTTCCTGCAATCCCAGAAAATACCACGGAGCTTTTGCAGGATTCATGGTCAGGTTGGGGTTCGCAGGTTCTTCTAGCGGTGCGTTCAAGGTGATGGACCAGACCATCAGAATGATAGTGACAATGATGGCAGCGAGGAATTCCACGCGAAGTAGAAAGGGCCATACGTGTACTTCCTTCTGCCAACCGGCCTGGAACGGCCACGCCTTTCGATGATGGGTCTTCGCCATTGCCGCATTGCCTTCCAGTTGAGCGATGAGCAGGTCATTCGCATGCGCCTGCTTCCAGGCGAGGTACGTGTAGAAGGCAAGCAGCGGAATCATGCCGATGATCGGGACGTTGTCAGGCGCGGAAAGGATTTCCCACAACTGTTTCCAATCCATGGCTATCGCTTTTCCTCTTTGACTTCGGAGTCGAGTATCACCGCTGCTGGGCCGGAAATGCCGCCGTCTTTACGCACGCGCCAAAAGTGCACGATCATGAAGATCGAAGCAACGATTGGAATGCCGATACAATGCCAGATGTAGGAACGCAGCAAGGCGTTAGCGTCCACGATGGAACCACCCAAAAGGCCGAAGCGAACGTCGTTGTAAGGGGTCATACCCAGCTGCGGTCCGAGCGGACCCTCGTGGCCCAAGAGCGGCGTTGCACGCGCCATGTTCGTCCCCACAGTCACTGCCCAAAACCCGAGTTGATCGTCTGGCAACAAATATCCGGTAAAGGAAAGCAGCAGAGTTAGGACAAGCAGGATGACCCCGACGTTCCAATTGAACTCGCGTGGTTTCTTGTAGGAGCCGGTGAGAAACACGCGGAACATGTGAAGTTCAACCGCAATCACCATCAAGTGCGCGGCCCATCGGTGCATATTGCGCAACAATTTACCGAAAGGTACGTCGTGCTCAAGGTAGAGCACATCCCGGAAAGCCTGCACCTTGCTAGGATGGTAGTAAAACATCAACAGGACACCCGTGAAAGTGAGCACGATGAACAAGTAGAAAGTGATTCCACCCATTCCCCAGGTGTAGCTGTAGCGCACCGCATCTCGGTTGATCTTTGCGGGATGAAGGTGGAGAAAAACGTTAGAGAGTACTCCCAGGGCACGATTGCGCGGAGTCTCGTCATGCTTGTGGCGAAAGATGGAAGTAAAAACCTGAGTCTTGGTCGGCTTCTTGAGCAGCTCCATCTGCTCCTTGGCTTTCGTCGGCAGGTCGGTCTTCAACGACTCAAAATCTTCCTGAACTCCAGCTTTAACCCGTTCGACTAAGCTCACGGATTTGCCGTCCTTCGGGATTGAGTTGTTCTCATCAGCCATTTCTTTTGCTCCCGTCACCCAGCTCGCTCATGCGGGTCCTCAATCTTCCTCTCGAACTATTGCCCTCGTGAGTCGACAAAGTTACACCGACAAATACGATCCTGGTTCGCTAAAACGGCTGGGCAGTCCCTTAGGCCACTGATAGAGTCGAGAAACATCAACGATGATTTGCCCATCGGGAGCTAGTTCCACGTGCGCTCGGTCCATGGGACGTGGTGCTGGCCCTTCAAAATTGATGCCTTCGTTATCGTATCCACTTCCGTGACAGGGGCACTTGAACTTGTTCTCGCTGGATTTCCAGTCGGGCGTACAACCCAGATGAGTGCATCGCGCGAAAATGACAAACAGGCGATCGGGCGTGCGATCCACCCAAATGCGGTACTTCTGCTGCCACTTCGTATCTACACCCAGTGCATAATCCGACGGATAACCGATCTTGAAGATGGTGGGAGGTTCAAAGAGCGTGCGCGGCAAGAAAAAACGGAGGAAGGCCAGGAACCATGCGGTGAGAAAACCTGTTACCGCAAACCACACAAGGCGACGCCGACGTTCGTTTACTTCGCTATGTTGCGGGCCCACACTTGCCAAGCCTGCGGCGGCAGCGGCCTTGGAAGTTCCGACAGCCGGGGAACCAACATAACTGGTCGCATCTTTCCCTTTCGCAGCAGATCTGTTCGCTGCATCGGATTTCTGTTTGTCCGACTCGGATTCAGGGCCCGCCATGCGTCGCCTCCTAGATGAGCGTGTCTCGAAGTCAGTTCGTGGCCGCGATCTGGGCTATTGAGTTTCCCCCATAAACAGGTCAGTGATTTCTACTCCGATTATTGCCTGATCACCGGGAGATGCAACACCTCTTAAAGAAGAACCAACGGTTCCTGCCTGACCAAAGAGATTGCAATTCCTGGAATGGCTGTGAGAAAAAGAGTGGCTCGGCGTGGCTCCGGCCATCGTCCTGGGGCCGTAAGATTTGAAAAATGCCGTACGACAACACGAACTTCTCAACATCACCAGACCCCCAGAACGGAACGCATCTTACTCAAATGAAATAAATTCGTCAATGCGTGTTTCGGGCGTCGCCAAAAAGAAGTGCTGCTCGCCTTCAAGGATGAGGAGAAGAATGAACATCGAGAAGAAGCTGCTTGCGCCCGGAAGAAGCTGTGATAGACTCCGTTCCGTTCGTGGCATCTGTTTTTCCGACTACGGGGATTTCATGGGTATCTGAGTGCGAAAGGCCGAAGATTTGGCCGGGGAGGTTTCGCGCAATGGGCCTGGTTCTTCTGATCGTCATTTGGTTGATCACGCTTCTCAGCACCTATTTCTTCGTGGCGAAGACATGGTGGTTGCCGGTGGGGGCCTCTGCTGCCGCCCCGGCTATAGACCATCATTTCACAACAACTTTCATACTTATGGGTATTGTCTTCGTGGCGGCCCAATTGTCGCTCGGCGTGCTCGTGTGGATGTACCGAGATCGCAAAGATGCGCCCAATGCTGAATATTCCCACGGCAACATCAAACTAGAAATTGTCTGGACGGTGCTCACCGCCGTCTTATTCATCGGGTTAAACCTGATGAGCAGTACTATCTGGGCTTCGGAACGATTCCGGCCCGCGGATGTCGGTGCCGTGCGCGTGGAAGTAACGGGTATGCAATTCGCGTGGTATTTCAGATATCCCGGACCGGACGGAAAGTTTGGCGCGACAAGACCGGAGATCGAGGATGCATCCTCGGGCGGCGAGGGCGCCCTCGGACTGGATGCAAAGGACCCGGCATCGAAAGACGATGTGGTGAGCGGCACCATGCTCGTGCCAGTGAACCGTGAAGTAGAAGTAATCCTGCGCGCTCATGATGTGATCCATAGCTTCTTCGTTCCTGCCATGCGCTTCAAACAGGATGCGGTTCCCGGGCCTGGCGATCCACATGCATTTCACTCCGACGCAAGAAGGTGAATATGAGATAGCGTGTGCGGAGTTATGCGGGTTGGGCCATTACAAAATGCACGGGATTCTGAAGGTCGTCAGCCAGAATGAATTCGACAAATGGTTGGCTTCACGAGAAGCGGAGAAGCAATAACATGTCGACCAAAGAATTCTCCACCATGGCAACTCATGCGCACGCGGCCCCGCAAGGCTTCATCCGCAGGTACGTTTTCAGTCTGGACCACAAGGTAATCGGCATTCAGTATTATTTTCTCGCGCTCACGGCCGTGTTGGTTGGAATGTTTCTCTCGCTGCTGATGCGCATTCACCTCATCTGGCCCGCTGCCTCATTGCCGTTAATGGGAGAGATCAAGCCCGAAGCTTATCTGAGTCTTCTGACCATGCACGGCACCATTATGGTTTTCTTCGTGCTTACCACGGCGCCGCAAGGTGGTTTCGGGAATTATTTTCTCCCTATCCAAATTGGCGCGCCGGACATGGCGTTTCCAGTTCTGAATATGCTTTCCTTTTGGACGACCTTTGTAGCTTTTGTGGTGATGCTAGCGTCTTTCATCGTGCCAGGAGGAGCACCACTGCACGGGTGGACCGGATATGCGCCTTTGAGCGCGTTGCCCTCGGCCGGACCAGGGGAAGGTTCCGGCGCGGATCTCTGGATCATTAGCATCGCGATTTTTTGCCTGGGCGCACTGATGGGTTCGCTGAACTTCATCACGACGACGCTCGACATGCGTGCTAAGGGAATGTCACTAATGCGCATGCCGCTGACTTGCTGGGCGTGGTTCATCACTGCCATTTTGGGTCTGCTGGCTTTTGGCGTACTTTTCTCAGGCGGCGTTTTGTTGTTGATGGATCGCAATTTGGGCACGAGCTTTTTTGTGCCGTTAGTTACCGTTAATGGTCAGCTCACGGGTCACAAGGGAGGTTCGCCACTCTTGTGGCAACATCTATTCTGGTTTTTTGGCCACCCGGAAGTATATATCGCGATTCTCCCTGCCATGGGCCTTGCCTCGCAATTGCTTTCCGTGTTTTCGCGCAAGCCGATTTTTGGCTATAAAGCAATGGTGTATGCAATGATGTCCATCGGTTTCCTGGGTTTCATGGTGTGGGGCCATCACATGTTCATGAGCGGCATGAGCCCTTATTCTGCTTTTGCCTTCTCCGTTCTGACCATGGCTATTGGAGTGCCGTCGGCGATCAAGACTTTTAACTGGTTGGGAACGCTGCTGCGGGCGCGCATCCGCTTTTCATCCCCCATGTTATTTGCCATCGGATTTGTTTCACTGTTCGTTTCCGGCGGAATAAGCGGCCCGTTCCTGGCTCAGCCCGTTCTGGATATTCAATTACACGACACCTATTTCGTGCCTGGTCATTTTCACCTGATCATGGGAGTCGCGTCGATCTTTGGAATATTCGGCGCGACCTATTACTGGTTCCCGAAAATGTTTGGGCGGATGATGAACGAAAGATTGGCACGCTGGCACTTCTGGTTCAGTTTTATCGGCACATATGCGATCTTCATGCCGATGCACTATCTGGGGATGGCCGGTCATCCACGGCGCTATTCACAGCTCACCGAAGTCGCTTATCTACATGGGCTGATTCCTCTTCAAAAGTTCATCACCTACGCGGCGTTCGTCACCATAGCGGGCCAGTTCAGCTTTCTCGTGAATCTCTTCTGGAGCCTCAAGTACGGCGCGAAAGCCAGCGACAACCCTTGGGAGGCGACCACACTTGAGTGGACTACTGCAACCCCTCCTCCTCATGACAATTTTGGCGGGCACATTCCCGTAGTCCATAACGGCCCTTACGAATACAGCGTGCCTGGTGCACCTCGCGACTATGTAATGCAGACCGATCCTGAAATCCTGGCAACACACTAGGCGGGCGCATGGCGAGCTTCAGTCCAACAGCTTCAGTTGAACACACCCAGTATTGCCCTGGACGATCATGGTATCGTGCCACCAATCCGCCGTGGCGATGACGGTCGCTCCGGACCTGGTTCGCCAGATTACCGCACGCGCCTCCGCCGTGCGCGTCTTGGCCTTTTCGTGGCATTGACGCCGGTACTCATGCTTTTTGTCTCCTTCACCAGCGCGTACGTTGTGCGCCAGGGATTGCCCACGCTAGATCCGCATACCAATCAACTGGTTCGCGACTGGATTCCTGTTAAACTCCCGAAGCTGCTGTTGTTGAACACTTGCGTACTGCTTCTCAGTACCGCAAGCATGGAGTTGGCGCGGCGTCATATGAAGCGTGAGGCCGCAGTTCCGCCCTCCGCCTCTCTCCACGGGGTCTCTTTCAAAGACGAGCTGTCAACACCGTGGTTGGTTTCGACTGTGCTCCTTGGGATCTGTTTCCTCATTGGTCAGTGGCGGGCTTGGCGGGAACTCGCCGCGAGCGGTTTCTACGTCTCCACCACCGCTAGCAGCTCCTTCATATATTTGCTGACTGGAGCGCATGCCATTCATTTGATGGGCGGAATACTTGCGCTATTTGTTGCGGCTGGAGCGGCGCTGTTACACCGGCCGGCGGGAGCGCGGAACATTGTCGTCGATGTGACCGCCTGGTATTGGCATTTCATGGCTCTGTTGTGGGTTTACATTTTGTGTTTGCTAGAGTTCGCACACTGAATGGCGTTTGTCAGTTTTCACACTTCGCACCTGAGCAGGAGGCCGAGAGCATGGCTGAATCAGCGCTAGCACCAGACGTCACTTCGGTTTATGAACCGTCTCTCTTTGGAACTTACTCCAAAAAGATTGGGATGTGGCTTTTTCTGCTCTCCGACTCGCTAACCTTTGGTGCCCTGCTTTACGCCTACAGCTACGGCCGCATTTCGACGCCAGATTGGCCCACGCCATTCCATTCCGAGAGCATCGTCAACGCTACGATCATGACCGCATTTCTCCTCACCAGTTCCTTGACGATGGTGCTGGCGGTTAGGGCTGCCGTAGAGGGCAATGCGAAGCTGCAGCGATTGTTTTTGCTGGCCACGATGGCGTGCGGAACAGGCTTCATGATTCTTCATGCGCGGGAGTGGAACAATCTGATCGCCGAAGGCTTAACCCTTCCTGTGTTTTCTGTCTTCCCGGGCCACAAGGCCGCCGGTGAGTTTGCCGACGTGGCCAAAAACGTGCCTCAGTTCCCCGCGACATTCTTCGGATTGACCGGAATGCACATGCTGCATGTCACACTCGGCGTAATCTACCTGGGCGTAGTTGCCTTGCGGCGCAAATTCATCCCCATCTTGCTGGTCTGCTGGCTGGTGGCCTGGCTTGCGACGCCAGCGTACAGTCCGTTTCACTACGGAGTCCACGTGCTACTCGTTGCGGCGATTGTGTGCTCAATTATTCTGTGGCTGAAGCCGAAGGTTTACGATTCGGCGGACGTGGAAGTTGCCGGATTGTACTGGCACTTTGTAGACCTGGTGTGGATGTTCATCTTTCCTCTGGTCTATTTGATGTCTGCCAAGATTTTTTAGGAGGCCGAAAGCTATGGACGCAACCCAGTTGGCCATTGAAGAACGCGTTGCTCAACAGCATCGCCACCACAAGAAGGCGCTATTTTTCTGGGTTTGGGGTGGCTTACTGGTGATGACAGCGCTCGAAGTCTATCTGACCTATCAGAATATGGAGCCCAAGCGCATGCTAACCATATTGATGGGACTATCACTCATCAAGGCAGCGCTTATCATCGGCTTTTTTATGCATTTGAAATATGAAGATTTCCCTCATGAAATGGTTGACCATGTGTTCGGTAATTGGTTGCTTGATCTTGATGACGATCTTCTTTTTTCCGGATGCCTTTCGAATACTTTCCTTGGGAGTGCGATGAAACTCAGACTGGCCATTCTGACCCTAGTCCTTGTCGCGTGGACCGCCCCTGCTTTTTGCCAAGGTTGTGCTATGTGCTACGGCTCGGCGCAGGCCACCTCCAAGGAGGGACAACGGGCCATCAACAAAGCAGTGCTCGTACTCTTGGTTCCTCCCGTAGGATTTATGACGTCTGGGCATCTGGATGGCACAACGCTACGCGAGGAAGAGAGATCTCGAGCGGTGTGAATCCGAAAAATTCGCTAAGTAAGGCAAAAAACTTGGAGCAAGCTTCGCCCCTGAAATCGGTGCCGAGCCAATATCGGCTGTCGCTTCCATTGACCGGCAAGATCTAAGACGATCGAAGGTTTCCCTGAATCGTAACCTGCGTGAACGGCGAGCGTCACCCCGCGATAATCAATACGCGAAACGTAGTCGCTAAGAGTCATGAAGAGAAGAAGCGCCAACCAAAAGATGCCTGCGACAATCACCAACTGGGTGCGCCGCGGGCTGTATTTTGCATGCATAAAAAAGAGCACGACGAGCGTAGCCTTCGCAGTGGCGATGGCCAGGGCCACGACGATGTTGAATTTGCCGAGGTTGACGTAGGCCGCGTAAACAGTGATACCTGTCAGTGTCAGCAATGTGGTTATGATTGCCAGGTAGGTGCCCGGTTTGACAATATGTTCGGTGTGTTGATGTTCAGACACGTTCTTCACTCCCTACTTATGCCGGTCGATCAGATATAACAAGGGAAACAAATAAATCCAGACAATGTCGACAAAGTGCCAGTACAACCCAACCATGTCCACCGGAGTGTTGTATTGGGGCGTGAAGCGGCCCGCGAGCGACAACTTCAAGAGCCAGAGAAGCAACCCTGCCCCAATGACCATGTGCAGCGCGTGTAAACCCGTCATTCCGAAGTAAGCAGAATAATACAGTTGCGCATGGGAGTTCAGATCGGGGTCCACCTGGAATGCCTTGGCAAGTTCCTCACGCTCCACGTCTAATTCCTCAGGTTTCACGTCCTCGCACTTGGCGGGGTTATTGACGCAATAGGTGATATCGAAACTTCTTCCGGGAATCAAATGGTGATGAAACTTCTGGCTGTACTCGATATATTTCACCCCAAAAAAGATGAAGCCGAGGACGATGGTGAGCAACAGAAATATTGAAATAAGCTGCTTTTTGCCAACCTGTGCGGACCACACTGCCATAGCCATAGTGAAACTACTGGCGAGCAGCACAACCGTATTGAAACCTCCAAGTTTCAGATCGAGGGTGTTGCTGCCCATGGCGAAGGCAGCGAAATAGGTGTGGCGGTTGACGGTGTAGGCGAGCATGATGCCGCCGAAAAACATCACTTCCGTGATCAGGAAGATCCACATCCCGAGCGAGGCACTGTCCTTCTGCTGCTCGAGAGTCTTAAATTGTCCGTACAGTTCTCCGGTGCGATGCACTCCGCACTCCTCTGTCCGTTAGTTACAGGCGCAGACGACGCGCCTGTCACCAGGTCGAAGCCTGGTGTTGGTGCTCTTTCAATCGTCTCCGTGGGCCGGCAGCAACCGACGGATTTCCGGCTACTTCCAGACCAAGATCCGGTCGATTATGAAAGTCATATGGCTCCCAAGTCACCACTGGTGTCTCTTCAAAATTCTCTGTTGGTGGGGGAGATTGTGTTTTCCACTCCAAACCCGTCGCCGGCCACGGATTGTCGCCCGCCACCTTGCCGTAGAAGGCAGCCCATGTAAGGTAAATCATCGGCATCAGGTAACCGATCGCCAGAATCGAAGCACCCGCAGTGGACATCACGTTGTAAACCTGAAATTCCGGCGGGTAGACGTGATAACGCCGCGGCATACCCAGATAGCCAAGCAGGAATTGCGGGAAAAAGGTGAGATTGAAGCCCACAAAAAGAACCAATGCCGCTATTCGCGCCAACCACTCGGGGTACATGCGGCCGGTGATCTTCGGCCACCAGAAATGCAATCCACCTAGGTAACCCATAATCGCGCCACCCACCATGATGTAGTGGAAATGCGCTACGACGAAGTAGGTGTCGTGGATATGGATGTCCGTTCCAAGGCAGCCTAGGAACAATCCGGTCAACCCGCCAATGAGAAACAGGCCAATGAAACCGAAGGCATACAGCATCGGCGTGTCAAAAGAGATCGATCCGCCGTAGAGCGTGGCTACCCAGTTGAACGTTTTTATCGCTGACGGAATCGCCACAAGAAAGGTGAGGAATGAGAATGCCAGCGCGGCGTAGGTGGACTGTCCCGTGAGGAACATGTGGTGCGTCCAGACCAAAAAACCAATCACAGCGATGGCCAGACTGGCGGCGGCGACGAAATGATAGCCGAATAGTTGCTTGCGCGCGAATGTGGGAATCAATTCGCTGATGACGCCCATGGCCGGAAGAATCATGATGTAAACGGCTGGGTGCGAATAGAACCAGAAGAGATGTTGGAAGAGAATGGGGTCGCCACCCATGGCCGGATTGAAGAAGCCCAAGCCGAAGAGGCGTTCCATGCCGGCGAGTGCCAGGGTGATGGCAACGACCGGAGTTCCCAGGATCATGACCACCGCGGTGGCGTAGTGCGTCCAGACAAACATCGGCAAGACGAAACCAAGTCATCCCCGGAGCGCGCATAGTGTGGATCGTTACTAGAAAATTCAGACCGGTGAGAATCGAGGAGAACCCCGTGATGAAAATGCCGATGACCGCGGGAGCTACAGCGGAATTCGAATACACAGTGCTCAACGGGGTGTAGAAAGTCCATCCTGTGTCGAGGCCACCGGCCACCATGGAATAAAGCGTGAAGGCAGCCCCAACCACGTAAACATACCAGCTAAGCAGGTTTATTTTGGGAAAGGCCAGATCCTTGGCGCCAATCATTAGAGGAATCAGGAAATTGCCGAGCACCGCAGGAATGGAGGGTATCAGGAAAAAAAAGATCATCGCCACACCGTGCATCGTGAACATTCGGTTGTAGGTATCCGCGGAAAGCAGGTACCCGTTCGGCGAGAGCAGGTGCATGCGGATCAGCATGGCGAAGAAGCCGCCGAGGAAAAAGAAAAAGGTGACCGAAGCAAGGTAGAGCAGCCCGATGCGCTTGTGGTCCGTGGTGAGAAGCCAAGAGCGTATCCCATAGGTCGCATTCAGATAATGCTTCTTCGGCATGGTTGGCTTTGCCGCAATCGATGTGGTGCTCATGACTATTTCTTCCCCGCTGTTGCCGGCGCGATTCCAGCGCCCTTCGCGGGCACGGGCTGCGACTGCAAGGACCTTATGTAGGCCGTAAGGTTCAGGATCTGTTCCTCGGTCACCAAACCCTGAAATGTGGGCATTACTGGCTGATACCCGGCAACAATTTTACTTTTTGGCTCCACGATCGACTCGCGGATGTAAGCCTCATCCGCCGTCACTGCCGATCCATCGGCAAGAAGAACTTTTGCGCCATACAATCCGTTCAAAGAAGGAGCGCGTCCGGTGCCGTTAGCGAGGTGACAAGTGTTGCAGGCTAATTGGGTGAACAATCGTTCACCCGCCGATACGGGGTTCACGTCACCTACCTCGCCAGAAAGCCATGTCGCATATTCCGCCGGATCCATGACAGTTACCCATCCACCCATAATCGCGTGGTTGGTGCCGCAATATTGCGAGCAAAAGAAGTGATATTTCCCGACCTTGGTCGGCCGGAACCACATAGTGTTGTAGCGGCCCGGCACCACGTCCATCTTTACGCGGAAAGCCGGCACAAAAAAATCGTGGATCACATCTTCACTTCCCATAATCAGCTTAATGTTTCGATTCACGGGAACGTGCAGCTCATTGATTTCCTTGCGCCCATTGGGTTGCTGCAACTTCCACATCCACTGCTTGCCGATCACGTAGATATCCAACGTGTCCTTCGGTGGGGTGCGATAATTCACATAAATGACCGCGCCCCAGGCAAACATTCCAATTGCGAGTACCAGAGGAATCACTGTCCAGCCGATTTCCAAGGCGTTATTCCCGTGGATCACCTCGCCGATCTCGCCCGGCCGATTCCGCCTGTACGCGAAGGCCGCAAGAATAGTCAGAAAAGTCACCATGACGCTGAAAAACAATGCGGTAAACAGGATAAAGGCGAAGAGGGTATCCACATTCCCCGCGAAATTCGAGGCCTGCTCTGGAAAGAATGGAAGCGGTAGCTGCACGGCTCTAGTGTGCTCCTTGCGTCGGCAAACCCGGCCCGGAACCTTCGTGGCTACTCGCGCGATGATCGCGGCGGCGGAAAATCACGAAACCGATGGCCATACAGAGGAGGGTAACCACACCGCCCATGCGCAGCACCGAGAGAATTGTTGCGCTGTAACGTGCCTTGGTTGGATCGTACTGGTAACAAAAAAGAAGAATGTGATCGATTGGGTTACCGATCTTCCCCGCTGAGGCGTCCACCAATCCCAGGCGGACGTTGCTGGACGGATAGTCCACGCCGAAAAAGTAGCGTGAGATGCGTCCGTCGGGCGTGAGCAGAAGGATTCCGCTGGCGTGGCCAAAAAGTTTCGTCGTCGGGTTGTAGCTGAACCGAAAATCGGCAGCTTTGGTGACCAAGTCGATGGATTCTTTCGATCCGGTCAGGAAATGCCAGCCGGGCTCTGTGGCGGGCCGCGCAAACCGGGACATTGCCTCATGCTTCTTCTTTAATGCTGCCTCCGGCGAGTCCGTCGAGTCGAAGCTGATAAAGACAACTTCGTATTCCGTTCCGGGGTTGAAGGAAATCATCTTCAACGTGCCCACCAGCGTTTGTTCCACCTGATTGCATAGCATGGGGCAGGTGAAATAGACAAATGCAAGAACGACCGGCTTCTTTCCGAAATAATCACGGAGCGTAACCCTCTTGCCAAATTCGTCGACGAAGGAGGCATCGAGCGGAATCTGAGTATTGAGCTGTGGATCAAATCCGACATTGACCAATGCCGGTGGCAAACCGTTAGAGGATTGGCCCACATTGTCAGGAATCATCTGCGCCCTGCTGCCCGTTAGGCCCGACAGCAGTACCATCACTCCCGCTAGATAACGTAGTGCGTTCATTTCTCCTACTTCTTCTCCGCCGCTGCCGTGGGCAGAGCGGGAAAACCTTTTTCGACAATCAATTTCATTGCGTCGGCAACAGGGATCTGGGCGATCCCGCTCTTCTCATCCACCCAACCCAACTTATTGTTGGCCGCAGTATCTTCCTTCGAACAGTTCTCGCCAATCGAATTGCGGATCGCTGAAATGTCCAGGCATGCCCTGCAGTCGCGGCTCGGGCGGCAGCGTGGGGCCCGTCTCCCCGCGCGATGGCGGCGGTGAAGTGTACTCGGCTTTCCAGTGACGCGTCAGATTTCGATAAACTCCCAAAGTCAGGAAATAAGACAGCACAATAGCGACGCCCAAATAGACGAGGAATTTCAAAATCGGCGTGGCACGAACGTCCCGCGCCTCAAACGACACGTCTTCATGTTGTGGGGCGTGCCCTGCTTCAGTGGCGTGTTTGTGGTGCTCAGTGCTCATCGTGGGCAAGGGCCTCCGCAAGATTCGGATCTCCCAGCGGCAGCAAGGGCCGCTGCTGGAGGTTCATGGCAAAAAAACCGACCCACAATCCGATCAGGGCTACCGGAACAACAATATCCAGCCAAGTCGGCAATGCCCGCGCAGTGAATTCCGGCCGCGTCATCCAGAAAAGGTCGATGAGTCGCATTAAAATCATCCACAGGGCAATCTTTGAAACCAATCGTGCATTCCGCTTCACGTCCTGAGATAACAGCAGCAAGAACGGCAGTGCGAAATGGAAGACCAGCACGATCACTGCGACAATTCCCCAGCCGCCGTTGAGCCGTGTCCGGTAGAAACTGATTTCTTCCGGCTGGTTTCCGGACCAGATGATCAGCAACTGCGAAAAATCAAAATACGCCCACAACATGTTGAACGCGAAGAGCAACTTCCCGAGATCGTGCAAGTGCCGCTTCAGCAACACTCCGGCATAAGGCTC